>NZ_JAKRMU010000003.1 GCF_022345965.1 Corynebacterium sp. ACRQK
CACATACCCCAGACCGCCTACCCCCGCCCCTTCATTGGGTAGTCAATATCAGGAAAAAATTGTGAAAACCCACTATCAGAGCCTTTCAACAGCCATATAGTAAGAGCACCTTAGAAAACCTTGAGGCTTTACCACCCCTTAAGCCTCTTCTGTTAATTCTTCGCCTTGCGAGATGCCTGCTAGAAAGTTGCGCCTCAATGACCACTTCATCCTCCTCGCCTGAAGCTAGTGCCCGTCAGAGACGGGAAACATTCAACACCCGCCTCGTGTTCCTGATGGCCGCAATCGGCTCCGCGGTCGGCCTGGGTAACATTTGGCGTTTCCCCTACGTCGCCTATGAAAACGGCGGCGGCGCTTTCCTGATTCCCTACCTGGTTGCACTACTCACTGCGGGTATTCCGCTACTGTGGTTCGACCTCGCCATGGGTCACCGCTTTCGCGGTTCCACTCCCCTGACGTTCCGCCGTACCAGCAAGTACGCCGAGCCGATCGGCTGGCTAAAGGTGGGCGTGAACTTCTTCATTGCGGTCTACTACGCTGCCATCATCGCCTGGGCGGGCCTCTACACCTGGAAGTCCATTGGAAAGACGTGGGGTGAAGACGCAGAGACTTACTTCCAGGCTGAATTCCTGAAGCTCGACGATTCGTCCGCCTGGACAGGCGACTTCGTCATCCCGGTTCTGCTGGTCATGGCCGCCGTATGGGTGGTCTGTATCTTCACCCTGGCCCGCGGGATTAACGAGGGTATCGGTCGCGTCACCATGTTCTTCGTGCCGGTGCTGATCGTCCTTTTCATCGTCATGGTGGTCCGAGCCCTATTCCTCGATGGTTCCGCCGATGGCCTGAACACGTTCTTCACCCCGGACTGGAGCGTCCTGTCCGATACCTCCGTATGGATCGCCGCCTACGGCCAAATCTTCTTCTCCCTGTCCATCGGCTTCGGCATCATGATGACCTACGCCTCCTACCTGAAGCCGCGCACGAACCTCACCGGCACCGGTATGGTCACGGCCTTCGCTAACTCCTCCTTCGAGGTTCTGGCCGGCATCGGCGTGTTCGCCACCCTGGGCTTCATGGCTGCGCAGTCCGGCAGCTCCGTCGAGGAATCGGTTTCCGGCGGTATCGGCCTGGCATTCATCGCCTTCCCGACCATCATCAACGAAATGCCAGCGGGACCCCTGTTCGGCGTGCTGTTCTTCGGCTCCCTGTTCCTGGCCGGTATTACGTCGCTGATCTCCATCATGGAGGTCGTTATCTCCGCTGTGAAGGACAAGCTGAACCTGACTCGCGAGGTCGCCGCCATTAGCATCGGTGGCGTCATGGCCGTCGTCTCCTGCCTGCTGTTCTCCACCACGTCTGGTCTGATCACCCTGGACATCATGGATAAGTTCACCAACAACCTGGGCATCGTGATCTGTGCCGTCGCCGCGGTTCTGACCATTGGTTGGATTCAGGGGCGCCGTAACGAAATGGCGCAGCACCTCAACGCTGTTTCGGAGCTGCGTCTGGGATTCGTGTGGCAAGCTTGCGTATTCGCCATCACCCCTGTGGTGCTGCTGTACTTCCTGTTCGAGGAAATCCGTACCCTCCTCTCCGAAGGCTACGAGGGCTACGCATCCGGGACGATCTTCGCTTACGGCTGGTTGGTGCTCATCATCATCGGCCTGGGCGCGGTGGTATGGAGCTTCGTGCCTTTCCGCGGCAACCTGTTCCTCGATGGTCTACCGAGTTCGGACTACGGCGTGCCTCCAAAGGGTCGACCGAGCGGCAGTCCGAACCCGCTCACCAATGGCGCTGCCACCGCCGCTACTTCTTCCACCAGCTCTAACAATGGCCCTAACAATGGAAAGGAACTGTCATGACCGGCCCCGCAATTCTCCTGATGGCCCTGTTCATTATCGTGATCTGGGGTGGGCTCGTTGCAGCGATTCTTATGCTCGCGAAAACGGATGACGCCACCACCGGCGAGCTGGGATCCGCACCCGGCACGGACAACGATTCCCTGCTCAAGGTGAACACGTCCTCCGTGGCACATTAAGCCGCCTATCAACACACCCAGGGAGCGCGTCATAAACTCCCGTTTTGGACCTGCGTGAGGCAGAATAGGGAGAATGAACTCCCAGAACCCTCACGACAGGTCCTTTCCCTATAAGGATGGCCGTGACTTTGCAGACTTCATCGCAGGGTCCCATCGACTGGATACGGAAAACATTCCTATCCCAGGGGACGACAGGGACGAAGAACGCCTCGGCCGCGGACAGTTCGTTGACGAACCGGAGGCCGCCAAGCACCCAACAATCAGCCCCGACTCCCCCGAGGCCGAGCTGGTCGAGGATAAGCGAGCAGAAACTGCCCCCACAGTGGCGGAAAAGGGGGACTCCTACGTCCAGGAGCGCAACACCGCCCGCGCCACGACAGGCATGGAGAAGCCACTGGATGAAGTTCACGAGCCAGACGGAGAAACAGAAACTGACGATCGTCCTGGGCTTCGCTCGCACGCCGCAAAAGTCAAGAAGAAGGATAAGAAGCCTGCTAAGAAGTCTCCTGTCGATGAGGAGCTAAACCCTGAACTGCGCGACCGCGCGGAGGTCATCGGCACCACCGGTCGCTGGTTTGCGGGCTGGTGCTTGCGTTTTATCATCATCGCCGCGGCGCTGTACCTGGGATTCCAAGTATTCGGCAAGCTCTGGGCCGGCATTCTGCCGGTCTGCCTGTCGGTGATCGTATGTACCGTGCTGTGGCCGGTCGTGCGCCTGCTCCGCAAGTTGAAGATCCCCAACAGCTTGGCTGTGCTGATCTCTATCCTAGGCTTCTTCGCCCTCATCATCGGCACCTTCGCCGCCATCGCGCCCAGTGCCGTGGAGCAGGGTAAGACGATCGTCAACCAGGCCAGCGACGGCATCGGCCGGATCCAGGACTGGCTGCAAGGACCCCCTGTGAACTTGCAGGAAAGCCAGTTCAACGATGGTGTCCAGCAGATCACCGACTGGCTGCAGAACAAATCCGGCGACATCGCAACGAGCATCGCCGCCTTCGGCACGGAAACCGCCTCCTTACTGGTCACCCTCTTCGTGATGCTGGTGCTAACCTTCTTCTTCCTGAAGGACGGAGAGAACTTCCTGCCGATGCTGCGCCGCGTGGCGGGTCGCCGCGTCGGCTGGCACCTCACTGAGGTTCTGACTCGTTGCTGGAACACCCTGGGCGGCTTCATCCGCACCCAGGCCATCGTGTCCGCGATCGACGCCATCTTCATCGGCCTGGGCCTCGTGCTGCTGAACGTTCCGCTGGCCGGCCCGCTGGCTATCCTGACGTTCTTCGGCGGCTTCATCCCCATGGTCGGCGCTTTCGTCGCCGGCGCGCTGTCCGTGTTGATCGCTCTCGTGGCAGTTGACTTCAACACCGCCGTTATGGCGCTGCTTCTGGTTATTGCAGTCCAGCAGTTGGAAGGCAACATCCTACAGCCGGTGCTGCAGTCCCGCGCGATGAACGTCCACCCCGTCATCATTCTGCTGTCCGTCACCCTGGGCTCCACCCTATTCGGCATCATCGGTGCCTTCCTAGCCGTGCCCTGCGCCGCTATGATCGCTGTCATCCTGCGATACATGGGCGACCTAACGGACCTCGCCACGGGCGAAAAAACCTCCCAGGATATCGAGTTTGCTACCACCGCGGGTTCTCTCACAGGCGAACAGTCGGAGCGTGCCGCCCAACGCTGGCAGGAGCTGCGCAAGACCATGATGTTGAATAGCTCCGACAAGACTGATTCTGCCGATTCCTCCGAGACTACGACCGCCACGGCGGTCAGCGACGATCCTGCGGAGGCGGCGGCCGACGCGGACGAGGGGGCGTCATCCCTCAGCGACAAGAGGGCACAGATCCGCGGTAGGGTGCAGTCAATCTATAAGTCCCTCCGTGGCAATAACGAGTAGAGCGAACCAAAGAAGTAGCATTACCCCGTGACCGAAAGCAGCCGACACAGAAGCAACAACCGCTCCGTACACCGTGGCGTACGCAGCCGCGGCATGGCTGAGGTGGCGCATGATGATTCACCGGCGCACTGGTTCCCCGTCTGGGCACCCGCACTGGTGATGCTGGCCATTGTCTTCACCGGCCTAGTGCTCGCCAATGGCGATACCACGATCCCGACTCTTTTCTTCGGCCTCTTCGCCGTAGGAATGATTGCCTCTACCATCTTCGTCGAGCCGCGCGGGCTCTTCATCACCGTCGCCTCGTTCCCACTGTTTTACCTGTTCGGATCGCTTTTGATTGGCTGGTTCAGTTCCGGAAGGGCGACAATTGCCAGCCGAAAGACGAAGGTCATCACCTCGATCTACCCCGCCATTGAGCACTACCTATGGCTACTGATCCCCTTCCTCGTCGCAGTGGGTATTGCGGTTTTCCGCTGGTGGAACTTCCGCGAGTCCCTCACCCGCAAGGCCGCGAAGCTGGAGATGCAGCGCCGCCGTCGCAGCGAGTCCGACCGCAGCAACATTGAGACCTACGGCCGCGCACAGGAGCGTTCGCATGCCCGGAGCCACGCGCGCAGGAGTGCTCGTTCTGTTGATGGCGCCCCCAGCTACGAGCCGCGGGAGCGTTCAGAGCGGACAGCACAGCGTGGAACCCGCATTCCGCGGGGCGGGGATTCGGTTCCTGCCCCCTATCAGGAGCGCGCCGCCAGGAGCTTGGATAGGGATTCCGACAGGAGCATCGATAGGGACGAGGAATTCCTGCGCCTTGGAGAGACCTCCAGCGCCGACAACTCCCGTACTAGCGCCAAGCGGGTAACCCGCAGCTCTGAGGAGTTGCGCGAGAACGCTCAGCGCCGCCGGGTCCCCTTCCCAGAGCGGCGCATGTCCCCCAAGCGCTACCTCGACGACGAGCGCGACTAAACAGACGGGACTCGACAGGGTAAGAGGAGGTAAGTCCTTGGACTAACCCTAGGTCTCCCCCTCCCTCAGCGATTCACATCGCGTTTTACTTCTGGGTCCGCGGCGGACGCAGCTCGCGTGGCAGGGAGAAGATCAGATCCTCCGTGGCGGTGGTGACTTCCTCCACCTCGCCGTAGCCCTTCTCCGCCAGCAGCTCCAGCACACCGCGAACGAGGATCTCCGGGACGGATGCGCCTGAGGTTACGCCGACGTGCGTCACGCCATCCAGCCAAGCGGGATCGACCTGTTCTGCGTAGTCCACCAGGTGGGCATCCTGCGTACCGTGCTGCAGGGCTACCTCCACCAGGCGCTTGGAGTTGGAGGAGTTCTGCGAACCAACCACGATCATGAGCTCCACCTTCGGAGCGATGGCCTTGACCGCGACCTGACGGTTCTGAGTGGCGTAGCAGATGTCATCGGACGGCGGATCCTGGATGTGCGGGAACTTCTCGCGCAGCAGCTTCACGGTTGTCATAGTTTCGTCCACGCTCAGGGTGGTCTGGGACAGCCACACCAGCTTCGTATCCTCCGGGAAGTCCAGCTCATTCACGTCGTCCTCGCCGTCGACCAAGTGGACGACATCCGGGGCCTCACCCGCGGTGCCCTCGACCTCTTCGTGGCCGTGGTGGCCGATCAGGATGATCTGATAGCCCTGCTTAGCGAAGCGCGTGACCTCGTGGTGGACCTTGGTGACGAGCGGGCACGTGGCGTCAAAAGTCTTCAACTCGAGTTGGCGTGCCTCCTCGTGCACGGCGGGCGATACACCGTGCGCCGAGAACACCACATTGGAGCCGCGAGGAATCTCCGAGGTCTCGTCGACGAAGATCACGCCGCGATCTTCGAAAGTCTTCACAACGTGCTTGTTGTGCACAATTTCCTTACGCACATACAGCGGCGCACCGTGCTTTTCCAAAGCCTTCTCGACGGACTCGACGGCACGATCGACTCCGGCGCAATAACCGCGCGGGGCAGCTAGATAAACCTTCTTCGTGTCGGCAGTTGCCTCGGTAATTGGGGTACTCATGTGCCCCATCGTAATGGAAGTACCTGACAGTGCCCATCCCCTGCCCATCCGCTGCGCATCCCGCAGCCATCCACTGGTGTCCGGGCCGTCATTTAGAATGCTTAACCATGAGCGTTCCAAACTCCGCTGAGGCCCCGTGGGCGGTCGGGCAGCTAAACGACCAGGTGAAGAACTGGATCCAGAGACTGGGGTTCATCTGGGTAGAAGGCCAGGTCACGCAGGTAAACATGAAGAGCACCTGGCGGTTTTCCTACATCACCCTGCGTGATGTGAACCTGGAAGCTTCGGTCTCCCTGACCGTGGAGACGACCGCGCTGAAGAACCTGGCCACGCCAGTGAAGGACGGCGACCGCATTGTCGTTCACGGCAAGCCGTCGTTCTATTCCAAGCGCGGCAGCTTTTCCCTGTGGGTCACGGAAATCCGACAGGTTGGTATCGGCCAGCTGCTCGCGCAGATCGAACAGCTGAAGAAGGCCATGTTTGCCGAGGGACTTTTCGATCCCCGCCTGAAGGCTCCCCTGCCCTTCCTGCCCACCACCGTGGGTTTGATTACCGGTCGTGGTTCGGCGGCGGAGCGGGACGTGATGGAGGTGGCCAAGCGCCGCTGGCCCGCAGTGCGCTTTCGGGTGATTAATACAGCCGTCCAAGGCCCGAAGACGGTTCCGCAGGTCGTCGATGCTCTACACGAGCTGGAGCAGGACCCGGCGGTCGACGTAATCATCGTCGCCCGTGGCGGTGGTTCGGTGGAAGACCTCCTACCATTCTCCGAGGAAGCACTGGTCCGCGAAGTATCCCGTCTGCGAACCCCGGTGGTTTCGGCCATCGGGCACGAGCCGGACAATCCCCTGCTGGACTACGTGGCCGACGTCCGCGCGGCCACTCCCACGGACGCAGCCAAGACGGTGGTGCCGGATGTGGTTCAGGAGCTGCGAATCATCAGCGAAGCACGCCAGCGCGGCGCCGGTGCCCTGCGCAACTGGGTCGCTCACGAACGTAAGGGGCTGGCGCAGATCCGCACCCGGCCCGTGATGGCGGACCCCAGCCTGCCAGTTACCCGTCAGAAAGACATCATCGCAGAGGCTCTGCAGCGCAAGGATCGTGCCCTGGGGGTGCATGTCCGCTCACTGCGTTCCTCGATCGAGTCGCTGAAGGCACAGGTCAATGCCCTGGGGCCGTCCCAGACCCTTGCGCGTGGCTATTCCATCGTGCAGGTCATTCCGCGCGACAAGTCGGGAGCCCAGGTGGTCACCACGGTGGATCAGGTTGACCCCGGTTCGCAGCTTCGCATCCGTGTCCCCGACGGATCCATCACGGCCGCGGCGATGGGTGTGCAGGCGGCGCCTGGGGGCGTCATGAATAAAAACAGCAACAAGACAGACAGTACCGGCAGCACAGACAGCACCGAGAACAGCACAGGAGAGGCTTAAGACGATGGCGAACAACACCAGCAACGGCACCAACAACACCGAAAGCGGCGAGCAGCAGAAGTTTCGCCCGCTCGACCAGCTGAGCTACGAGCAGGCACGCGATGAACTGGTGGAGGTTGTGAAGATCCTCGAGCTCGGGCAGATGAGCCTCGACGAGTCGCTGAACTACTGGGAACGCGGCGAGGAGCTGGCCGCATACTGTGAGGACTACCTCAATGGCGCATCCAAGCGCATCGAGCAAGCGCTACAGCAGCGCGAAGCACGCAACGCCGAGGCGCAGGGCGAAAGCTAGCCAGCGCCTGGGGCTAGTTAGCTGTTTCGGCGCTACTGGGCCCGGCAGCCGCTCCCGCAGTATCGGGACTGTCGGAAACGTCGGTGACGTCAATTGGCTGGGTCGCAGCAATCTTCTCCGCGGCAGTGCGAGTCTGCTCGTGGGAGGCCATCGCCTCAATAGCCAGGCGCACATCCCCCAGGTCAGCGACCCACAGCGGACGGGCGTCGTCTCCGGTGAAGACGTGCCACTCGACGTCCCCCGTGGTCTCCGTGCCAGTCTCTTCCCGCACGGAATCATCAGGCTGAGAAGCAGCCTTAAAGTCGGCACCGGTTTGGGTCAAGGAAATGTAGTTCTCCCCGTTAATAACCCAACCGACCAGGCTCGACGGCTCGCCGCCGACCATCACACGACGGGCGGAGTTGGCCACCCAGCCTTCCGGCATCTCCGGATTACGGATAGGGAAGTCGAAGGTCCGGGCATCCATCTGCAGCACAGTATCCTTGTCGACCTCCTGCACAGGACCCGAGCGATCAGCCTCTCCAGGGTTATAGGAGCACAGGCCCGTAAACCCGACCGTCAGGAACATGGCAACCAACAGCACCACCAGGGAAAGCACAATGTCCTTGGTGGATTGAAACGCACGGGGTTTTTGAATCTGCACGCCCGCCATTATCGCATTGCCTCCGCTGGCCTGGCCAAATCAACCCTAGGTAGGGCTGGACGGCGAAAGATAGGGCAAAGCATGAAACAACGCCCGGGGTAAATGAGGCACAATGGAAGAAGAGTGGAAACAATTACCTATCAGCCACCAATCAGCAACAGAAAAGAGCTTGAAGATCATGTCTACTGAGCACATCCCTGCTGTCTCCCCAAACCCGGAGGCTCCGGATCGCAACCTGGCGATGGAGCTAGTCCGCGTGACGGAAGCCGCCGCCCTCGCCTCCGGCAAGTGGGTTGGTCGTGGACAGAAAGAATCCGGTGACGGTGCAGCCGTGGATGCGATGCGCCAGATGATCAACTCCGTGGAGATGGACGGCGTTGTCGTGATCGGCGAGGGCGAGAAGGACGAAGCCCCCATGCTGTTCAACGGCGAGCAGGTCGGCACCGGCAACGGCCCGGCAGTGGACATCGCCGTCGACCCAGTCGACGGCACCACCCTGATGGCCGAAGGCCGCCCGAACGCCATCTCCGTGATCGCCGCCGCCGAGCGCGGATCCATGTACGACCCGTCTGCTGTGTTCTACATGAAGAAGATCGCGGTTGGCCCTGAGGCCGTGGGCAAGGTGGACATCGACGCTCCGGTCGCTGACAACATCAACGCCGTGGCCAAGGCCAAGGGCACTGTCCCAGGCGACATCACCGTCGTCGTGCTGGACCGCCCACGCCACGAGGATCTGATCCGCGAGATCCGCGAGGCCGGCGCGAAGGTCCGCCTGATTGGCGACGGCGACGTGGCTGGCGCCGTAGCAACCGCCCAGGACACCTCCACCAACTCCGTGGACATCATGATGGGCATCGGCGGCACCCCGGAGGGCGTTATCGCCGCCGCCGCCATGAAGTGCATGGGCGGCGAGATCCAGGGCAAGCTGTGGCCAAAGGACGAGGCCGAGCGCCAGAAGGCTCTGGACGCAGGCCACGACCTCGACCGCGTGCTGACTACCAACGACCTGGTGAACTCCGAGCACTGCTACTTCGTCGCCACCGGCGTGACCAACGGCGACATGGTGCGCGGTGTCTCCTACCACCATAACTCCGCCACCACCCGTTCCCTGGTCATGCGCTCTCGCTCCGGCACGATCCGCTTCATCGAGTCGCAGCACCAGCTGGCGAAGCTGCAGTCCTACTCCGTGCTGGATTACACCCGTAACTAGCCCTTTTTATGACGCCCCCACGCCGCCCCGCGCAGCAGGCCTTTTAGGTAGATTGGGCGGTGTCCGTGCGGGGCACGAAAGACTATCCGCTTTCCCACGGTTCCCGACTTTTGAACCCTTCGGTGGGTTCGGAGCGGGAGGCGTCAAAAAGCTAAGAAGATAAAGGTGATGAAAGAATGACCGAGCAAGAATTCCGCATTGAACACGACACGATGGGCGAGGTTAAGGTTCCCGCGAAGGCTCTGTGGCGTGCGCAGACACAGCGTGCCGTGGAGAACTTCCCGATCTCCGATCGCCCGCTGGAGTCCGCACAGATCCGCGCGATGGGGCTGCTGAAGGCCGCCTGCGCGCAGGTGAACAAGGATCGTGGCCTGCTGACCGACGAGCAGGCGGATGCCATCATCTCCGCCGCCAAGGAAATCGGCGAGGGCAAGCACGACGCTGAGTTCCCGATCGACGTGTTCCAGACCGGCTCCGGTACCTCTTCCAACATGAACACCAACGAGGTCATCGCCTCCATCGCCAAGAACAACGGCGTGGAGATCCACCCGAATGACCACGTGAACATGGGCCAGTCCTCCAACGACACGTTCCCAACCGCTACCCACGTGGCCGCCACCCAGGCTGCGGTTAACGACCTGATCCCGGGACTAAAGGTCCTGCAGGAGTCCCTGGCCAAGAAGGCCAAGGAGTGGGAGACGGTCGTGAAGTCCGGTCGCACCCACCTAATGGATGCCGTCCCGGTAACCCTGGGCCAGGAGTTCTCCGGCTACGCCCGCCAGATCGAGGCAGGCATCGAGCGCGTTGAGGCCACCCTGCCCCGCCTGGGTGAGCTGCCGATCGGCGGTACCGCAGTCGGCACCGGCCTGAACACCCCGGCTGACTTCGGCGCCAACGTGACCGCCGAGCTGGTGAAGCTGACCGGCGTGGAGCAGCTGCGTGAGGCAGAGAACCACTTCGAGGCACAGGCTAACCGCGATGGCCTGGTCGAGTTCTCCGGTGCTATGCGCACCATCGCTGTCTCCCTGAACAAGATCGCCAACGACATCCGCTGGATGGGCTCCGGCCCGCTGACCGGCCTGGGCGAGATCCACCTGCCGGACCTGCAGCCGGGCTCCTCCATCATGCCGGGCAAGGTCAACCCAGTTCTGTGTGAGACCGCAACCCAGGTTGCTGCGCAGGTCATCGGTAACGACGCTGCTGTTGCATTTGGCGGTTCCCAGGGCGCGTTCGAGCTGAACGTGTACATCCCGATGATGGCCCGCAACGTGCTGGAGTCTGCGAAGCTGCTGGCTAACACCGCCCGCGTCTTCGCAGAGAAGCTGGTCGACGGCATCGAGCCGAACGAGGAGCGTATGCGCACTCTGGCTGAGTCCTCCCCGTCCATCGTTACCCCGCTGAACTCTGCCATTGGCTACGAGGCTGCGGCGAAGGTTGCTAAGACTGCCCTGAAGGAAGGCAAGACCATCCGCCAGACGGTCATCGACCTGGGCTTTGTCGACGGCGAGAAGCTGACCGAGGAGGAGCTGGATAAGCGCCTCGACGTCCTGGCTATGGCAAACACCGACCGCGACAAGTAGGCGAAAACTAAGTACTGACGCTGTTGCGGGGCCAGCTGGCTAGTTGGCTGGTTGGCTGGCACACTAGCCGGGCCACACTAGCCGGGTCATCCTGGCTGGTCACACTTGCCGACACACCCGCTGTTGTTTTCCGAAGGCGCTAGTAGTCATTAGTGCTACTAGCAGGCACTAGCCACCGTCTTTGGAGGAGCGACAGCGGGTTTTCCTATTTGCCATGCATCTGGCCACCTGCCCCTCTGCCCCCTCTTGCCGCCTCCGCAGGGGGCGAAATGTCGCTAGAACGAGAATATGTACAGCCGCGAAACCGGCTTGAGGAAATCACAACGCCCTGGACTGGGCTTTTGCCTTACTGGAATTTGATCCCGTTAACGAATTCTCGTTCTAGCGACACTCAGCCTCTCCAGCACCGACCAATACCCACTATCTGCCACCACACCGCCAACAACCACTATCCTTCAAAAGCTATTGGTCACACCAGCACCACGCGTTTCAAGGATGTCGGAAAAGTTGCAAAACGCCTCCCTCCCAAAATCGGCACCCTCCACACCACCCCCGTGACCTGCACATTTAAAATATTGGAAATCTACCCCGACAAGGTTTTGCAACTTTTCCGACATTTACCCCACCGGAGTGCAACATTTCCGACATTTGCACCCCCCTTGGAATGGAGCTTTGTCGCCACGCGAGCCACTATATACCCACCCACCACGCCAGTCGCAGCACACCCACCCGCCATGCGAACCACCGTATGCCCGCCCGCGTCGCCGACCGTTAACCACCACACACAGGGCAAACCTCTATGAAAAATGACACAAATCTTGCACTGGATATAACTTTGCACTGGGTGTAAGTTTGTCCGAGTGATGAGTTCGAACTGCTGCGATCCAACAGATCCCACGGATATCTCCACCATGGGGTTGCGCGAGCGCAAGCGCCTGGAAACGAGGCTAAGGATTGAGGACGAGGCCACCCGTCTCTTCCTCGACCGATCCTTCGATGGAGTCACCCTGGAGGAAATCTGCGAAGCGGCCGACATCAGCCGCCGCACCTTCTTCAACTACTTCTCCTCAAAGGAGCACGTTGCGGTCGGTAAACAACCCCCGTTGCTCACCAAGGATGACTTCAACAAGCTCGAGAGATTCTCCCCCGCACAAGGCAGCCTGCCTCAATACCTCTACGACATGCTGACCAAGAAGCGCATCGAGGAGGCCAAGAAGTTGGACAATGCCAACCTCGATCCGAAACTGGCGGAGTCGATAAGGTGGCGTCGATCCCAAATAATAAAGAAGTTCCCCAGCCTGGCACTTGCGAAGCTCGCCAGCTACGAAAAGCTGCGCAGCGATCTTGCCGAAGCGGTGTGCAAGAACCTCGAAGGGCACCCGGGCAACCGCAGCACCGACATGGAGGCGATGGAAGAGGCGCACCTCATCGTCACCGCGGCAACAACGGTGCAATGGGCCGCAGCAACCTCAGCCGCACGGCACGGAAAGCCACTAACCAGCACAAACGACTTCGATATCGCGCTTGCCGGGTTGCAAGAGATTTTCAGCGCCATCTCACCAGCCACTTTTGAGCCACCCCCACAATCGACCGCAGACCCCTCGCAGAAACCGCAGGAGATCAAGGAGAACCGCCCATGAAAGTTACTCGCGAAACGGCCACCGCCGCCAACGCGCAAGCTGCCAACGCGCAACCAGCCAAGGCACGGCTCGACGCGGCGGAAAAGCAGCGCCAAGAAAAACGCAACAACGTCCCCCTGGTCTTCGGCTGCCTGATGCTGGGCATGCTGATGTCCTCGCTCGGGCAAATGATCTTCTCCACCGCTCTACCCACCCTCGTTGGCGAGCTCGGCGGAGCCGACAAAATGAGCTGGGTCATCACCAGCTTCCTGCTGACCATGACCATCGGCATGCCCGTCTACGGCAAGTTGGGCGACCAGATGGGCCGCAAGCCGCTGTATCTGGTGGCAGTAGCCCTGTTCCTGACCGGCTCCGTCATTGGCGCGCTGGCGCAGAGTATGGACATGATGATCGTCGCCCGCGGTGTGCAGGGCCTCGGCGCCGGCGGCCTGATGATCGGCGCGCAGGCAATCATCGCCGACGTAGTTCCCGCCCGCGATCGCGGGCGCTACATGGGCATCATGGGCGCAGTCTTCGGTCTGAGCTCCGTGCTGGGGCCATTGCTGGGTGGCTTTTTCACCGACGGCCCGGGCTGGCGTTGGGCGCTGTGGTTCAACGTTCCGTTGGCGGTCATCACGTTCCTGATGGTGTTCTTCAACCTCCAGCTGCCGAAGCGTGGCTCGGGCGCCCGCCTGGACGTCCCCGGCACGGTCCTGATGACCGGCGCAACTAGCTCGTTGATTCTGCTGCTCACCTGGGGTGGGCGCGATTACGCCTGGTCCAGCCCCGTCATTATCTGCTTGGGCATCGCGGCAGCCGTCTTGGCTCCCCTGTTTGTGCTGGTGGAACGCAAGGTGAAGGATCCGCTGATCCCGATGCGGCTGTTCACCGTCCGCAACTTTGTGGTCACGACTGCGGCCGGCACGATCACGGGTGTGGTCATGTTTGGCGTGTTGGCTTACATGCCGACATACATTCAGATGGTGCACGGCATGACCCCCACCAAGGCCGGTCTAATGATGATCCCGATGATGGCCGGCATGATCGTCACCGCCACCGCCTCCGGCCAGTATGTTTCCCGGACAGGTCGCTACAAGTGGTTCCCCGTCGCGGGTCTGCTCGTTGCCGCCACTGCGGTTGGTCTTATGGGACTTTTTGACGCCCACGATTCCCTCGTGCACCTCGGTCTTGTCTTGGCTCTCATGGGTGTTGGCCTGGGGCTTTCGATGCAGATTTTGGTGCTGATTGTGCAGAATTCTTTCCCGATCTCGATGGTGGGCACTGCGACTGCTTCGAATAACTTCTTCCGCCAGATTGGTGGTACGGCTGGCTCAGCGATCATCGGTTCGCTGTTCACGCACCGCGTGGCTGATCTGATGGGTCAACGGGTGCCCGGCGCGCTGCAGGAGCTGGGCCCGCAGGGAGCTAAGTTCGCGCACGATTTCCAGGGGGGCGGCAGTGCCCGGCTCACCCCGGAGATCGTCGATACGCTGCCTGGCCCGCTGCACGACGCGATCACTACCTCGTATAACGACGCCCTAGTCCCCGTGCTCGGCGCCATGGCGCCGGTAGCCGTGTTGGCTGCGCTGATTCTGGTCTTGGTGCGTCAGGACAATTTGAAGGAAACTATCGAATAGTCCCCGTTGGGATTCCACGCAAGCGAAAGGCGACCGCGCTAATGGCTAATGCGGTCGCCTTTCGCTGTGTCTGAGCTCGCTCGGGAAACGTGCTCGGAAAAGTGCTTGGAAAGTTACTCGGACTTTTCTGCCGATCCCTTGGAGTTGTCGGTGTTGCCAGCGCTGTCGGCGCTACCCTCGTCGGAGTGCTCCAGGTTTTCCTGGTAGTACTTCCATGCCGGGCCGCCCTCTAGGATCTTCTCCATCACCATGTTGTGGCGCCACGTGCCCTTCTTCGGGCCGTAGTTCATGCGGGACATGCAGTGGAATACGCCCACTTCCTCGAAGCCTCGAGAGGCGTGCAGCCGGACAGAGCCCTCATTCTCCGGGAAGATGCTGGAGTGCATCGCCCAGTGGCCCTGCTCGGCGGCGTCCTTGAGCAGCCTATCGAGCAGGCTACCGGCCACGCCCTTGCCCGCGGCATCCTTGTGGACGTAGATCGAGTCCTCCAACACCCCGTCGAACACGTCACGGTGGCTGGCGGAGGTGGCGGTGATCCACCCCAGGATCTTCTCCTCATCTTCGCCAAGTCCCGCGGCTGCGGCAGCCGCGGGATCGGTATCGACGGCGACGAAGGAGAGCTCGGGCAGGCGGTGGCGCATGAAGTCGTCCCACGCTTCGGGCGCGTTCTCCTCAAAGGTCGCCTCGCCCGTATCCATACCGGTCTGCAGGATCTTTTGGACCTGCGGATAGTCCCTCTCCTCCATCAGGCGGATGGAGATTGCCTGCTTGGCACTGTTCTTGGCGTTGTTGCCAGCACTGCTATCTGCAGCGCTCCCGGCCGTGTTCGCAGTGTTCCCTGCGGTGTTCGCGGAAGTCATGGAAGAAATTGTGCCCTAAGACCCAGCGGTTACGCCACCTGACTACCGGCAGCTGTGAGCGAACTATCCCTTTTCCAGCAGATTCGTCACCAGTTCAGCGATCGCGGAACGCTCGGATCGGGTCAGCGTGACGTGCGCGAACAGCGGATTATTCTTCAGCTTTTCGATGACCGCCTGGATGCCATCATGGCGGCCTACGCGCAGGTTATCGCGCTGCGCAACGTCGTGAGTCAGCACGACACGGGAGTTGCGCCCCAGGCGGGAGAGCACAGTCAGCAGAACGTTGCGCTCGAGCGACTGAGCCTCGTCCACGATGACGAAGCTATCGTTCAGGCTGCGGCCGCGGATATGCGTCAGCGGCAGGACCTCCAGCAGACCGCGGGCGTCGATCTCTTCCAGCACGTTGTCGCTCACCACCCCTTCCAGGGTGTCGTACACCGCCTGCGCCCACGGGTTCATCTTTTCCGTCTCACTGCCGGGCAGGTAGCCCAAGTCCTGTCCACCTACGGCATACAGGGGGCGGAAGACCACGATTCGCTTGTGCTCACCGCGTTCCAGCACTGCCTCCAAACCGGCGCACAATGCTAGAGCGGATTTGCCGGTGCCCGCGGAACCGCCGAGGCTTACGATGCCAACCTCGTTATCCAGCAGCAGGTCCAGCGCCACGCGCTGCTGGGCGCTGCGCCCGCGGATACCGAACGCTTCCAGGTCGGTGGGAACCTGGCGCACCATGCCGTCACCCATCGAGCGCGCCAGAACGGATTGGCTGCCCGCGGTCAGCTGCAGGCCGCAGTGGATCGGCAGCTTGTCGACCTCGTCGCCGTCTACCGTCAGTGCGCCAGAGATGTCGGCCTCCCCCACGTCGTATAGTTCGTCGATGATGCTGGAGGGCACCTCCGCACGAGCCATGCCGTTGTATCCGGTGAGCACGACGTCCTGGGCATGGTATTCGTCGGCGTCAAGACCAACGGCACCGGCCTTCACACGCAGTGGCACGTCCTTCGTCACCAGCGTGACGTTGTGTCCTTCAGCCCGCAGGTTCAAAGCACAAGCCAGGATGCGGTGGTCATTCTGCTCTCCGCGCAAACCAGTAGGAAGCACGGACTGGTCAACGTGGTTCAGCTCGACCTGGATGGTACCGCCCGTTTCGTTGACGATGCTGGGCATGTCCAGTCGGCCATGCTCCTGACGAAAGTCTTCGAGCATGCGTAGAGCCTGGCGAGCAAACCAGCCAAGTTCCGGGTGGTGGCGCTTGCCCTCGAGTTCACTGATGACGACGACGGGGAGGATGATGCGGTGTTCCGCAAACTTGATGAGTGCCCAGGGATCGGAAAGCAACACCGAGGTGTCGAGGACGTACGTGCGTAGGCCGAGCTCTGCATCGGAGTGCGCGTTGAGAGCTTGCTCTGCCTGAAAGTTCTGATGTGCCTGATCAGTGGGCGCGGCGGAAGTCATGGAGGTGGTGCTCCTTGTAGAGGATTATGAGTCGATCAACCCGGACGTTCCACGCCGCAAAAGCTACGCTTTACATCCGGGAAACGGATGAGGTGGGTAGTTGTTACTTGCTTCGGACATCCTCGACGCTATGCGCACCGCATGGAAATTACATTGTTGTCAGATGAACTCTGGGTAAACATAAAAAAGCCCCAGGCTCCGGGACATTTACCGTCCCTCACCTGGGGTTATCAAGCTCTACTTTAAGGTTAGAACTTAGCGCTTCTCGATGGTCTCGGAGAACTGACCGGACTCATCCTTAGCCCACGTGATGGTGCCGTTCTCGAAGGACTGAGTCCAGCCGTCGGCTGCGTCGCCCTTCTCCGGAGCGGTCGGCAGACCCAGCTCGTTGTCCAGGCCGCCGCCGTTGTTCCAGGTCTCACCGATCTTGCCGATCAGCGGAACTGCACCATGATCCTTGGAGTTAGCGATCCAGCCCTTTTCAAAGGTTGCCAGGGAGCCGTTCTCGCCCTCGGCAAACTCGGCGAGCTTACCGAAGGAACCGGACTCGCCGCCCTCGTTGTCCCAAGCGGTCTTGACGTCCTTCGGCAGCTCAACTTCTTCACCGCTAGCGGTCTGGACCTTCTCGGTCTCACCCTCGGCGCCCTCAGCGTCAGCGCCCTCAGAGTCAGCACCCTCAGCCTCGGACTCACCGTCCTCGCCTTCACCGGCCTTCGCGGTAGCAGAGTCGGCAGCCTCACCAGCCTTCTCAGTAGCGGAGTTTGCTGCGTCGCCAGCCTTGTCCTTGGCGTCCTCAGCATCGTCAGAGCATGCAGCAACACCGAAAACCAGGGATGCACCTGCAGCCAGTGCCACTGCGGAACGACGGAAGCGCTTGTTGGAGTTCATTACTAATACCTTTCTGTCGGCTCTTTTTCAGCTCTCGCTTATTGCAAAAGCAATACCCCCTATTCCTAATAGTGTTCCAACGAAAAATACACGTTTTGTTTAGGATCTTTAACCCAATCGGAACCAATTCTTTATTTTCGCCGCGCGCCTTGAGAAGTCTTTTTCTTACCTCTTTTCTTTGTTTTATCTGCATTTTTATGGACGCCACCACTCCCGCGCTTAGCCACCTGCCGCGAGCTACTCGCGGTGCGCCCTTTACATATTCCAACGAAGTCCTGGATGACGTCACTGTCGGATTCGGTAAGCCACATCAGAGCCACGCGGGTGCGGGGGCAGGTGGTGGCGTCAATCCCTGAAAGATCCCGATGCACCACCCCGCGCTGGTTAATAGCCCGCAGCAAGGGGCGCGGCGCGACGGCGATGCCAACATTGGCAGCAACCACCTGCAGGGCTTCGCGCAGAGCTATCACATTATCCCAGCCGGTAGAAGGAGTGACGTACATGAGTTTCTCGTCGGCCAACTCCCGGAAGTCTATGGAATCCATGACCTTGACGGGATGCTCCTTAGGTGCGGCAACGCCGATCTGCTCCTCGTAGAGGGCAACCTCGTGCATGTAAGCCGGGCGCTCGAACCCTTCCGTCGGGAGGCGCACCAAAGCAACATCCGCCTGGCCTGCGCGAATATAGGGCAACGGATCGTCGGTGCCCGCGCTGGCGATCTTCCACCCGGGAACCCGCTCGTCGAAGCGACGGAACCACTTATCCGGCTGTACGCCAGTGCTAAAGACAACTTTTAGGTGCTGGCGCGGTTTCGCGGCGTGGTTCTGCTGAGTGGGCATGGCACCAATAATAGAGCCGTTCATTAGAATGATGAACATGACTGACGCGATCCCAAGTTACAAGTCCGGCCCGCCCATGAAGCCTGCCACCGCCGCAAAGAAGCTGGCCATCTACCTTCCAGCCACGCCGCAGGAGTTTCAAGATTCCGCACTTACCCATGAGCAATTCGTGGAGCTGCAGAAGAACCCGCCTGAGTGGCTACAGACGCTGCGCCGAGAGGGGCCACACCCTCGCCCCGAGGTAGCTCGCAAGCTGGGCATTAGCATTACGTCGCTGAAGAACAATGACATGGACAAGCCACTGACGACCGCGGAGATTAAGGCATTGCTTGAAAAGCAGCCGGAGTGGCTGCGAGAGGCTCGCCGTAAGTTGGCTAGTGAGCGCGAGGAGACGGGGCGTCAATAAGTTCAGCTAGAGGCGGCACAAGAATAAGAAAAAGGCGAGGATAAGCCCGATATTTCGGACCTTTCCTCGCCTTTTCGCCTTTGGCCATTGACCTTCGGCCTTCGATGGTGACGAGCCATCAGAAGCTTTATCCGGTAAGCAACCTCCAGGTGACGAAGCTGACGGTTGCCGGGTAACCGGATGAACAACCACAGCACCTCGGAGGAGAAAGTGGCTACCGATGCTCATGCGCTTCGGGGAGAAGAGAGAAACCCTCGTCGCATGAATACTGCGCCGACAACTGAACTTTCGACAGGTGCTGCAATATATTCCACAACTGCAGTGCGCCTCAGGTGACTAGCCTGCGACACATCCATGAGGTTAGCCAAGCCTCACCTAGCTTGTCAATATTTAAACAACAAAAATGTTGAATAAATCGCTGACCTGGTTCTTTGCTGGGCGGGGGTGGCCAGCTTTCACAGCAGGGGTGAAGCAACAACCGTGTGTGGCACATAACGGTGTGTTTTCTCCCAACATCGAGGGGTTTCCTTGTACTTTCGCCCCAAAGAAATGCTATTCTCATAAGCAACGCAGAGATGCACGTCACAATAGCGACGTAACATCGGGCTGCAACACACAAAAATCTCTATAACCGACTTTGCTGCCCTCTGGCGCTACGCACGCTGCTGGAATCCCAGTAGTCCAAGTTCGACAGTTCAAGCAGCCAACGTCTTGGTTTGAAAGGAACCCATGAAGAACTTCCTGCCACGCAACATTTTCGAAGAAGAGCACAACATGTTCCGCGAGGCCTGCGCGGACTTCGTGAAGGCCGAGATCGCCCCGAACGTTGATCGCTGGCACGAGCAGGGCTACTGCGACCGCGAGATGTTCCAGAAGGCCGGTCAGCAGGGCCTGCTGGGCATGATGGCTCCGGAGGAGTTCGGCGGCGGCGGTATGGAGAACGACTACCGCTTCAACGCTGTATTGACCGAAGAGCTGGCTAAGGCTGACTCCGGTTCCGTTATCGTGGGCATCCAGACCATCAACGACCTGGTCATCCCCTACCTGCAGCGCTTCGGCAACGACGAGCAGAAGGAGCGTTTCCTGAAGCCGCTGTGTGCCGGTGAGAAGATCGCCGCACTGGCCATGACCGAGCCGGGCGCAGGTGCCGACCTGGCTGGCATCCGCACCTTCGCTAAGAAGGACGAGAACGGCGACTACATCGTTAACGGCGCGAAGACCTTCATCTCCAACGGTGTCCAGGCAGACTTCACCCTGCTGGTCGTCGTAACCAACCCGGAGAAGGGCCGCGCAGGCGTTTCCATGCTGATCGTTGAGGACGGCATGGAGGGCTACACCAAGACCGGCCCGCTGAAGAAGGTCGGCCTGAAGTCCCAGGACACCGCCGAGCTGTCCTTCGAGGACACCCGCGTCCCGAAGGAGAACCTGCTGGGCGAAGAGGGCGCTGCATTCGGCTACCTGCGCACCAACCTGGCACAGGAGCGCCTGTCCATCGCCGTGGGCTCCATCGCTACCTCCCGCCGCGCATTCGACCTGGTTTACAAGCACTCTCAGGACCGCAAGACCTTCGGTCAGCGCCTGATCGACCACCAGGCATACCGCTGGGAGCTGGCTAAGATGGCCACCAACATCCAGGGCTCTCAGTCCTTCGTCGATGCCTGCATCATGGAGAAGGTCAACGGCACCCTGGACGAGGTCACCGGTGCAATGGCTAAGTACCAGACCACCGAGCTGCAGATCGAGGTTGTCAACGAGGCTCTGCAGCTGCACGGCGGCTACGGCTTCATGCTGGAGTACCCGATCTCCACCCACTACCTGGACTCCCGCGTCCAGCCGATCTACGGCGGCCCGAACGAGATCATGATCGAGATCATCTCTCGCCGCCTGGCCAAGGGCGAGAACTAAGGCCTAGCCCTACTCCCCCTTAAACTGCGGTGGTCGCTTTCCTAGGAAGGCGGCCACCGCTTCGCTATGGTCGGCGGTGTTAAACAGGCGCAGCTGTGCCTCCGCCTCCGCTGCGGCAGCATCGCTGATGGCCGAAGTGTTCTTCACCAGCGCCTTCATCTCCTTATATGCTGCAGTCGGTCCAGCGGCGAAGTCGTTAGCCAGCTTCTCCACGGTCGCCTCGAGCTCGGCCGGCTCCACGAGCTGCTCAACTAGGCCCAGCTCTGCGGCTTCCTCGGCGGGCACCTTGCGATCCAGGAGCAGCAACTGCAGGGTCTTCGCACGCCCCACGCAGTCCACAAGAGTTTGCGATAGCCCCGAGTCCGCAGCCAGTCCCACGCCCGTGAAAGCCCCCTTGAAAGAGGCGGCCGTGGACATTACGCGGAAGTCACAGGCCATTGCCAGTCCCCAGCCCGCACCTGCCGCCGGCCCCTGGAGCGCGGCGATGGTCGGCACGCTGATCCCGGCGAGAAGCTCAGTCATCGGGTTGTACTCCTCCACCACCTTTTCCATCCCCGTGCGGTTTTGCGTATCCCGCAGCTGTTCCTTCAGATCCTGCCCGGAGCAAAACGCCTTACCGTTGGCGCGCAGCACCACGGCACGCACCGCCGAGCCTAGTTCTTCGGAATCCTTTTGTGTGTTGCGGAAAGCCTCAATCAGCGCAAGACGCAGCGCTTTGTCTAGAGAATTGTATGCTTCCGCACGGTTGATGGTGATGTATCGTACGCCGGCCTTGTCCTCGACCAGCACAAGATTAGTGTTTTCGCTCATACGGGTTACGCTACGTGGAACACGTGCGTAAAGCTGCGTTTTGGCGCAGATGTTGTCGCGGTTTTTGTTTAGCGACGCCCCCCACGCCATCGACCGCCTCATGCCCCGCTGGCGCGGGGATGGCTAGCGGGGTTGGGCGATAACCTCGGCGCCGGAAGCCCTGAGGGCGTCCAGAGCCTGGGTAGCGCCGTCCTCGCTCACCGCGGCGCAGAAATCCTCGATAACCGTCACGCCGAAGCCCGCCCGGAGCGCATCTTCGGCTGTTGCGCGCACGCAGAAGTCGGTGGCGATGCCCACGATCGTTACGTTTTCTACCTCGTGGGAGTTCAGCCACTGCTGCAGTGTCTGCTCCTCGCCCGCGAGGTGGCCTTCAAAGCCGGAATAGGCGGCGGTGTATTCGCCCTTGTGGAACCAGACGTCCACGAGTTCAGGGTTCAGCTCGGCGCAGACCTGTGCGCCGTGGGTGTCGGCTACGCAGTGGACCGGCCAGGTGTCCTTGTAGTCTGGCTCCTCCCCCTCTGGCGCAAAGTGGCCTTCGGGCTTGATGTGCCAATCCTTGGTGCCGACGATGAGCGGGCGGGCGGCAGCCGAGGAACCGTCGCCGGTCTCGGCTTCCTCCTCCTCGGCGTGCACCAGGCCACCCAGCCAGGCGTTGATCCCCCGCGCCACCTCTAGACCCCGGTCGGTCCCCAGGGAACCATCGACGAAGTCGTTTTGAACGTCGACGACGATGATTGCATCCTTCGCCTGCGTGCTGACCATAGTGCTAAACCCCTTTTCTTAAGGTCGCTTGCCTTCTTAGACCAGCTTCCAGTCTTCCAGGCCCTCGTACAGCGGGAAGTCCTCGGCGATCTTGTCCACGCGGGCGCGCAGCGCAGCAATGTCCGCGTTGCCGGCCAGAGCGGTACCGATGACATCTGCGACCTCAGTGAAGGCCTCGGTATCCAGGCCGCGGGAGGCCAGAGCAGAGGTACCGATGCGCAGGCCCGAAGTGACCATCGGCGGGCGCGGGTCGAAGGGTACAGCGTTGCGGTTGACGGTGATGCCAACCTCGTGCAGCAGGTCTTCGCCCTGCTGGCCGTCCAGCTGAGAGTTGCGCAGGTCAACCAGCACCAGGTGTACGTCGGTGCCGCCGGTGAGCACCTGCACGCCAGCGTCCTTCGTATCCTGAGCGTTCAGGCGCTCCGCCAGGATCTTCGCACCCTCGAGGGTGCGCTGCTGACGGTCGCGGAATTCGTCAGTCTGCGCCACCTTCATGGCCACGGCCTTAGCAGCGACGGCGTGCATCAGCGGACCACCCTGCTGGCCCGGGAAGACGGAGGAGTTCAGCTTCTTGGCGTACTCCTGCTTAGCCAGGATCATGCCGGAACGGGGGCCACCCAGGGTCTTGTGGACGGTGGTGGAAACCACGTCGGCGTGCGGAACCGGCGACGGGTGCAGGTCTGCGGCAACCAGGCCAGCGAAGTGCGCCATGTCCACCCACAGCTTCGCCCCGACCTCGTCGGCGATGGACTTGAAAGCTGCAAAGTCCTGGTGGCGCGGGTATGCAGACCAGCCGGCGATCAGCACCTGCGGCTTTTCTGCAATGGCCTCCTCGCGGATCTTGTCCATATCCAGGCGGAAGGTCTCCGGATCCACCTCATAAGCGGCAACCTCGTAGAGCTTGCCGGAGAAGTTCAGGTGCATACCGTGAGTCAGGTGGCCACCGTGGGCCAGGGACAGGCCCATGATCTTATCGCCGGGGTTAGCCAGGGACATTAGGACAGCAGCGTTGGCCTGTGCACCGGCGTGCGGCTGCACGTTGGCGAACTCCGCACCGAAGACCTGCTTGGCGCGGTCGCGGGCCAGGTCCTCAACGACGTCCACGTGCTCGCAACCGCCGTAGTAACGACGGCCCGGGTAGCCCTCGGCGTACTTATTGGTGAGCACCGAGCCCTGCGCCTGCAGCACGGCGCGCGGCACGAAGTTCTCCGAGGCAATCATCTCCAAGGTGGTGCGCTGGCGGCGCAGCTCACCTGCGATAGCCTCTGCGACCTGGGGATCCAGCTCCGCCAGAGGAGTGTTGTGCTGTTGCGAGTTCTGAGTGGACGAATTCTGCGGAGAAGTCACGTCTACCAAGGCCTTCCATTGTGGATGAATCTAAAAAGATAAAACCGGTTGCTTATCTGCCTCACTATCATAGCGAGTGCCCGTGACACCCCATACCCAACCCACAGCCATCCCATTGCGGTCCTCCGGCCGACCGATGGCGATCCAATTTCACCTTGCCCCATTTTCGGGGCACAATGGGTGCTATGACTTCCCCCAGCCCTTACATTGAGCTGGACCGTACTCAGTGGCGCACCTTAAGAAAGTCGATGCCCCAGGTCCTCACCGAAGATGAACTGGAACAACTCCGCGGCATCGGCGACGAAATCGACCTGGAAGAAGTCTCCGAGGTCTACCTCCCGCTGTCCCGCCTGATTTTCCTACGCGTCGAAGCGCACCGCAGGCTCAACGCAGCCACTGAAACATTCCTCGGCGAGGCAATGCCGCCGATCCCTTACATCATCGGTGTCTGCGGCTCCGTAGCCGTCGGCAAGTCCACCACTGCCCGCGTGCTGCAGGTTCTGCTGCAGCGTTGGGAGACAAACCCGCGGGTGGACCTCGTAACCACCGACGGCTTCCTGCTGCCCACCGCAGAACTCGAGCGCCGCAAGCTCATGCACCGCAAGGGCTTCCCGGAGTCCTACGACCAGGCAGAACTACTGAGCTTCATCACCAAGGTGAAGTCCGGCACCCAAAAGGTGCAGGCTCCGGTGTACTCCCACGAAGCCTACGACCGCATTCCGGACCAGACCATCACCGTCGACCGCCCAGATATCCTCATCGTCGAGGGGCTAAACGTTCTGCAGACCGGCCCCACCCTCATGGTCTCCGACCTCTTCGATTTCTCCGTTTACGTCGATGCCCGGCGCGAGGACATCGAGGATTGGTACATCGACCGCTTCCTGCGCCTGAAGAACACTGCGTTTAAGGATCCGAAGGCGCATTTCCACCACTTCGCCAACTTCAGCGATGAAGAGGCCACCGTGGTCGCTAGGGAGATCTGGCAGACCGTGAACCTGCCGAACCTGATGGAGAACATCCTTCCCACCCGCGTGCGTGCTTCCTTGGTTCTGCGGAAGGGCCCAGACCACCTGGTGCAAAAAGTGCGGATGCGGAAGATCTAGCCCCGCGCTCTATCGCGGGAAGTTGCTGTCCGCGCCCTATCGCCGGTTATCCCCCGCCTAAAGCCCGAAGCGCCTATGCCGCTGCGAGTAGTCGCGAAGCGCACGCAGGAAATCCACGCGCCGGAAGGCCGGCCAATAGGTATCGGTAAACCAGATCTCCGAGTACGCGGACTGCCACAGCAGGAAACCAGATAGGCGCTGCTCCCCCGATGTGCGAATCACCAGGTCTGGGTCCGGCTGACCCGAGGTGTACATGTGGTTCCCCAGCGCCTCGGCGGTGATTGCCTCCGCCATGGCCTCCGGCGCGGTCCCCTGATCTGCCAGCTCAGCCACGAGGGTTTGCACCGCATCCACGATCTCCTGGCGCCCGCCGTACCCCACGGCCACGTTCACACGCACGCCCGTGTGGTCGTCCGTCTTGACCTGGTTTTCCTCCAGGCGAATGCGCAGCTGTTCAGGCAGTAGCTCTAGGTGACCGACGGTGCGCAGCTGGAACCCGGCGTCAGAATCCGCCAATTCCTCGGCAACATCGCCAATGATGCTGCACAGCAACGACAGCTCCTCCGGGGAGCGCTTTAGATTTTCGGTGCTGAGCAGGTACACCGTGACGGTTTCGATCCCCAGCTCATCGCACCATCCGCACATTTCCGCGATCTTCTTCGCCCCCACGCGGTGGCCGTGCGACACATCGGTGAAACCGTTCTCGCGCGCCCAGCGGCGGTTGCCGTCGGCCATGATGGCGACGTGCTTCGGCCGCGGCTTATCGCGCAACGAGCGCGCCAGGCTGGCCTCGTACGCTGGGTATAGCAGCTGGGGGATGCGGTTCACGTTGTTGATCCTACTGATGCTGGTTCGGGGGTTCTTCGCCGTCCTTCTTGACGCCCTTAGCCCGCGCCCGCTCAGCGTCAATCGCAGCGGGGCCGGTCAGTGTGCCAGAGGAGGGCAAGAAACGCTCATCTGTCTGTGGCACCTCAGTTCGGGCGAACATGGAGCGCTTGCTGGCAGTATCGTCGAACTCCTCGGCCTTCATTGCAGCTTCCAGCTTCTCCGTGTCGAACAGGTCGATGCCACGCGCATCGGCGAATGCCCGGCGGCGCTCCAGGCGGCGGATGCGCTTGTTCATGGCGAAGCCGATGAGCAGCACAACCAGCAGCAAGATGACGATCACGAACAGACCCACGGGGGCGGCCTTACCGAACTCGGCACCCTTCGGGCCGGTGCGCTCTGCCTGCGCAATGATCCAGGTGGCGGTGTTCATCGCTCGAAACTCCTTCTTGTTATCTGCCCATTAACTGTAGTTTGTCGCCCGCCTCTGGGGAAACCCTGCGCTGCGCGGATCGGCCCAGTACTGCGCTAATCCGCTGATTCCAACCCGGCGAAGAGTTCCGACTCCGGCAGCTCGCTGTGCACGCGCGACTGCGCGAGCTCGAACTCCTCGGTCGGCCACACCTGCTGCTGCAGATCCGTGTCCGCCAGAAAGAATGCACCCTTCGGGTCAATCTGAGTGCGGTGGGCACGCAGCGCATCATCGCGACGCTCGAACCAGTTAGCCACATTCACCCGGGTAGTCACGCGGGAGAAAATATCCGGCAGCTGCCTCCACAACTCCAAGTGCCGCAGGACGTGCTCCGGCAGCTGTGCGCCACGCTCGTACATGGCGGTGGCCAAGTTCTCGAAACGCTCGCGGATGAACCCATGGGTGTAGTACAGCTTCTTCACCTCCCACGGTTCGCCCAGCTCCGGGTGGTAGCTCGGGTCGCCGGCAGCCTCCCAGGCACGGACGGAAACCGCATGCACCTTGATGTGATCAGGGTGGGGGTAACCGCCGTGCTCGTCGTAGGTGATGATGACATGCGGGCGGAACTCACGCACCACCCGCACAACGTTTTGCGTGACCTCTTCCGTGTCCTGCAAGGCAAAGCAGCCCTCCGGCAACGGCGGCTTCGGGTCGCCCTCGGGCAGACCGGAATCCACATAACCGAGCCATTCATGCTCCACGCCCAGGATGGAGGCCGCCTGAGCCATCTCCTCGCGGCGCACCTCAATCATCTCTCCGACGCCCTGCTCAGCCAGCTCCTGCATCTCTGGGTTCAGGATGTCCCCCCGCTCACCGCCGGTGCACGTCAGTACCTTCACCCGGTGGCCTTCATCGACATAGCGGGCCATGGTGGCCGCACCCTTGCTGGATTCGTCGTCCGGATGTGCGTGAATCGCCAGCAGGCGATAACGCGGCGTATCTACGGAAGCTCTCTTTTCACTCACGCCAATACAATCTACTACCCCGCCCTCCCCTACCCAATAGAGCCATCCGTCCAGGCAAGCCGGGGACGTGGGCGTCAATAATAAAAGGGTGGGCTAGACTAGAGACATCATGAACGCGGCGAAGAAGAGCATCCAAAAAGAGCGCTACGGCGAAACGCGCAACCAGAAGTTCTCCGGGAAAATCGTTGTAGTAATCCTGGCCGTAATGCTGGCAGCAGCGCTGACGTATGCGGTCACGCAGTTCATGCGCAATTCGGAAGCGGATGTTACGGCGCAGGAATCCGGCGGCGAGATCGTCTCGGACGAGCGCATGACCATGAGCATCGACGTCACCCGCAAGGATCCCTCCAAGCCCGCGTACTGCATCGTCACCGCCCTGGACTACGACAAGAATGAAGTCGGGCGCCGTGAGTTCGTCGTGCCACGCGGCGGTGAAGAAGTAGAACGCTTCCTAGTGGACATTCCCACCCGCGAGCGCGGATACGCAGCCACCGCCTACGGATGCTCGTCCACTCTGCCGCCGCACCTCGACCCGCGCGACTAAGCCGGAAGGCTAAGCCGACCTTCGCGACTAAGCCGGGCAGCCCAGGTAGCCTGGCGCCCAGGTGCTACACTTTGCACGCCTACTTAATAATCTATTGACGCCCACGTGAGAGACCGCGTCAACCTTCAACGAAGATGGGAGAACCCAATGGCCGAGAACCAGACTCGCTGGCTGACCCAGGAATCTTACGACCGACTGAATGCAGAACTGACGGCTCTGAAGGAGAACCGTCCGGTGCTGGCAGCCGAGATTAACGAGCGCCGCGAAGAAGGCGACCTGAAGGAGAACGGCGGCTACCACGCAGCCCGCGAGCAGCAGGGCCAGGAAGAAGCACGCATCACCTACCTGGAGGAACTGCTGGATAGCGCCACCATCGGTGAGGCTCCGCAGGAGTCCGGCGTGGCACTGGTTGGTTCCGTGATCCACGTTTACTATGACGGTGACGAGGACGACAAGGAGACCTTCCTGATCGGTACCCGTGGCCTGGAGTCTTCTAACCCGGACCTGGAGACCTACTCCACCGACGCTCCACTGGGTGCGGCCATTGTTGGAGCCAAGGTCGGTGAGACTCGCGAGTACCAGACCCCTGCCGGCGAGACCGTCTCCGTGACAATCGTTGCCGCTGAGCCTTACGATCCGGACCTGGACGTTCCGCGCGCGGATCAGTAGTTTCTACTTTGCAGGCAGCTAAACCCTCTGGTTGCTGGCTGGCGGTAATAGAAAAGGGCGCCTTTGGGCGCCTTTTCTTGTTTTCCTCTGCCTGCAGGTCTCCCTGCAGGGCCCAATGCTGCCCCGGCGACATCTTTCCCACCCAGGCAGCGCCTTGTGCGCCCTTCGGAGCGGTTACTTGTGCGCCCTTCGGAGCGGTTAAATGTCGGAAAAGTTGCAATTTGTTATTGGAAGACATGCTCATTTACCTAAACCTGCAGGTCAGAGCGTTTTGTTACTCACGTGCCGTAGGCTGGAAAATTAGTTTTGCAACTTTTCCGACATTTCCCGCTCTAACAGCGAGATCCCCGCACACCGGCAGCCCCCGCTCTAGCAGCAAAGTCCCCCGCCACCTTTGCGAACCCCCCTATGCAGCAGCAGAAAGGGGCTCCCGGTTAACCGGAAGCCCCTCAACTAACAGCGCCTCAAGGTCTAAACCCCAGGCTCCTAAGACTCAAAAGCCCAGTCTCCAAGGCGCTAGCCCCTGACTAGCCCTAGCCTCAGCGCTAGCTCCTGAAGCACTAGTCCCTGAAGTAGGACAGCAGGCGCAGGATCTCGGTGTACAGCCAGACCAGGGTAACGGCCAAGCCCAGCGCCACACCCCAAGCCATCTTCGACGGAGCACCAGCGCGAACCAGACGGTCAGCCTGGTCGAAATCCAGCAGGAAGCTCATGGCCGCGATACCGATGCAGACCAGGGAGAAGATGATAGCGATCGGGCCACCGTCACGAAGGATGCCTGCGGATCCCGTAACCAGAGCAAACACCAGGTTACCCAGAGCCAGAACCAGGATGCCGATCATGGCACCCACCAGGAAGCGGGTGAACTTCGGGGTCACACGGATAGCACCAGTCTTGTAAACAAACAGCATGCCAATGAACACGCCAATGGTTCCCAGAACCGCCTGGGCAATGAGCATGCCGGCGTCAGTATCACCAACCGCAGCGCCAGACACCAGGAACGTAAAGCCACCAACAAACAGGCCCTCGAAGGCGGCGTAGGTCAGCGTGACCGGCGCGGAATCGTACTTCTTGCCGAAGGCAGAAACCAGAACGGCGATCAGACCACCGATCATGCCGACGAAGGTCAGGATCATCGCCAGGCCGGGGTTGTTCAGGCCAATGATGAAGTTCACCACTGCCAGAGCAATGATCACGGCCAACGTGATACCGGTCTTGGTGACAACGTCATCAACGGTCATCGGACGGTCGGCACTGCCAGCCTGGCCGTAGTTGGCTGCGTCCTGCATGCCGTAACCCATAGCGGCGGTCTGCACACCACCGTGAGCGGAGGTCGCATAGGGGTTCATCCCCTGCTGGCCGTAGCCACCCTGGTTGCCCTGCTGTGCGAACGGGTGCTGGCCCTGGTTCTTGGCCAGCGACCCCATGAACGGGTTCGAGCTTTTCATTCTTTAGTACTCCAAAGTTGTGCTGGTCATTTTCGGTGCCGGAGCCTAGCGATTAGCCACCGGCGCTTTCGCGTACATCCTACCAACGGCTTAGTCTGCATAAAGGTTCCCACAAGCAAAAATTCGCACTCCCCCGCACCTTCGGCGACCTATTCATTTGCTTAGAAATGTTCTAGATCGAACACACTTCCCCGGCCTTTTAGGTAGTCTCCCAAACATGAAACGAACCAACTACAAGCGCCTATCCGTAGCCGCTCTGCCCGCCGACCTGGAAGTAGAGCTGCGCGAACTCACCACCAACGCCCGCCTTCACAACCTCAACGACGATTACGACGGCAAGCGCCTGGAGATCGAGGCTCCGTTCCTCGGCGAGACGATCGGCTGGGTCGCCAGCGGTGACGCCGACGATGTCACCGAAGCCTTCCGCTTCGCCCGCCGTGCCCAGCAGTCCTGGGTGCATGTCCCCTTCGCCGAGCGCAAACGCATCTTCCGCCGCTTCCACGACCTGGTGCTGAAGAACGCCGAACTGCTCTGCGACATGGTGCAGCTGGAGACCGGCAAGAACCGTGCCAGCGCCTTTGACGAGGTCATGGACGTCGCCAACAATTCGCGTTACTACTCCAACAACGTGGAGAAGTTCATGAAGCCGCGCAGGCGCGCCTCGGCGATGTCGATCATGGCGAAGTCCATCGAATACCGTCACCCGCTGGGTGCGGTTGGCCAGATCAGCCCGTGGAATTACCCGCTATCCCTCGGCATTGGCGACGCGATCCCCGCGCTGCTCGCCGGAAACGCTGTGGTCGCTAAGCCCGACTCTGCTACGCCTTTTACCTCGCTGTTGGTCTTTAAGTTTCTTTTTGACGCCGGACTGCCGCGCGACCTGGTGCAGTTAGTTACCGGTTCCGGCCGCGTGGTTGGTAGTGCCATTGCGGATCAGTGCGACTTCTTGATGTTCACTGGCTCCACCGCAACGGGCAAGGTTTTGGGCGAGCAGGTTGGCCGTCGTCTGATCGGCTATTCCGCCGAGCTGGGTGGCAAGAATCCGCTGATCATCGCCACTGACGCGGACGTCAACTACGCCGCCCGCGGCGCTATCGATGCGTGCTTCTCTAACTCCGGTCAGCTGTGTGTTTCCATCGAGCGCATCTATGTCGAGCGTGCGTCCTACGAGGATTTCGTGGGCGCGTTTTCCTCGCGAGTGCAGTCCATGAGCCTGGGCAGCGGCTTCGAGTGGGAGACGCAGATGGGCTCGCTGGCTTCCGCTAGCCAGCTGGAGACCGTGGAGAAGTACGTGGAGGACGCCCGCGAGAAGGGGGCGAACATCCTGTGCGGTGGTAAGAAGCGCCCGGATCTGGGCCCTTACTTCTACGAGCCGACGGTCATGGTCGACGTTCCAGAGGATGCGCTGCTGCGCACCGAGGAGGTCTTCGGCCCGGTGGTGTACATCGAGCCGGTGGAGGATCTGTACGACGCGATTGAGCTGGCCAATGATACGGACTACGGCCTGAACGCCTCTGTGTTTGCCGCCGATGACACTGCTTGGCAGATCGGTCCGAAGATCGAGTCCGGTTCGGTGGCTCTGAACGATGGCTACACCTCCAGCTGGGCGGCCATCGATAACCCCATGGGCGGCATGAAGGAATCCGGTGTCTCCCACCGCCATGGCGCGGAAGGGTTGCAGAAGTACACAGCAACGCAGAACGTCACCTCGCAGCGCTTTATGTACTTCCGCGGGCCGGAGTCGCTTAGCCGGAAGAGCTTCTCCAAGGCTATGCTCACGCTGCTGAAGGCCGGCAAGACCTTCCGCATGCTGCCGTAGCAGCGATTTCCGCCGCGCGATGCTCGCGCGGCTGTCACCCTCGGGTGGCTGCCACTACCTCGGCGGCCACCCTTTTTGCATGCACACCCACGCCAGTGATGGTGGCGGAGCCGGGCCCCACCCAATCGCCATAGCCCACGAGGAAAAGGCCGGGATGCTGGGGCGAGGGGGCGTCACCACGAAAAGAGAGCAACCCGCGAAAAGGACCGAGGGCGGGGCGGAACCCGGTGCACCAGATGAGGTGGTCGGCGGAAACGTCATCGAGGGTGGAGAACATCTGCGTGGGGCGCAGGCGGCCGGTATCGCGAGCGCGGCGGACGGCAGGGAGCATGACGATGTCCCCGAGGCTAGAATCGGCGCCGGGGTCTTCCTTACCTGCGGAAATGGCGAGGTATCGCTCGCGGTTGCGGCGGAAAAGCTCCGCGCCGTCGACGTCGTCAGGCATCCAGCGTGGCGGGTGGCGGACGAACCAGGTGACCTCGGCGATGTCAGCCAAGTCGGCGGCGATCTGCGCGCCCGAGTTAGCCGCTCCGACGACGGCCACGGAGGAACCAGCGAATGGCTCCGGCCCCGAATAGGTGGCGGTGTGCCACTGCCGGCCGGCAAACTCGCCTGGATAGTGGGGAACGAAAGGCGCGGACCAGGTGCCCGTGGCGGCGACGACAGTGCGGGCGCGCCAGATGTGGGCGCGGCTGGTGTGGGAGGTGCTAGACGAGTAGCCATCGCCTCTACCCGGGCGGGCATGCAGTTGAAACAGCCCGGTCGAGTCGTCGTACTCCACCCGTTCGATATGCACGGGACGGACGACGGGCAGGTCGTAGCGGCGTTCGTATTCGCGCAGGTAGTCGACCACATGGCCGGGCGGTGGATAGCCTTTAGGCCCGTTGTAGCTGGGCATCGGCATGCCCGGGAGGTTAGAGAAGTTGGTGTCGGAGAATAATGTCATCGACGGCCACATGTGCCGCCAGGCCCCGCCTGGCGCGGGCTGATCGTCGAACACCGCAAAGTCAGGGGCTTTGCGCCCCCGCCTGTCCTCCCGGCGCAGGTAGAAGGCCGTGGCCAGGGCGGATTGGCCGCCGCCGACAATGGCGCAGTCCAGGATGCGGTTTAAGTCAGGGGCTGAAGCTGAGACTGGTTCTGTCATGAGTTGCCTGCCAGGAAGGACCTAGCGTCCATTGGCCGGGCGGATCGTCAGCGACTCGACCATGGCATCGTCCGTCGCGTCAATGGCCAGGCGCACAGCCTTCGCCACCGATTCCGGGCGCAGGTACTGAGTTTCGTCGTAATCCGCTTCGGCCACACCGCGGTGGGCCTGGATCTGACGCTGCATGTCGGAATCGACCTTGCCTGGGTGGATGGAGCTCACGCGGATCTTGTCGCGCTGCTCCTCCCGCAGCGCATCAGTGTAGGCACGCAGGGCGAACTTCGTGGTGGCGTATGGCCCAAAGCCCACGCTGGAGCGGTAGCCCGCGCCGGAGTTGATCGTCACCACGGTTCCGTGCGCCGCCTGCAGCGCACCGAGGAGCTGCCGGGTGAGCTCCGCAACCGCAAACAGGTTGATGTCGAAAGCGTGTTTCCACTGCTTAGGAGTGGTTTCGGTGACCGGGTCGTGGGCCACCACGCCTGCGGAGTGCACTAGCACGTCCAGGCTGTTCAGTCCCAGTTCTGCCACGGCTGCACCGATGCCTTCCGTATCGGCGAGATCCGCCACGAAGCCTTGCGCGCTCGGGAACTGGGAGGCAACGTCGTGGGCCTTCTCCGAGCTGCCACCGATGATCAGGTGGTAGTCGTCCTGCAGTTCGCGGGCAATCGCCAGGCCGATGCCTCGCGTGCCGCCGGTAATCAGTGCGATCTTGCGTTCCATTGCTGTTTTCCTTCCTCTGCTCTCTTGTTCTCTTGCTCTGTACCCTTGCGCGTTCTCGCTTTATTTATGGTCGGGCGCCACTGTGCCCAGCCACGCCGTCGCGTGCGGGATATGCTGCGCGATCTTCAGCGCCGAGGTCGGCGCCGGGCCGTACGGGGTAAGGGAGGCTATATATGACGCCGCAGCGTGCATCGCCACACCGATCGCAGCCGAATCGACCACGTAGTCTGCCTCGTGCGCCTCCAACTCGTACTGCCCGGCTTCTGTGTAACCGGTGTCCCGCGCCCGCTTGCCGGCATCGCGTGCTACCAGCGCACCCAGAATGCCCGCGAGTACGTCGCCGGATCCGGGAGTGGCGGCCCAAGACGATGCGGTATCGACAACCACGGTGCGCTGTGGGTTGGCGATGATGGTGAAGCGCCCCTTCAGCAAAACCGTGCAATTCAGCTCGCGGGCCAGTCGTTCGGTGGAGGTGATTCGGTCCGGCGATTCCGCTGGCAGCCCGGCCGCCTTGGCCAGCCGATCAAACTCCCCATCGTGCGGGGTGAGCAGCGTGGGAGCGTTGCGCGCACGCAGAATCTCTAGAACGTCAGGGTTCTTCGCCAGGACGGTGATCGCGTCAGCGTCCAGAACCAAGGGCTGCACCATGTCTAGAACGGCGAGCAGCTCATCGCGGGCGTCACGGTCCGTGCCGCGGCCGGAGCCGACCATGCGCGCCTGCACCTGCCCCGCTCCACGGACCACAGGGTGCACAACAACTTCCGGGGTGATGGCCAGAACGTATTCGGGGTGCTCGCCGATATAGCGCACCATCGAGCTGGTGGTGTTCACCGCCGCGAGCGTGGCCAGCACGCCTGCTCCCAGATAGTCCTTGCTGCCCGCGCAGATGCCTACTACCCCGCCGGAGTATTTGTCCTCCACTGCCCCCGGTTCGGCGGGCAGTTCCCCAGGCAAGGGTTCCAGGCTGCCGAGCAGCTGCGCAGCCATATCTTCCCGCGCGAGGTGTTCGACCGGCGTGTGCCACAAAGAGACGGTGCTTTGGGCACTCTCGGCACTCTCCGCGTTTCCGAGCCTGGCCAGCTCGGCGGAAAGCATAGAGCCATCGTCCAAGCCGATGTCCTCGCACAGCACCGTTCCGCACTCGGCGCTGAGGCCGTGCGCCCGGCGCAGCCCACCGAAAGTGACGGTCACGTCGGCACTAACGTGCCTGCCCGGCGCCTTGCCGGTATCAGCAACCACACCGCTGGGAAGGTCGATGGCCAGCACGCGAGCCCGGCACTTCCTTCCAGCGCGCACCCCCTGGGCTTCTCGCAGGAACTCATCGACCTCCACCGGGATCTCGCCACGCCCGCCGAGGCCGAACATCCCGTCGACGATCAAGCGATAGCTGTCTGCTCGCTCCAGACCGACGAAGCTTCCGCCCGCCGCCGTAAACGCCCGCGCGGCGCGCTGGTGCACGCGGTCAGCGCCTTCGAGCGGGTAGGCCTCAACCTTCCTCCCCTGCATCGCAAGAACCGCGCCGGCGTACAACGCATCGCCGCCGTTTCCTCCCGGGCCGACCAGCAGCAACACGGAACCTTCCGCGGCGCCCGCTGGCTCCCCTGCTAGGGCCAGCATCTTTTCCGCCACGACCGCCACTGCGTGCGAGGCGGACTGCATCAGCTCATCCTCCCGCTGCTCGCGGGGGAACAAGGCAGCCTCGGCCGTGCGGATGTCCTGGGCTGTGTAAAGAGTGCGCATATCTCCCATGATAGGTGTGCAGCGCACCTCCCCTGCGCTCGAACCGGACCTCCACCCCTGCCCCCGTGGTGGCGTCCTAAAAAATCGTTTCCCAAAGGTATCCCAAAGAGCTAGACTGCAAAGTCTGAACTGATGCGCCGGCAGCGCGCATAAAACCTCATAACCACCTCACTTTTTGAATAAAGGTTCATTCGCTTCACATGCCTCGCCCAATAAATAAAAATCAACGGTACGTATCCGGACTCGATGGGCTGCGAACGATCGCAGTTGCCGTGGTTGTGCTCTACCACCTGCACGTTCCCGGCTTCGTCGGGGGTCTCATGGGCGTGGGCGTGTTCTTCACGCTGTCGGGTTACCTCATCACCGCCAACCTCATGCGTTCGTGGGACAAGAAGGGCAACCTGACGCTCCGTACCTTCTGGTTGCGCAGGTTCCGGCGCCTTATGCCGGCGGTGATAGTCACGTTGGTCGCCACCCTGATCCTGACGGCGGCGCTCACTCGTGACGAGCTCACCGATCGTTTCTGGGAAGCACTTTCCGCCCTGTTCTACGTGAACAACTGGCACACCATCTTCCAGGAGAAATCCTACTGGGATAACTTCGGCGGCCCGAGCCCGCTGAGCCACATGTGGTCGCTGTCCGTCGAAGAACAGTTCTACCTGCTCTGGCCCCTAGTGCTGCTTGCGCTGCTGGTGGTTACCCGCTCGCGGATTGGTGCGCTGATTGGGACCTTGCTGCTGACGGGCGCCTCTTTTGCCTGGATGTGGGGGCTGGCAACCCCAGGGATGGACAACACCCGCGCATACGAAGGCACCGATACTCGCGCCGGCGCCCTGTTGTTGGGTGCGTGCCTGGCGATTTGGCTTTCCTCCCGTCGCCAAGCGGGTAAGTCCGTCGAGCCTGCGAAAAGCACCGCGAACCTGTTTGGCCTCATCGGCTTGGCGGGCATCGTGGCGCTCGTCGTGCTGGTGGAGCAGGAGTCAATGTTCCTGTACCACGGTGGGCTGATCTTGCTTTCCGTGGCCTCTGTGCTGGCGATATTCTCCGTCCTGCACCCGCAGAGCCTGTGGAGCCGAGTGTTGGGCTTTGGCCCCATCCGCTGGCTCGGCGAGCGCTCCTATGGCATCTACCTATGGCACATGCCGGCGATTGCCTTCATGCCGCAGTCGTGGCTGGAGAACAATAAGCTCGTGGCCAGCGTTATCACCATCGGCGTGAGCGTTGCGCTGGCCGCTATCAGCTGGACGCTTATCGAGGATCCGATCCGCAAGCATGGCGTGATCCCGCCGATCAAGGCATGGCTGCGTAGTCGCAAGGCAGACCGCGAGGTCGGCGACAGCCGCGACAACTCGGGCGCGCTCTCGGGCATCTTCCGCCAGCCCTTCCCCACCTACTTCACGTCCGGTGCCGCTGTGGTGTTGGCCGCGGTGGTCGCTATTGGTGCGACGCCCATTAGCATCAACCCCACGCCGTCTCAGCAGGAAGCTGGCGCGGGTAAGGGCGGCGAGCCTGCGATGGAGCTGGATCCGTCGCAACGCCCGGGTGGTGCTGGAAAGGCTGATGGGGCGCAGAACCCCGCTGCTGAAGGGCCTGCCGAGGATGTCGGCCAGGAACCGGAATCCAAGCTTATGAGCTGCAAGCGCGTGGTGCACGTCGGCGATTCCACGTCCATCGGCATGTTCGCCAACGACATGGTGACCGATCCCGAGAACACGGCCTTCGAGACATACCTGAAGTACGGTGCCGAGGAAGTCATTGACAGTGTATTCGGCGCGCGCAACACCACCGAGGGCTGGCAGTCCGAAGACGGTTCGCAAAGCTACCCACCGGCCATCGACTCCGTACAGGAGCTGCTGCCCACCGCAGCTGGCCCGGATACCTGCTGGGTTATCGCTACCGGTGTGAACGATGCGGCGAACTACGCGGCGGGCGCAAACCTGGCTGCCCCAGAGCGCATCAAGATCATGATGGACATTCTGGGCGACCAAAAGGTCATGTGGCCGACGGTCACCACCAACACTAACGAGGGCTACTACGCAAACTCCAACATGGAGGAGTTCAACCAGGCTCTGCGTGACGCGCAGAAGGATTACCCCAACCTGCGGGTCTACGACTGGGCCGCCGAGGCGAAGCCCGAGTGGTTTGCCGAGGGCGATTTCGCCCACTACGGCCCGGAGGGCAACAGCCAGCGCGCCGAGCGCTTCCCCGCTGCCCTTGCCAAGGCCTACCCAAAGTCGAAGGGCGGCCAGCCCTCCGACGAGTTGGTGGTGAACTCCGGGCTGTAGAGCCAACTCCCAAGAACATAAACTCCCAAGAACGTGCGGAAGCGCATTGAGCTTCTATACGTTCTTCTTTAATACAAGGCTTATGCAGCGCTCGTGAGATTAGCGCTCATAGGCGGTTCAACGTGTAGTAGCCCAGGCGTGGAATCACCGGAAAACGCCAGCCGAGACCAGCGAGGCCAACGGAACCAGTGGAACTCGCGGAACGAGTGGAAGAACGTGGTGCGCTCTGACGAAGCTCCGGCTGCGGAAACCGATGCGGCGACTAACTCCAGCACGCACCCCTTCCACGGAGCCTTTTGCGCCGGTATCGCAAATCCAACAGCCAGCTTTCAATCCCAATTCAGCCCCCGGTGCCGGCCCGGGTTCCGGCCCCGCGCCCGTATTCGGCCCGGGCATGGCTCCCCCACCTGCGGCGGCGCAGGCCTTGGCGCAGGTTCAGCCTCCGAAGAAGAGTTCGGCGCTTCTGCCGGCAATCGTCACCTTCATTGTCTGCGTCCTGCTGCTGGCGGGTGGTCTGTTCGGATACAAGAAGCTTACCGAGCCCTCCGGTAGCGAGGCTGCCCCCCCGGCAAGCCTTCCGCAGCCTCAGGCGCGGATCCTGACACAGAGTCCGGTGCAGGATCTGATGCAGAGCCAGCCGCGGAAGACTCCGACGACGGAACCGAGTCCGGTGGGTCTAACGAGTCCGGGGAGCAGTTTGACGCCGCCGACCTGGTCCCACGGATGGCCTCCATGACGGTGCCCGACTTCAGCGTGCTGGAAGATGCCGAACGTTCCAATGAAACGAATTTTCCGGCAGTCACCTTAAACGATGGTAGGTACGTCGCACCCGACTATGGTTTCAATATCAGACTTGGCAGCGACACCCCTGAGGCTGGTCGTGACGAGATCTCCCCAATCTACGCCCAAGGCGACCTCAACGGTGACGGGGAGGACGAGATCGTCGTGCAAATGTACAGCAACCGGGGAGGAAACAGCTACGTTAACCACTTCGTGGTGTACGACAAGAACCTCACCCCGATGGGCTACACCCAGGTGGATGACCTCGACGAAGATCTGCCGACGATGGGTCTGTGTGGCCAGACGGCCGACGAGGTGAAGGTCGAGGATGGAAAGCTGTTCGTCGATTACCTTTAGTCCCCTAGCCCACTCGCTAGTCCTGCTTAAACTCGCGGGCGATCAGCAGCTTCATAATCTCGTTCGTGCCGCCGTAGATGCGCTGCACGCGGGCATCCGTGTACATGCGGGAGATCGGGTACTCGCGCATGAAGCCGTAGCCGCCGAACAGCTGCAGACAGCGGTCCGCCACGGAGCTCTGCAGGTCGGAGGCCAGGTACTTCGCTGCCGAGGCCTGTGCGGGCGTCAGCTTGCCCTCAATGTGTAGCGCCGTGCAGTAATCGGTTAGCGTCTTCGCCGCCAGCGTCTCACTCGCGCACTCGGCCAGGACGAACTGGGTGTTCTGGAACCCTAGGATCGGACGTCCAAACGCCTCGCGCTCATTGACGTAGCGGATAGTTTCGCGCACAGCACCCTCGCACGCGGATGAACCGGCGATGGCTAGGATCAAGCGCTCTTGCGGCAGCTGCTGCATCAACTGTACGAAGCCCATACCTTCCTTGCCTCCCAGCAGGTTATCGGCGGGCACGCGCATGTCGGTGAAGAAGAGCTCACGGGTGTCCTGACCACGCTGGCCGATCTTGTCCAGCACGCGGCCACGCTCGAAGCCCTCGAGTTCCTTGGTCTCGGCGACGATCAAGGACAGTCCCCTGCCGCCCGGCTGGTCGTTGGTGCGGGCGACGATCACCACAACGTCGCAATGCGTGCCGTTAGTGATGAAGGTCTTCGAGCCGTTGATTACCCACTCGTCGCCGTCGAGCTCCGCGCGTGTTTTGATGGCCTGCAGGTCGGAGCCGGTTCCGGGCTCGGTCATGGCGATAGCGCCGACCAGCTCACCGCTGGCCATTCCCGGCAGCCAGCGCTTACGCTGCTCCTCCGTGCCGAGTTGGTAGATGTAGTGGGCGACGATCACGGAGTGCACACCGTTGTGCCAGGCGGAGTCGCCAGCCAGGGCAAGCTCCTGCTGGATCACGGCTTCGTGAGCGAAGGTGCCGCCACCCCCGCCGTACTCCTCGGGGATGGAGGCACACAGCAGGCCAGCGTCGCCGGCCTTGTTCCAGAACTCACGCTCGACCTGGTGGTTTTCTTCCCACTTCAGCTCGTTGGGAGTTACCTCCCTGGCGATGAACTCGCGGGCGTGCAGGCGTAGCGCATCGGTTTCCTCGGTTTCCCAAGTAGCGCGGTAGTTATCCAGAATCATGTCGATGGCTCCCTCAAAAGTGAATCAAAGCGCCGGCATGTGATTTTGCCGACGAAATACTTTCCTAGGAACAACGCTACAACAGCGCGATCGTGATCTGGCTCACTTTCAAAAAGAGGTTTTAAAAGAAAAACAAAGAGTCCCCCCAGTCGGACTCGAACCGACACTGAACGGATTTTAAGTCCGCTGCCTCTGCCAATTGGGCTATAGGGGGCGTGCCATGACCTCAGCCAGCATCCCGTCCAATATATCCTTCTCGCTGACCGTGATCTCACTAAGCCCCCAATCAAGGAACTGACTCGTGAAGGTGTCCACCACGATAGAACCGCCACCGATCACATCCGCGCGGCCCGGGTGCATAGGCCCGTACTCGCAGCGTTGGGGTGGCGTCAATCCCAAAAGATTGCGCGCCGTGGCGCGGAAGTCCTCCAGCGACAGGGTGGCCATGTGGATAGCCCGCGAGTCGTACTCGGAAAGCCCCAGGGTGATGGCGGCGAGAGTGGTCATCGTGCCCGCTACGCCCACAACCTGATCCACGTCGCGCAAATCCACGTGAGAGCGCACCTGCTCCATCAGCTCCCCAACAAAGGCGCGAGCCTCGGCAACCTGCTGCTCCGTCGGCGGCTGTCCGTGCAGGAATCGCTCCGTCAGGCGCACACAGCCCATGTCTGCCGAGAAAGCCTGTGGCTCGCGCCCCGGGCCGTGCACGACGAACTCTGTGGAGCCGCCACCCAGGTCGATGACGCACACGGTACGGTCCTGTGCATCCGGTAGATCCGTGATGGCACCGCGGAAGCTCAACTCCGCCTCCTGCTCGCCGGAGATCACCTGCGCCACCGCCCCCTCGCGCACGCGACCCAGGTGCCGCCGGGTGATGTCGAAGAACTCCTCGCGGTTCGCCGCATCTCGGGTGGCGGAGGTCGCCCCCATCATCACGTCCACCACGCCGTAGTCGACCATGCGGTCGGCGTAGATCTGCAGAGCCTTGTCCACGCGCTGCAGGGCCTCGTCAGCGAAGCGACCCGTGGCATCCACGCCCTGGCCCAGGCGCACGATGATGTTATCCCTGTTGAGCTCGTTGATCTGCCCATCCGGGGTGCGCTCGCTGATCAGTAGGCGGATGGAATTCGTGCCGCAGTCGATGGCGGCGAAGCGGGGAGTCTGGGACTCGTTCTGGGGCTGGTTCTGGGCGGTGCTCATGGTTCCCCAGGCTACCCCGCGGCTACTCCGCGATGCTCGCGGCATCCATCGACGTGCCCAGCGAGGCCGACGACGGCCAGTCCGCTGGCAGCGCCGTGCCCTGAAGCCTCGGGTTGTTCTCGATGGCCAATGCGACGGCCTCGGTGCCCAGGCGTACCCGCTGTGGCCCCTCCGCCAGCGCATAGGCAATCAGCACGTGCAGGCACTTCACGCGGTCGGGCATACCGCCGCCCGAGAAGTCTGTGCCCAAATCCTCCATCTTGTTGCGCTCGGCCAGGTAGTGCTCGTGCGCAGCCTGGTAGTCGGCGGCCAGCTCTTCGTCATCGGGCAGCCGCGCCTGCATCGTCTTCATCACGCCTGCGACCTCCAGGCGGGAAGCTTCGGCGGTCAGGCGCGAATCCGTCAGGTAGTACAGCGTGGGGAACGGAGTGCCATCCGGCAGCCTCGGCTGGGTCTTCACCACGGCGGGAACCCCATCCGGCGTGTAGTAGCTGACCTCGACCACACCGCGTAGCGGACGACCGAGCTGCTGGCGCATTACTTCCAGGTCGTCTTCGGTCGGCGGGCCGGGCTGGCGTTGGTTAGTCATGGATTCCCTCGGTTCCTCTGCTGGAGTGTCTCACTCTAGTTAGCTGATGCGGGTGCTGGCGCCTGTTCTGGCGCTGCGGTCTGTCCTTCGGGCGCGGGTGCTGCGGGCTGTTCCTGCTCCGGATTCTCCTCCGGCACAGTCGGCAACTTGTGGTCTTCGCTCGCCGGATCGTCTTCCTGCAATTCTTCCTCCGGCGTGGAGATCGAGTCCCACAGCTGGGCGTACCAGTCGCGGTTTCCTTCGCCTTCGCCCTTGGATTCTTCGTCCGTTTCGGTGCCGAGCTCGTCGGAGTGGATCTTCGGGGAGATGATGCGATATGCCGACTCCCCCGGTTCAATCAGCCCCAGGCGCGTGCGTGCCTGTTCCTTGATGAAATCCTCGTCGCCGTAGCGGTTGAGCTCGCTGGTGAGCTCCGCTTTTTCCTTCTCCTGCACCGCAATCTTCTGGTTCAGCTGCGCCAGCTCGGCGCGTTGCTCAAAGTAGTTGCGCAGCGGGTTGGCTATGGAAACCGCCAGAAAGATCACCAGTACCAGCGCCACGAGCCACGTGGTGGGGCTCATGTTCTTAGGAACCTCTACAAAGGAGCGCGCCATGCGTTTCGGCGCGGTTTGCGCGCGGGCCCGACGCCTCTCACGCCTCTCGATCGACCGTGCCCGGGGCAGGTGGGCGGACTCGGGGCGGCTGTTTTCTGGCCCCTCTTTTTCGGACGCCACGTCTGCGCGCGGCTGATCCTCCGGCTCCTTGTCCGGTTCGCCCTTGGTCGATTTGCTCATGGTCTACAGAGTCTAGCGAAGCGAGGCTGAAATGCGAGTAGCCCACGGCCATCGGCTGGATGGCTGTGGGCTACCTGGGGCTACTTGATTGCCTTACGCGCTTGGAGAGCGCCTAGCGCTTACTTGGTAAAGCGCGGGAAGGCGGAGCGGCCTGCGTAGACAGCTGCGTCGCCCAGGATCTCCTCGATGCGCAGCAGCTGGTTGTACTTGGCAACGCGCTCGGAGCGAGCCGGAGCACCGGTCTTAATCTGGCCGCAGTTCAGGGCGACGGCCAGGTCGGCGATGGTGGTGTCTTCAGTCTCACCGGAGCGGTGGGACATCATGCTGCGGTAGCCGTTTCGGTGTGCCAGTTCGACAGCGTCGAAGGTCTCGGTGAGGGTACCGATCTGGTTTACCTTCACCAGCAGCGCGTTGGCTGCTTTCTCCTCGATGCCCTTGGCCAGACGCTGCGGGTTGGTGACGAAGAAGTCGTCGCCGACCAGCTGAACCTTGTCGCCGATCTTGGCGGTCAGGGCGGTGTAGCCCTCCCAGTCGTCCTCCTGCAGCGGGTCCTCGATGGAGACGATCGGGTACTCCTCGATCAGATCCTCGTAAACCTTCGCCATCTCCTCGGCGGTGTGCTCGCCGCCCTCGAAGTGGTACTTGCCGTCCTTGAAGAACTCGGAGGAGGCAACGTCCAGCGCCAGTGCGACGTCCTCGCCGACCTTGAAGCCGGCCTTTTCGATGGCCTCGACGATCAGATCCAGGGCTGCCTTGGTGGAGTCCACAGACGGGGCGAAGCCGCCTTCGTCGCCCAGGCCGGTGGACAGACCCTTGTCCTTAATGACCTTCTTCAGGGTGTGGTAGACCTCGGCGCCAACGCGCAGTGCCTCAGAGAAGGTCTCTGCGCCGATCGGGGCGATCATGAACTCCTGGACGTCCACGCCGGAGTCTGCGTGTGCGCCACCGTTGAGGATGTTCATCATCGGTACCGGCAGTACGTGGGCATTCGGGCCGCCGACGTAGCGGAACAGCGGCAGGTCGGCGGACTCTGCAGCGGCACGAGCAACAGCCATGGAAACGCCCAGGATGGCGTTGGCGCCCAGCTTGGACTTGTTCTCGGTGCCGTCCAGGTCGCGCATCAGCTGGTCGATCAGACGCTGATCGTCTGCCTCCACGCCCATCAGCTCTTCGTCGATGTCCTCGATAACGTTCTTGACGGCGTTGAGAACGCCCTTGCCCTGGTAGCGCTCGCCGCCATCACGCAGCTCGTGCGCCTCGTGCACACCGGTGGAAGCGCCGGAGGGAACGGCTGCGCGACCGAAGGAGCCGTCGTCCAGAAGTACGTCTACCTCGACGGTCGGGTTACCGCGGGAATCGATGATTTCGCGTGCGTCAATGTTGAGGATCAGGGCCATGTGTCTGCCTCCTTGGCATGTGGCATTGGGTGCCAAACTGTTGATTATCTGTTCTTGGGTTAACAGCTAACAAAGGTCTCTACCGCAGCGCTGGGTAGCCCACAGGTGGCACCGAGCACAGCGGTCTACTCCCATTGTGGCACCGCCAGAATTTTTTCGCCGTCACGCGGGCAAATCCTGGCTAAAACCACCCCTCCCTAAAGGGGGAATGGCCTACTGCGGCGACTGGCCAATCGCGTAGTTCGCCGCTGCGTCGCGTACCTGCACGACGTATTCCTCGGAGAGGTTGTACCCCTTGATCGCGCTCTTCCAACCACTTTCGGTGCTAAGGTCGCGCCCTTCTCTGCACAGTAGTTTGGTCGCGGTGGCGGCGGCGTCGTAGACGCTCTGCGGATTCTTCTTGCCGTCGCCATCTGCGTCCACCCCGTAGATCTTCCAGGATTCGGGGATGAATTGCATCGGCCCCAGCGCACGGTCGTACTCGCGGTCGCCGTCCAGACGCCCGCCGTCGGTATCCTCCACCTTGGCGAACTCGCGGCCGTTGAGCTGCGGGCCGATGATGTCGGGCTCGGCGATGCCGTCGTCGTTGAGTTTGGACGCTCCGAATCGCTCGCCGTCGTAAGTCCCGTGGCGGGTCTCTACGTAACCGAGCCCGGCCAGAGTATTCCAGGACAGGTGGCAGTCGGGAGTCTCCTGCCGAGCGAAGTCTTCGGCCTTTCCGTAGGCTATGAGGGCCTGCAGAGGGATGTTTAGCTCCTCGGACTTTGGCTTAGCCCAGTCCAGAGCCTGCTGGTATGCGCGGTCGCTGTCTTGCGGGTCGAAGTCCGGCGCGGGACTCGCGGCCTTCGGCGGAATATCGGTGGGCACCGGCAGGCGGTCGGATTCGGAGCCGCGGTCACTGGTGACGAACCCTGCCACCAGGTAACCGACCAGGGCGATGATACCCAGCAGCGCGATGACCACTACGAAGAATCCGCAACCACCCAGCAGCCCCCGGTTCGGGCGGCTTCCGGCTGCGTCGTCATCCCACACAGAATCGTTTGGTTCGATCCTCTGCGGGCGGCGATAGTGGTTCGACGCCATGGATGTCCTTCCTGCTTCTTTTTCTTAGGCCTTCTTAGGCTTCTCAGTGTGACCGCTCTGCGAGTTCTTATCGGCTGCACTTACCAACACTGCGCTTAGGCTACTTGCCGGAAGTTGAACCCGTGTTTCCGACTCGGTGATGTGCAGCTCCGCCATATCTGCGAACACACGTTCGCCGACGGTGATGTGAACTCCGGGGAGTACGCCGTGCTCGGTGAGATAACGCACCAGGGCGGCATCCCTGTCGCTGATGCGATCCACGATGAGCTGTTCGCCCGTGTGGGCGTCCGAAAGAAGGAAAGCCGAGCTTGCAGGAATGTGGCCGCCTTCGTCGGGAATAGGGTCACCGTGCGGGTCTCGTGTGGGGTTGTTCAGCAGGCTGGCGATGCGATCGACGAAGGTTTCGGAAACCGCGTGCTCCAGAACCTCGGCCTCGTCGTGCACTTCGTCCAAGCCGTAGCCCAGGTGGTTGCACAGAAAAGTCTCGATCAGGCGGTGGCGGCGAACCATGGTAAGAGCGATTCTGCGACCCGCTTCACTGAGCTCGATGTCCCCATAAGGGGCGTGGTCGACGAGCCCTTGGGTGGCGAGGCGCTTGATCGCCTCGGAGGCCGTGGAAGGGCGTTGGTCCATGTGACTGGCCAAGACAGAGAGGGAAACCCCACCTCCGGACCACTCCTGCAGATCGAAGATCTTCTTCAGGTAATCCTGGGACCTCTCGGGAAGGTCTGTGACATGCATGTCGACCAGTGTACGGGGGTAATCGGGGTTTTAAGAACTCATGGGTGTGGACTAAGCTGCACTATATTGTTCAACCCATTGAACATTACGCCCCTCACTATCGGAAAGTTTATTACCTTGAAAATGAAGCCCAGTAAGAAGCTAGCGGCAACTCTGTGCACCACAATCCTCGCAGTTGCAGGCACCACCGCCTGCAATAGCGAGAACACACCCGATGAAAAAGCCGAGGTTCTAACGACTTTCACCATCTTGGAAGACATCACCTCCAACATCGCCGGCGAGACCCTCACCGTGCGCTCACTAACCCAGCCCGGCGCGGAGGTTCACGGCTACGACCCCACCCCCAGCGACATCGCCGCCGCGTCCGAAGCGGAGCTCATCATCAACAACGGACTGGGACTGGAACACTGGCTGGACAAGCTGACCGCAGACAGCTCCGCCCAGCGCACCACTGCCAGCGACGGCGTGAAGCCCATCAACATCAAGGGCACCGATCAGCCCAACCCACACGCCTGGATGAGCCCCACCCTCGCCAAAACCTATGTGGACAACATCGTCCAGGCCTTGAGCGACCTGCGTCCGGAAAACACAAAGACCTACGAGGACAACGGCAAGAAGTACAAAGACAAGCTCGACGACGTGCAGACCGAGCTCCAGGACGGCCTGAAATCCCTGCCCCGCCACCAGCGGGCACTGATGAGCTGTGAGGGTGCCTTCAGCTACCTCACCCACGATGCCGGCATGAAGGAGGGCTACATCTGGCCCGTCAACACCGAGGGCGAGATCACTCCCCAGCAAATCACCCAGGCAGCCGATTTCGTCAAGGACAATGACGTCCCCGCTGTTTTCTGCGAATCTACAGTGGAGCCCGGGCCGAAGGAACAGCTCATGCGAGATACCGGTGCCCGCGACGGCGGTACACTGTACGTCGACTCGCTCTCCGAAGCCGACGGTCCTGTACCGACCTACCTCGACCTTCTTTCTTACGACGCCCAAACCATCGTCAGCGGACTCACGGGCAAGAATCCGAAGGAATAAATGAACTCGCCACACTCTTCCCCCTCCCCCGCGCTGGTCGTCGACAATGTGCACGTGAGTTACGGCCACGTCGATGCTCTCACCGGCGTAAACCTGCAGCTCGGCTTCGGCCAGATCACCGCCTTGATCGGCATGAACGGCGCGGGCAAATCCACCCTGTTCAAAGCCATCATGGGGCTGGTGCGCCCCACCTCCGGGAGCATAACGGTCAACGCCACCGGCTCACGCGGCACGGTGGCCTACGTCCCTCAACACGACCACGTGGACTGGAACTTCCCCATCAGCGTGCGCGACATTGTTGCCAGCGGACGGCGCCGCGCACGCTCCAAGATAGGCCTGCTACCGCAGGGTTCGGCGCTATGGGGGCTGAAGAGTTGGCGTCAAGAGAAAAGAGAAAACAACCGCATCATCGACGCGGCATTGCGGCAGACCGGACTGACCGACCTGCAGAACCGCCCCGTCGGCGCGCTATCAGGCGGCCAGCGCAAGCGCGTTTTCGTAGCACGCGGCATCGCGCAGGAGGCGAAGATCATGCTGCTGGACGAACCCTTCGCGGGGGTGGATACGCAGTCACAATCGCAGATCACCGCACTGCTACACGAGCTCGCCGAGGCCGGGACAGCGCTACTGATCTCCACACACGATTTGGACCGGCTGCCGGAACTGTGCGACAACGTGGCTATGCTCAACCGGCGGATCGTGGCCGAAGGGGCGCTGGAAGAGGTTCTGACAGCAGAGAACCTCGCGCGCACCTTCAGCACCAACACGGCGGACGCACAGCTGGTCGCTAGTGAGGAGGCGCAGCGATGAGCACACTTTCGACTCTTTTCGACCCAATCCTGGTGCCCCTGAGCTACAGCTTCGTACAGCGGGCGGTGCTCGCCGCCAGCGTGATGGCCGTGGTCGCGGGACTACTGAGCTGTTGGTTGATATTGGTGGGCTGGTCACTGCTAGGCGATGCGGTCTCCCACGCCGTGCTGCCCGGTGTGGTGCTGGCCTACATCACCGGAGCGCCCTTCGCCGTCGGTGCGATGCTGGCCGCACTCATCGCCGTCGGCCTGGTCGGCTCGGTAAAGGAAAGAACCACCCTGCGGGAGGACACCTCCATCGGCATTGTCTTCACCACCTTCTTCGCCCTCGGACTAGTGCTTCTTTCTGTGACGCCTAGCGGCACGCACTTACAGGAGATCCTGTTCGGCAACCTGCTGGGCATAACGCAGTCCGCGCTGTGGCAGATCCTGGCCATTGGAGGCATCGCGTTTGTGGTGTTGCTGGCGAATGCACGCACGTTTACTCTGTGGGCTTTTGACGCCGAACACTCCAGAACCATGGGCTTCAATACGAAGGCCATACGGTGGGCACTGTTGGCGTGCCTGGCGTGCGTGGTGGTGGCCAGCGCCCAGGCCGTTGGCGTGATCTTGGTGGTAGCAATGCTGATTACCCCCGGCGCAACCGCTTACCTGTGGACGCGCCGCTTCCGCCACATGCTGCTTATTGCTCCGTTGGTGGCGTGGGTCAGCTGCATCACGGGCATCCTGCTGAGCTTCAACGTAGACGTATCCACTGGCGGCACCATCGTGCTGGTACAGTCGGTCATCTTCGGGCTGACGTACCTCTTCGCCCCACGTGAAGGCCTGGTACGCAGTTTTCTAACGCGGCGCTAGTTGCCCTGCTGCTGGCTCCCTGGCTGCTGGGGGTTGGGATGCTGAGGCTTGTGCTGTTGGGACTGCAGCTTCTCGCGGAACGCCGCAACAGCATCGTGTAGGCGGCGCTCTGCCTCACCGGGGCTATCTAGCTCCAGGCCAACCATCGGGTAGCGGATGTCGGTCGGGATGTCCTTATCCGGGATTCCCTGCTCCCGCGCCTCAGCGATGACGGCCTCCGCTGCGGTCAGGGCGCTGGTGCCAGTCGAGCCGACAGCTGTGCCAACAGAGCTGGCGGGGACTGCCGGACCTGCCGTTTCAGCGGGCGCTTGGACGGCCGGGAACTGTTCCGCGTGCGGCTCCTGGCGGGGCTGTGCAGACTGTGCAGGCTGTGCAGGCTCAGCCTGCTTCTCGGCCGCCTTCCGCTCAGCTTCCTTCTTGGCCTCGCTGTAGCGCAGGTACTCCTCACCGAAACTGCGAATTCGCTGAGCTTCCTCTTCCTTCTTGCCCTCCTCCCATAGGCGATCCTGCTCCTGGCGCGGAACCTGACGCTCGACCTCCTCAAACAGGTAGGGGGCGCGGGCGCGCAGCTTCGCAGAAAACGCCCCGGCCACGTGGCCAATGTCGAAGGCACCACGGCGGTTGGCGATCTCTGCGTGGAAAAGCACCTGCAGCAACACGTCCGACAGCTCGGAGCACAGATCCTGCTCGATCCACTCCGGACGCGCAACAGCCTCACCCTCGCCCTCAGGCTCCCAGTTCTCCATCAGATCGATGGTGCGGGCCAGCTCCTCGGTTTCCTCCCGCAGGAACTTCACCAGGCTGGTGTGGGTCATGGACTGCTCCCACTCCCCCTGGCGCAGGGCACGTGCCATCAGCGCCACCGCGTCCTCGATTTCATCCATCACGGAAGCTGGCACCTCGGTGCGCGTCGTGCGACGCAGGCCGGCCACGGCCGCAGTGTGCTCGTCGGTCCCGACGATCTCGCCGTCCACCACGCCATCGCCCGAGTGGGTGATCTCGGCTGCGTTTTCCCCGTCGGTGGCGTCACTAACAGAAGAGCTACCGGCCTCCAGTTCGCGGGCGGGCTCCATGTGCACCTTGAGGCTCGGCGCGGTGATGAGCTCCTCACCAGCCTCGATGCGGGTAACGACAGCTTCGTTTTCCAGATCCGTCGTGACGATAATGTCGGACTCATCGACCGTGTGGCCGCCCAGATCCGCGATAACCCAGCGGACGCGGATGGGCACCTCCTCCGTGTAGCACACATCTCCACGGAGCAGATCGACGGCCTCCACGGGAATCATCGCGGGGAAACGGGGATCTAGTAATACGACTGACATGGCGGTTATTCTAGCGCGTCAGTGTTTAGGACGTGCCCTTATCCTTGCCTGCCCCCTTACTTGAGCCCTTGCCAGCCCCCTTGCCGGCACCGCCCGCCATGTTGCGAATCGGGATGCCAGCCAGCTGCGTCAACGCATCGGCGCACCACTGCACCAGCTCCGTATCGCGCAGCGGAACCGCTCGCATGCCCTGGCCTCGCTTCGGTGCCGGGATCAGCACGATCTTCGTGGTCGCGCGGTAGTTCGCGGCGGGGAACAGGCGCTTCAGGCGCACCTGGGTGGAATCCTGCAGTTCGATGGGGCTAAAGCTGATCTTCGAGCCCGTGGCCACTACCTCCGTGACCTGCAGATCGCGGCACAGCAGGCGCAGGCGCGAGAGCACCGCGAGCATCTGGATCTGCTCCGGCGGCTCACCGTAGCGGTCACGCAGCTCCTCGAGGACTTTCTCGATCTGCTCCTCGTCCTGCACCTCGGCGAACTTGCGGTAGGCCTCCAGGCGCAGGCGCTCCGAAGCGATGTATTCGGCCGGGATGTGCGCATCCACCGGCAGGTCGATGCGGATCTCCTTCTTTTCCTCCTCCCTGCCGTCGACGGGTTTGCCGTCAGCCATCGCGCGGAACGCCTCCACTGCTTCGCCGACCAGGCGGACGTAGAGGTCGAAGCCCACACCCGCGATGTGGCCGGACTGCTCGGCGCCCAGCACGTTGCCCGCACCGCGCATCTCCAGGTCCTTCATGGCCACCGCCATACCCGCACCCAGATCGTTGTTCTGGGCGATGGTTGTCAGGCGGTCGTAGGAGGTCTCGGTCAGCACCTCGCCCTTGGGGTAGAGGAAGTAGGCATAACCGCGCTCGCGGGAACGCCCCACGCGGCCGCGCAGTTGGTGCAGCTGGGATAGACCCATGTGGTGAGCATTTTCCACGATCAGCGTGTTGGCGTTGGCGATGTCCAGGCCAGTCTCCACGATGGTGGTACACACCAGCACGTCGAATTCGCGATCCCAGAAGCCCTTCACCGTGGTCTCCAGCTGCTCCTCGCTCATCTGGCCGTGCGCGACCACTACGCGGGCTTCCGGAACCAGGCGGCGAATGTCCGCGGCGGTCTGCTCGATGCTGCGAACCTTGTTATGCACGTAGAACACTTGGCCGTCGCGCAGCAGCTCGCGACGGATAGCCGCGGCGACGTGCTTATCCTCCTGCGCACCCACATACGTCAGCACCGGGTGGCGGTCCTCCGGCGGGGTGAGGATCGTCGACATCTCGCGGATGCCCGCCATCGACATTTCCAGCGTGCGGGGAATCGGGGTCGCGGACATCGTCAGCACGTCCACGTGCGTGCGCAGCGACTTGATGTGCTCCTTGTGCTCCACACCGAAACGCTGCTCCTCATCCACGATAATCAGCCCCAGGTTCTTCCAGCGCACACCCGTCTGCAGCAGGCGGTGGGTACCGATCACGATGTCCACCGTGCCGTCGGCCATGCCATCGATAACCTTCTTGGACTCCGCCGGGGTGGTAAAGCGGGACAGCTCCTTGATGGTGGTGGGAAAGTCCTGCATGCGCTCGCTAAACGTATTGTAGTGCTGCTGCGCCAGCAGGGTGGTCGGCACCAGCACGGCCACCTGCTTGCCGGACTGCACGGCCTTGAATGCGGCACGCACCGCTACCTCGGTCTTGCCATAGCCCACATCACCGACGATCACGCGGTCCATCGGCACCGGCTTTTCCATGTCGGCCTTCACGGCCTCGATGGCGTTGTACTGGTCCTCGGTCTCGGTGAACGGGAAGGCATCTTCCATCTCCCGCTGCCAGGGCGTATCCGCGGCGAAGGCGTAGCCCGGCGCGGCCTGGCGGCTGGCGTAGAGCTGCACCAACTCGCCCGCGATCTCGCGCACAGCGCCACGGGCCTTGCGTTTGGTGTTCTTCCAATCCGCCCCACCCATCTTTGACAGCGCGGGCTTTTCACCACCGACGTAGCGCGACAGCATATCCAGCTGGTCCATCGGAACATAGAGCTGGTCGCCCGGCCCGCCCCGCTTGCTGGGCGCGTACTCCAGCACTAGGTACTCGCGGCGGGAGGCATCTGGCCCCTTGCCCACCGTGCGTTCCGTCATCTTCACGAACTTTCCGATGCCGTGGGAATCGTGCACCACCAGATCCCCCGGCTCCAGCGCCAGCGGGTCCACGCGGTTGCGCTTCTTCGCGGGCTTGCGCTTGCCGGTTGCCTTCGCGTCCACACGGTTGCCGGTCAGGTCCGTTTCTGTGAAGAACAGCAAGCTGGGGCGCTTGTCATCCCCGGCAAAGGGGAACACCAACCCCTCGTAAGCCACGGCGTGGTAGATGCTCACCTGGTGCGGCGCGGGCTCATCGGCGGTGGTGTGCTTGGACTTCTTAATCCGCCCCAGGCCACGGCTGCCACTTAGGTCCACACCGATCGCCTCGGCCGCGATGCCGGCTTCTTGGAAGCGCCGCAGCATGCGGGCCGCCACGGCCGGGGTCGGAGCCGCGAAGGCCACCCGTCCGCCGGATTCCACGCGCTTGCGGATGTCGCTCATCAGCGCACCGATGGCCTCCATCTCGCCGTGCGGTCGGGGCGCCGAGTCGTAGTTGAGTTCCAGAACATCGGAAGTATCGGCGTCAAAATCCGCCATCCCGAGCGTAGACAACGTCCACCAGGGCCGCCCCAGTTTCTGCTGTACCTTCTGCACCGCGTCGATCGAAAGGTAAGCCACGCCCTCCATCGGCGCCGAGCCGCCCATTGCCGCAACGTCCCAGCCGGCCTCCAGGAACTGCTGGCCGGTTTCGCGCAGGTCGTGGGCGCGGCGTTCGACGGCCGCGGGTGCCATCACCAGCGTGTGCGTACCTTCCGGCATGAGCTCCGGCAGCGCCACCAGCTCCGCCGTGTGCAGGGCCGGGATCAGCGATTCCATCCCCTGCACCTGGATTTTCTGGCTGATCTTGTCGAGGATATCGGCCAATTCCGCGTTGCCGGCATGTTCTTGGGCAAGGTTCTTTGCTTTGGACGCCACCTCGTCCGTCACAATTAATTCCCGGCACGCGTAGACCATCACCTCGTCCGGCTCTACCCCGGGGATGGTCCGCTGGTCGCCGACGCTAAAGGCGCGCACCTCCGTGATCTCGTCGCCCCAGAAGTCCACGCGGACGGGCATTTCCTCGGTCGCGGGGAAGATGTCCACGATGCCGCCGCGGATGGCGAAGTGGCCGCGCTTACCCACCACGTCCACGTGCGTGTAGCCGAGTTCTTGCAGACGGTGGGTCAGGGAGTCGAAGTCGATCTCCGCGCCCACCTTCAGCTGCACCGGGGTGACCTCGCCCAGGTTGGACTGCACGGGCTGCACAGCTGCGCGGGTCGGAGCCACCACCACCTGCAGATCCTCGTCGCCCTCGTGCAGGCGACGCAGCACGCGCATGCGGGTGGACACAGTCTCCACGGCCGGCGACAGCTTCTCGTGCGGCAGGGTCTCCCACGACGGGAAGAGCTCCACGCAATCCCCCAGCATGTAACGCAACACCGTGGTGAGGTCCTGGGTCTGGCGCCCCGTGGCCGTAACCACTAGCAGCGGGGTGCGCTGCGCCAGCGTGCCCACTGCGAAAGGCCACGCGCCCTCGGGGGCCTGCATGTGCAGGGAGCCCCCCCCCAGGTGCGTCATCATTCCGCGCAGTTTCCCGTCCTGCGCAGCGGCTTTCAGCAGCCCCGCCAGGCTAGGCGCCGGGTTCGATGAGCGGTTGGCGTTGGCTTTGGGCGTGGCTGTCTGACTCATGGCCAACAGTCTATCCTCCACACCACCCGGCGGTTTATGCGCCCGGTTGGGCGTGCTGTAAAGTGTTCGCTGCACATTAATAAGTGCGCTTCTCCCATGGTGTAATTGGCAACACTACGGTTTTTGGTACCGTCATTCTAGGTTCGAGTCCTGGTGGGAGAGCTTTTTTTGGAAGGGGGGCGACACATGTCCGGCAAGTCCAGCACAGAATCCAGCAAGTTCTGGCACACATTCACCACGAAATGCATCGGCACGCCACCCGAGAGCGACCTGAAGCACGTCGAGGAAAACGCGGGCCGTTATTCTCTGGGCTTCGGCACGCAGAACATCGGCGATCAGATCGTTTCCGCTAAGACGGTTCTGCCGTGGTTTTTGTCAGTCGTCGCCGCCCCGGCGTGGATCATCCCGCTGCTGGTGCCGATCCGTGAGTCCGGTTCGATGCTGCCGCAGGCCCTGTTCCGCCCGTGGCTGCAGACAAAGACCTCGCGGCTGGGTTTCATGCTGATCGGCACGCTTGGCCAGGCGCTGGCCTGCGCGATCATGGTCGCCGCGGCGCTTCTGACCGACGGGCTGCTGGCCGGGTTGATCGTTCTGTTCGCCCTCGCTCTGCTGTCCACTTGCCGCTCTTTGGTTTCGCTGACCAGCAAGGACATTGCCGGGCGCACGGTTCCCAAGGGTTTCCGCGGGCGGCTGACCGGCTTTGCCACCACTCTGTCCGGCGCGGTGGCGATCCTGGTGGGTATGGCCATTCAGGCCGCCCGGGGCGAGCTCACCCCTACCCTCTTCGCAGTGCTTTTCGCCATCGCCACCGCAGCCTGGCTGGCCAGCGCATGGCTGTTTAAGGGGATCCGTGAGGGCGTCACTAAACAAGAACAAAAAGAGCTACCACAGGGCACGAACTACCTACGCGATGTGTTCGACGACATCGTGGACCTCGTGCGTTCTGACCGTGACTTTAGGCGCTTCGTGCTGGTTCGTTCGCTGCTGCTGGCCTCCGCACTGTCGCCGACATTCCTGGTGACGATGGCGAACCAACAGAGCGTGACGGAGGAATCATCGCTGGCCAGCGCCATCTTCACGGGTCTGGGGACGTTCGTGATCGCTTCCGGCGTGGCCGCGCTGCTCGCAGGCAGAATCTCTGGCCTACTGTCCGACGTGAGCTCCCGCAACACCCTGTCCGGCGCCGCGCTACTGGCGACGATCGTGCTGATCATCACCGTGGCACTGGGTTACGCTTCTTCGCTTAGTGACGCCCATGCGTGGACCACCACCCTGGTGTGGTGGCTGCCCATCGCGTTCTTCATTATTTCGCTTGCCCACGCTGCGATTAGAGTCGCCCGCTCCACCTACATCGTGGACATGGCTGAGGGCACGCAACGCACCCGCTATGTCTCGGTCGCAAATACCCTGATGGGCGTGTTGCTTCTGATCGTGGGTGCGCTGACCAGTGTGTTGGCACTGGTTTCCCCCGAGGTCGCGCTGGCTGCGCTGGCGCTTTTCGGGCTTCTGGGCGCCGCACTGTCGAAGACCCTGCCGGAAGTCTCGGTGGGCAAAAACCAGATTTCCTAAACGCCCGCGGGCAGCCCTCCCCGACGCAGCGGCTATGCGGCGCTATGCTGGTATTCGCTTTTAACCGAAAGTAAGGAATGCCAACAACGTGACTGATGCTGCTCAGAACCCCGAAGCTCAACCAAAGGCCCAAGACAAGCCTGTGGCAGTGATCGTACTGGCCGCAGGGGCGGGCACGCGGATGAAGTCCGCAACCCAAAAGACCCTGCACTCCATCGGCGGGCGCACCCTGCTTTCCCACAGCCTGCACGCTGCCGCAGGCATCAACCCCGCCCGCATCGTGGCTGTTATCGGCCACGGACGCGAGCAGGTCGGCCCAGCGGTGACGGAGGTCGCCGAGCAACTGGGGCGCAACATCGATACTGCGATTCAGAAGCAGCAGAACGGCACCGGCCACGCCGTGCAGTGCGCAATGGAGGAGCTGGAGGGCTTCGAAGGCACCGTAGTTGTCACCAACGCGGACGTGCCATTGCTGTCCCCGGAGACCCTGCAGGAACTGACAGCCACCCACGACGGGGCGAGCGTCACCGTGCTGTCTGTCAACCAGGACAACCCCACCGGCTACGGTCGCATCCTGCGCACCAACGACGGCATGGTCACTGCCATCGTGGAGGAAAAGGACGCGACGGAAAAGCAGAAGGCAATCACCGAGGTCAACTCCGGCGTATTCGCCTTCGACGCGGCCATCCTCCGCAACGGCCTGGCGCAGTTGAACACAGATAACGCCCAGGGCGAGCTGTACCTGACGGACCTGCTGAGCATCGCCCGCCGGGCGGGTCACCCCGTGCGCGCCCACATTGCCGCCGACGCGGCGGAACTCGCGGGCGTCAACGACCGAGTACAGCTTGCCGCCGCGGGCGCCGAACTCAACCGCCGCACCGTGACCGCCGCAATGCGGGGTGGAGCCACCATCGTGGATCCGGCGACAACCTGGATCGACGTGGATGTGCAGGTAGGCCAGGATGTCACCATCCTGCCGGGAACGCAGCTACTGGGCACCACCACCATCGGCGATAACGCGCAGATCGGCCCGGACAGCACACTGAAAAATGTCACTGTCGGCGAAGGCGCGCAGGTGGTGCGCACCCACGGCTTTGATTCCACCATCGGCCCCCGGGCCGAGGTAGGCCCCTTCACCTACATCCGCCCCGGCACGATCCTGGGCGAAGAGGGCAAGCTCGGTGGCTTCGTCGAGACGAAGAAGGCGAACATCGGACGCGGCTCGAAGGTACCGCACCTGACCTACGTCGGCGATGCGACGATCGGCGAGCACTCCAACATCGGTGCCTCCAGCGTGTTCGTGAACTACGACGGCGTGAACAAGCACCACACCACCGTGGGCTCCCACGTGCGCACCGGATCCGATTCGATGTTCATCGCCCCGGTCGTCGTGGGCGATGGTGCCTACTCCGGCGCCGGTACCGTCATCAAGGAGGACGTACCGCCGGGCGCGCTTGTGGTATCCGGCGGCAAGCAGCGCAACGTCGAGGGCTGGGTGGCTAAGAAGCGCCCCGGAACCCCGGCGGCGGAGGCCGGCGAGGCCGCAGCCAAGCGTGTGGCGGAAGGTGGTTCCCCCGCTTCCACACCGCAGGCGGACCAGAAGTAGAAAACGGAAGCTACGCTGGTTTTTGTTGATATCTCTGGGCTCGCCCTAAAATAGGGAGCGCCTTAGTAAAAGTGAATAGTCCAGCTCTTCGACCGGAAGGTTTAAGCACAAGTGTCCACCACCCACTGGATCGACAATCAAAAGAACCTGATGCTGTTTAGCGGTAGGGCTCATCCGGATTTGGGGGAGGCTGTTGCCCGCGAACTGGGCATCGAGGTTACTCCGACCACCGCCCGCGACTTCGCTAACGGCGAGATCTTCGTCCGCTTCGAAGAGTCCGTTCGTGGTTCCGATGCCTTCGTACTGCAGTCCCACCCGCAGCCGCTGAATGATTGGCTGATGGAACAGCTGATCATGATCGATGCTCTGAAGCGTGGCTCCGCCAAGCGCATCACCGCGATCCTGCCGTTCTACCCCTATGCCCGCCAGGACAAGAAGCACCGCGGCCGCGAGCCGATCTCCGCCCGCCTGGTTGCCGACTTGCTGAAGACCGCCGGCGCGGACCGCATTGTCTCCGTCGATCTGCACACGGATCAGATCCAGGGCTTCTTCGACGGCCCGGTGGATCACATGCACGCCATGCCGATCCTGACTGACTACGTGAAGGCCAACTACAACCTGGACAACATCTGCGTGGTCTCCCCCGACGCTGGCCGCGTGAAGGTGGCCGAGAAGTGGGCCAACGTGCTGGGTGATGCCCCGCTGGCGTTCATCCACAAGACCCGCGACGTGGACGTGGCCAACAAGGTCACCGCCAACCGCGTGGTTGGTGACGTGAAGGGCCGCACCTGTGTGCTGTTGGATGACATGATCGATACCGGTGGAACCATCGCCGGCGCCGTCGGCGTGCTGCGCGAGGCTGGTGCGGGCGACGTGATCATCGCCACCACCCACGGCGTGTTCAGCGGTCCGGCGCGCGAGCGTCTGAGCAGCTGTGGCGCCCGTGAGATCATCACCACCGATACTCTGCCGCAGTCTACCGAGGGGTGGGATAACCTGACGGTTCTGCCGATCGCCCCGCTGGTGGCCAAGACCATTCACGAGATCTTCGAGAATGGCTCCGTGACCACACTGTTTGAGTAGTTTTAATCCCCGGTTGGGGGTGTGCTAACATACTTTCGAATCTCGGCGAGGGCTGAATTCTCACCCAGAATTTGGCCGTTATCGGCGCGAAAAGCACACTCCCCCTTCTTTTTGTGTGGCGTAACCTTTCAAAGCGAGTCCGCTCGCGTGCGGGTGCGTGACCAATAAAACTGTGGGATGCATACACGCCGCGAGATATCGCGGCATTTTTTATGTCCGCGGTTGAAACGCAAGAGCGATTCAGAGCACATCTGAAGCACAAAAATCGAAGGAGAAAATCATGGCTGACATTACCCGCCTGAAGGGCGAGCTGCGTACCGAGTTCGGCAAGGGCGCTTCCCGCCGCCTGCGTCGTGACTTCCGCGTTCCGGCTGTTGTCTACGGCAACAAGCTGGACCCGATGCACGTTCACGTGGACATCCTGGAGTTCCAGGCCATCCTACGTAACGAGGGCGTGAACGCCGTTCTGGAGCTGGAGATCGAGGGCCAGGACCACCTGGTCATGATCAAGGCTGTGGATCAGAACGTACTGACCCTGGACGTGGACCACGCTGACCTGCTGAACGTTAAGCGCGGCGAGAAGGTTGAGGTTGACGTTCCGGTTATCTTCACCGGTCAGCCTGCTCCGGGCGCCCTGGTCACCCAGGAGGCAGATGTCATCACCATCCTGGCCGACGTTCTGAACATTCCGGAAGAGATCACCGTCGACATCGAGGGCAAGGAAATCGGCGACCAGGTTCTGGCCGGCGACCTGCAGATGCCGGGCAACGCATCCCTGGTCTCCGAGGAAGACACCCTGATCATCAACGTCGTGGAGCCGGAGGAAGAGGAACTGCCGGAGCCGGACGAGGAGGGCGAAGGCGCCGAGGGCGAGGCAGCCGAGGGCGAGGCAGCCGAGGGCGAGTCCGAGGAGTAATCCACTCCCCCTTCCCCCCCCCACTGGGCCACACCGCGTGCAATTCTCGCACCGGGTGGCCCCTTTTGTTGCCCTTTTTATTGACGCCACCCCACGGCCGCGGGGGCTGTCCGGGGTGGACAGTACAATGACCGTCAGTGAGCTAGAGAGAGGGTTGGGAGACGGTGGCGTCACCAAATAAGAAACAACAAACCAACAGCGATACATGGCTGATCGTCGGCCTGGGCAACCCCGGCGATAAATACGCCAACACCAGGCATAACGTTGGGCGAATGGTGATCGGCGAACTGCTGGATCGGCAAGTACCGGTGGCCAGCCTGAATACCCACAAGAAGACGAACACGGACATCGCCGAGGTGACTATCGCGGGGCGCAAGATAGTGCTGGCGCAGCCGCGGACCTACATGAATGTGTCGGGCGGGCCGGTGCAGCAGCTGGCGGCGTTTTTCAAGATCCCGGCGGGTAACATCATCGTCGCCTACGACGACCTCGAGGGCGATCCGGGGGCGGTTAAGTTGCGGCAGTCCGGTGGCGACAAGGGGCATAACGGATTGAAGTCCATCACGAAGTCCCTGGGCACGAAGGACTACTGGCGCCTTTCGTGCGGCATTGGGCGGCCACCCGGACGCATGGATCCAGCGGCCTATGTGTTGAAGCCCTTCCCCAAGTCGGAGGCGGCGGATGTGGCGATCATGTGCGCTGACGCAGCCGACGAGGTTGAGCGCACCCTCGGTGTGGGAAACTAGTGGCTGTGTCATTCCTCCAGTCTTTATTTTCCGTTTTTCGCAAGAGCTCCGCACTACAGGAGCCGGTAGATAAAAGCGCAGGTAAGAAGCCTGCGAAGCGTTCCAAGCTCACCGTCGGGCAGCTGCAAGAGTTTGCCCCTGAATGGATTGTGATCGGCCTGGGAAACCCCGGAACCAAGTACGCGGAAACCCGACACAATATCGGCTATTGGCCGATTGATCGCCTGGTTGAGCGGTACGAGACGCAGTGGCTGCCGGTGGAGGGCCAGAAGGCTCATGCGGCGTTGATCACGGTGGAAGAAACCCCCGTGCTGCTACTGCGCTCTACGACGTACATGAATAACTCTGGTGAAGCGGTGGGTCCGCTGGCTTCCGCTTTGAGTCTGCCGGCAGAGCGAGTCATTGTCTGCCACGACGAGTTGGATATCGCCACCGGCCAGGTGCGCATCAAGGATAAAGGCGGAGAGGGCGGCCACAATGGGCTGCGCTCAATGACTGCCGAGCTAGGCACCCAGCACTACGTGCGCGTCCGCATGGGCATCGGTCGCCCGCCCAAGGGAACGTCGGTGATTGATTTCGTTTTGAGCCCGTTCGAGGATGCGGACATCGCCCCAGAGAGCGGGTGGATGGAAAATACTCTTCGAGCTTCGGTGGACTCAGTGACTCTCATCGTGAACAATGGCACAGACATTGCACGAAACGATATCCACACACGCAAGCACTAATAAGTGCTGCGGTGCAGGTAGCGCGCAGTAACGAGGATACTCGCGGTTTTTCGAGCTAACTAGCGTTAGTATTGTTGAATCAATGCACTCGATCTTGCCTTTGGGAGATGCAAAGTGAAGCAGGTTTTTGGACTACTGCGCGCTGTTCGTAACGATCGAACAGGTTCAGCGAAGTCGTCCCCCGACCAGCAGAAACACCAGGAATCTGGTGTATCTTCCGGGGCTTCTGTGTCTTCTAAACCGTCTGCGGATTCCGAACCGTCTGCGGATTCCAAGCCTTCCGAGGAGAAGACCTCTGCAGAGAAAAAGCCTGCCGCTCCGAAGCCACCGAAGGCTTCCGCTCCCCAGAAGCAAAAGCCACCGAAGGCAACCGCAGCCTCGCAGGATCCCAAGAAGTCCACTACGGCTGCGAAGGCTCCTAAAGCAGACAAAAACAAGAAGCAGACAAGCACTAGCCCCAAGCAGGCTGCTACTACCCGACCAGCTGCGGCTGCTCCGGCCATCAAACTCGGTAGCGTAGGCGCGCCGCCTGCCCCGGGGGTTGCACCTGGCGTGACGCGACAAGCACCTGCACCCAAGAAGTCAACGCCTCCCGCAAAACCTGCGCCCAAGAAGTCAACGCCTCCCGCAAAACCTGCGCCCAAGAAGTCAACGCCTCCCGCGAAACTTGCACCCAAGCAGGCCGCCAAGCCGGCGCCCAAAAAGACGCCTGCAGCAAAGGCCACGCCGACTGCAAAGCCGAAGGCGGAGCCGAAGCCGGTGCCACCAGCGGCGGAGAAGTCGGCGTCACAACCAAAGAAACAGCCCGAACCGAAACAGGTGGCGACGGCACAACCTGCGCCACAGCAGAACAAGGTGCCGGAAGCGCTGGCGATCCCGCCGGAGAACAAGACGATTAAGAAAGATCGCCGTGCTCGCCTGCGCCAGGTAAAGGGACTCGATGGCTTGCGTGGCCTCGCCGTGCTCGCAGTGGTGATCTACCACTTCTTCGGCGATGTTCTGCCCGGCGGTTACCTGGGCGTGGACCTGTTTTTCGTCCTATCGGGCTTCCTGATCACCTCGCTGCTGGTGCGCGAGTACCGGGTAAACAACACGATCAGCCTGAAAGACTTCTGGATCAGGCGTTTCCGACGAATCCTTCCTGCCGCGCTGGTCACGCTGTTTATCGTCACCGCAATCGTCACCGCCATAGGTGGGGACATTGCCGTGGGCATCCGCGAGCAATTCCTGGGCACGCTGTTCTTCGTCAACAACTGGACGCAGATCGCTACCTCCCAGTCGTACTTCGCGGAAAACGAGGTTCAGGTTTTCGCCCACTACTGGTCGCTGGCGGTCGAAGAGCAGTTCTACATCATCTGGCCGCTGGTGACACTCGGCATTTTCGTGTTCACCCAGCGTCGGCTCCACCGCAGTCCGCGCCGCGTCCCGATGCTGATGACGGCGCTGCTTGCCGTGCTTTCCGCTGCAGCCATGGCGCTGCTGTTCACCCCCGGCGAGGATCCGACGCGCGTCTACTACGGCACGGATACGCACGCTTTCGGCCTGCTCATCGGTGCTTTCCTTTCGCTGGCTGTCACCTCCACACGCAACGATCCAAGGGTGGATTCCTGGCCGTCGGCAGGAAAGTTTGAGGCGCGAGCTGCAGGAGCCATCGGTGCCCTTGCCCTTATCGGCTACGTCATCCAGCTGCTGTTTATGGGCGACGCCCTGGCAGTGACCTACCAGGGCGGCCTGCTGCTGACCAGCGTGCTGGGCGTGCTGATGATCTGGGGAGTGATCCGCGAGACCGGCCCGCTGACGTGGGTCTTCCGTACCAATGTCATGCGCTGGCTCGGCCAACGCTCGTTCTCGTTGTACCTGTGGCACTGGCCAGTCATCATGATTCTGCGCGCTCTTTTTGACGCCGACGGTCACATGGACCACAAGTGGATTCTGGGACTGGTAGCGGTGCCGATCGCACTGCTGATCTCCGAGATTTCCTACCAGCACGTGGAAAACCCCTTCCGCCGCCGCGGCTACAAGCAGACGTGGAAGGACTACTGGGCTTCCCGCCCGAGCTTCCAGGAGATCAACGAAGGCTTTAAGAAGGTCGCTTGGCCCGTCGTACCATTGCTTGTCGTGGCCTGTGTCGGCGGTGTGGTCTACGGAGTGGTGAACTCCAACGATAAGACTGCACTGGAACAGGAACTGGACCAGCTACAACGTATGAACCAAGAGGCTAACAAGGGTAAGGCCCCCACCCCGGCCACTCCACCGCCTCCGAAGGAGAAGAAGGCCGCGGCCGTGCAGGGCAAGGACATCACCGCCGTGGGTGACTCTGTGATGCTGGCAGCCAGCGAAGCGCTGAACACGAACTACCCGGGCATCTACATCGATGCGGACGTTTCCCGCCACTACACCGCCGGCATAGATGTTCTGCGTCAACTGAACGATTCCGGCGAGCTGCGCAAGAACGTGTTCCTTGGCTTCGGAACCAACGGCTCAGCCTTCCCGGGACAGCTGGAGGAGATGATTAACCTCATCGGCCCCGACCGCCAGATCTTCATGGCCATGCCCTACGGCGATCGAGAGTGGATGGCACAATCCCGCCAGGAAGTGCTGGATGCAGCCAAGGCTCACGACAACGTCTACATCGCGGACTGGTGCGGCCACGCGCAGTCCCACCAGAACCTGCTGTTTGAAGATGGTGTTCACCCGATGCCCGAGGGCGCGCAGGAGTATGCGAAATCCTTCGACGAGGCGCTGGCACAGGCTGCAGACCATAAGAAGAAGACCACGACTACCTGCGCCTAATGCCCACCCGCTAGACTTGTGGGCATTATGAGTACAACCGCATCCGAAGCCTCGCGCCGCCGCACATTCGCCGTCATCGCCCACCCGGATGCCGGTAAATCGACCCTCACCGAGGCGCTAGCTCTGCATGCCCACATGATCAAAGAAGCCGGCGCCGTGCACGGCAAGGCCGGCCGCAAGTCCACCGTCTCCGACTGGATGGATATGGAGAAGGACCGTGGCATTTCCATCGCCTCCTCCGCGCTGCAGTTTGAGTACGCCCCTGAGGGCCACGACGGCGAGCCCTTCATGATCAACCTGGTAGACACCCCGGGCCACGCGGACTTCTCGGAGGATACCTACCGAGTTCTGTCTGCCGTGGATGCCGCGGTGATGCTCATTGATGGTGCGAAGGGTCTGGAGCCACAGACGCTGAAGCTGTTCCGTGTGTGCAAGGCCCGCGGCCTGCCGATCGTGACCGTCGTGAACAAGTGGGACCGCCCCGGCCGCAGCCCGCTGGAGCTGGTGGACGAGATCGTCAACGAGATTCAACTGCAGCCCACTCCCCTGTTCTGGCCGGTTGGCGAAGCTGGTGACTTCCGCGGGTTGGCGCGCATCAACGACGACGGGGAGGCCGAGGAGTACATCCACTTCCTCCGCACCGCAGGTGGATCGACCATCGCCCCGGAGGAACACTACAACCCGGAGCAAGCCGCAGAGCGGGAGGAAGACGTATGGGAAACTGCCGCTGAAGAAGTAGAGTTGCTGGCCGCCGACGGTGCGTTGCACGACCAGGAGCTGTTCCTGGAGTGCACCACTTCCCCGCTGATCTTCGCCTCCGCGATGCTGAACTTCGGCGTGCACCAGATTCTGGATACCCTCTGCGCGTTGGCGCCCGCCCCAGCGGGCCGCGATTCCGACCCGAAGGTGCTCGAAGCCGCCGCGGGCGGAAACTCCGTCGCGGTGGAGGAGCACCGCGACCCCACCGATGATTTTTCGGGCGTGGTGTTCAAGGTGCAGGCCGGCATGGACCGCAACCACCGCGACTCCTTGGCGTTCATGCGCGTGGTCTCAGGTGTGTTCGAACGCGGCATGCAGGTCACACATGCTCAGTCCGGCCGGTCTTTCTCCACGAAGTACGCCCTGACCGTCTTCGGCCGTACCCGTGCCACCGTTGAGGCCGCCTACCCCGGCGATATCGTGGGTCTAGTCAACGCGGGTTCGCTCGCCCCGGGAGACACGATCTACGCCGGCAAGAAGGTGCAGTTCCCGCCCATGCCGCAGTTCGCACCGGAGCACTTCCGCACACTGCGCGCGAAGTCGCTGGGCAAGTACAAGCAGTTCCGCAAGGCCCTCGAGCAGCTCGATTCCGAAGGTGTTGTGCAGATTCTGCGCAACGACGCGCGTGGTGACGCCAACCCGGTCATGGCCGCCGTCGGCCCGATGCAGTTTGAGGTTATGCAGGCCCGCATGGACGTTGAGTACAACGTGGAGACCGTGGCCGACCCCGTCCCTTACTCTGTCGCTCGTCGTACTGACGCCGAGTCCGCGCCGGTGCTGGCCAAGCAGCGAGGCGTGGAGATCTTCACCCGCACAGACGGGGAGCTGATTGCCCTATTCGGCGACAAGTGGAAGCTAGCCTTCGTGGAGAAGGAACACCCGGAGGTGACGATGGAGACCCTGGTTGCCGACTAGGCGGAGTAGCGATTCGTCGCGACCCCATCTAAATATTTGCACAAGTCTTGCAAAGTTTCACATGCTGTGCAATATTTTACGCATGGCAAAATTCCTGTATCGCGTAGGCCGCTCCGCCTACCTTCATAAGTGGCGCTTCCTCGCCGTCTGGCTGATCGTGCTGATCGGCGTGGGCACCGCCTCCGCACTGTTAACCAAACCAACCTCGCAGTCCTTCACCATCCCCGGCCTGGAATCCATCGAGACCCAGGACAGGATCAAGGAAGAATTCCCCAACGGCAAAGATGCTGATCAGCTAGAGGCCGCCACGGGCAAGCTCGTGATTCAAGCCCCTGAAGGTCAGACTCTTGCCCAGGGCGAGGCTGCACAGTCGACCGAGGACATCCTTCAAGCACTGCAAGAGCTTGATTTCCTGAAAGACAAAGAAAAGCTCGTCTCCCCCGTGCTGGCCAGCGAAAGCATGCACCAGCAAATGGCTCCCATGAAGCAGAAGCAGGGAATGCCGAAGGAGCAGATCGCCTCTGACATCGCCGCGCTAAGCCCGCTGAGCCCCGACCAGCGCACTGGCACCATCGAGATTTCCTTCGATGCGAAAACTGCAGCAGACGTGCCCGCAGAGGACGTGCAAAAATTCGAGGAAGCAGTAAAGGACAACGAGGGCAACCTCAAGGTTGGCTGGAACGGTAACGCATTCCAACAGCCAGAGATGAGCATGGCCTCCGAAGCCATCGGCCTAGCGGTCGCCGCTATTGTTTTGATCGTCACCTTCGGCAGCCTCGTGGCCGCAGGCCTGCCGCTGCTCTCCGCAGTGATCGGCGTGGGCACGGGTATTGGCATCGTCATGGCCGCCACCTCCGTCACGGACAGCATCAACTCCATGACCCCCACCCTGGCCTCCATGATCGGCCTGGCCGTGGGCATCGACTATGCGCTGTTCATCCTCTCCCGCTTCCGCAACGAGCTGATCGCCCATGTGGGTGGTCAAGATCTGGAACCGAAGGAACTACACCAGAAACTCAAGACGATTCCCGTCAAGGAACGCGCCCACCTGGCCGGCCTCGCAGTCGGCAAGGCTGGTTCCGCTGTCGTGTTTGCCGGCCTTACGGTGCTAATTGCACTGGCAGCACTGTCCATCATCAACATCCCGTTCCTCACCGCGATGGCCTTGGCCGCTGCCGGCACCGTTGCCATTGCCGTGATCGTCGCGATCACCCTGCTGCCCGCCATCATGGGCCTCATTGGCACGAAGGTATTCGCGGGGCGCGCGCCTTTCGTCAAGGCTCCGGACCCAGAGAACGAGAAGCCGACCATGGGGCTGAAGTGGGTGCGCATCATCCGCAAGAAGCCCGCCCTGTGGTTGGTAGGCGCTGCAGTGTTGTTGATCCTGCTGGCCATCCCCGCAATGAACCTGCGTCTGGCTATGCCTTCCGATGGTTCTATGGCCAAGGGCACTCCCAACCGCGTCGCCTACGAAATGACGGAAGATGGCTTCGGTGCAGGCCGCAACGCCCCGATGGTAGCCCTCGTGGAATACCCTGACCTCAATGACAAGGAAAAGGCCGCCGCCACCCAGGAGGCCGTCGCGACCCTCCAGGGCACCGAAGGTGTGGAGAACGCACAGGTAGTGCAGACCAACGGCGATCCGCACAACCCAGCCGACCTGGGTACTGCGGCTCAGGTGATGATCACCCCGTCCTACGGTGCAACAGATGCCCGCGCCGCCGATGTCCTGGAGCAGATGCGTGCCGAGGAAGCCGGCTATAACGAAGAAACCGGCGCAACCTATGCCATCACCGGTGTCACCCCAATGTACGAGGACATTTCTCAGCGGCTTTCGGACGTCCTCATCCCCTACATCGCCATCGTCCTCGTGTTGGCTTTCATCCTGTTGATGATCGTCTTCCGCTCCATTTGGGTGCCACTGATCGCGGCGTTGGGCTTCGGCCTGTCGGTGGCTGCTACGTTCGGCGTCACCGTCGCACTGTGGCAGGAGGGCTTCGGCGGCATCATCGACGACCCGCAGCCCATCATCTCCTTCCTGCCAATCATGCTGATCGGTATTGTTTTTGGCCTCGCAATGGACTACCAGGTCTTCCTGGTCACCCGTATGCGCGAGGGCTGGGCGCACGGCAAGACCGCCGGCAACGCCACCGCCAACGGCTTCAAGCATGGCGCGCGCGTGGTCACTGCAGCCGCGCTCATCATGATTTCGGTCTTCGCTGCCTTCATGATGGCCGACGAGCCGTTTATTAAGGTGATGGGCTTTGCGCTGGCCGCCGCCGTATTCTTTGACGCCTTCATCGTCCGCATGACCTTTATTCCAGCAACGATGTTCCTTCTCGGTGAGCACGCGTGGAAGTTCCCCAAGTGGCTAGCGAAGATCGTTCCCGCTGTCGACGTCGAGGGCGAGAGCCTGGTGGGATTGAACGCTGACGGTAGCCGCACTCCGGATACACCTACCGAGTCAGGTGAGGCAGATCCGCGAGACGCACAGGCAGCAGTAAAGTAAGGCGTCACTCGAGAAAGGTTGTGAAAGTGAACTTCGAAGGCGGAAAGAGCGTAGAGGCAGCAACGCCGAGCCTACGGGATCGCAAAAAGGCCGAAACCCGTGAGCGCATCGCCTGTGCCGCCGTTGACTTGCTAGTCAACGAGGGAGCGGAGAATGCTAACATCGCGAAGATCGCAGAAAGAGCTGATATTTCCCCGCGCACTTTTCACAACTATTTCCCTCATCGAGACGCTGCTTTACTATTCACGCTTAATCAATTCGTTGAGGAAATGGTTGGCATGGTGGATACTGCACAACCTGGGCAACAATTGATATCGATTGGCGAGAATATCGCGGTGGACTTCTTTAACCGAACGACGGGCAGCCCGAACAGCATTCAAACCCTCTCCCGCCTTGCGGACCACTTACTCTCTATCCCCGCCCAAGCTCGTACAGAGCTTTTCACAGAGAACGATGGCCTTCCCCGCAACGCCGTGGAGTTCTTCTCTCCGCTCGTACAGGCTTTTCAGCAGTACAGCGAGCGCGAAGGTCGGACGCTCAACACCGCCCACGCGCTGTTGCTCATCAATTCGATCATGGTTGTACCCACAGTTTTCGTGGAACTCAACGAGAGTGGGGAATGTGCGACGGAAGAAGAGATTCGAGGCGCTTTCCAACTACTAGCGGGAGGGCTTTCGCAGCTCGGCTAGCTGAGATGAGAAACAGTTAAATACCCGGCCTCCGTTTTGTTAATATCAGATTTGCTACGCTAGCCCGCATCGTACGATGTCCATCAAATCGGATCATCTGGGCATATTGAAAGGTTTCTCACTCACATGTCATCGAGTTCGACGATCCCCGAGCCCTCCGCTTCCCGGCGCGAACAGAAGAAGGCCGAAACAAAGCAGAATCTCATCGATGCAGCTATTGAGCTGTTCATGAGCTACGGCCCGGAGGAAGCGACGGTCCAGGCCATTACTAAGCGGGCGGGCGTATCCACACGCACATTCCACAACTACTTCGAGCGTCGCGACGATGTCTTCGCCTACTACCTGCACGAAGTCTTCGAACACTTCGCTCACCGCATCCGAGAGATTGCGGTGGACCATCCCACCGGCCGAATCGTGGACATCATGCGAGATGCAATGTGGATCTACTGCTTCCCTCCGCAAGGCGATCAAGGGGGCTCGGCCAGCCAGACAGACTCTGCCGACTCTGCCGAGGTTTCCGAGCTAGTGGATCCCGTTACACCGGATATCCGCAAGTTCAAACCCCTGCTCATCATGCTGGAGAATCCGCAGGATAAGGGCAGCAGTGAGCACCTGGATGTGGATCTGCCTACCCTCACGGCCCCGGGAACTAAGGCGCTGTGCGATGTCGCCCCCGACCTCTCCCCCTTTAAGGCATTCCTGTTGCTGGATGTTTCCTTCAGCATCGCCATGCGCGCCATGGAGGCATCTGTAGACGAGAAGCTATCCGGTGGCCTCAGCCCCGAGGAGCTCTACAACCAGGCCTTCGACATGCTGGCTCGTGTCGATCGCATTGAGGACGAAAAGTAGGCACCTCACCGAGAATCAAACCCGGTTTCCTTTGCCCAGACCGGATAAGGGAAGATGGGCACTGTGGAATCAGAGGGAATCTTTACAACACTGCTTAACGCAACGCTGGTCATCGGCGGCTACCCGATCCTCTGGCGCGAAATCATCGGCAATCTCTTCGGTCTAGCCTCCGCCGTCGGCGGGATGAAGCGCGTGGTGTGGGCCTGGCCCGTGGGAATCGTCGGCAACGTGCTGCTGTTCACGGTGTTCCTGGGTGGGCTGTTCCACACCCCGCAGGATCTGGACCTCTACGGGCAGGCAGGCCGCCAAGTGATGTTCCTCATCGTTTCGCTGTACGGCTGGTATCAGTGGAGCCGCGCCCGCACGGCAGGCATGCGCGAGCCTGATAACACCGACCCCTCCCGCTCCATCGTCAGCGAGCCCGCCGCCGACAGCGCCGCAGTGCAACCCAGCTGGGCCAGCACCAAGGAACGCCTCGGCATGCTCGCCTTTGCGGTGATCGGCACCGTAGTCTTCGCACTGATCTTCGACGCGCTAGGTTCGTGGGGGCCGTGGGCAGACGCCTGGATCTTCACCGGCTCCATCCTGGCCACGTTTGGCATGGCCCGCGGATGGACCGAGTTCTGGCTGATCTGGATCGGCGTGGATATTGTCGGCGTACCCCTGCTGCTCGCCGCGGGCTACTACCCCTCCGCGGCGCTATACGTGGTCTACGGCGCGTTCGTGCTGTGGGGATTCTTCGTGTGGCTGCGGGTGCAACGTACAAGAGCCTAGCCCAGCAGCGCCCGCCATTTCTCCACGTCCACGTCATCCGTGGAAGCCGGCTCGAACTGCGCGTTGTGATCCTTGTGTTCCAGCACTGCGCGCACTCCCTCGATGAAGTTCGGCCCCCGGCGCAGCTCACCACCGACCTTGAATTCCATATCCAGCGCCTCGCGCAACGTTGCGCCCTCCGCGCGGCGGAAAAGCTCCACCGTGGCCACGAGGCTCTCCGGGTTAGCACCCTTCAGGGAATCGATCACCTTGATTATAAACTGCGCCAATTCGGCGTCCGAAACAGAACCCTCATCCCGCACGATCCGGGCTTCGATGTCTGCCCAAGAACCTTCGGCGAAGGTCCGCTCGATCCAGTCCGCATGCTTCTGCAGCATAGAGGTCGGCTCGTCCAGTTTCTGCGGGTCGAGCGCGTTAGACCGCAGCGCTTCCGGAAGGACACCCGAGTGGAGGTCCGATTCGAATGCATGCACATCCGCCACAAGGTTCGTGGCCAGGCCGGTGTACAACATGTCCGCAGGGCTCAGGCGCCACCCCGTCGTGGCAATAAACAACCCCACTGCGGGCGAGCAATCCAGGTGCGTCAGCCGGTAAGACATACCCACGTCGGGCACAAACCCGATCGCAGCCTCCGGCATTGCCCCCAGGGTGCGCGGAGTGACCACGCGGTGCGAGCCATGCATGGAAATACCCATGCCGCCGCCCATCACGATGCCTTCCAGCAGCGCAATGACGGGCTTGTTTACCCGCGACAGCCGCTCGTTGAGGTCATATTCTTCCTCAAAGAAAGAGTCCCCGAAGCGGTACATGCGCTTCATGTCCCGCATCCGCACATAACGCACGTCCCCACCTGCGCAAAAGGCCCGGTCGGAGGACGACTTAATCACGATGAACTGAATCCAGTCATCGTCGACCCATTTGTCGACCGCCTCGCGGATTAGGCGGATCATCTCCACGTTTAAGGAATTCAGAGCCTTAGGGCGATTCAGCTCGATAACCCCGACGTGACCTGCAACGACGGTGGTTACTTCCGCGTCCGGATCGTACGTCGGGTGTTTCCTTCTCTTGTCTGCCATGTCACCATAATTACAGGAACGACAAGGAAGTGCAGCCTAATTTAAATCTAAGGGCTACTTAGATTTCTTGCCCTTCTTGGACTTCTTGCCCTTTTTCTTTTTGTCGCCCTTGTTCTTTTTGGACGCCGCAGCCCCCTTGTCCTCGGACTTCGACTTCTTCTTGGAGTTCCCCCCGGACTCAGCCTCCTGGACTTGCTTGGCTTCTTCAGCTTGCTGCTTCAGCAGATCCTTTTCCAGCAGCTTCGCAACGTCAGGCACGTAGCGGAACTGGGTGCGCGGCGGGCGCTCGTAGGTGGAGTCGGATGCCGGGCGCTCCGGAATCTTCGGCACGTTCTTTTCCACATACTCCCAGGGGATCGTGTTCAGCAGGTGGGTGATCACGTTGATGCGGGAACGCTTCTTGTCCTCGGACTCCACGGTGTACCACGGGGCGGACGGGATGTCGGTGTGTACGAACATCTCATCCTTCGCACGGGAGTAGTCCTCCCAGCGCGTGATGGACTGCAGGTCCATCGGGGACAGCTTCCACTGGCGCAGCGGGTCGGACTGGCGGGACTGGAAGCGACGAATCTGCTCTTCGTCGGACACGGAGAACCAATACTTGCGCAGGATGATGCCATCCTCCACCAACAGGCGCTCGAAGATTGGAGCCTGGTGCAGGAAGCGACGGTATTCCTGGGTGGTGCAGAAGCCCATCACGCGTTCCACGCCGGCACGGTTGTACCAGGAGCGGTCGAAGATGACGATCTCTCCGGCGGTGGGGAGCTTCTCGATGTAGCGCTGGAAGTACCACTGGCCCTTCTCGCGCGAGTTGGGGGCTGGCAGAGCCTCAATGCGGCAGACGCGCGGGCTGAGGTACTGGGTGATGCGCTTGATCGCAGACCCCTTACCCGCTGCATCGCGCCCCTCCATCACGATGACGATGCGGGCTCCGGTTTCCACCACCCACTGCTGCATTTCGACGAGTTCAGCTTGGAGCCTTTTGAGCTCCTTTTCATAGGCCTGTTTGTCCAGCTTGGGAAGTCTATCGCTCATTGTTCCAAGTTTAGTTCTTCGCAGGCCGAACGCCTAATATTTTCTTAGCTTTGAGCATTGGTGAGCCTGGGCGAGAGCGACCTCACAGATAGTGCAATAATTAGCCCTTATGCAGACAATGGAAGCCGCTTCGGCGCGGTTGGATAACTATCGGCACCTCAAGATCAGCCTCCCGGTTAAGATCGCGCTGTGTGTGCTGCTAGTGCTTTCTGTCATACCGAAAATCTTCAACACTCGTGGCTTCCACTACTACCTGGATCTGGACGTCTACCGGGTGGGAGCCCAGCGTGTTCTGGACGGCCAAGAGCTCTACAGCGGCCACTTTCACATTATTGGCGATACATACCTGCCGTTTACCTATCCTCCAATTTCGGCACTGCTGTTTACTCCCCTCGCGGTAATTCCTTTTAACCTGGCCGCAGTCCTGCTGGTCTGTGCCACGGTGACCGTCACCTGGTGGGTGCTCGCCCACACCGTGCACGCGGCGGCGCGCCTGGATCGTGCCTCCGCCGGGTGGGTGTCGGTGGTGCTCACCGCAGTGTTGATCCACTTGAGCCCCATCCACACCAGCTTGGCCTATGGGCAGATCAACGTTCTGCTGATGGGTATGGTCTTCGTCGATGCGCTCGTTGTGCCTCGTCGCTACCGCGGCCTGCTCACGGGCGCTGCGGTTGCTATCAAATTGACGCCCGCAGTTTTCGGCCTGTGGTTCCTTCTGCGCAAGGACTGGGGTTCCATCCTGCGCATGGGCGCAGGCACGCTCGGCACTACGGCTCTAGCCTGGCTTATCCTGCCGCGGGACTCTCTGGAGTATTGGACGCACACGCTGCGCGAAACCGGGCGTATCGGCAACCACGAATACGCCCTGAACCAGAGCATCAACGGTCTGCTGTACCGCTTCGGCTTGCGTACGGACGATTCTTCCAGCTTGCTGTGGGTAGTGCTGGTATGCGTTTCGCTGGCAGTCATCACCTTCGTCATGATCAAGCTGCTCCGGGTACAGGCACCGATCGTTGCGCTGTGCGTCAATTCCCTGTTTGCACTGCTGGCCAGCCCAGTCTCCTGGAACCACCACTGGTCGTGGGCTCCGGTGCTACTGGTGGCTCTGGCCTGCTACGCGATTGCGAATCCCACTTCCCCGCTGGCCACTCCGCGCTGGCTGTGGATTGCGCTGGTTGCCCTGGGCTTTGTCGCTTTCGCCTTCGAGCCCACCGTTTTCGTGCCCTTCCAGGAACAGCGCGAATTAGAGTGGAATGCCTGGCAGGCACTCCTGGGTAACTCCTACCTGTGGTGGACAATCCTGGCCCTGCTGGTGATGGCGATTCGCCTAGCGCTTTACCGCGATAAAACTCCAGGCTCTCGGGTCGACTCTGCGGCGAAAGGGGCTTGAGTAGCTTAAGGGGCTCAAGCCCCTTGCTCCTAGCACTCCGGCACGTTCACGGAGACGTTCGTCGCCAACCCACCGCCGGCCGTTTCCTTGTACTTTTCGGACATGTCCCTGCCGGTCTGCCGCATGGTCTCAATGACCTCATCGAGGGTGACGTGATGGTCCCCGTCACCGCGCATCGCCATTTTGGCGGCATTGATGGCTTTACCGGCGCTGATGGCGTTTCTTTCGATGCACGGGATCTGCACCAAGCCCCCAATGGGGTCACAGGTGAGCCCCAGCGAATGCTCCATCGCGATCTCCGCCGCGTTCGCCACCTGTCGCGGAGACCCTCCCAGCACCTCCGCCAGCCCGGCGGCGGCCATGGAGGCCGCAGAGCCGACTTCACCCTGGCAGCCAACCTCTGCGCCAGAGATGCTGGCGCGCTCCTTGTAAAGCGAACCGACCGCACCCGCGGCCAGCAGGAATCGCCGGTTCACCTGAAACGGGTCCTGCTTTCCTGCGGGCGTGAACTCACGGGCGTAGAACAGCACGGCGGGGATGATGCCCGCAGCGCCATTCGTCGGCGCGGTAACCACCCGCCCGCCGGCCGCGTTCTCCTCGTTCACCGCCAGGGCAACCAGGTTCACCCAGTCCTCGGAGAACTCCGCAGTGCGATGCGGATCTTCCTCCATCAACTGGTCGTACCAACGCTTCGCACGGCGGCGAACCATCAAGGCTCCCGGCAAAACTCCGGCGAAGGTAACGCCGCGCTTGGCACAATCCTGCATGGCTTGGGCAATCGCATCCAAGTTCGCGTCGATCTGCTCGTCGGTGCGTAGCGACTGTTCGCAGCGCCGCTGCACCTCCCCCAGGCTGATGCCCGCATGCTCTGCCAGGGAGATCAGCTTGTCACCGGACTCGAACAGCCATGGCCCGCTGAGCTCGTCCAGGGTGGGGACTTCCTCCTCTGTGCGGATGAATCCACCACCGATGGAGTAGTAAGTCTGCTTCAGCGGCTCGGACAGCCCGCTGACCACGAATGTCATGGCATTCGTGTGTATCGATCGGCGCACGGTAGGCCGCAGCACAATGTCTTCGAAACCGCAGGTGACGGGCAGGCTCTTATCGCCCGCCAGGTAAATGGTGCGAGTATCGCGGATCTCATCCAGCCGGGACTGCATGTAGTCCGGATCCACCTGCGCCGGATCGGCACCGTCCAGCCCCAGCAGGCAGGCCCCCAGGGTGCCGTGGCCGGCACCCGTGGCCGCCAACGAGCCATAGAGGACGACGCTGATGGTCAGCGAGTGTTCCCCCTCCTCGGGCAAGCTCACCACGTCCGCCAGCTTGTCGGAGCCCAGCAGGCACAGCCCTTCCTCGGTTGCTGAATCGGCGGCCCGGGGAGACGTGGCGTCATTACCCAAAAAAGCCTTGACCCGCTGCGCGAAGGACAGACCCGCGCGCATCGGCCCGACGGTGTGCGAAGAAGACGGGCCGACGCCGATCTGGAAGAGGTCGAAAACGCTGACAGTCATATTGATGCTGAGGGGAGTAGGTTAAGGAGGTGGGGTTAAGGGGGCGAGACTAAGGGCTAGTTATCCTCGACGCGGAACTCTGCCATCCGATCCCACTCGGTCTTGCCTGGGATCTTCGTGTTGATGATCTCCGGAGTTTCCAGCAGGTACTTCGGCATCTCGTCGCAGGCGCGCTTGAAGTGCTCGGACTCGACGTGTGCGACATCGGCATCGTCCTGGAAAGCCTCGATCAGCAGGTACTCGTTTGCGTTCTCCGGATCGCGGAACCAGTCGAAGAAGATGTTGCCTTCCTCGGCGCGGGTGGCCTCGGTGAACCAGGAAACCTTCTGTAGGAAGTTGTCGGTGAACTCGGGGCGGACCTTGTACCTAACGTTGATAAGGATCATGGTGCCCCACCCTACGCTGTGCACCCGAGTGTTGGCAGATGTCCAGCTGACCCGACATGTCCGGCCCTACATCCGGCCCTTTCTCCGTCTCTAGCCGTTGTCCACGCCGACTTCCTTCTCCGGGCCTTGCGATTCCATCGCCTCGTCCAGCTGCTCCCGCAGCTCCTCGGCGCGCTGCGGGTTGAAGTCCCGCCCGCCGACCATCGCCAGCATCCCGTCCAGCACGCTGTTGCCGTAGTTGTGCCCGTGGCCATTCGGCACGTTGGCCGCAACCGGAAGATCCATAGTGACCTGCCAGAAGGTAACAAACGGGATCCAGGACATTGACGGCGAGCGGTCGAAGCCCGCCGGTTCCTTCAGCCAATCAGGTTCCTGGGCGATCAGCGATGGCGACCACCACACCACCGGGTCCGAGGGGTGCTGGATAAACAGGATTCGAGGTTGGTGCCAGCCCGCACGCGAGGTCAGATCTTCTTCTCGACGCCACCGCCAGATCTCGTCGGAGTTCTCCGCAAAGCGGACATTCAGCCCGCCCGCGTATTCGGCAGAGACTTGCGGCGAGCCGGGGTCGCGCCGATCCACCAGGTCGTGCCACAACTTGTTGGAGTTCGGCGGCCCCACCCACAGCAGGCCATCCACGCTAGAGACGATGTCGCGCACACCGGAGAAGGCTCCGCCACCGGCATTGGTACCCAGCGATTCACCGTAGACGTACAGCTTCGGACGATCGTTTTCCGGCAGAGTGTGCCACCAGTCCACGACGGTGGAAACCAGCGCCTCTCCCGCATCTTCCACGCGCTGCTGGTCAGCGATGAACTGTACGCCACTAGGCAGGTAGGAATACTGGGCCGAGGCGATCGCGGAATCGCCGTCGAACATCAGCTCGAAGGCTTGGGCGGCCGTGGGGTTCACCCACCCGGTTCCGGTCGCAGGCACCACGAGCAACGCCTCACGGTCCTTCGCGCCCGTTCGCTTCAGCTCTTCGACCACGCTTTGCGCGCGGGCAATGTCCGTATCCTCCGCACCGTTTTTCAGGCTGGCGTAAACACGGATGGGTTCCTTGCTGGGCCGACCTGTCAGCGCCTCCAGCTCATCTTTGTACAGACCCAAGCCCACGAACCTAGTACCGAAGGCGCCCAGATCCTCCCATTTGTGGGGCGACTGCGGGCTACCAGAGCGCTCTGGCACCTGGGGTTGCTTTAGATCTTCCCGAATCTCCTGGTCCCGGACCGAGAACACCCGTTCGGTGGCGCTGACAACCGTGCCGGGAACGACGGTATCCACCAGGAAAAGCAAGGCCATGCCGACGGCCAGCCAGGCGAACAGCGGGCGGGTAACGCCACCCAAACGGCGCCCCACAGGGCCATCTTCCAACGCCTCGATCAGCCACAGCAGCCCCTTACCCACCAGCACGATCAGCGCCCACAGTCCGATGCCGATGGGCAGCACAAGCAGGAACTCCACCGCCGTATAAGCCTCCGCGTCCATCAGGTGTGCCAGCTCCTGCTGCCAACGCACGGCGAAGGAAACCCACACAAGTAGTGCCAGAACCACGACGGCCACGAAGCCGATTTCCAGGCCGTTCTTCAGCTTTCGCATCCCTCGGTCGCTAAGCTCCAGCTTGAGCTGCAGCTTCTCTAGCAGACCCAAGGCCTTGCGCCGACCCCGCCCCATGGGCTCGTTGAAGCGCCGTTGCAGGAATGCCTCCCACAGCCAGTGGAGGAACACGCCAACGGTGTAGCCGGTGCCACCGGAGATACCTGCAACCACGCCCTGAAACAGCCAGTCACGCGGCAGCAGCGAGGGCGTGAGCGAAGCCGCGAACAACAGCGCGCCGACGATCACACCGCCGGGATCCACATGAGCCTCCCACTGATCCCTGGCGGCGCTCAGTCTTCCTGCGATCTCCTCCTCTGCGGAGGAGGCGACATCAGCTATCTTCAAGCTTCTCCCCGATTTCCAGCCACTGCATCTCCAGTTCGCCGTGTTCCTCCTGATTGGCCTTCAGATCCCTATCCAGCGTGGCCAGCTCGTCAGTCACGGGCTCGCCGGTGGCTGCCTTCTCTGCCACCTCGTTCATCTTCTCGTGGATGGAGTTGATCTTCTGCTCGATCTTGGCCATCTTCCTTTCCAGCGCACTCATTTCCTTGGTGAGCGCGTGAACTTCCTTGGCGCCGAGACTGGGGCGTCCAGAAGAAACAGCGCCAGAACCGGCAGCGTCGAAGGTCAGAGTGTTCTTGCGCCCCTCGTCGCTGGCCTCCTGCTTGCGGCGTTCCAGATACTGCTCAATGCCGCCGGGCAGGTTCGTAAGCCGGCCATCGCCGAACAGCGCCCACGTAGAATCACAGATGCGCTCGATCAGGTAGCGGTCGTGAGAAATCACCACGAGCGTGCCGGGCCATTCATCCAGCAGGCTTTCCAGCTCCTGCAGAGTGTCGATGTCCAGGTCGTTCGTCGGCTCGTCTAGCAGCAGAACGTTCGGTTCGGCCATCAACACGCGAGTCAGCTGCAGCCGGCGCTTCTCGCCGCCCGAAAGGTCCCCGATGGGCGTGCGCTGGCGCTTCGCGCTAAAGCCCAGCCGCTCGGCCAGCTGGGAGGCGCTGATTTCCTTGTCGCCGAAGGTCACGTAGCTGGCAACGTCCTCGACGGACTCGATCAGGCGTTTCGTGGGGTCCAAGTCGTCCAACTCCTGCCGCAGCCAGCCCAGGCGCACGGTCTTGCCCTCAATGCGGCGCCCCTGCTCCAGCGGCGCCTCGCCGGCCAGGGTGCGCAGCAGGGTTGTCTTGCCGGAACCGTTCACCCCCACCAGGCCGATGCGCTCGCCGGGGCCTAAGCGCCAGGTCAGGTCATCAACCAGGGTGCGGCCGTCCGGGGTGGTGATGCGCGCGTCCTCCAGCTCAATGACCTTCTTGCCCTGGCGGCGTGCAGAGAAGCTCATCAGCTCCACTTTGTTGCGCATCGGCGGCACGTCCGTGATCAGAGACTCGGCAGCCTCGATGCGGTAGCGCGGCTTCGAGGTTCGCGCGGGTGCCCCGCGGCGCAACCACGCCAGCTCCTTGCGTGCGAGGTTCTGGCGGCGCTGCTCGGCCGCGTCCGCCTGCCGGGCGCGCTCGGCGCGGGCGAAAGTCCAGTCGTTATAGCCACCCTCGTAGACGTCCACCGCGCCGTCGTGCACCTCCCAGGTGTGGTTGGCTACGGTATCCAGGAACCAACGGTCGTGGGTAACCACAACCAGCGCGGTGTTGCGCCCCAGTAGGTGCTCGGCTAGCCACTGCACGCCTTCAACGTCCAGGTGGTTGGTCGGCTCATCAAGGATCAGCAGGTCCAGGTCCTGCACCAGCGCGGCGGCCAGGCCGGTTCGGCGCCGCTCACCACCGGACAGCGAGCGCACAGGGGTATCCAGCCCCAGACGGGCGATCTCCAGCCCGTTGAGTACACTGCGGACCTTTGGGTCGCCTGCCCATTCATATTCCTGCAGGCCTAGCGGTTCCAACACTGCCCCGGCGACGGTCGTGTCTTCCGGTGCATCGCGCAACACGTCCTGGGTGACCATGGCCATGCGTAGGTCGTTGTTGTGGCTCACGCGCCCGGAGTCCGGCTCGTCTTTCCGGCTCAGGATGTTCAGCAGGGTGGACTTGCCACCGCCGTTGAGCCCGACCACGCCGATGCGGTCGTTGCTGTCCACGCCGAGGCTCACGTCGTCGAGCAGAGTCTTGAGCCCGTAGCTCTTCGAGACTTTTTCTAGGTTGATGAGGTTACTCACGTACTTCTTCCCTTTTTATGACGCCCGCAGCCGCAGCTGGGGAACTTGTCGTCATCGTGGAGCTGGCTTTCCCGGCCACGCTAACGGCTGTGGCCACTTCCACCGCATCGTCAGCGGATGCGCACAGCATGGCGACCGTGGGCCCGGAGCCGGAGACAAGCGCGGCGATGGCACCGGCCTCCTCGGCGGCCTTAAGAGTCTCGCGCAGGCTAGGCAGCAAACTGATGGCCGGGGCTTGCAAGTCGTTAACCAGCAGCTTTCCCACTTCTTCCGGGTTGCCTATCCGCAACGCAGCGATCAGATCCTCGGGACTTCCGGCTCGCGCTGCCTTGGGGCTGGCCTCCGGGGCTGTGGCGCGCTGCTGGTCCAGCTGCTTAAACACTTCCGGGGTGGATAGGCCACGCTTGTCGGTGGCAATGGCCCAGTGGTAGGTGCCCGTAGCGATGACCGGCATGAGGTTCTCCCCTTTACCGGTGCCCCTGGCCGTGCCGCCGAGCAGGCAGAAGGGCACATCGGCGCCCAGGTCGGCGGCGATGTCGGACAGTTGCGTGGCGTCCGGACGGCGCGGGGAACGCGGGCCCGGGAAGTACAGCTCTGTCGCCGCAACCAATGCAGCTGCCGCATCCGCCGATCCCCCGGCCATCCCACCAGCGACGGGGATCCCCTTGTCGATGTGGATATGCACGGGCTGGTCGGCCCAAGGTACGTGCGCGTTCCGCGCCTGCTCTTGAATAGCGGCAACTGCCTTCCACGCCAAGTTGCTCGAGTCCTGGGGCACCAGGTGGCTGTCGAAGCCGGAGACGCTCCAGGTGCATGGCGCGGTGTCGGTGGCCTCCTGCGCACCTTGTGCATCCCGCAGCGCGACGGTCACCTCTTCCTTCAAAGAAACTGCCTGAAAGATCGTGTCTAGCTCGTGGTAGCCGTCTTCCCTGGCCGACCCCACCCCGAGGTGCAAGTTCACCTTTCCATGCGCGCTGGCCGTGACGGAGCGGTACTGGGGCTCCTGGGAACCGAAGATGTGGGAGACCGTCATTGCGCACCCCTCAGCGAGGCCCCGGCCAATTGCACGAATTGCTCCGTCGAGAGCTTTTCTCCGCGCAGGGTCGGGTCGATCCCTGCGCGGCGTAGCGCCTCCTCTGCCGTTTGACCGCTGCCGAAGTGGCCGGACAGAGCGGCACGCAGTGTCTTGCGGCGCTGTAGAAAGGCAGCATCTGCCAAGGCGAAAACCTCGCGGCGCAGTTGCTCGGCATCCAGCTGTTCAGTACCCAGGTCGGTACCTAACTGCCCGCCGGCCCACGGCTGCGAGCCCTCTGCATAGCGGTCGATGCGCACCAGCCCGGAATCGATCTTCGGTGCAGGCCAAAAGACGTTCTTGCCAATGGTCGCCGCCCGGGTCACGGCACCGTAGAAGCCGGCCTTCACGCTGGGCACGCCGTAGATCTTGGATCCGGGCGCGGCGGCCAGACGGTCGGCAACTTCCAGCTGCACCATCACCAAGACGCGGTCGATGCTGGGGAATTCCTCCAGCATGTGCAAGAGCACGGGCACCGAGACGTTATAGGGAAGATTCGCTACCAACGCGGTGGGAAGGGGGCGTCCGGCATCAGCAAAGTCCTGCGCCGTTACCGCCATCGCGTCCTTGAGGATCACCGCCGTATCGGCTTCGCCTGCGCCTTGTTCTTCCAGGGTGGCGGGCAGCTTCGCGGCGAGGCGTGGATCGATCTCCACGGCGGTAACGCTCGCGCCCGTTTCCAGCAGTGCCAGGGTTAAAGACCCCAGGCCAGGGCCGATTTCTACGATTGCGTCGTCCGCTGTGACATCGGCGACCTTCACGATCTTGCGCACCGTGTTGGGGTCGTGGACGAAGTTCTGCCCCAGCTTCTTGGTGGGGTTTAGGTCCAGCTCCTCGGCGAGCTGCCGGATCTCATTGGGCCCCAGCAGCCGAATCTTCCGTTCATTCACCATTCACAGGGTAGTCGAGCTGGTGCCCGATAAAAACCGAGGCTGGCGCGCGGTTGCGCACTGCTGTGCATAGCCGCGCGCTGCAATGGTCTACGGCTTAGCGCAGACCCATCTTGGAGGTGCAGGCAGGCCATGCGCCCCAGCCCTGTCCGGCCTGCACGCGCTCGGCAACTGCGATCTGCTGCTCGCGGGTAGCCATGTGGGCCGCCGGTGCGTACTCGGTGCCGCCGAAAGCAGCCCAAGTAGACGGGGTGAACTGCAGGCCACCGGAGAAGCCGTTGCCGGTGTTGATGGACCAGTCGCCGCCGGCCTCGCACTGCGCCAGCTGGTCCCAGACGGAACCGTTGGCCACAGCCGGAGCTGCTGCGCCGGTGTTGGAGCCCTTGTCCTTGCCCTCGCCCTTGTCCTTGCCCTCGCCCTTGTCAGCCTTCTTGGTACCGCGGATAATCACGCGCTCCTTCGGAGCGGTGATCTCCTTGCTGGACTTCTCCTTGCGGCTGACCTCTGCGCCATTGACGGTGCGGACGGTCGCAACAACGCGAGCCTTACCCGGCGCGCCCTTCTCTACGACCTTCTCCTCGCCCTCGGGCATGTTCGGGTCTTCCTTCACACGCTCCGGAGCCGGGATCTCCTCGACCTTGGTCTCCTCGCGGTTAGCGATGCGGGTGACCTCGACGTGCATGCCCTCCTTTAGAGGGGTGTTGGCAGCCGGGGTGACCTTGTCATCCTTACCCAGCGGGGTGCCGCGCATCTCGAAGATCTCACCGACGGTGCGGGCAGGCAGGCTCATGCGGCCGTCCTCGCCACCGTCGTTCAGAGTGAACTTCTTCGGGGTGACGATCTCCAGCTCCATGCCATCGAGCGGGATCTCCTGGTTACGCGCCTCGGATAGATTGCTCGCAGCGTCGCTGCGGCCGATCTGGTCCAGCAAGGAGCCAACGGTCAGTGCGGTGGTGTCGATCTGCTCCTGCTTGCCGTCGATGGTCAGCGCTACGGTGCGGGCGCTGCGGACGGTGATCTTGGAGTTGTCGCTGATCGCCTCATCCAGCGCCGGGGTAACCATTGCACGGTTGTCGATCTCCACGCCAGCGGACTTCAGTACCCCCTCGACGTCACCGGACATGGTACTGGCCTGGATGATGTCGCCGTTGACATCCAGGGTGACCGACTTCTGTCCTGCGACTGCAACGCCACCGCCGACAACCAGGGTTGCAAGCATGCCACCCGTGGCGATACGCAGCGGGGTGGAGCTGGTGTTGTTAATGCGGTGCAGGTGGGACTTCTTCTTCGGTGACACTAGATCGTTGCCTCTCTTGTTGCTGACGCCCTTTAGGTTTCAACTTCGCCACGTTATGTGCACGTAGCGATGGGGCGCCCAAACGCCGATTCTCTCAACTTTTGTCACAATACGATAACGATCCTTGTTAAACAAAGATCCACGCCAAAATGTTCTGCAAATCACAAATATGGGGGTACAGCTGCGGTAACAGCAACCACAGTCCCCAACATGCGTTAATTTCTATATATTTTCGTTACCTAGAGTCACAGCAGGAACAGAAACCTCACTAGCGGAGTCACCGGCGAGATCACACTATGCACTAAGCGCCCAGGTCGATTCCGTAAAGCCGTTGAGCATTCGCCGTAACCAGCTCCCCCAACTCCTGTGGCTCCATCCCGCGCTGCTCCGCCACGCAGGTCGCGGTGTAACCAACAAAAGCCGGCTCGTTGCGCGCACCCCGGAAAGGCTCGGGGGTCATGTAAGGTGCATCGGTCTCCACCAGGATCTGCTCCGCCGGAGCAATACGTGCCGCCTCGCGTAGCTCCTCATTGCGTTTGAAGGTCACGTTACCCGCGAAGGACAACACATAGCCGCGATCCAGCGATTCCTTGGCCACGTCCAACGGGGAGGAAAAGCAGTGCAAGATCACATTCTCCGGCTGCGGCGCGTCGGCCAGCACCCGCAGTAGATCTGCATCGGCCTCGCGGTTGTGGATCATCAGCGCCTTGCCAGATTCACAGGCCAGATCAATGTGGAAGCGTAGTGCCTCTTCCTGCACCTCGATACTCGGGGTTTCCTCCCCGTCCCCCGGATCCTTGCCGATCCAATACGCATCCAGGCCGGTCTCACCAATCGCCACACAGCGCGGGTGGGAGGCCATCTCACGCAAACGCTCGCGCACTTCCCCCGTCACGGTCTGCGCCTTGGTCGGGTGCACCGCGCAGGCCGCCCACACGCGGTCGTGGAATTCCGCAGCCTGCAATGCCTTCTCCGTCTCTTCGATACCGTCGCCCACCGTGCACACGCCGCGCACACCCACGGCATAGGCACGGTCCATAAACTCTCCTACCAACCGGCGGTGATCTTCCTCTCCGAACTCCCTGCCCCCTACGCGCGATGCCCCTACGTCCTGCCGGCGCTGATTCTTCAGCACCGTGGACCACAGGTGGGTGTGCGAGTCGAACAGCGGAACAATCGGCTCGGGCGGAACGGGGGTCGGACGCTTCTTTCTTGCCATGCCCACTACCCTAGCGCCACCCTTAAGTGCGATCGTCCACGAACACCTTCCGGCTGGCCACCAAGCCCGCCGCCAGCAAAACGAAGTTGAACCCCACAAGAACTAACAGTCCAGGAGTCCAGGTCGCGGTGGCGTCATAAAAAGCACCAAAACCAAAAGGCCCGATGCAGGCGACCGTGTACCCGATGCCCTGGGCTCCGGAAGATAGAACAGCAGCAGCCTTCGGTTCGCGGGTGCGGGTGGCGATCAGCATCAGCCCCAACGGAAAGGTAGAGCACCCCAGTGAAACCAGTGAAATCCACACCACTGGCAGGCGCATCGGGTCGGTGATCACCATCAGCAGGGCGACGAACATGCAGCTGCACGACAGGATCGTCGCCCACGCCGCGCCGCGCTCGAAGCGCGAGGTCATCCACGGAACGATGAACGACGAGGCAGTTCCGACGAGCGCAAACACTCCGCCGATAACACCGCCGAACTGCGCTGACCCGCCGGATTCCACAATGATCTTCGGCGCCCAAGTGATGAAGCAGTAGGAAATGGAGGACGTCATGGCGAACATCACCACAATCCCCCAGCTCACGGGGTTGCGCCATATGTGCCGATACGCGCCGCGCGACTCGTTGTTTTTGTTCTTAATGACGCCCAGCAGCTTTCGCGGGTGCGCCTGTCGCAGCATCTCGCTGCCACGCTGGGCGGCGGTTCCCGGAGTCACCGAGAACACGAGAACTCCCCAACACAGCAACGCCAGAAACGGTGGGATCGCCCACACTCCAATCGCCACGCGCCACCCGCCGAGCTCGGCCAGCGGCACGGACACCACCGATGCGGTAGCCATGCTGACCTGTCCGACGGCCATGTATGCGATCGACATGACCGTGAGCTTGAACGGGAAATAGTCCTTAATGACCGCAGGTAGCAGGGTGTTTGTAATACCCACCCCGACCAGGCCAATCATTGTCCCGGCAAGGAACAGCAACTCGTTGGGCGCCGCAGTGCGCAGACCGAACCCGGCAGTCGCCAGCACCATGGCGGTGCTAATAACCGCGCGGAAGGACAGGGCCTTGGCTAGAGGGCTGGAAAGAACCGCGGCAACTGCGAACATGGCCGTAGGGGCCATGCCAACCAGGCCGATGAAAAGGTCTGAGGCGCCGAGGTCAATGCTGACTTCGTCGGCGATCGGCGGGAAAGCGCTGACGGGGCTGCGCAGGTTGGAGCTGGTCAACAGCACTGCAAGTGCGGCGATGAATGCTACCGCGGAGGGCACTCGGCGGGTCGCACTGGCCGCACTGGTCATCTTCGTCATTTTGTTCACCCCCGGTTCGTCTTAGCTTTGCGTCGGCGCCACTTTCTAGTCACGCGGGCGCGTCACACTAGCTACAAACCCTACTAGACCAGCAACCTCCCGCTACATTGCGACTGCAAAGGCAGGCACCAACACCATGGAACACTTGATCGTTTTCGACCTGGGCGGCGTACTGGTTCAGCGCCGCCACACCCTGCGCGAGCTCACCACCGTGATGATCCGCCACGCCAACATTCAGTCTCGCTCCAACAACGGCAGCCAGACCAGCGTTCCCACCATCATCACCGACCCGTTTAGTTTCGAGGCAGCATACGGCCGTTACCGCGAAAGCTACAGCCTGTCGATGGGGCCGAACGACTATTTCACCACGCTCTGCCGAGCTGCTGGCGTGCAGCCCACAGAGGAACTGATCGCGGAGCTGTTGGAGACCGACACGCGCCTGTGCTCCACCGTGAATGCTTCCGTGCTTAACCTGCTAAACCACCTGAATGCCATCGACCAGCCATGGGGCATCTTCAGCAACGCACCGCGCCCGGTCATGGAGGCCGTGATGGATCAGGTTTGGACGAACACCGCGGCCGTCACCTGTTTCTCCCCCGACCTGCGCTTCACCAAGCCCCACCAGGGCGCATTCCGCCGCTTTGAGCAGGCCGCGGCTGCAGCCGGCCACGAGTACGCTTCCCTGATCTACTTCGACGACCGCCAGGCAAACCTGGATGCTGCCCAGCGCCGTGGTTGGGAGGCCTTCCCCTGGCGTGGAGTGGAGTCCGTCCACGAGGTACTCACGCCTATCACCGGCCTGCGCCGCGCGGACTAGCCCGCTACTTCTGCACCGGCGCCCACTCCGGGCCGGTCTCCGCCAGCTCCGGGTCGAGCTTCGGGAACAGCGGCTTGGGCTTGTTGAGCTGTGTCCCCGGCTGAATCTCCTGACGTGCCCACGTGGCCTTTTGCTTAGTGTAATCGCCCATGATGACCGGGTAGGTGCGCCCTTCTTCGGGCAGCCCGACGCCCACTGGCTCCCGCGGAGAGTCATCCGTTACCTCGATAACCTCCGGCTGCGCAGCCCAAATGCCCTCGCCGCCGAGGGTTTCGAAGATCTTTTGCGCAGAGAACGGTAGGTAGGGGGTCAGCAGGGTATTCACGTCGGAGACGACCTGCAGGGCGGTGTACAGCACCGTGGCCAGGCGCTCACGCTGCTCCTCGTCCTTTGCCAGTTTCCACGGCTCCATGGCCGCGATGTACTGGTTGGCGCGTCCCGCGATACGCATGGCCTCGGTGATGCCAGCCTTGAAGCGGGAGAGGTTGATGTTATCTCCGACATGCTCAAAGGCCTTAGCGGACTCGGCGAGTAGCGCCTCATCTTCTGCGGTCAGCGGCCCCGGGGTGGGAACCTCACCGAAGTTCTTGTAGGCCATGGAGACGGTGCGGTTCACCAGGTTGCCCCACTCGTTGGCGAGTTCGGAGTTGATACGGCGGACGAACTCATCCCAGGTGAAGTCGGTATCAGTGGTCTCCGGGCCAGCGGTGGCGATGAAGTAACGCAGCGCGTCGGGGCCGAACTCCTTTAGGAAGTCGCGCACGTAGATCACCACTCCCTTGGAGGAGGAGAACTTGGAGCCCGACATGGTCAGAAACTCAGAGGATACGACCTCCGTCGGCAGGTTCAGTGCCGGTTCAGCGAGCTCGCCAGCCTCGCCCCCCTTGGAACCCTGGCCGCCGTAGCCCAGCAGCTCTGCCGGCCAGATCTGAGAGTGGAAAGTGATGTTGTCCTTACCCATGAAGTAGTAGGACAGGGCCTCCGGGTCATTCCACCACTTCCGCCAGGCATCCGGGTCGCCGATACGCCAGGCCCATTCGATGGACGCAGAGAGGTACCCCACGACGGCGTCAAACCATACATAGAGCTTCTTGGCGTTGTTGTCCTGCCAGCCTTCGACGGGGATCGGCACGCCCCAGTCGATATCGCGGGACATGGCGCGCGGACGGATGTCTTCCAGAAGGTTCAGGGAGAACTTCAACACGTTCGGGCGCCAGTCGGTGCGGCCCTTCAGCCAGGTGGTGAGGGCCTCTGCCAAGGCGGGCAGGTCTAGCATGAAGTGCTCGGTGTCGATGAACTCCGGCGTTTCACCGTTGATCTTGGAACGCGGATCAATCAGGTCCTCGGGATCCAGCTGGTTTCCGCAGTTGTCGCACTGATCGCCGCGGGCGTCATTGGCACCACAGATCGGGCAAGTGCCCTCGATGTAACGATCCGGGAGAGTACGACCCGTGGACGAGCTGATGGCACCGCGGGTGGTCTGAGTGACCATGTAGCCGTTGTTGTACAGGCCGGTGAAAAGCTCCTGCACGACCGCGTAGTGGTTGCGGGTGGTGGTGCGGGTGAACAGGTCATAAGAAAGGCCGAGGCCCGCGAGATCCTCGACGATGATGCGGTTGTAGCGATCCGCCAGTTCCTGGACGGTCGTGCCTTCCTTTTCCGCCTGCACCAGCAACGGGGTGCCGTGCTCGTCGGTGCCCGAAACCATGAGCACCTCGTTGCCAGCCATTCGCTGATAACGTGCGAAAACGTCCGAAGGCACGCCGAATCCGGCGACGTGGCCGATGTGGCGAGGGCCGTTAGCGTAGGGCCATGCAACTGAGGTGAGAACTCGTTTCGACATAACCCTTAGATTAGGTGATCCCCTACCACGACGCGAAAGCAGCCCGGCTTAGGAATGCTCTGCGTTGCCGTCTGCGACGGCCTGCGGAACATCGCTCCCGCCGTAACGACGGCTACGCTTAGCGACCTTAGCTTCGCCCTGCTGGTTGATACGACGCTCGCGAGCCATACGCAGGGCGTATTCCCGGTGCGCCTTTTCGTCCAGGTACAGCTGGTCGTTAGACAGAGCCTTGTAGATGGAGAACATCAGGGCGATAATCACCAGCAAGAACGGGCTGGCGGCGATGATCGTCACGTTCTGCAGGTTGGTCAGCGCCTCGTCACCACCGGTAAGCAGCAGCATCAGGGCGATCCCCGCGGTGAGCGCACCCCACAGCACAGTGACGCCACGGTTGGCGACCAGCTGTCCACGCTGCGACATGGAACCCATAACGGTGGAGGCGGAGTCTGCGGAGGTAATGAAGAAGGTCGCCAGCAGGATCATCGCAACGATGCTTGCCACCTGGCCCATCGGCAGGGTTTGCAGCAGGTTGAACAGCTGGCTGGTCGCCTCGCCATCACCCCAGATGGAGTTGCCGGTCTCCTCCGCGTTGATCGCGGCACCGCCAAAGATAGAGAACCAAATGATGGTCACAATAGTTGGGACCATCAGGATCACGCACACGAACTCGCGAATCGTACGTCCGCGGGAAATGCGGGCAACGAACATGCCGACGAACGGAGACCAGGAGACCCACCATGCCCAGTAGAAAATGGTCCAGGTACCCAGCCACTCATCCGCACCATCGCCAGAGTTAGCGGTACGGGCAGCCATCTGGAAGAACTGGGACAGGTAGTTACCCAAGGAGGTCGGTATAAGGTTCAGAATCACCACGGTTGGCCCGACGATCAGGACGAACAAAGCGATGAGACCGGCCAGAACCATATTGGTGTTGGACAGGTACTGAATGCCCTTGCCCACACCGGAAGCGGCGGAAGCCAGGAAGCAAAGACCCAGGATCACGATGGTGCCGACAATCACCCAAGTACCGGGGTTGGAAATCAGGCCCGTGGCATCCAGGCCGGCCTGAATCTGCACGGCACCCAAGCCCAGAGAAGCTGCGGTACCGAAAACCGTCGCGAAGATGGCGGCAATGTCGATGATCTTGCCCAGCGCGCCCTCGGCGCGCTTCTCCCCGATCAACGGAATAAACGCCGCGGACAGAAGCTGCTTGCGCCCCATACGGAAGGTGCCATATGCAATGGCCAGCGCCACGATGGCGTACAGCGACCACGGGTGCAGGCCCCAGTGGAACAGCGTGGAGGCAAAGGAGCTGGCCACATCGTTCTCCTGCGCCCCCGGCACGCCGTCGCGGTAGTACGTCAACGGCTCGGTCACACCGTAGAACATCAGGCCAATACCCATGCCCGCGGCGAACATCATGGCCACCCAGGAGATGCTGTTGAACTCCGGCGGCTCGTTATCCTTGCCCAGGCGAATGTGCCCGAACTTACTGAACGCAATGAACAGAATGAACCCGACAAACACCGTGCCGGCGAGGACGTACAGCCAGCCCCAGTCACCTACGACATAGCTCAACGCCGTCGAGGCGAAGGCGGCGAAGCTATCGCCACCAAATACGCCCCACAGCACGACAGCCAGGATGAGGGCTGCCGCACAGCCCGTGACTACCCAGTCGATGGACTGTTCCTGATCAGCCTCAGTCGGTGCTACTTCTTCTCTTGATACAGTCATTCCTCAATATTGGGGGGTATTGTGGGGGCTTTTCAACCGCGCCGGTTCCCCAACCGCGCCCAGATGGCGCTCTTAACCCCTACCTCAACCCCTCATAAACCCCATCTCACCTGGCTTTATACCGCACAGAAGCCAACCACCGCGCTGCCTGGTCAAACTTTTAAAAAACTCTAATTTTTCTCGCGTCCGCGCAGCACAGCTTCATAAAGCTCACGTTTGCTCACACCCTTGGCCTTTGCCACGTCTCCAGCCGCCGCCTTCAGACGCTCCCCCTCCGCCACTTTCTGCTCCACCAACTCGACCAACGATTCCACGTCCGGCTCCGCCTGCTCGTCCGCGGCATCCACCACCACGCAGATCTCCCCCTTCACACCGCTCTCCGCCCACTCGGCCAGCTCCCGTAGTCCGCCGACCTTCACCTCTTCGAAGGTTTTCGTCAGCTCACGGCACACCGCCGCCTGTCGGTGATCCCCCAGCTCTTCGGCTGCCGTTTGCAGAGTCTTGGCCAGCCTGTGCGGGGATTCAAAGAAGCAGACGGCGTAGGGGGCGTCACTAAAGGAACCAAAAAACGAACGCCGAGCGCCGTCCTTGCGTGGTGCGAAGCCCAGGAACGCGAAGTGCCCCACCCCCAGGCCGGACAGTGCCAGAGCGGTCGGCACCGCAGAAGGGCCCGGCAGGCATGTCACGGGCACTCCAGCGCGACGGGCAGCGACGACCAGCGGGAACCCGGGATCGGAAACGGAGGGCATGCCGGCGTCTGTCACCACTAGCACGCGTCGGCCCTGCACTGCCTGCTCGACGAAGAACTCCGCCCGCTCGGCCTCGTTGTGGTCGAAGTTGGAGTAGATTCGACCGGAAATCTCCACTCCCAGCGTGTCCGCGAGCGCCCGGGTGCGGCGAGTATCCTCCGCGGCCACGATGTCTGCGCTGGCCAGAGCGTCGATCAGCCGCACCGAAGCATCCAGCGGATTGCCCAGCGGCGTGGCCGCCAAGATGATTCCCCCCTGTGGCAGAGGTCGATTCTCGGCGGCGCGGGCAAGTAGCGCAGCGGCTGCGTCTGCGGGGAGAGTCTTGGCTTCTACAGGTTCACTCATACCCGCCAGTATGCCCGCCAGTGCGCCCGATTGTCCGGAGCTTCTACTACAGTTGGCTTTCGTGCCGACCACACCGACTCCCCCTCTAGCGGACAGCCATGAAGTGTCCGCCGACCAGCACGACATGACCGACGTGACCCGTCGCGTGCCTACCGCTGCGTCCGGCCGGCGCGCGTTCGCCTTCACCCGGTGGAAGGGCATCCTGATTGTCCTCGGCCTGTTCGGCGCGCTCAGTCGCCTGCTCATGCTGCAGCGCCCCACCGACGCGGGCACCCCGGTGTTCGACGAAAAGCACTATGTGCCGCAGGCCTGGCAGATTCTGCAGAGCTGGTCTAACCCACTAATCGGTGGCATTGAGGACAATCCAGGCTACGGTCTGGTCGTCCACCCGCCCCTGGGCAAACAGTTCGAGGCGCTGGGCATGGCCGTGTTTGGCTACACGCCATGGGGGTGGCGAATCATGTCCGCCCTGCTGGCTGCGGTGACGATCCTGCTTATTGCCACGATTGCGCGCCGAGTGTCAAAGTCCGACCTCATCGGCTTGTTCGCCGGCATTATTGCCCTGTGCGACGGCATCCTTTTCGTCACAGGGCGCTCGGCAATGCTGGACCACTTCCAGGTGTTTCTGGTGTGCCTGGCGACATATTTCGTGGTGCGAGATGCCGAGCAGATGGAGGCTCGCTTCCAGCGCGTCTGGGCCACTGGACGCATCCACGATTTCGCCCTCGGCCCGCGCATGGGCTATCGCTGGTGGCGATTCGCCGCGGGCGTGGCGCTGGGCTTGTCGCTCTCGGTGAAGTGGAATGGCCTGTACTACATGGCCTTTTTCGGGGTGACGATTGTTACGGTTGATTATTTTCGACGCCGCCGTTTCGGCGTGCGCCGTCCCCTTTTAGGAACCGCGTTCTTCGACGCTCTGCCTTCCTTCTTCTCCGTGGTGATTGTCCCCGCGATCCTGTACCTGGTCAGCTGGCGGGCGTGGTTCGCCTCCGAAACGGGCGTGTTCCGCCACGCCGTGGAGTCCGAGCAGTACACCAACACCGCCGGGGATTGGTTCTGGTCCTTCCTTCCAGATACTCTGCAGAACTTCATCTACTATCACGTGTCCGTCATGCGCTTTCACACGGAGCTGACGAACTCTAATGGCCACCACCACAACTGGGAGTCCAAACCGTGGTCCTGGCTGGTCTCCAGCCGTTCGCTGATGTACTACAACCCATCCAGCGACGAGGGCATCCACAAGGTGATCCTGCTGGTTGGTACGCCCGTCATCTGGTGGTTCTGTGTCCCCGTCATGCTGTGGGGGCTGTGGTGTTTGGTCGTGCACAAGGATCGCCGGTGGGTGGTGCCCGTCATCGGCTTCGCAGCTGGCTTCCTGCCTTGGCTAGTCAACCTGGATCGCCAGATGTATCTGTTCTACGCGGCTAATTTGGCTCCGTTCCTGGCGATTGCGCTGGCCATGGCTTTGGGGCAGCTGCTGCGCTGGCAGCGCCCGGGCGTTGCCGCCCAGCCGCACTCCTCCCCCAAAACCTTTGTGAAAGCTCGCCCTGGCCAGCTGCTGGTAGTAATCTACCTGATGCTGGTGGTCTGGAACTTCCTTTATTTCCTGCCGATCTACACGGCAACTCCGCTGTCCGATTTCGCCTTCGATATGCGGATGTGGCTGCCTTCCTGGCGCTAAACTCCCGGCGCTAGTCCCAGCCCCGCGGGCGCGGCTGACCAAGCTCAAAGGTGGAGTTACGTCGGGCGTCGCTGGGGCTGAAGTGCACCGGCTGGGCCATCAGCGCGCGGAAAGACTGCTGCAACGGCATGAACACGTTTTGCCTACCGGCCCACACCACGACCAGGGCCACGACCGCTGCAAGATGCACCAGCAGAAGCCATAGGGTAGTCAGGCTGCCTTCTTCCCCGACCATGCTCAGCACGATCTCCCGCGTTGCGAACCCTAATCCGAAAGCCCATAGCCCCAGATAGATAGGCAAAACCGCCGAGGCCGCCTTCGGGCGCCAAGCTGCCCACAGAAGGCCACCGGCCAGTGCAAAGCGCATCGTTGCCGCGTCGGAGACCAGACGGAGTTGAGACGAGTCGGCGTCATCCCCAAGGGGCGAGCCAAACAACATCGACAGGCCCCACACAACATAGACCAGCGCCACGATGACAAGGGCGGAGCGCCCAAAGAGCAAAGGCAACTGACGGCGGCGCAGTCCCCCGCTGATCTGTGGATTGTGATCGGCCTGCTCAAGAACCTGCGCGAGGAGCGCGGCCTTCCGGTCGTCGTTCGGTTCCGCCTGGGGCGCGTCTTCCTCCGGGGTGGCGGAGACGTTCATCCGGCGGCCCAGCGCGGTGACGGTGGAATACCAGCGCTGACAGTCTTCGCAGGCGGCCAGGTGCGCATCGACCAGATCGTCGGGCAGCTCTGCAGTTTCGCCGTCGAGCCGGGCGGACATCGAGGTCCTGACCGCTTGACAGTCCATGCTCTTAATCCCGCCTCTTGCGTGCTTGACTTAACTTCAGCCGAAGCGCGACAGCGCCTTATCCAGGCTCGCGCGCCCCGCGCCGAAAACAACAATCATCATAAGCGAGACGACCAGGAGCATCACAAACTCCATGCCCCCATCGGTGACGAAAAAACCGTTGGACCAGTGCACGAAGTACAGCACCAATGCGCTGTAAATGGCGAATAGTCCGGCGACTGCCGTGGTCAGCAAACCAACGATGAGCATTGCGCCGCCGAGCATCTCGAAGCTGGCGGCCGCCCAGGCGCTGACTTTCGGCTGCGGAATGTGCAGGCGGTCGAAGGTGGCGATGGTGCCGGTTACTCCGCTCATGCCGTCGATAAAGACCTTCTTCCAGCCGTGGGCAATGAAGATCACGCCGGTGACAAGGCGCAGTAGCAGCAAAGCCGCGTCACGCGCTGCAGGGTAGTTCAGCATGTGGAAGGTTTTACCCCTAGACCGCGCGGATGCCGGAGCGCGGATCGATGTATTCCTCGTCCGAGCCGGAAGCGGATGGTCCGTTCGTGTCCGGACCCCCACCCGGAAGGTCGAAGAAGTCGCTGCCGTCGGCGTACTCCAGGTTGCTGAAGGCCGGGTCGTCTTCGTCGGTCTCCAGGATCACGGCGCCCGGGCGGATCAGGCGATCCGGCACGCCCAGCTCGTCATCCTCCGTGTTGCGAACACCCAGGCGGGCGCGGCGCATACGCACCAGCCGGCGGTGGCGCAGCTCGCGCTCCTCGATGGCTTGGCGGCGGAGCATCACCAGGTAGAAGGCAGTGAAGGCAACCATGGCCACGAAGGTCAGCCACACGCCGCTACCCAGAGCCAGGCTGGCGCCGAAGGTCAGGGCGCACAGTGCCAGCAGCACCAGCAGCACCTTCTTGCGGCGGTTCTGGCGCTCGCGGGCCAGGCGCGCGGAGGCCACTGGGTCGTACACGCCGCGGCCGCGACGGGCGGCCAGGTACTTCAGATCGGCCTCGCTCAGCTCGTCGGACTCCTCGAGGATGTCCAGGCTCTTGTCCGCCGGAGGTGCGTCGACGTGGTCTACCAAATCTGGTGACGCCTTCACATCCCCACCGCGCAGGTACTCAGTCGGGACTGCGGCGTATGCGGCTTGGCGGGTGCTTTGCTCTTCGTTCTGCTCTGCGCGCTCCGTGGATTCATCGGAATCAGAAGACTTAGTGGCCTCAGCGCCAGTCTCCGCAGCTTCAGCACTCATCTCCGCCGTCTTGATCGGGGAGAACTCGCCGGTATCCATCTCATCCTGAGCGGTGTAGCGCACTGCACTGCTCGTCGATGCTGCTGCCACGACCTTCTCGGAGCCCTCATCGGCTGCGTCAGCGTCGTCAGTGGTCGCGGCCGCCTGCTCGGGCGCTTCGGTGGACGTTGCCTCAGTGGTCTTCGCCTCGGCGTCTGCCGCTTCGGCGTCCACTACCTCGCCGTCTACCACCTCAGCGTCCTCGCTGCCCTCGCTGCGCTCACTGTGCTTGCTGTCCTCGCTCCGCTCGCTGCCCTTCGTGGTCATCAGCGCCCGCAGTCCACGCGGCTTATCCGACGTCGCGCCGGCTGTGGAATCTTCGTCTTCTAGCAGAACATACTCCGGCTCTGCGTCGACCAGCTCCAGCTCCTCGTCATCGGAGGACATGTAGAGCCCTTCGGCCGGCTTGAGCTTGCGTTTCGCCTTCAGCGTGCTGCCTCCTCGGTGCAACACGCGGGTTTCGCTCAGCGCCTGGGCAGTCCGTCGCACGGGTTTCTGGTTGCGCAGCAGAAGCGGCGCCAGCAGCACCAACCAGACCGCGGCAATGAGCAAAAGGGAGCCGGACACGTGTATCAGTTCTCCTCGAAGTTTGGGAAGTTTATGCGGGCAGCGTGAGTGGTCAAGTGCTTGCCACGCTACCCGCGCAACCCCTATCTATACGCTCGCCACGCCGAGGCTAGTTTCGGTTCACAGCCAGTCCCAAGATTCCGTGGTTTACCAGCCTGCGCACCACCCCGTCCGGCGCCGTTTCTTCCTGCGTCTGTGCCACCAGTAGGTGGTCCCGCCATTCGCCGTTGATGTGCAGGTTTCGCTGTAGCTGTCCTTCGATGCGGAAGCCGGTTTTCTCTAGCACTTTTCTGGACGCCACGTTCTCCGGCATGACCGTAGCCTCTATCCTATGCAGCCCCACTGCCTGCATCCCCAAGTCCACACCCAGCGCTACCGCCGCAGTAGCCACGCCATGGTCTTGGAACCGCGAGTGCACCCAGTAACCGATCCAGGCACTGGAGACTGTTCCGTATTGGATATTGCCTAGCGTCAGTTGGCCCGCGAACTTCCCATCGATGTCGATGACCATCGGCACCAACAGGCGGTCGGCGGACAAGACCTGCAAATTGTGGAAGGTCTGCCGCCAGGCCTGCGGGCTGTGCGCTGCAGCCCAGTCTCCCGGCACCGTCGGTTCGAAGGGTTGCAGTAGCTTCTGGTCTTCGATCCGCGCGGCGCTCCACTGCGCCCCGTCGGTGGCGCGCACGGGACGCAAACTAACCGGCAAGGCGGCCGTGGAGGCGTCATTAAGAGTTCCGTACATATGCCCACGGCTCAGAACGGTCCGGGTGTGCTGCTCGGGCACCGCAGCAGGGGCGAAGGCGGCGCGCAGTCGGTGAAGCACGAGCGGGCTAATCCTTGTTGTTGAGGAACAACACGTCCACTTCCTGCCCCGGCGCCACGTCCGTCACGTCCGACGGGACCACGATCAGGCAGTTGGCCTGTCCGTGGCTGCCCAGCAGGTGAGTCGGCTCACCACCATTCACCGCTCCGAGGGGATCCACCAGGAACTCGCGGGTCTCCCGGTCGCGCATCAACTGGCCGCGGATAAAGCCTCTGCGGCCAGGAGCCGAGGCGATGCCGGCGATCGTGCGGGCAGGCACCACACGGCGGGTGGCCTGACGGCGGCCACGGATCAGCTGCACCAGCGGGCGCACGATGACTTCAAAGGACACAAGGGCGGCAGAGGGGTTAGCGGGAACTAGGAAGGTCGGCACCTTGTCCTGCCCCAGCGTGCCAAAGCCTATGACTGAACCCGGGTGCATGGCGATGCGCTGGATGTCCATCTCCCCCATCTCAGAGAGGATTTCCCGCAGCTCGTCGCTGGCCGCGCCGCCCACCGCGCCGGAGATCACCACAACCTCGGAGCGCAACAGCTGGCTTTCCAGCACTTCGCGCATCTTGCGCGGTTCGCCGCCGAGGATCCCCACGCGGTGCACGTCCGCGCCGGCCTCGCGGGCAGCAGCGGCCAGGGCGTAGGAGTTCACGTCGTACACCTGCCCCACCGCCGGATCGCGGTCGATGTCTAGCAGTTCACGGCCGAAAGACAGCACAGACAGGCGCGGGCGCGGATAAACCAGAACCTTGGAACGCCCCACGGCAGCCAGCAGACCCACCTGAGCTGCGCCAATAACGGCGCCTTCTTCCACAACCACGTCGCCGGGCTGCACATCGGAGCCCATCCGGTGCACAAACTCGCCGGAAGCAATGGCCTCCAGTGGGCGGATCTTGCGGCCTTCTTTTTCCACCCAATCCAGCGGGAGTACTGAATCCGCCAGGGTGGGCAGCGGTGCGCTCATCTCCACCCGCACTGCCTGGCGCGGCTGCAAACGAATCGGGCGCAGGGAACCGGCGGTCACATCGCCGACGATCGGCAGGGTTTCCTTCACACCGCTGGTGTTCTCCGCGGCCGCGGCATCCTCCGGACCTCGGTCGGGGTCGCCACCCCGGGTGGCCGCCAGAGCCTGGCGGATATCCACGCTGCGTACGGCATAGCCATCGATGGCGGCCTGGTCGAATCCGGGCAACGGTTCGGCCCCTTCGACCCTTTCGGCGCAGCGCAGCCCCAGGGACTCGGTGATGGCGATGCGCACTGGCTCGGGGGTCACCGCCGCAGAGGTGATGATTGCCAGTTGTTCTTCGACCGATCGCATGTTTGCTGCCCCTAGTTTTCCTGGTTCAGGCGCTCCCGCAGCCAGGTCTTCAGGCTGGGGCCATATGTCTCATTCTGAAGCGCGAAATCGACACAAGCTCGAATGTACCCACCCGGGTTGCCTAGGTCATGGCGCAGGCCGTGGTGGACGATGATGTGCACAGGGTGGCCCTCGGTAATCATCAGCTCGATGGCGTCGGTGATCTGGATTTCCCCGCCCTTGCCCGGCTTCGTGCGGCGCAGAGCATCGAATACCTGTCGATCCAGCAGGTAGCGCCCGGTGGCCACAAAGTTGGACGGAGCGTCCTCGACGGCCGGCTTTTCCACCATGCCCTTCACAATCTTCACGTCGGCGTGGTCCGCCTCGTCAATCTCGAAGACTCCGTAGTTGCTTGTCTCCTCGCGCGGCACTTCGAAGGCACACAATACGGATCCGCCGTACTGCTTGCGCACGGCCAGCATCTTCTCCATCACGCCCATCGGCAACACCAGGTCATCCGGCAGCATGACGGCAAAGCAATCCTCGTCGTCATCCAGCGCATCTTCGGCCAGACCGATGGCGTGCCCCAGTCCGAGTGGCTTTTCTTGCTCGACAGCCACTACGTCGATCAGCCCATCGGTGGCGCGCACCTTGTTCAGCTGGTCGGTTTTGTTGCGCTGCTCTAGCGTGCGCTCCAGTTCTTCGTCGGTATCAAAGTGGCCGAGCACCCCGCCTTTTTTCGGAGCCGTCACGATCGCCAAGCGGTTCGCGCCCGCATCGGCGGCTTCCTTTGCAATCAGTTCGATCCCGGGAGTGTCCACGACGGGCAGCAGTTCCTTGGGAACGGTTTTGGTGGCGGGCAGAAAGCGGGTTCCAAGCCCGGCAGCTGGAACTACGACGGTACGCAGTGCTGCTTGCTCGGACGTGGAGATCGTAGGGCTAGAAGTCATGCCGGAATAGTAGCGCTTTAAGCTCCGGGTTTCGTGCTCTACACACCACTTAAGGAGAGTTTTCTTCTGCAGTATGCTTTTAGGCGATGACCACCCCCGCTGACCTGAAGAAGCGCGCCCGCTCCCGAGTGCGAGCTGCCCGCGCCGGCCGCGTCGACGAGCGTTCTTTACGCGACCGAAGCATTCAGACTCACCTATTGGACGCTCTCGCGGAACTCCCCAGCACGCCTTCCATCATCGGCGCCTATGTCCCCCTCTCCAATGAGCCGGGTGGTGCTGATCTTCCTGATGTCCTGGCGCGTACCAGAGCGCGGGTGGTGCTCCCTCGCGTTGTTCGTGGTGACGCCCCTAGTCTTGAATGGATCGAATATCAGCCGGACAACCCAAACCTCGTCGAGGGTACGTGGGGAATCCTCGAGCCGGTGGGGGAACCATTAATTGAATCGGATAGTTCGGATAGTAATGCAACTCACACTTTCCCAGCGTGCGCAGATGTAATAGTGACACCTGCACTATCGATTGATTATCATGGGACACGGCTCGGACAGGGCGGTGGTTTCTATGATCGAACTCTTGCCAATCGCCCGTCGCATGTGAAGGTATGGGCTGTGGTAGACCACGAAGAATTCACCCGTGAGGTTCCCTGCCAAGACCACGATCTGGTCGTAGACGCTGTAATCAACGATCTCGGATACTTCCCCATTTTTTAGTCGCTTTGCAAAGTCTGCGCTAGGTCGCGGACAAGAAAGGTCTTTTGCACCATGCTTGAAGGTTTTAAGAAGTTCATCATGCGCGGCAACGTCATGGAACTTGCCGTAGCCGTCATCATCGGCGGTGCCTTCACCGCCATCATCACCGCTTTCACCAGCGGCATCGTCGAGCCCCTCCTGGCCGCAGTGGGTGGCTCCCCCGAGTTCGGCCTGGGCTTCCACCTCCGCGAGGGTAACGACGCTACGTTCGTTGACATCGGAGCTGTCCTAACCGCCGCCGTCAACTTCCTGATCATCGCTGCCGTCATCTACTTCATCATGATCATGCCGATGAACAAGCTGGCTGACCTGAACGCTCGCCGCAAGGGCATCGAGCCGGAGGAGGCTGCAGCTACTGAGACCGAGCTGCTGGCCGAGATCCGCGACCTGCTGGTAGAGCAGCGTGGCGGCGAGGCAGAGCCGACCGGCAAGCACGCAGAAAACTAACGTGCCCCAGCCCCGCTAGCACCAGTGCGGCGGGCGCTGTTCCTCAAGGAAGCGGCGCTCCTGCTCTGCGGAAGGGCGATCGTCACCCCACTCATCCCGTGAAGGGCTTGAGTGGGGTTTGTTTTTGCCGGGGGCAATGACGTCAATAAAAGAAGAACCCGAACTCCCAGCTTGGCCGGCCTTTCCTACCTTGCCGTAAAACCTACGACGACGGCGACCCGGCTGGCTCTCACTTGAGTGGCCGGTGCTCATTCTAGGCTCGGTTGTTCATATCGTCGACAACGTGACGCACCAAAGGCCCGAGAGTGGCCATGCCATCGCGGATCGCGCCGCGGGACCCGGCAATATTGACCACCACGGTCGAACCCGAGATGCCTGCGACTCCGCGGGACAGACCCGCATCCAAGGAGTTAGCCGCCAAACCGGAAGCGCGCAGAGCCTCCGCGATGCCCGGGACCTTTCGGTCCAGTTCAGCGCGGGTGGCCTCCGGAGTCTTATCGCGCGGGCCGGTACCCGTACCACCGATCGTGACGACGAGATCGGCACCGCCGACCACAGCGGTCTGGATGACCTTGCGGATTGCGGACTTGCGGGATTCGACGTTGAGCACGGCATCGACGAGGAAGCCTTCCTCTGCCAGCAGCTCTGCAACCAGCTCGCCGTTCTTGGCCTTTTCTTCCGGAAAGTCAGTGACCAGCACAACCATGGCGTGCAATGGCGGCTCGTCGCTGAGCTGCTCCCGGCTGCGCTCCTGGGCATCCAGAGAGTGGAACAGTGCGTCGTCCGGCTCCGGGATTTCCTCTGCCAGACGGTCCACCTGCGCGTGATCGACGGAACTCATGGCCATAACTTCGCTGATGTCCGCAGACCCTTCTTTAGCCTTCCGAGCTGGCACGGCGATCCTCCTGAATCGATAATCGGATGTAACTAATAAAATATCCCGTTCGCCCTCTGCTGTACAGACGAACGGGAATATGGGTTTACTCGGCGGCGGTGAGCGTCAGCTCGACCTCCCGCTCCTCGCCATCGGGGCCGTCCTTGACCTTCAGCTTGACCTTGTCGCCCACGGCGTGCGAACGGATGGCTGCGATCAGTCCCACGCCCGAATCGACGCGCCGGTCATCCACGTGGGTAACAAGATCGCCCTTCTTCAAGCCTGCCTTGTCCGCGGGGCTGTCCTTGTTCACATCCGCGATAACGGCACCGTTCTCGCTAGAGCGTGTATCGACCTTCGCTCCGATGATCGGGTGCTCGGCCTTGCCGTTATCAATTAGCTGCTTGGAGATGCGCTCCGCCTGGTTGATCGGGATGGCAAAGCCCAGGCCGATGGAACCGGCCACTTCCCCACCACCGGTCGAGGCGATGACGGAGGGAATGCCGACGAGCTTGCCCTCCATGTCCACCAAGGCACCACCGGAGTTACCGGGATTAATGGAGGCGTCAGTCTGGATCGCATCGATGAGGGAGGCCTCTCCGCCGTCCTCGCCAGTAGCCTGGACGGGGCGGTTCTTCGCTGAAACAATGCCGGTAGTGACCGTGGCTGACAGCCCCAGGGGGGAACCGATCGCCATCACGTCCTCGCCGACATTCACCATGTCCGAGTCTCCAAACTCGATGGGTTGCAGGTCCGTGACGTTCTTTGCCTTGATAACTGCAATATCCGTGGGCTGATCGGCGGCAACCAGATCTGCCTCGAGGGTACGGCCGTCGTTGAGAGTAACTTCCATCTTCGCGCGACCGTCCTCGGCACCCGCGACGACGTGGTTGTTCGTGAGGATCAAGCCGTCTGAGGAAATAACTGAACCAGAGCCTTCTTCCCCGCCCCGAGATGTCATAACTCGGATTGAAACCACAGCGGGCAGGACCTTGTTGGCAATGTCGGTCGTGCTGCCCGGCTTTACCGGGTTGGAAGCCTTCCTATCCTGCGAGGACTTGCCAGAATTGTTGGAGTTATCGAAGGAAGATGTGGCGTTGTTGCTGGCCTGGTTGCCGTTGATCGAGTCCATGCCCACATATGTGACGGCGGAAGCAACAACAGCGCCCGCCAGTAGCAGCGCCGCAACGGCCGGGGTGGACCAGCGCTTCTTTTCCTGCGGCTGGCTGCTCAGCTGAGACTGGTACGGGTCCGTGAAAGGCTCCTGTCCAGGCCCCGGCGGCGGGGTCAGCCCCTGCGGCGGCTCTGGCTGCTGTGGACTTTGTTGCTGCGGGAATGGCTGTGAGCTCGGAGGTGTCGCCTGCTGTGCCGGCGGTGCAGGTTGCTGAGGCTGCACCGCCGGACCTACCTGTGTAGCCGGCTCCTGCGTCTGCCCCTGCAGAGCGTCCCAGCGCATGTGGTCCCGGCGAACTCCACCCAGCGGCTCGCCGCCCCCTCGCACCGGCTTCTGGCCACGGTTAGAAAAATTCGGTTCGCCGGGCATCCGCTGCCCGTCCCCCGAGTTGTTCTCGCCCATATTGTGTTTCCTTTCGTCCATAGCGACCAGTATGTCCGTTATGTATGTAATTCAGCACTGCGAATGCTGTAGTTTTTCTGCCAGTTTAAGGAAAAACCTTAGAGAAAAGTTCCCGACCCCCCGCCTGGATCCAGCTAACTCGGCTCCCCCGGCAGCACCGCACGCATCAGGGCGCCGCCGTCGTCCGACTCGTCGGCCACGATCACCCCGTGGTGCCTCTCGATGACCTGCTTGACGATCGCCAACCCCAGGCCGGAGCCAGGCATTGAACGCGCCTGGATCGAACGATAGAAGCGGTCAAAGACATTTTCGCGATCCTCCTTCGGAATGCCAGGGCCGGAATCCGCCACTCGAATCTCCACTTCCTGGTGTGCTGTGGCGACGGTATCGAAGCCTGTGGCGTCACCTTCCTCAACAACAATCGGCTGCATCCACACGCGCACCACACCGCCCTCCGGCGACCACTTTGCGGCGTTGTCCAGCAGATTCAGCAGTGCGCGCGACAGGGCGAAAGCATCTCCCCGCAGGTGCCACTCAATCAGGTGCGTATCGAAGATCACGTCCGGACGGCGCCGCTGCACGCGCTCGATGCCCAGGGTGATGAGTTCGGAGATCTCGACGATGCTTAGAACCTCCGGGTTGGAGTCCTCGCGGGCAAGGTCCACCAGGTCACCAATCAGTCCACTCATCTCGTCGATCTGCGCGATCACGTCGCGCTCTAAGTCCTTGAGGTCTTCCTCGCTGATGCCGGGGCCTTCGCCGTCTTTTGTTTGTGACGCCAACATCAGCAGCTCCACGTTTGTGCGTAGCGAAGTCAACGGTGTCTTGAGCTCATGCGAAGCATCCGCAACGAGGTTCTTCTGCTTCGTCTGCGCCTCCTGGAGCGCATTCATCATGTTATTGAACGAATTCGTGAGGGACCCGAGCTCATCATGGGAGTAGACGGGGATCTGGCGCAGCTCGCCGGTACGGGAAACCTCGTCGGCAGCTCGGCGGAGGCGAGTAATCGGCTGAATGCCGGAGTTCGCAATTGCGATGCCCGCGATGATGGAGGCGATGAAGCCGGTCACCGATATCAGAATCAGAACCAACCAGAGGGATTCCAGCGTCTGGTTCGTAAAGGCAATATCCAAGCGCAGCACAATCACGCGACCGTCGAGGGCGCCGATGGCGAAGCTTCGCTTGTCGCCTTCTGATTCGAAGGTATAAGGGTCGTCGCCAACAAGGACGGCTATCTCGTTGGGGCTGAGAATGCCCTCGAACTTGTGGACTGCCGCTTGCCGCCCCGCCTGGTCGGCGGGCACGACGAGGACACTCATGTTGTTATCGGAGTCGAGAAAGCGGGGACGGTAGTCATCGCCCTCTCCGGTCTCGCTGACTGGGAACTCAAAGCCCGAGTCGATATAGGCTTGCGCCTGCGTCTGCAGCGTCTTATCCATCTCCTGCGACAGCACCTGCTTCACTGTGGCGTAGGAGGAGGTGGTGATGATGGCGATACATAGCATCACCACCATGGCGGTGAGGGCGGCCAGTCGGGTACGCAGAGATAATCCACGCACTGAAAAACGGAGGGACTGGATCAGCCGGTCCCTCCTGCTCTCTCCTCGAGTATCCGCGCCCCTGTTCTCGGCTGAGGCGTGCTCGGGCTCTACCGCGAGGTAACCCTCCGGGAGCCTACGCAGGATCACGGTGCGGTCTCACGCAGCGCGTAGCCCACCCCACGAACAGTGTGAATCAAACGAGTCTCGTTGTTGGCCTCCGTCTTACGGCGCAGGTAGCCGATGTAGACTTCCAGCGCGTTTCCGGAGGTTGGGAAGTCATAACCCCAGACCTCTTCCAGGATGGTATTGCGGGAAAGCACCTTGCGCGGGTTGTTCATCAGCAGCTCCAGCAGGGCGAACTCCGTGCGGGTCAAGCTGATCTGTCGGTCGCCGCGGAAAACGTCCCGCGTCTCCGGGTTCAGGGTCAGATCCTCGAACCTCAGTGGCTCGTGCGCCTCCCCTTCCTGGATCGCGGGGCGCGCCGCGCGGCGGAATAGCGAACGGGTGCGAGCCAGCAGCTCCTCCAGAGCAAAAGGCTTGGGCAGGTAGTCATCTGCACCGGCATCCAGGCCGGCGACTCGCTCCTCTACGGAATCACGGGCGGTCAGCAGCAGGATCGGCAGGTCATCGCCGTGGCTACGCAGCTCGCGGCATACGTCCAGGCCGTCCTTCTTGGGCATCATCACATCGAGGATGGCCAGATCCGGTCGTTCGTCAGCGATGAGCTTAAGGGCCTCCTCGCCGTCCGTTGCCAGGACGACGGTGTAGCCGTTGAAGATCAGGGAACGGCGCAGGGATTCGCGCACGGCCTGATCATCATCTACAACAAGAATCTTCATGCACTCCATTGTGCCTATGATTCTGTAATCACGCCTGCGCGCCACAACATTTTTAAGAAAAGCACAGGATTTCTTAGGCCTAGTTTGCATACGCAAAACCCCGCCACACGGGCATGTGTGACGGGGTGCGCTACTGGGCTCGTATTAATCCAGGTCGATGAGACCCAGCTGAGCTGCCTTCACCAGGCGGCGAGGAATCTGAACATCCTGGCCCTGAACCTTAACGTGCTGCAGAGCAACGTTGTCGGCCTTCCACTGGGAACGGCGGGAGTGCGTGTTTGCACGGGACATACGGCGCTTCGGAACTGCCATTGTCTTCTACCTCCTTATTAAAGGTGTGAAATAGGTTTCTTGTGATCTTCTTTGTGTGAAGAGGTCTTACTTCTTCTTGCGGCGGGTCATGTTGCCGTAGCGGCGCTGGAACTTCTCCACGCGGCCGGCGGTATCCATAACGCGCTGAGCGCCGGTCCAGAAGGGGTGGGACTCGCTGGTCACGTCAACGACGATGAGCGGGTACTCGTTGCCGTCTTCCCATTCAACGGTGCGGTCGGAGGTAGCAGTGGAGCGAGTGATGAACTGGTGGCCAGTGCTCGCATCCTTGAAGACTACGGGGTGGTAGTCGGGGTGGATATCCTTCTTCATGGTTTCCTCTTATTCCCTTAGGTACGTGTACATCAGGTCGGTCCCGTGCGTTACTTGCGCGGGTCGTGCCTGAGTCGGGTCATAAAAAGCAGCGCGCCTTCTTCTTACTGACGCCCTTTAGGCCAGCCCGCTAAGCAGGTGGATTTTGGGCGTGACAAAGTCGGTCGCACAACGAAGAATTATCATAGCGAAAGAGAAGGCCATAAAGAAAATCGCGTTTCCCGAGCTGGGATGGGGCCAACTGGGGCGTAGGGCGTCAAGAACAGCGATTAGGTTATGGCGCAGCGGTGCTGTAAAGTTAGCTCCCGCTGTTGTCTATGTAAACGTCATCGCCGGACAGATTTTAGGCTAGATACGCTAGATGCAGCGCCCCACCACCTAGAGCTCTTGGCCCGTCTAACCATGGGTTTTGGAAGTGCGCGGCGCAGGCACCTGAGATCTCCGGCGGAAGGAGAAAACCCATGTCGGCATATTGCCAGGTCACGGGACGCAAGCCGAGCTTCGGCAAGTCTGTGTCCCACTCGCACCGCCGCACGAACCGTCGCTGGAACCCGAACATCCAGCGCCGTACGTTCTACTTGCCCTCTGAGGGCCGTTCCATCACACTGAACGTGTCCACCAAGGGCCTGAAGACCATTGACCGTGACGGCATCGAGTCTGTCGTTGCCAAGATCCGCGCCCGTGGGGAGAAGATCTAACTATGGCACGTAACGATATCCGCCCAATCATCAAGCTGAAGTCTACGGCTGGCACCGGTTACACCTACGTCACCCGTAAGAACAAGCGCAACAACCCGGATCGCATCACTCTGAAGAAGTTCGATCCGATTGCCCGCAAGCACGTCGAATTCCGCGAGGAGCGATAGTTTATGGCTAAGAAGTCCATGATCGCGAAGAACGAGCAGCGCAAGGAAATCGTCGCCCGCTACGCGGAGCGTCGCGCTGAGCTCAAGAAGATCATCAAGAACCCGAACAGCACCGACGAGGAGCGCCTGGATGCACAGTGGGAGCTGAACCGTCAGCCCCGCGACGCTTCCCCAGTTCGCGTCCGTAACCGCGATGCAGCTGATGGCCGCCCGCGCGGCTACCTGCGTAAGTTCGGCCTGTCCCGTGTACGTGTCCGCAACATGGCTCACCGCGGTGAGCTGCCGGGCGTACGCAAGTCCAGCTGGTAAGGGGGAGCTTTCACAATGAAGCGCACCAACATGAAGAAGGCGCGGATGGAACAGTCCCGCCGCCCGAAGAAGAACCCGCTCAAGGCCGAGGGCATTGAGACGGTTGACTACAAGAACTACGACCTGCTGCGTAAGTTCATCTCTGAGCGTGGCAAGATTCGCTCTCGCCGCGTGACAGGCCTGACCCCGCAGCAGCAGCGTCAGGTTGCCACCGCCGTGAAGAACGCGCGCGAGATGGCCCTGCTGCCCTTCCACAGTCGCTAAGCCGCTGTGCCCTTTCGGGCTAGCAGCGAAAGGCTGCGGCCTGGAGACGTTTAACAGACACGATCAAGACCCACCGCCCCGTGCGAAAGCGCGAGCTAGGCGGCGGGTCTTTTTCGTGCCTTTGGCCACCCGTTCGGCAGCCTGTCTACTTTCTTCGCTAAGCTTGCACAGTAAAACTCTTACGCGCTCCCCTTGCCCGCCGGGTTGAGAAGGGGCGCAGACACATTCGGACGCAAGCCGAACAACAGTTAGGAAGCCTGCAGTTGAGCAATAACAACAACTATCCCAACGGCGACTTTGGTTCCAATGATCTGCCGGATTACAACAGCTACACCGGCGGAAACGCCGGCGACTCCAACCCCTACGAGCAGACCGGTTACGGCGCTGAGCAGGGTGGCTACGGCGCCGGCAACTACGGCGCCGGCGATCCCAATGCTTATGGCGCGCCCGCATTCCCGAATGCTGCGGCCAACAACGGTGCCATGTTCGGCAACAACCGCCCGGGCGCCTGGAAGCGCCTTCTGGCGCTCATCATCGACAGCCTCTTGGTGCAGGTGGTTATCGGCGGCATTGTGATGTTCGCTATCGCTGGTCAGGATCTCATGGACTGGTTCCAGGCCACTGTCAATGCAGAATCTCCGGATGCCGTGGATGTCCCCTACCCGACCACCAAGGTGATGATCTCCAGCATCATCATGCTGATCGTCTGGTTGGCCTACCGTGTTTTCATGGAATCCAAGAAGGGAGCTACCCTCGGCAAGATGGCTATCGGCGCCCGTGTGATGTCCGCCGACGGGCAGAACATCCAGCCGGTCGAGTCGCTGAAGCGCAACGGCTGGTACATCATAGGCGCGATCCTGGGTATGATCCCGAACGTGGGTGCTTTCGCGCAGGTGGCTATCTATATTGCCGTGGGCGTGACCATTGGCCAGAGCCCGGAGAAGCAGTCCTTCACCGATAAGTTCGCCAACGCCTATGTGGTGGACAAGTCCGCGTACTACGGGGTTAACTAAGGTCGCGACTACTGCGCTTAAGGCGCAAACACCTAAGATAGCCCCATGTTGAACGTCCTCTCCGGCTTTGCCGTCGTCATCTTCGTCATAGCGATCGGCTTCGGAGTAGGGCGTCTTCGGCTTTTAGGCCCCAATGCGGTCTATACCCTGAACATGTTTGTGTTCTGGATCGCGCTGCCCTGCACGCTGATCACGTTCATGTCAAAGACGGACATTGCCCAGCTATTCGGTCCAAACCTTCTGGTCGTGGCGCTGTCCACGCTCACCACGGGCTTCTTGGCATTCCTCGGCTATCGCTGGATTACGCGACGGTCCATCGAGGATTCCATCATCGCGATGCTGGCCTGCACCTACTGCAACGGCTCCAACCTGGGCATCCCACTAGCCGCCCATTTGATGGATGACCCCACGCTTACCCTCCCAGTGATCCTCTTCCAGGTCGGCTTCTACGGCCCGCTGAGCGTGCTAGCCCTGGATATGCGCACCGGCAAGCAGGCCACGAGCTTTGTGCGCTCTACTCTGCTGACGATCTTGAAGAACCCTCTGATCATCGGCGCCACCATCGGCATCGTCATCTCTCTTCTGCAGCACAACACGAGCTTTATCCTGCCGACGATTGTCGCGGATCCGCTGGGGATTATCGCGGACGCCACCGTCGGCTGCGCACTGATCGCCTTCGGCATGTCCATGGCGGAGGTGCGCGTGCTCCAGCCCGGACTGTCGCCCCGTCGCTCCGTATGGGCGGCGTCGTTTGTCAAGACCGTCGTGCACCCCGCCATCGCCGCGTTCTACGGTGTCTTTCTTTGTGACGCCTCGTCCCAGTTGCTTTTGGCCATGGTTCTCCTGGCGGCTCTTCCGACCGGGCAGAACGTCTTCACGTACGCCCAGCGTTTCGGTGTGAATAAAGTTTTAGCCCGAGACACCGCGGTGGTTTCCACGGGGCTCGCGCTACCAGTGATGGCGCTGATTATGGTGTTTCTAAGTTTCTGATAGTTCGCTCATGCTTAGGCCTAGCACTCCGACGAAAAAGACGAAGTACAGGATGATAAGGGCAGCGGATACCACTGCAGATGCAATGGCTAGGTTCTTCGCCTTGTCCGACGCATCCTGTGCACCTGCATAGTCACCGCGGTACCAGCGGCTTTCTACTTGCGAGGAGTAGTAAATACCTACTGCGCCGAGGGGCAGGCAGCACAAGATTGTCGTTAGAATCGTCGCCCACATCCAGTTATCCGGCGGGGTGCTACCCACGCCCGGCTGGTAATTCTGACCCAGCTGCGCGCCGTAGCCGGCGGATTGATTCGGGTAACTGTTGTTCTGATAGCTGCCGTAACTCGGGGGCTGGTTCTGGCTCGGGTTCTGGTTGTACCCGCTGTTGTATGGGTAGCCCTGGTTTCCCTGCTGGCCGAAAGGGTCCTCGTTGGAAGGGTTCTGATCGTATGGGTTGGTCACTAGCTTCCTCGGCTGACTTCTTGGAGTTGGTTGGTAAATGAAATACGTCATTAAAATACCAAAGCAGCGCAGAATGTTCCCGGATCGAAAGAATTTATACGCGCAATTCTAGAAACGGCGAGAACGGCAGGATGCGCGCGATGAACCATAGTCCGATCACTATTCCCACCGCCATGGGTGCGCGCCGGAAATGCTCCCAGTTGGGGATTCGTTTCCCCCATGACCGTGCGGTCCACGCCAGCCAGCTCCAGATCAAGAGGACGACGGCGAAGATCCCAACCGCGTTGTAATGCAGAGCTGCGCCGAAGTCTCCCTGGACAAGCGCCTGGATCATGCGCATCGAACCGCAGCCGGGACAGTTGAATCCGAATAGCGCCTTCGTGGGGCATTCTGGGATCACCCCACCCGGGGTCTGCGGATCGGCTGCGGCTATGGCGCAGCACGCACATACCGCTGCCGCGCCGACGGCCAGCGGCAGCAGCTTTGCAAAAACCCCGGTAGCCGCGCCGATGCCAGTACGGTCGCCGCTACCCGAACGGAGGCCTAGCGCCACAGCAGCAGCGCGTCACCCTGACCGCCGCCGCCACACAGGGAAACGGCAGCCTTGCCGGAGCCGCGGCGCTTCAGCTCGTGTGCCGCGTGAACCACCAGACGGGCACCGGAGGCGCCGATCGGGTGGCCCAGGGAGATGCCGCCGCCGTGGATGTTGGTCTTCTCCAGCGGGTAGTCGAGGTCCTTGATGGACTGTGCGACAACGGAGGCGAACGCCTCGTTGATCTCCAGGAAGTCCAAGTCGCCGGCCTCCCAGCCGGCCTTCTTCAGTGCCGCGGCGGTGGCCTGCGACGGCTGGGAGTGCAGCTTGGTATCCGGGCCGGCGGTCTGGCCGTACTCGCCCAGGGTGGCTAGGATCTCCAGCCCCTTGGCCTCAGCGTTCTCGCGGGTGGTCAGCACCACGGCTGCCGCACCGTCGGAGATCTGGGAGGCAGAGGCGGCGGTGATGGTGCCGTCCTTCACGAAAGCCGGACGCAGCTTCGCGAGCCCCTCAGCGGTAGTACCGGGCCGGATGCCCTCGTCGGTGGAGACGGTCACGGTCTCCTTGCGCCCCTTTACCTCGATGGAGACGATCTCATCGTTGAAGACGCCGTCGTTGGTCGCGGCCTCGGCCAGCTGGTGGGAGCGGGCAGCGATCTCGTCCTGCTCCTCGCGGGTGATGCCGCGCTCGGCGTTGCCCTCGTCGGTCTCCAGCCCCATGGCGGTGCCCTCGTTCGGGTCGGACAGGCCGTCGCGCTCCAGGGAGTCCTGCAGCGCCAGGGAGCCGTAGCCCTTGCCCGCGCGCACGCCCGCGGCGACGTGCGGGGCGTTCGTCATGGACTCCTGACCGCCGGCGACGACGATGCTGGCGTCACCCAGGCGGATCAGGCGGGAAGCGTTAATCACGGCATCCAGGCCGGATAGGCACACCTTGTTCACCGTCATAGCGGGAACGTTCATCGGGATGCCTGCGGCCACCGCGGACTGCTTCGCGGGGTTCTGTCCGGAGCCCGCCTGCACAACCTGGCCCATCAGTACGTAATCCACGGCATCCGCCGACACACCGGAGCGCTCCAGTACAGCCTTGATGGTCTCTGCGCCCAGATCGACTGCACTCTTCTTCGCCAGCGCGCCGAGCATGCGTCCCTGCGGGGTGCGTGCTGCGCCTACAACGACAATGTCCTTCGGGTCTTCCTGCAAGGTCATCTGATAAATCCTAACTTTCGAAACTAGTGGCGTCATCGCTTAAAAAGCCTTCGTTGTGCCCTCAAGTATGGCACGAACAATGGCCCAGCGAGGCCGATTGGGGGTCTACCCCAGCGCCGTCCTAAACGGCACTGCGGTCTTTTCTTCTACCTCTTCTGTAGTGACGCCAGGTGCCAGCTCCACCAAGGTCAATCCACCTTCGTCACGATCGAAAACGGCCAGATCCGTAATGATCCGATCGACCACGCCGAGGCCCGTAGTTGGCAGCGTGAGCTCCTCGATGAGCTTCGGCTCCCCGGTCTTGGTGGTGTGATCCATGAGGACGATCACCCGGCGCGCGCCGACGACCAGATCCATGGCGCCACCCATACCCTTGACCATCTTGCCGGGCACCATCCAGTTGGCGATGTCGCCGCGGGCGTTAACTTCCATGGCGCCCAGGATGGCGACGTCGATCTTGCCCGCGCGAATCATGCCGAAACTTAAGGCGGAATCGAAGTAGCTGGTGCCGGGCAGTGCCGTCACCGTCTCCTTGCCCGCGTTGATGAGGTCCGGGTCGGCGTGGCCCGCTTCCGGGTAGGGGCCGATACCTAGCATGCCATTTTCCGATTGCAGGGAAACGGTCACTCCCTCCGGCACATAGTTCGGCACCAAGGTGGGCATGCCGATGCCCAGGTTTACGTACTGGCCATCCTCGAGCTCCTGGGCGGCACGGGCGGCCATTTCTTGCCTGGTCCAGCCGGTCATCGCACGGTCTCCTTTTCAATCATCTTGTCGGCTGCCTGTTCCGGGGAAAGCTCCACGATTCGATGGACGAACACACCGGGCAGGTGAATGTCATCCGGGTCGAGTTCGCCGACCTCCACAACCTTTTCGGCCTCCACGATGCAAATCTTGCCGCTCATGGCAGCCAGGGGGTTGAAGTTGCGGGCAGTCTTAGCGAAGCGCAGGTTGCCGTCCTTGTCGGCTACGGCGGCGCGGACCAGGCCAAAGTCGGCGCGGATGGCGGTTTCCAGCACATAGTCCTCGCCGTCGATGGTGCGGGTTTCCTTGGCCGGGGAGGCCACCTCCACTTTGGTCTTGTCCGCCTGATCGTACTTCCACGGCATGCCGCCCTCGGCGACGAGCGTGCCCACGCCGGTGCGGGTGAAGAAGGCGCCGATGCCGGAGCCGCCGGCGCGCAGCCGCTCGGCTAGAGTGCCCTGCGGGGTGAGCTCTACCTCGAGCTCGCCGTCTAGGTACTGGCGGGCGAACTCCTTGTTCTCGCCGACGTAGCTGGCCACGATGCGACGTAGCTGGTGGTTCGCCAGCAGCAGCCCCAGGCCGCGGCCATCCAGGCCGGCGTTGTTACTTACCGCTTCCAGGTCTTTGACCTGCGTGCGGCTGAGTTCCTCGAGCAGGACCTGCGGGATGCCGCACACCCCGAATCCGCCGACGGCCAGGGTGGCGCCGTCTGTAATGTCAGCGATTGCCTCCGCGGCAGTGCGCAGTTTTGAATGATGTGGCGCTGTGGTGCTCACGGTTGCTTCCTTTCTGTTTGGGTCAGTATGAGCAGTTTGGGCTGTTGCTTACTTCTGGTAGATCCCGAGCAGCTCCACCGCGTGCTCGCGCAGCTCGACCTTGCGGACCTTGCCCGAAAGCGTCATCGGGAAGGAGTCCACGCATTCGACGTACTTCGGGATCTTGTGGCGGGTCAGGTCGCCAGCGCAGAACTCACGAACTGCTGCCTGATCCAACGGTTCGGCGTCCTCGCGCATGATGATGAAGGCCATCAGTTCCTCGCCGTACTTCTCGTCCGGTACGCCGACGACCTGCACGTCGGAGATGTCCGGGTGCGCCATGAGGAACTCTTCGATTTCCCGCGGGTAAAGGTTCTCGCCACCGCGGATCACCATGTCCTTCGCTCGTCCCGTGATGCGTGCGTAGCCTTCCTCGTCCATCGTTCCCAGGTCGCCGGAGTGCATCCAACCGTCCTCGTCGATAGCATCCGCCGTCTTGCCGGGCATGTCCCAGTAGCCCTGCATCACCAGGAAGCCACGGATTAGGATTTCGCCCTGCTCGCCACGCTTCACGGTCTCGCCCGTCTCGGGGTCCACGATCTTCACTTCGATGTGCGGGTTGGGACGGCCGACGGTGCCCACGCGCTTCTCAATTGGGTCATCCACCAGCGTCTGGTGGTTCACCGGAGAGGTTTCCGTCATACCGTAGGCGATGGTGATCTCGTTGATGTTCATGATGTCCATCACCTGCCGCATCGTGCGAGTTGGGCAGGCGGTGCCGGACATGATGCCGGTGCGCAGGCTGGAAAGGTCATAGGTCTTGCCCTTGGCCTTGGAGTGTTCGATCTCGTCGAGCTCCGCCATGAACATCGTCGGCACGCCGAACAAGCTGGTGGCCTTGCCGTGCTCGACGGCCTCCAGCACCGACTGCGGGTTGAACACCGGGCCGGCGATGATCGTCGTTGCGCCGTGGGTGATAGCACCCAGGTTGCCCATCACCATGCCGAAGCAGTGGAAGAAAGGAACGGGGATGACGACCTTATCCTGGTCGGTGTACTGCAGGGTCTCCCCCACCAGGTAGCCGTTGTTCAGAATGTTGCGGTGGGTCAGGGTGGCGCCCTTGGCCATGCCGGTGGTGCCGGAGGTGTACTGGATGTTGATGGGATCGTCCGGGTGCAGCTGCTCGCGCACCGGGTTCAGGTCCAGGATCGCATGGTTGGCCAGCTCGTCCCAGCGCTCGGAGCCGAAGAAGATCGTCTCCTTGTAGTTGTGGCGGCTGAACTGGCTTTCCGCCGCGTCAATCATCGCGCGGTAGTTCGAGTCCTTGAAGCGGCCCGCGGAGAACAAGCCCTTCACTCCGGACTGGCCCATGGCGTAAACCAGCTCCTTGTGGCGGTAGGACGGGTTGATGCAGACCAGGATCGCGCCGATCTCAGCGGTGGCGAACTGCACCAGAGTCCACTCCCAGCGGTTGGGCGCCCAGATGCCGATGCGGTCGCCCTTGCGGTAACCGGCAGCATGTAGGCCGGAGGCCAGGCGCTGCACCTTGCGGTAGAACTCCGTATAGGTCAGGTGTACGTCGCCGTAGAAGTCGATGATCGCGTCGTGGTCCGGGTACTCGGCCACGATGCGGGCGAGGCACTGGCCGATGGTCTCGTCCAGCAGGTCTACGTCGGTACGTCCAACCTGGTGCGACAGGGTGGGGTCCAGGTCCGCCGGGTCGGAAATAACAATCGGACGGTCGTTGCGAGTCGGGGTAGTCATGGTTATCAACCTTTTCGTTGGAAAGGGATCTTGCGTTGGAGTTGAAGCAGTTTGGAGTAGGTAGAGAGGGAAGAATTTCAGGAAACTAGCGAATCCTGGCAGCAATCACCTCGGCCTGGCGCAGCAGGGGCGCATCGATCATCTGGCCGTCCAGCGCAAACGCCCCGGAGTTCTCGGCCGCCCCTTCGATGACCCGGCGCGCCCAGGTGGCTTGCTCCTCGGTGGGCGCGTAGGCCTCGCGGATGACGGGCACCAGGCCGGGGTGGATCGAAACGGTGGCGGCGAAGCCACTGGCGGCTGCATCGATGGCCTCGGCGCTAGCACCTTCCGTATCCTTCGTGTCCGCGTGGATGGAATCCAGCGCCACGATGCCCGCCGCGGCTGCGTGCAGCAGCACCATTGCACGGGTCAGGCGCGGGACCTCGCGGTAGCCTCCCGGGTGGCCGGACGGCCCGCCACCGGGGGTGGGAACTTCCCCGGCACCGTAGCGGGAGCTCGTCCCACCGAGTGCCGCAGTGAGGTCCTCGGCACCCCAGAACAGGGCCATCACCTGCGGGTCTGCGGCGATCTCCGCGAGGTTCACCACGCCCCTGGGGGTTTCGATCAGGGCGATTGCGCGAAAGTCTTCGGGAAGCGCACGGCGGTTGGAGTCGGCGTCACCAAGGACGAGAGCGCTTTCCACCTTCGGCACCATCACGGTCCTAAACGGCGAGTCCGTGACGGCGGCAAGGTCCGCGGCGAAATCGGGCGAATCGGTGGGGTTAATGCGCACGATGGTGCGCTCCGGGTCTAGGTCCGCGTGGATTACGTTCTGCCGAGCCTCGGCGCGGTTTTCGGCGCGGCAGCCGTCCTCGAGGTCGAGGATGACCATGTCGGAGCGGTCAGCGGCCTTGGCGAAGCGCTCGGGGCGGTCGGCCGGGGCGAACAGCAGCGCGGGACCCTGTGGTAGCCATGCGGTGTTAGACCATGCAGTGTTAGACATCGTCACCCGAGCTTTCCGGCGCGCACTGCATCAGCGTCTTGCGCGTGGCCTTGCACACGATGGTGCCGTCCTGGTTGCGCCCGATGTGCTCCAGCTCCACGATGCCCTGCCCGGGGCGCGACTTCGACAGTCGCTTACCCACGCAGCGCGTTTCGGCGTACAGGGTATCGCCGTGGAACATGGGCGCGGGGAAGGAAATCTCGCTAAACCCCAGGTTGGCCACGATGGTGCCCAGGGAAAGCTGGCTGACGGACAGGCCCACCACCGTGGACAAGGTGAACATGGAGTTCACCAGCCGCTCGCCACCGAAGCCATCCTGCCTGGCGGCCCATGCCGCGTCGATGTGCAGCGGCTGGGTGTTCATGGTCATGGTGGTGAACAGGGTGTTATCCGCCTCGGTGACGGTACGCCCGGGTTGGTGCCGGTAGACCACACCCTCGGTGAACTCCTCGAACCATAGGCCGCGCTGCACAACTTGTTTTTCTGCGCTCATTGTCGCTGGTCTCCTATACTTTTCGCTTGCTTGCTGATGCTTTTTGTTGACGCCTTCTCGTCCCCGCGCTGCGTAGGGGGTGGCTTATACGCCCAGGGCTCGGGCGATGAGCATTTGCTGCACCTCGGTGGTGCCCTCGCCGATCTCGAGAATCTTGGAGTCGCGGTAGTGGCGGGCAACGCGGTATTCGTTCATGAATCCGTAGCCGCCGTGGATCTGCGTTGCATCGCGGGCGTTATCCATCGCCGCCTCGGAGGCGACCATCTTGGCGATGGAGGCTTCCTTGCTGAAGTTCTCCCCCGCGGCCATTTTCGCCGCCGCTGCGTACCAGGCCTGGCGGGCGGTCCAGGCGCGGGCCTCCATGCGGGCGATCTTGAAGCTGATGGCCTGGTACTCAGAGATCGGCTTGCCGAAGCTGGTGCGCTCCTTGGCGTAGCGCACGCACTCGTCCACGCAGCCCTGGGCGGCACCCGTGGCCAGCGCGGCGATGGCGATGCGTCCTTCTTCGAGGATGGACAGGAAGTAGGCGAAGCCGCGGCCGCGCTCGCCGACGAGGTTCTCCTCCGGCACGCGGACGTTGTCGAAGGTCAGCGGGTGGGTGTCGGAGGCGTTCCAGCCGACCTTGTTGTACGAGGGCTCGGCAGTAAAACCAGGAGTGCCGCTGGGCACGATGATGGCGGAGATCTCCTTCTTCCCGTTCTCCCGCTGGCCGGTGACGGCGGTGGCGGTGACCAGGGAGGTGATGTCCGTGCCGGAGTTGGTGATGAACTGCTTGGAGCCGTTGATGACCCATTCGCCGCCGTCGAGCTTAGCGGTGGTCTTGGTGCCGCCAGCATCCGATCCGGCCTCGGGCTCGGTCAGGCCGAAGCCCGCCAGGTTCTTGCCCGCCACCAGGTTGGGTAGGTAGGTCTCCTTCTGCTTGTCGCTGCCGAAGCGGTAGATCGGCATGATTCCCAGGGAAACTCCGGCCTCCAGGGTGATGGCGACGGACTGGTCTACGCGGGCAAGCTCTTCCAGAGCCACGCCGAGGGCCATGTAGTCGCCGCCCATGCCGCCGTATTCCTCGGAGATCGGCAGGCCGAACAGCCCCATTTCTCCCATCTGGCGGACAACATCGTAGGGGAAAGTGTGATCGCGGTCGTGCTGGGCGGCGACGGGGTCGACCACGCGGTTGGCGAAGTCCTCCACCGCGTCACGCAGCTCGTGCAGCTCGTCGGAGAGGTAGGGGTTGCGGTTCTTGGTGCTCTGGCTCATGGTTTCGGTCCTCTTTCTGGGTTGGGTGTTTGGGTTGGGTGTCTGGGTTAGGGAGATACGTGTGAAGTGAGGTTTCTAGCTGTCGGCGGTATCGGCGCTGTCGGCGACGATGACCTCCGCCAGCACCTCTCCGGTGCCGACCTTCTGCCCGACGGTGGCGTTAATCTTGACCCGTCCGCCGCAGGTGGCCTCGAGGGTGTGCTCCATCTTCATGGCCTCGATGACGATCACGGGCTGGCCCTCGGTGACCTCGTCGCCATCGGCGACTTCCACGGCGATGACCGTGCCAGGCATGGGGCTTAGAATGTCCGGCGACTCCTCCGAGCTGGCTTCCGCGTCGTTCGCAGTGCCGGAGAACACCTCCACTACGTGCGTGCCGTGCGGGCCGGTGATGCTGCCGTTGGCAGTGGCGCTCCACTTTTCCGCCGAGCCGCCGTCGAAGGAGAGCCGCCATTCGGTGGCGCTACCCTGCGGGTTGGCGACCACCTGGATGCTCCTGGTCTCGGGCTGCACTGGCGCGTCCTCGTCGTCACCGCTGGTCAGCGGCGTGAGCTGAACCTCCCAGCTGCCGTCGTTGTACTCCGCGCGGGCTTCCACCGGCGCCGCAACGCCGCTCGGATCCGCCAGCACCAGCCGCAGCGGAGCGCGGTGCCCAGCGCCGCGCCAACCGTCGCGGGCGGTCCACACACTGCCCAGCGGGGATGCGGTTGGCTTTGTTTCGGACGCCCCCTCGGCCCCACCGGCCAGCGCCCCAGCCAGGTGCAGCAGTGCAACGGCGAAGGTATCCGCGGGAACCTCGCGGGGCTCGAAGTCCTCCACAATGGAGTCCAGCAGTCCGGTGTGCAGATCCCCCGCCACGACTTCCGGGCGGGTGACCAGGAAGCGGTTGAAGTCGATGTTGGTGGTCAGACCCTCGATGCGAGTGTGGGAAAGTGCCTGGTCCAGGCGCTCCAGGGCTGCTTCACGCGTGTCGGCATGGGTGATAATCTTCGCCAACATTGGGTCGTAGTCGGAACTGACCTCTTGGCCCTCCACCACGCCGGCGTCCACACGAACCCTTTCCCCGCGTGGCCAGGAAAGACCCGTGATTAAACCACCGGTGGGCAGGAAGCCGGCGGCGGCGTCTTCGGCATAGACGCGCGCCTCCACCGAGTGGCCGTTGAGCTGCACGTCGTCCTGTGTAATTGGCAGGGCCTCGCCGCGAGCCACGCGGATCTGCCACTCCACCAGGTCGCGTCCGGTAACCATTTCCGTGACTGGGTGCTCGACCTGCAGGCGGGTGTTCATCTCCATGAAGAAGAAGCGCTCGGGCTGCTTAGCGGAGACGATGAACTCCACGGTGCCCGCGCCGCAGTAGCCGCAGGCTCGGGCTGCATCACAGGCGGCCTCGCCGATCTCCTGCCGGGTCATTTCGTCCAGCAGGGCCGACGGCGCCTCCTCGATAACCTTCTGGTGGCGGCGCTGCAGCGAACACTCGCGCTCGCCCAAGTGGATGACGTTGCCGTGGGAATCGGCGACGATCTGCACCTCGATGTGTCGGGGCGTGTCCACGAAGTGCTCCAGGAACAGAGTGTCATCGCCGAAAGAGCTGGCGGCCTCTCGGCGGGCGGAAACCAGCGCACTGGCCAGCTTCTCCGGCTCCTCCACCAGGTGCATTCCCTTGCCGCCACCGCCGGCGGAAGGCTTGATCAGCACCGGGAAACCCACCGAGTCGGCAGCGTCGATGATCTCCTGGTCAGTCAGGTTCGGCCGGGAAATCCCGGGTACGGTCGGCACGTCGCGGGATTCCACGGTCGCGCGGGCGGTGATCTTGTCGCCCATCTTGTCGATAGCGCCAGCGGGCGGGCCGATGAAGATTATCCCCTCGTCCTCGCAACGCTTTGCAAAGGTCGCATTCTCCGAGAGGAAGCCGTAGCCGGGGTGGATGGCGCCGGCGCCGGTCGCCTTGGCGGCGTCAATAACCTTATCGATGTTTAGGTAAGACTCCGCAGCGGCGGCAGGACCCAGGCACACGGCCTTGTCGGCGGCGTGCACGTGCGGGGCGGCGGAGTCCGCCTCGGAATAAACGGCCACGGCCTTCAGCCCCATGCGATGCACGGTGCGGATCACACGCAGCGCGATTTCGCCGCGGTTGGCGACCAGCACCGTATCGAACGGGCCGGTGAGAGCATGTGTGTCACTCACGTCAGTATCTCTTTCTTGTGGTGGGTACGTAGGTAGCTTGAACAGGAGTTACATGCGGAATACGCCGAAGCCGGTTTCCTCGCGCGGAGCCTGGGCGCAGATGTCGAGGGCCATGGCGAGGGTGCGGCGGGTGTCCGCGGGGTCGATGACCCCGTCGTCCCAGAGGCGCGCGGTGGAGTACCAGCAGGTGGATTTCTCGTCGAACATCTCGCGGATGGGAGCCTCGAAGGCCTCTTGCTCCTCGGCCGACCATTCCTCGCCCCGGCGCTCGATCTGCGCGCGGCGGACGGTGGAGAGGGTCATAGCCGCCTGGGGGCCACCCATCACTGCGATGCGCGCATTCGGCCACATCCACAAAAAGCGCGGCGAGTAGGCCCGCCCGCACATCGAGTAGTTGCCCGCGCCGAAGGCAGCGCCGGTGACGACGGTGAGCTTGGGCACCGATGCGGTGGCCACGGCGTTCACCATCTTCGCCCCGTGCTTCGCGATGCCGCCCTCTTCGTATTGACGCCCCACCATGAAGCCGGTGGTGTTTTGCAGGAAGATGATGGGGATGTTCCGCTGCTCGCAGAGCTCGATGAAGTGTGCGCCCTTCATGGCGGCTTCGGCGAAGATGATGCCATTGTTGGCGATCACTCCGACCTGGTGGCCTTCCAGCCGGGCGAAGGTCGTGATGATGCTGTTGCCGTATTCGCTCTTGAACTCCGACAGGCTGCCCTCGTCGCACAGGGTCTCGATGACCTCGTGCGCATCGTAGGGAATCTTCGGGTCAGTGGGCACAATGTCGTAGAGGTCCTCCTGCGGGCGCGGAGCCGGTACGGGGGCGCTGCGCTTCCAGGGGGTCGGCTTGGATTCCGGCAGAGTCTCGACAATGTTGCGCATGATCCGCAGCGCGTCCTCGTCGTCGGCTGCCAGGTGATCCGTCACGCCGGAGATCCGGGAGTGCATCGCGCCGCCGCCGAGCTCCTCGGGGGTTACGTCCTCGCCGGTGGCGGCCTTTACCAGCGGTGGGCCGGCCAGAAAGATGGTGCCCTGGTTTTCCACGATGATGGTCTCGTCGCTCATGGCGGGAACGTAGGCGCCACCGGCAGTGCAGGAGCCCATCACGGCGGACAGCTGCGGGATGCCCTTGGCCGACAGGTTGGCTTGGTTGAAGAAGATGCGGCCGAAGTGGTTGCGGTCCGGGAACACGTCATCCTGCTGCAGCAGCATCGCGCCGCCGGAGTCCACCAGGTAGATGCACGGCAGATGGTTCTGCTCGGCGATCTCCTGAGCACGGAGGTGCTTCTTCACGGTCATCGGGTAGTAGGTGCCGCCGGAGACGGTGGCGTCATTAGCGGCGATCAAGCACAGGCGACCGCTCACGAGCCCGACTCCAGCGACGATGCCCGCAGCCGGCGCCTTACCGTCGTACATTTCCTCGGCGGCCAGCGGCGCGATCTCCAGGAACGGGCTGCCGGGGTCCAGCAGCAGGCGGATGCGGTCACGTGGCAGCAGCTTGCCGCGGTCGGTGTGGCGCTTGCGGGCCTTCTCCCCTCCTCCGGCCTGAGCACGGGCTAGGCGCTGGCGAAGCTCTTCGACGAGCTCGCGGTGGCTCGGGATTTCGCGGGTGGTAGCACCGCGGGGCTTGGCCGGATCTGTCGCTTGGGTGGTTGCAGTATCCACGTATGCAGCTCCTTGGAAGATGACGGAAGGTGGCGAAATGCGAGTGCCGAAGAGCCGTCGAGCGCCCGACACTTCAGTTTCAGTTACAAGCGATTAACTAACTTGTTGCCGTCACCTTAAGTGACCTAGACCACTTTTGCTAGTGAATCTAAAAAGTTTCCCCTCTTTAACCACCCCCGAAAGCGGTACCTGCCTACGACAGCCCCACCGCCGCGCGCGCTGCAGCCGCAGCCTGCCGCCGTACCAACACAGTAGATGCCCAGCCGTGCGTCAACTCCGAGGAGTTAATCATCCCCACCACCAGCTGCGCAGTGATACGCCCTGCCTCCCCCTTGTAGCGCGCGTTCATCTCCCCCAACGCCTCCGCAAACATCTTCAAATAGCTTCCCTGGGCGGAACGCACGCGCCCGCGCCCCTCCTCCCCCATGCGGAAAAGTTCGCGATTATGCAGGCGAATTAGCTCCGGCTGGGACAGCGCAAAGTCCACCTGGAAGTCGATCAGCACCGCCAGGCGCTCACGCGGATCTTCCAGGCCGTCGACGATTTTGCGCGCTTCGGAAAGCAGGTGTTCCGAGATGCCTGTCATCAGTTCCGTCAGGATCTCTTCCTTACCGGAAAAGTGCCGATACACCGCCGGTCCAGAAACTCCTACAGCGTGCCCGACTTCTTCCAGGCTCGTTCCGTGGAATCCCTTGTTGGCCATGATCGTAGCAGCGGCGCGCAGTAGCTCCACCCGTCGCTGCTCCTTTGCCGCGGCACGTGCAGACAGGCCTTCCGTGGCGGGCTCAGCTAGATAATGAGAACGCATAGCCAACACCCTACTGGTTAAGCGTCGCTAACTGAATACGTTCTCCGCGATTAGCAGGCTGCCTCCGGCAGACTGTCCACCTTCGACCGCAGAAACTCCGCCGCAGCAGTCAGCTCCGCTTGTCCGGCCTCGTAGCTACCATCCGGGCTTTCCACTGCGATGGCAACGGCCACATAGCCCGAGCCCCCAGACCTCGGGATTAACCCGAACTGTCGCAGCCCAGATACGCCCGCGGCGTTCGGCCCCCAGCCGCCCTTAAAAATCGCGCCCGGGATCGTCCCCAGCCCGTAGCCACCTCCATTGCCGATGTTGCCCATGGCGGAAACCACCGGCTCGGCCCCTTGAATACACCGCAGGTGGGAGGCGAAATCTGCCTGCGCGCTCAGCGACCAATCGCTCTGCCCGAAGGAGCTAAACCCCGGGCGCACCACTTGTGACTCCACCCTTGCGCTACTATCACCCTCGCGGATCACTGCGCCGGTCGCCTCCGCTGCCTGCTCCGGGGAGCCCAGCGAGCCCCACAGCGTTTCCGCCGCCGCATTGTCCGAATTCTGTATCGCCTGCGTCATCACGTCCTGGAAGCTCGGGTCATTCCGCAGCGCAGCTATCGCAATCGGTACCTTCACGGTTGACCACGGAGCCACAGCCGTTTCCCCCGCGCCATCCATTCCGGCCACTGCGATGGTCGCGGCACCGTCGTAGTCAAGTTCCCCGCGCTGCCCTTCCTGCGGTTTTTCTGGTGTGGACGCCCCAGTGGTCGGCTGCGGGCCGCGGGACTTCGGCTTCCCGTCCTGTTGGGCTGGACTGGACTGGTTGGACGGGTTGGCCTGGCCGGACCCGGTGGCGCCATCCTTTTCCACATCCCCAATCGTGCACCCCGCAACGGCAACGCTCGCAGCGCAGAGCACGGCGGCGGCCAGACTGCGGCGAAGCGAGCTGAGCCTAGGAGATGTAAACGATGGCATTGTTGCCTCCCGTGCAGGTCACGTACTCACCGTTATCCCTGCACTTCATGGAGTAGGTCTGCCCCGTGACGGACGAATACGCGGAAACGGTACCGTTCATCCTGTCGGTATCCAGGTAGTGGGACACAAAAGCATCGCGTACGGCTACTGCGAAAGGCTTAGAAGTAAGGTCGCTGCCGGTGTAGACGCTGTTGAAGTCGCCCGCAGGCTTGCCTTCCTCAGCTGCGCTGTTGGCCGGCACTGCGCCGGAGGGCAATTTCGGATGAGCCGGGCGGGACTCTTCGTCGTCCGTGGCTTCTTCCTCGTCGTCGGTTACGGCGTCTTCGCCTTCCGCGGCCGCATCCTCGTCGTCAGCGCTTTCGCCTTCTTCGCCCTGCGACTGGGAGGAGCTGCTCGCAGCCTTGTCATTCTTGCCATCTGTGCCGTCCTTGTCCCCAATCCAGCCCATGTAATATGCGGCACCCGCGACCAGGGCAAGGGCAAGGAGCACGGCCAGCACGACACCTAGGATCGGCAGGAACTTGCTTTCCTTCTCCGGCTCCTGCGGGTAGGCGTACTGCTGGGCTTGCAGGTTGGGCTGGTATTGGGGTTGCGGGGGCTGCTGATACTGCTGCCCCTGCAAGTTCTGCTGCTGATTCTGGGGCGGCTGCGCCCCCGAACCGCCGCTCTGTTGCGACGGCACCTGCCACTGATTCTTCCCCGTGCCCTGCTCGTTGTGGCGGTACTGCGGCGGCTCCGGCTGATCTGGGTTGTTCTTCCCGACTCCGGGATCAGTGGGGTGCTCGTTAGACATAACCAGGGAACTCCTGCATTGAAACGTCTTGGAATTATTAAAACTAATTCAACTTTAGGTGCTCCCCCGGCCTCGCGGGTAGCGAACCGTTAAGCCCACTCACCGCGAGTGCGCACTCTAGTGCGCGAAGTGGCGCTCACCGGTGAGGTACATGGTGACGCCCGCCTTCTCCGCTGCCTCGATGACTTCCGCGTCGCGGACCGAGCCACCTGGCTGCACGACTGCACGAACGCCAGCGGCAGCCAGCACCTCAAAGCCGTCGGCGAAGGGGAAGAAAGCATCCGATGCCGCAACTGCACCCTCGGCACGCTTTTCGTCTCCCGCCAGGGAGTTTGCACGCTCCACGGCCAGCTTGGCGGCGTCCACGCGGTTGACCTGGCCCATGCCCACACCCACAGTGGCGTCATCCTTGGCCAGCAGGATCGCGTTCGACTTCACCGCACGCACGGTGCGCCAAGCGAACTCCAGCTCGCGCAGGGTGGCCTCGTCGGCAGCCTCGCCGGCAGCCAGCGTCCAGTTGCTCGGGTCGTCGCCCTTCGCATCGATGGCGTCGACCTGCTGCACCAGCAGTCCGCCGGAGATCTCGCGACCCTGCAGCTCCGGCTCCTCGCTCGGGGCATCTGCCTGCAGGATGCGGATGTTCTTCTTCTGGGACAGAACCTCGACCGCGCCTTCCTCGTAGCCCGGCGCGATAATGACCTCAGTGAACACCTCAGCTACCTGGTTGGCCATTTCCACGCTAACCTCGCGGTTCACTGCGATCACGCCGCCGAATGCGGACATCGGGTCGCAGGCGTGTGCCTTCTTGTGGGCATCGGCGATCGACGCATCGGAAACAGCGATGCCACACGGGTTGGCGTGCTTGATGATGGCCACGGTCGGACGCTTGTGATCCCACGCAGCGCGCCAAGCGGCATCCGCGTCGGTGTAGTTGTTGTAGCTCATCTCCTTGCCATGGAACTGCTTGGCGCCGGCCAGGCCGGTGCCATCGGAGTACAGCGCCGCAGCCTGGTGCGGGTTCTCGCCGTAGCGCAGCACGTTGGCACGCTCGTAGGAGGCACCGATCCACTCGGGGAACTGCGCGACGGTCTGCTCGCCCATCCAGGTAGCTACAGCCACGTCATACGCAGCCGTGTGACGGAAAGCATCCACAGCCAGGTCGGTGCGCTCGGCGCGGGTGAAGCCCCCGGCATTGGCAGCTGCCACGACGTCCTCGTAGCGATTAGGGTCCACCACAACGGCCACAGACGGGTGGTTCTTCGCGGCGGCGCGCACCATGGACGGGCCGCCGATGTCGATCTGCTCCACGCAGGCATCGAAGTCGGCTCCGGAGGCCACGGTCTCGGTGAACGGGTACAGGTTCACAATGACCAACTGGAAGGCCTCGATACCCAAGTCCTCCAGCTGCTTCAGGTGGTCTTCCTTACCGGTGTCGGCCAGGATTCCTGCGTGCACGCGCGGGTGCAGGGTCTTCACGCGGCCTTCCAGCACCTCCGGGAATCCGGTCAGCGATTCAACCTCGGTCACGGGCACTCCGGCTTCCGCGATCTTCTTGGCGGTGGAACCGGTGGAGACGATGTCCACGCCCGCGGAGTGCAGCCCCTTGGCCAGCTCCTCCAGGCCGGTCTTGTCGTACACGCTGATCAGTGCGCGACGGATTTCCTTCTTGTCTGCGCCGTTGGTTGCTGTGGTGCCATCACTCATGGTTTTGGATCCTGGCCTTTCGTTCCTAGAAGGTTCCCTGTTCTTGAAAATCGTGCAGCACCTCTACCAAGAGTGTGCGCTCCACCTTCTTGATTCTCTCATGCAAGCTGTCGACCGTGTCGTCCCGCGCGACCTCCACCGCCTTTTGGGCGATGATCGGTCCCGTGTCCACGCCACTATCTACAACATGAACTGTAGACCCGGTTACGCGAACACCGTAATTCAGTGCGTCTTCGACGGCGTGCGCCCCAGGGAAAGCGGGTAGCAGCGCTGGGTGGGTGTTGATGATCTTCCCCTCGAAGCGCTCGACAACCTTCGGGCCGATGATGCGCATGAAACCTGCGCTCACCACCAGGTCGGGCTCATAGCTGGCGAGCTTGTCCGCCAGCTCTTCGTTCCACTTATCCCGGTCGGTCTGCTTCGGCACGTATTCGACCAGGAAGTTCTCGATGCCCGCGCGTTCGGCACGATCCAGCGCTTCGCACTGTCGGTCGCTGCCCACGGCGAGGATATCCACCCGCGAGCGGTCGACGTTATCAATCACGCTCTGGAGCAGAGTCCCCGTCCCGCTCGCCAGAATCACTATCCTCATCGTCTGCTTCTTCCTCTGTTTCTATGTCTTCTGTGTCTTCTGTGTCTTCTGTGTCTTCTTGTTCTTTCTTAATGACGCCCCCATCTTCCCCCTCTTCCGGTTCTTCCGTAGGGGCGTCATCTTCAGAAGAGTCAGAGTCCGTGCTTTCCGTGCTTTCCGCACTTTCCATACTTTCTGCACCGTCCACTACACCCTCAGCATCATCGGCATCTGCCTCATCCTCGACTTCCGTGTCGTCTTCAGCCTCGCCGTCGTCCACCGATTCACCCGGATCCACAACCTCGGCCTCCGGGATGTCCTCAACCACGGACTCGCCGCGACGGGCGGTGAAGAACATCATCACGGCGGCAGGCACCAACAGCCAAGCGGCGAGCTCCACGGCGAAGAGCCACTCGACTGCGCCTGCGCGCCCGTACACCCCCAGCTCTCCGCCGGCCAGCCATGAGGCGCAGAAACCGATCAACCCGGCGCAGGCACCAGCCCCCACGCCTTGCAGGAGTGGCGCCTCCACATAAGTGCGGCCGCGCAGGAACTTGTAGACACACGCTACTGCCACACAAGCGGGGGCAGCCAGCAGCACAGCACCGAAAGGAATCTGATCATTGGGGATGGCCGCCAAAACCGGCAGCGGCGGTAAATTCACGTTGTTGGCGGTAAAGAGGCTGACCGCGCCGTTACCGACGTGGAATTCGCCGCCCAGCAAAACAGCCATCGCCGCGACCACCACATTGGGCACATACAGCAACGCGACAAAGGTCAGTCCCAGCACACCCATGGTGGAGGAGGTGATTTCGTATGCCTTGCCGACTGCCTCCATGTTCGTCAATAGACATACAACAGCGGCGAGGGCACCGGCTGCGGCCATCCACTTAAGGAAGCGCTGGGCCAGCAGCATCGACTCCACCGGCCACGTGGACCAACCACGGCGCAACAGCAGTGCGCGCCATACACGAGCCCGCATACCGATGACGATCGCAGCGCCATTAACCAGAGCCGTGGAGATCAGCGCCACCAGCAGGTTCGGCGTGGTGATGTCGTACACCCTGGAGGCATCCCACAGCATCACCCACGCGATACACGTCAACAGCATGGGGATCAACAGACTTAATGTGGTGAATACCCGCAAGCCGCGCACGCTAATCGAATTGCCCAGCACCGTGGTCGCACGCTTCGCATGCCCCCACACCAGCACCAGCGCGGGCAGCAAAGGCACGAAGCCCAGCTTCGCCCCCGCCATCTCAATGGGGGCCAGATTAAACACCATCCACATTGAGGCAATGCTGGCGGGCACCTTATTAAAACCTGCGCCGATGCCGATGAGGACGGCGATGATGACGATGACGCCCAAAGTTACGGCGTGATTAATCATCAGCTGGGGGCCGAAGCGCTTGACATGGGGCTTCCACTTCGACCACCAGTCCACAACCGCAGCCTTCGCACCGCCAGCCGACGCATCTGCGGCGGCCTTGGACTTGGCTTTTGGAGTTGCCTTAGCGTTCGTGGCGCCGGTGGGCTTCGCCGCTACAAAGCGCTCGTTGCCAGTACCTTCGGTGGTGTTGGCACCAGCGCCTTTAATACCCGTGCCTTTAATTCTGTCTGCACTGCTGGCAGGCGACGTCCGCCTGGTGCGGCTGGAGCCGGGGCGTCGTGAAGACGCAGATCGTCGGGATCCGGGTCGTTGGGCAGCAGAATCTTTACTCACCCGTCCTATTGTGCCTAATAGTGACAACTACCTGGCGGACTGACCCACCTTCCAGACCCTCTTCTACACCCTTGAGCGCAGACACGCCTAAGGTTCTACTTGAGGGTTTGTGGGTAGCGTAATGAAGATCACTAGCGGGGTTCAAGCACTACAAAAGCAGCATAAAAAAGCCTGGAACAGGGGAAATTGATTCTTAGACTCAGGTAAGGTTAGCTCCACTACCCCCGCAATGTAATCAAAGCGTTATTTTTCGCCGTTTTAGTTGCCGCAATGTTGCCAAACCGATAGTGTTACGTTCCGTTGATAACAAAGTGGTTACAAATTGCTTTCACAACAGACTCAAGCCCCAACCGTGAGGCTAGAGGAGGAGCGAAAGCGATAGTGCGAAATCACATGTGACAGTTGTTAAGAAACATCGATTAGGTCAAAGGGTTACTAGGACAGTGCGAAACACTACTGAAGCGAGCCGTACCGGCATCCACCGCAAGCAGGAGCACACCGCGAAGCGCCGCTTCGCGGTCGTGGCCGTCGCCACCACCGCTGTGACTACTGCTGGCGCTGCCGGCGCTACCGCTGGTGCATCCCAGAACTCCAAGGACGATATCGCCCTGGCTTCCGAGAACACCACCATCCTCGCCCAGGGCGAGGGAGCTCAGGGCTCTGCAGCTCCGGCGGACGCTCAGGCGACCGCCAACGAGGCTCCGCAGATCCTCGAGGTTCCGCAGGCTAAGCCGGTTTCCGATCTGTCTCAGCAGCTCGACTCCGCCCTGCGCTTCGCCAAGGAGCGCACCGAGGCTGATCTGGCTGCTCGCATGCCCGAGTACGTCAAGCCCGCCGAGGGCTCCTTCACTTCCGGCTTCGGTTCGCGTTGGGGCACCGTCCACAAGGGCATCGACATCGCCAACGCTGTGGGCACCGCCATCCGCGCCGTACACGACGGCACCGTCATTGACTCCGGCCCGGCTTCCGGCTTCGGCAACTGGATTCGCATCAAGCACGACGACGGCACCATCACCGTCTACGGCCACATGGCCACCCTGGACGTTAAGGTTGGCGACCGTGTAACCGCCGGCCAGAAGATCGCCGGCATGGGCTCCGAGGGCTTCTCCACCGGCTCCCACCTACACTTCGAGGTTCACCCGAACGGCGGCGAGGCTATCGACCCGAAGCCTTGGCTCGCTGAGCGCGGCATCCAGCTCTAAGGCGAAGCTCTAAGCCCGAGCTTTGAGCCTCTGGCCGATTAGAGCCACAAAAAACCTCCCGACCGCCTCCGTACGGCGGTCGGGAGGTTTTTCGTCTACCCAGTGCAGCTTTTCAAGACTCTTCAAGGTGAGGGGGATCCCCCCCCACCTTCCAGAAGCCGGTGCGTGCTACTTCAGAGCCGCACCAATCTGCTTAGCTGCATTGGTCACACCGTCGTGGGACATGTGCAGAGTCAGGTTGTAGTGCGGAGTCTGAGTATCGATGACTCCGGCAACCCAAGCCTTGCCACCCGGCTGGCAAGTATCGTGCCCGCGGGTGGAGCGGTGTAGGTCAACGAAAACGCCACCGTTGCGCTTGGCTGCATCGTTAGCCTGTCGCCACAGCTGACGCTCGGCTTCCTTCACGATCGGGAACGGAGCCTGAATCGGCGTTAGACCATTCAGACGGATCAGGCACAGGCCAGCGCGATCGTTCGTGAGGTGCGGGTAGCTTACGAACTGGATACGAGCGTTCGGAGCAGCGCGCTTGATCTTGTTAGCGAGACGATCATAGGATCGAGCCGCTGCACGGTTGTTGATCGGATCCAGGGTGCGGTAGGTGTCGTTAGCACCGACCATGATCGGCACGTTGCGCGTGTGGCGGTTCAGCTTGCCATCGCGGATAGCCTGATCCAGGCGAGCCTCCAGCGGCTCGCGGCCCAGGTACAGCTCCTTGCCGTTGCAGGAGTAATCATCCACGCGAGCGCCCGTCAGGCGCTGCAGCTCAGTGGCTACGCGGAACTTGCCCTTGATGCAACCACGTGCGCCACCGCGCTTGGCGTCAATAATCTGGTTGAGCGTTGTATTAGCGAAGTAGGAATCACCAAGCAGCACGGTGTTTCCCGGGGCAGCCTGGGCAGCAGGCGCCAACCCCATGACCGATCCCGCCACGGCAACCGCCGCAGTCAGAATGCGTGCAAATTTCTTCATCAGTTTCTCCCGTATGTGTTTTTATGCCGTACTAAGGCTATCGATCGAGAATCGAAAATGTTAGCTGTTCGGAAGCTTTGCCGGCATGACCTTACCAGTTGGGTTCCTTGGAAGCTCATCCAAGAACGTAACTTCACGCGGAACCGAGTGCTCCGCCAGGTTGTCCCTGACCCATTCCTGGACGGACTCCTTGGTCAGAGCCTCGCCTTCCGGATTGTCTTCACGCACGATCCAGACGGCCATGCGCTTGAAGTTCTCCTCGTCGTCCACGCCCTTTGCGTAGAGGTCTCGAATGCCAGGCATCGGCGCCAACACCTCTTCCACACTGCGCGGATACACGTTCTCGCCACCGACGATGATCATGTCGTCCGCCCGGCCGAGCACAAACAGGCGACCTTCCTCGTCGAGGTACCCACGGTCGCCGATCTCCAGCAGGCCATGCTTGATCTTCATCTGATCTCGCGTGTGCGCATAACGGCGCATGGTCATGGTGCCTCGAGCATAGATGCGGCCCGGGGTGTTCGGCGGCAGTACGTTGCCGTCATCGTCCAGGATCTTGACGCGCACGCCGCGAACCGGGCGCCCGGCCAGAGCTGGGTTCTCGACCAGTTCCTCCCTCTTTGCAATGGCTACCACGCTGTTTTCGGTGGAGCCGTAGAAGTTGCAGACCACGGGACCGAACTGCTTGTGCAGACCGCGGAGCAGATCTTCGTGCATGGCGTTACCAGAGGACACGATGAACTCTATCGACGAAGCATCGTAGTCGCCGTTCTGTGCGACCTTGAGCTGCTCCTTGATGAAGATAGGCGAGGTGATGATGCCGTTGACCTTGTAACGATCGACGTCCTCCATGGCCTGCACAGGGTCGAAATCACGGCGGAACACCACGGTCGCGCGGTGGGCGAAGATCAGGTTGAGGTTCGCCCAGCCCCACGAGTGGAACATAGAGGCGGTCTGCTGGATCATCATCTCCGCCCGCCACGGGATCCACGTAACAAGGTCCGCCAGCGGAGTCGGGATGGGCGGCTCTCGGTGCACTACGGCCTTCGGAGTGCCAGAGGTGCCGGAGCTCAAGATGGTAATAAAACCGCGCTTCGGGATCTTGGGCAGCTTCTCCTCCGCCCCGGAGGGCGCGTGGTCGATGATCTGCTGGAACGTCTCCCATTCCGGGTTCGGAGCCTGCGGGTTCTGCAGATCCTCCGCGTAACCGATGATCACCTTGGCACGTGAATAGTTCGCGGGCAGCCTGTCCGCGAACTCCTCGTCGATGATGATGGTGTGAACATCCAGCTCCTCCATGCTCTTCTGCAGCTGGACTGGACTGGAAGCCGGGTTGAGCAGGCTGATGTCCGCCCCGATGAAGCCCTTGGCGACCAGTGCGTAAACGACCACTCGGGAATTGCGTGCCATGACCGCAATGTTCTTACCCGGCCCCAGCCCCATACGCTGCAGGGCGCGGGCGAAGGCCAGCGAATCGCTGCGAACCTCCGCGTACGTACGCTCGCCAATGTCATCGATGATGGCCGTACGGTTCGGCGCTACTTCTGCCGCGTACCATGCTTGGCGTCCAGCAGTGAAGCCATAGCGGGCGATACTCTCGACCAGCTTGGCTTTGCCCTTAAGGCCGCCACCCCTGACTACCACGCCCGATTTCAGCGCAGTTCCCAGGCCGGTGGCAATTGCGTGAGTCTCCGCCCAGGCGGCCTCACCTAGATGTTTAAGGTCTTGCAATTTGGAGGTCACTTGTTGATTGTTCTGCATTAATACCCTTCTAGTTACGCCTCAACCATCGAAAGAGGATGCTGTTACGTTACATTAAGAAAATATTTCCTGCGCAACATTAGTCACAATTGTCACTTCCGTAACATGTAACCGGGTCTAGAGCTTCTCCATTGGCACGCCACCGAATAGCATCAGGCGAACCGTACCCTGGCTGCCGAAGTCGATCATGCAGGTCGTGTGCGAGCCACTGCCGTCCACGCTCTTCACCGTGCCCAGGCCGTACTTGTCGTGGTTGACCTTGTCCCCCACCGCCAAGTCCAAATCCTGGTTCCTCTTCGCCCCGGCACCGAAAGCAGGCTTCGCCTTCTTCGCTGGCTTCCGGTAGGACTGGCCGCTCCAGCCGCTGGAACCCGCACCCCAGCCACCCGAGTCGCCAAAGCTGGTGCCATCGGCATAGCCACCGCCGCCCCAGGCGGAATCCACACCGCTGCCGAAGCGCGCGGGCTCCTCGCGGATCCACTCCATAAGATCCTCTGGCACCTCAGACAAAAAGCGCGACGGCGGGTTGTTTACCGGCGCTCCCCAGCCGCTCCGCGTAATCGCGCGGGTAAGGAACAGCCGCTGCTTCGCGCGAGTAATGCCCACATAGGCCAAACGCCGCTCTTCAGCCAGCTCCGTCGGGTCGCCCAGCGCACGCATGTGCGGGAACTGGCCGTCCTCCCAGCCGGTCAGGAACACCACGGGGAACTCCAGGCCCTTGGCCGTGTGCAGTGTCATGAGCGTCACCATGTCCTGCTCGTCTGCGGGAATCTGATCCGCGTCCGCCACCAGGCTCACGCGTTCCAAGAAGGCCTGCAGGCTGCCCAGCGGCGCCTCCCCTTCGGCGAGCATGGCGTCGGCACTGCCATCGCTATCGCCGGCGCTACCTGTACTGCCACCACCCGGCATCTCCTCGTACGCCTTCAGGTTCGCCGACTCCTGCGAGAACTCATGCCCCACGCTCACCAGCTCGTTCAGGTTGTCCAGTCGCGCGCCGTCCTGCGGGTCGTTGGATTTCTCCAGCAGCTCCTTGTAGCCGGTCACGTCCAGCACCGCAGAGATCACCCGGCCCAAGTCGGGCAGCCCCAGGCCGGACCCATCCGAGGCCGTCATCTCCATCGACTCTGTCTCCGCCCGCAGCGCGTCCATCATTTCCAGGAACTTGCCAATGGAATTGCGGCCGCGTGCGGAAAGGCCGGCGACCTTCCCCGCGGCGGCGTCACCAAGAGCAGCCGAAAATCCGATCCCCTGGCCTTCCGCGTGAACAGTGACCTGTGCAATGGCCTTATCCCCGATACCGCGGCGCGGGGTGTTGATGATGCGCCGCAGCGCCACCGTGTCGTCCGCGTTGTCCAACACCTTGATATAAGCCACAATGTCACGGATCTCGCGGCGCTCGTAGAAACGCGTACCGCCGACGACCTTGTATGGCAGGCCGGAGCGCACCAGAACGTCCTCAATCGCGCGGGAGGCGTTGTTGGTGCGGTACATGATCGAAATGTCACCGTAGGAATAACCCTCGTTGTCCACCAAGTCGTCGATCTGCTCGACGATGAAGTTCGCCTCGTCATGCTCGTTGTCCGCAACGTAGCCACCGATCAGCTCACCATCGCCCAGATCCGTCCACAACTTCTTCGGGCGGCGCCCCTGGTTCCGGTCGATCACCGCGTTCGCAGCGGACAGGATCTTCTGGGTGGATCGGTAGTTCTGCTCCAGCAGAATAGTGTGGGCATCCGGGTAGTCGCGCTCGAACTCCTCGATGTTGCGGATCGTCGCGCCACGGAAGGCGTAGATCGACTGGTCGGCATCGCCCACCACGCACAACTCGCATTCGGCCTTGCCCTTGCCCGCGAGCGCTGCCACCAGCTCGTATTGCGCGTGGTTAGTGTCCTGGTACTCGTCGACCATGATGTGGCGAAAACGGCGGCGGTAGTGCTCGCGCACGTCCGGATTGTCGTTTAGGATCGCCACGACCTCGCCGATCAGGTCGTCGAAGTCCACCGCGTTCGCCGCCCGCAGGCGGTTCTGATACGTCTTGTACAGCGTGGCGATCTGGGCGGTGTGGGGGTTGGAATCGCGCTGTGCTTCCTCCAGCGCCCCGGCCGGGCCGACCAGCTCGTTCTTCCAATTGGAGATCACATGCAACACCCCACGCGGCGAGAACTCCTTCAGATCCAGCGAGGCATCCTTGATGATCATCGTCATCAGTCGCTTGGAATCGTCCGAGTCGTAGATGCTGAAATTCGTGTTCAACCCCGGCGCGAGGTGCGCATTGGCGCGCAGCACGCGCACGCAGAAGGAGTGGAAGGTGGAGACCCACATGCGCTCCGCCTGTGGGCCGACCATATCCACCACACGCTCGCGCATCTCCGCTGCAGCCTTGTTAGTGAAGGTGATCGCCAGGATCTGCCACGGCCCCACTCCATTTGCCAGCAGGTAGGCGATGCGGCGGGTCAGCACACTCGTCTTGCCAGAACCCGCGCCCGCCACAATCAGCAACGGGCTGCCCATGTGCTCGACCGCCTGCCGCTGCGGCGGGTTGAGGCCTTCGAGAAGCTTTTCTCTATGACGCCCCGTCTCCCCCGCTGCCGTCCCAGCATTCCTGTGCGGTAGCGCCTGGGTGTGGCGTGCCTGTGGCGGCTCCGACGTACCCTGCGAGCTATCGGAGTGCATGTTCGCCAGCACGCTTTCGTACCCCTCTGGCGGCAGCTCGTCCGCTGGCGGCGGAACCTCGTCGTCGAAAAGCGTTGGTTCTTCGGGCAGCGGCAGATCGGCGAACGGATCGTGCTGATTGTTCATGTTTCCCTTGGTGCTCCCTCAAAAAATTCCCGTAACCGCTGGCGCCTTATGCTCTGGGGCTCTTCCGAATCTCAGCTTCCTGACTAGCGGTAGAATACAACGCATGAGCGACAACGATTCTGCGGCTTCGTCGAACCCCAACGAGTTCACCGTCCGCATGCCCTCGGGCACGGACGATCCCTTGTCGGATTCAGAAATTCAATCCTACCGCGAGGAGATCAACCGCCTCGACCGCGTCATCATCGACGCAATCCACCGTCGCAGCGAGGTATCGAAGGCGATCGGTAAGACGCGTCTAGGATCCGGTGGCACGAAGTTGGTCTACACCCGCGAGGTCGCCATCATTAACCAATTCCGCGCAGAGTTCGGCTCAGAGGGCGTAGAAATAGCAAAGGCCCTGCTGCAGCTAGGCAGAGGGCGCTTGGGCTAGAGAATGGGCCGGGGCTAAGCCAACCGGAATCCGGCTCCGACCCCACCGGCCGCATTGAGGTCTGCGGCAATCACGTTCCATGCGGCGCCGGCCGTCGGCGCGTGCAGCGGCCCTTGCAGCGGAGTGGTGCAGGAAGGCAGGTTGGCCACTCCGCCGTTGACGATGCCGACCAACCGGTTGCCGACGTAGATCGGGCCACCCGAATCTCCCATAGAGCCGCACAGGTGGGAAACCAGGAACGGCCCGGAGATCGCCAGCATGGGGCCGCAGGAAACACCTGTGGCCACACCGGTCTTGCACATCTGCTGCAGGCTGGCCGGGGTGGGGCCACCGAGGGAGTTCAGGTGAACGTTGTTGTAACCGCGGGTTAGACGCACCTTGTTGTTGAACTTGATCACGGCGTAGTCCGGGTAACCGTTGCGGACAACGGTGCCGATCTGGCCGGCCCCCTCGGCGTCCATGGAAACGACCGGGCTACCGGGACCACCACAGTGTCCTGCCGTAATGCCCACCTTGTTTCCGGCCTTGTCGTAACCAACCACACCCAGGGTGCAGATGTTGTTGCCAACATAGATCGGCATGGAAGGCCCGGCCAGGACGCTGGGCGCCGCAGCACGCTGAGCCTGCGGAATGCCTGGAGAAGTGAAGTAGTGACCCGGAACGCGGTGCGGTCCGGGCTGGCCGGTGGCCTGCAAGAATGCATCTGCGGAACCAGCAGGCGCGGCTGCGGCCTCTGGCGCGGTGAAGGCCGAGCCAAAAACAGCGGAGGTGGCCAACGCCACGCCCGCCATCAGGGCTCCGATTCGGCGACGGGTGGCGCTGCGGAGAGAGCGCCCAACTGGGGTGCGAGTGGATACAGATGCGGCTGACATGCACCTAACCTTAGCGCAGAAGCTCGGTTTCACATGCGCCACAGAGGTAACAATTTGGACAAGGTTACCCCTGCTCCCCGCCTCGCGGCTTAGACCGCCAATTAGCTGGCGACCAACCGCTGACTAGCGCAGAACGGTGACGCTGCCGTCGCCGTTGACCTTGACCTTTGCAGCGAATGCAGCGGCCATGTTCAGGCGCTGCCAGGAGCCACGCGGGCCCTGATCGTCCAGCGGAGAACCGGACGCAATGGCGGTCTGACGCAGGATAGATGCGCGCTGCTTGTAAGTGAGCTTGGGGAACTTCGGCAGCAGCAGATCCGGCGCGGCCTGCGGCACGATCATCGGCGCATCCTTGCGGTAGATCTTCGGAAAGCCGTAGGTCATGCGGTCGGTGTACTCGCGCACAGCTTGGTCGGTGGACCGGTATGCCTTGTCGCTCTTCACAACCTCGGCAATCGGGCGACCCGCGCGCCACTCCAGCTCCGCGCGCAACTCCTTGCCCGCCTGTCGGACCGCGTCGCGCATCTTCGGATCGTTCCAGCGGTCAGCGGCAGCAGCGGTGCCGGACATACGGCCTCCCATGACGTCCAGCGGGTAGTGCACGCCCATAACAACACGGTTGTTGCCCGCCTCGGAACCGCGAGCCAGGATCTGCGGAGCCAGCTCCGGCAGAGTCAGAGCCAGCAGAGTGGTGGACCACACGGCCTGGTTGGTGTGGCCAGATGGGTAGGACTTGGAGGTGCCGTAGTACTTGTTCTGGCCGTCCTCGTACTTCTTGATGCGATCCGGGGCAACCACGAACGGACGGTCGTGGTTGAAAACGACCTTCTCTACGAAGGTGGAGGAAGCTACTCCGCCTGCGCGAGCCAGGTAGCCGTTGCCCAGCAGGTACTGGGTCTTCGGCAGACGATTCTCACGCAGGGCGGCACGGAAATGGCGGCCAAGCTCTGCACCCAGCGCGTCGGAGAACGCATCCAGTACGCCCGCCTTGTCCGCGCGAGCGTCCTTCTGCGCGCGCTGGATAGCTGCCGGGTTGTTCTGAGCAGCATTGTTGATCTTCACGACCTTGTCCAGGTTCTGCTTCATGATGCCAGGGTGGTTGGCGCGCACGTCGTTGAAGCCATCGACGACATCCAGGTAGATGCCGTAGCCGTGGGAGCTGATGTCAGAGATATAGCCGCCCAGGTACTCCGGGCCGAAAGGCTGCGGGGTCGGGGCACCCTTGTGCTGCACGGGGTGCGGGTAGCTCGGCAGGCCCTCGGAGCCAGCAACCGCCGGCACGCTCGGTGCAGCCTCCACCGGCGCGACGTTCACTGCGGAAAGGGACATGGTCGTAGCCATCATGGCTGCTGCCGTGATCTTTAGGCTCTTGGTCTTGGTCACTTTTTCTCTCACCCTTGAAGTCTCGTCCTGCAAATCGTTTTGACGTCAAGCATCCAGGCTCGCCCGGCGACTATTTGCAATAGTTTTATAAACTCCTGCGGATGTTAACCCAGGTTTCTGAACGGAAGGTTAATTTGAGGTTAGGCGCGGATGACGCTGAGGGCGTCATAAAGAAAAACGCTAAATAATAAAGCCTTGCCAGCGCGCAGCTTGCAGCGAGTCATCGTTACTGTCACGGGTGAAGGGGAAGTTCTTCAAGACCTGATTGGTGAAGCTATCCACGCGCTGATTGGCGTTGCGCAGGTCGTAGTAGGTCGTCATCTCCGCATCATAATCCGCCAGGTCGACGGTCAGATTCTCGCTGGTCTGGTAGCCGTTTTCCATTACGCGGAACTTGCGCGGCATGCGAGGCTTCAGCTGCGGATCCTGGTTCGGCCAGCCCAGGGTAAGGCCAACCACCGGGAAGGTGTAGCGCGGCAGATCGAGTAGCTCGATAACCCCGGCCGTGTCGTTGTGGATATTGCCCAGGAAGTTAGCGCCTAGGCCAAAGGACTCAGCGGCGTTCACCACGTTCTGTGCCATCAGGCAGGCTTCGGTGAAGGCCTCCACAAAAGCCTTCGTACGCCCGGCGCCCCGCGGGTCGCCGCCATTTTCCTGCAGGATCTGCGCATTCCGCGCCGTATCCGCCAAGAACAACAGGTACACCGGTGCGCGGCGAACATACTCCTGGTTGCCAATTTCCGCCAGGTGCTCCCGCAACTGCGTATCTGTCACGCGAATGATGCTGGCCTGCTGCATACCGCGAGAAGATGCCGTGCGCATGGCTATGTCATAGATGGTTTCCAGGGTCTGGCCGTCCACCGGCTGATCCGTGAACTCTCTAATCGTGCGGTGGGAAAGCTGACGTTCGACCATAGGGTTCGAGTTTTTAGGCATGGCCCCAACCCTAGCTAGAAATTTTTTCCAAGTTTTCCGGCCTGCGCCGGGAACAAACATTAGTGATAATACATTCCAACACTGTTAGCCTGTGCGGGTCGCTACCGGACCGCCACGGCACCGAGAGTTTTTAGATAGGTACGTTCAAGAGTTTCCCAAGGAAGTATTGCTTACATGATCATCGCAGTTATCATCCTCGCCATCCTCGTAGTCCTCGCCATCATCTGGTTCGCCATGTACAACGGCCTCGTCAAGAAACGAAACACCGTTAACGAGGCGTACGCCCAGATCGATACCCAGCTGCAGCGCCGCGGCGACCTGATCCCCAACCTGGTAGCCACCGTCAAGGGGTACGCCAACCACGAAGCCAAGGTATTCCACGACATCGCGGAGCTACGCACCGCCACCGACCGCGCCCGCGCCACCGGCGACGTGCAGGATGCCTCCCAGGCCGACGCTGTATTCGGCCGCACGATGGCCACCCTGCGCGCTACCGCCGAGGCGTATCCGGAGCTGCAGGCTTCCCGCAACTTCCAACAGCTGCAGGAGGAGCTCGCCTCCACCGAAAACAAGGTGGGTTTTGCCCGCCAGTACTACAACGCCTCCACGAATACCTACAACACCGCAATTCAGTCCGTGCCGACCAACATCGTCGCTTCCGTGCACGGCTTTCAGCCCTTCGGCTTCTTCCAGGTGGAGGAATCCAAGCGCCAGGCTCCGGACGTTTCCTTCTAGCCTTCTTGTCCTGCCACGCCCCCCTCTCAAGACCACTTCCGCTTCTTAAGCATCGCACCTAGCGGGCAGGACTCGTGAGCACTGAAAGTGCTGAAAGGACGGATAACGGACAATGGCCAACCAGCCGAGAACCTTTGACGAATCGCTTTCGCAGCTACGCAAAGGCATCGCTGTCGCGTGGATTGCGAACGTATTTGTGCTGCAGCTTTCCATCGTGGCGTGTGCCTGCGCCGCCTACGTTGGCATCCAGGGAAGCGACATTGACTACAACACCCTGGGCAAGGTCATCCTGATCTCCGCCGGGGTCGCCATCCCGGTTGCCGCACTGATCCTGCTGTATTCGTATTTCTTTTCCACCAAGACCGTGATTTCCGCCATCGGCGGCGAGAAGCGCAAAGTGGAAAAGGGCATGGTCTACAACATCGTGGAGGAGATGTCGATCGCCGCAGGCCTGCCCTCCCCGCCGAAGGTTTATGTGCTCATCGGCACCGGAGTGCCCAATGCCTACGCTCTAGGCGGCAAGCGCAACAAGCCCCATACCGGCACCATCGTCGTCACCGAAGAGCTTGGGTATCTGCTCAACCGCGAGCAGATGCAGGCTGTCATCGCCCACGAAATGAGTCACTTGACCGCCGACGATAACCGTGTGATGACCCAGCTGGTGGCCATCGCGTCCGTCATTTCCATCCTGCAGTCGGTGTTTATCTACGGCAGTTTCAGCAACAACAACCGGAGCCGCTCCAACTCGAGCGGGGGCGGGAATGCCGTAGCTGCCATCGTGATCTTGCTGATCTCCTTCTGCGTTATCCTCGCCGCCCCAGCACTGGCCAATATCGCCCGGGCCTACATGTCTCGCCACCGCGAGCAACAGGCCGATAGCCATGGAGTCTCCCTGTGCCGCAACCCCACCGCACTGGCGCAAGCCCTGATCACGATCCGCGCGTTCCACCAGGCGAACCCTTCTACGGTGCAGAACTCCATGTACGGCACACCCGGCTCCCTGGCTTTGTACGCACCGGAACAAGACATCATCCAGGGCTTCCACAATTCCGACGCAGGCAAGAAGGGGTCCTTCTTCAAGCGCGCCATGACGAAGAAACGAAACTTTTCCGCTACCCACCCGCCGATCTGGGAAAGGGTCAACGCGCTGATTGCCATGGGTGCCTACGTGCAAGATTTCGTCCCCTATGTGCCGGAGCACCAGCAGATCGCCGGGCACCTCAAGTAGCCTGGGGCTTTCTATGACTCCCCTCTCCTATACCTCGACCGACGGCTTCCCGGAGCTGCACATGTCGCGGGTCATCAATGCGGACTTTGATGCCGCCGCGGCCAGGCTTTTCCGCTGGGGTGTGCAGCGCAGTGGCCTCTTTCGCGTGCGCCCCACCCACGAGGTCGTGGAGACTGGCGCCGAGGTCGCACTGGGCTTCGGGCCGTGGACGTTCCACTGCAGGATAGTCGATACTTTCTCCACGCCCGGCCGCTGCGGCTTTACCTATGGCACCCTCCCCGGCCACGCTGAGCGGGGCGAGGAGACCTTCACCCTCGAGCGGTTGCAGGATGGAAGGGTTCTTTTTCTTATTGACGCCAAGTCTCAGCCCGCCCGCTTCCCCGTGCTGCGCCCAGTCATCGACCTGCCGCGGCGTGCCCTAATCCGTCGCTTCTACCTGCGCGCCTTGGACGATGAATAGCCGATAACTGGCCGATGACTAGCGAGGAAGCTTTTGGTTTCCCCGTTCCGCGCTTTCTGTCGAACAGGGAATTTTTCATTACGATGGTTTCCGAGAGCTCACAAAGTCGCCTCCAACGTGAGGTAAGTCATAGGTGAGCTCGTCGCATATCCTGACCTTTCCCACCTACAGACTGTATGGAGAATTTAAGTGGATCTATACGAGTACCAAGCTCGAGATCTTTTCGAAAACTACAACGTACCTGTCCTGCAGGGCATCGTTGCCACATCATCTGCGGAAGCTGAACGGGCTGCTGAGAAGCTAGGCGGCACCGTAATCGTAAAGGCCCAGGTGAAGGTTGGCGGCCGTGGCAAGGCTGGGGGTGTGAAACTGGCCCACTCGCCGGCCGAAGCAGCCGCGGCGGCGAAGGACATTCTGGGGCTGGATATTAAGGGGCACACCGTGCGCAAGGTCATGGTTGCCGAGGGGGCGGACATCGCCGAGGAGTACTACTTCTCCATCATGCTGGACCGCACGCAACGCCAGTACCTTGCCATGCTGTCACGCGAGGGCGGCATGGACATTGAGAAGCTGGCCGAGGAGCGGCCGGAGGCGCTTGTCCGGTGCAACTTCTCCCCGCTGGAGGGGCTGACGGATTCCATTGCTCGCGAAATTGCAGAAGACGCAGGCTTCCCCGCAGACGATGTGGACAAGCTTGAGCCCGTTCTGCAGAAGCTCTACGAGGCTTACGTTGGCGAAGACGCCACTTTGGTCGAAGTTAACCCGTTGGTCAAGACCAATTCTGGGGAGCTGTTGGCCATTGACGGCAAGATGACCTTGGACGACAATGCAAGCTTCCGCCACCCGGAGCATTCCGAGCTAGCAGATCACAACACCACCGATCCGCTGGAGTTGAAGGCCCAGACGATGGGCTTGAACTACGTGAAGTTGGACGGCTCGGTGGGCGTAATCGGCAACGGTGCCGGTCTAGTGATGTCCACCCTGGATGTGGTCGCCTACGCCGGCGAGGAATTTCCCGGCTCCCCGAAGCCCGCCAACTTCCTGGACATCGGCGGTGGTGCCGATGCTGAGATCATGGCCAATGGCTTGGAAGTAATCCTTGCAGATGAACAGGTCAAGTCGATCTTGGTCAACGTTTTCGGTGGAATCACCGCATGCGATGAGGTTGCTAATGGAATCATTCAGGCTTACAAGATCCTCCATGCCCAAGGAATCGAGCCAAAACCCCTAGTTGTCCGTCTGGATGGCAACAATGCCGAAGCGGGACGGAAGCTCTTGGACGATGCCAACCTGCCGAATCTGCAGCGGGACGACACGATGGACGGCGCCGCGCGCAAGGCCGCGGAGCTGGCTTCCCAGGCTGATCAGAACAAATAAGCACCACGGATTCCAACAGGTAGAGGACTGAAAATTATGGCTATTTTTCTAGATCGCGATTCCAAGATCATCGTCCAGGGAATGACCGGTTCGGAGGGCATGAAGCACTCCCAACGCATGCTGGACTCCGGATCCAACATTGTCGGCGGCGTGAACCCCTCCAAGGGCGGACAGACGGTCACCTTTGAAGGCGGCAAGCAGGTGCCTGTTTTCGCCTCCGTTGCTGAGGCAATGGAAAAGACTGGCGCAAATGTCTCGGTTATCTTCGTCCCGGCGAAGTTCACCAAGGCTGCGGCAGAAGAGGCAATCAAGGCGGAAATGCCGCTGGTTGTGGTCATTACAGAGGGCGTGCCGGTCAACGACACGGCAAGCTTCTTCGCCCTGGCAAAGAACTCCAAGACCCGCATCATCGGGCCGAACTGCCCTGGCATCATTTCCCCCGGCCAGTCCAACGCGGGCATCATCCCCTCTGATGCCGCTGGCAAGGCTGGCAAGATCGGCCTGGTATCCAAGTCCGGCACACTGACGTACCAGGTGATGCACGAGCTCTCTGATGTGGGATTCACTAGCTGCATTGGCATCGGCGGCGATCCTATTATCGGCACCACCCACATCGATGCGATCGAGGCCTTCCAAAATGATCCAGAGACCAAGGCGATCATCATGATCGGCGAAATTGGTGGCGATGCTGAGGAGCGCGCCGCCGAGTACATCGCCAAGAACGTCACTAAGCCTGTGGTGGGCTACGTCGCAGGTTTCACGGCCCCAGAGGGCAAGACCATGGGGCATGCCGGAGCTATCGTCAGCGGTTCTTCGGGCACGGCTGAGGCGAAGAAGGTCGCGCTGGAGGAAGCTGGCGTGCGGGTGGGTAAGACTCCCACCCAGGCAGCGGAACTGATGCGGGAAGTGCTCGCAGAGATCGGCGAAGCTTAAAACTAGCTAGGGCAAACAACAGAGAGGACGGGCATGGCCACAAAAGCTCAGAAGGATTCACAGAAAGGCTGGGCCGGCGATGCCCAAAATGCCTCGAAAGACGGCGAATTCAAGCGGGATACCAATTACATCGGTGACCGCATCGTCGCTTCCGTCACCAGCGAGGAACCGCAGCCTGCCGGTGCCGACGTACTGCACTGGCCCGTGCAGCCGAACCGCTACCGTCTGATCGCCGCACGCGCCTGCCCGTGGGCGCACCGCGCGGTCATCGTACGGCGCCTGCTGGGGCTGGAAGATGTGATCTCCCTGGGGTTGGCAGGCCCTACCCACGACAAGCGCTCCTGGACCTTCGATCTGGATCCGGGTGGCGTCGATCCCGTGCTGCAGATCCCCCGCCTACAGGATGCGTACTTTAAGCGTTTCCCGGGCTACCCGCGCGGCATAACAGTGCCGACGTTGGTGGAAGAAGCCAGCGGCAAGGTCGTGACCAATGATTTCAATTCGATCGTCCGCGACTTCCAAACTGAATGGACCGAGTACCAGCGGGCCGGCGCTCCCAACCTGCTTCCACCGGCAGAGCAGTGGGAGGAGATGGAGGAGATCAACGACTTTATCTTCCGAAAGTTCAATAACGGCGTGTACAGGGCTGGGTTTTCGGCGTCACAAGAAGCTTATGAGCAAGCCTATGAGGATGTATTCGAGGTCCTCGATTGGTTGGAGGAGCGCCTGGAAAACCGGCGATTCATCATGGGTGAGCACATCACGGAGACCGACATCCGGGCATATGCCACCCTGATCCGCTTCGATGCTGTCTACCACGGGCACTTCAAGACGAACCGGAACAAGATCACCGAGATGCCGAACGTCTACGGCTACGTGCGCGAGCTGTTCCAAACCCCTGGGTTCGGCGATACCACCGACTTCAAGGAGATCAAGCAGCACTATTACATCGTCCACCGCGAGGTGAATCCCACGCAGGTCGTCCCGGCCGGCCCGGAGCTCTCAGGACTGGCGCAACCCCATGGCCGCGACCACCTGCCGGGTGCACCGTTTGCTGAGGGCACCACCCTGCCAGGTAAGTTGCCGGACGCCGAGCGGCTGAAGAACCCCACGCAATTCCAGCGGGAGCTATTCGGATTGGACTAGGCCTTTCGCAACGAGAAAATCCCCTCGCCGGTATTTCAACCAGCGAGGGGATTAATTTGTAGCGGGGGCAGGATTCGAACCTACGACCTCTGGGTTATCGGATCACATTCAAGCCTATCAGGGGTTATCGGTAGATAACCTCGCATTTCATGGACTTAAACGATCATCGGGAATCATTCAGGATCATTCAGGATCATGCCCCCAGTGCACCGTCTAGTGCACCACCCGCAAGCGCCGACTGCATGGCCGAAACGTCGGTGAGGTCCGTGTAGTTTCGAGCGTTCAATGCTTCGGTGTGACCGAAAAAAGCGCTGCGGATCTCAGCGGGAACTCCACGAGCGATCGCGCGGTTATTGAGTACCGTGCGCCAGGCGTGAGATCTCATGGTTGAAATAGTCTCGTCTTCAAGCCGGGCGCCGATATCGCGGTAGAGCGCTGCACATGCCTTGACGGCATTATCTGTCCGCCAGTGCGAGTGCGCATCCCCCGGTGCGGGAATGAGCGGATCGCCGGGGCCAATTGTTTTGATCCGCTCTCGCCAGAACTTCTCACACCGCGCGTCCAACATTGGCACGGTGGGTGCTGTTGCAAACTTCAGGCGGAGAGCCGTGACGACCCAGTCTTCATCCTCTGATGCTCGCTGCGGGTCGGCGTTCTCAGGCAGCCTCGAACACCCGGCTGACGATCACCGCATCCGGGTTCGGTTGCTCGTAGGCAAACATCGCGCCCTGGCCTTTCCGTAATGAGTGCATCGCTTCCATCCCTTTCAACGTCCGGTACGCCGAGGTCCGGTTTTTGAACGCCCCCTTCGGTCCGAGGATCCGTTTCAGCCGCCCATGATCTCCTTCAATGACGTTATTGAGGTATTTCACCTGCCGGTGTTCCACGGTCTGCGGGCAGATTCCCTCTGACTTCAACTCGGCGATTGCCCTGGCCAGGGAGGGTGCTTTATCGGTGTTGATCACCCGCGGGAACCCGGTTATCGTGTTCGACCTCAGGGTCTTGGCCAGGAAACGCTTCGCTGCGGCGACATTACGCTTTGGGGACAGGTAAAAATCCAGGGTATGCCCACCCGCGGTGATGGCCCGATAGAGGTAGCACCACTTTCCCCCGACCCGGATATAGGTCTCGTCCACCCGCCAGGACCGGGCCTGCCAATCCGGGACTTGTCGGTACCACCGGGTCTGCTTGTCCAGCTCAGGAGCATATTTCTGGACCCAGCGGTAGATGGTGCTGTGATCGACCGGTACGCCGCGTTCGGTCATCATTTCTTCCAGATCGCGGTAGCTGAGCCCGTAGCGGCAGTACCACCGGACCGCCCACAGGATGATTTCACGGGGGAAATGACGACCGGAGAAGATGCCCATGGCTGTGATTATTTCACGCAGGTCTTCCTGTCGCCCGAACTTTGCAACAGCACCATTGCTACTACCACAGCCCGACCGGATGCCTGGGCGAGCTGCGCAACGCAGACGTGGCCGTAACGGTGACGGATGCGACGACCGGCGAGACGATCGTCGACGAGGAGTTGAGAACCCTCGACAACGGCTTCGTCGGGATCTGGCTGCCCCGAGGCATCGAGACATCGATCTCGATCACCCACGACGGCCAGACCGTCACCTCCGAACTTTCGACCGTCGGCGACGATGCGCAAACCTGCCTGACCACGATGCGACTGGTCTAAAACTAGCACCACGGGAATACCCCCACCGGGTAGGGTGTTGTGATGTGCGCGCGGTCTATCGCACGCGACGTGTAATAGGAAGGAAAGCAGTCCCATGAGCGAAGTCACCACCGTCGACACCCAGGCCTTCGAAGAGGTTGTGCTCCAGAGCGAGGTCCCCGTTCTCGTGGACTTCTGGGCAGCCTGGTGCGGCCCGTGCCGTGCGATCGCGCCGGTCCTGGACCAGATTGCAGCTGAGCAGGATGGAAAGCTCCTCATCGCCAAGCTCAATGTCGACGAGAACCCCGACATCGCCTCACGCTACAACATCAGTTCGATCCCTGTGATGAAGGTCTTCGACAAGGGTGAAATCGTGCGCGAGATCATTGGGGCGATGCCGAAGCCGCAGATCGAGCAACGCCTCGAAGGCATTATCTGAGGCTCGGCCGTCGAACCGTTCCCGAACTCCGCCGACCGTTGCGCGGCAGTTGATGGTCGCCCGACTCAGCGTGATTGCATACGTAATGCAAGACTGCGCAGTGCAACGAGCGCTTGAAGTGGCAGGACCCCGTTACCGAAGGCGGTCTTCTGCTGATTTGCAGTCAGTCCGCCCATCGTGTCGGTAATCCATCTGACTGGCAGATCCATAAGCCATTCCACGAACTCCGGCGACGGGCGTGGCCCTCTGTCCTCGTTCATATACACCAAATACACGGTTTGCAAGAAGTTAAGCAGTGTCACCAGAAAAGGGATTCTTCCATGGCACTGCCACCAGAAAAAATTGCTCAGCTTCAAGCAGCCCAAAAGACTGCCCAAGACCGAGAAGTTAATCAAGCAAAAGAACTTATAAACGCCCAAGACATTGGCTACACATCCAAACTCTTCGTCCAAGCATTATTTCCATACCGCAAGACCGACGAAGAAAAACGAGTCATAGAGACAGCACAAGGCCGAATCGTTGTCTACGCCGATGGAGGATTGCCCTACGGCAAATATCCCCGACTAATCATGGCCTACATCGTCACCCGTGCCGTGGAAAACGCAGGAAAGCTCAAAGCAGGCAAAATAGACCTTGAGCAAGCAGTCCGCATCCCTCTCGGACACTCCATGAACCACTTCCTCCAAGCCATCGGAGTAACTGGACGCGGCACAGGTGGCGCAACAGGGAACTTGGCCAATATCCGCGAGCAATTATTGCGCCTGGCTGATGCTCGCGTGACCGTCAAAGAGGACGATGGCGTACGCGCACGTGGTAAACACACTCAAATTATGGATGAATGGGACTTATGGTTTGATGCACGCGACCCTAATCAGGGAAGCTTCATCGAGTCCTACATCAAACTCACGCCACAATTTTTCCAGCACATTGTCGAAGCCCCCATCCCTATCGACCTTGCTGTACTACGCCAGCTCACCAAGCCACGGTCAATGGACATTTATATCTGGCTAACGGTCAAGCAGTTTTGGCTTAGCAAAAACAACCGAGACTCCTACCTTTTTACCTGGGACATGATGGCACAAAGCTTCGCCACCAAAGAGCTAGTATCAGGGCAAGACTGGGTGAACTTCCGCAACGAAATCAAGAAAGCCATCCACGATGTTCAGGCGATATGGCGTAATTGTGGAATAAAAGCCGACCTCGATGGAGTCACCGTCACTAAGACATCTCCCTCAGTTGAGAAAAAACCGCCACGTCCGCAGCTGGATTAATACTCATCAACGAGTGAGCGCCCCCTTGTGGGCGCTTTCTTTATGCCCTGGTCAGGCTGCGCATATTTACCAATACGGCTGCGCATATTTACCAATATCCAAGCAGTTATCCACAGAGCTTGAACTGGGATTTTATCTATTTCCCCTGGTCGCTTATAACTATAAACTGTAGAACTATATCCAGCAGGGGTAAACCAACCAGTCAACGCTAACGCTAACTAGTAAATAAGATTCCATCGTGGCTCACGCCCTCACTAACGTTCGGTTGTGCTGCCGCCCAAATCAAAGATTTGGTTGCCACCGAGACAACCTGGACTACTCACTGACCACAGCCTCCAGGACTACAGATAACCAAAGAATCTTTAAAGAGAACTCTCACAAAGGAACCCCAATAATTTCATCCTTACTGTCAATGCTCACTGGAGTGGGCACGCCCTTGTTACTTTTGTCGAAGCTCCGCAGAATAGTTTGTAGACCGCTCCCTCCCCCCCCCCCCCGGACGGTCACTGTCACACTCAAGCCCTGCCTCTAGCCCCTCAGGCAGGGCTTGAGCGATTTAGTGCTTCTTGAGTTGATTCAGCACGAATGCTTCGGCTTCTTCGGTGGCCTGTGTGGACGCTTCCAGCGCTGTAATAAGCGCACGTTGTTGTTGACCATCGAGCCTGTCCCAATCTGCTCGCAGAGCACTGACAATACGTGCGATTGCCATCTCTCCACCACTGAGTGTGCCGTTGTTTGACCCTAACGACGGCACACCAGCTTGGCGCAACAGCTCATCAATTGGGCGAGTCATGACGTTATTGTTGCACACTGCTTCGACATAATCTCCTGGCTTTCGAACAAATGTCTAATAGCCAGAATTTTAAAATAGATCGCCTGGAAAGTGTGGTTTCCGATCTTTATTTTCTGCTGGCCACTGCACCCCATGAAAGGCTAATTCGTCTTTAGTTAGTTGTTCGCCAGCAATGATTTGCTCCAGGAGTTCCTTCTGTTCAGCTTCGAGCTGAATTAAATGGGCAAGCGTAACTAGCAGTTCGTGAAACTGTCTTGACCATTGTGTCGGCCAGCTTGTGGTGATGATGTCATCGAGTGGTGAGGACTTTCTGCCTTTAGGTTTTTTACGGCGATAACCTACCCAGGATTTGATTGTGGAGTTTCCACCCACTGTGTAGTTCCACACGGCTGGTGACACATTCGACCAGCTGCCCTTGCCTAGATAAATAGTTTGGGTTGTCTCGTCGTAGGTAACATCGTCCGGCATTCCAACACCAACGGCAGTGTCATAGGTTGGCAGCGGCAGCGTGCTTTCAACATCAAACAGACTCTTTGCGTTATTCGGTGCGTGCCCACGGTCGCCAAAAGTATGTAGCCAGATAATGAACTGACCAATTTCTACAGCCTTATCCCACAGCTCTACATCGACGGTAAGTGGCACACGATTGCCGCTATAATGCAGTTCTTCATCAAATGCTTCTACATATCCAGGGTGGGCGGAAATACCTGCAATATAAGCAGTAAGTTTTTGTACCGTAATCTCTCTACCGAAGCGCTCCGATAATGCTGCTAGCAGCCCAGGAGCAACGTTAGGTTGACCATCAGGGTGCAACATAGGAAGCGCTCGCCCACCGTCGCTTCCTTTGAAGCTGTTCATATCGGGGATCAAGCTAGAAAACATAAGGCCAGGGCCAGATTTGGGGTGACGCGAATGAAATTCAACTAGGAATACTTGTTCTGAAGAGCGTGCCGCCCATAGATCTGGCCTTGCCCTGTCCAGGACACGACTATCGGCAATGATGTACTGGCGGTCAAAAGACCTATACCCCACTTCAACGATTGTTGGGCGGCTTGGCCACTCCACACTGACCAAGGGGTGTCCAGTGTCTTGTTCAGTATCTAAACCAGGTAAAGGAGATTTTGAAGCATCAATTTTTGTAGAGCTAGTTTCTTTGGATAATTCTCGTTTTCTCTCCAGGCTTGTTTCTTGTATGAGTTCATCCCAACGCTGCTCTAGGATGGCGCGTTCTGGTGCGTACACCCAGGTTTTGTTTGGTTTAACCCCAGGCGCAGTCCATGGATACATATCGTTGAGCGCTGGGTAATGTCCCCATTGCTCATTAGTTTTAGGAGTAAATCCAGCGTCCCAACTATCACCAGTGTCTTGAAAACTGTCACTGTCGAGGTCAAGGTCCCTGAGTTCACTGAACTTTTCTTCCCGAGTGCCATGTAGGTCGATGTATTTAATCTCAGCTGGTTCGGCTTCGTCGTTTTCTTTATTGCGGATAAAAAGGCCGATACCTACGGGCGTTTCGATGTTAAATACGGCGTTTTTTGCAGGTGGTTGCATGCCTTCTGGGGTGAGATTAATAATCCAACCGCGTGAGGTATTACGGCGTATCCATTCGCGCATGCCTTTAAACCCAGGGCCGTTAAGATATCCGGTCGCTTGAAGTGTCCCAGGTTTTGTTCCGTTTGAGTAGATGGGAAAATCTGGAATATGCCAAGAAAATTTGACCAGGATGCGAAGGATCGTGTGGTCCGTCTTGTAGAGGACCGCATCTTGGCGGAAAATATGTCGATGCAAGCCGCGTGCCAGGCAGTAGCCCCAAAGCTGGGGGTGTCATGGCACACAGCCCGTCAATGGACTTTGGCAGGCCCGCCGTGCGGGAAACATCCCAGAACCCGTGCCTGAAGATCTGGCCGCCGAAAACGCGAGGCTTCGCCGTGAAAATCAAGAGCTACGCGACACCAATGAACTTTTAAAGGCTGCCTCAGCTTTTTTCGCGTCGGAACCAGGTCCAAAACGTCGGAAATGATCCGGTTCATCGATGAATACCGGAATCGTTTCTCTGTCGAGTTCATCTGTAAGACGTTGAAAAATAACCGCGCTGGTGGGTTCATCACCTCGCGTGGGTATCGTCAGTCCAAGGCCCGTGGGGTAAGTGCTCGCGGCCTTCGTGATGCTGTGCTGGTTGAACGCATTAGTGCTATCCATCGGGATAATTACGGCATCTACGGTGTGCGGAAAATGTGGCATGCTCTTCATCGTGACGGAATCGATATCGGTCGTGAACAAACCGCGCGGCTGATGCGTCTAGCCGGTGTATCAGGCAAAGGCAAAGGCCGCTCGCCTATGACCACTCGCACACCTCAAAGGCCGGATTTGCGCCCGGACTTGGTGGAGCGAGAATTCAAAGCCGAAGGCCCGAACAAGCTGTGGGTGGCTGATATTACCTACGTGCGCACGAAGAAAGGCTTTGTGTATGCCGCGTTTGTCACCGATGTTTACTCCCGACGGATCGTTGGGTGGGCGTTATCAGATTCCATGCGCACCGAAGCGTTGCCGCTGCAAGCTCTCAACCAGGCGATCGCGTCTGCTGAGGAAACAACAGGTCTCATTCATCATTCGGATCACGGCTCGCAGTATGTCAGCGTTGTCTACAACGAGCGTCTTGCCCAGCACGGGATTGCCGCTTCCACCGGAACTGTTGGCGACTCCTATGACAATGCTCTGGCGGAAAACGTTAATGGTTCCTACAAAAACGAGCTGATCCATACTCGCAGGTGGGATGAGGTTGTCGAGGTGGAAATCGCGACGTTTGAGTGGGTGTCATGGTGGAACGAGACGAGGCTTCACCAAAGCTTGGGCTACCGCACGCCAGCTGAAGTGGAAACCGAATTTTGGGACCAGCACCCGCCGCAAGCAATAATAGAAATCAAGGCAAACGCCTAGGAACAAAACCCGGGGCACTTCACACCCGCGAATTTAAATGGATATAATTAGACCCATGTTGATTTCAGGTACCGCTTTCTTGCGGTTGCGCACCAACCGCTAAGGCGGTTTCCTACCCCGTAGGTTAAAAACCGCTCCGGTCCTTTAGCCGGGCGGCTATTTGTCATGCCCGGCTCCCTTTCAAATCCAAGGAGCACACCTGATGTCTGCATACGGACACGGCCGTCACGAGCATGGCCAAAATTTTCTCACCAACCACAAGATCATCAACTCCATCATCGACCTTGTGAAACAAACCTCCGGCCCCATCATTGAGATCGGACCAGGAAGCGGTGCCCTCACTCACCCGATGGCCCACTTGGGGAGGGCGATAACGGCAGTTGAAGTGGACGCAAAACTAGCTGCCAAAATCACACAAGAAACCTCCTCGGCGGCGGTCGAAGTGGTCCATGATGATTTCCTTAACTTCCGGTTACCCGCCACTCCCTGCGTCATTGTGGGAAACATTCCCTTTCACCTCACCACTGCCATTCTTCGAAAGTTGCTGCATGCGCCAGCATGGACTGACGCTGTACTCCTCATGCAGTGGGAAGTCGCTCGCCGCCGGGCCGGGGTAGGCGCAAGCACGATGATGACGGCTCAGTGGTCCCCATGGTTCACATTTCACCTGGGTTCTCGGGTACCAAGGTCTGCTTTCCGGCCACAGCCAAACGTTGACGGGGGGATCTTAGTGATCCGCCGGGTGGGTGACCCGAAGATTCCGATAGAGCAGCGCAAAGCCTTTCAGGCGATGGTGCACACCGTTTTCACTGCCCGGGGACGCGGGATAGGGGAAATTCTCCGAAGGGCAGGGTTGTTTTCATCACGTTCAGAAACACAATCATGGTTGCGCTCGCGAGGAATCGACCCCGCGACCCTACCTCCCAGATTGCACACCAACGACTGGATCGATCTCTTCCAGGTGACTGGTTCCTCTCTACCTCACCATCGACCCATTTCACCATCGGGAAGTAGTCAACGACCTCCTCAACGGAAAAACCGAAGCCGGCGGCGTTAATCCCCACCAAAACCGAAATCCACCAGTAGTACTAAAAGGGCTCTTCCGGTTTTAGAGTGCATTGATTAGTTCGCCGGGGGTTCGGGCGTGGCACAAGATATTGGGGTCCTTGGCTTTGTAGGAAAAAGGTATCTAATCCATCCGTACAAAACTAAGGACCTACTGTGCAGCCTAACGGAAATGTCATCGTCGATACCATCTGCCGCACCGCAAAACTAGGAACTACTATCACCGGTGCCACAGAAAACGGTGACGTCACTGTTATTGAAGCCGAACCCGTCGAGCCGATCAATGAATGCCCTACCTGCGGGCAGCCTGGAGTATTCCGCGACCACGTCATCCGCAGCCTGGTCGATCTGCCCATCGTCGGCCACCCAACAACTTCATGTGCGCCTTCCACGCTACCGGTGCACCAACAAGCGTTGCTTGCAGAAGATCTTCCGTGCTGGCCTTGCCTGCGCGCCCGACAATTCAAAGACCACGGACCAGGTGACCCACTGGATCCTGCAACGACTCTGCCTAAATCGGATGAGCGTTGCCGCTGCACCCAAGTCATTAGGCCTGGGGTGGGATATGAAGTGTCCCAGGTTTTGTTCCGTTTGATGAAACCCGTTTTTGAAACAACGTACGGAGCACAACGCACGCCGATGCCAAAGCTTCCGCAACATCGACTACCTCATCAAACCCACGACAGTGGGATTCACACCCTCAATCCCCACGCGTGCAATCTTCGCACCTCAAAGATTGAAAAATGAAAGAAACCGGAGGTAACATACCCTTTCGAGTTTGTTACTTCCGGTGGTGCAGTTTGTTCAACTGCTCATCAGGATCTTACGGGGGATAACACTAACACACCCTGACTCTTGGAAAACGCAGCACACAGACCGTGCACACCCTCACCGATAAAATGGGCACCAGTCCCGAAAGGAGAAGGAATGTACACGACCATCACCCTCGCCGCACTCGCAGTACTTTTCGTCTTAATCATCCAGACCATCCGCCGCGAACGGCCAGAAGACCGTATGTATTACGCCGCGCTTGGAGGCAGCATAAGCGCAGCAATGATCCTTGTCCCCTCCTTCCTTTTCACCCAGGCCGGTCTCTCGCGAGAACTGGCCGCACTGCTCATCTCCTTCGGCCTACTAGCCTTGTGGATTACCATTTTCGGACTCCGCCTAAACGCAAGAACTAGCAGGTAAACCTGCATAACACAGAACATATGCTTTAGCATATGGCGGAACATACGCTATAACATATGCCTAAACATATGTTCCGCCATATGGCAGGACTCGCGGGCGCACGAATACGCAGATTCCCGCCCGCAGTAGAGAAAAGGAGGGCTACGGGCTCAGTGTGGGAGTATTGCGAAACCTTCGCGCGCCCATTAGCCTAAAAAGTGACAGCACAGTTCATCCCTGAATTGCGGCTGCACAATAAAAAGAGCCCCAACGAGTGCCAGCTCGTTGAGACCCTCGGGCCTAAAGACCCACGTGAAGCATCGCGGTAACGAGCTTCACGATTACGGTCACAAGAACTATGACCTTGGTAGCCACATCTAGCCAGTCAAGCTTGGTGGCATCAAGGTCTTTTCTTTTGCGACCGGGTGTATCCAATGAGTGTTTACCCATTGTCTACCTCCCTTTACGTCGTAGGGTTGTCCGCTCGCCTGAAAAAGGCGCGCGGGACAGCCCACGTCACGCGCGGGCCTTACCGCGCACCGACGAGGAAGTCACGCCCACGCCCCACCACAGGTGGCGGGGCATGATTGTGAACCGGCACTAACGTTAGCAGCCACCCCTGACGAGACCTAGAAGCATGATTTCACCCCTGCCTTTATAAAAGCCGCCCATGAGGGGAAACCCGTACAGTGCTACTTGCAGCTGCACTCAACACCGCTAATTTCTCTGCCTGTCACCCTATCTAGACGCACGAAAATGCTGGCAGTGCTACATAACTGCCGACATATGCTTTAGCATATGCCTAAACATATGTCCCGCCATATGGCAAGACATATGACGGGGCTCATGGGCGCGCTGATCTACCATCACGGCTGCACTACCCTAGGTGTTTTTCAATGCTCGATACACCGTAGGACGGGTTACCCCAAATTCCCGCGCTAGTGCTGCCTTTGACTCCCCTGCCAATATGCGCCGTTTAATCTCCGCTACTTGCTGCGGGCTAAGAGCGGGTTTGCGGCCTTTGTACTTTCCGGCCTTTTTCGCCAACGCAATCCCCTCCGCCTGGCGCTCGCGGATAATGGCCCGCTCAAACTCCGCGAAGCTACCGAGAATTCCGAGCATTAAATCCGCGCGCGGATCGGACGTGTCTTTCGCAAACGCGAGATTCTCATGCAGGAAAGTAACAGTCACACCCTTGCCGGTAAGTTCATCAACAATACCGCGCAGATCTGTCAGCGATCGGGCGAGACGGTCAATCGACGACACGACAAGTTCGTCACCGTCTCGCACGTACGCCATACACTCGACAAGTCCAGGGCGGGCAGTCTTGGTGCGGCCGGAAATCCTATCTTCAAAAAACCGGTCAATCCTGCCGGAAGCATTGAGTAGTTCTTTCTGGCGCTGATTATTCTGCTCCACCGTGGAGACACGGATATAGCCCACCCGCTGCCCATGCGAACCAGAGTCATTGACCATTAGTCTTCGCTCCGCGAAGGTTTAAAGGCGGCATTCTCTTGTTCTATGACTGCATCACGATACGACTCGATTGCATCCGAGAGGGCATAAAGCTGAACACCGTCGAGGCCATCAGCGTCAGCAAGCAAGGATTGTACAATCCTGCCCAACGCCTGCTGCCCCGACGAGAGTCCACCATGCAGATCTTTCACCCGCGCCAACGCGGGTACAGAGTCAATATGACTTTCAATATGGAAACCGTCAGACGATAACATCACACTCACCACTTTCTGTAAACATAAGGCTTAGACCCCGCTAGACACGTGTAAAACAATGCTAGGAACGGCCCTATTTTACAGGAAACATTCTGCCGCACACCGGCGTAACAATAGGGTGTACCCCAGGTGCCCCTACCAGCGCCCGCAGTTGAAGGCTTCACCTACCAAATGGTAAAGTTAGCTATATGCGAACCAGTCAGCGCTCCGAGATCCTGGAAGCTGCCCTCCGCGTCATGAACGCAGCGGAGGGTGGCGACATTACCCTTGACGCAGTGACCCACGAGGCCGGGCTCACCAAACCGGGATTGCTATATCACTTCCGCAACCGCGACGTACTGCTCGCCGCGATCGTCGACCACGCTGCGGCCAACGTCGAGAACGACATGACTGCCACCCTTGGCAAGCCCCTCGAGAACGCCAACGCCACCGAGCGGCTCCTGAGCTACGTTCACGTCGCCGCCCACGGGGCCGCCAAGCGCGCCGAGTTCATCATCTGGGGCCAAGCGACGTATCGGCCCGAACTCACCGAACCGTGGACTACGCGGATGGGCCGCTGGCTCGAACTCCCGGACGATCTCGACGCCGCCACCCGAGCCAGGCTGACCACCGCCCGACTCGCCGCCGACGGACTCTGGGGCGCCCAGGCCACAGGTGTGTCCACCCTCCACGGCGCGGATCTCGAAGCCGTCGTCTCCAGCATTCGCTCCCTGATCGAAGGAACAACCCCATGAAGCAGTGGTTCCTGCTCGCTGGCGCCATCACTACCGAAGTGGCGGCGACGCTGTCTCTCAAGGCGGCGCTCAATCACCCATCCTGGTACATCGTGGTTGCTGCCGGATACATCGGCACTTTCGTCTTCCTCACCTTCTGCCTGCGCGAAGGAATGCAGATCGGCGTCGCCTATGGCATCTGGGGAGCCAGCGGGGTCGTGCTCGCCGCCGTGCTATCCGCCGCGATTTTCGGTGAACCTCTGACCGCTGTGATGGGTCTTGGAATGGTTGCGATCATCAGCGGTGTCCTCACCGTCGAACTCGGCTCCCAGAAAGCTCAGCAAACCGCAGCCCAGGAAGCAGGAGTCAACTCATGAGATGGATCTTCCTCGCAGGCGCCATCTTGTCCGAAGTCGTCGCGACCATGTCGCTACGAGCCTCCGACGGTGGCCGGGTGAAGAAATGGTTCATCGGCGTCATCGCGGGGTATCTCGTGGCGTTCGTCGCCTTAAGTCTCGCCTTGGCCGACGGCATGGCCCTTGGCGTCGCCTACGGCATCTGGGCAGCATCCGGCGTAGCTCTCACCGCGATCCTCGCCCGGGTCATCTTCCACGAACCCCTCACCCGAACCATGGCCCTCGGCATCCTCCTCATCGCCGTCGGAGTTCTCACCGTTGAACTCGGCGCCAACTTGGCGAACTGACGCATTTCCGCAGGTAAACCAGGCAGATTGGTGTGCTGCACCACGAGGCGCACAGACAAAGGCTCCCCAATGAGCGCCTGTGGGCCTAGCGTTGTGGATGTGATCACCTGTGTCGTCCACTACACCATCGACCCCGACCAGATCGCAGCCTTTGAACAGTTCGCCCGCGCTTGGATGCGGCATGTCGACGAACACGGCGGCACCCACCACGGGTACTACCTACCCGCGGAAGGTGTGAGTGACCGTGCGGAATCCCTGTTCAGCTTCCCCAGCCTGGCTGCCTACGAGCAGTACCGCACCTTGTTCGGCACCCACTCGGACTTCATCGCCGCTGACCGGATTCGAGACGAGTCCGAGTGCGTCCTGCGGTACGAGCGCACCTTCATGCGGCCGCTCCTACCCCAGGGACACTGAAAGGGACTCCGGCAGCACGCTCGGCACAACCCACAACGCCGCAGGTCAGCGCGTACAGATGGGTGTACCCCAGAGCGCGAATCAGCATGGACCTATAAAGCGACTATCCTATACCGGTCTGGCCACCGGCGGTGATCGCCCGATAGAGGTAGCATCACCTGCCGCCGACTCGGATATAGGTCTCATCGACCCGCCAGGAACTGGCCTGGCAGTCAGGTACCTGCCGGTACCACCGTGTTTGCTTGTCCAGCTCAGGGGCGTATTTCTGGACCCAGCGGTAGATCGTGGTGTGATCGACCGGCACGCCCCGCTGAAGTCATCATTTCCTCCAGATCGCGGTAGCTCACCCCGTAGCGGCAGTACCACCGCACTGCCCATAGAATGATGTCACGGGGGAAATGACGACCGGAGAAGATACCCATGGCTGTGACTATTTCACGTCACTCTTCCTACTGCCCCAACTGTGCAACAGCACCAATAAACTGGCGCCCCGGTTATAAGTTGGGGCGCCAAGTCGATGTGCTCGAGTCGGGGGATGTTAGTGGCCGGTGCCAAGCCGGCCAGACAGGCGGTTCAGCCGGTCCTGACTGGGACCGTCGAGCCCGATAATGGACACGGTTTTGCCTCTGTCCTGGAACTTCTGCGTAATCGCGTCAAAGGTCGCGACCGTGGAGGCATCCCAGATCTCCGCCTCAGTGAGATCAATAGTGATATGACGGGCAGAATCGGTGTAATCAAAGCGATAAACCAGGTCATTGCTTGATGCCCAAAACAACTGGCCATGCACCCGGTAGGTACGAGTATCAATCTCTCCATCGCCGTCGCCGTCGATCTCGGAGACCTTTTCAATGGAAGCGATATGTGCCATCCGACGGGCGAACATGATCATCGCGGTGACCACACCCAACACCACACCAATGGCCAGGTTGCTGGTGGCTAGGGTGGCAATAATCGTCACGGCCATAACAATGGTCTCAGAGACCGGCATGAGTTTAAGGGTGCGTGGATGCACCGAGTGCCAGTCGATGGTGCCGACCGAGACCATGATCATGATTGCCACCAGCGCAGCCATCGGGATCATGCCAACGATGTCGCCCAGTGCCAGGACCAGGACCAGCAGGAACACACCGGCTAACAGGGTGGATAGGCGGGTACGTGCCCCGGATTCGCGGACGTTGATCATGGTTTGACCGATCATCGCGCAGCCACCCATGCCGCCGAAGAAACCGGAGGCAATATTAGCCACCCCCTGTCCCCAGGATTCACGAGTTTTATCGGAATGAGTGTCGGTGATGTCATCGACGAGCTTGGCGGTCATCACCGATTCCATGAGACCGACCACGGCCATGGCCAGGGCATAAGGCGCGATGATCTGCAGGGTCTCCAACGTCCACGGCACGTTCGGAATAAACAGGGACGGTAAGGTCTCCGGCATCTTGCCCATGTCCGAGACCGTCGGGACAGTCAAACCGGCGGCAATGACCAAACCGGTGAGCACGATAATCGTGACCAGCGGGGCGGGGATCACACTGGTGAGCTTGGGGAAGAAAATCATGATCACCACACCCAAGCCGACGAGTGGGTAGACTATCCAAGGCACATCAATGAGGTGTTCGAGTTGGGCGGTGAAAATCATAATGCCCAGTGCATTGACGAAACCCAGCATCACCGATCGGGGGATAAAACGCTGAAGTTTCGCCACACCGAGGGCGCCGAGCACGATTTGTAGGACACCGCCCAACAGGACGGTGGCGATGAAATAATCCATCCCGTAACCACGCGCCACAGGAGCAATGACTAGGGCAATAGCCCCGGTGGCGCCGGTGGTCATTGCCGGGCGGCCACCGGTAAAGGCGATCGCAATGGCCATGACTACCGAGGAAAACAGACCCATGGCTGGGTCAACACCGGCAAGGATGGAAAAGGCAATGGCCTCAGGGATCAGCGCCAGGGATACCGCCAGTCCGGCCAGAATCTCTATACGGATACGGGCGGGGGAAGAAAATGCGTAACGGAAGGATGCGATGATCCCGGTAGGGGCATCAGCGCCGTCTGGACTCAGGAGGGGGCGGGGGGCCGCCGTGCTAGTTTCAGTCATAGATGTCCAATCTTTGAGGGGATAGGTAACTGGGCGAACGCCCGAAAGGAATCCAACCCTCTAGTAACTTTAGGTTTGGTGATGGTGGTCATGGTAGCGGGAGTTTTACTCAACCGCCAACCCAGGCACAGGAACCCGTGAGCAACATCACCGTGAAGGAGAACAGGCAATGCAAAACAGTAATTTCAAGATCGGCGAGGTCGTTGACCAGACGGGGTTGTCGATTCCCACCTTGCGTTATTATGACAACGTCGGCCTGATTACCCCATCGGGGCGTAGCCCTGGTGGGTTCAGGCTTTATAGTGAGGCTGATGTACGTCGTGTTTTGCTGGTGCGACGGATGAAACCGCTGGGGTTTACTCTGGATCAGATGCGGGAATTCCTGGAAGCTGCGGAGATTCTTCATAGTTCAGATGGCGGGCAGGACAGTGATACCGCACAGCAGGCACGGAGTAATGCCAAGGCCACCCTTGCCGACATTCGTGAGGAGACGCGCACCCGCTACGAAAAGCTACGCAAGCAAATTTCCTACGCTGAGGAATTCCTCGATCTGGTCAACACCCTGGCACCCTAAACTGCCCCCATCCTTCGCAGGGAGAAAAAGACCATCGTATTGAATGCGCTCTGTCGAATCGCGTTCCAGATGAAGTGGACGAACGCCCGCGGCCTCTCCGGAGTGGATGGCGATAGTACAGAGGACTTCTGAAATCCGTGCAGACGACTCCTCAAAACGACACAGTCATCCAAGGTCACAAAATCGAAAATTGTCACTTAACCCCATCACTTCCAAACCGGCTTAAGTGACAAAATGCCATCGCTAAAGTCCCGATTTGAGTCCCAGGACGTGCGCCTTAAGAGAAATAACTAAAGCCCCTACCAGTGTTTCTCCTGGTAGGGGCTTGGAAGTTGGTAGCGGGGGCAGGATTCGAACCTACGACCTCTGGGTTATGAGCCCAGCGAGCTACCGAGCTGCTCCACCCCGCGACGAGTGCTGTACGCCATCGCGTCAGCGACTCCCCTACTGTAACGCAGAGCTTGGATAAAGTGAAATCGCCTGGTCACAGACGATTCCACCGGGGCTTAGCGCTCAGACTGCAAGTCCTGGACCGCCTTGTCCAGCTCGTCCAGTGCCTTACCGAACTCTTCGAAGGTGCCGGACTCGCGGGTCTTGTTCACCTTGTCCATCGCATCGCGCACACGCTGCTCCGGAGCCGTATCGGTGCCCTTGTTGTCAGGCTTGCCGGCAGCGCCCTTCGCATCCGAACTCTGCTCGTCATTGGACTTCTTGTCCTTGTCTGCATCCTTGCCCTTATCACCCTTGTTACCGCTGCCTCCGTCCTTAGTCGGATCAACGACTGAACCGTCGATCTCCTGGATGTCAGTAGTGGAGGATGTCTTGATCCCTACCTGGTCCAGGGCCTCAGCAATGGTCGGGGCATAGCCCACCTGGCCGTTGTAGCTCACCAGCACGCGCAGTAGCTTCGGGAAGGCCGAATCCTGGCCACTGCGCTGCGAGTACACCGGCTCGACGTACAGGATTTGCCCGTCGCCCACCGGCAAAGTCAGCAGGTTACCGTTCGTCAGGTCGTTCGTGCCCTTCAGCAGGGTACGCTCGCGGGCGATCTCGTCGGAGGACATCATCGTGTCCTGCGCCTGGTTCGGACCCAGCGTCTGCGTGCCCGTCGGCAACACTCGCACGTTGATTTGTCCGTAGTTATCCGGGTCGGAGCCCACGGACATGTGCGCCGCCAGGAACTCACGGCGCAGGCCACGGAACGGGGTAATCAGCTGGAACGACGGCTTGTTGGTCTCCGGGTCAGCCGCCACCACGTAGTACGGCGGCTGCGCATTATCCTGGCGGTCCTGCGGAGCCGTCGGATCCGTCGGCACGGACCAGAAAGAGTCGTTCTGGAAGAACACGCCCGGGTCGGAGACGTGGTATTTGGCGATGAGCTCGCGCTGCACCTTGAACATATCCTCCGGGTATCGCAGGTGGTCCTCCAGCTCCTTGCTGATCTCGGAGCGCGGCTTAACCACGTCCGGGAACGCACCCCGCCAGGCCTTCAGCACCGGGTCCGATTCATCGAAGGCGTACAGATCCACGCTACCGTCGTAGGCATCGACCACGGCCTTCACGGAATTGCGAATGTAGCCAACCTCATTGTCGACGACCTGGGTTTCACTAACGCCGTCGGGATTAAGGGCGTCCGCAGTAGAATCAGTAAGCCCAATCCGCTCGGAGTAGGGCAGGTTATTCAACGTCGTGTAACCGTCAACGACCCACTTCACCCGGCCGTCAATGACGACCGGGTAGGTCTTGGAGTCCGTGGTCAGCCACGGAGCTACCTTGTGCACACGCTCGCGGGGGTCGCGCTCGTAAAGGATCTTCGAGCCCTCACCAATGCGGTCCGTCAGCAGCATGTTCATCGACTCGAAGTGGGCCGAGAACATCAGGCGGTTGAAGTAGTTAGAAACATCCACACCACCGGTACCGGTGTAGGTGTAATTGGATGCGTCGGTATCGTACTCCAGCGGCTCGCCCTCGGTATTGCCAACGATCGCGTAGTCAGAGTTGTTCTGATTCGACGAAGCAATAACCGGGCCGAAGTAAATACGCGGCTGTTCGATATCCAGTTCCAGCTCGCCACCCTGCTTACCGGACTGCATCGACTGCAGATCTGCGACCGTGTACACCGGGTAGCCACCGCGGGCAGACCCGACGTCGCGGGCGACCTCATCCACCTTGCGGGCTGGGGCTGCTACAAAGCCGTTGCCGTGGGTGTAGACCGTGTGGCGGTTGATCCAGTCGTTCTGGTTGCCGTCCAGGGTGTTCGGGTTCAGCTCGCGGGCGGCAACTACAAAGTCGCGCATCTTGCCGTCCACCTCGTAGCGATCGATCGCCAGCTCGTCCGGGAACCCGTAGAAGTTACGCAGCTGCTGTTGCTGGGTGAACGTCGGGCTCAGCACCTCCGGGTCCAGCAGGCGCACGTTAGAGAGGGTGGCGGAGTCATCGGCAACGGCCTTCTTCTGCTCCTTCGAGGCGGCATCCCCAGCAGCACCCCAGTCACGGTCGTAGGTGATCTTGTCGTCACCAATGCCGTAGGCGTACCGGGTGGCCTCGATGTTGCGGGCGATGTACTCGCGCTCCTTCTCCGCACGGTTCGGGTTGACGGAGAACTGCTCCAGCATCGCGGGCCACGCCAGCCCCACGGTCAGCGACGAACCGACCATCAGCGCCACCGCTAGTGCCGGGATACGCAGGTCGCGCAGAACAATCGTGATGAAGAACATGGCTGCCACGAAGATCGAGATCACCAGCAGCACAATCTGTGCGGGCAGCACAGCATTGATGTCCGTGTAAGAGGCACCCGTGAAAGTCTCGTGCGAACGGGTAAGCAACCCGTAACGGTCGAACCAGTAGCCGACTGCCTTAAGCAGCATCCATGCGCCAGCAATGACCGCCAGCTGACGGCGAGCATTCGTAGAGATAGAGGCCTTCTCCCCCACCCGCGGGTTACCTGTTGTGATGGACCCCAGCAGGTAGTGGCCAATCCCGTTGATCACAAAGGCCAGGATCAGCAGCACACTGAAGGTGGAGACCAGCATCTGCAGGAAAGGCAGATTAAAGGCGTAAAAACCCAAGTCCTTGTCGAACTGCGGATCGTGCACGCCAAAGTTCGACCCGTTCAGGAACAACAAAACCGAACGCCAGTTGGATTGCACGATCATGCCGGTGATCACCCCCACGAACAGCGGAATGCCCACCAGGAATGGGCGCATGTTGCGGCGGATCAGCGGTCGGTACTCAGCCAGGGGCGAGGAGGATCCCAAGGATTCGATCTTGTCCGGCCGCGCCCGGTAGGCCAGATACGCCGCCAGCCAGGAGATCAGTGCACCGATCAGTCCAAAGACTGCGAAGAGCACCAGTCGAGCCACAATCACATTCATGAACACACCCTGGTAATCCACGCTGCGGAACCAGGCGAAGTCGGTGTATGTGCTCACCACCACCGGCACGATAAAGATGATGATGGCGATGGCTGCCACCAGGATTCCCAGGAATTTCGAGCGCTTACTCGACCCTGGGCTGGACGGGAACTGTGGCTTCGGGCGGTCCGAAGACGGTGGCGTGGGCGTGTTCAAGGCTTAATTACTCTCCTGCTAATCGCGCCTGTGGGGATCGCTGATCGCGATGTTTCTACAAGGATACGTACAATTCTTAAAGCTTCATAACAAACCCCCAACCCATCCCCCAACAATAGAAAGGCATCACGAATGACCTCTCCCGACCACTCCCCGAACGTCGATCTGCAGGACGAGCGCGTGCTCAACGCAGCTCTGCGCGAGGCCGTGGACTTCGTGCAGGCCGAGGGCTGGGATCAACCGGCCACCTTATTTGCCCTGGTTCCGGCCTCGCTAGTCGCCGATGCCGCGCCCCAGGCCTTCGACGACGATGCCCCGGCCAACCCTTTGGCTCTGGTGGTGCAGGAGGACATCCCGGAGCACATCCGCCCCGGCAGCGAGGAGCTCGGCCAATTCCTGGCCACCATCCGCTGGCCCGCCCCCGTCGTCGGGGCGATCCTCGCCCAGGAGATCACTTTCTCCAACGCCGCGCCCGGTGCGGACCCTGCCCCGCACCAGGCTCGTTTGTTCAGCGGAGTTCTTTGTGACGCCGACTTTTCCGGCCCCGAGCGTTCCCTTATCCAGCTACGCCCCAGCGAGGAGGAGCTTGCGGAAGACCCCTTCGGCCAGGACAAGGTGCAGCTGCTCGGCGGGGACGACATCGCCCCCGGCGTAATTCACACCCTGCGCGCCACCTTCGAGGCTGATGAATAGGCCCTACCTGTAAACGCTACTTGGCTACTTGCAGGTATCGGCCTGCTTGCCGTCGTTGTAATCCTGAAGGTCCTTGATTGCATCGTCGAGCGTATCGACCTTCAGCAGGGTGATCCCCTCCGGCGGCTTGTGGACCGCCTCAGCGCAGTTCTGCGCCGGCACTAGGAACACCTCTGCGCCGGCTTCCTTAGCGGCGGCGATCTTGTGAGTGATGCCACCAATCGGGCCGACCTTGCCTGCGGCGTCAATAGTTCCGGTGCCGGCGACGAACTTCCCATCTGTCAGGTCCTCAGGCGTCAGCTTGTCAACGACCGCCATAGAGAACATCAGACCGGCGGACGGGCCGCCGATATCTGTCAGGTTGTACTCCACCTTGATGTTCCCGCCCGGCTGAGCAACGGCCGTCACACCGAGGAAAGCAGTGTCCTTCGGATGGTCGCCACGCACCTCCTCCGGTAGTTCGGCGAGCTTGACCTTGATGTCCTTGTCCTTCTCCTGGCGCTTGACGGTGACGGTGACCTCATCGCCCGGCTTGTAGCCCTTGATTTTGTCGGACAGTTCGCTGGGCAGCGTGATCTTCTCCCCATCGACCTTGGTGATGATGTCGTTGACCTCGATCTTGCCCTGTGCGGGGGAATCCTCGGAGATCTCCAGCGCCATGGTCTCCAGAGGCTTGTCCAGGTGGTTCATCGCCGAAATGGTGGCGTTGGACTCCGAATTGGCGAAAGCGGCGGCATTCTGGCGCTGTACTTCCTCCGAAGACTTGCCCGAGGGGAATACATGCTCAATCGGCACCAGGGTGTCGTCCGTGGAGATCCAGCGCTTCAGAGCCTGCGCCAACGTCATATTCGTGCGGACGGACACGGTGGTCATGTTGAGGTTGCCGCTGGTTGGGTGAGTCTTCGCGCCACTGATGTCCACGACCTCTCGGCCATCGACCTCGCCCAAGGTATTGAACGTCGGCCCGTTACCCTCGGCTGCATAGGGGACGGTCAAGTCAATGTTGGTGCCGGGGATCGACGGCAGGCCAAGGAGGGAAAAGATCGCCACGACGGGCACTGCGCCCACGACGATGGTGCGATTTCGCCTGTTCCAGAATTTCACCCGCCCAACTTTACATGCTTCACCGGCAAGGTTTGCCCACCCCAACACAGGTCGGCCCCTGTTCGCTCTCAGCACACGCAAATAGGCGCCTTCGCGGCCTTTCGAGGTCGTTTTCATCCTGCAACAGTCGGTACGGTGGGGTACATGAGTAAATTCGGTTTTGGCTTCCACGGCCCGCACGATTCCGATGACGATCGCGACAAAGACCACGATAAAGACGACGACAACAACCGCGACGAAAACGGGAACCAGAACAACCCGTTCAGCTTCTTCTTCGGCGGCCCCATGGGAAGCGACGCCGGCGGTATGAACGGCGGCGCGGGCAACATGGGGGCAGGCAACCTGGGCGACATCCTGAACCAGTTTGGTTCCATGCTCTCCGGATTCGGTACAGACATGAACAGTGCCGAAGGCCAGGGGCCGGTCAATTACGGACTGGCCAAGCGCACCGCCCGCCAGCGGATCGCCGCCACCAACAAGGACACCCGCCCCAGCCAAAACGATTCGCAGGCGGTAGCCGATTCCGTTCGCCTAGCCGAGCTGTGGCTGGACGAAGCCACCAACCTGCCCGCTGGCGCCTCCGGCTCCGTGGCCTTCGGCCCGGCGCAGTGGCTGGACGAAACCTTCGAAACGTGGAAGCGCGTGGTCACTCCCCTGGCAGACAAGCTCGGCGACGCTGCCCTGGGTGGCGTGCCGGAGGAAATGCGCAGCCAGCTCGGCCCACTGGCGGGAATGATGAAGCAAATCAACGCCATGAACTTCGGCGCCCAGTTGGGCAACACCCTGGGTGCGATGGCCACCGACGTGGTGCTTTCCACCCAGTGGGGCGTGCCGCTGGCCGAGGGCGATACCGCCGCAATCGCAACCGAACACCTGGACTCCATGGCCAAGAAGCTGGGCTGCGAGCCCCGCGAGGCGCTGATCTACCTGGCCGCCCGCGAGGCCGCGCATCTGCGCCTGTTCAAGCACGTCCCGTGGCTGGTGGAGCGCCTCATCCTGGACGTCGAGGAGTTCGCCGCCGGCCTGTCGCTGGACTACTCCGCCATTGAGGAAGCCACCCGGGAGATCACCCCGGAATCCATGAACGATCCAGCGAAGATGCAGGAGATGATGGAGCGGATGCAGGGCCAGGATCTCTCCCCCCAGGTTGTCTCCACCAACGCCCACGCCCGCGAGCGCCTGGAAACCAGCCTGTCGCTCATCGAAGGCTGGGTGGATTATGTCGTAGGTTCCGCCCTGAACTCCCGCATCCCTGGCGCGGCCATGATTGGTGCCGCTTGGTCCGAGTTCCGCAACAACGGTTCCCCCGCTATGGATGCGCTGACCAAGGCCGTCGGAATTAGCTTCACTGCCCCGAAGGCAAACGAGGCAGCCGAGCTGTGGCGCAAGCTGGATGATGCGGTGGGCGTCACTAAGCGCGACGGCGTGTGGGACCACCCCGACTTCCTTCCCGTGGCCTCCGACCTGGACAACCCGGCGGCCTTCATCAGCAGCGTGGCTTTCGACGAGGACGAGATGGAGGACTTCAACCCCATCAGCGAGATCGAGAAGCTGGAGCGGGAGCTCAACGAGAAGCGCAGCGATGACAACGGCACTGGCGAGAACGATGCCGACGAGAACGGCGAGAGCAACAAAGAGTAGCTAGCCGCGCATCCCCCAGCGCTTAAAGGCCTCCAGGTAGCCCTGCGCCCTCTCCAGGTGCGGGGTGCGCGCCTCCCATTTGCGAAACTCCGGGCCGTGATTCGGCACAATCGTGTGGATCAGCTCGTGGATAATCACCGCATCCAGCACGTATCCGGGCACTTCCTGTAGCTGGTGGGCGATCCGGATGCGCATGGATTGCACCGAGCAGCTGCCCCAGCGCGTGTTCATGTTCGTGACGAACTTAATCTCCCCGATTGTCGCCCGGCCGCCGAGGTACTTGTCGTTGAGCTGCACCGCCCGCTCGGCTAGCTCCTGGTTGCCCATTGTTTGACGCCGACTCTTCAGCGCCTTGCCCACCAGCTCTACGCTGATTCTGCGCAGCTCGGCCTCTCCGATGGCCGCGGGAGACATGACCAAGAACCCATCGCCTTCTTCCCGCACCGCAACCGTCTTCTTGCGCCGGGTGGACAGGCGGATGGTGACGGGCGGCACCGTCACCTCGGGGCCTAGCTGAGCCGAAAGCTCTCCCTGCACCTCGCGGGCCAGCTGCTGCGGGTCGACAGCGCGGGAGCGGAAGGAGGGAGCCATCTGAAACAACCTTTCCACCAGCGAAGACAATGCTGCGCTGCTAGGGTGAGAGGCGACTGCACAACGCGCATGGGGAGCGCAGGCTGCCGCACTGGGACTTAAGGGGACAGGGGTTTTAGGGGAATGCAATCATGCTAGAGCTTAACTTGCCGTCGAGCACAGCCATCCTGGCCAGGCCGACTATCGGCCTGCAGTTCGGGGTTTTGCCGCATGAATCGATGATTCTGCCGCTGCCGAAAAGCGTGAACCCTGGCCAGGTGGCACACGTGTTTGCCTTGGCTCGCGGAGGAATCTCCTTTGACGAACTACACCAGAAGCTGGGCTACTGCGGGCTAAAAGCAGAGGATGCGCGGTTGATGCTCTCCGAGATGATGCAGGCCAGGATCCTGCGGCCTTCCCAAAGAAACGTGGACTTCCACGTCCTGGCCTCCGGCGTGGCCAGCGAACGGCTGGAACCCGTACTGGAGGCACTGGGCTTAAGCTTCCGTATCACCTCCACGCCCAGCGAGGCTCGGCGTTCGCTGATAGCCCTGCCCGGCGCGGTGTTCCCCACCCCGGACGTGCAGCATGCGCTGATGGTCAACCGCGTGGCCCACTACCCCGCCGGCATCGTGGACGGGAAAACCGTGCTGGGGCCGCTGGTTGTCCCGGGTGTTACTCCGTGTCTGGCCTGTATGGATAGCTACTACGGGAAGATTGACGATGGCTGGCGCGGAGTTCGACTGCAGGCCACCGGCAGGCCCGGCAGCACGGAACGGCACCTTATTCAAGCCGCCTCCACGCAGCTGGCGATGATGCTGAACGAACATGTGCTGCCCTGGTGGCGGGCACACACAGAGTTCGTCCGAACCCGCCGGATGGCGCGGCTCCAGCAGGAGCCCCCGCCGGAGGAGCCGGAGATCCCGGAGGTCCTGAAGCACCGGCGGCTGGTGGACTTCGCCACCGGAGCCACACAGACCTATCAGATGCCCTTCAACGACAACTGCCTTTCCTGCCGGGCGGTGAGGGTTTAGCTAGGCACGCAGCCCGGTTAGGCATAGTTAGGCATAGTTACTGACGATCGCCAGCACGTCCTCGCCGAACTCCTGGACCTTCACTGGGCCGATGCCCGGCACGGCCAACAACTGGTCAGACGTGGTGGGCAGCTTCTCGGCGATGGCACGTAACGTGGCGTCAGTAAAAATGACATACGCCGGCACCGCCTTGTCCTTCGCCTGGGTGATGCGCCAATCGCGCAGATCAGTGAGCAAAAGGTGGTCGGTTTCGGGAGCGTGCTGGCCGCAGCGGCCGAGGATCTTCAGCTCCGGGCTGCCCAGGCGAGCTCCGCAGACAACGCAGGCGTTCTTTGGCGCGCCAAGCCTCTCACGGGAACCTCCGTTTCCGGAGCGACGCTGCGCGGCGGCTGCTTCCTCCTGCGGGACCAGCCCGTCGAGGAAGCGGGTGCGGTGGCGGTTCGCCTTCGACCCCTCTTGGCGTGCGAGCGACCAGCTGAGGTGCAGGTGCTCGCGGGCGCGGGTGATGCCCACGTAGAACAGGCGGCGCTCCTCCTCTATGGCTTCCTCCGAGCCTGCGCCCTTGAGCGCATGGCGGATCGGCAGGGTGCCTTCGTTCAGGCCGACGAGGAAGACCGCGTCCCACTCCAAGCCCTTGGCGGCGTGGATGCTGGCGAGGGTGACCCCCTGGAACTTCGGCGGGTTCTTCGCGCTCATGCGCTCCTTCAGCAGCGCCACTACGCCCGGCATGCTTAAAGGCTCGGCGGCGCTGGAGGTGATCTCCTTAACCAAGTCGAACAGAGCCTGCAGGGACTGCCAGCGGGCGCGTTCCTGCGAGCCGGAAGGTTCGGTGGTGGTCAGGCCGACGGGGACGAGGGCGGCGCGGACAGCATCGGGTACATCTTCCGGAGCTGGGTCGTACTTCTTTGCCGCGGCGATGATGGCATTCATGCCCTCGCGGATCTCGGTGCGTTTGAAGAAGCCCTCGCCACCCTTGACCTGGTAGCCGATTCCGGCCTGCTCCAGCTCGTATTCGTAGTTCGCCGACTGGGAGTTGATGCGGTACAGGATCGCGATGTTCGCAGGCTCCACACCCTTGTTGATGAGCGACTGGATTTCCTTAACCACCGCTACGGCTTCGGCGGGTTCGTCCGGGTATTCGTGAAACTGCGGGAGGGGACCTGCTGGGCGCTGGCCCTCCAACTTCAGGCGAGTGCCCGCCACGCGCCCCTTCGCCTTGCCGATGACGTTGTTGGCCAGGTCCACGACCTGCGGGGTGGAGCGATAGTCGCGGTACAGGCGCACGGTGGTGGATTCCGGGTACTTGGTGGTGAAATCCAGCAGGTACTCCGGGGTGGCGCCGTTGAAGCTATAAATCGTCTGGTTGGCGTCGCCCACCACGGTCAGGTCGTCCCGGTCACCCACCCAGGCGTCCAGCACGCGCTGCTGCAGGGGCGTGACGTCCTGGTACTCGTCGACGACGAAGGTGCGGTAACGGGAGCGAAACTCGTCTGCAATGCCCGTGTTGGATTCGATGGCCGCCGCCATGTGCAGCAGCAGGTCGTCGAAGTCCAACAGCATGCCCTCAGGCGTGGCCTTCATGCTCTCGTAGCCCTGGAAGACCTTGACGAATGTCTTGGGATCCACCGGGCAGTCGCGGCGCCGGGGCTCGACGTAATCCGGGTAGTCTTCCGCGCTGATCAGGGAGGATTTCGCCCATTCGATCTCCCCGATCAGGTCGGCGAGCATCGCCGTGCTGGTTTCCACTCCCACGGCTCGAGCGGCGCGGGAGACAATGCGGAACTTGTTATCCAGCAACGTCCACGGCAGATCGCCGGCGTAGGCGGGCCAGAAGTACTTCAGCTGCCGCATCGCCGCAGCGTGGAAGGTCTTGGCCTGCACCTTGGGGATGTTCATGAGCGCCAGGCGCTCGCGCAGTTCCGCGGCGGCGCGGGCGGTGAAGGTGACGGCCAGAACGTGGTCGGGGTTTACGAACCCGCCGTCCACTAGGTGGGCAATGCGGTGGGTAATGGTGCGGGTCTTACCGGTGCCGGCGCCGGCGATGATGCTGACCGGTCCGCGCGGGGCCGAGGCAGCTCTTGCCTGTTCCGGGTCCAGTCCGTCCAGCAGGGAGCTCACTCAAAGCACCCCTACTTCGTGCCGAGGATGTCGTCGGCTCCCGGATTGGAGCGCACATACAGCACGCGGTCGCCCGGTTCGATCGTCTCCGCCTCGGCGGAGTCGATGCGGTACAGCTCGCCGGAGCGCACCACTCCCAGCACCACGTCCTCCAGCACGCGCGGGTTGCCGCCAACTTCCTCTTCGCTGACCAGCCGCTCGGCGATGGAGACGCCTTCGTCTGGGGACAGCAGATCCTCCATCATTTCCGTCACCGACGGGGTGACGGTAGCCAGTCCCATCAGGCGGCCCGCCGTTTCGGAGGAAATCACCACGGAGTCCGCGCCGGATTGGCGGAGCAAGTGCGAGTTATCGGATTCGCGCACACTGGCAACGATGGTTGCGGCCGGGGCGATCTCGCGTACCGACAGGGTGATCAGCACGGCGGTATCGTCTTGGTTGGGAGCCACCACGACGGCGCGGGCACGGTTAACACCGGCGAGTTTTAGCACGTCGGACCTGGTGGCGGAGCCCTGCACAGTTACCAGCCCTTGTGCGGAGGCCTGGTCCAGTACCTCCCGATCCGTATCCACTACCACGATCTGCGAAGGCGATACACCGTCGGCCAAGAGCGCGGCGATGGCGGAACGCCCCTTGGTGCCATAGCCGATGACGATGGTGTGGTTGCGCATTTTCTTCCTCCAGCGGCGGATGTTGAGGGTCTTGCGGGACTCTTCGGTAAGGACGGACAGTGTAGTACCGACCAGCAGGATCAGGAAGACCAGGCGGGCCGGGGTGATGATGAGAGTATTGACAAGTCGCGCATTCTGCGTCTGCGGCGAGACATCACCGTAGCCCGTGGTCGACAGGGATACCGACGAGTAATACAGGGCATCTACAAACGTTTCCATCCCCTCATACCCGTCCCGGTCGAAATAGGCCAAGCAGGCGACGAACAGCACCAGCAGGAAAGCGTAGAACATTCGCCGGACAATGAGCCACCAGGGGCTTTGCACCACTGAGGTCGGAATCTGGACGATGTTAAGCAGCGCGTGCGGCGGTAGCTCATCGACTTCATCATCGGCGCGGAAGCGTTCGCGCAGCCGGTTCTTCATCTACGTCCTCTCGTCACTGCTCGTCACTGCTCGTCGTTGTCTTGGTTGGTCTTTGTGGTGACGCCCCCAAGCATCCCTTCGAGCTCGTCTGCAGAAAGTAGTGTACGCGGTTCATAGGTTTCATTTGCCGCGACATAGTGGAACGCAGCCCGGACGTTCTCGGCCGGTATTTCCACCCCCAGTTTCGCACTGAGCAGTTTCGCCCAGGCAAGCCTGTAGACGGCCAGCTGCATGGCGGCTGCGTCCATATCCGCGCCGGTGGGTTTGCGTCCGGTCTTCCAGTCCACGACGATCCAGCCGTCGGTGGGGTCGGTTCCGTCGTGGAAAACTGCGTCGATCCGCCCCTCGAACACGTGGCCGCCGATGGTGACGGAGTACGCCCCCTCCACGCTTTCGGGTTGGCGGTCGGCCCACTCGGAGCGCAGGAAGGCCTCCTTGAGCGTTTCGAGGTACGGGTCCTCCAGGGATGCGTCGGAAGCGCCGGGGAGCTGTTCTTCATCCAGGAGGCTGACCTGCTGGTAGCGTTCCTCCACCCAGTTGTGGAAGGCGGTACCGCGTTTGGCATAGGGCTTCGGTTCCAGCGGGATGGGGCGACGTGCGCGGAGGGCGAACTCCTGGTCGTCCTTGCGTAGGCTCACAGCTTCGGTGGCTGTCATGCGCACGTTCAGGGGCACCAGAAGTTCGGCGTTATCCATTGCCGAAAACTCCTCGAGCAGCAGGTTCGTCTCGAGGTCCCAGGCCTCGGCGAGGGTGGTCGGCGCTTCACCCGCAAAGGCGTTTGACTCGGGCTGGTGCTGTGCGTGTTGCATGTGTTCTGCGTACGCAGCCTCGATTTCCTTGCGCACCTGCTTTGCACCTTCGGCCACGCCGGGGCCCGCAATGGCTGAGGCAGGGGACGGCCAGACGGCGCCGGTGGCTGCGGCAACATCTCGTTCTTTGCGCGCCTCTTCAAAGTCCAAGCGCTTGCCGTTGGTCTCTGAGTCGGGCAGCATCTCTTTGTCTTCAATGGGCAGGCCGTCCGGATCGTCCAGCATTTTATCCAGGTCCTTGTAGTACTTGCCCATGTCGGACCAGTACCCCACGCTGTCCGTTGCGCCATTCTGCTGGAGGTGCTCATGCAGCAGCGTAAGACAAATTGATGGGTCGTTGCCTCGGTTCGCAGACGCTTTAAAGGCCGATCCGCTGACGTACAACACCCGTTCGGAGCGGGTGATGGCCACGTAGAACAGTCGATCGTTCTCCTTGGCGCGGAAGCGGCTGACCTGCTTGTTGAACTCCTTGTACGCCTTGGTATGACCGGCCCGGTCTTCCGCCTCGTCGGTCAATAGTCTCGGGTACGCCCCCGGGCCGTCACCGGCATCGCCGCGCAGGCTGCTCGGCAGCACTTGCGCCTTGGTGGTCCATGCATCCTCGGATCGTGGCTGGGAATAATCCCCGTAGCGTTCACGCGAGGCATGCGGCACGGCGACGATGTCCCACTCCAGCCCCTTTGCCTTGTGAACGGTGAGAATCTGGACGGTGTTGTCCTTGCGCTGCACCTCGCCCGGGTCCAGCCCGTCTTCTTCCGATTGAGCTGCTAGCAGGTATTCCACCAATGCCTTCGGGGTGGCGGTTCCGGTGCGGGAAACGTCCCGCACAATCTGCGCGAATTTATCCAGGTGGCTGGTGCCGATCGCCTGTTCGGGGCGGCGGTGCCAGCGGGTGAGGACTTCCGTGCGGACTCCCAGCATCTTTTCGATGTCCGCCACCAGGTCCGGCAAGTTCTTACCCAAGCTGTGGCGGCGCAGGTATCCAAGCTCTCGGCCGAGCTGTACTAGCCGCTGGGCTCCCTCGGCCGACATGCCCATCTCCTCGGCGTCGGTCAGGTCGGCGAGTGCATCGATCAGTCCCACGGAAAACTCCGTGGCGTTCGGGATGGCCTCTAGCACTGCCTCGATCAGCTCGTCGCGCACTCCAGGGGTGCGGAGTAATTCGATGCTTTCCTGACGCTGCCGTTCCATTGCGGCGTCGTCGATGGCGTCCGTTTCCCCGGCTCCGCGTTGGGCGATCTGCTCTGCCCGGCGCGTAAGAACTGCAAGGTCGGCAGCTCCGATGTTCCAACGCGGGCCTGTCAAAAGGCGCAGCAGTGCCACGTCATCTGTCGGATCCACCAGCACTCGCAGTGTTGCGAATACGTCCGCGACCTCGGGAATATCCAGTAGTCCCGGCCCTGCTGTCATATCCGCGGGCACCCCGCGCTCCACTAGTTTTTCGTAAATCGGCACTGCGTCGGCGTTTACGGTCACTAGCACCGCTGCGGAGAACGGCTTGACCTTCGCCGGGTCGTCCGCCGTCTCCAGTTTCCGTTGGTAAGCCTGCCATTGGGCCTGCAGCTTGTCGGCTAGCCAGTCGAGTTCCTGTTCCCGCTCGTCGAAGAAGGCAACCTCCGAATCACCTTTCGCGGCACCGGGGCGCGGGCGTAGTTCGGAGACCAGGCGCCCGGTGCTTTCGGTGCTGCGTTCCATGGACCACGTTGAGACCTTGTTGGCCATGTCCAACACCATGGTGGGGTTGCGCCAGGAGGTCAGCAGCTGCAGCTTTCCGGCCGGCTTCCCGGCCGCGTCAGGAAAGTCGGTGCGGAATTTCTCCAGGTTGGAGGCCGTAGCTCCACGGAATTGGTAGATCGACTGCATGGGGTCGCCCACCGCCATCGCGGAGAAGGTACCTTCGCCCGCGCGCCCGCCGCCAAATAGCGAACGCAGCATGACCCGTTGGGCATGGCCGGTGTCCTGGTACTCGTCCAGCATCACCACGCGGAAGCGGCGCCGCTGGTCCTGCCCCACTATCTCGTGATCGCGCACGAGCTCCGCTGCTTTGCTCATCTGCTGCCCGAAGGTCAGCAGGTCGCGCTCCTGCAGGGTCTCGCGGAACTTCCGCACCAGCTTCAGCAGCTCGGTGCGATACTGCTGGGCTTCCAGGAATCTGGTGTTGTCGTCGGTGAATTCCTTCCTGCTTCGCGCTCCCTTGGGCAGCTCCTCCAGCAGCTTCATCGCTGCCATGTTTTCCTGCTCGACCTCCTCGATGCCAACCAGGTGGTTATCCATTTCGTCCGATAGAGCGCACACGTCCGCAATCACGTTGGGGACGGTCCGCTGCGCGCTTAAAGAGCTGTCAGAGTTGTACACCACGTCGCGGGCGACCATCCACCGTTCGGCAGCGGTAATGAGCCGGGCGGCTGGCTCCGAGGGGATCAGCAGACCGTATTCACGGACAATATCCCCCGCGTAGGAGTCGTAGGTCGCCACCGCCGGCGCAATGTTCTTTAGCACCTCGCGCCGCGGATCGTCTGCTGGCAGTTGGTCCATGAAGGCGCTTCCCGCCAGGGTCTGCAGGCGTTGGCGGATGCGCTCTCCCAGCTCGGCCGCGGCCTTACGGGTAAAAGTCAGACCCAGGATCTGTTCGGGCCGAGCGTAGCCGTTGGCCACCATCCACACGGCACGGGCCGCCATGGTTTCGGTCTTGCCCGCACCCGCGCCGGCGACGACCAGGAAATTGCCGAACGGGCCGGCCTGGATAACGTCCGCTTGTTCGTCGGTCGGGGCAAACTTCTGCCCCATCAGTTGGGATAGCTCCTGAGGATTGAAGATGTGTCGGTTGCTATCCATTTAAACCACCTGGTTTCCTTCGTCTTGCGAGGGGCAGATCGCCTTGAAGTCACAATGCCTACAGCCGTCGTACGGCGTGGCCAGGTATGTCGGCCCTGCTGTCACTGGCGCAATCTCCATAAGTTGATCGTGTACTCCGCTCAGTTGTTCTTCCGTCAGCTCCGCCTGGTTTCTTTCAGTAACCGTCTTGGCCGAAGTCCCCGGGTACACCAACTCTGCGCCCCCGGGGCGGTACTTTTGCCCATTACCACCCGGGCGCTCGGTGAGCGTGAGTAGGAACTGGTACGCGCTCAGCTGCGGACTTTCCGCTGCTGTATTCTTCGTAACTGCGGTCTTGCCGGTCTTGAAATCGATCACCTGCGTCAGTCCATCTTCCGGGTTCGTGGCCAGCAGGTCCGCGCGCCCGCTCAGCGTCACCTCGACACCTTCGGGTGTCTGCCCGACCCGCGCCCGTAGTGTTCGCTCGGTCTCAAGCTCGAACTCTTTGTCCCTATAGCTGTTAATGAAGCCGTGTAGCTTTTTGACGCCTACTTCCCAGCGTTCTATCGTTTGCGTGCCCTGCCACGTTGGTCCGTCGAGCACGTAAGGGAGGATTTCGCGGACGGCTAGCTGCGCCTCATCGAGTTCCATGCCCTGCACTATCTGCTCGGCGATGGCGTGAATGAATATGCCCACGCGCATCGCCTCGGTGGATTCGCTCACCCCGCCGTTGCTGTCCAGGAAGGTGCGCAGCGCGCAGGTGTTCCAGCTTTCCAGCTTGGAGGGGCTCAACCGGATTTTGTCGCCGGCCAGCACGCGTGCGTCCGTGGAGGGCTCAGCCATGCCCCACCAGTCTTCAGGAGCTGCACCATGCACTCCGGCCTGCGCCATTTTGGCCAGGTTCCGTGCTGCCGCACGCCGCTCGTGGCCGGGGCGGTTGGGGTCAGTGACGGCATCGCGTAGCTCCGCCAGCAGAGATTCGATGGCCAGTACGCGGGGCAGCGCGCCCGCCCCGGAGCCGGAGACCTTGCGGCCCACTGCCTCCTCTGTCTCGTCGGTTGTAGCCAATTCCGTAGGTTCCACGTCCATCTCGGCAATGAATCGGGATGGCACCAGCGCCTCATCGCCCGAGTTCCGCACGCAGGTCACGTGGACCCTGTCGGTCGCGCGGCTGAGTGCCAGCAGGAAGAGCCGGCGCTCCTCCTCAATGGCATCGTTGATACGCGCCACCGGCACGCTCGGGTTGATCCCCCGGTCCAGCAGGTCCACAAGCTCCAGCTGACCGAAAAGTCCGCCGACGGTCGGCCCAGTCGGCCACTCGCCTTCCTGAACTCCGGCGATGGCCACCACCTTCCACTGGCGCCCCGCCGCCGCGTGGGCGGGCAGAATTTCCACTGCCCCGGCGCGCACTCCGCGCTGGTCGCGCCCGCCGGTGGGCACCTTCTGGGCGCGGAGGTTCTCTACGAAGCTCTCCATCTGTGCGTGCGGGTTGCGCTCTGCGAAGTCGCCCAGAATATCGAACAGGCTCATCACCGCATCTAGGTCCGCGTCGGCCTGCGCGCCGAGTGATCCGCCCTTCAGCGCCTGCGTGCGCAAGTGCATGTCCAGCTTGGTGGCTTGCCAGATCTTCCACAGCACCATCTCCGTCCCCTGGTTGTTCTTCCACGCCTGCCGCCCAGCCTCCAAGACCGTGGACACGCGCTGGATGACCTCCTGCTCGCGGGGGCCGCAGTGGCTGGTGATCCACTGGTTCGCCGGGTCTTCGGGGTGATTCAGCAGCTCCGTGACGTAGTCCACGGCCTGGAAGGGCCTGCCGTCCTCGTGGGCCCGCAACGTCTGCCCGGCCACCTGCGCGGAGCGGATGGCCAGCGCCACCGCACGGTGCACGCGGCGCACCATCACCGGGTCCGCGCCACCCACGCTGCCTTCCAGCACACTGTGCATCTCCGCCACCGTGAGGTTCCGGTAGCTCGCCTCCGCGGCCAGCAGCAGCATCCGTACCAGGGGTTGCTCGGCCAGCACCACGGAGGTTGGGTCCACTTTCACCGGCACGCCGTAGGCCATCAGCGTCCTGCGCACCCGCGCGATGCTGCCGGTGCCGCGCACGATCACCGCGATGTCATCCCACGCGACCTGTTGTTCGATGTGCGCGCGCCGCACCACATCCACGATCTTCAGGCGTTCCGCGGTCTCCGTCGGGGTGATCGTCACCTGCACAGAATCGACGCCTGCGGAGCTGCCATCTGCCCGCGCGCTCAAAATGGCACTGTCACTAGTACCCGCAGAGCGCAGCTCCACGCGGCTCGGCTGCACGCCCAAGTGCCTACGGAGAGCGTTCACGGACTGGGCCGCAGGTGGCGTCAAACGATAAGAAGCGCTCAAAACCACCCGGTGATCCGGGTCCTGCGAGCAGGAGTCCAGGAAGGCCTCGTCTGCGCCTCGGAAGTGGAACACGCACTGGTCCGGATCGCCTGCGATGAGGGTCCGGGTCCCCGGCACCATGAAGCTCTCGATCAGCCGGGCGGAGGCCGGGTCCAGGTTGTGCGCATCGTCGACCAGCAGCAGCTTCACCTTCTCCCGCTGCCGCTCGACCAACTTCTCGCCTTCCGGCTTTTCAAAGGCGGCCAAAGTCGCGTGCAGCAACTCGGAGGCATTTAGACTCTCCGAACGGCTCAGGCGCTGGACCTGCTGATATTCCTCCTGGAAGCGCCCCGCGGCCTTCCACATCGGGCGGTTGTGTTCGACCCCTAGCTGCTGCAGCTGCTGGGCTGATAGACCACGCTCGGTGGCACGCAGCAGCAGATCACGCAGCTGCTGCGCAAAGCCCGCGTAGCTCAGCGCGGGTACGACGTTGGCGGGCCAGTACCGATTACCGTCCTCCTTGGTGCCCCGCAGGATCTCGCGGATCTGCATGTCGTGTTCCGCACCCGTGATAAGTCGCGGCTGCTTCTGTCCGCGCAGAGTCTGCACGCTGCGATAGAACGCAAAGGCCCATGAGTGCACCGAACGCACAAACGTGCCGGACGCAGCGTAGGCGCCCTCCCCAGCCATGCGCTGGTACAGCGCCGCGCGCACGGCCGTCGCTGCCTCCTTCGACGGCGCGAAGAACATTATCTCGGACGCCGATCCCCCCTGCAGCAGGAAGTTCCGCGCCGCAGAGATCAACAGGGACGTCTTGCCCGTTCCCGGCCCACCGAGGATCGCATAGGGCTGCGAGTAATCCACCTGCGCCGAGCCCTCAACCAGGGCTCCGGCCAGGCCGTCGAAAACCTCCGTTGGCTGAATCCCATCCGTGGGCTGCCCCAGCCGTACCTTCGGTTTCCCGCTGGCGCCGAGGCGCTTCTCGAGATCGTGGTTGGTGTCCCTGTGAGCGCTGTCCCGTTCCATGACTCTTAGTCTGTCATGCGCCCCGGACAACCTCCCGACGAATACCTATTTCGTGTTCGATTATGAGCGGCGACTAGCCTTCCCGCTTAGCCACCCAGGCCGCCACAACGTCGGCCACGCGTGCTAGCCCCTCCCAAGACTCCGGCTGGGAATTTGGCAGCATGGCGTGCAGGAACAGCCGATACATCACCGCGCGCAATACCAACTGCGTGAAGTCTGGCAGGTGCGCCCAGCGATCCAGCAGGGCATCCGGCGCGTTGCCCCAGGACATCGTATCCACGATCAGCAGCGCAACGGTCCAGGCCGCCGGGTGCCAAGCCGGGTAGAGATCCGTCACGATGGGATCGGCGGTTCCGTCGAAGATGGTGCACCCAGCAATATCCCCGTGCACCAGCTGGTCGTCCTCCACGATCGGTTCGCGCAGCTCGGCAAGGCTTGCGGCCTTCACCAAAGCGGCGGCGACATCCTCCCGCGGCACGCTCTCGGGCGCCAACACCGGGGTGACCCATTCCGCCGGATCCTCGGCGAATGCGGCCTGGTCCGCCGCGGCGAAGAGGTCGTGTTCGTGCCACTTCTCCCCTGCCACAGGCGGCGCCAGGAACGTCGGCTTCTTCTCGCCACGCAGAGCTTCGTTGAGGCGCAAGGCGGCCGCCACCATCTCGTCGAAGCGTGGCGACTGGTGGCCGGACATGAAAGTCCGCGCCCGCCACCCGGACACGCTAAAGCGCCCGTCGGAAGAGAAGATGGGCCGCGACATGGACACTCCTGCCGGGCGCACCTTCGACATGATCTTGGCGATCCACGCCGCCCGCGCCGGCTCGTCTGTCCGGGAGATCACCGCCCGGTCGCAGCGCCACCCCTGGCTCCACTCCTGTTCCAACAGCACCGGGTGCGCCGAGGGCACCTGGAAGCTAGCCAGGATGTGCGCCGGTGGCGGGGAGTTGAAGTCGCTGTAAGAATCGTCGTTGATCATGTGCTCGCTTATTTGCTGTTCTTGTACCCAAACGGAAACACCCATGGGTTTGCCTTGCAGGTGTTCGAATTGTCCTTGAAGGCCTTGTCTGGGTTGATTTTATAGATCTCGGCGTTGTTCAAGCTGATGGTTTGTTGCATCATAATCGGCGCCAGCGCACCGTCCTTGGAGCAGGGCACGTGTGCCTTGTGCCCGATGCCGTGGCCGACCTCGTGGTTAATCATGTACTGCCGGTAGGCACCCAGATCCCCCTCGAACGGTATGGCTCCGCGCACCCAGCGTGCCTCGTTGAGCACCACCCGCCCCTCGCCCGGGAGGTTGCAACTGGTCTCAATGCCATAGCTATCACCACAGGTCTCGGCGGTGGTCTCCGGCGAGGTCAACTGAATCCGCATATCCGGCTTCTTCCCCTTCGGCAGCTTCTTCTCGTCCACGTGCTGGAAGGAGTACTGCGGATCGCCCACCCACGACTTCGGGTTGGCCAGGGTGGCGTCCACCATCGCGGCAAAAGCATCGTCACCGCCGTAGGCGGAGGACTTCAGCCTCGTCTCAACCTCCACCACGTAGGTGAATTTCTTCTTCCCCTTGCCGAAGGTTTTGCCGGGCTCGCCGGCGGTGCGGAATTTGCCGCCGCCCTTCTTCGTGTACTTGCCGCCCGGGGGCAGGGAACCGAACTTCAGCCCCTCGTAATCGCCGTGTTCGGCGCCGACCGTGCCGCCGTCGTCGCTGGTCGTAACCGCGACCTCACCGGTGGCCTGCGTGCCTTCTTCGTCGCCCAAGCCATGCAAAATGCTGTACATAACCAGGAGGGTAACCAGTACAAACGCGACAGAAATTAGTATTACGCTGCGGAAGCTAAACCGCCCATTCTGGGACTGCGCGCTCGGTGCTTCCGGTGCAGACTTCCGCGCCGGCGGGATGGGGTGGCGCTCCACGATACTGCCGCTACTCATACAGCTAGTCGCAGCCTCCCTAGCTTACGAAGCCGACGGAATTCTTGGCCTCTGCGCCGACCTCTACATAAGCGATCTGTCCACGTACCAGCACGTAGCGTGCCCCCTTGGCACCTTCGATGGTCAGCGTCTCATTCTCGCCGGAACGCAGGAAGTTCTCGATCTCTGCCACGTACTCGTCCTGGGACTTGGCCTGTTCGCTCTTGGAGTCGATGGTGATAGCCAGCTCGCGGGCATTGTGTACGAATCCGACCTTGATCTGCATGGGAAACCCTTCCTTCATATTCGTTTTCTACTCACGTGCAGTATTGTGACCATCATAGCTATCGGGTCGAGCAAGGAAGGCAGGTGCTGCAGGTGCTAATGCCCTCGGGGTCATCTGGAGCTTTTACTGGGGACTCTGCCTCCCACCCGACTTTCGGCTCGCTCGGCGTGGCCGTGGAGATCACGGAAGCCCTAGCTGCAGCCAACATTACGCACGCCTTCGCCATCCAGGAATACACCCTGCCCATCGCGCTGAAGGGCTCCGACGTGATTGGCCAGGCGCGCACGGGTATGGGCAAGACTTTGGGTTTCGGTATTCCTGTTCTCGATCGGGTTTTTGATGACGCCACCGTCACCGCTCCGGACGGCACCCCGCGCGCCTTGATCGTGGTGCCCACCCGAGAGTTGTGCCTGCAGGTGACCGACGACCTGACCCTGGCCGCCCGTAACCTGCGTGTGCCGGTGGGGGCCGAGGGTGCGTCCCAAAGAAAAAAGAGCAAGACCCGTGCCCTGCAGGTACAGGCAGTGTACGGCGGCGTGGGCTTCGATGCACAGACGGCGGCACTGGCGCGCGGCGTGGACGTGGTCGTCGGTACTCCGGGACGGCTGCTGGACCTGGCGCAGCAGGGGTATTTGCAGCTGCAGACGGTGGAGATCGTCGTGCTGGACGAGGCAGACGAGATGCTGGATCAGGGGTTCCTGGACGATGTGCGCGACATCATCACGCAGACCAGCCCACAGCGGCAGACGATGCTGTTCTCCGCCACTATGCCAGGCCCGATTGCGGCGCTGACTAGGACATTCATGCGGCACCCGGTGCTGATCCAGGCCGACAGTGCGGCGACGGAGGCAACCCACGAGTCGACGAAGCAGGTGGTGTTCCAGTCCCACAAGCTCGATAGGCTCTCCGCGCTCGCCCGAATTCTGCAGTCTCCTGGCAGGGGCCGCAGCATCGTGTTTGCCCGTACAAAACGGCAGGCGGCGGGTGTGGCCGAAGATCTTGCCAAGCTGGGCTTCCGCGTAGGCGCGGTGCACGGGGATATGCGCCAGAAGGACCGCGAGGAATCCCTAGACGAGTTCCGCCGTAACGAGGTGGACGTGATGGTGGCAACCGACGTGGCGGCGCGCGGCATCGACATCGAGGACGTCACGCACGTGATCAACTACCAGGTGCCGGACGACGAGCGCACTTATGTTCACCGCATCGGTCGCACGGGGCGCGCGGGCAACACGGGCACGGCGGTGAGCCTCATCGGCTGGGACGAGGTCGCGCGGTGGAACGCCATCAGCGACGCCCTGGGGCTGGACTTGCAGGACCCACCGCAGTGGTTCTCCTCCAGCGCGGAATTTCTGGCTGAGTTCGACCTTCCCGGCGATGTTGGCGACCGGGTGGGGGCGCCGCGCGGCGTGAAAGGCGCAGCGCTGAAGGTGAAGAAGTCCCGCAGGGGGCCGCGCCCATGAGCCATCGCTTCCCTTCCCCCGAGCGCGCCCGCCGCAGCGACCACATCGTCGCCGCCGCGTTGGCCTGCGGGCTGCTTGCCCTCGGCGGGATCACGTGGCTGGGTTCCGATGCTCGCGAGGTAGACCACCGGGTCGCCGATCACCCGATCGAGGCCGAGGACAAGACCCTCGCCTCTTCCGACTCCGCCAAGGGCGACCGGCAGATTCCAGAGCATCTGCGCGAGCTGTGGGATGCCAGGACGGACTCCGCCGGCCTGGTGGTTGATCAAGGCGGAGTGGTTTTGACCTCCGGCAACAAGGCCACCATGGTGCGAGGCGACGACGGTACGGAGGTCTGGCAATACAAAGCGCCGCACGACCTGTGCGCAGTGGCGACGAACTGGGGGAAAACGAACCTCTTTCTGCAGGGTCCCAAGGGGTGCGGGCAGGTAGTGGCACTGGATAGCGGCACCGGCGAATATCGCCACACACGCGACATGCTGGCCTCCGACCACGTGGAGTTGTTCCAGAGCCGAGACAACATCGGGATGCTTTCCCCCACCCGCACGGAGCTGCTGCGTTCGGACGGTGTGCGGCGAGTGGAGGTTGGCGACAAGCTGACGGCAGTCAAGCCGAACAAGCAGCCCTATACCGAGTGCACCTTTACCTCCGCCCTGACGCGCAGGGATCTGCTGGTTACGGCACAGACGTGCCCCAATAGCGAAAAGAAGCTGATCCGGCTGCTCAAGACGAACCCGGAGGACTCGGATGCCCCGGAGAAGTACCACGAGTACGAGGTTCCCGCCGACAGCGAGCTGGTGGGCGTGGGGCTAGACCGGGCGGTAATCTACGCCCCCGGCAACGGCACCCGCGCGAAGGACGAGAACGATAACGAAGGTTCGCGCTTCCAGGTGCTGGATAAGGACGGCGCCTTTCAGCAGTTCCCCGCCGACCCCGCCCCGCTACTGGATCCGCAGCAGCGGAATGGCACGCTGTTCCGCCCCCAGACGGCGGATTCGGCGCATCTGATGAGCTGGTTTGATGGCTCCCGGGTGGTGACCTTCATCCCATCGACCATGGAGCCTGCGTTCCAAGTTAATGGCGCAATCGGCCCTGCAACTCCAATGGGTGGGCGGCTGCTGGTTCCCACTGCTAAGGGGATCGCAGTAGTGGACTGGGATAACGGCAAGGTTCTGCGCACCATCCCGGTGGATCGCAAGGGCTACACCGGACAGGTGACGCTCAAGCTGGCGGGTGAGGTGCTGGTGGAAAAGCGCGGCGAGTCCGTCGTGGCGCTGGGAAATGCTATCCCATAACCGCTTTCCCCTGGCATACCAAATTAAGATCTTGTGATGTTTGTCACAATTTGAGAAAAAGCTCTAGCCAAAGCGCGAATAACGTGCAACAATCTTTCGAGTAACCGATAAGAGACCAAAAGGTTAACAACAAACCAACAAGGTCTTAATCGCAAGGCGAGAAGCCGCCGCGACCCCCTCTACACACAGGTCTGCACGCCACTTCGCCACCACCACTTTTGCCTGAATTTACCTAGAGATTCTCTAGGTAAATTCGTCGAGCCCAACTTCGATCCCCGGCCAAAGTGCCCACACCGACTGCAAAGAACCAAAACGACGCACCTTCGGACATCCTTTGTCCGAAAAAATAGAAGGGAAATACAATAATGGATTGGCGCCACAAAGCCGTTTGCCGTGAAGAAGACCCCGAGCTGTTCTTCCCCGTAGGAAACTCCGGCCCTGCCCTGGCTCAGATCGCCAAGGCCAAGCTGGTCTGCAACCGCTGCCCCGTCGCTTCCCAGTGCCTGAACTGGGCTATCGAGTCCGGCCAGGATGCCGGCGTGTGGGGCGGCATGGCCGAGGACGAGCGCCGCGCACTGAAGCGCCGCACCAACCGTGGCCGCACCCGTACCCGCAAGCGCATCACTGTTTAAACCCCAACCTTTTGTTCAGCTATTTTGTCCAGCTTCGCACCCCCGCTAAGCTGAACAGGTTGAAACTGTCCCTTAAAATTCAAGGAGCTGCACAATGAGCAAGCGTGGCCGCAAGCGCAAGGATCGTCGCAAGAAGAAGGCTAACCACGGCAAGCGTCCAAACTCTTAAGCCGTAACTCAAAAAAGGCCGGCAGGCGCACCGCATACATCGGTGCCCGCCGGCCTTTTGCTTTGCTCCAGGCTGGCAGAGCTACTATGCAAGCTATAGCGCCCCCAACACGCTATGTGCAATCAAAGAATCGACGCGACGTACATCAAGGCCACGGCCGATTTTTACCTTGATCTTTCCGGCCCGCGTCCAGAGTTCGATCTCAGCATTGACATCGAACGTTCCCGCATTCTCCTTGGACCACATGTTGATCGCCGAATACGGCAGAGAATAGACCTCCACCTTCTTACCCCTCAACCCCTGAGCGTCACGCATAATCAGGCGCTTCGTGGTGAAGATTGCACTATCTCTGAAAGTCTTAAAGGCCACGACCGCCTGTTCTCCGGGCACGAGCAACGCCATGACGTCCCCTGGAATCGGAACTTCTTCAACGAACGTCCATTCCGCGATCTCAGCAGCTTCCATTGTTCTCTCCTAATGCTAAGTGGGCTAAACCTTCTGACTATCTAACCTAGTACCAAATGTAGATTGCATTGCGATGTAACGGCCAGGAAAGAACAATAAACTCGATACTGCGAGCTACTCCTCCACCCGGTAGCTAATCACCCGCAACTGCGTGCAGATCCGCGCTCGCAGCTCCACTGGGGCGGGCTGGCTGCAGCAGCTCCGCAGGAGGTCCCGGACCTGCTGCTCGAGACCCAACTGCTGCAGGCACTCCGGGCAATCGTCGGCGTGGGCTCGCAAACGTTCGCGGCTCTCCCAGTCGGCGTCACCATCAGCAACCTCGTACAGGGCATCCAGCAGGTCGTCACAGTCCGTCTTTCGCGAATTGTCTTTGCACATGTGCTCTTATCCCTTCGCTTCCGTCAGTTTGTTGTGTGCCGTCTTGTTGTGTGCCGTCTCCGTCACGATCCCGTGCTCCGCGGCTACGTCCTTCAGCTTGCTGCGCAGCTGCTTGCGCCCGCGGTGCAACCGCGACATCACGGTCCCGATGGGAGTGTCCATAATCTCGGCGATCTCTTTGTAGGCCAGCCCCTCCACATCGGCGTAGTACACGACCATGCGATAGTCCTCGCCCAGGCTCATCAAGGCATCCTGGATGCGCTTATCCGGGATGTTCTTTAGCGCCTCCACCTCGGCGGATTGCAGTCCCACCGAGTCATGCTTCGCCGTTTCGGCCAGCTGCCAGTCGGTCATCTCCTCCGCGCTGGATTCCGTCGGGCGGCGCTGCGCCTTGCGGTAGCTGTTGATGTACGTGTTCGTCAGGATTCGGTACATCCATGCCTTCAGGTTCGTGCCTTCCTTGAAGGAACCGAACGCCTGGTAGGCCTTCATGTACGCATCCTGCACCAGATCCTGCGCGTCGGCCGGGTTGCGCGTCATCCGCAGCGCCGCACCGTAGAGCTGATCCAGCAGGGGCAGCGCGTCTGTTTCGAATCTTTGCAGCAGCTCGTCTGCAGTGTCATCGCTGCGTTTCATTCGCTCACCTCTCACCTTTCTTCCAACGCAATTCTATCGCCGGTTCATTCCCACCAGTTCCGGGAAGTTGTTCGCCACGGAGCCAACCCTCCTATCTGCCTTCCTGCTGTGTACTTCTGTTGTCTTGTTTGGTGACGCCACCAGCTCCGCCTCTGTGCCCTTCAGCCAAGTTTCTAGCTCGTCGCCCACCAGGATCCTGGGCATGCGGCTGTGCAGCCATTCAAGTTCGGGCAAGGCCGCGACGGTAATGATGGTGCCGTAGAGCTTGTCTTCCACGGCCTTGCACAGCCCGGCGGCGTACAGGGGGTGGCCGTCGGTGGCGGTGGTGAACCAGGGTTGCTTCTTCCCGTCCTCCCCGACGGTCCACTCGTACCAGCCGTCCATCGGGAAAGCGCATGGCAGGGATCCGGCAAACAGGGGCTTGGAGAATGCGGTCTCTCCCCGCGCGTTAAAAACCGTCTTCGGCGGATAGCCCCAGCGTGCGGGGCCGATCGTGGCCTCGTTTCTAAATTCCCGCACGATGGGCACCTCGGTGGTGGGGGCCACGTTGTAGTTCGCGGGCCACGCCCCGACCCCGGCGCGGGGTATGCGCGGGGCTCCCAGCCGTCGTTGCAGGTCACCCGAAAGCTCTTCTAAGGAGCTGAACAAAACGTATCGGCCACACATACTCGCCCATTATGCCCACCCCACGCTTCTTTTCCAGCGAAAAAGTGAGACAATGTGGGTATGTCTGCAGGTATGTCTGAACAACTCTGGCCGGCTCCGGTCGCCACCGAGCCCGTACAGGCCACCGTGGCTATCCCCGGCTCGAAATCTATTACGAACCGTGCGCTGATCCTCGCCGCGCTGGCGGATGCGCCTTCCACCATCACCGGCGGGCTGGTGAGCCGCGATACGGAGCTGATGATGTCGGCTCTGCGTTCCATGGGAACCCAGATCCTGTTGAAGAACGACCAGATGTACGTCACCCCGGCGGAGAAGCTGCACGGCGGTCAGGTGGATTGTGGCCTGGCTGGCACCGTGATGCGCTTCGTCCCGCCGATCGCTGCCCTGGCCACTGGCACAGTTGCCTTCGACGGTGATGTGGAGGCCCGCCGCCGTCCGATGTCCACCACCCTGAACTCCCTGCGTGCCCTCGGCGCCACCGTGAACACCAGCACCGAGTGCAACCCGGAGGGTCTGCCCTTCTTCGTGGAGGGTTCCGGGGAGGTCCAGGGTGGGGAGATTACCATCGATGCCTCCCAGTCGTCCCAGTTCGTCAGCGGTCTGCTGCTGGCCGGAGCGCGCTTTACCGAGGGCGTCACCGTTATCCACGAGGGCAACTCCCTGCCCAGCCAGCCCCACGTCGAGATGACGGTGCAGATGCTGCGCGAGGCCGGGGTGAACGTGGAGACCTCCTTCAACCGATGGACCGTCCACCCCGGCCCTATCAGTGGCCGCCAGTGGCACGTGGAGCCGGACCTGTCGAATGCCACGCCGTTCATGGCCGCGGGCGTGCTTACCGGCGGTACCGTGCGCATCCAGAACTGGCCCGCCACCACCAACCAGCCGGGCGACCAGTTCCGCCAGATCCTGCTGGACATGGGCGCGGAGGCGGAGCTGGACGTCCACCACGGCGATCTTGTCGTCTCCGGCACCGGTCGCGTCAACGGCATTACCTGGGACATGCACGATATTGGGGAGCTCACCCCCACCGTCGCCGCCCTGGCGGCCCTGGCCGACAGCCCCAGCCACCTCTACGGAATCGCGCACCTGCGCGGGCACGAGACCGACCGCCTACAGGCATTGGCGGATAACATCAACGCTCTCGGCGGCAACGTCGAGCAGACCGCCGACGGGCTGATCATCCACCCGGCCGCCCTGGAGGGCGGTCGCTGGGAGTCCTACGCCGATCACCGCATGGCCACCGCCGGAGCAATCCTGGGCCTGCGCGTCGAGGGCATCGAGGTCTCGGACGTGGACACCACCGCCAAAACCCTCCCCGGCTTCCGTCGCCGCTGGGCGCAGCTGCTGGGCCAGGAACGCTAGATGGGGCGAAAGCACAGCAACGTCCATCACTGGGACGAATCCGATGTCCGCGTCCGCCCCGGCAAGGGCTCCCGCCCACGGACGAAGGATCGGCCGAGCCATAAAAACGCCAAGCGGGGCATGGTCGTCTCCAAAGATCGCGGCCGCTGGGGCGTGGTGCTAGACGAAGACGGCACCCTCGTCACCTGCATGCGCGCCCGCGAGATGGGGCGCACCAACGTAGTCGTCGGAGACCACGTCTGTGTGGTCGGCGATACCTCCGGCAAGAAGGACACCCTGGCGCGCATCGTGCGGCTCGAAGACCGCACCTCCATTCTGCGCCGCACTGCGGACGACACGGACTCTTTCGAGCGGATCGTCGTGGCCAATGCGGACTACCTGCTGATCGTCAGCGCCGTGGCCGATCCACCGCCGCGCACCGGCTTCGTGGAACGCGCCCTCATCGCCGCCTTCGTCGGCGGCCTCACCCCGCTGGTCTGCCTCACCAAATCCGACCTCGCCGACCCCAGCGCCTTCGCCGCCGAGTTCCGCGATCTCGACGTAGAGGTCCTCACCACCGGCGTCAGCGACTCCCTGGACGAACTCACCGAGCACATCACGGGCAAGGTCAGCGCCCTCGTCGGCCACTCCGGGGTGGGCAAATCCACCCTGTTTAATCGCCTCATCCCTGACGCGGAACGCGCCACCGGAGAAGTCAGCGGGGTGGGCAAAGGCCGGCACACCTCCACCCAGTCCGTAGCGCTCCAGCTGCCCGCAGGCGGCTGGATTATCGACACTCCGGGCATCCGCAGCCTGGGGCTGGCACACGTCGACCCGGACACCGTAGTGGACGTCTTCGAAGACCTCCGCGAGGTCACCGAAGACTGCCCCCGCGGCTGCACGCACATGGGTCCGCCCGCCGACCCGGAGTGCGCCCTGGATACCCTCACCGGTGCCTCCGCCCGGCGCGTCACCGCGATCCGCCGCTTGCTGGAGGCCCTGCGCAGCAACAACGAGTGGGAAATGTAGCTAACCTGCTACATCAGATCCACCAGGAACGGCAGCTCCTTCGCGTCGTACCAGCTCATCAGGTTGTCCTCGCAGTCCCCCAGCGCGAACTCCGCGTCCTCATCCCCCAGGTCAGCTGCGTCGATGCACTCGATCGCTTTCGCCGTGGCGGCCTCCGCGTCGGCGTCATCAACATGGATCGCCAACAACTGCTGCACCTTCACAACCGCCGGGTCCAGCCGCACCACGGACTCGCCGTCGGTCGGCGCCAAAGTAACCGCCGAGTCATCGATCTCCGCGCTGATCACCACGCGCCGGTGCGGGAAGCGCTCCTCCCCGCCCGCGCTGAGCAGCCGCAGCGAGGCCCGCGCGGCATCCAGGAAGGCCGTGTACGCCAGCTCCTCCTCGTCGCCGCCGGTGTAGAACTCCCGCACCGCCGGGGTCAGGGCAAAGCCAACCGCAGACCGCACCGGGTGTTCCCCCTGCTCCGCAAGGGTGCCCAGCATGTCAAAGGTCGCGGGAATGTACACCAGCATGGTTTAGAACTCCCCCTCCAGCTCGAACACGCCGGTGATCTCCACCACCGCGCGATCGAACTGCTGGTAGTAGATGCCAATCAGGCCGGCATCCACGGCGCCGCGGATGTTCAGGATGTTGTCGTCCACCAGCACCAGATCCTGCTGCGGCAGGTCCAGACGGTCGGCGGTGATACGGAAGATCTCCTCCGAGGGCTTCTCCGCCCCAACCTCGCCGGAAAGCACCACGGCATCCACGTAACCGCCCTCCAGCCACGTGCGGATGGGGGCAGCTCCCGCCCCGCCCGGATCGTTGGAAAGAATCGCCGTGGCAATGCCCTCCGCTCGCGCTGCTGCCAGCAGCTTGCGCCACCGCCTGCGGTCTTCCTCGGCACCGTCCAACACTCCGCAATAATCAACTACTAGTCCACGCATGCCCTATATTCTGCCATCTTTTCGCCCTCCGGCGCCCCGCGGGGCATGCACTTCGCTATAGTTATGCCCGTATGGCGCCTTCGGGGGAACGCACCGTACAGCTTCACTGGCATGAACAACAGGGGGATTTTCTTTCGTGACCACTTCAACTACCACGCGCCCACTTCCGGACTTCGTGTTCCTGCGCCCACCCACCCCGGCCGTCGCTGTGCAGGCCGCCGAGGAGGAGGTCACTGATTCTTTTCGGGACGCCAACACCCCACCGCCCCAGCGCATCGCGCAGATCGTAAAAATGTGGCTGGAGGCTTTGGAAGGCCGCCGTCCGATCGACCATTTGCGCCGCGCGCCCTTCGGCGAGCGCGTGCTAGAGCAACTGCGAGTCCGCCGGCACGTGCGCCCAGAACCGACGAGTGGGCGGGTGGAAAAGGGGGCGTCAATAATAAGCCTGCACATCCAGCCCAGCGCGGGCGATTGCGTCCGCTTTTGCGCATCGGTGAAGATGGGCGAACGGGTGCGGGCCATTGCGGGAAGCATGTCGCAGCACACGCAGAAACGCCGCGCGGAGCTGCATCAACTGCACAGCTCCGCGCGGCGTGGGGTCAAGGTCTGGGCGATCGATAGCCTCAGCTTGATTTAACCACCCATGGTGGTCTGCGTGGCGCGGTCCACGGCCACGCCCTCGTTGCCCGCGGCCGGGTCATCGACGTGCACCTGACCGGCCTGCTTCAGCTGGTTACGCACCAGGAAAAGCTGGCGAACGGTCTCTTCCTTGATGCCGTCCTTCATGTGGTTAAACATGTCGCCGCCCTCGCGCTGGTACTCCACCAGAGGATCGCGCTGCGCCATTGCGCGCAGGCCGATGCCCTCCTTCAGGTAGTCCATCTCGTAGAGGTGCTCACGCCACTTCTGGTCCACAACGTTCAGCAGGGCTGCGCGCTCCATGCCACGCATCTGCTCCTCGCCGGCGATCTCCGTGACCTTCTCCTCCAGCTCGTCGTACTCGCGGTTGGCATCGTCAAGCAGGGCCTCGAGCAACTGAGAGGAGCTCAGCTCACCCGAGCGACCGTAATCATCGCCTTCCACCAGTTCCTCGTGGGTAAAGGTCGGGCCGTAAAGGGAATCCAGGGCGTTCCACAGGGTATCCAAATCCCAGTCCTCGACAAAACCCTCAGCCGTCGCGCCGTCGACGTATGCCTCAACGGTGTCCTTCAGCATGTTGCGGATCTGCTTCTCCACATCCTCACCCTCGAGGATCTGGCGGCGCTCGCCGTAGATCACCTTGCGCTGCTCGTTCATGACTTCGTCGTACTTAAGCACGTTCTTGCGCATTTCGAAGTTGGCGGACTCCACCTGGGACTGTGCGCCCTTGATGGCATTAGTGACCATCTTCGAGTCGATTGCCTCGTCGTCCGGGATGTTCAGGCGAGTCATCATCGCCTCCATCGTCTGGCCGACGAAACGCACCATCAGATCGTCACGCATGGACAGGTAGAAGCGGGTCTCGCCCGGATCGCCCTGACGTGCGGAACGGCCACGCAGCTGGTTGTCGATGCGGCGGGATTCGTGACGCTCCGTGCCCAGCACGTACAGGCCACCGACCTCGCGGACCTCCTCCGCCTCTTCCTTGGACTCCTCGCGGACCTTCTCGATCTCGTCGTTCCAGGCCGCTTCGTATTCCTCCGGAGTCTCCACCGGATCCAGGCCGCGCTCGCGCAGGTTGATGTCGGCGATGATGTCCGGGTTACCACCCAGCACGATGTCGGTACCACGGCCGGCCATGTTGGTAGCCACGGTGACGGCGCCCAGACGGCCTGCCTGGGCGACGATCTCCGCTTCCTTCTCGTGGTACTTCGCGTTCAGCACGTTGTGCTTGATGCCGCGGCGTTGCAGCAGCTTGGACAGGTACTCGGAACGCTCCACGGAGGTGGTACCCACCAGCACCGGTTGGCCGACCTCCACGCGCTCGGCGATGTCCTCGGCCACAGCCTCGAACTTCGCCTCCTGCGTCTTGTAGATCAGGTCGACGTGATCCTTACGCTTGTTTTCCTTGTTCGTCGGGATCGCGGCAACGTCCAGCTTGTAGGTGGACTTCAGCTCGGCGGCCTCGGTCTCCGCCGTACCGGTCATGCCGGCCAGCTTGTCGTACAGGCGGAAGTAGTTCTGCAGGGTAACGGTGGCCAGCGTCTGGTTCTCATTCTTGATCTCGACGTGTTCCTTCGCCTCGATCGCCTGGTGGATGCCCTCGTTGTAGCGACGGCCGTCCAGGATACGGCCGGTGAACTCGTCGACGATGACGACCTCGCCGTTGCGGACAATGTAGTCCTTATCGCGAGTGAACAGCTCCTTGGCCTTGATGGAGTTGTTCAGATAGCTCACCAGCTGCGAGTGCTCCGGGGCGTACAGGTTCTCGATGCCCAGCTGGTTCTCGACAAACTCCACGCCCTCTTCCTTGACGCCCACGGTCTTTTTCCGCTCGTCAACTTCGTAGTGGATGTCGCGGGTTAGCTTCGGGGCGATTGCGGCGAAGGCGGTGAACCACTTGCTGGAGCCCTCGACGGGGCCGGAGATGATCAGCGGGGTACGGGCTTCGTCGATGAGGATCGAGTCGACCTCATCCACGATGGCGTAGTTGTGTCCACGCTGCACCAGGTCGTTCAGGGAATGCACCATGTTATCGCGCAGGTAGTCGAAGCCGAACTCGTTGTTCGTGCCATAAGTGATGTCGGCGTTGTAGGCCTCACGTCGCTCAGCGGGGTTCTTGCCGCTCAGGATCACATCGGTGCTGAGCCCCAGGAAGCGGTGCACACGGCCCATCCACTCGGCGTCACGCTTTGCCAGGTAGTCGTTCACGGTAACGACATGCACGCCCTTGCCGGACAGTGCGTTGAGGTATGCGGGGAGCACACAGGTCAGGGTCTTACCCTCACCGGTCTTCATCTCGGAAACATAACCGAAGTGGAGGCCAGCGCCACCCATGATCTGCACCTTGTAGTGCTTCTGGCCGAGCACGCGCCAGGAGGCCTCACGCGCTGTGGCAAAAGCCTCGAGCAGGATGTCGTCCAGGCTCTCGCCGTCTTCCTGAACTCGCTTCTTCAGCTCGTCGGTTTTGGCCTGCAGCTCCTCGTCGGTGAGTTCGGTGTATTCCTCATCGAGGTCCATCACCTGGTCGGCGATTTTCGCGAGACGCTTGACCGCACGGCCTTCGCCCATACGGAGGATTTTCGAAAGTCCTAGCACGCTGATGCTGTCCTTTGCTCGATTTCTAAAACTGGTTAGCTAATTGGTCGGCTTCGGATAATCCTACCCCCACCCCCAAGGCCGGGGGCAACTACACCCGGCAAGTCCAGGCATAAAAAACCCGGCCTCCACAGGTTAGTCGTGAGGGCCGGGCTGCTGGGTTAAAGACGAATTAGAGAAAAATGTTACTTCTCTGCGTCCTTCTCCTCCAGGGTGATCAGACCGTAGTCGAAAGCGTGGCGACGGTACACCACGGACGGCTGGCCGGTCTCCTCGTTAATGAACAGGAAGAAGTCGTGACCCACGAGCTCCATCTCGCTCAGCGCCTGGTCAACGCTGATCGGAGCCGACTTGTGTACCTTCTTGCGCACGATCTGGCCAGGCTTGAACTGATCCTCGTAGGGGTCGACGTCGTACGGACCTGCCTCCTCCGGCTTGGTCTCAGCCTTCGGCTGTGCCTCTTCCACCAGGCTGGCAGCTGCCTCGCCCATGGACATCGGAGCGCGGTGGCCGGAACGGGCGATCTTGCGACGTGCCTTCACCTTGCGCAGGGAGCGCTCCATGCGGCCGATTGCGACCTCGAGGGCAGCGTAGAAGGAGTCTTCCTTAGCTTCTGCGCGAGCGATGTGTCCCTTGCCGGTTGCGGTAATCTGCAGGCGATCCTGCTGGTCGCCACGGCGCGGGTTGGGCTCGTGCTGCAGCTCCACGTGGAAGAACGTGAGGGTCGGATCCAGGCGCTCGATCTTTGCGAGCTTGCCCTTGACGCGGTCTGCGAAGTGCTCTGGCACCTCAACGTTGCGTCCCGTGATCTCTACGCCTGCCTCGGGTGCAGCAAGTTCCTCGTTGCCAAAGTCGGACGAGTTTTTTCCGGTCGACATTGCTCAACCTCCAAAGTCATTCACCGCCAAAATCGGGCCGGATTACCCATCTTCCAACGGCGATCGTTCCAATTCCTATTCTACCTATCACCGTTGCTGCACTTGTGTATACACCCCTTATTGATGTGATCTACGCACCGGCCAATACCAGCGTCAATCGCGGCCGTACTCCCCGGACCGCCAGAGCCAGCGCAAACTGCGCTGTTGTGGCGCCGGTAGTGCACACGTCATCCACAATCACAACCTCCCCCACGCCACGCAATCGTCCGACCCCTGCCGAGTCGAACAGGATGCTGCTGGCCACGTTTTCGCGTCGCTGATGGCGGTTCAGCCCTACCGAGTCCACACTCGTCTCGCTTAGCCACGCCACCGGGTGGACCTCCACTCCGGGATACAGCGCGGCGGCAACGTGGCAAAAGCGGGCAACAATGTCCCCGCCGCGCTTCCGCGCCGCCGATCTGCGGGTGGGAGCGGGTACCAGCACTACTCTCCCCAAACGCGGATCGGGCACCAAGCCCAGGCCACTAACGTGCAGAATTCCGGCGGCAAGAACTCTGCCGGCCACGTCTATGGCCGCCGGCCGTAGTCTCTCCTTGGCGCTGAGGATTAGCATCCGCCTCGCTCCGCCGTACACCCCACTGGCGAAGACGGGCACTACCGACACTCGTGGTTGCCAGCGTTGCCAACGCTGCATCAACTGGAGCCCGCAAGCCTCGCACAGTTGTCCACCGGTCACCGCCCCGCAGCACACACAGTCCGCCCGCCACACCAGCCCGGCAAGCGCACCGAAGTCCCCCTTAATCCCCACGGGCACTCAGCCTAGTCGGCTAGCACCGGGGTTGCCCGCTTTCCCTGCATAGTCGGTACTTCGCGCCAGAAGCGCGACTCCTCGGAGGTGACGTCGAACTGCATCAACGCATTGGCATCCGTGACGTAAATCTTGCTGCCGTCCGTGGCCACCGACACCACCGGGGCGGATAGGTTGCGGCCCGTGATCTGCTGCGAATAGGACCCATCAACCTCGATATCCCACACTGGGGCATCATTGGCGCGCGTGCCCACCAGGACGGACCCGTCATCAGACCAGTCGGCGCTGACCGCGGTATCACCCACGGCATGTCCGATCTCCACCGGCGCGCCCAGCCGTTTCGTGCCATCGTCGGTCTTCTCCAACGTCACCACGTAAACCCTTCCGTTCACGATCATCACGGCGCGGGCACCGTCGTGCGATACGCGGAATACACTGATGCGCTTCTCGTCCCCGTCGACCATTCGCATCGTGGAGCTATCCACCTTCTGCTCCCCCACGGCGCCGGTCTCCGGGTTGCGAGTGATCTCCGTGATCCGCTCGCCATCGGCTACCACGTAGGCCGATGTGGCATCCAAGCCCCAGGTCGGGCGCGTCAGCGAATCCGCCCGCACGGAGCTCACGGGCTGATCCCCCTTCGCCCCGATCATCAACTGGCGCGGTTCATCGCCGCGTCCGGTTACGGCCGCGAAGACTTCGTCCCGCGGGCTGAGGGCCACAGATTCGACATATTGCTGTGCAAGCCAGCCGTCCAGCTTCTGCGCTCGCGTCCCGTCCTGCTGGTAGATGTCGCCGCCGGATACGGCCCGCAACGGCGCCTGCACCTGCACATTCGGGTCGTATTGCGAAAGGTCCTGCACCAGCCACTTGCCATGCATTTCATCGTTCATAGGCGTGCCGTCCGCCGTGAGCTCATAAGGTCCACGAACCTCGGACCCCGCCAGCGTCCACACCACCTGAGCCGCCAGCAGTCGACGCGCGTCTGGCGATAGTTCCTGCAGTCCGGTGAAGTGTACAGCGGGGTCTCCCTCGTTGTCGCTGGAGACCTGGGCGGTGGCGTCCTCAGGAATAAGGTTTCGCACCGCCTTCTTTAAACGGTCCTGCGGCCCCGCAACCAGCAACGAGACCAGGGAGGCGGTGGTGGACTGCTGTCCGGTGTAGATCCAACGGCGGTCCGGCACAAGCGCCCGACCGTTGATATCCGGGAAGTAGATGTTCCGCGCGCGGTAGGTGCCCACGAAGTCCTGCCGATCCAGCACCACGACGTTCGGCAGGTTGCTGATGCGCCACTGGCCATCGACATTTTGCATCTCGTAGCTGGTCTCGAACGCGGTGTACTGCGGGTCAAACACGCCGCCCACGCCGAGTGTGCCGACGATATTGCCGCGCACGCGGTAGGTGATCTTCGAATCATCGCCCGGGCCTTCGGAGGCGATGTCGATCCGGTCCAGCACCATCGTCGGCGCATCGGACTGCCACCGCCCCTGCATGCCGCTGGTGAGGAACCTTTTTGCCGCCTGGTGGTTGCGCAGCGGGTGGGCGCTGGCGGTGAAGAAATCGCGTAGCAGCAGGTCGGAAGGCTGCCCATCGGTCGGGGTCGGCGCCTCTTGCCCGCTGGGGGCCGGAGCGTAGCTAGAGATCGCCTCGGGACTCGTATCGTCCGGCAGGGTCGAGCACGCCGCGAGTAGGCCCAAACCGACTACCGCGGCCAGTACCTTTTTGACCTTTGTGGTCTTGTTACTCATCATCGCCCCCTTCTTGTTCTTGGGTAGTGACGCCCTCAGCCCCCACCGCCAAAGGCAGCGGCGAAGCATTTACCTTGTGTCCCTGCTCCAGCGGGAGGGTCAACAGGAAGCACGCGCCCACGCCGGGTTCGCCGATGGCCTCGAGGCGACCGCCGTGCAAATTGGCATCCTCCTTGGCGATGGCCAGGCCCAAGCCAGTGCCGCCCGTGCGGCGCTCGCGCGACGGGTCGGAGCGCCAGAAGCGGTTAAAGACCATCTCCTCCTCGCCGGGTTTCAGCCCCACTCCGTGGTCGATGACGGCGACTGCCAGTGCGTCCTTGCCGATGGCCATCTTCACGTCGATCGGATTTCCTTCCGAGTGGTCGACGGCATTGGCCAGGAGGTTGCGCAGGATGCGCTCCACGCGGCGCGAGTCCACGGCGACAATCACGGGGTCTTCCGGCAAGTCCACGTTGAACTCGGTGCCGATCTCCTCGGCGATGGCACGCACCTGCTGCAGAGCGGAGCGCACCACGCCGCGCACGTCTACCTTTTCAGCGGATAGGTTTGCCACACCCGCGTCGTGCCGGGAGATCTCCAGCAGGTCGCTTAGGAGGGTCTCGAAGCGGTCGAGCTCTTTCGTCATCAGGTGAGCTGCCCGGGCGGTCAGAGGATCGAGCTCGTCGGCGTTGTCTTCGATCATGTCCGCCGCCATACGCACCGTCGTAAGCGGGGTGCGCAGCTCGTGGGAAACGTCGGATGTGAATTGGCGCTGCAGCGAGCCGAATTCTTCCAGGTTGCGAATTTGGGTGGAGAGTTTCTCTGCCATGTCGTTGAAGCTGTAGGCGAGCCTGGCGACTTCGTCTTGGCCGTCCACAACCATGCGTTCGTGCAGGTGGCCCGCCGCCAGCTTCTCGGCGATCTTCGAGGCCGCGCGGACCGGGCCGATGATCTGCTGGGAGAACACCCAGCCGATCACCAGCAGCAGGATGATGAGGACGATCCCACCGGCCATCAGCAGGCCGCGCATAAGGTTCAGTGTGGCCTCTTCGGAGGTCAGCGGCACCAGCAGGTAGAGCTCTAGACCAGGGATATCGGAGTATACGGGACTGCCGATAATGAGTGCCTTGTAACTGCCGTTTTCACCGTCGACGCTGGCGTACTGGTAGGCCACCTGACCCTGATGCACAAACTCGCGCAGATTTTCAGGGATATCGATGTTATTGGGAATCCGCGTTTCCGTCTTGCTGGCATTGTTGGCGATAAGCACCGAGTCGTACACTGGGACGCTTGTCTGCTCCACCCCTGCCGAACGGTTGGTCAGCACAGCCCTGGCGGAAGTCAGCCGCACGGACACCGGATTGGAGGAGTCGGTGGCGCTGATCTGCTCTTCCACCGCCGTGCGTGCGCGGTCCATGCTGTCTATGGCCTCGGAGAACTTGGTGGCCAGCAGCTGCTGGCTCAGAAAGCCCACCAGGAGGAAGCCGATGAGCAGGAACGCAAAGGTACTGGAGGCCAGCACGCTGCCGATCACTCGCAGCTGGATGGACTGGTGCCAGCGCAAGCGGATCGAGTTGATGAGCCGCCGCCAGGTATCCCGAGGCCGGCGGAAGAAGTCGCGCAGCACGGACCAAAACGTCGCACCCGCGGTTAGCGTCTTCCCCTGCACTTTCTGCGGGAAACCCGGGGCCTTCGGTTGCGTTTGGCGGGCCGGCTTCTGCTTCTTGACCTTTGCTTGTTCCTGCTCCACGAGAACCTATTCGCCGGTCTTGTAGCCGATCCCGCGGACAGTCTGGATGATCTTCGGATCATCCGGGTCCTTCTCCACCTTCGAGCGCAGGCGCTGGATGTGGACATTCACCAGGCGGGTGTCGCTGGACTTGCGGTAGCCCCACACCTGCTCCAGTAGTTCCTCGCGGGAGAACACTTGACGTGGGCGAGAGGCCAGCGTGACCAGCAGATCAAACTCGATCGGGGTCAGCGCGATCTCCTGGCCATCCCGGATCACTTGGTGGCCGGGCACGTCGATCTTCAGGTCTGCCACCTCGATCGTCTCCGCAGGTGCCTCCTCGGGGGTGCGGCGCAGGCGAGCCCGCACTCGCGCCACCAGCTCCTTCGGCTTAAACGGCTTGTGCACGTAGTCATCGGCACCAGATTCCAGGCCCAGTACCACGTCCACGGTGTCGGTGCGTGCCGTCAGCATGACGATCGGCACCGTGGAACTTTCGCGGATCGCCTTGCACACGTCAATGCCGTTCATGCCGGGCAGCATGACGTCCAACAGGATGAGGTCCGGGTTGTGTTCCTCCGCGGCCTTCACGGCCTCTACGCCGTCGCCCACGACCACGGTGCGAAAGCCCTCACCCTGCAAAACAATGGTGAGCATTTCCGCGATTGCCGGGTCGTCGTCGACCACCAGAATCTTCGTTTCCACGGTTGTCATCCTCTCATTTCTTCCAGCAGGTCCGCGACCTTAGCCGCGCGGGCCTCGTAATCGTCTCCGGTGCTGTCGACTGTCACCCACGGGCTCAGCCACTGCTGCTCCGCCAGCGCCCGGTAGGCACGGACGGTGCGTTCCTGCAGGCTGCTGTCCCGCTCGTAAGCATCCCGCGCCCGCGATTGGTCCTGAGCCTCCCGAGACTCGGCGCGTTGCCCGGCGACAGCTGCCTCGACGTCCACCAGGATCTGCAGGTCGGGCGCTGGCACTCCCAGCTTGTCCTGCTCCAACTGCGTCACCCACGTGCCGACCTCGGCTACGTCACCGTCGACTCGCGCGGCGGAGTAGGCGACGTTGGAGGCGGTGTAGCGGTCGATCAGAATCACGTAGCCATCTGCGTCGAAGTCCGCCAGTTCCGCCCCAATCTCGGCGCGGTCGAGAGCGAACAGGGCGGCCATGCCGTGCACGGAATCGATCAGGTCACCCAGGTTCTCGTGCAGCGCCTCTCGCGCCAGCATCGCCGGGTGGGATTCCTCGTAACGCGGGAACGCGATGCGCGCTACCGGCACCTCGCGCTCCACCAATTCCTTTTCTACGGCCGTGACCAGGGTGTTCTTTCCGGCGCCGTCGACCCCTTCAAAGCTAACGATCATTTTTAGTAGCGGTAGTGCTCCGGCTTGAACGGGCCGGCAACATCCACGCCGATGTATTCAGCCTGTTCCTTAGTCAGCGTCGTCAGCTTGCCGCCGAGCGCCTCGACGTGGATGCGCGCAACCTTCTCGTCCAGGATCTTCGGCAGGCGGTAGACGTCATTGCCGTACTGGTCGGACTTCGTGTACAGCTCGATCTGCGCGATCGTCTGGTCGGCGAAGGAGTTGGACATCACGAACGACGGGTGGCCGGTGGCGTTGCCCAGGTTCAGCAGGCGCCCCTCGCTCAGCACCACGATGGAGACCGGGTCGCCGTTGGCGCTTGGGAAGGTGAACTCGTCCACCTGTGGCTTAATGGTCACGCGGCTGACGTCCTCGCGGTGCAGCAGGCTGGCCATGTCGATTTCGTTGTCGAAGTGGCCGATGTTGCCGAGCACTGCGTGGTTCTTCATCATCTGCATGTGCTCAAACGTGATGATTCCGAGGTTGCCCGTTGCGGTGATGACGATGTCGGCGTCGCCAATAAAGTCCTCTACCTGCACGACCTCGAAGCCGTCCATGAGCGCCTGCAGTGCGTTGATCGGGTCGACCTCGGTGACCTTCACGATCGCGCCCTGACCCCCCAGCGCCTCAGCACAGCCCTTGCCAACATCGCCATAACCACACAGCAGTACCGACTTACCACCGATCAGCATGTCGGTCGCGCGGTTGATGCCGTCGATCAGGGAGTGGCGGGTGCCGTAGCGGTTGTCGAACTTCGACTTTGTCACCGCATCGTTGACGTTCATCGCCGGGAAGGGCAGCAGCCCCTGTTCCGCGAAGTGGTACAGGCGGTGCACGCCCGTCGTCGTTTCTTCGGTTACGCCCTTGATGTTTTCTGACGCCCGGCTCCAGAACTTACCGTCCTCCGCCAAGGTTTCACGCAGCATTCCGAGGAAGGCCTTGTACTCGTCTGCGTCCTGCTCTTCCGCGTCGGGGACAAGGCCGGCGTTTTCGAATTCCATGCCCTTGATGACGGCCATGGTCGCGTCGCCACCGTCGTCGAGGATCATGTTGGCCTCCACGCCTTCACCCCAGGTGAAGATCTGCTTCAGGCACCACCAGTACTCGTCCAGGGTCTCGCCCTTCCAGGCGAAGACCGGTACGCCGGCGGGAGCCTCCGGGGTGCCGTCGCCGACGACGATGGCCGCAGCGGCTTCGTCTTGGGTGGAGAAGATGTTGCAGGATGCCCAGCGCACCTCTGCGCCGAGGGCCACCAGGGTTTCGATGAGCACAGCGGTCTGCACGGTCATGTGGATGGAACCGGCGATGCGGGCACCCTTCAGGGGCTGCTCTTCTGCGTATTCGCTGCGCAGCTGCATCAGCCCGGGCATCTCGTACTCCGCCAGGCGGATCTGGTGGCGGCCGGCCTCAGCCAGCGAGAGATCCTTGACTTTAAACTCCATGGGTGGGGTGACTCCTCGGTAAAATTCTCAGGGTATAGCTTCCAGACAGTCTACTAGCTCGGGTTCTTGCGCTCGCGCATTAGCTTAAGGCCTCGACAAATGTTTCCAGCCCCTCTGCCTCTAGGTCTTCCTCGCCTTCGCGTCGTTCCATTTCCCCGTCCAGCAGCTGCAGCGCAACTTCCTGCAGGTTGGTTGGGCATTCACCGATGTGGGCGCGGATAAAGGGGTGTTCGTCAGCCACCGTTGCCGTGCTGAAGGGCGCGCCGCCCCAGATGGCTGCGACCGTGGCCGCGCACAGGCCGATGGAGTAGTCCACCGAACCGGATTGTTCTTCGCGCAGGGCGAGGTTCACGGCGTCCACGAGACCCCCAGCTACCTCGGGACCGTCCAGGTCGGCCAGTTCGTCCAGGAAGTCCACGTTGTCTTCCTGCGAGAAGATGAATTCGTCCCAGTTGCTCATGGTGCTGCCCTTTCTGTCACTCAATTACCGACTGTAGCGCGTTTACACGCCCAACAACTGTGGTCAAAACCGCATATCCCTGCTAGGCTCTGTTGTGCCTTAACCAAATTGTGATCTTTATTGAAGTATCTTTGCCGAAAAGGAGGTGAGCCAGATGGCCGAAGGAGAACAACGCGGCGCCGAAGAAGAAAAGGGCACCGCCGTCATCTACGAGACCGGCGAGCAGCACTCCCCGGTTCCCCGCGCCATCAGCGGCATCGCCATCGTCGGCTTAGTCTTGGCTGGAGTCATCGGCGTCTGGACCTGGCAGTCGGGTTCGGAGGCCACCTCCCCGAAGCGCAATACGACAGAGGAGTCGACTGTCGCCATCAGCACAGGAGCGGCTTCCCAGGATCACGATGTGGTTTCCGACGAGCCGACCTCGCAGCCGAAGCCTCCTGCCTACTCCACGCGCGCCCCGCAGTCCGGGAATGGGTCGAACTTCAGCAATGTCGCCCCGCTGGGCCAGGATCCCTACCTGCCGCCCAACGCCTGGAACGGCCAGCAGAACAACGCCTGGAACGGCCAGCAGAACAACGGCTCGCAGCCATCCGAGACCATCGTCGCGGAAGGCCTGGAGTCCCCCGGGCAGGCACAGCAGCCACAGGTTCCGCCCCAGCCCCCGTCGACCCAGCAGGCTCCACAGGTCTCGTCGGCTCTGCCGGGCGCGTCGCAGGCGGAACAGCCCGGCACAACTAAGCCCGGCCCCGTCACCGAGACCGGCGAGACCACGGACGGCAGCGCCGAGATCCCATTCCCGACGGATGGCTTCCCTCTGGAGCCTTCCGACTCGACTAAGACCACCGAGCCGCAGCACGGGACTGACGAGGCCGAGGATCCAAAGGAACCTAACAGCATTGAGGCCTCAGACGGCCCCACCGACACCACGGCAGGATCGAAGCCTAAGCCCCGGGACGGGCGATAAAGGCCTTCCCGCTCACACACGCTTCCTCGCCAGCGGGCACCCACGCGGCGGCGCCGCTGTCCAGGTGCAGCTCCCCACACTCCGTGGCTCCCCCGACGGCCAACACGATTGCCGGCCCGGCGACTTCTGCCTCCCCGTCCACTCTGCGCAAGCTGAATTCCTCCGCCGGAGTGTGGTACACCCCATCCGCATCGGCCTGCAGGCGCGGATCCGCGAGCTCCTCCCAGCGCACCACGCTCAGCAGCTCCTCGACATCGATGTGCTTCGGCGTTAGCCCGCAGCGCAGCACGTTGTCCGAGTTCGCCATGATCTCCACGCCGGTGCCGCGCACATAGGCGTGCAGCTGCCCGGCATCCAGGTATAGCGCTTCGCCTTCCTGCAGAACCACGCGGTTGAGCAGCAGCGCAAACAGCACCCCTCGGTCGTTCGGGTACTGCTGCTCCAGGCGCAACACCAGGTCCGCCACCTCGCCCACCCAATCGTCCGCGTTGGCCACAAGCTCCCGGCAGCGCCGCGTGAGGGCGTCAATAGTCTCCGGAAGATCCCCCGGCGGCATGTGCAGCGCGCACTCGACCGCACCGCGCAGATCGCCGCGCAGGAAATCCAGCTCGGGCAGGGCCAGCCGATCCAGCAGCTCGGCAGTGCGGGCGACCGGCCGGAAGCCCGCCATCGCCTCGAACTCACCCAGGGCGACCAGCAGCTCGGGTTTGTGATTGTCGTCCTTGTAGTTGCGCTCGAAGGCGTCGCGGGCGATCCCGGCGGCCTCGTCGGCGGCGAATCCCGCCTCGGCCTGTGCCTTCGTCGGATGCACCTGAATGCTCAGTGCGCGCTCAGCGGCCAGCAGCTTCAGCAGGAACGGCAGGCTCTTGCGCCCCTGTCCCAGCTGCCCTTCGGGGTCGGCCTCGATCAGGTCCAGCAGCACCCCAGGCGCCCCCGGGTGGGCGCCGAACCACAGCTCAGCTTCGGGTTTTTCGGTGGGAGTCGGCCGCCCCTGCAGCTTCGCCAGAGACTCGTGTGACCCCCAGGCGTAGTTCTGGACAGCACCTTCGATGCGGCGCATATGTGCCTCCTAAGCCCGGATCACGGCGAGTGCTTCGTCGACGATGGCCTGTACTCCCTCGTCGTCGCGCGCCTCGACGTTGAGGCGCAGCAGCGGTTCGGTATTTGACGCCCGCACGTTCAGCCACGAGCCGTCCTGCAGCTCGATGGTCACGCCATCCAGCCGGTCGACGGATGCAGTGCGGTCGGCGAAGGCCTCCACCACGGCCTCGGTGCGTCCCGCCTGGTCGGCCACCTCGGAGTTGATCTCCCCGGAGGCACGGTAGGTCTCGTAGGCCCGCTTCAGCTCGGAGAGCGGCTTATCCTGTCCGCCAAGGGTAGCCAGCACATGCAAGGCGGCCAGCATGCCGGAGTCCGCGTTGAAGAAGTCGCTGAAGTAGTAGTGGGCGGAATGCTCGCCGCCGAAGACGGCGCCTTCCTTGGCCATCTGGGCCTTGATGAAGGAGTGGCCCACGCGGGTGCGCACCGGCTTGCCACCCTTGGCCTCCACCAGTTCGCGTACGGACTTGGAGGTGATCAGGTTGTGGATGATCGTCGCGCCCGGCTGCTCGTCCAGGTAGCGCTCGGCGATCATGGCGCAAATGGTGGAGGGGGATACAGCCTCGCCCAGTTCGTCCACGATGAAGCAGCGGTCCGCGTCGCCGTCGAACGCGATGCCGAGGTCCGCACCCTTCTCCAAGGTGAACTTCTGCAAATCCACCAAGTTCTTCGGGTCCAGCGGGTTGGCCTCGTGGTTCGGGAAATTGCCGTCGAGCTCGAAGTAGAGGTCAAAGATCTCCAGCGACTCCTGCTTCAGCACGGCGGGAACGGTCAGCCCGCCCATGCCGTTGCCCGCGTCCACCGCGACCTTCAGTGGGCGGATGCTCAGCGGCACCAGGTTGTTCAGGTACTCGGCGTAGCCTTCCAGCACATCCTCGGTGGTGCTAGTGCCGGGCTCGCCGTCGTAGGCGGGGATGCCTTCGACCAGTTCGTTGGAAATGCGATCCAGGCCGGAATCCTGCCCCACCGGGCGGGCGCCGGCACGACAGAGCTTGATGCCGTTGTACTTCGCCGGGTTGTGGGAGGCGGTGAACATGGCACCCGGGCATTCCTTCACACCGCTGGCGTAGTACAGCTCGTCGGTGCTGGTGAGTCCCAGGGTGATGGTGTCCAACCCCTGCGCGTTCACACCTTCGGCGAAGGCGGCGGCCAGACTCGGGGAGCTGTCGCGCATATCGTGGCCGATGACGATCGTCTCCGCGCCCTCTTCGTGCATCAGGCGGGCGAAGGAGGCCGCCACGTCGCGCACGAACTGCTCGTTGAGGAATCCGGCGCCCTCGCCGACAACTCCACGGACGTCATAGGCCTTGATGGCCGCTGCTACGTCTTTGGGGGAATGGGTAGCCATGGGGGGGTTCCTTTCGCTAGTGCTGGTCGCGAACCGCGCGCAGGTGGCGGCGCGGCGTGGACCGGGGCAGGTTCTTCATGGAGGGATGGTGCGGCGTGGCTTCGGGGATCTCCGAGCGCCGGTAGAGCCGGGGGGCCGGTTGCGCTTCCGCCTGCTTCTCGTGCTCGGCGGCCTGCTGCACGGCCTCGGCCAGCGCCATCAGGTCTTCTTCCTCGGCGTCGGAAGCTGTGTCCTCGCCCACCACGGGCTCGTCGGCGAATTCCAACGTCCAACCCTGCGGGACGGTGGTGCGGCGGGCGTGGTTTTCACAAAGGTCCCACCGGTGAGGGTTTCCGCTAACGCTCAGCGGCCCCACGATGGCCAGCTGCTCTGCATAGTTGAACTCCAGCGTGGCAACGGCGGGCTTGCCGCAGCCGGGGCGAGAGCATTGTCGGATAAAAGTCACGCGCATTAGTGTAGCCCTTTTACTCTGGCTTTCGAGCGTGCCCTCGTGGCATGTCGCCACGGCGCGGTTAAGATGTGTTCCTATGAAGCAGGACGCGCGCATGAGGCAGGACCCCCGCGGCAGGGGCATCCGAGGCATCTTGCTGCCGGAGGTGCCGCGGAACAAGTCGCGTTCGGAGCGCTTCGACGATGCAGTCTTGGATGCGTTCGAGCCTATTTTGGAGCGTTTTGACGCCGAACTTTCCAGCCTCGATGTCGCCGTCGACGTCGTGCCGCGCATGCGGCTGAGCACGGGTTATCGGCAGTGGCCGGAAGATGTGGTCGCCGATGGTCAGGTTCCGCTAGGCCGGCTAGTAACTGCCGGCGTGGACAACACTGGCGCTCCTACCCGCCCGCGCATAATTATCTTCCGTCGCCCAGTGGAGTCTCGCGCGGCTTCTGCGCGGGAGCTACAGGACATCCTGCGAATGATCATTGTTCGCCTTGTGGCCTGCTATCTGAACGTCTCCCCCAATCAGATCGACCCCCGACTTTAGTTAGCCGATACGCTTCTTCAGGCGGCGACGCTCACGCTCGGAGAGGCCGCCCCAGATACCGAAACGCTCGTCGTGCTCCAACGCATATTCCAGGCATTCGTCGCGCACGCCACAGGCCTGACAGATGCGCTTAGCCTCGCGGGTGGAGCCGCCCTTCTCTGGGAAGAACGCCTCCGGGTCGGTTTGTGCGCAGAGCGCCTGCTCTTGCCAGTCCTGCTCTACCGCGTCGAAGAGCAGATCGAAGTCCTGCGTCAGATCGAAGAGGTTCTTCTGGCGAGCTTCATTGTCCACGTTCGCCTCCTGCTCTACTGCCGAGGAGCCGTCAGCAAAGTGGCCACGAAGGGCTGTGTCTACTGACTTTTCCACGGGAGTCTCCTCTTCTAATGATCTGATGGTTGCTTGATTACCGGCATCTCTTTATCGGTCTACTGAAGATTACACACTGGTAATTACACCGCGTCAAGCTTTGAGCAAATCCCTCAAGTCACATCAGCATCATCTGCCACAAACTTCTCAGCAGCCCCAGCCTCCTGAGAAAATAGGCTCACATCCAACCACAACGTATGCACGAAGCACTATCTAAAACCACAATATATAGACATTTTCCTGAACCTTTAGTTTAGGACACACTAGATGTAGTGAAATTTGTCTAAATTTTTCCTCGGACGGCAAAAACGCTCAAGAGCCCGCACTAGATATCGGACGAGAAGCGCACACCACCGTCCGGCAAGCTCACTCCCGGCCACACGCGCAGGCCATCGCGCAGCTCGCAGCGGGCACCGATAACGGCCCCCTCACCGATCACGCAATCCACCAGGTGAGCCCGCGCGCCGATGCGCACGCCCGCGGCAATCACGCAGCGCTCCACAGTCGCGCCCGCCTCGATCTGCACGCCATCGAAGACCACAGATTCCTCCACGCGTGCCCCGCCGCCGATCTCCACGCCCCGGCCGATCACGGTGCCGCCTAGCAGCAATGCACCGCCGGCGATGGCGCTGGACTCGTCCACCAGGCTCTCCCCGTGGCGTCCGGCAAGCAACGGCGAGGGGGCGATGCCGCGCACCAGGTCCGAGGACCCGCGCACAAAATCCGCCGGCGTGCCCATGTCGCGCCAATAGGACTGGTCCACGTGGCCGAACACCCGGGCGCCGGATTCCAGCAGGGCCGGGAAGATCTCGCGTTCCACGCTGACCGGGCGACCGGCGGGGATCTTCTCTATTACGGAGCGGTTGAACACGTAGCTGCCGGCGTTGATCTGGTCCGTCGGCGGATCCTCCGTCTTCTCCAGGAACGCGCTCACGCGACCGTCGGCGTCCGTCGGCACGCAGCCGAAGGCGCGGGGGTCGGAGACGCGCAGCAGGTGCAGCGTCACGTCAGCCTCCTGCTCCACGTGGGTCTTCAGCACGGCATTCAGATCCGTCCCGCCCAGCACGTCGCCGTTGAAAACCATGGCGCGGTCGTAGCGCAGGTGGTCCAGCACGTTGCGGATGCCACCACCGGTGCCCAGCGGCTCTTCCTCCACCACGTACTCGATCTCCAGGCCCAGGTGGCTGCCATCGCCGAAATGTTCCTCAAAGACCTCAGCCTTGAACGAGGTGCCGAGCACCACGTGTGTCATACCGGCGGCCTTAATGCGGGCCAGCAGGTGCTCCAGGAATGGTGCGCCCGCTACCGGCAGCATCGGCTTCGGGATGGAGTTAGTCAGGGGGCGCAGTCGGGTGCCCTTGCCTCCGACCAGGATCACTGCGTCGGTCGTGGCTGCGAGATCTACCACTTCTATGGCCTTTCTGTTCCTTACTGCTTCTTGCTATTGGTTTTCACACACTAGTCACTGTTTTTGCCGCGGCGTTCAACCCACGCCGTGTGCTGCCGCAATTGCAATCTTCTCGCGGATCTTCAGCCCTGCCTTCAGAACCATGCGCACCGGGAGGTAGCGCCACCCTGGCAACCTGTCCGCCTGAAAGCGGTAGGCACTGTCGTGGTGAGCCTTGAGCACTACGTCCGGGTGCTTGCCCGCCACGTGCCCCTTGGCGTGACGGATCTGCGCGCTTGGAACGAAAACGTTTAACCATCCTGCACGCCCCAGCCGGTCGCCCAGGTCCACGTCTTCCATGTACATGAAGTAGCGCTCATCGAACCCGCCCAGGGCTTCGAAGGCGTCCCAGCGCAGCAGCAGGCAGGATCCGCTCAGCCAGCCCGCGGTTCGCTCGCTGTCCATGTCTTCGTCGTCCAGGTAGCGCTTCGTCCAGGGGTTTGTCGGCCAGATCTTACCCAGCAGCGCATGCCCGATACCGGAGCCGAGTTGTGGCACCACGCGAGCGGATGGGTAGGCGCTGCCGTCTGCCTCTACGATGCGGGGGCCTAGGGCTCCTGCTCGAGGGTGACGCCGTGCCGCCTCCAATAGTTCCTCGATCGTGTCTTCGCTAAACACGACATCCGGGTTGGAGATCACCAGGTAGTCCGGGTTGATTTCGCCGGCTTCGCGGGCCGCGCGGAGGTGGCGGGCGCCAAGGTTCATCCCGGCTCCGTAGCCGACGTTGCCCCCGCTGTAGATCAGCTCCGCGCGACCGGCCTCCGCGGCCGTCTCAGGAGCGCCGTCCGTGGAGCCGTTGTCCACCATGACGACCCGCGCGTTAGTCGGCACCGAGTCCAGGAACTTGTTTAGGTACTCCCCCGGTGAATAGGTCACGGTGATAATCGCGATGGGTGCCTCTGTCATGGCCGTTGAGGTTACCCCAGGGCATCCCGCAAACTATCCCGCCACGCGGGCAGGCCGGTCGTTGGAATCTGGAGGGCACTGTTGTGGGGCCGGCGCGCGGGAGTGGGATACTCGCTGCTCGGAATAGCCTTCACCCGTGCCGGATCGTGGCCCAGTGTGGCGAAGATCTCCCGAGCGAAGCCACACCAGGTCGTCAGCGGCCCGGAGCCGGTCACGTGGCTGATCGCCGGAGTCTGTCGCCTATCCACCATCGCCGCCAGCTCCGCCGCCAGCACGTCGGTGTGGGTGGGCCGGCCGTATTGGTCGTCCACCACCGCGGGGTTCACGCCCGCCCGTGCCAGGCGCGCCATAGTGGTGGCAAAGTTGCGTCCAGTCGCGTCGTAGACCCAGCCCGTGCGGACCACGTGTCCGCCGAGGTTCAGCACCCGCCGCTCCCCCTCCAGCTTGCTGTGCCCGTACGCGTTCAGCGGGCCGGGCTGGCCGTCGACCGGGTTTTCGCAGCCCACCGGCAGGTCCCCGGAGAACACATAGTCGGTGGAGACGTGCCACATCGGCACCCCGTGCACTTGCGCCCAGGAGGCTAACCTTCCCGGGGCTACCGCGTTTACTTGATGCACCACGCTCGCGTTCTCAGGCTTCTCGGCATCGTCAACGGCTGTGAATGCGGCGAGGTTGACGATGGCTTTCACGGGAGACGGCGGCGTCAATAAGAAAGAATCCACAGATCCTGCAACGGCGAGGTCCGCGTGCGCACGCCCTACCGGCACAAAGTCGGGGCGGAGGCGCAGCAGAGCCCGGCCGACCTGACCGGAGGCTCCGAAAACCAAAACACTCATAAAATCAGTACTACACCAGCGGCATCATTGCCGCTAAAGTGTGAACAATGACAGAGCATGAGAGAAGCCGCCATTCACGGCGTATCCAGGCAGCCCCCGGTGGCGTAGAAGCCAAGCAGATCGGCCCCGGCTGGTCGCGCGGGGTGCTGGCTGCTGTCTCGACACTCGCACTAGTCGTGATGGGTATCGGCTACATGGCGGTCGGCAACCTGAACGGTGGGCTGGCCCAGGCGGACAACCTGAACCTCGGCAACCAGCCGGACGGAGCAACTGACATTCTGCTGGTGGGCGTGGATTCCCGTACGGATGCGAAGGGCAAACCGCTGTCCCAAAAGGAAATCAACATGCTCCGTGCGGGCGAGGAAGAAGCCACGAACACGGACACGATGATCCTCATCCGCATCCCGAACGACGGTTCCTCGGCGACCGCAGTGTCGTTGCCTCGCGACACGTACGTCAGCACCCCTGACAATGGCAACATGAAGCTCAACGGCGTGTACGGCACAGCTAAGTTCGAGAAGTCACAGCAGCTGGAGAAGGATAGCGACAACAGCGAGTCCGACATCGAGCAGAAGTCCACGGAAGCGGGCCGCCAGGCGCTCATCAGCTCCGTCGCCGATCTCACCGGCATCACCGTCGACCACTACGCCGAGGTTGGCCTGCTGGGCTTCGTGCTGCTCACCGACGCAGTTGGTGGCGTGGACGTGTGCCTGAAGAACAAGGTCGACGAGCCACTGTCTGGCGCAAAGTTCAAGAAGGGCCGCCAGACCCTCAACGGCCAGGACGCACTGAGCTTCGTCCGCCAACGCCACGAACTTCCGCGCGGCGACCTAGACCGCATCACCCGCCAGCAGGCCTACATGGCCAGCCTGGCCAACAAGGTGCTCTCTTCCAAGACTCTGACCGACCCGGGCAGCATGTCCAAGCTCAACGACGCGGTGCAGCGCTCTGTGGTGCTGGACAGCGGCTGGGACGTCATGGGCTTGGCCACGCAGATGCAGAACATGGCCGGCGGCGACGTGAGCTTCCAAACCATTCCCGTGACCAGCATCGACGGCACCGGCGACTACGGCGAATCCGTCGTGACGGTAGACACCGACCAGGTCCACGAGTTCTTCGAGGATCTGCTGGGCGACAAGACGGGCGAGGAGAGCACTTCCTCCGATAAGCCCGCCGACATCACCGACTACAAGGCCAAGGACTACAAGGTCAACGTATTCAACGCCTCTGAGGCGCCCGGTCTCGCCGCCCGGGTATCGGACCTGGCGAAGGACTACGGCTACAAGGCAGGTAAGGTCGGCAACCACGCCGAAACGGGCATTTCGGAGTCGCAGGTAAACGCCAAGAACCCCGACGATCCGGCGGCTCGCGCCCTGGCAAAGCAGCTGGGCGGGCTGAACGTGGTGGAGGATTCCTCCCTGGACGAGCACGAGCTCTCCGTCACCCTGTCCGGCACCTATGCCGGCCCGGGCATTCTGGAGCAGTCCGCCCCGCTTACCAAGCCGGACGACCCGAATGTCGGCACGCTCACCGAGGGCATCAAGGACCTCGACGGCGACGGCATTCCGGACGAGGACGCCTCTGCAACTCAAAGCACCACCGGCACTGACACTGACAAGGCCACCGCCGTCGGCACGCCGGGCTCCGGCGAGGGCATCATCGACCGAAAGGATCCGATCGACGCCGGTGGCGACGGTCCGATGTGCGTGAACTAATGGATATTATCGCCCCACTCGTTGCCCAAGATCCGGCCAGCCCGCGCCTGACCACCTACACCCCGGCTGGCCGCATGGAGCTGTCCGCCCAGACCCTGCACAACTGGCAGTCGAAGGCCGCCCACCTGCTGGATTCGCTTGCCCCAGCCTCGGTAGGGATCGCCTGCGCCCCGGGGTGGCAGCCGCTCATGATTGTTCTGGGTTGCTGGCGGACTGGTGTTTCTATTGTTGACGCCGACTCTTGCGACGTGCTTTTTACCGATGATCTCACCCTGGCAGAAGACCACTCGGGGGAGGTTTTCGTGCTCTCCGACGATCCTTTCGGCCGTGGTGTGGAGGAGTCCGGCGGCGAGCTGCCCTTTGGACTGAACGACTTCTCCCCCGAGCTGCGCGTGCAGCCGGATGCCTATCCCGGCCCGGCGGCCGCCCCCGCCCCTGAAGGTCCGCGGGTGTTGGTTCCCGCGTGGACCGATACCCAGTCGATGCTGGATACACTAAAGCCGCTGCGCGACGGCGGGTCGGTGGTGATGGCCACCGAGCCCACTGCCGAGATCGCAGCGGCGGAGAACGCGACTATTTAACGTCCTTGCGCTGGTGGACAAAGAAGGCCCAGGCCACCAACACCACCGTCCAAGCGCAGACAATTGCCACGCTGACCGGGGTGTCGTGCCCGCCAACGGAGACGTTGCCGCCCAGGATCATCCAAATGTTGTTGAACGGCAGGTAGGGCGCGATGTTGTCGGCAATCCATTGGCTGAGCTGTTGAGAGATCAGCTCCACCGCAGTCGCCCACACCAGCGGCAGCGCTACGGCGCCGGCCGGGGAGGGAATCAACACGCCGATCGCCGAGGCCATCAGGCTGATCAGCCCTGCAAATAGGATCGTGTAGCCCAGCAGCGGCAGCTGGTCGGTGTTGATCTCCTGCGGCAAGGTCGCCACCATCGCCAGCGATACTCCTACTGCAACAGCCATGGTCACCATCGCCAGGGCTGCGTTGACAAACATCTGCGCGAACAGCTGCTGCCAGCGGGCGGGGATCACCAAGAAGGACTGCGCATGCAGGTTGTGCCCGCGCGTACCGCTGACTCGCACGGCCGACAGCGACAAGATCAGCAAGTAAGCCGGCATAAGGCCCACGCCCAGCTCTGTCAGGCCGATCTCGGGCTCGTTCGCTCCGTATTCCGACTTGTAGTAGTTCAGAGTCAGTGCATTAGCACCGATGTAGAACAGCAGGACGAAACCCAGCATGATCCAGGTGCCCCACATGACGCGCGAGCGCGTCCACTCGCTGCGAATGATTCCCAACATTACTGGCCCCTCCTGTCCTGAGTCCTGTACTCCACTGCCTGCCCGGTCGCGTCCAGGAACTTCTGCTCCAGCCCCACGCGTTGCGGGGTCATCTCCAGCACCACCGCGCCGGTGTCGCGCGCCAGTTCGCCGAGGCGCCTGTCCAGGTCGGGGGCTTCGGAGGCGAACTCCAGGGAGCCATCGGTTTGCCGTGTGAGGTTGATGCCATCGACGCGCGAGGTGGCGTCCACAAAAGAATCGGGATCGGCCACGCGCATCCGGATGGTGGGTTGGGCGCCCGTGCGCAGGAACTCATCCATCGTGTATTCGCCGATGAGGGAGCCCTTGCCAATGACGACAAGGCGGTCGGCGGTGAGTTCCATCTCGTGCAGCAGGTGGGAGCTGACCAGCACGGCGCGGCCCTCGGCGGCACTGCGGCGGATCAGTCCGCGCATCCAGTGCACGCCTTCGGGGTCGAGGCCATTGACGGGCTCATCGAGAATGAGGTGCTGCGGGTCGCCCAACAGCGCCACGGCCAGGCCCAGGCGCTGCTTCATGCCGAGAGAGAACTTCTTGATCTTGCGCTTCTGCACCCCGGCCAGCCCCACCAGTTCCAGGCACTCGTCGGCGCGGGACTGCGAGATCCCGGCCGCCTGCGCGATGGAGCGAATGTGCGCCCTGGCGGAGTGGCCGGGCATGTACCAGGTGGGTTCCAGTAGCGCGCCGGCGATGTGGGGGCGTTGGGCACGGTAGGCGCTTAAGGGCTGGCCGTCGAAGGTGACCTCGCCCTTGCCTATCGTGTCCAACCCCAGGATGCAGCGCATCGTTGAGGATTTGCCGGAACCGTTCGGCCCTAAGAAGCCTGTGACCTGCCCGTCTGGGACAGAAAAAGTGAGCCCATGGAGAACCTCCGTGGACCCATACTTTTTGGTTAATTCTTTTACTGCGATCATGATGCCAGTATAACCAGAACTTATTTCACGTCTCGGACTTTGTTGCTGTACAGCCCCAGAGCCAGCAGGGCAACCATCCAGGCGATCATCACCGCGAAGCCGAAGCCGGGGCTGACCATGTCGGTGTGGTCCTGGGCGTAGATCCAGGTCTGCATGTCTTGGACGCGGCTGCCCGGGGAGAGGTGGTACAGAGTCTTCAGGAAGGAGATCTTGTCACCCGCGGCGTACAGCAGCCCCTCGACCACCAGCATCCACACCAGCGGCAGTGCGATGGCACCCACTCGATTACGCAGCAGTGCGGCGATTCCGACGGCCATCACGGCGAAGGCGGGGGCTCCCACCGCGTATCCCCACACCAGCAGCTGGTCTTCGCCGGTGAAGTGTCCGGCCGGGAATACATTGAAGACTGCCCAGCTGAGCGCCAGGCCGAGGATGTAGTTCAGTTCCACAAACACCGCCGCCACCAGCGCGCGGGCCAGCAGCCAGGAACTCCGGTGTTTCTGAGTGAGGAACGCGTGGGCCGTCATGCGGTTACTAATGTCGCCACCGGTCGTCGAGGCACCGAAGATAATGGCGATCATCAGGAAGATCATCCCGCCGAAAAGCAGGTCGGGCCAGCCGCCATCCAATCGCGAGGAGTCGTTGAACAGCATGTAGAGGGTGGTCGGGCCGTAGAGCGACCCCGTGAACAGAATCACGTAGAGCCAGGTGCTGCGGAGGCTTAGCAGCTTCGTAGTTTCGGAGGAAATTGCTTTGAGCATGGTTTGTCTCTTTTCTGTGCGGTGGGGGCTAGTTGCTGCGGTATTCCTGTTGGCTGGCGGTCGCGGCGAGGAAGCGCTGTTCCAGGTTGTCTGCGGTGGTCGCGAGCTTGGTCACCGCGAACTTTTCCTCCAGCGCCGTTGCCGCGATCACTGCGCGCACTTCGTGTTCTGGAACGTTGTTGACGCCCACACGCAGCGTCCGCTCCCGGTCCAGATCGACCTGGAAGCCGCGGCTGCGCAGGCTGTCTGCCAGGAGGACCGCTTCCTTGCACTCGACCTCCACGTGAGCGCCGCCGGCGAGGAACTCCTCCAGGGTTTGCTCACCGATGAGCTTGCCCTGGCCGATCAGTACGAGGCGGTCGGCGGTTTGCTGCATCTCGCTGAGCAGGTGGGAGCTGACCAGCAGGCTGCGCCCGTCGTCGGCGAGATGGCGGATGATCCGGCGCATCCAGGACACGCCCTCGGGGTCGAGGCCATTGACCGGCTCGTCGAGGATAAGGTGCTGCGGGTTGCCGAGGAGGGCGGCGGCCAGGCCGAGACGCTGCTTCATGCCCAACGAGTATCCGCCAACTTTCTTCTTGCCAGCGCTGGTGAGACCCACCATGTCGAGGCATTCGTCCACGCGCTTGTCGGAGATGCCGGCTCCCTTCGCAATGACCCGCAGATGGTTGCGGCCGCTGCGGGCAGGGGTGAACCACGCGGCGTCCAGGACTGCTCCGGCGATGCTGGACTTGTTATCCAGGCCTGCGAAATCGCCGGCGTATCCCTTGCCGCTGAAGGTCACCTTGCCAGCGCTCGGCTTATCGAGGCCGAGCATGCAGCGCATGGTAGTGGACTTGCCCGCGCCGTTGGGCCCGAGGAAGCCGGTCACCTGCCCGTCCGGGACGGTGAATGAAAGGTCGTTGACTACTGTTTTCTTGCCGTACCTCTTGGTGAGGTTTTCCACGATGATCATGGTTCCCATGCTGCCGCCCGGGGTGGTGCTCCCACATCGGACGAGGGGTTGATCTTGCGTGTCCTACCTCAGTATGACGGCCCGCCCTCCTGCTCTTCGATCGCCTGGTGGTACTCGGCCAGCGCCTTGGTTTTGCGGACGTTGCGCTGGGCGAAGGTCTCCCGCCCCAGTGGCCCCTCCGCCTCGGTGATCACACTGTGCCCGTCGCCGTGAGAGGTCCACACCTCGTGCCCGTCGGGGTGCAGGGCGACGTCCCAGCTGCCGGCGGTCTTGAGGTTGTGGTGCTTCGAGCAGAGTAGGTGCAAGTTCGCCGTGGACGTCGGCCCGCTGCCGTATCGCCTTACGTGGTCGTATTGGCACTTGTAGGCGGGAACTTCGCAGCCCGGGAAGCGACAGTGCAGGTCGCGCCCCGCAACAGCTGCCTTGATGCCCTCCGTCGGCACGTAACCCTCGCATTCCGCGTAGCCCGGCGCGGACAGGTGCGTCACCCGCTGCAGCCAGGTCTTGGAAGCGGAGCGGTTCAGCCAGTGGTCCTCCCCCAGCACGGCACCGTCGTTCGCCGGGTCGTGGTACAGGTTCAGAGTCACCGAAACTTCGGCCTTGTCGGTGATCAGCCGCAGCATTGCCTCCGGCTGTGAGCAGTCGTACTTCTTGGCGGTAGCTCGCACGATCTTGTCGATCTCGATGCCCTCCATCCGCGGGACCCGCAGCGTGAAGGTGGTGTATTCCGGGTCGCGGCAATCCACGTTGAAACTCGGCTCGGCCGCGGTGGCCTCATCCTTAGGTACGACGTTCCGATCGACCTCCCGCAAAATCTTCGAGATGCGGTTGTGGATAGTCCTCGGTGAGAACACGTGCTGGTCGGGACGTGAGGGCGTCAATACCTCAAGAACCTTGCCCTCAACCCTCTCCCGATCGTCGGGCGACACCGGCAGCAGATCCTGCGCCACCCGCAGAACGTGACGGGCGGTATAACACCCCTGGTCAAACAGCCCCACGAGGCGCGGAAAGTCGCGCAACACGAAAGCGGCCTCGGCCCAGGCCTCCGCGACCCCGGCGGAAACACCCAGACGCACGGCGAGGCGGGTGCAAAAATCGGGCACCAGATCCTCCCCGTCCGGGGCGCATGCCATGATCAGTTGGAATTGTTGTTGATTGAGCTGCCGGGCCGCCACGGTCAGCGGATCCTGCGAACTGGCTATTCGAAACGATGGTGGTGAGGTAGTCATGGAATTTCCCCTAATCCAACGACGAGGTTGTGGCGCCCCCGCCAAACTTCCTAACCCAAGAATAGAACACACCAACAAACAAAGTCAATACCCCCACCAAAACTTTTTTCTTTTTATTGACGCCACCAGCCTCACCATCGAGAATGCCCGTAAAGCTAAGGTAGAGTTTTTAGAAAGTCTGTTCGAGTATATCCTCGGAGCTTACGAGGTGATACTTAAAGGCAAAAAGCACCGCATGCACCCGATCCCGAGACTGGGTTTTCGTGAGCACCCTGCCAACGTGCGTCTTTACAGTGGGCAGCGAAATGTATAGCTTGTCGGCGATCTCCTGGTTGCTGAAGCCCAGCGCAATAAGCTTCAGAATCTCCAGCTCGCGCGGGGTGAGAGGATCGGGAAGATCCAGCTCCACGGGCTCGCGACGCTGCGGGGTTTGCTCCATGCGAATGCTGCGCAACAGCCGTGCAGTGGCCTTCGGGCTGATCACGGCCGCCGAATCACCGACGGTGCGGACGGCGGAGATGAGATCCTCGGGGTCGGTGTCCTTGAGCAAAAAGCCACTGGCCCCCGCCTCCACGGCACCGAGGACATAATTGTCGTTATCGAAGGTGGTCAGGACGACCACGCGCGCCCCGGAATCACCGGAAACCACCCGGCGGGTCGCCTCGATGCCGTCCATGCGCGGCATCTGCACGTCCATGAGGATGATGTCCACGGGCTGCGATTCGGCCAGCTCGCAGGCCTCCTGCCCGTCGGCGGCCTGCCAACGGACGGTGATATCGTGCTGCGAATCCAACACCAATCCAAAGCCGGCGCGCACCAACTGCTGATCGTCGGCCAATCCAACGCTAATCACTTAATCCTCCTTCGCAAAAGGTACCGTCGCGGTCACGTTCCACCCTCCGGGGTACACCGCGGAAGCACCCCACTTGGCCTGACCACCGTGAATAGCCACACGCTGGCGAATGCCGGTCAGGCCGCGGCCGGAGCCTTCGATCCGGTCATCGCCCGGCGCGTTATCCACGCTAATTGTCACCCGGGCGGGCTCCCACTCCAGCCTCACTTGCGCGGGCACAGAACCCGCGTGCTTCAGCACGTTGGTCAGGGATTCCTGCACGATGCGGTACACGCTGAGGTCGCGGACCTCGTCCAACTGGTGCGGTTCGCCCGTGACGTGCAGCTCCACCTGCACCCCGTTGCGCTTCGCATCCTCCACCAGGTCGGGCACGCCAGCCACCCCCGGGGTGACGGTGGTAGAACGCGGCGAGGGGGCGTCATCGTGAAGAACAGAGAGCAGCTCCCGCATCTGGGTCAGGGCCGAGCGACCGCGCGCGGCGATAGTGTCGAGGGCTTCGATGGCCTTGTCGGGATCCTTGCGGCCCGCGTAGCGCCCGCCGTCCGCCTGCGCGATGACGACGGTGAGGGAATGTGCGACGATGTCGTGCAGCTCGCGGGCGATGCGGTTGCGCTCGCTAACGGTGGCGAGCTCGGCGCGGGCGGCCAGCGCCTCGACAGCCTGATCGCGGCGCAGCGAATAGCGTCCTGTCAGCCACATCAGGGCGACAGTCACGACGGTGAGCAGGATAATTAGCCCCCAGAACAGCCAGAACTCGGCGGTCCGAAAGTCATCACCGCCCCACGCAAAATCACTATCTTCTCCCTTGCGCGCATAGTAGTAGATGGTCCCCCACGCCATCGCGTAGACAGAGCCGAGCAACAGCAAAGTCAGCCACAGCTTGCGGCGCAGCGTCAGCTTCGCGGAGATGAAGTAAGCCTCATAGGCCACCACCAAGTAGCCAAGCGGCCACACTAACAGCGCAGACGTCGCATAGGCATACATGCCAACTGCGGTGACTGCCACACCCCATTCGGGTCGAAAGCGTTGGAGGAGCAAGCCAATGAACCCCAAAACTAGACCTGTGCTGGCAACAACAACCTGCCAGGGGGCGATGTTCATGCCGGTACCAAATGTGCTTCCGACACCGAGAAAAAAGAACACCATGACCACAACAGCTACGAACACCCACCAGGAGGCATCCCGCCACCACACCGGGCGAGGAACTGCTTCATAAGACATGTATGAAGAGTCTAGTTACAGGCGCACCCTATCGCCGTAAACGAGCAGGCCATTAACGAAACGGGTGAGGAACGGCGGCGAGAAGTGGCTGGTAGCCTCCAACAGCTTCGTCTTCCAACCGACCGGAAAATGCACCTTCGTGGGGCTACGGCGCGGGGTGGCCACGGCCCTTACTACCTCTGCAGCCACATCTTGTGGGGTTGTGGACGCCCCCAGCCGCCGCATGCCCGCCGTCTCCACATCGGCAATGAGCGCCGTCCGCGAGTACAGGGGCAAGACGGTGCGGACGCGAATGTTGTGCTTATCCCATTCGAAATCCAGCGCCTCGGAGATGCCACGGACGGCGAACTTGGTGGCAGAGTAGGTGGCCATATCCGGGGTGCCGTAGATGGAGGAGGCACTGCAGACGTTGACGACCACGCCGTTGCCGGCGGCTTTGAGGTGTTCGAAGGCCGCCCGGCAGCCGTAGATCACGCCCTTGACGTTGACGTCGACGAGGGCGGAATCCTGCTGGAAGCTCCCGCGGTCGATGAAGTCGCCGCCGTAGAGAACGCCCGCGTTGTTGATGAGTGCATTGATTCCCCCGGCGCGGGCGGCGAAGTCGGCGACAGTGGCGGACCACTGGTCGGGGTCGGTGACGTCGAGGGTACCGGGGATGATGTTGGGGTGCTGAGCCCAGTCACGGACCTTGTCGCCGTCGAGGTCGTAGGCGCCGACGGTCCAGCCGGCCTCGGCGAAGGACTCAGCGATTGCGCGGCCGAAGCCTTGGGCTGCGCCGGTAACGAGTATTGATTTCATACCCCTAACTACTACAGTAGCCAGAGTACATAAGCTACGAATTCCCGTAAGAACGCCGCCGGGCGGGCACTGGCAAGCAAAGAGAACCTCGCGACCGTGAAAATGAAGGAGCAGCTCGCAGGTCAAACCGTAAGATGACCTTCAGCTTTTGGTTCACCCCCGTTACCTGAAGTTTAACAGGAGAAAAGCCCCCTCTTAACGCAACAACTCCATCCGCCTCCCCAGGTTTCTATCTTTGGATAGCCAGAACGCGTGTGCCCGACGTTTCGTCAACTTTAGCTTCAGACTGTTCGCTTGAAGATCACGCCAATAGACCGTACGGGGGTATCTTTTAGGTTTTTTTGGCGAACGCTCGATAGAAACCGAGATCCTCTACGAACCTTGTGCTTAGATCAGAATCAACAATAAAGAAGGCGACCTCTGAACTGTAGTGGCTCCCCCCCTGCCGAGAACCACAAAAATCAACGCCCAGCACATATTTAACTTTTACTCAAGTAGGTACCATCCATGAAAAAACAGTTTAAAATAGCGTCTACTCTATCGGTACTGATCGCAGCATTTTCACTACCACAAACAGTCGCTCTAGCTAACACACAGCAAGAGCTCTCACAATCAGCAATCCCAGCCTCAGCCAATACCCCTAACGTCATGGGCCCATTTGAAGAACTCCCACTTGAAGCCGTGCGCATAGTTCCGGGAGTTCAAACTTTTGCAACTAGCGTATGCACGGCCAGCATTGACTATCCACACATATCAGGAACCCGTGGTGTCACTTACACCGTAAATGTGCACCTCGACGGAAAGTGTCGAACCATCCCCTCTAAGCATAATATCTCGGGCGATCTAAGTAGGAGCAGGTGGTACGGATGGGAGCGCCTAAATTCAAAGCAGCGATCTTTTCCAGGAAAATCTAAAGCGCGGGTAACAATTGAAAGTAGGTGCAAACCAGGCAGCATGTACAAATACCGCGCTAACGGAAGATTTTACGCCCTCATAGGAAAAACATCCTGGGTTCGCTCTTTTTATAATCAGAACCCTAGAGAAATTCGATGCACCCGATCTGCATAGAACCCAAGAAGACTAAGAGGATAATTTTCACCATTATCCTAGCTTGTACTGTTGTATATACGACAGGATGCGCCGAATCAGAAAAAATACTTCACAAACCTACTGATCCGAGAGCTGAAGGTTTTGTCCAAACTCACAGCTTGGATGAGTTTCCCTCGATCCCTTCCGGCACAATTAACGGTACACTCGCACCGTTGATTAGCACAAGCACCTGGAATAGAGATGAAGATACCCTCAAGGATCCAGAAGAGGTAAATTGGGAGTCGTTACCCTTCGTTCAAGAAGACGTTCCACTCATTATAGACTCACCATTTCCTCCAAATGAGGTTTGGATAACTCGTCTTGAAACTGCAGTAGACCAGTCTTTGTCTCAAGAAAACTCGATGGCCGAACCTGTGCTCTGCTCACAGGATAACCAAGAGGTGTGCCAGGTAAGCATCAAAACCTCCACCACTACGCAGATAACACCTTCAGGAAACATATCCAGTTACGGTAGGTATCGGTTTATGACTATTCAGGCCATTTGGTTTACACCTACTGGGGATGAGTCGGTCTCTTGGGCTACACAAATTGCGAGATGAGGTAAATTATGGCCTATTTAATCATCGACCCATCCGGCTACCCATTAAGTCGCCCGAATGATGGAGATGTTGTATCCAATCCAGACACAGGGCAGGTTCTTACCGTCAGCTTCCTAAGAATAACCACGCCCGACGGGGACTATGAAGTTGATTTTCTTCCCGGAATTGTCAACCTCTACCAAGGAAGCAAGGATAAATCATCCTACTCCACAAATATTCAAGAGATAAGCGTCAAGAAAGGAACTCGACTTCACAAAATTGGCAGCATTGACCATATAGATGATGTAACCCTGACGCATTTAGGGGATAAATACCGAGTTCAGGCCGCGAAACTAGACGACACGAAACCAGATAGTTTAATCCTCTGCGAAGATGGTTTTATAAGAACTTTGCAAGATAGTTTTTCTGCTACCGACAGGCCTCAAGGAGTATTCCCCGTTCTCTACAAAGTCGATGAGTAGGCAGCCCCGCCGAGCACTACCCAGTTAGAACGCTTCACCCCATCAGCTTCTGCTGCAGAGCACGATCCTTCTCCAGCACCGCGTCGCGCATGTTCTCCTGGTATTCGACCATCTTGTCCATCAGCGCCGCATCCGCCACCGCGAGGGTGCGCACAGCCAGCAGGCCAGCGTTCTTCGCGCCGTCGATGGAGACGGTGGCAGTCGGCACGCCGCCGGGCATCTGCACGATAGAGAGCAGGGAATCTAGGCCATCCAGATTGCCCAGGGCACGCGGAATGCCAATCACCGGCAGCGGAGTGGCCGCGGCGACCATGCCCGGCAGGTGGGCGGCACCGCCGGCGCAGGCGATGATCACCTTCACGCCGCGGGTGTGGGCGGTGCGGGCGTAGTCAAGCATGCGCTCCGGGGTGCGGTGCGCGGAGACCACGCCAACCTCAAAGGGAATACCGAACTCGGCCAGCAACTCGGCTGCTGGTTCGACAGTGGGCCAGTCGGAATCGGAGCCCATCACCAGGCCCACCAGTGGGGTGCGTGCATTCTCAGTCATCGGTTGGTCCTCCCATTCGGCGGTTTCCAGGAACTTCGCGGCCAGGCGCGCCTGTTCGCGCGTGCGCACTGGATCCTCCCCCAGCATATTGACGTGGCCGATCTTGCGGCGTGGGCGCCAATCCTTGCCGTACATGTGGATCTTTGCGTTCGGGAAGCGACGCCACACCGCATCCATGCGCTCGTGCATCGGCATCGCCGGATCCTCGGCCGCTCCCAGCACGTTTGCCATCACTACCACCGGCGCGGTCGGCTCCGTGGAACCCAGCGGGCGATCCAGTACGGCGCGAACGTGCTGCTCGAACTGGCTGGTGATGCAACCATCCTGGGTCCAGTGGCCGGTGTTGTGCGGGCGCATCGCCAGCTCGTTGACGATGATCTCCGGCTGGCCGTTCTCGTCGGTGGTCTCGAACAACTCCACCGCCAGCACACCAGTGACGCCCAACTCGGTGGCGACGTCGCGGGACAGCTGCTCGGCGGCGGCCAGGATCTCAGGCGTGGAGTTTGGGGCGGGCGCCACGGCCTCCACACAGATTCCGTCCTCCTGCAGGGATTCCACTGCCGGCCACGCCTGCACCTCGCCGGACGGAGTGCGAGCCACCATGGCGGACAGCTCGCGCACCAGCGCGACCTTCTTTTCCGCCATCAGGGGGATCTCCTTGTCCAGCAGCTTCTCCACCAACTCGCGGGCCTCGTCCACCGTGGCGGGGAACCACACACCCTTGCCGTCATAGCCGCCGCGGCGGGCCTTCAGGCACACCTGGCCGCCCACGGCATCGAAGAACCCGGCGATGTCGTCGGCGGATTCGATGGCGGCAAACGCCGGCACCGGGGCGCCCAGCTCGCGCAGCTTCTTGCGCATCACCAGCTTGTCCTGCGCGTGGATCAGCGCCGCGGGCTGCGGCTGCACGTTCACGCCGTCGGCGATGAGGGCATCCAGGAAGCGATTGGGCACGTGCTCGTGGTCGAAGGTCACCGCGTCGGAATCCTGGGCAACCTCGCGGACGTGCTCCTCCAGTGCGTAATCCCCCAGCACCACGTCGGCGGTCACCTGCGCAGCCGAGGAATCCGGCGCCCCGGCCAGCACACGGCAACTTAAGCCCAACTCGATCGCCGCCTGCTGAGTCATACGCGCCAACTGACCATCGCCGATGATCGTCACCAGCGGCGCTCCCGGCGCGTGTGCGGCAGGGCGCGCTAAAGACCAGTCGGCTGTGTTATTCCCATTGCTCTCACTCACAGCTCCCAACTATAGTTCCCCGGCCCGACACTCTTAATCTGGCTCTTCAGCAGCCTCTCGAACTTACGGGTATAGGGAACCGAATGCAGCACCAAAGGCACGCGCGCCCCGGCCACGTACACCGCCACGTCGCCCCGGTGGGCCCTGCAATCCACCACGTTGGCCAGTGGGATCTGGCCAATGCGACTGCGCAGGTGGCCGGTCGCGGTGATCAGGCGCCTGTCGGTCAGCAGCATGCGGGAGCGCGCACGGAAAACCAGGTGGCGCACGCAGCGCCTCCAGCACACCAGCAGCCACGCAACCAGCAGCCCCCGACGAAGCCACATGCAGGCTTCCACCGTAGGGGCGTCCAGAAATTGGGTGGCCATGTACTGATCCAGCGCGCCGATCCCCATCCAGAACAATCCCGTCCACAACAGCAGGCGCAGGACGGGGAAGAACATGGAGCGGCGCGCGGGGCTGAGCTCGGCGAGGATCTGCTCGTCCGGGTCGAAGGTGATTTTGCTCATGCGTAGCGCCCTCCGTAGTCGCCCGTGCCGTCGGCGCGCAGGTGCACGATCTCCCCGGCGCGGATCACGCGCGTGCCCTCGCGGGTGCGGACCAGCAGCTCGCCGTCGTCGTCGATGTCGGTGGCCGTGCCCTCCACGACCTCGTCGCCGGGTAGGAAAGCGCGCACGGAGGTGCCGATGGTCGCGGAAGCCTGGCGGTAGCGCGGTAGTACGGTCTGGGCCGCCCCTCCTAGTCGACGCCACCTCTCCAGATTCGCCGTCAGCTCCGCGAACACGGCCACCGCGACGTCCTCGCGGCTTGGGCAGGGCCGTCCCAGGCGGTTGCACTCCAGGTCGATGGAGCTGGCGTGGGCGACGGGCAGCTCGTCGGTCTGCAGGTCGTAGTTGATGCCGAAGCCCAGGATGATCGCCGGGTGCGGGTCCAGGTGCACGGCCTCTACCAGGATGCCCACCAGCTTACGGCCGTCCAGCACGCAGTCGTTGGGCCACTTCAGCTGGATGGGGATGTCCGCGGAGGCGCGGATGCCCTCCACGATCGACAGACCCGTGAGCAGCGGCAGCAGGCTAATGCGATCCACAGGCACGTCCGGCAGGCGTAGCAGCACGGAGCAGATCAGCTGGCTGCGGGCCGGGGCCTCGAAGGAGCGGCCCTTGCGTCCGCGCCCGGCGGTCTGCTCCTCGGCCATGAGTAGGGACATGTCGGGCAGGCCCTCCCCACAACGCACGCGGTCGGCCAAATCGGTGCTGGTGGAGCCGGTGGTTTCCAGCACTTCGACGTGGCGGTAGCCCAGCGGGGCCAGGCGCTCGGCCAGGCGGCGGGGGTCTAGCGGCGTGCGCATGGGAGTACTGTCCTTTCTCTTCACATGCCTTCCCTCAGACACTCTAGCCCCACCAATCACGGCACTGGAGTTTTTACACCGTATTATGGCGACCATGAGCTCTACCACCGACACATCGACAACCGCCGGGAAGATCGCCGACCTCCGCGATCGCCTGGCGGAGACCCACAAGCCGCAGGGGGACGAGATCCCGCGCGCCCGTCGCCGCGTGGACGCACTGCTGGATGCCGGTAGCTTCGTGGAGACCGACGCGCTGGCCCGCCACCGCGCCACCGCCTTCAAAGCCGACAAGTTCCGCCCCGCCACCGACGGCATCGTCGCCGGCTACGGCACCATCGACGGTCGCCCGGTGTGCGTGTTCTCGCAGGACGCCACCCTCTTCGACGGCCAGATCGGCGAGACCGCGGGCGAGAAGATCCTTAAGGTCATGGAGCTGGCCGTGAAGTCCGGCACCCCGCTGATCGGCATCTACGAAGGCGCCGGCGCTCGCCCGAACGAGGGCATCACGGCCCTCGAGTTCTTCTCCCGCATCCACAGCCTGCAGACAAAACTCTCCGGCGTGGTTCCGCAGATCGCCCTGGTCGCCGGCCCCACCAGCGGCGCGCTGGTGCACTCGGTGGTTCTGTCCGACGTCGTCGTTGCGGTCAAGGGTGCCGGGGAGCTGGTAGATGACGCCACCGACGGCACCGCCCACATCCTCGCCGAGGACGACGCCTCCGCGCTGGGACTCGTCGCGGACATCCTGAGCTACCTGCCCAGCAACAACCGGGCACTCCCCCTGCGCGGGGACGAGACGGAGGCAGAGCCGGAGACAGACGAGCTGGACGGCCTGATCCCTGACTCGGACGCGCAGGCCTACGACATGCACGAGGTGCTGAACCGCGTGGTCGACGCGAGCTCTGTACTGGAACTCCAGAAGTTCCACGCGCCGCACCTGATCACGACGCTGGCGCGCGTGGGCGGCCGGAGTGTGGGCGTCATCGCGAACCAGCCCGAACAACAAGCAGGGGCGATCGACGACGCGGCGGCCGAGAAGGCAGCGCGCTTCATCCGCTTCTGCGACGCCTTCAACGTGCCGCTGGTGACCTTCGTGGACTCGGCGGGCTACGTGCCGGACGTGCTGTTCCGCCGCACCGCGAAGCTGATCGGCGTGACGGCCGCGGCGAGCGTCGGCAAGATCGCCGTTATTACCCGCAAGGCCTTCGGCGACGCCTACCTTTCCCTGGGTGCAAAGCGCCTGGGCACCGACCTGGTGTATGCATGGCCGACCGCGCAGATCGCGCAAGACGATAGCTACCAGGCGGAGCCCTACTCCGCCGCGGAGCGGGGCCTGGTGGACGCGGTGATCCCGCCGCGCGAGACCCGCGCCCGCATCGTCGACGGCCTGCGCCTGGTGGAGCGCAAGGCCGAGGACGGCTACCCGCGCAAGCACGACAACCTGCCGTTCTAGGAGGAAGCGCGTGACTGACTTTCAGGTGATCAAGGGCAACCCGGACGAGGTAGAGACCCGGGCGCTGCAGCTCATCGTCGACGACCTGGCCAAGGAGGCCGAGGCGCTGCGCAATGCGAAGCCGGATACGCGCGGGCACTACGGCCGCGAGCTGCGCCACAGCAGCCCCGGCGCGTTCCGCAATCCGCGGATGCCGCGGGGGTAGGACATGCAGCTAACTTTGGCCAGCACCTCGCCAGCGCGCGAGAAAGTGCTGAATGCTGCCGGGGTAATCCCCCGCAAAGTCTCCCCCGGTGTGAACGAGGAAGCCGCCGTCGCGAGCCTGGTGGACCCCACCCCGGTGCAGTATGTGCAGCACCTGGCCACCGCGAAGGCGCAGGCGGTAGACGGTGAACTAGTGCTGGGCGGCGACAGCATGCTGCTGATCGACGGCGAGCTGCAAGGCAAGCCGCACACGCGCGAGGAGACGGTGCGGCGGTGGCACCAGCAGCGCGGGAAGCGCGCAGAGCTAATCACCGGACATGCACTTATTGACGCCGCCACGGGCCAGATCTACGAGGAAGCCGTGGCCACGCAAATCCAGTTCGCCGAGGTCTCCGACCGAGCGATCGAGGCGTACGCCGCCACCGGCGAGCCGTTGGAATGTGCTGGTGCCTTCACCCTGGAAGCGCTCGGCGGCTGGTTCATCGAGAGTATCGACGGGCACCCGTCGGCCGTGATCGGCCTATCACTCCCCGCCCTGCGGCGGGGGCTGGACTATTTCGGCTACGACTTCTCCGACCTCTGGGGCTAGGTCGGCTAGTCGGCCTTGACGGAGCGTTGCTCCGGGCCGACGTAACTGGATAGCGGGCGGATCAGGGCGTTGTCCTCGTTTTGCTCCACGATGTGGGCGGTCCAGCCGACGACGCGAGCCATGACGAAAATCGGGGTAAAGAACGGGATGTCGATGCCCAGCATGTAGTAAGTCGGGCCCGCCGGGAAATCCAGGTTCGGCTGGATACCGGTGCGCTGGTCCATGGCCTTCTGCATGTTGTCGTACATATCCACCCAGCGCTGGCCGTCGTGATTGGCGGCGGTGCGGCGCATAGCGGCCTCCATGGTGGGCACGCGCGAGTCGCCCTTCTTGTATACGCGGTGACCGAAGCCCATGATCTTGTTCTTCGCGTCGCACTGGTCCAGCACCCACTGCTCGGCGGCCGCCGGGTCCTCGACAGCCAAGAAGTTGTGCATCACGGCCTCGTTCGCGCCACCGTGCAGCGGTCCCTTGAGGGCGCCGATGGAACCGGTGACGGCGGAGTAGACGTCGCTCATGGTCGAGCTGATCACGCGGCCGGTGAAAGTGGAGGCGTTGAAGCCGTGCTCCGCGTACAGGGTGAGGGACTGGTCGAAGGCCTCGACGTCGTCGCGGTTGTTGGCGGGGCTGCCCTCCTCGTCGCCGAAGCACATGTAGAGGAAGTTCTCGGCGATATCGCGGTCGCGGGAGGGCGGGATATAATCCAGGTTCTTGCGGCGGCGTAGGTCGTAGGCGATGATCGTCGGCAGCTTGGCCAGCAGGGTCAGCCCAGTGCGGCGCACGGCATCGGGGCTGCGGTCGTCCGCATTGAGGTCCTCCGTGCCGAACACGCTCACCGCAGTGCGCAGCACGTCCATGGGGTGGGCGGTCTTCGGCAGGGAGTTAATGAGGTCCAGCATGCTGCGGTCGATGGGGCGCAAGGCGCGCTCTCGCTGGCGGAACTGCTCCAGCTCGCGGAAATCCGGCAGTTCGCCGTTCCAGAGAAGGTAGGCCACGTCCTCGAAGGTGCAGTGCTCGGCCAGTTCCTGGACGGGATAGCCCCGGTAGGTCAGGGAGTTGGTCTCCGGGTTCACCTTCGAGACACCGGACGTGTCCACCACCACGCCGTTTAGGCCCTTGTTGATGTTCTTGTCGGTACCGGTGACGTTGGAGGTCTTGCTGGATTGAGCGCGGGGCGTGGTGAAGTTGGTGCGTCCGCGGTCGAAGGGTGCGTTGGAAACCTTGATCGGCTTAGTCATGGTGAGTAGTCCTTTCGGGTTAGAAGATGCCGCCGGGGATCTGTGGGGCACGCGCCAACACGTCTTCGCTGACCACGAGGTTCAGCTGGCCAAGCTCACCGGGGGCCAGGTCCGCGGTGGCCTCGGCGACGGCTAGGAAGCGATCCTGCTCCGCCTCGTCCACCACGCCCTCGGCCAGGGTGCGGAACTTGCTGATGTAATCGGCGCGGCCGAAGGGGCGGGCGCCCAGCGGGTGGGCGTCGGCCACGGCCAGCTCGTCAACGATCTCGGTGCCGTCGCGCAGGGTGACTACTGCCTTGCAGCCGAAGGCCTTCTCGGCCGGGTCGGTGGAGTGGTAGCGGCGGGTCCACTCCGGATCCTCCACGGTGGAGATCTTGTGCCACAGCTCCACGGTTTCCGGGCGCTGGGCGCGCTCGGGGGCGTAGGAGCGCTCGTGGTGCCACTCGCCGTCTTCGAGGGCGACGGCGAAGATGTACATCACGGAGTGGTCCAGCGTCTCGCGCGAAGCCTTTGGATCGAACTTCTGCGGGTCGTTCGAGCCGGTGCCGATCACGTAGTGGGTGTGGTGGCTGGTGTGCAGCACGATGCTTTCCACCTGGCTTAAATCCCCGATCTTGTCCCGCATGCGGCGGGCCAGGTCAATCGGCGCCTGGGACTGGTACTCCGCGGAGTGCTCCTTGGTGTAGGTATCCAGGATCGCCCGCTTCGGCTCCCCCGCCTCCGGCAGGGGTACGACGTAATGAGCGTCCGGGCCGTCCAGCAGCCAGGCGATCACGCCGTCCTCGCCCTCCCAGATCGGAGCCGGGGCGCCCTCGCCGCGCATGGCGCGATCCACAGCCTCCACCGCCATCTTCCCGGCGAATGCGGGCGCGTGGGCCTTCCAGGAGCTGATGAGCCCCTTGCGGGACTGGCGCGTAGCCGTGGTGGTGTGCAGCGCCTGGCCGACGGCCTGGTAGATCACCTGCGGGTCCAGTCGCAGCAGCGTGCCGATGCCCGCGGCCGCGGACGGCCCCAGGTGTGCGACGTGGTCGATCTTGTGCTTGTGCAGGGAAATGCCCTTGACCAGGTCCACCTGGATCTCGTAGCCGGTGGCGATGCCGCGGATCAGGTCGCGCCCGCCCAGCCCGCGCGCCTGCGCTACGGCCAGGATCGGCGGGATGTTGTCACCTGGGTGGGAGTACTCGGCGGCCAGGAAAGTATCGTGAAAATCCAGCTCGCGCACCGCTACGCCGTTGGCCCAGGCGGCCCATTCGGGGGAGACGGTGGCGTCAGTACCAAAAACGGCGCTGGGCCCGGTGTGGCACAGCGACTGGGTGCGCGCCGAAGTGACGGGGCGGCGCAGGATGGAAGCGGCAGCGACGGCCGCGTTGTCGATAATGCGGTTGACCACCATGTCCGCGGTATCTTGCGGCACCTCGACCGGGTCGGCGGCGACCTGCGCGACCTTCCAGGCAAGGTGCTCTTCCTGCGGAAGGTCGTCGGCAGAGGGGTGGACGCGAACGTCGTGGTTAATCATCGCGGGGGTTAGATCCTTTCGGAGATGGAGACTGTGATGCGCCTCACTCTAACGCCCCGCGGCGAGTTATGTAGTTAAACAAATATTTTTTGACACCAAAACGTCAGTGTTGCGCTGACGCGCTTAAGCGTGCTTTTCCTCCACGCGCTTAATGGCCTCTTCGGCAACCAGCTGCTGGATGCCCATGTCCAGCTCGGAGGTGAAGCCCACGCAGGAGCAGTTGATCTCGCCCAGGACGTAGGTGTCCTCGCCGGTCTCGTCGTCATCGGCCAGCATGAAGTCGGCGGTCCAGATCAGTGGGATGTTGTCGCCACCCAGCTTCTCGGCGATGACCGGGCGAGCCTCGGCGAACATGTCCACCAGCCCCTGCCACCCCTCCGGCTTCTGGTAGGTGTACTTCGCGCCAGAGAACAGGGTTGCGGAGAACGCGTCGCCGCCCTCGGCCGGCTTCTTGTGAACCACGAACACCGGATGCGGGCCGACCAGCAGAATACGGATCTCGCCCTCGACGATGCGCGGCAGGAAGCGCATGTCCACCAGCATGCCGTTGTCGCCGACGATGTACTGGTCGCAGAAGTCCATGAACTCGCCCAGCTCGCGAACCTCAGTGTGGTTGTCAACTGCCTCGGTGCACTTCAACTTCGTATCCAGGGGCAGAGCCGTGCCCGGCTCGATGGACTCGGCCAGCTGCTTGTCTTCCAGCTGCACGCGCCAGATACCAGAGCCGGTGGAGCCGCGGTTCTGCTTCAGCACGCGCTCGCCGTAGGACAGGGAGGTGGGGAAAGTCTTGTGGAAGGAGTCGACGTCGTAGTAGGCGGCGGTGTCGTCCGGCACCAGGTCGGTGTCGTTCAGCTTCACCAGCGCATCCTTCGCGCCGTAAGCCATCATCTCGGCCGGGGTGGACATGCCCACCAGGCCGGCCTCCTCGGTCAGCTTGGTCAGCATGTCGAAGTAGCCCTTTTCGCCGCCGGGGATGTGACCCGGGTTGACGCGGGAGATGTAAGCGTCGTACTTAGCGGCAACGTCCTCGTAAATTTCGCTGGCCTTCTCCGGGTCGAAGTAGAGAACCTCGGCGCCCCAGCCCTTCTCACGGATGGCCTCGACGATGGGCATAGTGTCGCGGCGGTGGCCGTCCTCGCCCTTGTCGTTTCCGCCCTGAACCTCAAAGACAACAATGTTCTTGTGCACGGTTTCCCCTAGCTCTGGAAGTAAAAATGCAGTGCGTGTGGCCACGTTTAGCCAACATCTTTAATTCTATGACCAGCCAGCCTGGGCGGCAGTGTAAGAAAGGCTGGCAAGAAGGCGCTAGACTCTCAATCGATCGAAAGGCAGGTGTTTCATGGGAATCGAATTCGACCCTAGCCCACAGCTCAAGCAGTACGCGCACCCAAACAAGCTGGTCACGAACGCGTGGCTCGGTGCAAAGCTGGGAACCCCCGGCCTCAAAGTCGTCGAGGTGGATGCCGATTCGCTGTTATACGATATTGGTCACATTCCCACCGCCGTGCGCCTGAAATGGTACGAAGACCTGTCGGATCCGGTGTGGCGCGACCTTATCGGGCCAAAGGAATTCGAGGAACTCATGGGGCGCCTAGGCATTTCCCGGGAAGACACAGTGGTGTTCTACGGCGACCACGCGAACCTGTGGGCCGTGTACGCGCTGTGGGTCTTCGAACTCTTCGGCCACCCGGATGTGCGGATCCTGGACGGCGGGCGAGACGCCTGGATGCAAGAGGAACGCGAAATCTCCTATGCCGTCGATGAGGTGTCGCCCCGCCCCGTTTACTCGGTGCCCTCACACCGTAACGACCACACCCACCGCATCTTCGTCGACGAGCTGCGCACGAAGTTCGACGGCACCCAGGTAATCGACCTGCGCAACGCCGAGGAATACACCGGCGAGGTAACCCTGCCCGGCTACCCTATCCGCCGCAACGGACACGTACCGGGGGCCAAGAACCTACGCGCCGACTCCTCACTGCTGGCCAACTCGCGCTTCCGCCCTGTCGAAGCCATCAAGGACATTCATGCCGAACTGGAGCTGGACCCCCACCGCGATACCGTTGTTTATTGCAACAACGGAGCCAGGGCCGCGCTCGAATGGTTCGTACTGCGCTTCCTCTTGGGGTGGGAAAATGTGCGGGTTTACGATGGCTCGTGGATCGAATGGGGAAACATGATGCGCGTGCCCATCGAGCGTGGCTAACCGGGGCGTGTAGCCTCATTAACTAACACCTAACTAATAACCCGAAAGGATTGCCCGTGACTTCCAGCTCCGCCGCTGATTTGACGAAGGTACTGATCGCCAACCGTGGCGAGATCGCAGTGCGCGTCATCCGGGCTGCGCGCGACGAGGGCATCGCTACCGTCGCCGTGTACGCGGACCCGGATGCAGAGGCACCCTTCGTGCGCATGGCTGATGAAGCACTGGCTCTCGGCGGCCAGACCTCGGCTGAGACCTACCTGGACATCGAGAAGATCATCGGTGCCGCGCGCAAGTCCGGCGCCGATGCGATCCACCCTGGATACGGATTCCTGTCGGAGAACGCGGACTTCGCCCAGGCCGTCGTGGATGCGGGTCTGAACTGGATCGGCCCACCACCAGAGGCTATTCGCAAGCTCGGCGATAAAGTCACTGCCCGAAACATTGCTCTTAGTGTTGACGCCCCTATGACTCCGGGCACTAAGGAACCCGTCGCGGATGCCGCAGAGGTCACCGCCTTTGCGGAGCGCCACGGACTTCCGATCGCCATTAAGGCCGCCTTCGGCGGCGGTGGGCGTGGCATGAAGGTCGCCTACACGATGGACGAGATCCCGGATCTCTTTGAATCCGCAACCCGCGAGGCCATCACCGCCTTCGGGCGCGGAGAGTGCTTCGTGGAGCGCTACCTGGACCGCGCCCGCCACGTCGAGGCGCAGGTCGTGGCCGATAAGCACGGCAACGTTGTGGTCGCCTCCACCCGCGATTGCTCCGCCCAGCGGCGTTTTCAGAAACTCATCGAGGAGGCCCCCGCGCCGTTCTTGAGCGACGAGCAGAACGAGCGCATCTATTCCTCCGCCAAGGCCATCTGCCGCGAGGCCGGCTACTACGGCGCGGGCACGGTGGAGTACCTGGTGGGGTCCGACGGGCTGATCAGCTTCCTGGAGGTTAATACTCGCCTGCAGGTGGAGCACCCGGTCACCGAGCAGGTCACCGGCTGGGACCTGGTGCGCGAGCAGTTCCGCATCGCTCGCGGCGAGGAGCTATCTCGCACCGAGGATCCGGAAATTGTCGGCCACTCCATCGAGTTCCGCATCAACGGCGAGGACCCGACGAACAACTTCATGCCGGCCCCGGGCCGCATCCAGACCTACCGCGAGCCCGCCGGCCCCGGCGTGCGCATGGACTCCGGCATCGAAACCGGCGCGGTGGTCGGCGGACAGTTCGACTCCATGCTGGCCAAGCTCATCGTCACCGGCACCAACCGCACCGAGGCGATCCAACGTTCCCTCCGGGCGCTGGAAGAGTACGAGGTCGAGGGCATCCCGACCGTGATCCCCTTCCACCAGGCCGCACTGACCGACCCGGCCTTCGTCGCCGAGGACGGCAACTACCGCGTGTACACCCGGTGGATCGAAGAGGAATGGGACAACCAGCTGCCCGCCTACGAGGAGCCGCTCGCGGCCGCCGCCGAAGGCGAGCTACCGAAGGAGAAGCTGGTCGTCGAGGTCGACGGGCGCCGCGTGGAGGTGCTGGTACCGGGCGAGATCCTGGCGGGTCGTGGCTCGGTGAGCCGCGCAAAGAAGCGCCGCGCGAACGCTGCGGACATCGCCATCACCGGCGACACGGTGGCCGCCCCAATGCAGGGCACCGTGATCAAGGTGGAGGTCGCGGAAGGCGATGAAGTGGCCGAGGGCGACGTTCTGCTGGTACTAGAGGCAATGAAGATGGAAAACGCCGTCAAGGCACACAAGTCCGGTGTGGTGCAGTCCTTGAGCGTCGGAAGCGGCGATGGCGTCACAAAGAACCAGGCACTTATGGAGCTGAAAGACGACAGCTCTACTGAGAACGAATAAACGGAAATAGGAAGCGCCCCCCATGACTGAAACCACCTCTGAGCAGGCCAACACCTTCGAAAGGAAGACGCCCAAGGGCATGATCTTCCTCGGCCTTGGGCTGCTGATCGTCGCCGTGATCACCGCTATCGTTTCGCTGGCGGGTGTGAAGGACTTCGGCAAGGGCTACGACGTTTCAGTCGGCAAAGAGTACTACCTGCTGGCAGATGAAGAAGCACTGAACGCGAAGGAGTGCACCCTGGTCGACAAGGAGGACAAGCCCCTCGTTGACCGCATCGAGGCCGCGGATCTGAAGTTCAGCCAGGATGACCTGGAGATCTCCGATGTCTCCCTGCCACTGACGAAGAACAAGGGCGTGTACACCTCGATCAAGTTCACCGAGGACATCGAGGGAGCCAAGTACACCTGCGACCAGGGCAACATCTACATCTCCAAGTACTCGTCTGGCACTCTGCAGGCCCTGCGGTGGGTGACGATGCTGTGCGGCGCTGCGGGTGTGGCCATCCTGATTCTGGCGGCGTTTGCCAGCAAGCGTAAGCCGGTCGCTGATGATGCAGATGACACAGAGGACACAGAAGACTGAGTGGTAGAAAACCTTACGAATCAACTGACTGGGACCTTGGCTAAGTGGAAAAGCTCCAAGCGGGGCTACGTATTGGCGCTCGATCAGGGGACCACGTCTACCCGCTGCATCATCTTTGACGCGCACGGCAAGATCATCAGCTCCAGCCACATGGAGCACCAGCAGATCTTCCCGCGCCCCGGATGGGTAGAGCACGATCCGGAGGAGATTCGGCGCAACACCCGCCGCGTGATGGCGGACGCTGCGGCCTCCCACGACATTCCGATCGAGGATTTCGCCGCGGTGGGCATCACCAACCAGCGTGAAACGACCGTCGTGTGGGAGCGTGCTACCGGCAAGCCCATCTACAACGCCATCGTGTGGCAGGACACGCGCACTGACAAGATCGTGAGCTCCTTGAGCGAAGAGCAAAAGGACATGATCTTCGAGCGCACCGGCCTGAACGCCTCTACCTACTTCGCCGGGCCGAAGATCCAATGGATCCTGGACAACGTCGACGGCGCACGTGAGAAGGCAGAGCGCGGGGAGCTGGCCTTCGGCACTATCGACTCGTGGCTGATCTGGGAGCTCACTCGCCGCTCACACAAGAAGTCCAAGGCGGGCCGCAGCGGCAATGCCCGACATGTCACGGACGTCACCAATGCCTCACGCACCATGCTGATGGATCTACGAACGCAGACGTGGGATCCAGAGCTGTGCGAGCTGTTCGGCGTGCCGGAATCCATGCTGCCGGAGATCGTCAGCTCCTCCGAGGTGGTTGGGAAGGTTCGCCGCAGCGGACCGGTGCAGGGGGTGCCGATCGCGGGCATCCTGGGCGACCAGCAGGCCGCTGCCTTCGGCCAGGTGTGCTTCAACCAGGGCGAGGCGAAGAACACCTACGGCACTGGCAACTTCCTGCTGATGAATACCGGCACCGAGCCGCAGTGGTCCGAACACGGGCTGATCACCACCGTCGCCTACCGGCTCGGCAATCAACCGGCTGTGTATGCGCTCGAGGGATCCATCGCCGTGACTGGCTCCCTGGTGCAGTGGCTGCGCGACAACCTGGGGTTCTTTGAAACCGCCGACGACATTGAGCCGCTGGCCCGCAGCGTGGAAGATAACGGCGGTTGCTACATCGTGCCGGCCTTCAGTGGCCTGCTGGCGCCGCACTGGCGCCCCGAAGCCCGCGGCATCGTTGCCGGGCTGACCCGCTATGTAACAAAGGCACATATCGCCCGTGCTGCACTGGAGGCCACGGCCTTCCAGACTCGCGAGGTGGTCGAGGCCATGAACGCAGACTCGCAAGTGGACCTGAAAAACCTGCGCGTCGACGGTGGAATGGTCGTCAACTCGCTGCTCATGCAGTTCCAGGCCGACCAGCTGGAGGTTCCGGTGACGGTGCCGGAAGTCTCGGAGACCACCGCCCTCGGAGCGGCCTACGCCGCCGGGCTGGCCGTGGGCTTCTACAGGGACCTCGACGAGCTGGTTTCCCTCTGGCAGGAGGAAAAGACCTACTTCCCCAAGGGCGATCCCGAGGAGCGCAAGATCGCCTACGACAAGTGGAAGCGCGCCGTGGAACGGACGTTCAACTGGACCGAGGATTAGGCTCCGGGTGCTACCTTAAAGGTATGAACGAACCGTCCCGCCGTGAAATCCGCATCTCCGATGTCGACCGTAGCGACGCTATCAGCGCGCTCGGTGAGCACTTCGCCGACGGTCGGCTCACCATGTCCGAATACGAGGAGCGCGTGCAGCAGGCCACCACGTCCCGCTCCGAGCGCGAGCTCGCGCAGTTATTCACCGACCTTCCACCGCTGGAGGCTTCGCGCGAGCTGGTTCCCTACTACTCCGCCCACGAGGTCGATCGTCAAAACCGCAGCGGCCGGAACGTGCGCCTGGGTTTGTTGCTCAGCACCGTGATTGGCAGCAGCGCCCTGGCCATGATCCTCAATGGCGTGTGGGCGAACTCCCCCATCCTTTTGCTAATGATCCCACTGGTCTTCGTGCTGCTCTACATCATGAAGGTCGGCCCTAGAGCCTGGTACGAGCCCAGCCCGGCACAGTTGGAGCGCCAGCGCTTCCGGGAACTGAAGATGCAGCAGCGCGCGCAGCAGGCGCAGTGGAAGTTCGAGCGCAAGCAGCGCACCCACCAGCTGACCAGCAGCGCGATGAAGTTCGCGCAGAAGCGCCTTAACGGAACTGGTCAATAACCCCGGCGAACAGGCGGATGCCGATGCCGAGGGCGCGCTCGTCGAACACGATGTCCGGCTGGTGCAGGTCGGGGCGCTCCCCCTTGCCAGTCCACGCGCCCAGGCGCGCCATGGAGCCCGGCACGTGCTCCAGGTACCAGCTGAAGTCCTCGCCGCCGGTGGATTGCGGGGCCTCCTTCAGCGCGTTCGGATCCACGTCCTTGACGGCCTGCGCGAGCGCGGCGGTGGAAACATCGTCGTTCATCACCGGCGGCACGCCCTTGGTGTAGCGCAGCTCGAGCTCGGCCCCGGTGGGCGCCACCAGGTGCTTTAGAAGTTCTCGCAAGGTTTCTTCGCCACGACGCCACACTCCAACCTCCGCGGTGCGGAACGTACCGAGCAGGCGGACCTCCTGCGGAATTGCGTTGAACGTGGAGCCGCCGTTGATTGCGCCGAAGGTCAGCACCGTGCCGGTGCGTGGGTCCACGGTGCGGGACAGCAGGCCCGGCAACTGCGAGGCGATGAGGCCTGCGGTGTACACCAGATCCGCCGCAAGGTGCGGACGGGAGGTGTGGCCGCCATGGCCGCGCAGGATGATCTCCACCACGTCGCTGGCGGAGGTGATCGCACCGGTGCGCACGCCGATCTCGCCGGTGCGCAGCTTCGGCTCGCAGTGGACGGCAAAGATGCGGGACACACCGTTGAGCGCCCCGGCCTCGATGACGTCCACTGCGCCACCGTCCATGACTTCCTCGGCGGGCTGGAAGATAAAGCGAACCTGGATCCCCAGGGCATCCTCCCCGTGGGCGTCAACAAAATCGGCAAGGGCGACGGCCAGCCCCAGCACGATCGTGGTGTGGATGTCGTGACCGCAGGCGTGCATAACCCCCGGCACCTCGGAGGCGTAGTCGAGGCCTGTGACCTCCTGCAATGGCAGCGCGTCGATGTCACCGCGGAAGGCGATGCGGGGCGCGCCGACAGGGCCGATGTCGGCGATCAGACCCGTGGAAGGCAGGGCCACGGGCTGCAGCCCAGCGCGCTCGAGTTCGGCGGCGAGGAAGCGGGTGGTCTCCGTCTCCATGTGCGACAGCTCGGGGTTGCGGTGCAGGCGACGGCGCCAGTCGATGACCCGCTGTGCGTTGTCCCGCGTCCAGTTCTGCACGAACTGGGCGACAGAATGGGTGCTGCTTTCCTGCGCGCGTTCCTGTGTGCCGTCTTGCACTTGAATACTCACGTCCCTCTCACTTTTACTGACCTGTCTAGTCTAGCGCCTGCGGTATTCTTGGTTGGCATGACTGCTTCCCCAAATCCCTATGAACTGGCCGCAGAGGCTGCGGCGGCGCTGAAGAAGCGCACGGGCCTCGATTCCTATGACTGTGCCGTGGTGCTCGGCTCTGGGTGGCGCCCCGCCGCCGACGTGCTGTGCGAAGGCGCGGAAGACCTGCAGGAGTTCCCGATGTCGGAGCTGCCGGGCTTCCTGGCGCCGACCGCGCAGGGGCACGGCGGCACGGTCCGCAGCGCCCGCATCGGCAGCCGCAACGTGCTGGTGCTGTTGGGCCGCACACATGCCTACGAGGGTCACGAGCTGTGGCGCACTGCCCATGCGGTCCGCACCGCCGCGGCTGCGGGCGTGCAGACGATCGTGCTGACCAACGCAGCGGGCGGCCTGACCGAGGGCATGACCGTCGGCGAGCCGGTGCTGATCGCCGATCACATTAACTTCACCGCCAAGACACCCCTGACGGGCGCGAACTTCGTGAACCTGGTGGATGCCTACAGCCCCGAGCTGCGCACCAAGGTGCAGAAGCTGCGCCCCGGCATGCGCGAGGCCGTGTACGCGATGATGCCTGGACCGCAGTACGAAACCCCGGCGGAGATCCACATGCTGCGCACCCTGGGCGCCGGCTTGGTGGGCATGTCCACGGTCTACGAGACGATCGCCGCGCGCGAGGCGGACGTGGACGTGCTGGGTATCTCGCTGGTCACGAACCTGGCGGCGGGGGTTACCGGCGAGGCTCTGAACCACGAGGAGGTTCTGCAGGCGGGCAAGGAAGCTGCCAACGACATGGGCAAGCTGCTCGGCGAGCTGGTGAACAACCTATGAGCCAGTTGAAGTTCGGCACCGCCGGCCTACGCGCCAAGATCGGCCCCGGGCCAGACGAGATGAACGTCAGCACCGCCACCCGCGCCACGGCCGGTGTGGCTGCGTGGCTCAAGGAGCGGAAGCGCCCCTTGCGCGCCGACGGGGTTTTTCGTGCGGCTGTGGGCTATGACGCCCGCTACGCCTCCCACGCTCTAGCCCGCGCGACGGCAGAAACCTTCGCCGGTGCAGGCTTCGACGTGACTCTCATCGCGGAGCCCTCCCCCACCCCGGTGTTGGCGTGGCTGGTGCGCTCCCGGCGCATGGACGTGGGCGTGCAGATCACCGCCTCGCACAATCCGGCGCAGGACAACGGCTACAAGCTGTACCTGGACGGCGGAGCACAGCTGGTCTCCCCCGCCGACCGGCAGATCGAGGAGCACATTGCCGCCCAGCCAACGGACGCGGCGAAGATCCCCCGCTCCGAGGCGAAGTCTGTAGACCTGTCCGTGGTCTCCGGCTACGTCACCGAGCTGAGCACCCTGGTGGCCACCGGCCGCCAGGCAGAGCTGGCGCCGCGGCGGAAGCTGAAGATCCTCTACACCCCCATGCACGGCGTGGGAGGCAATGCCCTGGAGTGGGCCTTGCGCGAAAACGGCTTCGGCAACGTGCACGCGGTGGCCTCGCAGCGCTGGCCGGACCCGACCTTCCCGACTGTGGATTTTCCCAACCCGGAGGAGCCGGGTGCCACCGACGCGCTGCTGGAAGAAGCCCGCGCCATCGACGCGGACCTGCTGATCGCCCTGGATCCGGATGCGGACCGCTGCATGCTGGGGCTTAAGCGCGCGGACGGCGATTATCACATGCTGTGTGGCGACGAGGCCGGCCCCTTGCTGGCGCGCCGGGTGTTGGCGGGCGTAGGGGCGTCCACAAAGAAAAAACCTGTAGTGGCGACAACGGTGGTCAGCTCGCAGCTGCTGGGACGCATGGCGCGCGCCGAGGGCTGGGACTATGTGGAGACGCTGACTGGCTTTAAGAACCTGGCGCGTGCTGCCGACAATCGGCCCGGTGAGCTGGCCTTTGCCTACGAGGAGGCGATCGGCACCGCGCCCGCGCCGCGCATCGTGGCGGACAAGGACGGCATTGCGACGGCGTTGATCGCGGCGGCGTGGGCGGCCGAGACGGATCTGGCCGCCGAGCTGGATGACATCGAGGCCACCTATGGAGTGTTCCGGACTGCGCAGGTCAGCGCCCGTTTCGACAGTGCGGAAGAAGCGCACGAGTTAATCGCGCGCTGGGCGGGGAACCCTCCGGCCAAGCTCGCGGGTGCGGCCATGCAGGCAGGGCCGATCGAGGATTCCGCGGGCAACCGCACCGACGGCGTGCGTCTGGTGGGCACTGCCGGGGATATGGGGCTGCGCGTGGTCGCCCGAGCGTCCGGCACCGAGCCAAAGGCGAAGTTCTATTTGGAGGCCAGCGCGGAACCGGGTGCGGACGCGAAGGCAGTGGAGGAACTGCTGGAGCGCCTAAAGGTCGATGTTTCGGGGGCCGTATAGGCGGTCGCCAGCATCTCCCAGGCCAGGAACGATATACGCTTCCTTGTTCAGGCTGGGGTCGATGGTTGCGGTGAACAGCCGGCGCACACTCACGTTGGCCTCCACCAGCGCATCCACACCCGGCTGGGCGGAGACCATGCACACACAGGTGATGTCGTTGGCGCCGCGGTCCTCCAGGAGACGGATGGCGTGCAGCAGCGAGCCACCGGTGGCGAGCATCGGGTCGACCAGGAACACCGGCTGGTCGCTGAGGTCGTCCGGCAGTGCCTCCAGGTAGGGCACGGGCTCGTGAGTGGTTTCGTCGCGGGCCATGCCGATGAAGCCAACTTGCGCGTCGGGGATCATGGACAGCGCCGGGTCGATCATGCCCAGGCCGGCGCGGATGACGGGCACGATGATCGGGGGCTTTTCCAGCCGCGTGCCCGTGGTGGTGGCGACGGGGGTTTCGAGCTCAAAGTGTTCCACCACCAGATCCGCCGAGGCTTCGTAGATCAGCATGGCCCCCAGGTCGGACAAAGCGGCGCGGAACTGTGCGTTGTCGCTGTTCTTGTCGCGCATGATGCTGAGCCGGGAGGCGACGAGCGGATGATTAACCACCTGAATTTCCATGGTTCCCCATTTTAGTTGATCCGCAATTGAACCTTTTGCGCCGCGGTGGAGTCTAAAGAAGCTGCAGAGTGTTTTTGGGGAGGGGTTCATGCTTTCAGGGGATGCGTTAGCAGCCGATTCGGAACTAATCGGGAAGCTAAGAAGCCGCGCACTGGACGTGAGTACGGCGCTGCAGGGAAAGGCCGCGCCGCTGCACGGCGCCGTGGGTATGGTGGCGCCGCCGGCGCTAAAGGATTTTCTACGGGCACTATCCACGGCGCGGAACGCCCACGATGGATTGTTGCGGGATGCGGAAAGTTACTTTAATGACGCCACGTTTGCCCTGGGGAGCGTTCAGCGCGGACTAGACGGACACGAGGGCGAATATTCCCACGCCTTCAGCGGGTTGAGGGAGGTCTGAAGTGCTGGACATAGCGAGTCTCGTAGCTCCACTGGCCGCGGCGATTCCCTCGCCTTTTAGCCCGGGCCTCAGCGCCAGCGTCTCTGGGGTAAGAGGCCTGGAGAATCTAGGGAATCTGGCGGCCTCCGCCCTGCAGGGGCGGGCGGGCGATAACGTCCACGGCTCCTTGGACTCGGTGGCCAAGGTCGTTTCCCAGGCCTTAGGTGCAGGCGGTGCACTGGACAAGCTGGCGGGGCAGGCAGCCCAGGCCGTAGAGCGAGCAATCGGGGATTTGAGCGTCATCTTCGACGACTGCGTACGGGAAGTCGGCCAGGCGGTGGCCACCAGCGGCTTGGCAGGCCCGCTGGGCTGGGCTAATGGCCTCGGCGCGGCGATGCCGGTGGTCGTGCGACACGTCGGGCGGGCGGAAGGTCGCGTGCACACTCTGGAGGAGGAGCTGCGCGGGCTGACCCTGGACGTGCAGCAGGTGGAGAAGGAGCAGATTCCCGAGCGGCTGCCTGCCAGGAATCCGGATACGGCAGAGGTTGCGGCGCCAGCGTCACCGGATAACAACAGCGCGCCGGGCGCACCAACGGGCCAGGCACAAAAGGCCGTAGCCGCGGCGAAGACGGCCCTGGGAACTCCGTATCAGTGGGGCGGGACGGTGCCGGGCAAGGGGCTGGACTGCAGTGGTCTGGTGCAGTGGGCCTACCAGCAGGCCGGGGTGGATCTGCCGCGCACGGCGAGCGCGCAGGCGGTCGGACCGCAGATCCCGCGCGCGGAATTGCAGGCGGGTGATCTGGCGGTGTGGGACGGGCACGTGGCGATGATCGTCGACGGCGGGAACATGATTGAGGCCGGTGATCCGGTGCAGATCAACCCCATCAGGCAAGACAATATCGGAATGCCCTTCAAGGGTTTCTACCGGCCGACGGCGGCCTAAGTAAACAGGCAAAGGACTTAGAGGAGAAAAACATGCCACTCATCAACGGACGATCCCACGGCAGCGGGTTGGCTCGCATCGTGAGCACTCCCCCACCTCGGGAGTATCTGGCTGCGCAGTTCCTGGGCGAAATGCCGGAAACCGTGCCCGCTGTACTGACGGCGGAGCTGCGCAACCGGCGGGCCGACCAGACGCAGGACTAAACACCGACGTAACCAGACCGACCTAGTAGAATGCCTAGCCATGGCAGCAGATAATGGCTTGAGGACATTCGGCAACGGCATCGTCGCCGTGGAGTTAGAGATCACCAGCGGCACCTGGTACACCCTGTGGGCCCCGAACTGGCTGGTCAAGGGTGAGCGCTGGCAGGGCTTCCTGGGCGATGACGACGATCTTTTCGTCTTCGACTCCCCCGCCAAGCTCCTGGCTTTCCTCGAGGACGGCGGCCGCAACGAGCTAGCCGACCACCCCAAGTGGGCGCAGTTCAAATCCGACTTGGTCACGAACGTAGTGCCAGCCCGCACCGGCAAGATCAGCCTGGTCGAGGTACCCCGCAAGCTGGCTCAGCGCCCGGGCTATGAATCCACCTCCGCGGTCGCCCGCGGTTTCGAGCTGCTGCGCTCCATGGGCAATGTCTTGGGGCTGAAGAGCGTGAACAATTGGTTCCACTCCTACTCCATCCTGGATAACGTGCGCCGCGGGCCCGACCACTACCAGTCGCAAAACGGCCTGGAAGAGTGGTCGGGCGTTGGCCGCACCGTGCTGGATCGGTGGAAGGGGATGCTCGACGACGTCGAAGTACACCTGACCGAGCCAGAGGTCGACGAAGCCAAGGTAGAGGACGCACAGAAGCGCATCGACGAGGCTCAGGAGGCCCGCGAGAAGCGCCAGAAGGAAAAGGAAGCCGAGGCGGCGGCTGCGGCCACGGCCACCGAGGGCAAGGACTCCGATCCTTATGACAAGACCATCTGGGCCGACGCCGGCATCGATCCGATCCGCATCAGCCTGAACGGCCAGTACGTCTACACCCTGCGCTGCTACGTCGGCGACAAGCCGCGCTTCCTCGGCCGCCACGGGGAGATCAACACCTTCCCGAACTCTCGTGCCCTCGTGCGGTGGCTTATTGACGCCCACGATCACGACCTCGAAGAGCTGGATACTTGGGGCGACCTGGTCAGTGCCGCCAACGCCGGCGAGCTGGAAGTCACGGTGCACGAATCGAACCAGTACTCCTTCGCCGGCCTGCACGACGACATTTCGGAATCCCTCGATGCCGTAGATACCGACCAGCTGGGCCGCGCCTACGAGCTACTTGCGGATGCTGCAGACTGGGCGGGCGACGACGGTGTGAACAAGATTCTGCTGAGCTACCCGAAGCTGCAGAACTACCTGGCTTACATGCTGGGCTCCCCATCGGACGCACAGCCGTCCGCTCCCTTCGACGAGGAGGCGAAGGGCTGGAAGGCTTTGGAGGATGGCCTGATTAAGCGCTTCACGCGCTTTTAGAAATTAGATGGCTGGCTCCGGCCAGCCCCAGGGCATCTTCGCCTGGCCGTTGTATTTGAAAAGCGCAAATACACCAAGAGAGACGGCCGCCAACGAAAGGTTGATTGCAAAATAAACGCCGATTTCTGCACTCCCTTGGAACACCTCCTCGAAAACCAGGCCTTCTTCCCGCAGTCGAGCGCCCTCTTCCCTCTCCATGGCCTTCAATGCTCGCTGGATCTTCATGATCGACCAGATCGCCCAGCCTAGAACCACCAGACCCGCGCCGATAAACATGGAAAAGGCCACACGCGGCTTCACCGCCTGTGACGACAACCCTGCCCCAGCCGTTCACATTCAGCCTCATAATTCCTTCATCGTAGTTAAACCTCAGCTCCGTCCATCCGAGAAAGCTCGCAGTGAATATAAGCAGGGCTAAAGCTGTAGCGCCGCCGGAGACGAGCAGCATCCATGTGCCGGGGCGGGCCCCCTACGACGGGTTTGGTTGCGGACGGTAGCTGTATCCAAACTGAGGGTTTCCACCCATCGCGCCGTAAGGATTGGGGTTGTTCATGGATCAATCGCTTCCGGTCATTCAAGGGCAGCTACTAACAAAAGAGCTCGTCTGGGCTTACCATGACGAGCTCTCTTGCGATGTAGAAAGGTTCTTACTGCCCCGGCTGGTTAAACGGGTTCTGGTTGCCCGGCTGGCCAGGCTGATTCTGCGGTCCTGGCTGCCCGAACTGGTTTGGCTGGTTCTGTGGCTGACCAAATTGCGGCTGCTGGTTCGGCTGGCCGAACTGCTGAGGCTGGCCCGGCTGGTTCGGCTGACCGAACTGCCCCGGGGCGTTGTTTCCATTACCCGGAACGTTCAGTTGCGGGCCGAACTTCACGATCGCCAGCACGCCGAGCACAATGATTGCCAAGGCAACGATGATGGCCAGGAAAACCGCGAACTTCGGACCACCGTCCAAGGTGATGTCAGATGCGAACCCGTAATCACTGTTGGTGGACTGAACGGCGTCCAGCTTGTCCTTTGCTTCCTTGTAGGGGCCGTTGAAATCAACGATTGTCCAGATGGCCCAGATCAGATGCACCGCACCACCGGCGATGCCGAGGTAGACCGCCACGCGCGGCTGGATCTTCAGCCACAGCATGACGGCCGCGGCGATCAGCAGACCCAAGGTCAAAAGCATGAAGAGCACGCCCAGGCCGGTGTTACCGAAATCCTCGGCGAAATCCTTCTTGTCGGCGTTGTCACTCACCGAGAGCATGCCCCAGCCGTTCACTCCAGCGGTGTACTTATCTTCACCAATTTTAGTCGTTAAGCCAACCCACTTGAAGAAGCTGAAGAACAGCACCAGCAGCGCTGCGATGCCTGCTACGCCTGCGGCCAACTGGTTCCACGCGAAGGATTGTAGCCCCTGCTTCCCTGCCGGACCAGGCTGACCCGGCTGACCAAACTGATTCGGCTGTCCCGGGTGGCCGAACTTGTTCTGCGGCTGCGGCTGGTTCGGCTGCTGCGAGTACGGATTCTGACCACCGGGGTTCGGTCCCGGCTGGCCATAAGGATTCGAATTGCTCATGGGCGAATGCTCTCAATCTTCTCTGCGAATAATTCCTATTTAGGATTCGCCTCATTATTGCAGCCCACTACCGAATCGGCGACCGAAACGGCGTTATCGATCAACCACAAAGAATTGGTCGAACTCCACGTTGCTGGCCACCTCGCCGTGTTCGTAGACTTTTAGGTCTTTTTGGTTGATCTCAATGCGCGTTCCGCCCCCGACCGGCACGCTGTAGCTGCCGCGGCTCGGGTCTGCGTAGGACATGTCCACGTCCTTCTCGATCGAGTGCCCGCCGACAAAGCTTCGGTAGTAGTAGTCGCCGTCGCCATAGGCTGCGTACAGCCACTGGTCGTCGGCATTGCAGTGCACAGGGCTTCTTTCCCATCCGTAGCTACTCAACCTGTACTCCGGACGGCCGGTATTACGACTATTCGGCTCCTCCGGGGTCGGCTCCGCTTCACTGGTCTTGGTTTTTTACGTTTGGTGGTCGTGGCGGGGCTCTCGCTAGTATTTTCGGACGCCACCGTCTCCGCCGCTACCGGCGATTCCTCACCGTCACCACCGTCCTTGCCCATAGTTGCTGTGGCTGTCAGCACGCCGGCGAGCAGCAGCTTTGGGTCGCCATCATTTAAGCCAAAGAACAACAGTCCCTTCACCTTGCCATTGTTGTCATCCACGGAGACGAGGTAGTAGTCCTCATAATCGTCAACCTGGTACTCGGTCAGGACAAAGCGAGCGAGATCGTTGCTCTTGGTGACTTCTCCGGCCTCGAGAGCGAGGGCGTCAAAGTGCTTATTCATGCCCTCGTATCCGCCGTTGTTCAGGTTAAAGTAATCCCAGTTACCTTCGAAAGCCAAAGCAGCGTGATTGTCGAACCACGCCTTGGTCTCGCCCTCCTTGCGCAGATCCAGAAACTCCTGGGAAAGGTTCTTCACTTCTCGCTCGTCTCCGAAGAACCAGTTCACACCCTTGTAGGCCCCAAACAACACCAAGACTTCGAGGAGGGGACAACAGCTGTCACGGTCAGCGCCAGCTTCGAGGAGCGGGCGAACTCGCGCTTCAGTTTGGACGGCTGCTTAGGCTGCTGTGGTTGTTGCGGTTGCCCCTGCGCCGGCACCTGAAACTCGCTTAAGTCACGCAGCGCGGCAATGTCGATCTCGGGGGGCGCTGGGATCATCCAGGCGGGCATCGTACATGCCGCGCTTCGTCGGATCCGCAATCACCTGACGCGCTACCTGCAGCTCGTCCTTCCCGCCCGGGTTGGAAGTGTTGCCCGTGCTCAGGCGCTTATCGATGTCCTCCGCGATGTCCTGAGTACTTGTGCTCCGGCCAATCCCAGGTGACTCGTACAGGTTGTAGTGCGCCACAGCTTAGGTCAGCTCCCATCCTTAAAACGTCGTTATACAGGCATTTAGATTAACTTGAATCCCGCAGCTCGTGGTTGAGAGAATCCAATTCGCCCCCGCCGGCCATCTCCAGCGTCAACTGCTCCAGAGCGACCTCAGAGTAGTCCGCGTCCAGGGTCTGCTCGCCCATGTTCAGCAGCACAAAGTGACTGCCCACCAGATAGGCATGGTGGGGATTGTGGGTAATCAGCACCACACCTACCCCACCTTCGGCGGCGGACTTGATGAAGCGCAGCACCATGCCGGATTGTTTGACGCCCAACGCTGCGGTTGGCTCGTCCAGAATGATCACTCGCGCACCGAAGTACACAGCCCGCGCAATGGCCACGACCTGCCTCTGGCCACCGGAAAGGTTGGCGATGGGCACCTCAACATCGTCCAGGTGCACTCCCATCTTCTCCAACTCCTCGGCCGCGATGCGGCGCATCTCATCGGCACGCAGCAAGCCGAAGCGCCCGGTGAGCTCTTGGCCCAAGAAGAAGTTGCGCCACACGGACATCTGCCCGACCACTGCTAGATCCTGGTAAACGGTGGCGATGCCCTTATCCAGGGCATCCTTCGGGCCGTTGAAACTGACCTCCTCACCGTCGACCAATACCTCGCCACTGGTGTGCTTGTGGCGGCCAGCGAGGATCTTGATGAGGGTGGACTTGCCCGCGCCGTTGTCACCCAGAATGCAGGTCACCTTGCCGGGATAAATATCCAGGTCTATATCCTTCAGCACGTGGACATCGCCATAGTCCTTGTCCACATTGCGGAGGCTGATAATCGGGGTGGCGTCATTAGAAGAAGACATTTAGCTGCGACCTCCCGAAGTGAACTTGGAGACAGAGTTGTTGGTGAGGACCGCAAACAGCAGCATGGCCCCAAGGAAGAACTTGAACCAATCAGGGTTCCAACCTGCGTAGACGATGCCCTGGTTCGTCATGCCGAAGATCAACGCGCCGATGGCCGTACCGATGGCGGTGCCGCGCCCACCAGTGAGGGCACAGCCGCCAATGACTGCGGCGATGATGTAGAGGAACTCATTGCCCACACCCTGGCCAGCCTGGATCGAATCGAAGGCGAACAGGTTGTGAATGCCCACGAACCAAGCGGCGAAGCCGACGAACATGAACAGGGTCACCTTCACGCGGCGGACGGGCACGCCGGTGGCGCGGGCTGCTTCGGCATCGCCGCCGACGGCGAAAATCCAGTTGCCGAAGCGCGTCTTAAACAGCAGCACGCTGGCCAGGGCCACGAAGAGGAGCCACCAGAACACGATGGTTTTAACCTCCACGCCGAGAATGTTGATCGAGGAAGCGAAAACGGCCTTGGCGGATTCGAAGCCCTCCATGTCGGCGATCGACGGGGTGGCGACCTGGCCGGTGACTAGCTTCGTTACGGCCAGGTTGATTCCCTGCAGCATCAGGAACGCGGCCAGGGTGATGAGGAACGACGGGATGCCCGTGCGCATCACCATCATTCCGTTGAAGGCGCCGATGGCCAGGGCGATCAGCAGGGAGAGGAATACGCCCACCCAGGAGTTCAGCCAGAAGTTGTAGTTCAGCATCGTGGCGGCCAGGGCGGCGGTGGTGACGGCCACGCCGGAGGACAGGTCGAACTCGTCGCCGATCATCAGCAGGCCGACGGCCAGTGAGATGATGCCCATCGTGGAGCTGGCATACAGCACAGTGGAGAACGCATCGAGGGAGCGGAACGACGGCGCGACGATCATGAACAGCGTGAAGATCAGGACCGCGCCGAGCACCGAGGTGAACTCGGGGCGCTTGAGCATACTCATCGCTTTCATCGCAGTCCTTCCTTGGCCGCGTCCGCGATGGTGTCCACGTTGGACTTATCCACGAACGACGGGCCGGTGAGAACCGGCTGGCCGCCACCCACGGTGGAGCCGTTGCGCTTGGCCAACCAGAGCGCGTCGATGGCCATGTACCCCTGCAGGTAAGGCTGCTGGTCCACGGCCCACTCGATGGTGCCCTTCTTGATAGCGGCGACGAGCTCCGCGTTGGTGTCGAAGGTGGAGATCTTCGCCTTGGAGCCGGCCTGCTCCTTGGCCTGCACGGCGGTCAGCGCGACGGGCGCGACCAGTCCCATGACCCAATCAATATCCCTCTGCTGTGCCAGCTTCGCTTGCACTGTGGACTGCACGCTGGTCAGATCCATGCCGTTAACGTAGAGGTTCTCCACAGACCCCCCACCGAGGCCCTTCTTGATGCCCGCGCAGCGGGACTCCTGGCTGGGGTTGCCCTGCTCGTGGATCACACACAGCACCTTCTTGGCGCCGTCCTTCGACAGGCGCTCGCCGGCACGCTCGCCGGCGACGGACTCGTCCTGGCCGAAGAAGGCGCTGACCTCGTACTTCTTGTAGTGCTCCATGCCGGAGTTCAGGCCGACCACGGGAATGTCCGCCTTCGCCGCGCGCTTCGCCGCCGGGCCCAGAGCCTCCGGGGTGGGCATGGTCAGGGCCAGGCCGTCGACGTTGGAATCGATGGCATTCTGCACCAGGTTCGCCTGGTCAGGTGCCTGTGGGGAGGAGCTGTAGCGGAGCTCCAGGTTGTTCTTCTTGGCGGCATCCTCCGCGCCCGCGCGGACGAGATCCCAGAAGGTATCGCCCGGCGCGCCGTGGCTCACCATCGCCACGGTGTAGCGCGGAGTATCCACTCCCCCGCCGCCGTCGCCGGACGCACCGCCACGCGGCCGACCACCGGTCTCCGAGCACGCGGCAAGTGCCGCGCCAGTGCACATAACCACCAGCATTGCCACCGCGCGGCGGAGGTTGAACTTAATTCCCCAAGAATTCGCCATGCAGAGCATTTTGCCAGTTCACAGGGTCAAAACCCAACCCTAAGCGGGCTAACTTAAAGCATTCAGATGCGTCTAGCTGGAGGTTTGGTTGCCCGCTTCGCCGTCGCTTTCGTCATCATCCAGGCTAAGCCCCAGCTCCTCCAGCTCGGCCTTGAGGTTCTCCATAGAAAGCTCAATATCCTGCTGGCCCGCGCTCGCTGCAACGCCCGCGCCGTGCGGCTGGCCGTGGCCGTGCAGGCGCTGCATGCCGTTGGAAAACTCGGTGCCCTCCGCGTCGCCTGCATCCAGGGCCTCGTCCGGCAAGGTATTGCCGACCTCGGCGTAGGCCGGATAGATCACGTTGCGCTCGAGGTCCTCGCGCAGCCCCTCGTCGCAGTACGCCACCTGCAGTGCGTTGCTCGTAAGCTCCAGCAGCTGCCACAGCTCCAGGTCGCAGTGCTCGGCCAGCAGCTCGAACTCGCGGGACATCGTGGTGCCGGAAACCAGGCGGTTATCCGTGTTCACGGTGCAGAAGAAGCCCATCTCGTACAGCAGCCCAAACGGGTGTTCCGCCACGTCGTCGCAGATACCCGTCTGCGTATTAGAGGTCGGGCAGATCTCCAGGGCAATGCGCTGGTCGCGCATGAAGCGGGCGACAGGACCCAGCTCAATGCCGCTCATGGTGGCATTAAAGTCCTCGTACACACGCACGCCGTGACCGATACGTCGGGCGCCCTGCGCAAGGGCGTCACGAAGAGAATCCACACCGGCAGCCTCACCAGCGTGAATGGTAAAAGGAATGAGGTTCCTGCGCAGCAGGTCGAACGCGGCGGCGTGCTTGGACGGCGGGAAGCCATCCTCAGCACCAGCAATGTCGAAGCCCACCACGTAGCCCTCGCCCGGGGTGTGCTCGCCGTAGTTGTCCACCGTAAGTTGGGCGATCTCCTCGGAGCGGTCCGCGTGGCGCATGGCGCACAGGATCAGGCGCACGTGGATGCGACCGCCGCGCTCGGCGACCAAACGCTCACCCTCCTTCACACCCTGAACGGTGGCTTCGACGACCTGTTGCAGGGAAAGGCCATCGGCCTGGTGTTGCTCAGGGGCGTAGCGCAGCTCGGCGTAGCAAACGTTATCGGCGGCCAAGTCCTCGACTGCCTCACGGGTGATGCGCACCAGCCCCTCGGCGGTCTGCATAACGGCAGTGGTGTGGTCGAAAGTGGTGAGGTAGGTCGGCAGATCGCCGGAGTTAGCCGCCTCGTAGAACCACTTTTCCAACTCTGCGGGGTCTGTGGTGGGCAGCTCATAGCCGATCTTCTCGGCGAGCTCGACCAGGGTGGCGGGGCGTACGCCGCCGTCGAGGTGATCGTGAAGCTCTACTTTGGGAAGGGACGCGATGATGTCAGAGTCAATCATGTCTTAAGATCCTAGCTGCATCCGCGCCCCACGCTTGCAGCCAGCCGCTAGCGTTTAAAGATCTTGGTGACCAACCCGCCGACGACCACGCCCGCGGCTGCGCCGACACCAAGCAGGCCGGCACGGTTGGCGTCGGTGCTTCCCGCACGCACCTCCTGGCGTACGCGAATGACAGCAGCCGGGGGTGCGTCCGGGCGCAGGTTAGCCAGGGCTTCCGGCGTAGTTGCAGCCCACGCGGAGCAGTACAGCAGGATGCGCCAGATGAAGTACATCAGCACCATCACACCGATCACCGGACCGAAGGCGGCGCCGGCGGGGTTGGACAGTGCATTGGAGAAGAACACGGTAGCGAACTGCTTGAAAACCTCGAACAGGATCGCGCCGATGATAGCGGCCTTCACTGCGGACTTGCGGGGCACCTTAGTGCGCGGCAGGTAGAGGATCATCCAGAAGAACACGCAGAAGTTGGCGATCAGCGCCACCAGCAGAGCCACCGCGAAGGTGATGTAGCGAATGCCCGGCACGTCGGCCAGCCCGACTGCATCCAGCAGCTGGGTGGTCAGTCCGGAGTTACCGATGGTGGTAATAGCAAAGGCGGCGATCAGGGAGACCAACAGGCCGATCAGGCCGATCAGGTCTTTGATCTTGCCAGATACGAAGCCGGCAGGCTTGCCGTCGACCTTCCACATCTCGGAAACGCCCAGGCGCAGGTGGGCGATCCAGCCCAGCCCGGTCCACAGGGCCAGCAGAAGACCGATGGAGAACACGGACTTCCTCTGTTCGATGGACTGTTCGATGATGGTCTGCAGCACCTCGCCCATGTTGCCTTCGCCCAGGTTGGCGACCTTGTCCATGACGTCGTTCAGCAGCTTCTCGTTGCCCGCCAGAATCATGGCCGTCACGGCCAAGGTCAGCATCATCAGCGGGAAGATCGTCATCACTGAGAAGTAGGTGATGCCAGCGGCGTACTGGTTGCCGCCCTGTTCGGTGTACCGATCCTGCATCCGCAGCACGTGATCCAGCCACGGCCATTTGTCGCGGTACTTATCCAGCGGGCCTGGATCGTCCTTGCGGGATCGCTCCACGCCGTAGTTATCCAGCTTGTTTTTGTCAGGATCGGTGGTCGCCAAAGGGACGGCCCTTCCTTCCGGTCGTCTCGTCTTGAAGATTCTCACATTAGTAAAGCACGGCGGGGGCTGCCGTGCTTTACTGTTTCGCGTTGCTGTCTTACTACTGCTTCATTTCCGCCAGGAAGCCCACGCGCTCGTAGACCTGCTCGATGGTCTTCGCCGCGATTTCGCGGGCGCGACCCGCACCATTTGCGAGGATGCGGTTCAGTTCGGCGGGGTCGGCCATGTACTCGTCGTAGCGCTGGCGCAGCGGGGTGCAAAACGCCTCCAACACCTCGGCCGTGTCCTTCTTCAGGTCGCCGTAGCCAGAGCCGGCCTTCTGGTAGCCCTCCACCAGTTCGTCGATGCTCTTATCCCCCAACGCGGATTGGATGACCAGCAGGTTCGATACGCCCGGCTTGTTTTCCTTGTCGTAGCGGATCTCACCATCGTTATCGGTTACTGCCGAGCGGATGCGCTTGGCGGAGATCTTCGGGTCGTCCAGCAGATTAATCAGACCCTTGGGGTTGTCCGTGGACTTAGACATCTTGGCCGTCGGGTTCTGCAGGTCGTAGATCTTGGCCGCGCCCTCGGGGATGAAGCCCTCGGGAACCACGAAGGTCTTCTTGTAGCGGGAGTTGAATCGCTCCGCCAGGTTGCGGGTGAGCTCCAGGTGCTGGCGTTGGTCTTCGCCGACCGGCACCAGGTGCGGGCGGTACAGCAGAATGTCTGCGGCCATGAGCATCGGGTAGGCGTACAGGCCGGAGGTGGTGTTGTCGCCGCCCTGCTTGGCGGACTTGTCCTTAAACTGCGTCATGCGGCGCGCCTCACCGTCGCCGGTGATGCACATCAGCACCCATGCCAGCTGCGCATGCTCCGGCACGTGGGACTGCACATACAGGGTGGAGCGCTCCGGGTCGATGCCCAGCGCCAGCAGCTGTGCCACACCCGCGAGGGTGCGCTTGCGCAGGTCCTTGGGGCTGTAGCCGGGCACGGTGATGGCGTGCTGGTCGGGGATGAAGTAGAAGGTCTCGTAGTCTTCCTGCAACTGGATAAACTGCTTGACTGCTCCCAAGTAGTTGCCCAGGTGGTAGGAATCGCTGGTCGGCTGCAAGCCGGAGACGACGCGCTGTTTCTTCGCAGGTTGGTTCATATTATGTAACCTTACTCGTCGCTGTTTCGGGGTTCTTCGTGCGGGTTTTGTGACGCCTGGTCGTCCCCGTATTCGTACTCTCCCCGATCGACCAGTTCGAACCGATTTTTCCTCTTGCGCTTCTTCTGCCCGGTTTTGTCCTTCGGCGCCTTCGGCGCGCCCACGCTACGCCGGCGCATCTCGCGGCGCTGCACTCCGGCCTTGTTGAGCGCCCACATGGTCAGCCGCCCGGCGGGGTCGCGGACGTACTCGCGCTCCTGGTATTCGAAAACCGGCAGGGAAATGCGGTAGAAGATCGCCAGCAGGCGCAGGCCGAAGGCGAAGATCAGGCAAATGACAATGACCAGCTGGCTGCCGATAGTCTCGTCTAGGTTGAAGTGCAGCATGCCCATATACATCACCGCCACGAGGATGGCGATGGAGGCGTATAGCTCCTCGCTAAACACCAGCGGCACCCGGTCGCATAAAACGTCGCGCAGCACGCCGCCAAACACGCCCGTCACTACGGAGGAGACGATGACGATCAGGGGGTTGTACCCCAGCTCGAGCGCCACCTGCGCACCCAGTAGGGCGAAGGTGGAAAGGCCGACCGCGTCAAGCACCAGAAAGACGGTGCGAAAGTAGTCCATCAAGAAGCTGGCCAGCACTGTCACCAGCGCGGCGCCCAGCACAATGGCTAGGAAGATCGGCTCGTCCACCCAACGCAGCGGGTAGTGGCCGAACAGCAGGTCACGCACCGTGCCGCCGCCGAAGGCGGTTACCGAAGCGATGAGCATGACGCCGAACATGTCCATCCGCTGACGTCCCGCGGCTAGCGCCGCCGTCATTGATTCGGCGGTAAGCCCCAGGACGTAGAGGACGGTCAGCATGCATACTCCACCAGAACCGGGGAGTGGTCGGACCAGCGCTGGTCGTAGGCTGCGGCCTTATCCACCCACACGTTGTTGGCGGTCAGCGCGCGTTTCAGCATGCCGCGGGTGGCCACCTGCAGGTCGATGCGCCAGCCCGCGTCAGTATCGAAGGCCTGGCCGCGATAGGTCCACCAGGAGTAAGGCCCGGCCTGGTCGGGCAGCACCCGGCGCATCACGTCGAAGTAGTGCGGTTCCTCCGCCGCGCCAGCAGCCAGGCGGGCGATGGCGAGGTCCCCCGGCGCGTAGTCCACGGCTCCGAAGAAGTCGCCGGCCACGCCCGCGGGGTTTCCGTTGCGGCCGGAATCCTCGGCGTCCGCCACCTGGGTGGCTTTATCCGGGAAGGTGCCCAACAGGGAATCCATAAAGGCTCGCTCGTCGGGCAGGAAGCCGGACTTCTTGCGGTTAGTCTTCCAATTCTTCAGGTCTTCACGGCGGTGGCAGATGTTCCAGTCTCCGCCGACCACCAGCTCGGGGTGCCCGGCTTGCTCGGCCCGTGCTGCCCGGTTTTGCAGGTACTCACCGAAGGAATCCAGGAAGCGGTACTTCTCGTCCTGCTTCTCCGTCCCCGCCGAGCCGCTGGGCAGGTACAGGGAGGCCACGCGCACCGGCAGGTCTCCGGCATCCACCGTGGCTTCGATATAGCGACCGGAATCGGCGAACTCCTCTACTCCAAAGCCGATTTGCACGTCCCGCAGCGGCAAACGCGACAGTATGGCCACCCCGGCGCGCCCCTTGGCGGCGGCGGGCGCCTGAGCCAGGTGCCACTCCCCCAGGACGGGCTCCAGGGCAGCGCGCGTCTGCTTTTCGTCCGCGCGCACCTCCTGCATCAGCACCACGTCCGCCGGCGTGGCCTCCAGCCACGGCAAGATCCCCCGGTTGTTCTCGTGGCGCACCTTCGCTGCCGCTCGAATTCCATTGACGTTGACCGTCGCAATAGTCAGTGACTTCATGAGTCCCTACCCTACTAACCCAGACGACTAACCCTTACTATTCCTTAAAGCTTTAGAATCTACGCCCGGGCGGCCGCGAGCTGACGGCGTCGTAAATAATAGGCAGGAATCCACAGCAGAGCGCCACAGGCGGCCATCGCCGCACCGGCGAGCGCCGGGGTGGAATAGCCATAACCAGCGGCGATGACGGCACCGCCGACCGCCGCTCCCGCCGCATTCGCCATGTTCAACGCTGAGTGGTTCAGCGCCGCGGCGAGGGTCTGTGCGTCGCCCGCAACATCCATCAAACGGGTCTGCAGGTTCGGCACCAGGGTGGAACCCAACAAGCCGATCACGCCGAAGTTGATGATGCCTGCCACCGCGTTGTGGGACAGGAAGTAAAAGGCGGAGAGGACGACGATCAGTGACAGCAAGGTGCCGAGGATCGCGTACTCCAGGTTCCGGTCGGCCAGCACACCACCGATATAGGTGCCGATGACCATGCCAATGCCGTAGACCATCAGCGGAATCCAGATGAGGTTGGCGTTGAAGCCCGCGTTTTCCGTCAGCGTCCAAGAGATATAGGTGTAGACCGCGAACATGCCGCCGAAACCGACGGTGCCAATGGCGAGGGTCATAAGCACCTGCGAATTCACCAATGCGCCGAGCTCCGTCAGCGGCTTGGTGCGGGGCATCAGCGTCATGTGCGGCACGGTGAACCACAAAGCGACGAAGGTGATCACGCCGATGGCCGCGACCATCGCGAAGGCCGCGTTCCAGCCGAAAGTGGAACCCAACCACTGCGCAATCGGCACGCCGATGACCGTGGCGATGGAAAGGCCCATGCCCGTCAATGCCACGGCCTTACCGCGCTTGCCGTTCGGAGCCATGGAGGCGGCGATCAGCGCGGTGACGGAGAAGTACGCGCCGTGCGGGAAGCCCGCAATGAAACGGGAGAGCATCAGGATCCCATAGGAGTGTGCGAATACACTCAGGCCGTTGCCGATCACGAAGGCGCCCATCAGCAGCAGCGCCAAGCGGCGGCGCGGGATAGACCCCGTGAGGGTGGTAATCAGCGGAGCGCCGACGACCACGCCCAGCGCATAAGCGGAAATCACGTGGCCGGCCTGGTCCTCCGAGATAGAGAAGTCCTCCGCGATGAGGTTCAGCAAACCCATCGCCACAAACTCCGTGGTGCCGATGCCAAAACCACCGAGGGCCATCGCCACCATGGCGATATAACGGTGACGGTTGGAGATCTCCGTCTGGCGCGGAACCGGACGGCGGGAGGGCAACTTTGTAAGTTTCGTTTCGCTCACGGGCATCGCTCGCTTTCAAAAGTTGATAGGGCGGGAAGTGCGGCGGGTAGGTCGCAAGAGCGCGGCGGGCAGGCGTCAAAAAAATTTTTAGGCTTTAAAACAGAACAGGCCGCGCGGTGGGCAATAACCCCGTACCATTCACAGGTTTGATGTTTGCCGTATTCTTGGATCGTAAACCACTAAAAGACCAACTGACTAACTAGAGGCTGGGAGACGAACGCCACATGGCAAAGATCATCTACACCCGCACCGACGAAGCCCCACTCTTGGCGACGTATTCTTTGAAGCCGATTGTGGAGGCTTTTGCTTCGACCTCTGGAGTGGATGTGGAGACCCGCGATATTTCGCTGGCCGCCCGCATCCTGGCCGCGTTCTCCGACGTGCTGCCCGAGGAGCAGAAGGTTGACGACGCTCTGGCTGAGCTCGGCGAGCTGGCCAAGACCCCGGATGCGAACATCATCAAGCTGCCGAACATCTCTGCGTCTATCCCACAGCTGCAGGCAGCCATCGCGGAGCTACAGAAGGCGGGCTACGACCTGCCGGATTACCCGTCCGAGCCGAAGACCGACGAGGAGCGCGACGCGCAGGCTCGCTATGACTCCGTGAAGGGCTCCGCCGTTAACCCGGTGCTGCGCGAGGGCAACTCCGACCGCCGCGCGCCGAAGGCCGTGAAGAACTTCGCCCGCAAGCACCCGCACTCCATGGGCAAGTGGTCGCCGGATTCCAAGACGAATGTCGCCACGATGGAGGCCGACGACTTCCGCCACAACGAGCAGTCGGTAATCATCGATGGCGGTGATACGCTGCGCATCCAGCTGGTCAAGCCGAACGGCGAGACACAGGTGTTGAAGGAAGAGCTGCCGGTGCTGGACAAGGAGATTGTTGACGCCACGGTGATGCGGGCCGAGGCTCTCAGCACCTTCTTCCGAGCTCAGGTGGCTCGCGCTAAGGCAGAGGGTGTGCTGTTCTCCGTGCACCTGAAGGCCACGATGATGAAGGTCTCCGACCCAATCATGTTCGGCCACGCGGTGCGCGCATACTTCCACGACGTGTTCGAGCAGTACGGCGACCAGCTGCTGCCGGCAGGCCTGAACGGTGAGAACGGCTTGGGTGCCATCCTGGATGCACTGGATGCGGACAAGGTAGACAACGCAGCCGAGATCCGCGAGGCCTTCGACAAGGCTCTGGCCGACGGCCCGGACCTGGCGATGGTGAACTCCGACAAGGGCATCACTAACCTGCACGTGCCGTCCGACGTGATTGTGGATGCTTCCATGCCGGCGATGATCCGCACCTCCGGCCAGATGTGGAACAAGAACGATGAGACCCAGGATGCGCTGGCGGTTCTTCCGGATTCCTCCTATGCGAGCATCTACCAGGTCGTTATCGACGACTGCCGCAAGAATGGAGCCTTTGACCCGACCACGATGGGCACCGTGCCGAACGTTGGTCTGATGGCGCGGAAGGCCGAGGAGTACGGTTCCCACGACAAGACCTTCCGCATCGAGGCCGAGGGCCGCGTGCAGGTGCTGAACAGCGCCGGCGACGTGCTGATGGAACACGAGGTTGCCGAGGGTGACATCTGGCGCGCTTGCCAGGCCAAGGACATCCCGCTGCAGGACTGGGTGAAGCTGGCCGTGAAGCGCGCCAGCGCCACCGGCGCCCCGGCTGTGTTCTGGCTGGATCCGGAGCGCGCGCACGACCGGAACGTGCAGAAGCAGGTGGAAACCTACCTGAAGGACCACGACACCGAGGGGCTGGACATCCGCATTCTGCCGCCGGAAGAGGCAATGCAGCTCTCCCTCGACCGCATCCGCGCTGGCGAGGACACGATTTCCGTCACCGGTAACGTGCTGCGTGACTACCTGACGGACCTTTTCCCGATCATGGAGCTGGGCACTTCCGCGAAGATGCTTTCCGTGGTGCCGCTGATCGCCGGCGGTGGCCTGTTCGAGACCGGTGCGGGTGGTTCCGCACCAAAGCACGTGGCTCAGCTGACTGAGGAGAACCACCTGCGTTGGGATTCCCTGGGTGAGTTCCTGGCGCTGGCGGAGTCTCTGCGCAAGCTGCAGGAGACGGACGACAACCCGCGCACCCCGATCCTGGGTGACGCTCTGGATGCTGCCACCGAGTCCGTGCTGAACGAGTCTAAGTCCCCGTCCCGCAAGGTCGGAGAGATCGACAACCGCGGTTCCCACTTCTACCTGGCGAAGTTCTGGGCCCGCGAGCTGGCTGACCAGACTCGCGATGCTGAGCTGGCGGAGATCTTTAAGCCTGTTGCTGACGCCCTCAAGGCCAACGAGGAAAAGATCTCCCAGGAGCTGCTGGACATCCAGGGCCGCGAGGTGGATCTGGGCGGCTACTACTGGCCGAACGATGAGAAGACGAATGCTGTGATGCGCCCGTCTTCGACGTTCAACGAGATCATCGACGGCCTGAACACCAACAAGTAGCCGGCTGGGCTGGCGATAACCCCGGCGCTGGCACTGTGCTGCTGGCGCTGGGGTTTTCTTGTGCCTGCGTCCGCCCTTCTCCGCCGCCCTTCCCCTTACCCTCACTCAGCCAAGCCTCAGGAGACCCAGATGTCGTTAGAACGGGAATACGTCACTCCTTAAAAATCCAGAGCTCCAGCGCCAACCTTCTGACCAGTGGTTTTGCATATTTGCAAACAGTTACAAATAACACATTCCCGTTCTAGCGACATTTCGCCCGCCAGAGAGGCCTTAAGTATCGGAAATCTTGCAGAACATGGGCGGCAGGGGGCACCACCGGCAGCGGAGCCGCGGAGGCGACGAGGTCGCGAAGCAGAGAGCCACGGAGGTGTTGTGGTGAACCGGTGAGTTGGCGCGGCGACTACTTAGTGGCGAAGTATTACCAAGACAGACAATATCCCAGAGTTTCTAGACCAAGCGGTACAGCGATTTCCAAAATAGCAAACACCTTACCAACTGGGACTTTGTGGCGTCAATAAGAAAAAAGTAGACAGAGCGGTTTACTTTTAATGCGCGTGGGTCTATCGTCGTAACACAGCAAAGCTAAACAGCAAACCAAAGCGCAAACCAACCAACAAAACCCCAAAGGACCACACCAATGCCGAAGTACACCAACGAGAACGCAGAACAGTGGGGCTTCGCCACCCGCCAGATCCACGCGGGCCAGCCCGTCGGCGACACCGGCGCACGCAACCTGCCGATCCACTTCACCACCAGCTACGTCTTCAACGACGCAGAGCACGCCAAGCAGCGCTTCCACCTGGAAGACCTGGGCCCCATCTACTCCCGCCTGACCAACCCCACTGTAGAGGCGCTGGAGAACCGCCTGAACTCCCTGGAAGGCGGCGTACACGCAGTCGCTTTCGCCTCCGGCATGGCTGCCGAGACCGCCGCAATCCTCAACCTGGCCGGCGCCGGCGACCACATTGTCGCCTCTCCGCGCCTGTACGGCGGCACCGAAACTCTGCTGCAGCACACCTTGCCGAAGCTGGGCATCGAAACCACTTTCGTGGAAAACCCCGACGACCCGGAATCCTGGCAGGCCGCCGTCCGCCCGAACACCAAGGCCTTCTTCGCCGAGACCTTCGCAAACCCGCAGGCAGACGTCCTGAACATCCCGGCCGTCGCAGAGATCGCCCACGCTAACCAGGTCCCGCTGATCGTAGACAACACCCTGGCCACCGCCGCCCTGGTCCGCCCGCTGGAGCTGGGCGCGGACGTCGTAGTCGCATCCCTGACGAAGTTCTACACGGGCAACGGCTCGGGACTCGGCGGCATCATCGTCGACGGCGGCTCCTTCGACTGGTCAGTCAAGCGCGACGGCCAGCCGGTCTTCCCCGGCTTCGTCAACCCGGACCCGGCCTACCACGGCCTGAAGTACGTGGACCTGGCCCCGGCTGCCTTCGGCATGAAGCTCCGCGCCGGCATTATCCGCGATACGGGCGCCACCCTCTCCGCGTTCAACGCATGGGTTGTGGCCCAGGGCTTGGATACGCTGACCTTGCGCATCGCCAAGCACAACGAGAACGCGAAGGCCGTGGCGGAGTTCCTGGCCGAGCAGCCGCAGGTGGCCACCGTGAACTACGCGGGCCTGCCGACCTCCCCGTGGTTCAAGGTCAAGGAGGAACTGGGCCTGGAGTACACCGGCTCTGTCTTGAGCTTCGACCTGAAGGTCGACGACCCGACCTCGGAGGAGGCGAAGGAAAAGGCCTGGGCCTTCATCGATGCCCTGCAGCTGCACTCTGACCTGGCAAACGTTGGCGATGTGCGTTCCCTGGTGGTGCACCCAGCCACCACCACCCACTCGCAGTCCGATGCGCATGGCCTGGCCCGCGCGGGTGTGTCCCACGCTACGGTTCGCCTGTCCGTGGGCATTGAGGACATCACCGACATCATCGACGACCTGAAGCTCGGCTTCGCGGCCATCTAAGGCTGTCTAGGATCTAGGCTTTAGGCTGATTCCCATGAACCCCGAGTTCCTCCCCGCTTCTGGCGCGTCGCGCACGGTCTCTATCGGCGACGTGGTCACGGAGGCGGGTGTAACTATTTTTGACGCCGAACTCCGCTACTTTGCGTTCTACGACTCTCCGGAGGGCGCCGCGGACTATGCCGAGTTCTCGGCCGGCCCCGAGGCGGGCCTGTCCCCGGAGGACCGACCGATTGTTCTGATCGAGCATGCCCTCACTGGCGACGGCAATGCCGCCGACTGGTGGGCGGACATGGTGGGGCCGAACAAGCCCATCGACACCACCCGCTACCTGGTGCTCTGTGCCAATGTGCTGGGCAGCTGCCAGGGGTCCACCGGCCCGAGTTCGCCTCACCCCGACGGCCAGGCGTGGGGCTCGCGATTCCCTGGCCTGTCGATCCGTGACATGGTTACGGCGGAACGGCTGTTGTTGGAGCGTGTGGGCGTCACAAAGGTCCATGCCCTTGTGGGTGCCTCGATGGGCGGGGCACGGGTGCTGGAGTGGTCGCTCATGTACCCGGAGATGGTCAACGCGGCGTTACCGATCGCGGTGAGCGCGCGTGCGTCTGCGTGGCAGATTGGCCTGCAGTCCAGCCAGATCCGCTTCATTGAGGCGGACCCGGCCTGGCAGGGCGGCGATTACTACGACACGGGCGTGGTTCCTTCGCATGGGCTGGGGCAGGCGCGCCGCATCGCGCACCTGACGTATCGAGGCGAGCTGGAAGTCGATGAGCGTTTCGGCGTGGATCCGCAGAACGGCGAAAACCCCTACGGGCCGTACCGCGACCCTCACCAGCGTTTCGCGGTGGAGAGTTACCTGGATCGCCAGGCCGAGAAGCTGGTAGCGCGCTTCGATGCGGGCAGCTATGTAGTGCTGACCGACGCACTAAACAGGCATGACGTCGGCCGTGGCCGGGGTGGCATGAACGCCGCCTTGGGCTCGTGTGAGGTACCGACGATGGTGGTGGGTGTGGATACCGACATTCTGTACCCGCTGCACCAACAGGAGCACCTGTCGCGCAACCTGGGGGACTTCATCGGCATGTCGAAGATCACCTCGCCGACAGGCCACGATGGGTTCCTGATCGAGTCGCGCCAGATGGGCCAGGCGTTGGCGAAGTTCCTGGCGAAGGCGAAGATCATCGCCGAAGGCACCGAGGGCGCCGAGGGTAACGAGGGCGCTGCGCGGAGTTAGCTGGTCAGCGGGTCGACGCTCACGGCGATCCACAGAATGATTATGCCGATGGCGGCGGTGAAGGCGGTATCGAACTTGCGCGAACGCACCGCCAGCACGCCCAGCACGCGGGAGTCCAGGAGTAAGCGAAGTACAGCCAGGTAGACCATCGCGCTGCCCAGCATGACGCTAGCTCGACGCCACCTGTCCACCAACAACAGCGCCAGCACAGCCAGCAGCATCAGCCCGAACAGCCCCAGCAGCACGTACTGGACGGACCGAGAGAACCGGGAGGGCGGGTTGTTTCGGTCGTGGGGGTTATCGAGGAGCCGCTGGCGGGCGTCGCCAATGCGGGCGGGGCGGGAGCGATTAGGCACGCAGCAGCTTCTCCGCGCGCTCGACGACGTTGCGCACCAGGAAGGCTCGGGTCAGCGGGCCTACTCCCCCGGGGTTCGGGGAGACGGCGCCGGCAACGTCCCACACGTCCGGGTGTACGTCGCCCTTCAGCTTGCCGTCCTCGCCGCGGGAGACTCCCACGTCCAGGATCGCCGCACCCGGCTTGACCATGTCCGCGGTGATCATGTGCGGCACGCCAGCGGCCGCGACGATCACGTCCGCGGCCTTCGTCTCCGCCGCCAGGTCTTTCGTGCCGGTGTGGCACAGGGTGACAGTGGAGTTCTCGCTGCGGCGGGTGAGCATCAAGCCGATCGGGCGGCCGACCGTCACTCCGCGGCCGATGACTACAACTTTCGCGCCGTTCAACTCCACACCGAAGCGGCGGAGCAGGTGGATCGCACCGTTAGGGGTGCAGGGCAGCGGAGCGGGCTCGTTGAGCACCAGCTTGCCCAGGTTCACCGGGTGCAGGCCATCGGCATCCTTGTCCGGATCGATGCGCTCCAGCACAGCGTTTTCATCCAGGTGCTTGGGCAGTGGCAGCTGCACAATGTAGCCGGTGCAGGCATCGTCAGCGTTTAACTCGTCGATGACTGCGTTGAGCTCTTCCTGGGAAACGTCCGCCGGGAGATCCTTGCGGATGGAGTTCACGCCGATCTGCTCGCAGTCCTTGTGCTTCATGCGCACATAGGAGTGGCTGGCCGGGTCGTTGCCCACCAGCACCGTCGCCAGGCCGGGAGTCACACCCTTTTCCTTCAGCGCGGCGACGCGCTGTTCCAGGTCGGCGAAGATCTCGTCGCGGTAGAGTTTTCCATCCAATTTAGTAGCTGCCATGCGCCCCATTATTCCACGCGGGCTCGCTGGGATCGAGGTGGCGTCATGGCTAAGAGAGCAACTAGTGCACGAAACTAGTAGGGCCTACCCGGCCAGTGCGGCGCATAGGCGACAGTCTGACGAGCAGGGTTCGTGGCGGCCACGACCACGCCAATGACGACGATGGCGATTCCAGCTAGCGCGACCAAGGTGGGGATTGTGAGAGTATGCTGCAGAGTCGTTTCGGTATCCAGCCAGGTATCGAGGATTTCGATGTAACGCTGCCCATCTTCCGTGGTCATTACGTCCCGGCCATTAGGTCCCCCGGTGGGCCAAGCTTTCTCTCCGTACTCTCGGATTTCCTCGCGGAAGTCCCACCCTGGCACCACCGCGAAAGCCGCCCCGCCACCCCACCAGACGAGCATGCCGCTCCAAAAAATGGCGAGGGAATCATTGCACCACTTCGGGATCGCGAGCGCCACGAAATTGAGGAGGCACTGAATGCCGAAGAAGAGCGGGCCGACCGCGCCGGCGATTAGAAGTATCCCCACCCAGTCCTTGCCATAAAACACGAAGCGCAGGATGCAATACACAATCGGCATGAGGAAAGCAGCGAGCCAGCCGATGAGCAGGGGCATGAAGCGAGAGTCTTGGCCGGTTTGCGGCGGCGGGGCATACCCGTAGGCGGGCATGGGGGCAGGCGAGCCGAAGTGAGGGTACGTCATGCCACCGATCCTGTCAGACGGCGGGCGCTTTGGCTGGGGATAAAGGCGAACATGATTATGGGAGGGGTTCGGTTAGAGGAATGTTCCCCGCTACACCCCGCCGGCGAAGCCCAACTGGCGCCACGCCTCATAGGCCGCCACCGCCGCCGCGTTCGATAGGTTCATGGACCGCCGCCCCGGAAGCATCGGGATGCGCACCTTCGCCGTCACCCGCGGGTCGGCCAACACATCGTCGGCCAGGCCAGTCGGCTCCGGACCAAAGAGCAGCACGTCCCCGGCACGATACTCAACTTCCGTAAACCACGTGCCCGTCTGTGCGGTGAAGGCGAATACCCGCCCCGAGCCGCGAGCCGGATCAGTCACATGGGCCAACGCCTCATCGATCCCCTCGTGGGTGTGCACATCCGCCAGCTCGTGATAATCCAGCCCCGCTCGGCGCACATGCTTGTCGTCGAACTTGAAGGCCAGCGGCCCCGCCAGGTGCAGCGAAGCCCCCGTGCCCGCGCACATGCGGATCGCGTTGCCCGTGTTCGGGGGGATCTCCGGGCGGTCGAACACTACGTGCAGTGGAGGATTCACACCCGCAAACTGGTTTTCAGACGTCATTCACCCAATCTAACCGGTACAAATGTAGCCATGAGCAACTCCCCCTCCCGCAGCTTCGACATCACCCTGATGGGTGCCACCGGTTTCGTCGGCGCGCTGACCGCCGACTACCTGGCCGCCAACGCCCCCGCCGACGTGCGCATCGCTCTGGCCGGCCGGAACCAGACAAAGCTGGAGGCCCGGCGCGAGCAGCTGGCTGCAAAGCACCCACGGGCCAAGGATTTCCCGCTGGTCATCGCCGATTCCAGCGATAATCGTTCCCTGGAGAAGCTGGTCCGCGATACTCGCGTGGTCATCTCCACTGTCGGCCCCTACTACCGCCACGGCTTCCCCTTGGTCCGCGAATGCGCCACCCACGGAACGCACTATGTCGACCTCGCTGGAGAGGCGCTCTTCATGCGCGAATCCGCTGATTCCTACCACGACCGCGCTACCGCCAGCGGGGCGCGCATCGTCCACGCCTGCGGCTTCGATTCTGTTCCGAGTGACCTGGGAATGCTGCTGCTGGGGCAGAGGGCGTCCGAAAATAGAGACACCCTCAAGTCCGCCACCATGATCGTGAAGATGAAGGGTGGGCTCTCCGGCGGCACGATCGACTCGATGCGCGAGCAATTCGCTGCCGCCAAGGGCAGCACCGAGAAGAAGCGGATGCTAGCCGACCCGTACACCCTCTCCCCTGACCGCGCCAACGAGCCGGACCTGGGCAAGCAGCCGGACTTCGGTGTGGTGCGCGAAAACGATATAAGTGGCACTAGCACAAGCGCTAGCGACAGTGGCGAGGACGTCTGGGCCGGCCCGTTCATCATGGCGAGCTCCAACACGCGCGTGGTGCGCCGCTCGAACGCACTGCTCGGCTACGAGTACGGCGACAAGCTGCGCTATAGCGAATACCAGTACACCGGCAAGGGGCTGAAGGGGCGCATGCGTGCCTTCACCATGGGCGCAGTGCTCGGCACGGCAGTGACGGCGCTGAACCAGGACAAGCTGCGCACGTTCCTCTCTCGCTGGGTACCTGAGCCCGGCGAGGGGCCGTCTGAGGCCGAACGCGATGCCGGTTTCTTCCACGCTAAGCACTACGGCGTCGGCGCCGGCGGCAGCACGTACACAAACACCATCAGCCTGGACGCCGACCCGGGGTACAAGGGCACGTCCCTGATGCTTAGCGAGGCTGCGCTCACTCTTGTTCTTTGTGACGCCGAACTGCCGACAGGCTCTACCTACCAAGGCAAAACCGGCGGCGGAGTGCTTACTCCGGCCACCGGCCTGGGGATGCCCTACGTGCGCCGCCTCAGCGACGCGGGCATGAAGTTCAGCGACTAGCGAACCATGCCTAGCTGAACAGGGTCTGCTCGTCCTCAGGTACGCCGTTCACCCGGTTTAGGCCCAGAGTATTGAGTTGGGTGACATGCTCCGGGGTCAGTTCGTCCAGGGAGGAAACCTGCAGCAGGCGCATGGTGCGGCGAACCTCGCTGGCCAGGATCTCGATGGCGCGGTTCACGCCGGCCTCGCCACCTGCCATCAGCCCATAGAGGTACGCGCGGCCGATCAGGGTGAACTTCGCGCCCTTGGCGATCGCGGCGACGATGTCCGCGCCATTCATGATGCCGGTATCCATAGCCACGTCCAGATCCTTGCCGACCTCGCGGGCGACCTCCGGCAGCAGCTGGAAAGGCACTGGGGCGCGATCCAGCTGGCGGCCGCCGTGGTTGGACAGGATGATGCCATCGACGCCCAGGTCGGCCAGCTTCTTGGAATCCGGCAGGTTCTGCACGCCCTTAACGACCAGCTTGCCGGGCCACATTTCGCGGATGGTCTTTAAATCCTCGAACTTGATGGAGGGATCCATCGCGGAGTCCAGCAGCTCGCCGACTGTGCCGTCGGTGCTGGTCAGGGAGGCAAACTCCAGCGGCGGAGTGGTCAGGAAGTCCCACCACCACCAGGGGCGCGGGATGGCGTTGAGCACGGTACCCAGGGAGATCTCCGGTGGGATGGAAAAGCCGTTGCGGGCATCGCGCAGGCGGTTACCAGCGACGGGCGTATCCACGGTGAACAGCAGGGTATCGAAGCCGGCCTTGGCCGCGCGTTCCACCAGCCCGTAGGAGATCTCGCGCTCCTTCATCACGTACAGCTGGAACCAGTTGCGGCCGTTCGGGTTGGCCTTCTGCACGTCCTCAATGCTGGTGGTGCCCAGGGTGGAAAGGCAGAACGGGATTCCTGCGGACCCCGCGGCGCTCGCGCCCGCGAGCTCACCTTCGGTCTGCATCAGGCGGGTAAAGCCGGTCGGAGCGATGCCAAACGGCAGAGAGGACTTACCTCCGAAAACCTCTGCGGTGGTGTCCACATTGGATACGTCGTTCAGGATCGACGGGTGGAACTCTACGTCCCGGAAAGCCTGGCGGGCGCGGTTCATCGAGATTTCTTCGTCGGCGGCGCCATCGGTGTAGTCGAATGCTGCGGCCGGGGTGCGGCGCTTAGCGATGGCGCGCAGATCCCAGATGGTCTGTGCATCGTTGAGGCGACGAGCCTTGAAATCCAGGGTGGGCTTTTTAAACTTCAGCAGGTCGAAAATCTCAACGGGGTTCGGGATCTGGCGTTTCTGGTGTGCCATGGGAAAATCGCTCTCCTCACAGGGTGTCTTCGCGGTTCATTCGCGCGAAATAGCGTGGTTCTGTAGGTCGCTGTTTTAGGGCCCAACAATTCCACGATAGGACGCTTCCCCGAGCTTCGCTGCCTGGGTATGCTGCAGCACTTCCCAATAGTGCAGCGACTTCCGCTTCCACTAGCTCAGCTCCGCGAAGAACTCCAGGATCCGCTCCCCGATTAGCTGCCGGGACTTCGGCTTTACAAACTGGTGGCCCTCCCCCGGAACCTCCAGGAACTGCGGGGTACGGCCCAGCTCCACTAGCGCGTCGTATAGCTGCTGGGATTCCTGCAGCGGCACGTTCGAGTCGTTAGCCCCGTGGATAAACAGCACCGGGGTGGTGATCAGCTCTGCCTTGTGCAGCGGGGAGATCTCCCACAGCAGCTCGGCATCGTGCATCGGGTACCCGTACTTCGGGGAGGCCGCGCTCGCCAGCCACGGCTCGGTCGACTCGTAGTAGGTCTCGAAGCTCGTCATGCCGCAAGCATCCACCACGCCTAGGAACATGTCCGGGTAGCGGGCAGCCGCCAGCACGGCTAGGAACCCGCCGTAACTGCGGCCTCCCAGGAATACCCGCCCTGCGGTGCACAAATCGGCGTCACAAAGAAAAGAAACAGTATCCGCAACGTCGTCGATCGCGGCGAAGCGACCATAACGGTCGTCGGCGTGGATGAAGGCGCGGCCGTTGCCCTTACTCCCGCGAATATTGGGTGTAAACACGGTGTAACCAGCGGCGACGATGTCCGCAAGCACGTCGTGGTGGGCGGGGCGGGATTGGCCTTCGGGGCCGCCGTGCAGATGCACGTACACCGGGCGGCCCGGCGCGGGGTCCTCCGGCAGGTACAGCCAGCCGGATAGCTCCAGGCCGTCGCGGGCGGTGTAGTAGACCAGTTCCGGGACGTCGCCCTGCCGGGCGCGCTCGTCCAGGCGGTCGGTGCGGTCTGAGTCCAGCGGCTCCACGCGTCCGGCCTCCAGGCGCAGTACCTCCACCGTCGGCGGCAGGTTTGGCCCTTCGACTGTCAGCGCCAACAGTTGGCCATCGTCAGTGATGGACAGGCCCGCGGCGACCATTCCCGGCAGCTCGACGGTGCGGCGGACCTGCACGCGCTGATCTTCGCCGAGGCTTAGCAGCTCCAGGTTGGAAATGCCCGCCTGGTTCCACAGCACCGCGGCGGTCGAAAGGTCCTCGCTGATGGCGAACTCGTCGACGTCCGCCTCGGGGTTGCTGATCAGTTCCTCGCGCTCGATACACACCGGACGCTCGCCCTCGATATCCACAACCAGCCGCATGAGCCGACGGCGGTCCGCGCCATGGTCGGTGACCACTAGAATCACCAGTCGGCTGTCCGTGATCGGCAGAATCCGGCCATCCTCCGTGGTGGCTCCCGGCTCCGGCGGCAGCAGCGGCATCCAACGGCCCCGCGGGGTAACCAGTAGCAGTTCGCGGTTGCCACGCGGGCCGACGCGCATGAGGCTATACCCGGCCTCCGAAGCGACGAGCAGCGCGTCGATGCGGCGGTCCATCACCTGGTAGCGCGACGTACTCGGGTCGACCAGACGCGCTTCCGTCATGCCGTCGGCCGCCACTGCGTCCATCGCCAGCTTGTCGCGGTCCCATTCGACCAGATGCGTGCGGGCGTCGAACGTGTTTCTTAGTGGTGACGCCCCTTCGACCTCAGGGTCCGTAGATACCGTGAAGGTCTCGAGCTTTTCGGAACCCTTAGGGGAAACCTCGCAGGCGATCCACTGTGCGTCCGGGGAGTGCAGCACGCGCGTGACGGGGCCTTCGATGGGCAGCTGCACGGGGCGTTCCTTGCCCACGCCATCCTCGGTGAGTGCTGCCTGGACGGCGTAGGGATACCCGCCATCGCGGACGATGTAGGCGATGGCAGTGCCGTTGGGGGCTAGCGAAGGGGCGGTCGTATGGCGCATGAATCCAGTATTCTAGCGAAGCCCTTTCGGCTGACCTAACAGTTTCGCCTTTAGGTAGAGACTGGTGCGGGTGGGGCGGAGAGACTCTATGCTGTGAAGACATGAGCATTTACGTGAACGCCTACTCCACCGTCCGCGCGGACGTGCCCTTCCGCGGACCGGGCGAGCCCGCCATCGCCTCCCGCGAGTTGTGCTTCGACTCGCCAGACCGGCCGTTCTTGAAGACCACGGCCAATGGCGCTGGCGAGGACGAGGAGCAGCAAACTCGTGAGCTGCTGGAACACCTAACTGGTTTCGAGGGGTACGCAGCCACGCAGGGTGAGGAGCGATTCGGCAGCTTTAACTCTTATATCCACACGGTGATGCAGCACATCCACAGCGTGCGGCGGCACTATGTGTTCGAGCGCGACGATGACTTTGACTTCTCCCACCTGGGAGAATTCGCCGACTGGGCACGCGAAGCCAACGCAATCTTCTTCCTGACCGACGGCACCGTGCGCAATGCAGGCGGCGCAGATCTACTGGATCCCGCACTGGTCGGCAGTTCCCAGGCCAGTGGAGCGCAGGCGAACTCTGTACCGCAGCACCCGGGCTCCGTAGAGCGGATGCGCCGCGTACGTGGAGGCCTGTGGCGGCAGGGTTTCCAGGTGGCGACGACGCTGCCGCCGGTGCGCAGCGAAGCCGAGGTGCTGCTGCGCCCCGCCGAGGAGGTCTTCAACCGGGCCGTGACTTTGTCCGTGGTGGCGACCGTTGCCGTAGCAGTGTTGAACGGCGAGCCCGTGGACTTCGACGCGTTGCGCTCTGGATCGCGGCGGACCTTCGACAACCTCACCCCGATTGAGCGGTCCTTCCTCGACGCCGCAGAGACTGCGCAAGAAGCGCAGGAGGCACAGGGAACACAGGCCTATAACCAGGAGCTGCAGGACGATGCGTACCAGCTGGCCTGGGCCTACACCGCTGCTGAGTTCCTCGCCTGGGTCGTCGGCCTGATCGACATTGACGTCTTCGGTTTTACTCCCGTGGATCTTCCCGCCCTGCGGAGTGCACTACGCACCGTGGATAAGGAAGGGCGCGATGCGTCCGCACTGCCACTGCGCAGCCTCCCGGAGATCTGCGACGTCTTGGAGCACATCTACTCTCTGCGCTGGGTTTCCGTGGAGCTGCAGTCCGATAACCCCAGCCAGACCGGCCCTGGCACCCTCCAGCCTCAGGATCACTCCACCCTCGTCGAACGTCACCGCGCCGTCGCCTGGCTGACCGATCCGGTTATCGCGTATGACGACGTAGATCTCTCTACTTAAAGGTCGACTCTCTCCAAGTCGCCCCCAACGCCCGCACGCGGCCCGGGGTCACCGGTGATGGGACTCAAAGAACGCGGCGACTTCGCCCGACGCGGTCACCGCATTAGAGCGGCGCTCGCGCGAACGGTCCTCCGCGCCCGCGCCGGCCTCGCCCGTGCGCTCGCCCATCCAGGTGTGTCCCGCATCGCCGATCGCCAGATGCATGACCTCCATGTGTTGACCGCAGTTCGGCCACTGGACGCGCTGCACGGCGTCCGTCACGCGGGTGGCAATCGGCGCGCCCACGCAATGCGCGCGGCTCGCATATAGCTGCGAGAACTCGAAAGCTCCCAGGTACTCGTCCTTGTATCGTTCGCCGCCACCATAGTGGATCGTCTGATCCTTGCGGCCATGAATGTCCAGGTACGGGGTGGTTTCACCGCGCTTGAAGCGGACGTCCTGTGGCTTCTTCGGGTCCGCTCCCTTCTCTGCGCAGGCGCGCCACGTGCCCGAGTAGTAGGCCGCGGATACGGCCGCGAAGGCCGCAAACTCGTCCGGCATCTCACAGGCCAGCTTGCCCACGAAACCGCCGCCGTTGGACATGCCCGTCGCGTAGATCCGGTTCGCATCCACTTGGTAGGTGGAAGACACCGCATCCATCACATCGCGGACGAAGCGCACGTCCTCGCCGGCCTTCACCCGCGCGTACGGGGCGCCCTCCCATGCGTTGCCGATGCCCTGCAGATACACCACGATCGCGTTCTTGCCCGCCAGGTCGGTGTAGCGCGCCATCTGGCTGGCCTGCTCGCGGTAGCCGTGGAACGCGAAGATCAGCGGGAGGGGCTTCTGGTTCTTCGCCTCCTCCTGCTGGTTCTCCTTCTGGTTCTTGTCATAGGGCTGCGCGCCGCGCGGGACGTTAATGATGTAGCGGCGGTCGCGCTTGCCGGACTTGAGCTCGAGGGTTTTGTTCTGCCCTGCCTTCGGCACTTCGCGGATCGGGTGGAAGTGCTGCGGGATTCGCGCCACCGCAGGAGAAACCTGCACGTTGGGGCCTGCGGGTGGGATGGCCACCGCTTCCGTCGGAGCGAAATCCGCCGGTTCCTTCACCGCGTTGTGCGCCTGCGGATCGTCATGGGGGGCGTGGGTGATCTTCTGGATGGCCACGCCCATCCCGGCTGCGCAGAGCAGCAGAAATGCCGCGAAAACGGTTGCCGCGATGCGCCTGCGGCGGAATTGTTGTTCCGTGGGGCGGCTGCCGGTGGGGCGCTCCGGCGCGCGGCGATTGTTGGCGCGGTCCGCTCGGTGCCGTCCGCCCTTCGCGCGGTTTTCGGGATTCTGTTGATGACGCCGCCGGCTGCCCCGCCAGTATTCCTCCCCGAAGCGCGCAGCTTCCTGACCGCTGACCTGTGGAGGCGCCGCCAGGTGGAGGCGCTCCTTCCGAGCCGAGTTTCCCCGCGCGCGACGTTGCGCGCGGGGGTCATCGGGGTCGAAAGGCTCACGAGTCACGGGGACGATTGTTCTTGGCTGCTACGCCTGTGTCAATTACCGGCCCAGTGTTCAGCATCATCCCAGCGAGAAGCGCCGACTTAGCGGAAATCTCGCGAGCCCGCGTGTGCTCCCGCGATCTCGCCGGCCGGCCGCAGCTGAGTCTCCACCTGTTCCAGCAGATCCGCCGTCACGGTAGCCGCCCCCTCCGCGTTGTGGACAATCCCCCGAACGACCAGGATCTTTGCATTTAGCGCGACCGCCCGCTGCCGCACCCACAGCCCCTGCGAGACCACAATATTCGCCAGCCCGGTCTCGTCCTCCAAGCCGAAAAACACCACCCCACCTGCGGTTGCGGGGCGCTGCCGATGGGTCACCACGCCAGCGACGCGCACCCGCGTGCCATCGGGGACGCGCAGCAGGCTATCGGCCGTCACCACTGCCGCGCCGCCACGCGGGGCAGTATCACCGGAGTGCGCAACCCGCGGGGCAGGGCGCAGGTGCCACTCGTCCAGGTATTCGCGCAGCAGATGCACCGGATGCTCGGCCGTCGTCACGCCCGTGGTCGCTAGTTCGGACGCCACCATCTCAAAAGCACTCATCCCAGGCAACGCCGGTGCATGCACGCCGGACGTCCCCGGCAGCATTCCCGGCCGCTCGGTCGCCGCCACCCCGGCGGCCCACACGGCCTGGCGGCGGGTCAGCCCGAGGCTCCCCAAAGCCCCCGCCCGCGCCAGCTTCTCCACATGAGCCACGGTCAGCCCGGCTTCGCGGGATAGGTCTTCCACGCTGGTGAAGCGGCCGATCCGCTCGCGTGCTTCCACGATGCGCTCCGCCACCTCGGCGGAGATCCCCTTCTGTCTC
>NZ_JAKRMU010000004.1 GCF_022345965.1 Corynebacterium sp. ACRQK
CTTCGGGGATAGTGGGGAGGGCTGATGGTCGGGGCTGGTTTGGCTCACTGCGTATGAATGTTTCCTCTTATGCGTCGGCGAAATAGGACGTCCATTGGGACATTCACAGTGTAGCCCTCGAAATCGAACAATGAGCTGTGGGTTGTCCGGCGCAGTGCCTACACTGAGATCCATGAGTTACAAGGACCCGCAGCGCCCGCAGGATAAGGATTATCTGGCTGGCTGGATGCCCGACGAGGATCCACATGATGGGCAGGTCGTGCGCACTTCCGATGAGCAGGATCTGGAAGCTCGTCGCATTCGGTTGTCGAAGTACCGCCCGAGCACCGCGAAGAAGATCGCGGCCTGGCTGGCATTGATCCTGGGTGCGATGATGCTGTTCGGGATCCTATCCGGCTCGATGGAGGGCGTCGACGGTGCCTTAAGGATCTTCCTGGCGATGCTCTACTGTCTTATGTTTGCCGGACCGGCACTGTTCTGGATGTATGCGAACAACCGCGATACCAAGGCGGTTCGGCAGTGGGCTGCCACGGAATCCGACTACCGGGAAGTGTGGGAATCCTTCGACTCGGCGACACAGTCCATCTTCGCGCGGCCCTCACTGGCAGACGAGCTGCCATTGCTACCGAAGCGCCCCTGGTTGTGGATCTGGATCGCGGAGTTCGCGGTGATCGCTACTGCCGGTGCGCTGACCCCTGCCTAGCTGCCGCCTGAACCGTGAAGGGCGCAGGGGGTCGGGACGAGGGGGGCGACTAGCTGTTGTATAGAGCCAGTACCTGCGGCATCGCGCGCTGGAGATAACCGGCGTTGGGGAATCCGACGCTTACACGAACTCGCACGAGGTTGCTTCGTGCGCATTAAGCTTGGCGCCTTCCGCAGTGGTTCCGCAAGCCCCTCCGACTTTGCTGGGGGTTGTCCTTGCGTTCCTGCGGGGCTCGGAGCTCGAGCCATCGCCTGGTGAGGACTCAGGGGCCTGATCGCTCGCTCCCGGGACTGTGGGGTTGGGGCCGGACTTCTTGGTGTCGTCCTTCTTGGAGCCTTCGCCCTTGGCTGCGGACTCCTGCTGTGCAGAGCTGTTGGCGGAGCTGTCGGAGCCGGAGGCATCGTTGGAATCTTCAAAACCGCAGGCGCTTAAGCCCAGCGCGGCGACGGTAAGCACAGCAAGGGCAGACGTTCGCTTCATGAAAACGTCCTTAAGTAAAGAAAAGAGTCGTATTAATGAAGAAGCCTAGCGCTTCCGCTAGTCATTCACAGTGAGAACGACCTTTCCCAGCGCGTGGCCCGACTCGACCTCCTGGTAGCCCTCAGCGGCGGCGCTGAAGGGTAGTTCCCTGCCGATCACCGGGCGCATCGCGCCCTCTGCGACCAAGCGGGCGAGCTCCGCGAAGCGCTCCTGGGTGCGGACTCGAGTAATGCCGCTACCGCCCAGGCGGGCGACCAGCTGCTTGTCGGCGGCGCTGCGGATCGCGCCCTCTGGTGCAAGGTGCGCCAGCCCCTCCAAGACCTCGCCACCGACCAGATCCAGGATGCCGTCCACCGGTGGAACGGTGACGTGGGAACCGGTCTTGCCTAGCTCCGCGGAGTCCATAAACCGCGCCCCCAGGCGCTCTACCAGCACCTTCTTGCGAGCACTGGCGATGCCGATGACCTCAATGTCGAAATGCTGCGCTAGTTGCAAGGCATGCGTGCCCACGCCGCCACCCGCGCCGATCACTAGCAGGCGGGCTCCCTCATCCGGCCACGTCTCCAGGTTGTGTAGTTCCGCCAAAGCGTCGTAGGCGGTCCCGGCGGCCGCGGGTAGGCAGGCGGCATCCGTGGCCTCTACACCGTTGGGGATAGCTGCGGTCGAGGTGGCGTCCAAAAGAACAAGAGAATCGCTCGCAGCACCAGCGCCGGAGAAAGCCGAGCCGAAGACGCGATCACCTGGCGAGAAACCGGTAGAAGGGTCGGCCTCGACGACGGTGCCGGCGGCCTCGCGGCCCATGGCCATGGGGAAAGAGACCGGGAAGGAACCCTGGCGCTGGCCATTCCGCACTTTAATGTCGCCGGGGTTCAAGCTGATCGCCGTGGGACGGATCAGCACGCTGCCGGGCTGCCAGGTGAGGTCGGCGACGTCGAGGAAGCGGGTGACATCGGGGCCGCCGAAGGATTCAAAGCCGAAGATACGCATGAACCCCATGGTAGGGGTCCGCTAGTTCTTGGCGAAGCGGCGCATGAGGAAGGCGAACAGAGCGCCGGAGATGTTGTGCCACACTGCTGCGACGGCGCCTGGGATGGCGGCCTCCGGGGCCCAGTACTTGCCAGACATGCCCGAGGCCAGGCCAGCGGACTGCGTGGCGACTTCGATGGCGGTGGTGCGGCACACGGCAGCGGATTCGCCGGTAGCGCGGGCGGCGAAGTAACCCAGGATGTAGCCGATGGTGTTGTGGATGATGACAGCGACCAGGACGGTTACGCCGACGTTCATCAGGGTCTCCGAAGACTTGGCCACGGCGGGGAAGACCACGCCACCGATGGCGATGATGGACAGCCACGGCAGGACCGGCAGCAGGAACTGGACGATGCGGTCGAAGATCACACGGATGACCAGGCCGCCGATGACGGGCAGCAGCACGGTCTGGACCAGGCTCCACGCCATGGACTTGCCATCCACCGGGGTTTCCTCGCCGGCGAGCAGCAGCATAATCACCGGGGTGACGATCGGGGAGAGGATCGTGGAGACGGAGGTCATGGTCACGGACAGGGCGACGTCGCCCTTGGCCAGGTATGAAACCACGTTGGAAGTAGTGCCACCCGGGACGGAACCCAGCATCAGCAGGCCGATCGCCAGCATGGGGTTCAGCCCCAGCAGCTTGGCCACGGCCACCGCGCCCAGCGGCATGATGACGAACTGCGCCAGCACGCCGATGAAGATCGGCATGGGGCGCTTGATGACCAGTGCGAAGTCCGGCAGCGTCAGCGTGAGGCCCATGCACAGCATGATGATGGCGATCATCGTGGAGATGTGCGCCGCCAGGGGAGTGAAGGTGTCCGGGCTGGCCAGTGCCAGGCCGGCGCCGATCAGGATGAATGCGGGGAAGGCCCACACGGCAATGGTGGCGGAGCGTTCCTCGGAGGTATTGGTGGCATTGGTGTTTTCCGCGCCTGATTGGGGCGCTTCGGTGTTCTTCTCTTCGGTCGTCATATGACCATTATATGAGACATCGGTCTCAAATTATGAAATTTGTTGGAAAATCCTGCCGTGAAAGGGAGTGGGGCGACGGGTTAGAGTGGTTCCAACAGCCCGCGCTCAGGCTCGACCTCAACAGAAGGAGTGACCAATGAACCAACCCCGCACCTGGTTCACCAGCGACCTGCACCTTGGCCACCCCTTCGTCGCCGAACTGCGCGGGTACGGCACGAGCGGGGAGATCGATGCGGACGTCGAGCGGCACGACGCAACGATCCTGAATAACCTCACCAGCGCTCTGGCCCCGGGCGATACGTTGTGGGTTCTCGGCGACATCTCCTCTGGGTGGGGTCCGCAGGAAGAGCGAGCGCTGGACTTGCTGGCCCAAACTTTTTCCGGCCTGGACGTCACTGTCCACCTGATCGCCGGCAACCACGATTCCTGTCACCCGCTACACGCCAACAGTGCGCCGCGGCAGCGCCGTTTCCTGGAAGTTTTCGATTCCGTGCAGCCCTACCAGTGTGTTGTCCCGTGGGATCCGGACGGCGATGGGGTGGCAGATAATGAGGATCTAGCTAGAAAGGCTGATACCGAGGTCGCCTGGCTGTGTCACTTCCCGCGCCCTGGTCAGGATCACGAGGGCATGGAGTCCCGCTACGACTCTCTGCGCCTGGACGTGCCATACGTGATTCATGGCCATCTGCATTCCGTAGCACCTATCACTGGCCCGGGTCAGGTTGACGTTGGAGTGGATGCGTGGGGCCTGCACCCCGCCCCTTATGAAGAGGTAATGGAACTGCTCTACCGCGACGCTTAGCGATCAAAGCAGGTGCGTAGGAATCTAATTATGTATATTTATGCTGTGCGTTTATCGCTCGGGGCATTTTTCGGCCCTACTTATAGGTGACGCCAACTTCTCGGTGCGCAACAACATGAGTAAACGGGACTTGAGGTTATGACGTTCGACTTTTCCCAGCACAACGACCGGCCGCGGCAGGTGGCCAAGGGTATCGCCACTGCGACCCTGACTGCCGCCATCTGTATGGCAGGAATCGCCACCCCGGCGAATGCCGCGCCCGCGGGCCCGCCCGCCGGCTCGCAGCTTCCGCCCATGCCACAGGTTCAACTACCTCCGCCGCCGCAGCTCCCGCCGTTGCCTCCGGTTCCACAGGCCGTTGAGGATGCTCTGAACCAGCTGGGGATGTCCGCCAACCAAATCCCGGGTTCGTCTGCTCCGAAGCGTCCGGCACCGCACCGACCGGCGCCGAACAAGGGTTACAAGGTACGCACGATCCACAACGTGCCCGCCCGCACTTCTATGGCAGTGGTGACTAACAACGGCATTGCTAAGACTCCGAACGCGGATGAGTCCCGCCCGGGTCTGTCCATCGTGAAGCTGTACATGGCGGACTATGTGCTGCGCCATGGCGATCGCAGCGGTTCCGACCGCTACCTGGCAGAGCGCATGATCCGCTTCTCCGACGACGGTGCTGCCTCCAAGATCAACCGCAAGTACCCGCGTGCCATCAGCACCATCGCTCGCGAGTACGGCTTGCGCAACACTCGCGCGGCTGCCCACTGGGGTAATTCCTATACCTCCGCTACGGACACTGCTCAGTTCCTGCACAAGCTGCGTATCCGCCACCCGCGTTCCCTAGTGCTGCACTGGATGCGTACCGCCAGCCCCGTGGCAGCTGACGGTACCCGCCAGAACTGGGGAACGGTGCACCTGCCGGGCGTCAATGGTACGAAGTGGGGTTGGTCCGATTACGGGCGCCAGACTTTGGCTTCGGCCTCTTTCGGCAACGGATACACCGTGGCCTCCTTCTCCTGGGGTGGCCGTGGGGTACAGAATGCAGATACTCGAGCGGCAGCACGGTACCTGCGATAGTCTTAAGCCTCGAAGTGCAGTGGCACATAAGTAGCTAAGGCACATGCAGGTTGAGCTAGGCTCCTGGCACGGAAAGTATTAGGTAATGGCACCACAGGACGATAACCCCTTCAACAGCGGAGGCAACGGCGCGGACGGGCAGAACGCCGACAATCCGACCGAATACTTGGGTCAGGCCAAGTCGGAAAAGTCGGGGGCGGAGCCCCCGCAGTACCGCCGTCAGGATGATCAGAGCACGCAGGTCTTCGGTGCTTCTGGCACTGGTAACTCGCAGGGGTACCCGAACGCGAGCAATCAGGGATACGGTGCGCCCGGTTTTAACCCTCAGGGTGGCTATGGTCAGCAGGGCTACGGCCAGCCTGGTCAGCAGGGCTACGGCCAGCCTGGTCAGCAGGGTTACGGCCAGGCCGGTTATGGCCAGCAGGGTTTTGGCCAGGCCGGTCAGCAAGGCTATGGCCAGCAGGGTTTTGGCCAGGCCGGCTATGGCCAGCAGGGCTACAGTCAACCGGGCCAAGCATATGGTCAAGCTTATGGCCAGCCCGGACCTAACGGCTCCAACGGGCAGGGAGGCAACGGCAACGTAGCCAAGATCGTCGTCGGCCTACTGGTGCTCATCGCGTTGGTCGTTGGCGGCGTGTTGATTTACAACCTGGTTTCTAGCGACGACGACGGCGACGAAAAGCCCACCTCCTCTACAACCGAGACCACGGATACGACGGGCGAGAACAACGAAGAGACTTCGGGGAACCAGAACGAAGACAACCCGCTGACCTCGCTCCCCAGCCCCTCTGGCATTACTATGCCTTCGGACTTTCCGGACATGTCTGACTACCAGGATCAGCTCGACGACAGCCTGGAAGATTTGGAAGAGATGCTGAGCAGCATGACCGAGAGCCCTGGCGTGCCCACCGGTAGGCCCAGCTACAACTAGCTCGGCCGCGGCGGAGCCCAGGACCTAGAGCGGCTTAAACGACAAAATGTGTGTCTGGCTCGGCGTGTCGCGCGGGGGTTAGATTTGGCCTTTCTGGATGCCGATTGAGTGGGTGTAGTCGGTGTCGATAGCGTTGTCGTAGAGGGCTGGTCGTCCTGTTTCGTGGTCGGCTTGGTTCTCGTGTTGGGTCAGGGTGGAAACTTTGGCGAGTTGGTCCTGGCCCCAGTTGGACTGCCTGGCGATTCGTGCTGGATCGTCGGGCAGTTCGGTTTTTAAGTAGAGCCACCAATCCAGCATCCGGCGTTGTCGTTCGCCTGATCTTTTGCGGTGTGTTCTGGCAAGTAGTTTGATCTGGGAATTGATGCCGCCTTCAAGGCTGTTGGTGGTGGATTTAATCCGGTTTTTCTCCAGCACACCTTCTGGTGGGGTGAGGTAGACAAACAGCAGGTCGGAGCGCCAGAGGTGGTTGAGGCTGTTGTAGGCCTTGCGCACGTTGTGATGTGTCCACGTGCGGGTCCATGTACCTGTTTTAGGGTCTTTGACCGTGGTTTTCTCGTCCATCCAGGAACGGTAGATCGTGGAGAATTCGTGCAGTTGCGCACCCCATGCTGCTGCTTGGTCCAGGGTGGTGATCCGGGTCAGTTTCAGCGCCAGTCGGTAGATGGTGCGCCCAGCATCAGTGCGGGGACGTGAGGTGGTGTAGCGGCGTACCACGCGTTGGGCGTGCACGAGGCAACGCTGGATTTTCGTGGTGGGCCAGCACTTTTTGATCGCGCTAAACGCTCCCTGGCCGCCATCGATAACGGCGATAAGTGGGGCTTCGATGCGCTCGAGAAGTCGTTGGTAGTCGCGCGTGGTTTCGTGTTTGCACCAGTGCCAGGCGATGACATGGTCGATAGTGGCGGCAATGATCAAACAGCCGCCGGCGGTATATGTGCCGTCTAGAAACAGCTGGTCGTAGACCCGCCCGATGTGTCCGATGGTTGGATCGGGTACGTCAACGAGCCAGAAGGGTTCGAAGCGGCGTTGCAGTGTGCGCGGCGAGCATCCCACACGGCTGGCAATGGTATCGAGGCTGGCGCCAGTGGTCAGGTGGTCAATGAAGGCGGTAAAACCCGTGGAATTGGTGATGTCGATCCGGCGCTTCACACGCGACGCGCCGCAGTGTTTGCATCGCCACCTGGTAGTTCCTTTGCTGGTGGTGCCGTTGCGTTTCATCTCACCGCCGCAGTGGCAGCGTGGTTGGTTCTTTGACATTGCGACACCACACCACGCCGCATGTAGCACATCACTGCTGCCACACCGTGGATTTACCGTCCCGGAGCCAGATATATGCTCCCGGAGCATATACTTCTCTGAAACCTAGAGGTCAACCACTACTAATCACCGAATCCAGACACACTTTCTGTCGTTTAACCCCCTGGCGGGGTCTCTTTTTATTGGGCCGTCTTTGCCCCCAATTCCACCCCACGATCGGGCGAGTCTGTTACTAAAAGCCTCAAAATGGGGAACAATGAAACCAAACGAAAGGAGGCAGGCGATGGGCTTTAGTACCAAGATGGCAGCATTTCTCAGTGGCGCCACTGTGCCGCAACTAAACCGCTGGGCGCGACAAGAACTGCTCGTCCCTGAGATTTCCTCCAAACCTCGTGAGTATTCTTTTCGAGATGTTGTAGCTCTTCGAGCGCTCGCCATGCTTCGCTCAAATGTCTCTCTACAAAAGATCCGAAGAGCGCTCGCAACCATGGAAGATCAGAATTTTACTGAGCATCTATCGGAATATGTCTTCGCAACTGACGATAAATCAGTGAAGGTGTGGACCGAGGAGGGGTTCATCGATCTGGTCGAGAACCCCGGCCAGTTTGAGCTAAAGACTCTCCAAGATATCTACGCATCGTTTCGAAACCTCCACGGTCGTGAAGTCCCTCCTCTTCTCGAGCCTGCCAGTGGAATTGAGGTACGAATCGACCGCCTCGGTGGCACCCCGACTGTTGCTGGAACCCGCGTCCCCTTCGAGTTGGTATCCGACTTGGCTAGTGGCCCTGACCATCTGGAAGCAGAAGAGATCGAAGAGCTATATCCAAACGTTTCGGCGCAAGATGTGGCAAACGTGCTTTCATTTTCTGCGGAGCTTGACGCGGCATGATCTTCTTATTTGACGAGAACTTTCCCGCCAATGCTTGGAGACCAGTCTCGGGCCTGTTTAAGAAACACGAGTTCCATGTGGTCGGGAAATCACAGGGGTTCGACCGAGGGCTGCCTGACATTGAACTTTTTAGTAGAGCCCGCGATAGAAAAATTGACGCTATCGTTACTGGAGACGTGAAGCAGCTCTTGGGCTTAGACCGCATCAATGAGCGAACAGCTTGTCGAGTCGCTAATCTCCACTGGATTGGAATCCCTGCTCAACCACGGGCAAGGGGGAGACTCAGGGTACATGGCCAAATAGGGCAGCTCATTACCTCCCTAGCCCAAATCGTCCCAATGCTGGAGGAAGCTGAGAATCCGCAAGCTTTCCTTTTGCGGAGAGGCCCTGCGGATACACCGCTTGAGGATGGGTACCCGCAGGACCTCTAGACTTAGACAGATTTAAGACCCCTCGCGAACTGACCACTGGTTGGCCAAGCGAGGGGTCTTTTTGCGCTTTAGCTAACGATATCGTCGATCTTGCTTTCAGCTACTCGCCCTGCAGAACCTTGGAACGTTTGTGAAGATCGAAATGTGAGAGCCGACTCTCACGGCCACCACAATGTCTGGGATCAGGAGAAAGCTAAGAGATGTCAAAACTGAGAAGTCGCGGGCTAGTATCAGCAATTATGGCCATCTGCGTGGGTCTCACTCCCGTTGCTGTGGCTAACGCCGAGTCCACGCCTGCCGCACAGAATCCGAGCGTGGCGCAACCAACGCCTCCGACCGTAAACCCAAAAGAAACAACCAACCCAGAGGCTCAGCCGTATGGTGTTAAAGGATTTCTGATTAAGCAGGGGCTGAAACTGGTCAGCTCTATGTTGCGAAACGGCAAGGTTAGGGAAGTTGTCGAGGGGGCTCGTAAACGAGGGTTCATTGATAACGACATGGCGAAAGCCATTGAGTCCAGACCAAATCAAATCGCCGATGCCATTGACGACACCCTACGTGAGGCAGGCGACTTTGAAGAAGGTATCAAGGAAAAATTGCGCGTCAATCTTGAACCTGTCGTGGGCCAGAAATTGGCTCTCGGAATTGCTGAAGCGTTGATGTTTGTCTTCTTGTAGGGAGTTTGTTTCCATGGGAGTACACTCACCAGACGTTGCTGCGCTGGAACAGAGGATCGAATATCTATCTGTTCAAGTGGAGCGGCTAATTGAACTGCAAAGCGCGTTTCCATCACCAATGACAACCTTTCGAAAGGCAGCGATGCTAATCGCCCTGACTTTCGAACAGGAGGCACTGGCGCGAAAGCTTTTGGGAGCGGTACACGCTTTCAACAATGGCACCGAGGTTGATATCAACGAAGGCTTGCTGCCCTTCCCTGAGAAAACCGTAACGTTGTTTAACGAGTACACGGCTGAGGGATCGATTGATTCCAATCGAGCAAAGTGCTTGCTGAATACATTTATTCCTGGCGGCGATAGTGCTGCACAAAGTCTGATTGAGGCGTGGGAGACAGCCCAGTCTGAAATTCGACGCAATGACGATGGCCAACAATGACTAATGGGAATACCGTCACGTTGGCAACGTGATAATCGCCCTCCTTGAGGGGCAACTCTTTCCAATCTGGAAACAGTTGCCCCTCATTGCATACGCGAATCCGAATGGCGAGCGGGAGGAGAGCACCAGTGTCTCGTCAGCTACGGAATACCCTCACTTGAGCCCTGAAACGTCCTACCAAAAAACATTGTTAACCTAGTTATAAGTGTCGGGTGGGGGCGAAATTGGTGTGTCGGTAGCGCTTCCTAAGCTCTGCGCATTCGCTGGATAGGTACTAGAATCATCCGTAGTCGCCCACCCATTGCCCCCTAGGCGACCTGCCACAGGCCCTGAAGTGCCCCAGGTTTTGTTCCGTTTGAGTAGATGGGAAAATTTGGAACATGCCAAAGAAGTTTGATCAGGAGGCGAAGGACCGTGTGGTCCGCCTCGTGGAAGACCGCATCCTGGCGGAGAGTATTTCGACGCAGGCAGCCTGCAAGATCGTGGCACCAAAGCTGGGTGTTTCGTGGCACACGGCGAGGCAATGGACACAGGCCGCTCGACGCGAGGGACGTGTTGTGGAATCAATGCCCGAGGACCTTGCTGCAGAAAACGCACGGTTGCGTCGAGAAAATCAAGAGCTGCGGGACACCAACGAGTTGTTGAAAGCCGCTTCGGCTTTTTTCGCATCCGAACTCGACCCGAAACGTTAAGAAATGATCCGGTTCATTGATGAGCATCGGAATCGTTTCTCAGTCGAGTTCATCTGCCAGACGTTAAACATCCATCGTGAAGGCGGCTTCCTTACTTCGCGTGGGTACCGCCAGTCTAAAGCCCGTGGATTAAGTGCTCGTCGCCTTCGCGATGCTGTGCTGATTGAACACATTAGTGCTGTTCATCGCGATAATTACGGTGTCTACGGTGTGCGGAAAATGTGGCATGCTCTCCGCCGTGACGGAATTAATATCGGTCGTGAACAAACTGCTCGGTTGATGCGCCTGGCCGGTGTTTCTGGCAAAGGCAAAGGCAGGTCACCTATCACAACCCGTAAGCCTAACGTGCCTGATCTGCGCCCAGACTTGGTAAATCGTGAATTTAGGGCTCCTGGCCCTCATCGGCTGTGGGTGGCGGACATTACCTACGTGCGCACCAGGAAAGGCTTTGTGTACACCGCGTTCGTGACCGATGTATTCTCCCGGAGGATTGTCGGATGGGCGCTGTCGGATTCGATGCGCACCGAAGCCTTGCCGCTGCAGGCGTTGAACCAGGCGATCGTGTGCGCCAAAGAAACAACGGGCTTGGTTCACCATTCAGACCACGGCTCACAATATGTGAGCATCGTCTACAACGAGCGCTTGGCCGAGCACGGTATCGCAGCGTCCACTGGGACGGTGGGCGACTCCTATGACAATGCTTTGGCTGAGAATGTCAACGGCTCCTACAAGAATGAGCTGATTCATAGGCGAACGTGGGCCGACGTGGTCGACGTGGAAATCGCGACGTTCGAGTGGGTGAATTGGTGGAACGAGTCAAGGCTCCACCAGAGCCTGGGCTACCGCACGCCGGCTGAAGTCGAAGCCGAGTTTTGGGAACACCACCCCAGTCGAGAAATAATGGAAATTAAGGCACAAGCCTAGGAACAAAACCCGGGGCACTTCACCCCCGCTGGGTTGAGCGCGATCCCCGTGACGCTCCCCAGCGGGGCTTCTTTTGTGTCCAAACCCAAACGCACGAGTGCACAAAAAGTGCACAAGAATTCCCATAGCCCCCACAATCCACGTAACCACCGCACAAAACCAATCAATCCAGAAACGCTCCCACCAGCACAAACACTAAAACCCCAGATGGAAAACCACCTGAGGGCTCAGTGCTGACGTTTCAAGAGGAGAATGACCGTTCGTATGTGAATCCTTTCTGTCGACCACTGAGCACTAATCTAAAGTGTCTTCCTGGAAAAACCCTGTGGACGGTCTGCAAGGTCGCTACGCGTTAAATAGGCTTTTCCCGCAAACGATAAAACACCTGGTCAAAAGCCGAAAACGGGCTTGCTGTAACCAGTTATTTTCACTTTGAGGACATGATTGTCCGGGCGAGGGGATAGGGTAAGGCAAGACCTACACACGTTCGAGAAACGAAACTGGGGAGTGATCCCGCCCATGGAAGGCGAAAAATCTACAGCCGCGGCAAACGCGGAAAAAGTAAAGGTCGATCCGGTAATCTTCTGGGTCGCCTTTGGCTTCATCGTTGCCTTTGTTGGCTACGCGATCATCTTTAAAGATAGGGCCGCAGACAGTCTGCAGGTCGGTGCCAACTGGCTGCTGGAGAACTTCAACTGGCTGTACATCGGCAGCATCTCTTTGGCCTTCCTTTTCTTGATGGTTCTCTTTGTCTCCCGCTTTGGTCGCATGCGTCTGGGCGTGGAGGGCGAGCAGCCGGCATTCCGCACTTTGTCCTGGTTTGCGATGCTTTTCGCCGGCGGCCTCGGCTCCGTGCTGATGTTCTACGGTGTGGCCGAGCCGATGAACCACGTCGTCAACGTTCCCATGCAGGACGCTGAACCTATGAGTCCCGAAGCCATCGGCGAGGCCATGGGCTTCACGGTGTATCACTTCGGCCTCCATATGTGGGTCATTTTTGCCCTGCCGGGGCTTGCTCTGGGCTACTTCATCTACAAACGCCACCTACCGCCGCGCGTATCAAGTATCTTCGCGCCCCTCCTCGGCGCCAGCATCTACGCGTGGCCTGGAAAGCTTATTGACGCCCTGTCTATCATCGGCACCGTTTTCGGCATCGCGGTGTCGGTCGGCCTCGGCACGCTGCAGATCAACTCTGGCCTGGCCAAGGTGTTCGGTGCAGAGACCGTCGCGTGGGTGCAAATCAGCATCCTTGTCGTCATCGTGGCGGCATCGTCCATCTCGGTATCCACGGGACTATCTAAGGGCATTAAGTGGCTGTCCAACATCAACATCCTCGCCGCAACTCTGCTGATGGTGTTCGTGCTACTGACCGGCCCAACACTTCTGCTGCTGCGTGGCACGATGGACACCACCAGTCTGTATGCGGAATACCTGCCGAAGATTATGTTCTGGTCCGACTCGCAGCAGGTAAACCCCGGCTGGCAGGGTAAGTGGACAGTCTTCTACTGGGCGTGGACGATCTGCTGGTCGCCTTTCGTGGGCATGTTCGTCGCCCGCATTTCCCGCGGCCGTACCGTCCGCGAGTTCATCGGTGGCGTGCTGCTGCTGCCGACGGCGTTCACTATCGTTTGGTTCTCCGTCTTTGGATACGCCGGCCTGGACATCGAGAAGAAGGAGCCGGGTGTTCTGACCACGCCGATTGTCGAGGAGGGCGATCCGGCCACGGCACTGTTCACCTTCTTGGAGCACTTCCCGTGGACCATGGCCATCAGCATCCTGGCGCTATTTGTGATCGCCATCTTCTTCGTTACCTCCATCGACTCCGCCGCACTGATCAACGACATGTTCGCCGCCGGTGAGGAGGGCAAGACCCCGCTTATGTACCGCCTGTTGTGGTGCATCGTGATCGGTGCCGTCGCTGGCTCCATCCTGATCATGGCTCCGGATTCCGGAATCGACGCACTACAGCAAACCGTGATCATCATCGGCTTCCCGTTCGTGCTGTTTAACTTCGTCATGATGTTCTCCCTTGTGAAGGGAATGAACGACGACTCTGCGGCACGTCCCGAGCCACCGAGCCGCCAGTGGGGCAAGACCGACTCCGCGGAGAAGCTGGCCGAGCACGAATCTCGTCCGGCACCTGGTTATGACAACAAGGGTAAGGAGCACGCGCGTTTTGAGTACGACGCGGAAGGCAACCTCGTTATCCCCGGCAACGTGCGCATTGAGGGTGACCTCGGGATCGTGGGTGACGTGGACAATGAGGCAGAAATCGCCCCTGCGCGCCCGATGTACGACCAGGAGGGCGAATTGATTACGGAAGAGAAGGCTGAGGACGAAAGCTCAGCGGAAGATGAGGGCGTCAATAAGGAATAGATCAGGAAAACCGTTAAGCACAATCGCACCTACAACATCGGTAGGCTGGAGCAAGTACGAATAAACCTATAAAAAAAGGAGTGACCATGGTTCAGCGTGTAGGTGTTATCGGTGCAGGTCTGATGGGATCCGGCATCGCAGAGGTCGCAGCCAAGGCAGGAAGCGACGTGCTGGTCTGGGAAGCCAAGCAGGAGGCTGCCGATGCGGGTAAGGCTCGCATCGAGAAGTCCCTGGAGAAGGCCGTCAGCCGCGGCAAGCTGTCCGAGGAGGACCGCGACGCCGCCCTCGGCCGCCTGACGTTCACCACCAAGCTCGAGGACTTCGCGGACCGCGAGCTGGTCATGGAAGCCATCATCGAAAACGAGGACATCAAGAAGGACGTCTTCGCCAAGCTGGACGAGATCGTCGAGGACAAGAAGGCGCCGCTGTGCTCTAACACGTCCTCCCTGCCGATCCAGACCATCGCCAGCGCCACCAAGAACCCGGGCCGCGTGCTGGGGCTACACTTCTTCAACCCCGTTCCGGTTCTGCCGCTGGTGGAGGTCATTCCGGCGCTAACCACCGACGAAGACGTTGTTGAGGTGGCCCAGACCTACGCCACCGAGAAGCTGGGCAAGCAGGCCATCCGCGCCAAGGACCGCTCTGGCTTCATCGTGAACTTCCTGCTGGTGCCGTACATGCTCTCTGCAGTGCGCATGGTGGAAAACGGCGTGGCAACCCCGGAGGACATCGATACCGGCATGAAGCTGGGCGCCAACCACCCGATGGGCCCGCTGACCCTGGCCGACATGGTTGGCCTGGATACCTGCGCCTTCATCGCAGACGTGATGTACAAGGAGTTCGGCGACCCGAGCTACGCCTGCCCGCCGCTGCTGCGCCGCATGGTTACCGCAGGTCACACCGGGCGCAAGTCCGGCAAGGGCTTTTACGAGTACAATTAAACTCACGACACTCTACGGAAAGGAAGGTCACCATATGTCCATCGACGATCTGAAGAACAAGGCAGAAGGCGCCGCAGGTCAGGCCAAGGAGGCCGCCGGCGAGGCTACCGACAACCAGGATCTGGCCAACGAGGGTCGCGCCGACCAGACCAAGTCCGACATCAAGGACAAGGCCAACGAGCTGAAGGACAAGGCTTCAGACGCTGTAAACAAGGTTCTGGGCGACGCTCAGAAGTAAAACTTAAAACGACAAAGTCCCGGCTGAAAGTTCAGCCGGGACTTTTGCTATTGCCGGGGGAGCTCCCCGCGCGCTGGCGCGTGCCGGAGCCTTACAGCGCCTGGTCGACGACCGCTGCCGCGCGGTCGACGATCTCCAGTGCCCAGTTCAGCTGCTCCTCGGTGGTGATCAGCGGCGGGGCGAAGTGCAGGCGGTGGCCCGAAACCATCGGCCAAATGCCAGCCTTCTTCAGCTCGGCACCGAACGCGCCCATGGCCTCGCCCTCCATCGGAGTTTTAGCCTCCTGGTCGCTTACGAACTCGATGGCCCAGAAGAAGCCCTTGCCGCGTACATTGCCCACGCTCGGGTGGTTCTCCGCGATCTTCTCCATAGCCGGGGCAATCACGCGCTCGCCCAGCTCGGCGACCTTCTCGAAGGTGTTTTCCTCGCGGTAGACCCTCTGTGCAGCCAGGCCGGGGGCACATGCCAGCGGGTGGCCGGAGTAGGTCAGGCCACCCGGGTAGGGCTTGTCAGCGAAGCGCTGGTAGACGGCATCGTTCATCATCACGCCACCCAGCGGCGCCATACCAGAGTTCACGCCCTTGGCGAAGGTAACCAGATCCGGCTGCAGGTCCTTGCCGCCGTGCTCGTAGGCGAACATCTTGCCAGTGCGGCCGAAGCCGACCATAACCTCGTCGGCGATGTACAGCGCACCGTGGCGGTCACAGATCTCGCGTACCCCTTGCAGGAAGCCCTCCGGCGGGACGATGATGCCGCTGGAACCCACGACGGATTCGATCAGTACGGCAGCCACGTTGTCCTCGTACACCAGGGTTTCCTCCAGCGACTGCAGAGCGCGGGCGCACTCTTCCTCCTGCGTGGAGGAGTAGAAGGCGCTGCGGTATAGGAACGGGCCCCAGAAGTGCTTCACGTCGCCGTCGGTGGTGGGGTTGCCGTGGCGGCGAGCCTCACCGGTGGCCATGATCGCAGAGCCGGTAGCGCCGTGGTAGCTGCGGTAAGCCGTCAGGATCTTGGATTTGCCGGTGGTCAGGCGTGCCATGCGGATGGCGTGCTCGACAGCGTCTGCGCCACCGTTGGTGAAGAACACGTGAGAGAAGTCGCCCTGCGCCTGCTCCACGATTTCCTTGGCCAGCTCGCTGCGCACGTCGTTGGAGAACGCGGGGTTCTGGTTGGTGATGCGCGTGGCCTGCTGCTGAATTGCCTCTACCAGCTTCGGGTGGGCGTGGCCCAGGTTGGCGCTGACCAGCTGGCTGCCCAGGTCCAGGTAGCCGTTGCCCTGGTAGTCGTAGATCCACACGCCCTCCGCGTGGCTGAGCGGCTGCGGGTTGATCTTCTCTTGCGCCGACCAGCTGTGGAATACGTTGTTGCTGTCGTTGTCGCGTACCTGCTGCTCTGCGGTCTTTGCTTCTTCGGTACCGACGCCCACTTTCGCGCCGTCGAGCGTAGTGAACTCGGTGATGTTAGGGGGTAATTCAGTCATTCCCCCAGGCTACTCCTGTGTGTTGGCATCGGCAGCGGAGGTGCTGCCCAAGACGTAGTCCTCGTCGTCCTCGGCGCCTGGCTCGGCGAAGCCGAAGCGCTTCAGCCGCGCCCGGTCGGCGGCGGAGGAGGAGCTTGTGAGTTGGAGCAGTTCGTTGTAGATTCCGCCACTGGTAGCCAGCTCCGCCGGGGAGCCGACCTCGCAGACGTGCCCATTGTCCAGGGTGACGATCTTATCCACGTCGGCGATGGTGGATAGGCGGTGGGCGATGACGATGGTGGTGCGGCCCACCATCAGCTCGTTTAGGCCGGCCTGCACCACGCGCTCGGCCTTGGTATCCAACGCGGAGGTGGCTTCGTCCAGGATCAGCACGGGCGCGTCCTTCAGCATCGCGCGGGCCACAGCGATGCGCTGCTTCTGACCGCCGGAAAGGCGCAGGCCGCGCTCGCCGATCAGCGTTTCGTAGCCGTCCTTGAAGTGCATGATGAAGTCGTGGGCGAAGGCGCGCTTGGCCACCGCCACGATCTCCTCGTCGGTCGCGTCAGGCTTGGCGTAGGCAATGTTCTCCCGCACCGTGCCGGAGAACAAGGCGGGTTCCTGGAACACCACGCCGACGGAGCTGCGCAGCTCCGCAGCCGTCAGGTCCGCCACGTCCTTGCCGCAGACCTTAAGCTGCCCCTCGGTGGGCCGATACAGGCCCAGCAACAGGTTCACCAGGGTGGACTTGCCGCCACCGGATTCACCGACCAGCGCCACCTGGTTCCCCTTGGCCGCCTGGAAGGTGACTTCGTGGATGACGGGCTCGCCCTTGAGGTACTCGAAGCTCACATGGTCGAAGTCGATCACTGGCCCAGTTTCCGGGGCGGATAGTTGCGGGCGCACGGCGTGGTCCACGTCCTCCTGGGAGACCAGAATCGGCCCACCTGGGCGGGCGGCCTCCAGCAGGGGAGCGGTGGCCGAAGGCTCCTCTAGCTCCTCCATGGTCTCGAAGTACTCGCGGGAGCCCGCGGCGGCGCGCTGCGCGGTATCCACCATCCAGCTCATCATGCCGGCCGGCTGTCGGGCCATTACCACGTACTGCAGCAGTAGAACCATGTCGCCGAGCGTGAAGTCGCCGTGCAGGGTGCGCCAGAACAGCATCAGGTAGATGGCGAAGAAGATAATGTTCATCCCGCCCATGCGCAGGATGTCCATGAAGTGCCACCAGCGGGACTGCTCGCGCGTCAGCTGGATCGTGTCCGCGAAGTGCTTCTGGAACAGCCGCAGCTCGCGCAGCTCCGAGACGAAGGACTTCACGACCTTCACCTGGCCGATGACCTCCGCGAAGCGCCCTTGGGCGACGTCAATGTGTTCGTTCTTCTCCTTCTCCCACACCATCCACTTCTTGGAGGTCAGCATGGTCAGGTACAGGTACATCGGGAAGATGATGGCCAGCAGCAGTGCCAACGGCCAGTAGTAGATCGCTGTGATGACCAGGATCATCACCACGGTGATCAGCATGGAGAAGAAGTTGTTGGCGAAGGACTTGATGAAGTCCGTCAGCCCCAGGATGGAGCGGTCCAACCGGGAAATGATGGTGCCTGTGACCTGCTTGTCGTAGTAGCCCTGTGGCAGGGCCAGCAGCTTGGCGTAATAACGGTTGGAGAAGATCTGGCGCATCCGCATCGCCATCACGTCGCCGAACCAACCGCCGATGTTGCGGATGATGGTGTTCGCCAGCTCCACCGCCAGCAGCCCGACCGCTAGCCAGATGACGGTCTTCGTGGCGTTTTCAATGGCGATGTCGGAGGCGCCACCACCGCCGACGGTGTCCACGATCGTGTCGGTGGCCAACTTCACCAGGAAGGGAGTGGCCAGTGCCAGCCCCGCGGTGACGAGGCTGGTGATCATCACAATGATGTAGAACGGCCACAGTTCCTTGGTGGAACGCAGGATACGGCTAAAGGCATTAATCACACCTAGCCAAGTTAATTGTTCACGTGCGCCTTAGCGAATTCCGCGATGCGGTCCAGGGCTTCGTTCAGGATCTCCCGGGACGTTCCGAAGTTGATGCGCACATGCCCTGCACCCTGGGAGCCGAACATGGTGCCCTCGTTGAAGGCCACGCGGGCCCCTTCCAGTAGCTTCTGGCCCGGCTTCTCCTCCAGGCCCGGAACCTCACTGAGGTCTACCCACAGCAGGAAGCTGGCCTCGGGGCGGATGAACTTCACGCCGGGCAGCACCTCCGGCAGGCGGCGTTCAAGCAGGTCCAGGTTGCCCTGCAGGTACTCCAGTTCGCTGTCCAGCCAGGCCTCACCGTCCGTGTAGGCGGCCTCGGCGGCGACCTGCCCCAGTGTGGAGGCAGATCCGGTGCGCAGCGGGCTGACCTTCGCCATGGCTGTGCGGTCGTCCGGATTGGTGAAGATCATCTGTGCGCAGTGCAGGCCTGCGGTGTTCCAGCCCTTCGAAGTCGCTAGTACGGTCACGGTCACCCGCGCTGCGGTCTCGCTGAGCGTGGCCAGGGGAGTGTGCTTGTGCGGCGCGTAGACCACCGGCGCGTGGATCTCGTCGGAGATCAGGCGCACGTTGTACTTGTCGGCCAGCTCCACCAGTTTGGCCAGCTCCTCCGGGCGCCATGCGCGGCCCAGCGGGTTGTAGGGGTTGCAGACGATCATCGCGCCCACGCCCGCCGGGTTGTCGGTGCTGGCGAAGGCCGCCTCCAGGGCTGCGTAGTCGAAAGCCCACTCCTCGGCGCCTTGCTCTGTCCCTTGCTCCGCCCCTTGCCCTGCAGCGGTTTTCTCCACCTTGGTCATCTCCACCTCGACCTTCGGGCGCTTCACCGCGCTCGGCACCTCGAAGAACGGGTGGTAGCTGGGTACTGGGACGATCACGTCGGACCCCTGGGGCGTCAATTCGTCGATAGCCGCGGCCACACCCTTGACCACATCCGGCACCAGGCGCACCCACGTTGGATCTATCTGCCAGCCGAAACGGCGGTCCAGGAAGCCGGCAAGGGCTTTCTCCACGGACCGGTTGCGGCGTTCGTAGCCGAAGTATTCGCGGTCTACGCCCGATTGGATGGCCTGCTTGACTGCGGGGCAGGTGTCGAAGTCGGTCTCGGCGACCCACAGGGGTAGGACGTCCTCGTCGTAGACGGTCCACTTCATCGTCCCGCGGGCGCGCAGCGTGGCGAGGTTGGGGACGGATACGGCGGAATCCTGCGGACGGGCGTTCTGGAGGTTCCGGGTGTTTTGGGTGTTCTCGGGGTTGTTGTTTTGGGTGCTTGCGTTCATAGCCTCCCACCCTAGCACTCTAGACCGAGCTGTCTAGTGGTTGTCTGGCGGCTGTCTCGTTTGGGCTCTGAACTAGCCCGAGCCGAGCCCTAACGGCTCGGGTACAGCTCCGGATAATCCTCCCGAATCTGCCGGTAGGCATCCTCCGCCACCTCGCGGGTCACCTCACCCCGCGCCGCCGCATCCGTGTCGAAACGCCGCACCAAACGCCGCGAACCATAGCGTGGCCACTGTGGATCCTCCCCGCGGGCGAAACGCGCGACGATCCCGTGAAACTCCGTCGCCAGCGGCTGCAAGCGCTCAGCCGCGGACTCGCCGCAGAAATACTTCACTGTTTTGGGCGCGACCGTGAGGGCGTCAAAAACCAAAGGCAGATCCGCACAGTGCCAGGCCGATTGGCTCCCGTGAAACTCATAGGCCCAGCTCGTATCGCGTTTCTCCTCCATGATCGCGACGGCCCAGCGTTTGATGGCCGAATCACCGATGGCCATTCCTACCGGGTTTTCTGACGCCCACCGCACCCGCGCCCCCAGCTTCCGTTCCGCGTACCGCCCCAGCGCCTTGGCCGGTTGCCGAACCAGCGGGTTTTTGGAGCTCAAGCGCTTGTCGACAGCGCGGGCGAAGGGCATTTGTGTGAACTCCTCACGCAGGGTACCGATCAGCAGCGGCACGTCGCGCATCTCGCCGGGCCGGAACGGGTACGGCCCCACGGCGCAGTCCGAGCCGTAGAAGCGGGCGTAGCGCCGATAGGCGCGCTGCAATTGTTCGGGGGAGAGGCTGGACAGGTGCTCGCTGGTCAGCGGGCCGCCGAGGACCGCGCGGGCAACATGCTCGCGGCTCGGCCAGCCCTCGCGCGGGAACCCGGGGCTCAAGATCACCGCCCGATGCACCAAACCCTCCGTCCGCGGGTTGCAGAGCGTCCAGGCCGTCAGCGCGCCACCGGCGGACTGGCCCATCAGCGTGACCTGCTCCGGGTCTCCGCCAAAGGCCGCGATGTTGTCCCGCACCCAGCGCAGGGCGGCCACAATGTCCTCGGCGCCGCGGAAGTATTCCGGCTCGGTATTCGGATCCGCTGAAGCGTCCACGTCGGCGGGGTGCTCCTCGTCCAGTAGAGGCAGGAAGCCCTCCAGGCGGTAGCGGTAGTTCAGCGAAACGTATACGAAACCCTCCTCGGCGAAGCGGACGCCCTGGTACCAGAGTTCGTCGGCGAAGCCTTCCTCATAGCGACCACCATGGATGAACACGATTACGGGTGCCCCAGGCTTGGTGCTGGCTGTGGGGGTGGAGCCAGATCCAGACTTGGTCTTGGGATGGAAGTCAGACTCGATGATGGAAGGGGGTGCGTCGACTGGGCAGGTGATGGATAGAGATTGGCGGTGGGTGGCGGTAGAGGGGTCGCCGAAGAAGAATCTAAAAGGGACGGCAGGGGAAGGGACGGCAGGGGAAGGAGGGGCGAAGCGTTCGCCCGAGGCGTAGGGGATGGACTCGAAGCGGAGGACGGAACCGCGGAGGAAGCCACGTGTGCGACCCTGTTTGATGGCCACATCAACGTAGTCCTTGGCCTCAGGGATAGAGTGGGGGATCATGGATTACCTCCAAAACGTTTCCGAACTGCCTTATGAACTGCCCGATTTCGCGGCAATCGACCTAGCCGAGCTGGTGCCCGCCTTCCGCACCGCGCTGGTGGATCACGCCGCGCAGATCGCGGCGATCGCGAACAACCCTGAAACTCCCACCTGGGAAAATACCGCCGAGGCGTGGGAAGAATCGGGGCAGATGCTGCAGCGCGTGCTGGCCATTGTTTTTAATTATACGGGCGCAAATGCCACCGATCAGGTGCGCGAGATTGAGGCGACGATCAGCCCGGAGCTGGCGCGGCACTTCAGCGAAATCTGGCTGAACCGGAAGCTGTGGAAGCGCATCTGCGCCCTGCCCGAGCAACCGGAAGGCAGCGAAGAGGAAGCCCTGCTGCGGGAGCTGAAGAAGAGCTTCATCCGCGGCGGTGCCGAACTGGACGACGCGCAGCGGGAAAGCCTGCGCGACATTGACGCCCAGCTGGCGGAGCTGACCACCGCCTTCGGCGCGCAGCTGCAGACCGCCACCGAGGACGCAGCGGTGCTGTTGAACGATGAGGCCGAGGTTGCGGGTCTAAGCACGGCGGACAAGGAGTACTTCGCCAAGGCCGCCGCCGAACGCGGGGAGGAAGGCTGGCTGATCCGCCTGGGCCTGCCGAGCATCCAGCCGGTGCTGGAATTGCTGGAGAACCCGGCCGCGCGTGCGAAGGTGCACGAGGCATCGCTGAACCGCGGTGCCGGCAGCAACGAGGCCACACTGCTGCAGATCGTGCGGCTGCGTGCGCAGCGCGCCGAGCTGCTGGGCTTTGCCAACCACGCCGAGTTCGTAGCTGCTGCCGAGACCGCCGGTAGCCTCTCGGCTGTCGAGGAACTGCTAAATCAGGTGACGCCCGCCGCCGTGGCGAATGCGCACGGAGAGTACAAGCGGGCGCTGGACAAGATGGCCGTGAGTGGTGCAGGGGACACCGCCGGGCTCAGCGGTGCCGACTGGCCCTACTGGGATGCCAAGCTGCGCGCGGAAGAGCTGGACGTCGACGAAGCCGAGCTGAAGAAGTACTTCCCGCTGGAACAGGTGATGGTCGACGGTGCTTTCTTTGCCGCGAAGCGCCTCTATGGCATCGACGTGCGGGAACGCACCGACCTGGTCGGCTACGCGCCGGGCGTGCGGGTGTGGGAGGTCACCGAGGGTGAAGAATCGCCCGTCGGCATCGGCCTGCTGCTGACCGATATGTACGCCCGCCCTACCAAGCGCGGCGGCGCGTGGATGAACTCCTTTGTCGAGCAGTCCAACCTGCTGGGCAAGGCGCCTGTGGTGGTCAACGTCATGAACATCGCCGAACCTGCCGAAGGCGAGCAGGCGCTGCTGACCCTCGATGAGGTGCAGACCGTCTTCCACGAGTTCGGCCACGCCCTGCACGGCCTGCTCTCCGACGTCCGCTATCCCACGTTGTCTGGCACCAACGTGCCCCGCGACTTCGTGGAATTCCCCAGCCAGATCAACGAAAACTGGGCCCTGGAGCCCGCCGTGCTGCGCAACTACGCCCGCCACGTGGAAACCGGGGAAGTTATCAGCGGCGAGTTCGTCGACGCGATCCGCGCCCAGGCGAAGTGGGGCCAGGGGCTGGCCACCACCGAGTTTCTGGCCGCCTGCTGGCTGGACCTGGCCTGGCACAAGCTCTCCGCCGCGGAGGCGGAGAAGCTCGCCGCCACGGACGATGCCGCCGCCCAGGTGGAATCCTTCGAGGCCGAAGCCCTGGAGCGCGCCGGGGTGGGCGTCAACGGCGCCCTCGCCCCGCGCTACCGCTCGGCCTACTTCAACCACATCTTCGCCGGCGGCTACTCTGCCGACTACTGGAGCTACCTGTGGGCGGAGGTGCTGGACGCCGACGGCTTCCAGGCCTTCGTCGATACCGGTGCTGCAGTGGGTGAGTCTAATGATGCCACCGCCGACCTCGACGAAGACGATGTCCGCTTCGCGGGCGAGCGTTTCCGCCGCATTATCCTCTCCCGCGGCGCTAGCATCGACTTCGAAGACGCATTCTGGATGTTCCGTGGCCAGCAGCGCAGCGTGCAGCCGCTACTTGACCGCCGCGGGTTGAGCCAGGGGTAGGCGTCCCTAAAAAAGAAAGAGCAAACCAATGATGGAATGGCTGATCAATGCGCCGGTGTGGATCCAAACCCCGCTGGTATTCCTCGCCTTATTCGTGGTTTGCACCGCGTTGGCCTTAATATGGCAGGTGATTGCGCTGCGGATTTTCCCCGCCAGCGCGGAGGAAGATCGCGTGCACGGGGCGCTTTCGCTGCGCGAGATGTGGGCGAGCCGCAGCTCGGTGCCACTGGACGACGGCGCTCAGCGCAGCACCGGAAACGACCAGAAGCACTAGAAGTAGTCAGAGACAGAGGCAGTGACAGACACAGGGAGGACTAGCAGCCGATGAAACACCACTCCAAGGTGCGCCAGGCGTTGGCCCTGCTGCTGGTTCTGCTGCTCGTGGCCTGGCTGGCCACCAGCGTCTTCTAGCCCAGCGGGCTTCCAGAGAGAGCGGCCCTAGCGAGCGAGCTGCTAGCCCTCGCCGCGGGTAGCGGCCAGCACGTCGCGGGCCAGCTGCATGTCCGCCAGATCCTCCACCAACACCGGGTTACCCTCGCCATCGCACAGCGGTACGCGCCAGTTCGGGTACAGGTCCTGCGTGGTACCCGGCTGGTTCTGCGCGCGCAGGTCTCCCACCAGATCCACCAGCGCGGCGCAGCGTAGCAACGACGGGGTCTGCGCAATGAAGCGGTGCATGGCGCGCAGGATAAAGGAGACGTCCGGGCGGCGATCGCGCCCGTGCCGCGGATCGTCCAGCTCCTGGCGCAGGTCGTTGAGGAAGTAACCCTCGCAGTCCATTCCGCGGAAGCCACCGTGGCGGGCGATGGTGCCCAGCACGTCTACCTGCCAGTTGGCATCGTCGGCGAACTCGTCGTCCGCGTTGCGAGTCAGTACCCCCAGCTTCTCGCGCAGGTCGATGTGCCCGCCGCGCAGGTAGCTGGCGGTCGGGGGCAGGTCGTGTGTGGTCACGGAGGTCAAGCAGGTACGGCGGTAGGCCTCCGGCGGCTTTGCCCCGTGGGCGTCACCCTCAAACCACACGATCGAGGTTCCCATTACGCCGCGGCTGGCCAGGTAATCCTGCACCCACGGCTCGAAGGTGCCCAGGTCCTCGCCGACCACCACGGCACCGGCGCGGTGGGCCTCCAGCACTAGCGCGCCGACCAGCGCCTCGTGGTCGTAGGTGACGTAGGTGCCCAGGGTGGGGGATTCCATGCGCGGGATCCACCACAGGCGGAATAGCCCCAGTACGTGGTCGATGCGGATGCCACCGGCGGTGCGCAGGATCGTGCGCAGCATGTCGCGCCACGGGCGGTAGCCCTCCTCCGCCAGCTTCCAGGGGTGCCATGGCGGTTGCGACCAGTCCTGGCCCTGCTGGTTGTAGCCGTCCGGCGGGGCACCCACGCTGGCTCCGGGTGCCAACACGTCGGCCAGGGTCTGTGAGTCTGCGCCGCCGGGGTGCACGCCCACGGCTAGGTCAGCCATCAGTCCGATGCTCATGTGCTCGGTCAGGGTGTTCTGAGCGTGCAGCTCCTGCTCCTGGCAGAGCATCTGCATCCAAGCGTAAAAGTCACTGGTCAGCGCCGGGGCGTTGGCCGCCCGCTCGCACCATTCGGCGAAGCCCACGAGCCCCTCGCCCTCACGTTCGCGGAAGGCGCGCAGCTGCTCCGCGCGCTCGTCGCCTATTCCTGCGGCGTACAGCAGGTGAAGGGCCTTGATTTTGGACGCCACCACGGGGTCTCGCTCCAATAGTTCAGCCGTGTGGTTGTGCTTCTTCAGCGGGGCGGCGAGCTGCTCGATCTCTGAGTGCAGTTCGGGGTGTGCTGCGTACTCGGGCGTGTTCTCCACCCGGATGTAGATGGGGTTGGTGTAGCGGCGGGTGGTAGGCAGGTAGGGGGAATCCTCCACTGGGGGCGCGGCTTCTGCTGCATGCATGGGGTTCACCAGCACGAAGTCCGCCCCGCCGAGCTTCTGCAGGGAGTCGCTCAAGGCCTCTAGGGTGCCGTAGTCGCCGATGCCCCAGGCATCGCGGTCGCGCAGGGAGTACAGCTGTGCCATCACTCCGGTCCGCGGGGCATCCGGCAGTTCCAGGGATTGTGGGGATACCAACAGGGTGGAGGTGGCTTCCGTGGAGTCGGCGCGGGCCTCTAGCTGGTGCCAGCCTGCGGGCAGGGCGGGTAGCTGGAATGTGGCGGTGCCGAAGGTGGTGGCAGCGGCTTCGGCACCTACGGTGATGGGATCGACCCATTCATTGAGTTGTTCGAGGGGAATGGTCTCGCCGTCCTCAGTGCGGACCTGTACTTGCAGAGATTCGCCATCGATGCAGTGGACGCGCAGGGTGCGTGGCCGGTCGGCAATGGCAGTGACGGTGGGAGGCAGCATGCGGCTATAGCGAGCACGCAGTAGATCCTCGATGGCCGCCTGCACAATCTCTTCGGTGAGGGCGGAAGGATCTTCAGGCAGGTCCAAGCCTAGCTCCCGGAGAGCAAAAAGCACGGTGCTGCTTTGAACCTCTACCCGTTGTCCGTCCTGGCCGATGTACCAGGTGGCCACACCACACTCGGTGGCCAATTCGTTGAGGATTGCATTGACGTCGGAGGCGTTTGCGCCACCTGATTCCACAGAGCTAGTCACAACTGCCATTGTGCAGGGCACCGGGCGCATCTTCCACTCTTTCCCTTCATTTCCGGCCTTTGAGCTAAAGGAGGGGGTGTGGGGAATTTTCCCGAAGGTTCGACGTGATTCAGGCCACCCATATATGGTTGTAGAAGTATAAGTCACGTTGAGGCTGCGGGCGCAGCGACCGAATTCGCGCCCGTTATTTACGTAAAAACCCAGGTCAGGCAACTGTCAGGACATGAGCAAAGGGAGCAGCATGACGGAGTACACCTCTGAAGCCCTGTACACGATTGACGAGCACGAGACCTGCCTAACGGCAGTTCGTGACCTCGGCACCGAATCCCCAGACGGGGTGCTGTTTAAGCGTCCGAAGAACTTCGACTGGGTGGACGTCACCGTTTCCCAGTTCCTGGACGATGTGTACGCAGTGGCCAAGGGGCTGGTTGCCAACGGCATCGAGCAGGGCGACCGCGTGGTTATCATGTCCGACACTCGTTACGAGTGGACCGTGCTGGACTACGGAATTTGGGCCGCCGGTGGCATCACTGTGCCGATCTACCCGTCCTCTTCCACCTCCCAGTGCGAGTGGATCGTGGGGAACTCCGGTGCGAAGCTGGCTATCGCTGAAAAATCTGGCCACACCACCCGCTTGAAGACCTTCGTGAAGGAACGCGACCGCCCGGAAGGCGATGACTCCGCGCATCTCAACCGCGTGCTGGAGATCAACAGTGGTGCCATCGACATCCTGGTTAACGACGGCAAGGAAGCCGGCATCGAGCAGGACGCGCTGGAAGAGCGCATTGCCAACACCCGCCACGATGACATTGCCTCCATCGTTTACACCTCCGGCACCACCGGCCGTCCGAAGGGCTGCAAGCTGACCCACCACAACTGGCTGGCTGAGGCTCGCGCCATCCTGACCCACCCGGTCGGCCGCGCGGCTACCTTCGGTTACCGCAAGCTGACGTTCCTGCCGCTGGCTCACGTGTTCTCCCGTGCGATGGCACACGCCGCCACCGTCGGCGGCGCTACCCAGACCCACTGGAGCGACATGAGTACCCTGGTTGTCGAGTTCCAGCGCACCAAGCCGAACCTGATCTGCTCTGTGCCGCGCATCTTTGAGAAGGTCCACGCGGGCGTGAAGTCCAAAGCCACGGACGGTGGTGGCGTCAAGGCCAAGATCTTCAACTTCGCAGAGCGCGCCGCAGTCGACTACTCGAAGGCACTAGATACCGACGAGGGTCCGACGCTGAAGCAGAAGATCGACCGCGCCATCGGCGACAAGCTGGTCTACTCCAAGGTCCGTGAGGCCATGGGTGGCGAGCTGGACTACGCGATCTCTGGTGGCTCCGCACTGAACCCGGAGCTCATGCACTTCTTCCGCGGTGTGGGCGTGAACCTGTACGAGGGTTACGGCCTGACTGAGTGCACCGCCGCAGCCTGCACCAACTTCGCCCCGGACAACATCATCGGCACCGTCGGCCGCCCGTTGGGCGGTATCACTGTCAAGATTGACGACGACGGCGAGATCCTACTGAAGGGCGACATGGTTTTCGCCGGCTACTGGGAGAACGAGGAGGCCACCAACGAGTCCTTCAATGAGGACGGTTTCTACCGCACGGGCGACCTGGGCAAGCTGCTACCCACCGGCCACCTGAAGATCACCGGACGCAAGAAGGAAATCATCGTCACCGCCGGCGGCAAGAACGTCTCGCCCGGCCCGATGGAGGACATCCTGCGCTCCGCCCCACTGATCTCCCAGGCCATGGTCGTTGGCGACGATCAGAAGTTCGTCGGCGCCTTGATCTCCCTGGACGAGGAAGCTGCCAAGAAGTGGAAGGAAAACAACGGCATCGCCGAGAACGTCTCCATCCGCGAGCTGGCGAAGAACCCAGTTCTGCGCTCCGAAATTCAGGATGCGATCAACGAGGCCAACGCCACTGTCTCCCACGCTGAGGGCATCAAGAAGTTCCGCATCGTCCACCGCGACTTCACCGAGGAGAACGACGAGGTTACCCCGTCGCTGAAGCTGAAGCGCTTCGTCGTGGCGAAGAACTTCGCCGACGATATCGCCTGGATCTACAACTCAAAGTAAGTTAAGAAATCCGCTCCACGACACCGGCCACGCCTCCGCGCGTGACCGGTGTTCTTGTTTTAAAGTTGTCTGCGGTATCAACCAACACATGGGCTGTGACGAGCCCAGGGGAGAGGAGAACGCGTGCACTACGATGCTGCCCTGCGCGTTCGCGAGCTCACCCAAAATATCTACGACATTGGCGACGAGATCGCCGATTACATCAATCACGTCTCCCAGGCCATCGCCGATTGGGATGCCGACCTGGTGGAAGACTGCCTGCTGGAGCTGGAGGAGATCGTCGCGGAGGGGCGCGCCGAGGTGCGCCCCGGCCTGTCCGAGCTCAACGGCCTGCGCCAGGCTTTCGTCTCCGGTGTGCGCGCCGGCAGCATGTCCGGCGTGACCCCCTCGCGCACCCCGCGTGCCCTCGGTGGCAGCGTTGCCCGCGGCAGCGACTACCCACACCCCGGACGCACCTTGAGCTTTATGCACAGAAAGCCCGGTGCGTCCGCTCGCCGTTCTCTTAATGACGCCACCGCCCCGACCACCCTCGGCGCCAGCGACCCGCGCCGTGCCCGTGGCGCGGAGTTCGCGGATACTTCCGCCGATCAGGCTTCGGCAACGATGGCCTCTACTGCTTCTTGGCGCATGTGGCTGCGCGAGCAGGCCGAGCGCATCCGCGCGGACCTGCGCGAGGTGGAGGACTGGGTGATCAACCAGACGCAGTGCGCCTTGGAATCCCAGTCCGTGCTGCTACCGCAGGCATATGTGAAGGCAGAGCAGCGCACCATCGAGCTAGTGGGCCACTGGCGGGAGGTCGTTGCACGCCAGCCGGAGTTGGCCGCGGGCATGCGCGGCGAGGCGCCACCGGAGTTTCTGGTGGAGCGCGCCCGGGTGGAGGAGATCGTCGGCCGCTTGCAGCGGCGCAAGCGTGGCACTGCGGTCTAGCGCCAGTACTGCTAATACAGCTAGTACTATGCACGTAGTATGCATGGCCTTTATATCCACGTTCCCTTTTGCTCCACCCGCTGTGGCTACTGCGATTTCAACACCTACACCCCGCAGGAGCTCGGCGCGGCCGAAGGTAGCGCTGTGGACGGCAACACCATCCCCGGCTACCTGGATGCCCTGGAACGCGAGCTAGAGGTCGCCGCCGAGGTGTGGGATTATCCCGGCGAGGTGCAGACTGTCTTCTTCGGCGGGGGCACGCCGTCCATGCTGGGGCACGAGGGGCTGGCCCGGGCGCTGAACGCTGCGCGTCGCACCGTGGGGATCGCAGCCGATGCAGAAATCACCACCGAAGCCAACCCGGAATCCACCAGCCCAGAGTTTTTTGCTAGCCTGCGCGAGGCCGGTTTCAACCGCATCTCCTTGGGCATGCAGTCCGCGATGGGACACGTGCTGAAGGTGCTGGAACGCCAGCACACCCCGGGTCGCCCGATCGCGGCCACCCGCGAGGCCAAACAGGCCGGCTTCGAACACATCAACCTGGATGTCATCTACGGCACCCCCACCGAGACCGACGACGACCTGCAGCGCACCCTTGACGCGGTGATGGAGGCGGACGTCGACCACGTCTCCGCCTACTCCCTGATCGTGGAGGACGGCACGGCCATGGCACGCAAGGTGCGGCGTGGCGAGCTGCCCGCCCCGGACGAGGACACTCTGGCGGATCGTTATGACGCCATCGACGCCCGCCTGTGCCAGGCCGGTTTTCACTGGTACGAGGTCTCTAACTGGGCCAAATCGGGCGGCGAATGCCAGCACAACCTGATCTATTGGCGCTCCGGGCAGTGGTGGGGAGCCGGCCCCGGTGCCCACGGATGCGTGCGGCTGCGCGGGGAAGGCCACAGCGAATCAGACCTGGTGAGACTGGTGAATGCGAAGCGTCCGGCGACCTATTGGAATGGGCTGCTGGGGGAAGCCGAAGGAGCGTCAATAGGAAAGGATGGCCTACCCGTGCCAGGGTCGGTGGTGACGACCGAGCGCTTAAGCAACGACGACCTGCGTACAGAACAGGTGATGCTGCGGCTGCGGCTGGCCGAGGGGCTGGACCTGGCGGAGCTGGTGAGCGGAACCGGCAGTGCTCGCAGCGCTCAGAGTGCTAATCCTGCTCGGAACCCCGATCTGGAACAGGTGATCGAGCGTTATACGGGCCTGGGGCTGCTGGATAAACGCGGCGAGCGCTTAAGATTGACGGATAAAGGGCGCTACCTGGCCGACGGGATCGTCACGGACATCGTGTTGGCGCTCGGGCTTTAAGGGCTAATAGAGGCTGATCGGACTCACGCGAGGAGTGAAGGATTTGTCGAGCGGAACTGAAGACAGAAGGAACCAGGTGCTGCGGGCGATCGTCAGCGACTTCATCGCCTCGCACGAACCGGTGGGCTCGAAAATGCTGGTGGATAAGCACCAGTTGGGTGTTTCCTCCGCGACGATTCGCAACGACATGGCGGTGCTGGAAGCCGAGGGCTACATCACCCAGCAGCACGCCTCCTCCGGGCGCATTCCCACGGTGAAGGGCTACCGGCGCTTTGTGGACGGGATCCACGAGGTCAAGCCGCTCAGTACCCCTGAGCGCCGCGCGATCTTGGACTTCCTGGAACACGGGGTGGACCTAGAAGACGTGCTGCGCCGCAGCGTGCAACTGCTATCCCAGCTGACCCGCCAGGTGGCCGTGGTGCAGATGCCGGACCTGCGGCGTGGGCGGGTGAAGCACTGCGAGCTGGTGAAGCTGGGCAGCCACCGCATCCTGCTGGTGCTGATCACCGACACCGGACGCGTGGATCAGCGCAACGTGGACCTAGGCCAGCCGATCAGCGACGACGACCTGCCACGGCTGCGCGACCTGGTGAACTCCGCGATGGTGGGGCGCACCCTGGACGACGCATGCACCAACATCGCCGCCCTGGCCAACGAAGCCAAGGGCAACAGCATGCCCGAGGAACTGCGCGACGTCGCACTTGTGGTGACGACTGTGCTGGTGGAGACCCTGCTCGAACGCCCAAACGACCGGCTGATCCTGGCGGGCACGCCCAACCTGATGCGCACCAGCGAACTCAGCCCCGTGGTGGAAGCGTTGGAAGAGCAGGTGGTGGTGCTGAAGCTGCTGAATAGCGTGCGCGACCTGCAGGTGCAGGTGAGCATCGGCGAGGAGAACGAAGACGAGGAGCTGCGCGGCGCATCCGTCGTATCCACCGGCTACGGCAACGCCAACGCGGTCCTCGGCGGAATGGGAGTGGTGGGGCCAACCCACCTGGACTACTCCGGCACCATTTCCTCTGTGACGGCCGTGGCGCACTACGTCTCGCGGATTTTGAGCGAAGAGTAGGAATAGTAGGATAGTGCAGTTGGTTAAGCACTAAAGACTGCAAGCAACTCAAGATAGAAGTGAAAAGGACCCGCTGAACGTGGCTCGAGACTATTACGGAATCCTCGGTGTGGATCGCGACGCTACGGACGCCGAAATTAAGAAGGCGTACCGCCGCCTGGCGCGCAAGTACCACCCGGACGTCAACCCCTCCGAGGAGGCTGCGGAGAAGTTCCGCGAGGCCTCCCTGGCCCAGGAGGTGCTGACGGACCCGCAGAAGCGTCAGATCGTGGACGCTGGTGGCGACCCGGAAGAGCAGGGCTTCGGCCAGCCGGGTGCCGGTGGATTCGGGGGCTTCTCCGGCGGCGGCCTGGGCGATATCTTCGACGCATTCTTCGGCGGTGGCGGCGGAGCACGTGGCCCGCGCGAGTCCCGCGTGCGCCGCGGCAACGATGCCCTGGTGCACTTGGAGGCCACCCTGGAGGAGGTCTACGCGGGCATCGACCGCGAGATCACCGTGGAAACCGCCGTGCTGTGCGATGTGTGCGACGGTTCGGGCTCGGCCTCCAAGGCCGCGCCGGTGACCTGCCCGACCTGTCAGGGCGCGGGCGAAGTCATGGAGCTGCAGAACTCCATGCTGGGCCGCGTGCAGGTCCGCCGCGCCTGCCACCGCTGTGCGGGCACCGGCGAGGTTATCCAGGACCCTTGTGAAAACTGCGCGGGCGACGGGCGTGTGCGCGACCGCCAGACCCTCAAGGTTTCTATCCCCGCCGGCATTTCCGACGGCATGCGCCTGCGCATGAGCGGCAAGGGTGAGGTCGGCCCGGGCGGCGGCCCGGCAGGCGACCTGTACGTGGAGGTGCACACCACCGAGCACCCGTACTTCATCCGCGAGTCCGACGATCTGCACGTGAACCTGCAGGTGCCGGCGGTAGACGCAGCCCTGGGTACGTCCGTGGAAGTCAAGCTGCTGGACGATTCCATCGCGACCGTGGACATCGCGCCGGGCACTCAGCCGGATGCCACCATTCGCCTGTCCGAAAAGGGCATGCCGCACCTGCGCCGCGAGGGTCACGGCTCCCTAGTTGCCCACGTGGAGGTCATGATCCCCACAGACCTCAACCACAAGCAGCGCGACCTGCTGGAGAAGCTGCGCGAGGCCAGCTCCCAGAACGCTGGCGTGGCTTCGAACGACGAGTCCCACAGCGGCTTCTTCTCCCGCCTGCGCTCGAAGTTTGGCCGCTAGCCCATGACGGATCCGGTGTTCATCCACCCCATTCCTGAGCCGGTCGCGGTCGGGGATCGTTTCCGCCTGACCGGCGCGGAGGCCAAGCACGCCTCCGTCAAGCGCCTTGAGGTGGGCGAGGGGTTGGTCGTCACCGATGGCGCTGCGCGCGCGGTGCAAAGTTCTTTTCTTGGTGACGCCACCGTGGAGGTCACCGACATTCTCAAACTGCCCGTGCCGCACCCGCGGGTGACGGTGGTGCAGGCGATTCCAAAGTCCGATAGGGCGGAGCTAGCTGTGGATCTGGCGGTGCAGGCGGGCGCGGATCGGATTGTGCCGTGGGCCGCCCGCCGTGCGATTGCCAAATGGGATGGCAAGGAGGCCAAGGCACACGGGAAGTGGGAGAACGCCGCCCGGGCGGCCGCCAAGCAGTCCCGCCGCCTGCGGATCCCGGAGGTTACCCAGCTGGTGCGCAGCCCGCAGGACGTGGCGCGGGAGCTGGGCTTGGGGGAGACCGGCGCCGTGCGCGTGCTGGTGCTGCATGAGGAGGCCACCGAGCCGCTGCCCGGAGCTGTCAATGCTGCAGTGAATGCCGCCAGCGCCAACGGCAGCGAAGCTGCCGCCACCGAGATCGCCCTCGTCGTCGGCCCCGAGGGTGGCATCAGCCCGGAGGAGCTAGCTGAGTTCGAACGGCTGGGAGCTACCCCGGTCCGCCTGGGGCCGGAAGTTCTGCGCACCGCCACCGCAGCCGCCGTTGCGCTGGGCGCCATCGGCGCTGTCACGGACCGTTGGCGGTAGGATCGATACACATGACGTCTTCCAACTCCGCCAGGTCACCGCGCCCGCGCGTAGCCAGCTCTACTGTGGAGCTCGACCCGGATTCGATCCTGGCCGTCGCCGGCCCGGCAGATGAGAACCTGCGGGTGCTGGAGCATGCTTTCGACGCGGACATCCTGACCCGCGGCAACCGCGTGACGATCCGCGGCGAGGCCTCCGAGGTCTCCCAGGCCCGACGGGTGTTGCAGGAGATGATCAACCTGGTCAGCCGCGGCCATGCGGTGGATCCGGCCGCCACGAAGCGGGCGATCACTCTGGTGGAGGAACAAGCCCCGGCGCTCGTTTCCAGCAGCGATTCCGCACCCATCGTTTCCTACCGGGGCAAGACGGTGCGCCCGAAGACCCCTGGACAGCAGGAATACGTGGAGGCCATCGACGAGGACGCGATCGTGTTCGGCATCGGCCCGGCCGGTACCGGCAAGACGTATCTGGCGATGGCCAAGGCCGTGCAGGCCCTGCAGGCCAAGGACGTCAATCGCATCATCCTTACCCGCCCGGCAGTGGAAGCAGGGGAGAAGCTGGGCTTTCTGCCCGGCACGCTGAGTGACAAGATTGACCCTTACCTGCGCCCGTTGCATGATGCGTTGCGGGAGATGGTGGATCCGGAGACGATTCCCCGGCTGATGGATACCGGCGTGATCGAAGTCGCGCCCCTGGCCTACATGCGCGGCCGTACCCTCAACGATTCCTTTGTGGTTCTGGACGAAGCGCAGAACACCACCCCGGCGCAGATGAAGATGTTCCTGACTCGCCTGGGCTTTGGCTCCAAGATGGTGGTCACCGGCGACTTGAGCCAGGTGGATCTGCCGAACCGTCAGGAGTCCGGATTGAAGGTTGCCCGCCAGGTTTTGCAGGGCGTGGATGGCGTTTCGATCATCAACTTGGATGCCGACGACGTGGTGCGCCACCGGCTGGTCTCCAAGATCGTGGAGGCCTACGGCACCTACGAGCTGGATAATGAGATCTAACGGAAATCTAGCGGCAAGTACGAATTACCAAAGGCGAGCACCCAATGAGCATCGAAGTTTTTAACGAATCCGGCCGCGGCGAGGTCAACGAAGAAGAACTGATCGACGTCGCCCGCTACGCCCTATGGACCCTCGACGTCCACCCGGCCGCCGAGCTATCTATCCACATTGTGGACCTCGAAACCATCGAAGACCTGCACGTTAGGTGGATGGATCTGCCCGGACCTACCGATGTGATGAGCTTTCCTATGGACGAGTTGACGCCAGGTTGGGGCCGCAAGGATGCTGCGGAACCCTCGCCGGCGATGCTGGGCGACATCATGCTGTGCCCAGACTTTGCCGAAGGGCAGGCGACCCGTGCGGGCCACTCTCTGGCCCATGAGCTAGACCTGCTGACCGTCCACGGGGTGCTGCACCTGCTGGGCTTCGACCACGTCACCCCGGAGGACGAGCAGAAGATGTTCGCCCTGCAGAATGAGATCCTGGCGAACTGGTACGACTCCCAGGAGGAGCGCGGCGTGAGCTTCGCCCCGAAGCCGACCGGTGCCGGGGCCTTCCCCAGCGCCGCGGACCGCGACGACACCCAAAACTAGAACCCACTAAAACCAGGAAGACCTAGAGCTTCGAAAGATGACGATCGACATCCCCTTATCCATCCCGTTCGCGATCCTTGCACTCTTCCTCGGAGGTGTGCTGTCGCTGGTGGAAACGGCAGTGTCCTCACTCTCCGCGGCGCGGGTGGAGAACCTGGTGAAGGAGGATCGCCCGGGCGCAGCCCGGCTGGAGCGGGTGCTCGAAGGGCGGGCCGGTCACATCAACCTGCTGGTGCTGCTCCGCACCATCTGTGAGGTTACCGGTGCGGTGCTGGCTGCCGCCGCCTGCGTAGAGTTGATGGGCTCGCGCGGCTGGGCGTTCGCGACCGCCATCGTGATCGTCACGCTGCTGACATTCATCCTGATCGGAGTGCTTTCCCGCACTCTCGGACGGCAGAACCCGTACACCATTAGCCTGGCGACCGCCCCGATCCTGCTGGGCCTATCCAAGCTGTTGGGGCCCATCGCAAAGCTACTGGTCGGCGCCGGTAACGTGCTGACACCCGGCCGGGGCTTCCGCAACGGGCCCTTCGCCTCCGAAATTGAGCTGCGTGAGATGGTGGACATCGCCTCCGAACGCGGCGTGGTGGAGATGGACGAACGACGGATGATCCAATCCGTCTTCGACCTTGCCGACACCTCGGCACGCTCCGTGATGGTGCCACGCCCCGAGATGGTGTGGATCGAGGCCGACAAGACCGCCGGCCAAGCCACCAGCCTGTGCGTGCGTACCGGTCTTTCCCGCCTGCCCGTGGTGGGCGATGACGTGGACGACATTGTGGGCGTCATTTACCTCAAGGACCTCATCGCAGAGACCTATCACATGACCGACGGCGGTAACTCCATCCGCGTTCGGGACTGCATGCGACCTGCCGTGTTCGTGCCGGACTCGAAGAAGCTGGACGACCTGCTAGAGGACATGCAGCGCGACCAAATCCACATCGCCATGCTCATCGACGAATACGGTGCAGTGGCGGGGTTGATCTCGATTGAGGACATCCTGGAGGAAATCGTCGGCGAGATCACCGACGAATACGACACGTCGGAGCAGGCGCCGATAGAGCCGCTGGAGGACGGCAGCTACCGAGTACAGGCGCGTCTGTCGCTGGAGGAACTCGAGGAGCTATTCGAGGACGTGGAGTTCAGCGAAAAGCAGCACGAGGAAGTGGATACCGTCTACGGCCTCGGAGCCTTCAAGCTGGGCAGGGTGCCGATCCCAGGGGCGGAAATTTCCACCACCGGTCTGCACCTCCGCTACGAGGGCGGGCGCGATCGTCGTGGTCGCGTGAAGATCCGTACCGTCGTGGTGGCCCGCGAGAAGCAGGTGGAAGGCACTGGTGATGCTGGCCGCGATGGTGAGGTGGCGGAAGGGATGGCCGTGGCGGCGTCCACAAGAAACAGCGCCCAAGATAAAGCCCCAAGAGAAAACCCAAGATAAGAGCGCTAGCGATTAAGGACAGCAATAAGGGATACTTGATGACCATGAACGATCCTTATATCCCCGACGATCCCTTCGACCCGGGCGCGGGAATGCCCGAGGGGGCGGGCGTGGCGCCCGTAGAAATGGAAGTGCCGGAGGAATACCGCGCACCCGAGGGCTTCCGCTCCGGGTTCGTCAGCTTCGTGGGGCGGCCGAACACCGGCAAGTCCACCCTGACGAACGCACTGGTGGGGGAGAAGATCGCCATCACCGCCGACCAGCCGGAAACCACGCGCCACCCGATCCGCGGTATCGTCCACCGCGAGGATGCGCAGATCATTCTGGTGGACACTCCCGGCCTGCACCGGCCCCGCACGCTGCTTGGCGAGCGGCTGAACGAAGTGGTGAAGGAAACGTACTCGGATGTGGACGTCATCGCCATGTGCGTGCCCGCGGACGAGAAGATCGGCCCGGGGGACCGCTGGATTGTGGACGCCGTGCGTTCCGTCGCGCCGAAAACTCCGCTGATCGGTGTGGTGACGAAGCTGGACAAGGTTTCCAAGGACCAGGTCGGTGCGCAACTGCTGGCACTGCACGAACTGCTGGACGGGGCGGACGTGGTGCCAGTTTCCTCCACCAAGCAGGTGCAGCTGGATGTGCTGCTGGACGTACTGCGCGACCAGCTGCCGGAAGGGCCGAAGTTCTACCCGGACGACCACGTAACCGACGACGACCGCGATACCCGCATGGCCGAGCTGATCCGCGAAGCCGCGCTGGAGGGGTTGCACGACGAGCTGCCGCACTCCGTGGCCGTGCAGATTGAGGAGGTCGTGCCGAACCCGCAACGCGAGGGCGTGCTGGACGTGCACGCGGTGATTTACGTGGAGCGCGAAGGCCAGAAGGCGATCCTGCGAGGCAAGGACGGGCGGCGCCTGTCGCGCATCGTCCACCGCTCCCGGCTGGAAATCGTGAAGATGTTGGACCAGAACATCTACCTGGACGTGCACATTAAGGTGGCGAAGAACTGGCAGTCGGATCCGAAGCAGTTGGGGCGGATGGGGTTCTAGCGGTTTAGCCCGTCTTGGGCTTGATCCGGGTTTGACCGATTTTTTTCGGTGCTGCCCGGTGAGCGGAGGCGATGTGCGATACGTTGGTCTAGACTTTAATCTCGCACATTCGTGGCGCCTAACGCGCTCCCAACCAGGCGCATGGTTTGCGCCGCTAGGAAAGGGCTATTAGTGACAACCCCGTCTAACCCATACGGTTCCGATGATTCCGGCAAGCACTCAGCGGATGGCGCTGGCTACGGTGCCGGCGATAACGGCGCTGCAAACTACGGCGCAGCCGATAACGCCGGCCTGAACCACGGTTCCGGACAGGACCAGACGCAGGACTACTCCCAGGGCTTTGGCCAGTACAGTCAGCAGGATCAGTACTCTCAGTCCGGCGCCTATGGCCAGCCGAACCAGTTCGACCAGAACCAGTTCGGCCAGCAGGAGCCTTGGGGCCAACAGAACCAGCCGCAGGGCGCCGCCGGTTTTCAGGCCTACCCGAACCAGCAGATGGCGAACTCTACGGGTGCTGATAAGGATGGTTTCTTCTCTGCTCTGTTCGACTTCAGCTTCACCCGCTACGTCACCCCGTCGGTGGTGAAGGTGCTGTACATCCTGTTGATGATCGTCGTTGGTCTGTTTGTTCTGCTGGCTATCATCGGCTTCTTGGCAGCGATGGCGCAGGATGCTTCTGGAATCCTCCTGGCGCTCATCGGCATCCCGCTGGTGCTCCTCGGCGCCGTTGCGTGGCTGGCGTTCTACCGCGTTGGTCTGGAGGTCGCTGTATCCATCATCCGCACTGCGCAGTCGGTGCAGTCCATCGACGAGCGACAGGCGCGTACTTCGACCAACGGGAGCTAGCCGATGGGAAACGAATCTTTTCTTTCTGGGCTCTTTGACGTTAGCTTTCAGAAGTACACGACTCGGTCGTTTCTGCGGGTGTTGTACATCATCGCCATGATCGTGATCGGTCTGTACTTGGTGTTTTCGCTGATCGGTACATGGACTGGCAATTCTATCGTCGACTTCGCCGCATCCAGTGATAGCACCGTCCAAGGCGATAACAAGGTGGAGTTTTCCATGGGCGGTGGGGATTCCGTTGGAGCCAAGCTGATTTCCTCCGTAGTCTCGATCTTCCAAGCCATCGTTAACTTGGCGATCGTTCGTATCGTCCTGGAGGTATTCGTGGCTCTGACCAGCACCGCTGCCGCGTGGGATCGCATCAAGCAGCGGGGTATGTCCGCCTAGCTTGTCTAAGCCCGATCACTTTGGTGCAAGCGCTATACTTGCTGCCTATGAGTAGAAGGTCTCGTCCCAGCTTCCGGGACGAGGCCTTTGTGCTTCGCACCTACAAACTGGGCGAGGCCGACCTGATCCTCGTCCTGCTCACCAGGGACAACGGCTTGATCCGCGCCGTAGCCAAGGGCATCCGCAAAACCCGCTCCCGCTTCGGCGCCCGGCTGGATCGCTTTTCCCGCGTTGACGTGCAGGTTTATCCCGGCCGTTCCTTGGCCAACGTCACCGACGCCGCCACCGTCGCCACCTACGCCTCGCCGATTGTCGCGGATGTCGATCGCTTTTACGCGGGGGCGGCGATGCTGGAGATGGCCCAGGTCTTTGCCGCCGAGCCTTCGTCGGCGCACTCGATCTTTTTTCTTCTGGACGCCGCACTCCAGCAACTAACCACCTCAGCCCTCCCTCCGGTCAGCGTGGCCGACGAGTTCGTGCTGCATGGCCTGGAAGTCGCCGGCTGGGAGCCGAGCCTGGTCGACTGTGCGCAGTGCGGCAAGCGCGGCCCCCACCGAGCGTTTCACCCGGGGGCCGGGGGTGCGGTGTGCGTGACGTGCAGGCCCCCGGGCGCGTTCACGCCGCCGTCGGCGGCGGTACACGCCCTGTGGCTGCTGAAGAAGGGGCGTCACGAACAAGCAGCCCAAGTATTCCGCGCCCAGCAGGGGCAAGACATCGCGGCACAATCGCATCGCCTGTTGTTGGCACACGTGCGGCAGCAGCTGGAGGTAGGCTGCCCGGCTTACGCAGCGCTATAGGGTTAGTGGTGCGCGTGTGGCAATATAGTACGGGTGAGTAGCACTGATTATCCGCACGTGGACCGTTCCGAGATTCCGCCGGAGCTCCGCCCGAAGCACATTGCGCTGGTGATGGACGGCAACGGGCGCTGGGCCGAGGAGCGCGGCATGGTCCGCACCGAGGGGCACCGCCGCGGCGAGGCTGTGCTGATGTCTTTGGTTGAGGAGTGCATCGAGCTGGGTGTGGACTACCTCTCCGCCTATGCGTTCTCCACCGAAAACTGGCGCCGGTCAGCCGACGAGGTGCGCTTTTTGATGGGCTTCAACCGCGACGTGCTGCGCCGCCAGCGCGATTACCTGAACAGCCTGGGGGTGCGGATCCGCTGGGTGGGGCGCCGCCCGCGTCTGTGGCGCACCGTGATTGCGGAACTGGAACAGGCCGAGGAGCTGACGAAGAACAACACGACCATGACCTTGGGCATGTGCGTGAACTACGGTGGCCGGGCGGAGATCGCGGACGCGGCGCGTTGGATCGCAGAGGACGTGAAGGCGGGGAAACTGAAGCCCCGGCAGGTAAACGAGAAGACGTTCGCCCGCTACCTGGACGAGCCGGACATGCCGGACGTGGACCTGTTCTTGCGGCCGTCGGGTGAGATGCGAACCTCGAACTTCCTGCCCTGGCAGTCCACCTATGCGGAGATGGTGTACCAGGATGTGCTGTTCCCGGATTACACGCCGAATCACCTGCGCGCGGCGGTGCTAGAGTTTGCGAAGCGCGATAGGCGCTTTGGAGGTGTGAAGTGAGCGATGTGACCGGCGCTAACGGGACGGATGCCACCGTGCAGCCACAGCCGACGAAGCGTCAGATTGCACGCTGGCAGCAGTACCTGGCAAACGAGCGCGCCGAGGGAGCCGTGTACCGCGAGCTGGCACGCAAGAAGACCGGCGAGGAGCGCGCCATCCTGCTGGGACTTGCAGAGGCAGAAGCGCGCCACGAGGCCTATTGGAAGAACCGCCTCGGCGAATACGTGGGCCTGCCGCGCAAGGCAAGCCTGGATACCCGCATGAAGGCGTGGATGGCGCGGCGCTTCGGTTCGGTGTTCGTGCTGGCTCTGATGCAGTCTTCGGAGCAGCGCAACGAATACATTTCTGATGATGACGCTGACGATCAGCTTGCGGCGGACGAGGCGATTCACGCCGAGGTCGTCCGTGGCTTGGCCGCGCGCGGGCGCGCCCGCATGTCGGGCGATTTCCGCGCGGCGATCTTCGGCGCGAACGATGGCCTGGTTTCAAACCTGGCGCTGGTGCTGGGCATGGTTGGCACGGGTGGATCCTCGCACCTGGTGCTGGTCACCGGCATCGCTGGCCTGCTGGCTGGCGCGCTGTCGATGGCTGCTGGCGAGTATGTGTCCGTGACCTCGCAGAAGGAGCTGCTGGGTGCGAATGCCCCGGATCCGAACGCTAGCCGCTCGCTGCCGAACCTGGACGTGAACCAGAACGAGCTGGCGCTGGTGTACCGCGCCCGTGGCATGAGCGAGCAGGAGGCCACTGACCGCGCCCGCCGAGTTTTCGATTCCATCATCGAGACGAACCAGCCGGTGGGGGAGCAGGCCTTCGATGCAGAGAAGGTTGGCACTGTGTCCGCGCAGGGCGCCGGGGAGAGCATGGTGGAGCGCGCGGCTCCCGAACACGAGGATGGCGGTTCTGGCTTGTCCGCTGCGGTCTCCAGCTTCTTCTGCTTCGCGGTCGGCGCTTTGATCCCGGTGCTGCCGTATATCTTCGGCCTGGCGGGCTCCACCGCGGCGATTGTCTCCTGCGTGATGGTGGGGTTGGCCTTGATGTTTACCGGCTCTGTGGTGGGCTTGTTGTCTGGCGTGGAGCCGGGCCGACGCGCCTTGCGTCAATTGCTTATCGGTTTCGGTGCTGCCGGGGCGACGTACCTGCTCGGCTCGCTGTTTAACGTTTAGTTCTAGATCTGGGTCCGCAGCTAGCTGCGGCTGGCTAGCTTGCGGACTTCTTCTGGCAGTCCCCGCATAGGCCGAAGATCTCGGCGGTGTGGCCGGACTTTTCGTAGCCGAACTTCTTGGCAGTCTCCGCAGCCCAGTCCTCGACGGGGCCGCCGTCGATCTCCACGGTGCGGCGGCAGGAGGTGCACACCAGGTGATGGTGGTGGTCGTCGGTGGCGCAGGCGCGGTAGAGAGTCTCGCCAGTATCGTCATAGAGCGTATCGATCGCCCCGGCTTCCGCCATCTGCTGCAGCGTTCGGTACACAGTGGTCAGGCCGACCTTGTGATCCTGGGCAACTAGCTTCTGGTGGATGTCTTGGGCACTACAGAACGTGGTGAGGCCTTCCAGTAGCTCCGCCACTGCGCGTCGTTGGCGGGTGTTGCGCTGGCCGATCTTGGGAAGTTTGTTGGTAGCTGGGGTGCTCAAGGCGAGCTCGCTCCTTGTGCTCTAAAAGTGCTCTAAATCTGTGTTGCGTGGCAAATCAATGCTCTATTTGCGGCAGGTAACCTGCGGTAACTATCCACACTAGGGCTCTTGCCGGTAATTTTCAATAAGCTTTCGATAAGTCCTCCTACGGCAGCTCCAACGCGGCACGATAGCGGTGTGCAGTCGTCGCGTGGACGGTACAGATGCCATCAGAACCTAAGTCCGTAGGCAACGGTGGCGGGCCAGAAAAATTGCCCAAATATATGTGCTCCGGACGCTTGACTTTCTAGAAACCCCCGGGCTAGATTTAAGGCAGTTCCCTTGGGAGCGTGCGTAATCCCCCCCCCTCGCAGCTCCCAGCTATAGGGAACAGGCCCCATTCTCTTTATGAGGAAAGCGTGGCCGGAACCCGCGGTATTTACCCCCCCCCTAGCCGCGGGTTCTTTTTTATCTTCACCCATTTTTATGACGCCCCTTCGGCCAGCTGCAGCGGTGGTTGCAGCGACATGCCAGGCGCCCCACCCCGACAGTGGGCTTTCACCTTGAACGGGTTAGAATGTGGGGCACAATAGCTGGAAAGTGCAACCCGTATTTCTAGCACGTATACCTCGACCAAGGAGACACGCCAACCATGGCAAGCACCATTGATTCCGTCGTCAACCTAGCCAAGCGCAGGGGGCTGGTGTATCCCTGCGGCGAGATCTACGGTGGCACCCGCTCTGCCTGGGATTACGGTCCGCTGGGCGTAGAGCTGAAGGAGAACATCAAGCGCCAGTGGTGGCGCCACATGGTTACGTCCCGCCGTGACGTTGTCGGCCTGGATTCCTCCGTGATCCTGCCGAAGCGTGTCTGGGAAGTCTCCGGCCACGTTGAGGTGTTCACCGACCCGCTGGTTGAGTCCCTGCACACTCACAAGCGTTACCGCGCCGACCACCTGCTGGAGGCTTACGAGGAGAAGCACGGCCACCCGCCGGCAAACGGCCTGGCCGACATCAACGACCCGGAGACCGGCCAGCCCGGCGCTTGGACCGAGCCGAAGGCTTTCTCCGGTCTGCTGAAGACCTTCCTGGGTCCGGTGGATGACAAGGAGGGGCTGCACTACCTGCGTCCGGAGACCGCGCAGGGTATTTTCACGAACTTCAAGAACGTGATGACCACCTCCCGCCAGAAGCCGCCGTTCGGCATCGCGCAGGTCGGTAAGTCCTTCCGCAACGAGATCACCCCGGGTAACTTCATTTTCCGCACCCGCGAGTTCGAGCAGATGGAGATGGAGTTCTTCGTCAAGCCGGGCGAGGACGAAGAGTGGCACCAGTACTGGATCGATGACCGCCACCAGTGGTACATCGACTTGGGTATCAACCCCGATAACCTGCGCCTTTACGAGCACCCGCAGGAGAAGCTGTCCCACTACTCCAAGCGCACCGTGGACGTGGAGTACGCCTTCCACTTCAACGGTTCCAAGTGGGGCGAGTTGGAGGGTGTGGCTAACCGCACCGACTATGACCTGCGCGTTCACTCTGAGGGTTCGGGCGAGGACCTCAGCTACTACGACCAGGCTGCGGACGAGCGTTGGATCCCGTACACCATTGAGCCCGCCGCCGGCCTTGGCCGTGCGATGATGGCCTTCCTTGTTGACGCCTACACGGAAGAAGAAGTGCCGAATGCGAAAGGTGGCACGGACACCCGCACGGTGCTGAAGCTGGACCGCCGTCTGTCTCCCGTCAAGATCGCGGTTCTGCCTCTGTCCAAGAAGGAGACGCTGACGCCGACCGCGGAGAAGATCGCCGACCAGCTGCGCGGCTTCTGGAACGTGGATTATGACACCTCCGGTGCTATCGGCCGCCGCTACCGTCGCCAGGACGAGATCGGCACGCCGTTCTGCGTGACCGTCGACTTCGACACCCTTGAGGACAACGCCGTGACTGTGCGCGAGCGCGACACGATGGAGCAGGAGCGCATCAAGATCGAGGATTTGCAGAGCTACTTCGCTGAGCGACTGGCGGGCTGCTAAGCATGTCGAGTGACATCCGCTGGGGCCTGCCGAGTGACGGACACACGTTCCCCATCTACGAAGGTCCCAGCAATGACCTCGTGAAGGTGGCGGAGTTCGCCGACGAGCGCGGCGTCACCAACATCCGCTTCGGTGGCGACACGTGGCAGCTGAGCGGTCCCGACGACACCAACGGCAGTAGTGGCGCCTCGGCTGCCGACGATGCCGCTGACGGTGAGTCGCGCGGCGGTGGCGTCACAAAGATTGACTGCACCGCGTCGGCGACGACCCAGACGGGCACCTGGACAGTGACCGGCAACGGCAAGAGCTTCGGCAAGTCGGACCGTTACGAGGTGCAGGCCGACCGGCACCACGTGACGATCATCGCGGAGACCAAGAAGAACTTCGTGCTGGACATCGACGGCGAGAAGGTGGGGCAGTTCACCAGCGAGAACCGCGGCCTGCGGAACCTGCACGTGGAGTTCGAAGGCGCGGGGGAGAAGCTGCCGATCGACGTGCGCGTGTTCATTTCCTGGGCGGCGCGGCTGTGCATGGAGGCGCGGATGATCAGCTCGTCCTGGGCGATCACCATCGCGCTGCTGTTGTGCATCCCGATCGTGGTGCTCTACTGGATTGGGTTTATCTAAAACGCCGGATTGCGGGTTGGCGGGGAGCTGGGTTTGGTTTGACTAAAACTGCATATCGAGGGTTAGCCCAAACTAAATAGGTAGCAAGAGTTCAACCCTCGTTAACTTCGTGTTCATTATTAAAACCCGTTCTTTTTACCTCCATCAGACAAGGTGTTTCTGTCTGACATCTTGACGCTTTGGAGGAATCTTGTCGACGACAACCGAAACGGCCGCACCATCGTCGGTCGCGGACATCACCCCATTGCCCGAGAACGAGAATAATACCTGGTGGCACCTGTTCTTCGGCGGCCTCATGGCCGTCACCCTGGTTACCTTCAGCCTGTGGGCGCACGACTACGTCGGCGACGACGCCAGCTTGGTCGTGCTGCTAACCACCATCATCTTCGCCGTGTTCATGGCGTTCAATATCGGTGGTAACGACGTCGCGAACTCCTTCGGTACCTCCGTGGGTGCGGGCACGCTGAGCATGAAGCAGGCCCTGGTTGTGGCCGCTATCTTCGAAGTTTCCGGTGCTGTGCTGGCTGGTGGCGAGGTTACGGATACGGTTCGTTCCGGCATTGTTGACCTGGGCGCCATTGACAACCTCGAGCCGATGAACTTCGCCTACATCATGATGGCCTCCCTGCTGGGCGCGGCTTTGTGGCTGCTGTTGGCGACCCGCATGGGGTGGCCAGTGTCTACCACGCACTCCATCGTGGGCGGTATCGTGGGTGCGGCTCTGACCGTCGGTTTCGTCACTGGTACTGGTGGCTGGTCCATGGTCCAGTGGGACGCGGTTGGCAAGATCGCCATCTCCTGGGTTCTGTCTCCGGCACTGGGTGGCATCGTTGCATACCTTCTTTACAACGCAATTAAGCGTGGCATTCTGGTCTACAACGAGCTGGCAGATCAGCGCCTCGATGAGATCAAGAAGGAAAAGAAGGAGCTGAACATTCAGCACAAGATCGCCTTCGGTCAACTCAGCGAGGAAGAGCAGCTGGCTCTGACCGATGCGATGATCCGCGACTCGACCACGATGCGCGAGCACGACTATACCGAGGAGGACCTGGAGTCCGACTACTACAAGAAGCTGCACCGCATCAACAAGTCCGTCGACGAGGTTGAGGCGCACCACGCCCTGGATACCTGGGTGCCGCTGCTGGCCGCAGGTGGTTCCATCATCATCTCCGCGATGCTGCTGTTCAAGGGTCTGAAGAACATGAACCTGGAGCTGTCCAGCCTGGGCAATTTCCTGATCATGGGCATGGTGGCAGCTGTTGTTTGGATGGCTGTCTACATCTTCTCTCGCACCCTGAAGAAGCAGGCTCTGAGCCGTTCGACCTTCCTGCTGTTTAGCTGGATGCAGGTATTCACAGCATCTGCTTTCGCATTCAGCCACGGCTCTAACGACATCGCTAACGCGCTTGGACCGTTCGTTGCAGTGCTGGATGTGTTGAAGACCAACTCCATCTCTGAAGAATCCAGCGTGGCCCTGCCGGTCATGGTCGCCATGGGTGTTGCCTTGATCGCTGGCCTGTGGTTCATTGGCCGCTTCGTTATCCGCACCGTTGGCTCCGGCCTGACCAAGATGCACCCGGCCTCTGGCTTCGCTGCAGAGCTCTCCGCAGCTGCCGTGGTTATGGGCGCATCTGTGCTGGGTCTGCCGGTTTCCTCCACTCACATTCTGATCGGTGCTGTTCTGGGCGTTGGCCTGGTTAACAAGGATGCCAACTGGGGTCTGATGAAGCCCATCGCCCTGGCTTGGGTTATCACCCTGCCGGCTGCCGCGGCCATCTCCAGTGGTACGGTCGCTGTCCTGCGTGTGATCTTCTAAAGCTAACTGCTTGCCGCTGGCTTAGCTCGGCTAGCTGGCTTGCTACTGCAGGCTCGGCTGGCTGGTCCGCCCAGCTGACTCAAGGCGCTCGCCCTTTGGGGTGGGCGCCTTCTTGCTGCCCGGAGAATGTGGGGCGCCAGAGTGTGGGAGCCCCAGCCAGCCGACCGGCCCGGGCTAGAAGCTGGAGCTAGCTAGAAGCTGGAGGAGCCACTGCCGCCGAAGCCGCCGCCCCCGCCGCCAAAACCGCCCCCGCCGAAGCCACCACCGAAGCCGCCACCGAAGCCACCGTTGCCGCTCAGCAGCGAACCCAGCACAATGCCCGTCACAAAGTTGCCGCTGCCGCCACTACCGCCGAACCCGCCGTAGCCGCTGTTGCGTCGGTTGAAGTCATCAATGTCCTTGCGCGCCTGCGAAGTGGCCTGCTGCGCCAGCTGGCTGGCCCGCTGGGCTGCCCGTAGCGCCCGCTTCGGATCCTCCGTCCGCAGCTGCGCAGCCTCATCCAGAGCAGCTCGCCCGGCCTGCGCAGCCGTGCGCGTATCCACGCCGATGATCCGCCGGCGGTTCTTAATCAGATCCTCCACGGCCTCCAAACGTTGGGCTGCATCCATGGCCGTCCGGTCAACCATGTCCACAGTCCGGGCGAAGTCGCTGGCCTTGCCTCGCGCCTCGTCCAGCTGAATGTCCAGCGCACCGTCGGCTTCCAGCAGCTGGGAGTAGCTGCCCAGCGGATCCGCAGTACCTTCCTTCCGCGCCTTATCCAGTGCCTCGCGGGCCTGCTCCACGGCCTCGTACAAAGCCTCCCTGTCCAGGTCCGCCCCGGATTTATCCAGCTGCCCGGCTTCCGCAATCTCCTCTTCCACCTCGGTGATCAGCGCGGGCAAGTTGGACTGCGCCGACCGCAGGTGCTCCTCTGCACGCTCCACGGCCAGCAGCTGCGAATCTGCCTGCTGCAGTGCCATGCGCGCGGCCCCTAGCGCGTCGATCAGCCCGCCTTGCTGCCCGGCTGGCTTGTCCAGCAGTCCGCGTGCGGAGTCCAGGGCCTTCTCAGCTTCCTCTAGCTCGTCCTCGGCAACGTCCGGGTTATGGCGCACGGATTCCAGCAGTGCCGGGTCCACGCGCGTGATGGCATCGCTGAGGATCTCCCGCGCATTCGGAATGCGGTTGTGCAGGCTGATGCTGGTTTGGCGGAGCTTTTCCACCAGCTGGGGTGCGTCCATCAGCTTCTGGCGTAGTTCGGCAAAGCGCGCGGCCTGCCCGTCCAGGTTGTCGTCTGCCTGCCCACAGGTAGACACAATCTCGATCAGTAGGTCGCGCTGCTCCGGCTCAGTTGTCACCAGCCCAGAGCGCAGCCGCTCGTTCATGCTGTACGCCTTGTTCAACGTCGAGCGGCTGTGCTGCAGCGCCTTTGCCAGGTCGCGGGTGCGCTCTTCGCCGAACTCTCCGCGCGCGACGGCCAGCTCTTCGTCGCCCTTGCGGATGGATTCGTCGGTGCTGTGCAGCTCCTCGTCCGCTAGTTCGCGCAGCACCTCGGTGGGCTGCTTGTACAGGTCGTCGATGTTGCCCGGGTCGATCTCGCGGGCGGTTTCCAGCTGCTGCGCGTGAGTCTTCTTACGGTTGCGGCGGGACCACACAACCGCACCGGCGCCCGCGCCGACCACTCCGACGGCACCGGCCCCCATCCACACCTTCGACGCGGTGGAGGTCTTGCCCGCCAGCTTGTCCGCCGCGGCCTGCGCGCCCCCGGCCCAATCGTCGTCGGCGAAGTGATCCCGCGCCGCGTCCTGCAGTTTCTCTGCCTCGCTGGTTTCCACCTTGTCCCCGGCGGCGTAGCCAATCTGCCGAGTTTCGGTGGCCACTGCCAGCACAATCACGTTGTCGGTGCCGTCCTGTTCGCGCAGCTGCTCGGCCATTGCTTTAATGTCGCCTGGTGCGGTCGGGACGAAGACGACGTAGAGCTTCTTGCCGGATTCTTTGGTTGCTTCTTCTAATGACGCCGTAATGTCCGCTTTTTCCTGTTCAGACAACACCCCGGACTCGTCAACGAGTTGGGATGTCAGCTGCACCTCGCTGGTGGCGGTAGCGGCTGGGGCTGAGGGGGCGTCAATAAGAAAAGAGCCAAATCCGAGTACGGCGCCGGCGGCTAGGATCGCCAGGAAGCGAGTGGTGGAAAAAGTCGGTTTCATACAGCCCACCTTAACGAAAAATACAGGGGAAACCGCGTATGGTTTTGCGCATGGCTAATGCACGGCGTCCGGTGAAGCGCGCGGTGAAGTATGTCTTCATCACGCTGTTAACCATCTTCTTGGTGGCTGCGGGTGTGTTTGGAGTGACGGCTTTTCAGGTGTGGCACTTTGCGCGGTCGGACGACAGGCGACCGGCGGATACGATCTTTGTGCTGGGGGCGGCGCAGTATGCAGGAAATCCGACGAATTGGTTTGCCTCGCGGTTGAATCACGCGGCGGAGCTGTATGAGCAGGGCGTGGCGCCGACGATCGTCACCGTTGGTGGCAAGGTGGAAGGCGACCTGTACACCGAGGCAGCTGCAGGCAAGAACTACCTGGTGGAGAACTTCGACATCCCGGAGTCGGCGGTCGTGCCGGTGGAGGAAGGTGCGGATACGCTGAAGTCAGCCGAGGCGTTCGCGCAGGTGGCAGGTGAAAATGGCTGGCGGTCTTCCGTGGTCGTGACGGATCCGACGCACTCGCTGCGTGCTACCCGGATGGTGCGCGACCAGGGCCTGGATGCATGGGCGAGCCCCACGCGCCAGGGGCCGTCGGTGTTCACCCGAAAGTCGCAGGCCAACTCGATCCTGCACGAGACGTTGGGCATGCTGTACTACCAGGTAGTTGAGAAGCGGAAGTAGAAAGAGGACATGCGTTACCCCTATAGCGATCACGACCAGCAGCGGCGGCTGCCGGATCGGCCGAAGACTCTGGGGCTACCCGGGGCGGTGGTGGACGGGCGCGATAGTTTCGACCGCGACCGGGCGCGCGTACTGCACTCTGCGGCGCTGCGGCGACTGGCAGATAAGACGCAGGTCGTGGGGCCGGGATCGGGGGATACGCCCCGCACCCGCCTGACGCATTCCCTGGAGGTCGCGCAGATCGCCCGCGGGATCGGCAAGACGTTGGGCGCGGAACCGGACCTGACGGAGCTAGCAGGGCTGAGCCACGACATTGGCCACCCACCGTATGGCCACAATGGCGAGCGCGCGCTGGATGAGGCCGCCGCCGACTGTGGAGGCTTCGAAGGCAACGCGCAGACTCTGCGCATTCTCGCCCGGCTGGAGCCGAAGGTGCTGGGGGAGGGTGGCGAAGGCACCGCCGGCACTGACGCTGCTGGCGCGGCAGGCACAGCTGGAGCGGCGCCCGTCTCCTACGGCCTGAACCTCACCCGCGCCAGCTTGGATGCCGCCTGCAAGTACCCGTGGGGGCCGGTCGACGAGCACGGCAACAAGCGCGCCAAGTACTCCGCCTACGCCGAGGACGTGGAGACCCTCGAGTGGATCCGCGAGGGCGCGCCGGAGGGACGCAAGTGCCTGGAGGCGCAGATCATGGACTGGTCCGATGACGTCGCGTACTCGGTGCACGATGTGGAGGACGGTATCCTTTCCGGCCGCATCGACTTCGGCGTGCTGTGGGATCTGGTGGAGCTGGCCGCGTTGGCGGAGAAGGGCGCCCGCGTGTTCGGCGGTACCCCGGAGGAGTTGCTGGAGGCCGCCGACCGCCTGCGCGCGATGACGTTGGTCTCCCGCGCGGCCGATTTCGGCGGGTCGATGCAGGACCTCGCCGCGCTAAAGGCCATGACCTCGGAGCTGGTTTCCCGCTTCGTCACCGCCGCCGTCACGGGCACCCGCCAGCAGTTCGGCGAGGGGGCACTTGGCCGCTACGCCGCCGACCTGGTGATCCCCGAGCCGGTGCAGGCAGAGGTCACGCTGCTGAAGTCCGTCGCGGTTCTGTACGTCATGGACGAGACCCAGCATCTGGCCAACCAGCAGCGCCAGCGCGAGCGCATCTTTCGCGTCACGGACTACCTGTGGCGCGGCGGCTCGGGCGCGCTGGACCCGATGTTTTCTTCGTGGTTTGACGCCGCCGCCTCCGACCGCGAGGCACGCCGCGTAGTCATCGACCAGGTGGCCTCGCTGACGGAATCCCGGTTGGAGCGGCTGGACAAGCGCGCCAGCGGGATCAGCGCCGCCTGGGCCTAGGCGTGGGCTAGTCCTCCGCGTCCGGGATGGAGCAGAAGCTCTCGAAGTGGTCGGACGTGTAGTACCACACGTCCGGGTCGGTCTTAGTGCCGCCGCCGACGACGATGCGACGCTCACCCCGGTGGTTAAGCCCCGGGGTCTTCACGGTGTACTCGCGGTAGTAGTCGCCCTTTTCCTTCGGCAGCAGGCCTTCGTAGTTGCCGAAGTGCTTGCCGTCGGCCTCCCCGTCGTCCGGCGGGGCGCCCTGCAAAATGTCGTCGATCTGCTTCTTGGCCTCCGGTGGGAGGGTGTCAACGGCGCAGGTGTCGGCGTCATTGCTAGAAACACCAGAAGCCGCACCGTCGTTTCCGTCGGCTCCATCGCCGCCTTGTAGCCCGAACCAACCGGCTGCGACGACTGCCGCGCCGACGACCGGCGTGGCGTATTTGGCCCACTTCTTCGGCACTAGGCCCTTCGAAAGGCCCTGCAGGCTTCCCTGTGACATAGGGAAGAGTTTAGAGCACGCGCAGTGGAAGGCGGAGGGCGGCCGGGGCGTCGTCCGGAACGATCGGGTTGTTCGGCTGTACCGGGTTGATGCGGCGGTAGCCCTCGGACTGCGGCGGGCGCGGGTCGGCCTCACCCTTGTTCGGCCACATGGCGGCGGCGCGTTCGGCATTGGCGGTGATGGACAGGGAGGGGTTCACGCCCGGGTTCGCGGTGATGGCGGAACCATCGGTGATGAACAAGCTTGGGTAGCCCCATGCGCGGTGGTAGGGGTCCACCACTCCGTGCTCAGGCGAGGAGCCGATAACGCAGCCGCCCAGGAAGTGCGCGGTCAGCGGGATGTTGAACACTTCCGACCACACGCCACCGGCGATGCCCTTCGGCAGCATTTTCGCCAGGATGCGGGTGGCCGCGTTGCCCTCGGGGATCCAGGTGGGGTTTGGTTCGCCGGTGCCCTGCTCGGAGCTCAGCATGTTGAACGGGCCGATCTTGCGCAGGAAGGTGCGCAACGAGTTATCGCGGGTCTGCATCACCAGGTTGATGACGGTGCGCTGCGACCACTTGCTCAGGTTCACCAGGCGCGGAATGGCCTTGTACTGCAAAACCACCTGCTTCAGGAACTCCAGGAAGCGTGGCTGCAACTTATCGCCGTCCGTCATCAGAGTCTGCAGCAGGCCCATCGCGTTGGAGCCCTTGCCGTAGCGCACCGGCTCGATGTGAGTATCCGGGGCGGGGAAGTAGGAGGAGGTGATGGCCACGCCCTCCGAGAAGTCCATGTCAGGGGAGTACTTGGAGCGGTTTGCGCCCAGCAGTGCCTCGGAGTTCGTGCGCGTGAGGTGGCCCAGCTTGTCCGACAGCTTCGGCAGGTTGCCGTTGGCCTTCTGGCGGTGCAGCAGGTTCTGGGTGCCCCAAGTGCCCGCGGCGACGACGAGGTTATCAGCGGTGAAGCTGCTGGTCTGCGGGTTGCGCTTGGTGATCGGCCCGGTCTGCTTGGCCTGCACTGTCCAGGTGGTGCCGTCGAAAGTGATGTCGGTGACGGTGGTGCGGTCGTGGATCTTCGCCCCGCCCTTCTCGGCCAGGTACAGGTAGTTCTTTAGCAGGGTGTTCTTCGCGCCGTGGCGGCAGCCAGTCATGCACTCGCCGCACTCGTGGCAGGCGGTGCGGTCGGGGCCAACACCGCCGAAGTATGGGTCCTTCACGGTTTCACACGGCTTACCTTCGAGCCCGACCTTTTCTCCGAAGAAGACTCCGACGGGTGCCATGCGGAACGTGTCGCCCACGCCCATCTCCTCGGCCACCTTCTTGGAGTACACGTCGGCGGGGGTCATCGTGGGGTTTTCCACCACGCCGAGCATCTTCTGCGCCTGCTGGTAGTAGGGGGTGAGCTCGTCCTCCCAGTCGGTGATGGTGTTCCACTGCTTGTCGTTGAAGTATGCCTCGCCGGGTTGGTAGAGCGTGTTCGCGTAGTTCAGCGAGCCGCCGCCCACGCCTGCGCCGGCGAGGATCATCACGTCCTTTAGCAGGTGGATGCGCTGGATGCCGTACAGGCCGATTTGCGGCATCCATAGGAAGTCCTTGAGGTGCCAGGAGTTCTTGGCGAACTCTTCGTCCTTGAATCGACGGCCGGCCTCGAGGATGCCGACATTGTAGCCCTTCTCCACTAGGCGCAGGGCGGTGGTGGAGCCGCCGAAGCCAGAGCCGATGATCAGCACGTCGTAGTGGGTGGAGGAGTTGCCGGTGGCCTGCGAGGCGGCCTGCGAGTCAGTCATGGGAGTGGTCCTTCGTGTTAGTGCAGTGTGACGTAGATCCTATTTTGAACACGTTAGCGCCCAGTTCTTTCCCGGTGTGTTGTTTGTAGAAAATAGGTTGTATAGGTTGTGACGGTCGCTGATCTGGGACTTCCGGGGGACGTCTGGGGGTTGTACTAGCATGTGGCTATGGCTAAGGGCAGGATTCCGGAGCGGGACATCGAAGCAATTCGAGAGCAGACCCCCATCGAAGAGGTAGTGGGGGAGTATGTGCAGCTCAAACCGGGTGGCGTCGATTCCATGAAGGGCCTTAGCCCCTTTAAGGACGAAAAGACTCCCTCGTTCCACGTCCGCCCGAACCACGGCTACTTCCACTGCTTTTCCACCGACCAGGGCGGCGACGTTTTCAAGTTCCTCATGCTGATGGAACACATGTCCTTCCCCGAGGCCGTGGAGGCCTGCGCCGAGCGCATCGGCTACCGCATCAACTACGAGGGCGGCAGGCCTGGCAACCGGGAGGAGCCCGGCACGCGGCGCAGGTTAGTCGCCGCGAACAAGGCGGCCTTTGAGTTCTACCGTAAGGAATTTCTTGGTGACGCCGAAGGCGCGGACGTTGCCCGCAACTTCCTGATCGAGCGCGGTTTCACCATGGAGCACGCCGAACAATTCGGCTGCGGGTATGCACCAGCCGGGTGGGATCGGCTGACTAAGCACCTGCAGCAGAAGGGCTTTACGTTCAAGGAAATCGAGGCGGCGGGTCTGGGGCGCATGGGTAAGCGTGGCCCGATCGATAGGTTCCATCGCCGTCTCCTGTGGCCGATCCGTTCCGTCAGTGGAGACGTGATCGGCTTCGGTGCCCGCAAGCTCTTCGACGACGATCGTCTGGGCAAGTATCTGAACACGCCGGAGACGATGCTGTACAAGAAGTCGAAGGTGTTGTTCGGCATTGACCAGGCGAAGCGGAACATCGTGGCCAAGCACCAGGCCGTGGTGGTGGAGGGGTACACGGACGTGATGGCTATGCATGCCGCCGGGGTGGATACCGCGGTGGCCGCGTGTGGCACGGCTTTCGGTGCGGAGCACCTGTCGGCCCTGCGCCGGTTCATGCTGGACGACCAGTTTTTCCGAGGTGAGATCATCTACACCTTCGATGGCGACGAAGCTGGGCAGAAGGCCGCGATGCGAGCCTTCGAGGGCGACCAGCAGTTCTCTGGGCGCAGTTATGTGACGGTCGCGCCGGGCGGGCAGGACCCGTGCGACGTGCGCATCAAGCGCGGGGATGCGGCTGTGCGCGAACTGGTGGCCTCTCGCATTCCGATGTTTGAGTTCGTGATCCGCACCCTCATCGCGGACTACGATACGGCCAGCATCGACGGGCGCGTGCACGCCTTGCGGCGCATCGTGCCGGTGCTGGCGGGGATTAAGGACGACGCGCTGCGGGACGAGTACGCCCGCCAGGCCGCGGGCTGGGTCGGTTGGGATAACCCGAACGACGTGCTGGATCAGGTGCGCAAGGAGGCGCGGAAGTCCGGCGGGCAGCGGCCGAAGTTGGAGTTGAAGACCGGTGCCGGCGCCGGCACGGCTGGTGGCGCAGGGGGCGCTGGTGCTGGAACGGCAGGCGCTGCTGGCTCGGGCAGCACAGGCGGCCCCAACCTGCACGTGGTCAAGGGCATGGAGCGCCCGAACCCGAACGACGACTACCTGGAAGGCCCCCGCGAGGTCATGAAGCTGGCTTTACAAGAACCGCAGCTGGCCTCCACCATCTTCGACCTCATGCCCCCGGAGAGTTTTGTGCATCCCACATACGTGGCGATGGCTGAGGCTGTGGCGTCACTAGGAGGGGCGGCGAACAGCGACGGCGGGGCCGGATGGATCGAGAAAATCGCGGCGCAGATGAAGGATCCGATGGGGGCGGCGGTGGTCTCCGAGCTGGCGGTGGAGGATCTGCATTGCCTGCCGGAGAGGCTGCCGTACTACGCGGATGCGATCATGGCGCGGATGCAGGAGCGTTGGGTGGGCAGCGAGATTGCGGACATGAAATCCCGGATGCAGCGCATGCGCCCCGACCTGCAGAAAGAGGAGTATAACGCGCTGTTTGCGGATGTTATTGCGCTGGAGAAGTACCGCCGCTCGCTGCACGAACGGGCCTCGGACTTCGGCGACTTTACGCGCTAGCGGGCAGCTCGACGCGCTAGTGCTTCTTCTTGAAGGGATTCTTCGGCCGGTCGATCTGGTCGTTCGGGTGCTGGTCGTCGGCCTCCACGATGGTTTGGCCCTCGCCCAGCGAATCGCGGGTGGAGCGGTTCAGATCGCGCACCTCGTGCATGCGCGGTTCCGGATCCAGCCGGTTGGCCAGTGCCTTACGGCCGGAACGCACAACTGCCTTGGTGATATCCGAGTTCACTGCGGTCTGATAGCCACGGCGGATCTGTTCGTAGCGACGGCGACCGGCCTTCGTGCCCATCAAGTAACCCGCGGCGGCGCCGACGACGAGCTGGATCATGTTGGCTCCTTGGTGTTCTTGCCTTGGTTGCTGCATTAATGCCGTTAGTGCCCCAATCCTACGCGAAGCCCCCGATGGCGCCGAACGGGGTGCTGTGCCCGCCGCTGGCTGGCTGCCGCTTTTCCAAACCGCCCGTACAGTGGGTGACATGACTACCACTGTGAAAGCTGTAATTTCCCGTGCAAAGAACGACCCCGTTGAGCTGACCGACATTGTGATCCCCGATCCGGGCGATAACGACGTGATCGTCCGCATTCAGGCCTGCGGCGTGTGCCACACCGACCTGGCCTACCGCGATGGCGGCATTACGGACGACTATCCGTTCCTGCTGGGCCACGAGGCCGCTGGTGTGGTCGAGCAGGTAGGCGACCGCGTGACGCACGTGGAGGTCGGCGACTATGTGGTGCTGAACTGGCGCGCCGTGTGTGGCCAGTGCCGCGCCTGCAAGAAGGGCGAGCCGAAGTACTGCTTCGATACCCACAATGCGTCGAAGAAGATGACTCTCGCCGACGGCACGGAGCTGGAGGCTGCTCTGGGCATCGGTGCTTTCGCTGAGAAGACGCTGGTCCACGAAGGCCAGTGCACCAAGGTGAACTCCGAGGCCGACCCTGCGGTCGCGGGTCTGCTGGGATGTGGCGCCATGGCCGGTCTCGGCGCCGCAGTGAACACCGGTGAGGTCAAGCGCGGCGAGTCCATCGCCGTCATCGGCGTAGGTGGCGTGGGCATGGCCGCGATCGCGGGTGCAGCCGTTGCGGGTGCGACGAAGATCATTGCTATCGATATTTCTGACGCCAAGCTTGCCCGCGCAAAGGAAGAGTTCGGCGCTACCCACACGATCAACAGCTCGGGGCTTTCGGACGATGAGCTGGTGGAGAAGGTCCAGGAGATCAACGGTGGGTTCGGCGTGGACGTGGCGGTGGACGCCGTGGGGCTGCCGCAGACTTACAAGCAGGCTTTCTATGTGCGTGACCTGGCTGGCCGCGTGGTGCTGGTGGGCGTGCCGACTCCGGACATGACCCTGGAGCTGCCATTCCTGGACGTGTTCAGCCACGGTGGTGCGCTGAAGTCCTCCTGGTATGGCGACTGCCTGCCGGAGCGAGACTTCCCGATGTACGTGGACCTGTACCAGGAGGGCCGCTTCCCGCTGGATCGCTTCGTGGACGAGCGCATCGGAATCGATGGCGTGGAAGATGCCTTCGAGAAGATGAAGCAGGGCGAGGTTCTGCGCTCCGTGGTGGAGTTTAAGTAAGCAGGCTGGGGGGCGTAGGCCCCGAAGACATTCAGGCCCCAGAAGTATCAGGCCCGACAGTTATCAGGCCCAAGAGTTAGAAGAGGAAGCATGAGCGAGCACAAGTTGGAAAACCCGCAGATCGAGCAGTTCGAAACCTCCGGCAAGTTCCGCCTGGACGGCGGCGAGTGGGACGTGGACAACAACGTCTACCTGCTGGTCAACGATGACAAGTGCATCGTGGTGGATCCGGCACACGACGCGCAGGCGGTAATCGACCACGTGGGGGATCGCACCGTGGAGGCGATCCTGCTGACCCACGCGCATAACGACCACTGCGAGCTGGCGCCGGAGCTGGCGGAGAAATGGGGAGTGAAGGTCTACCTGCACGAAGACGACCGGATGCTGTGGGAGGAATCCAACGGCGACGCGCCGTTCACCCCGATCGACGTGGAGGATCCGCGCTGGGCGGACTGGGGTGTGCGCCTGTACCACACGCCAGGCCACTCGCCGGGCTGCATCGTGGTGGAAGTTCCGGGACAGCATGCGCTGCTGTCCGGGGACACGCTGTTCAACGGTGGGCCGGGTGCGACGGGGCGGAAGTACTCCAGCTTCCCGACGATTATCGAGTCCCTGCAGTCCACGGTGTTCATCCTGCCGCACGACTTGAAGGTCTACCCCGGCCACGGTGACACCACCACGGTGGGTGCCGAGGCTGCGCGTATCGAGGAGTACATCGAACGTGGATACTGATACCCCCTAAGGGTATACTGGGGGCATGGCTGTAATAGATCTTGATATCACGGGCATGACCTGCGCCTCCTGCGCTAACCGCATCGAAAAGAAGCTGAACAAGCAGGAGGGCGTGACCGCCACCGTCAACTACGCCACCGAAAAGGCGCACATCGAAACGGGGGAAGGGGCGGCCGCCGACGCGGATTCTTACATCGCCATCGTGGAGAAGCTCGGCTACGGCGGTAGCGTGCCTAAGCCGGAGAAGCCCGCCGGCGACGACCCGGCCGCCAAGGAGCTGCGCGGTCTGAAGCGCCGCCTGGTGGTCGCTATCGCGTTGGCCACCCCGGTGATCCTGCTGGCGATGATCCCGCCGCTGCAGTTCGACTACTGGCAGTGGATCAGCTTCGCCCTGGCCACCCCGGTGATCCTGTGGGCGGGCTGGCCTTTCCACAAGGCCACGTGGGTGAACCTGAAGCACGGCGCGGCGACGATGGATACCCTCATCACCGTCGGCACCTCGGCGGCCTATCTGTGGTCGCTGTATGCGCTGTTCTTCGGCCACGCGGGCGATCCCGGTATGCGCCACGGCTGGTCCATCCTGAACCACGCGGGCGACCCGATGGGGGACATCTACTTCGAGGTCGCCGCGGGCGTGGTGACGTTCGTGCTGGCGGGCCGGTATTTTGAGAAGCGCTCCAAGCAGCGCGCCGGGGATGCCATCCGCGCGCTCACGGACATGGGCGCCAAGCAAGTCACCGTGCTGCGGGATGGTGCGGAAACTTTGCTCCCCATCGAGCAGCTGCAGATCGGCGACCGCTTCCTGGCCCGCCCGGGCGAGAAGATCGCCACGGACGGCCGCATCCTGGACGGCACGTCCGCCATTGATCAGTCCATGCTCACGGGCGAATCCGTGCCAGTCGACGTCGGCCCCGGCGATGAGGTCACGGGTGCCACCATCAACACCTCCGGCCGCCTGGTCGTGGAGGCTACTCACGTGGGCGAGCAGACGAAGCTGGCCCAGATGGCCAAGCTGATCGACGAAGCCCAGTCTGGCAAGGCCGACGTGCAGCGCCTGGCCGATAAGGTCTCCGGCATTTTCGTTCCGATCGTCATCGTGATTGCGCTGTTAACGCTGCTGTTCGCGGGCTTCAGCAATGCGGTTGCGGTGCTGATTATCGCGTGCCCCTGCGCCCTTGGTTTAGCGACGCCCACAGCCTTGCTGGTTGGCACGGGTCGTGGGGCCGAGCAGGGCATTCTAATTCGCGGGCCCGAGGTTTTGGAGGGCGCGCATGCCATCACCACCGTTGTGATGGATAAGACTGGCACGGTGACGACGGGCACAATGCGGGTAGTCGACGTGCAGCCGGCAGGCGGCAATCGCGAGGAGGTTCTGCACGCTGCTGCGGCGGTGGAGGCGTACTCCGAGCACCCCATCGGCCGGGCCATTGCAGAGGCCGGCCGGGAGGAGTTCGGTGGCCTGCCGGAAGTCGCCGGCTTTAAGAATCTGCCTGGACACGGCGTGGAGGGGACCGTAGAGGGCCAGGTGATACGGGTTGGCCGTGGGGACGAGGGGGCGTCCACAAATAAGGCAACCACAGTCAACGTGAGCGCGAATGGCCGGGCGATCGGCACCATCAGCGTGGCCGATACAGTACGGCCCACCAGTGCCGAAGCGGTACGGAAGATGCACGACATGGGGTTGAAGACCGTGCTGCTGACCGGCGATAATCAGCAGGTGGCGGACGCCGTGGCGCGCGAGGTCGGCATCGACGAGGTGATCGCCGGGGTGATGCCGGAGGACAAGGTGGCGCACATCCGCTCGCTGGAGAATGTGGCGATGGTTGGTGACGGCGTGAACGACGCGGCGGCGCTGGCGAGCGCGGACCTGGGCATCGCGATGGGCTCGGGTACGGACGCGGCGATTGAGGCGGCAGACATTACGGTGATGCGAGACGATCTGCTGGCCGTGGCTGATGCGCTGCGACTGGCACGCTAGACGCTGCGGACGATCAAGATGAACCTGTTCTGGGCGTTTGCCTACAACGTGGCGGCGATCCCGCTGGCCGCATTCGGGCTGCTGAACCCGATGCTGGCCGGAGCGGCGATGGCGCTATCTAGTGTATTTGTGGTGAGCAACAGTCTGCGGTTGAAAGGATTCAAATAATGCACGGTTACTTGAGCGACAAGGAGCGTTACCTGGCGAGGCTGAAGCGGATCGAAGGTCAGGTGCGCGGGCTGCAGCGGATGGTGGATGAAGAGCAGTATTGCATCGACATCCTCACGCAGGTCAGCGCGCTGCAGTCTGCGCTAAAAGGCGTGGCGCTGGGGCTGTTGGACGACCACATGAACCACTGTGTGCGGCACGCCGCGGAGGCAGGGGGAGAAGAGGCCGAGGAGAAGCTGGCGGAGGTATCCCAGGCCGTGAAGCGGTTGGTTCGGTAAGGGGTAGGGGAGGCGCAGAGTTGCAGGGGGGCAGGGGTTAACAGGCGCAGGGCTGCGTTACAGGTGGTCGATGGCGTACTGCGCCTGCTCCTCGGTGAAGCCGGAGTTAGTCTTTAGCATCTCGAGCAGCTCTTCTTCGGGCAGGGGAGAGCCTGTTTCGTTGAGCTTGCGCGCGCAGTTGAGGGCCTGCTGGTTCCAGTCGGGATCGAGCTTTTCGATGGCCGTGGTGATTTGATCGTCGGCGTACCCCTGGAGCTGTAGGTTCTCGCGCAGGCCCTTTTCGGAGAGGTTGAATCTGAGGGCGGTCATGGCGGCATCGTTGGCTTGCCGCTGGGTTTTGGGAGCGTCGGTTGGCTGCGCGATGGCCGTGCTCTCTGCGGCATCCATGGCGGTGCTGCCGGTGGCCTCGCTTTCGGACGTGGAGTATTGGTTGAGCTCGCTTTGTGGGGCGTTGGATGCCTTCGCGGGCGCGGTGGCTGGCTCCGTGGCCGGCGGCGTAGTCGAAGTGCTGGCTGGGCGCTGGTGCGCGGAGGCTGCGGCGGGCTGTGGGTTGATTCCGCGACCGTAGTCCTTGTTGTTGGCAACGTACCAAATCGCTGCGACGAGGATGCCGACCAGGACGATGGCGCCGATGAAGATCAGCGCGAGGCGGCCGTTGATGGGGTCTTGGAGGGCGTCTTTCTGGGGATCTGCGTGGGAGTCTCTATGAAGCGTGCTGTCGGGGGAGGGCATCTAACTAAAGTCCTGGTACTCGTTGCTGGGTGCGTGTTGGGTACTTGCGGGTGACGTGCACGGCGCCTGTGTGGAAGGCGAAGGCACAAAGCCCGGTCGTAGTAGTAGATGCGGCGGGGAGGCATTTTGTTTCCGTGGGCGGGCTTTTCATCAACAACTGGCAGCTGTTTGGTGGTTGACTGTTAGCTATCCGACTCTCCTTGTTTGGTTGCGGCATGATCTTTGGTGCCATGCTGGGCAGCCCCGGTCTAGCGGAAACCATCGGTTCCGGACTCAACAAAATGTTGGGGGTATCTAGTGCCCTGGTCATCACTGCCATGGCGGTGCTGCTGGCCATCCTCACCTCTGAGAGCACAAGTAATACCGCGGCAGCGGCTGTCACTATGTCGATTGTTGTTCCACTCGCCATGGCTGCGGGATTAGACCCCGTCATCCCGGCGATGGCCGCTACCTTCGGCGCATTCCAACTGTTGCCGCCTTGGTAGGTATAGGCTAGGGGATGAAGAAGACTTAGCCCTCGGCCGCCGTTATGACGGGCCGGGGCTAGCTCTGTAGGAAAGGGGGCTCTTCAATCGACGCCATCGCTCAAGGTTCAACCTGGCACTCAACCGATCAATCCGAGCCTTACTGCACTCGATGCCGCCATGTAGCCTCCCACAATTGCCGCAATCCACAGCAACGTCACTTTCGCTTCGTACTCCAGCCGACGGATGGCGCGCTCCAAACGAGGAAAAATAGCCGGCCCCGCTGCGCCTGCAATGACAGCCATAAGAGTTGCCGGTAGGACCATGATGATGCAGTACCCCGCAATAAGCGCGACCTTGCCGCTAAACCCGAAAGACATAGATTGGATAATTCCCATTGCACCTAGGTAGGGCAACATCGTCGCAGCCTCGACAACGGCAGCACCTAGCGCAAGCCCCACCATGCCGGTCGCGCTCAGTGAGGCGCCCCGTGCAAGGCGAGAAGCCCGACTCTTCGGTACTTCGGCGCCGGCGGTCTGCGTGGCCGCGGGCTTTTTGGGGTTTGGCGAGAACACACCGAAGATGAAAAGCCCCGCGCCTAGAACAAGCGTCACCCACCGGAACCAATCAGTCTCGCTTACACCAGAAAGCCTCGATACTGCGGTATCGAACCCTAATAGAAGCGCAATACCAAGGCCGCAGTAGGCCGTGGCGATCGTAGCGAGATAGGCGCCCAACAGGCCTAACCGCACTCGTCGCCAGATAACAATCAGAGCAATAGGAATGACAAGGGTTCCTGCACTCAAACTATCTACGAGTGCAAGGCCGGCAAGGGGGAGGAAGTCTGACATGGAATTCTCCGGTAGTCGGGTGTTCACGGGGGACCTCAGCTTCACAAAAGGCCTCAATCCCGCGTCATACGTTCGTATTAATCGTGCGGTTGATACGATTGTATGAGATGCAATATGCGAGTGCAACTGCACTCATGAATGGCTCATTGCATCTGAGCTACGGAAGATTGGAGCTCCATGTCTGTTGATCGCAACACACCTATCACCGGCACCGCCGCAGTGATCGCCGATGCTGCCATTCGGGTAATGGTCAGTCAGGGCCTCGATGCCCTGAGCGTGCGCAATGTCGCCACTGAGGCTGGCGTCGCACCTGGGACTGTCCAGTACCAGATGGGTAAACGGGACGACATTATCGCGAAAGCTTTTGTCAGGTCGTTGCAGCGCCAGGAGTCGCGGGCCCTTACTCAGACCGATGCGACGGATTTTCACACGGTCTTACACGGTCGCCTGGCTGAACTTTTGCCAATTGGCCCTGTCCAGCGCGAGGATTCCGCTGTGTGGGTCATTGTGGGAGCTGCAGCCTCGACGCGCGAATGGCTGGCTGTCTTATACGACGCCGAGGTCACGAAGTTTCGGGCGCGCGTGTCTGAAGGTCTCGAAGCAGCGCAACGTTTCGGAAAGTTGGCCCGAGGGCTGTCGCCTGAGCAAGGTGCTCGTCTTGTCACTGCACTGGTCAACGGGCTGACGATCGACTACCTCAATGCTCCTGTGGACTCGGCGAAGCAGTTGCTGGCCGACCTTGCTTCGGGACTCGCGCTGATTGTAGAACCCGGTTCTCCTAAAGTCTAGGACGGTACTTGGGCTGGAAGATTCGGTGGTCATAGACAAACTGGAAGCGGATTACCAGCGTGTCTCTTCGGCAAAATATTTCGCAGCCTTGCGCAGGATGTCGCGTTCTTCGCGCAGCTTTGCGTTTCCACTTTCTAGCTGGCGGATTCGCTCGGAATCAGTCGTCGCCTTCGCCTTGTTGCGCATGGTCTTCGTGCGGGAACGTTTGCCGGTGCCGTACTGCTTAAGCCAGGAGAAAAGTAAGGAACGGAGGTGTTGGCGCGTTTCCGCCACCGTGGAGCCAACGGGGTGGTCGACGTGCTCGAGGGGCTGTGGGTGTAGCGTCAATGCGACAAACCCCGACCGTCTGCGTAGTGCAGCCGATCGGGGCTAGTAAGTGGCTCCCCCAACTGGGCTCGAACCAGTGACCTTTCGATTAACAGTCGAATGCTCTGCCAACTGAGCTATAGGGGATTAAGTTGTGTGAGCTCGGGGGTTAATTCCCTTGCCCTGTGCAACGAGATCATACTCTATATGCCAACGGTGCAAACAGACAAATCGGCTGCTCAAGGGTGTAATTGTGGGGGTTGTTTTGGGTGAAGGTGGGCAGTGGTCGTGGGCAAGAGTGGAAGCTGGCGTGCGTGATGGTGGGGTATATGAGTGCCCGCGCCAGACGGTGTGGTTGAATCTTCTGTGAGCAAGCCACTCGATTGGGTGGCTTGGCTTCGCTGGGGGCTATAGCTCAGTCGGTTAGAGCCGCGGACTCATAATCCGCTGGTCGCGGGTTCGAGCCCCGCTGGCCCCACAGAAATACGGGAATGGGCACGTCAGTAGCTGCTGCGGTGCGTGCGACGGGGTTGCGTAATTGTTTGCGTGTGGCGCCGTTGGCTGCGGAGGATCTGGTGCGCGCGTTGCTGCGCCGTCCGCCGAAGTACATCGATTCGGTCGGTTGCCCGGGCGAGGCTGCGGTGATGACGGCCCCGGGTTCCTCGGAAGGGCTGGATCGCATGCTGGAAGCTTCGGGGCTGGAGCATGGCGTGTACCCGGAGACCGTCGCTGCCCGTATTTTGGCGCTGATTGGTTTCTATTCGCCGGCGCGGACGGCCGGGAATGTTTCTTGCCCGGCGCTTTTCCAGGTGATGTCTAATGACGCCGTCACTCCAACAAATGTCGCCCTCAAAGCAGCTGGCAAGGTTCGGCGGGCCACGGTGCACATTCACGAGGGCGGCCACTTCGACCCGTACGTGGAGCCACTGTTCTCGGAGATCATTGAGGAGCAGCTGGCGTTCCTGCGAAAGGAAGTGCCTGTGAGGTAGGGGGAGCTTCACCTAGATTGCGGAACTAGCGGTTAGCCGGGCTTGACCATTTCCCCGCTGGCGCGGGGAGCACTGGATAGACAGCAGCGCAGGCTCGCGGGAGACCGGCTCATCCCCGCTGGCGCGGGGAGCACTTCGTGTGCCGCGCGACATCACGCGGGTAAAGCGGCTCATCCCCGCTGGCGCGGGGAGCACCGTCATATTTCCACTGTTGCAGAATCCGAGGTCGGCTCATCCCCGCTGGCGCGGGGAGCACGAGGCCGGACAGCTCACCGCGCTATTCCAATCAGGCTCATCCCCGCTGGCGCGGGGAGCACTTTCGCGATTGTCAACCCGTGCTGGAAAATTCGGCTCATCCCCGCTGGCGCGGGGAGCACATTATCGCCGTCAAAGTGTCTTGCTTTGGAACCGGCTCATCCCCGCTGGCGCGGGGAGCACGGGGCTAGTGTGTGTAGGCCGGGGCGGTCTAGGGGCTCATCCCCGCTGGCGCGGGGAGCACGAGACGTGATGGACATGAACGCGCTCTTTACAGGGCTCATCCCCGCTGGCGCGGGGAGCACGTGAACCTAACAGCACCAACGCTGTTCAAATTCGGCTCATCCCCGCTGGCGCGGGGAGCACTCGACGATGAAGGGCTTGCGCTTCGTGGAGGCCGGCTCATCCCCGCTGGCGCGGGGAGCACGCCGCATTCTGCTCCATCGAAGAACGCCTCGACGGCTCATCCCCGCTGGCGCGGGGAGCACTAGTGGTCGGCCTGGACGGGCGGGGCGGGGCTGGGCTCATCCCCGCTGGCGCGGGGAGCACCATTACATCTGGCCAGTGCACCGGACTGTCGTGGGCTCATCCCCGCTGGCGCGGGGAGCACGGTTTCCCAGACGCTGATGTTGTCGATGCGGGGGGGGGGGGGCTCATCCCCGCTGGCGCGGGGAGCACGCGCCCGTTTTCTCGCCCGGCGCCGCCCGGCGCGGCTCATCCCCGCTGGCGCGGGGAGCACAATCCGTCACCCTCACGTGCCATAGCGTCAGACGGCTCATCCCCGCTGGCGCGGGGAGCACCGGCGGTAACTAACAGTAACCCAAAGTAACCTGGGCTCATCCCCGCTGGCGCGGGGAGCACGTTTTCGTTGGTCCAGCCATTCCGCGCGGCTGGGGCTCATCCCCGCTGGCGCGGGGAGCACTCGCGCCGAGGCCACAGCAGATCGTCGGCAGACGGCTCATCCCCGCTGGCGCGGGGAGCACACGGTAGGGAGTGCTTCGGTGTCTTTCCACTCAGGCTCATCCCCGCTGGCGCGGGGAGCACGCGATCGTGAACTCGCTCGGCATGTCGCGGAGCGGCTCATCCCCGCTGGCGCGGGGAGCACTTTTTCGGCGGTGGCGTGGGTAGTCCAGTGAACGGCTCATCCCCGCTGGCGCGGGGAGCACTTTTTCGGCGGTGGCGTGGGTAGTCCAGTGAACGGCTCATCCCCGCTGGCGCGGGGAGCACGCATCGAGATAACCGCATCCACGGAAACCGACAGGCTCATCCCCGCTGGCGCGGGGAGCACAGCTCTTGAGCTTGCTTGCGTCGCTTCTCTGCCGGCTCATCCCCGCTGGCGCGGGGAGCACCGCTGGGGCTATCAGTTGGGCGCGCAGGGCAGCGGCTCATCCCCGCTGGCGCGGGGAGCACACCTCACCCGTGTTGACTAGGGGGTGATTAGCGGCTCATCCCCGCTGGCGCGGGGAGCACGATGGGTACACAACCACCTCAAACAGGCCGAACGGCTCATCCCCGCTGGCGCGGGGAGCACTACAACCGACGGCGCGCACACCGGTGGTGGTCAGGCTCATCCCCGCTGGCGCGGGGAGCACGCCCAACAGCCCGTCCAGCGGCCAACGGTAGAGGGCTCATCCCCGCTGGCGCGGGGAGCACGACGGTATCGCCGCACAGCGTCATTTCGGGATCGGCTCATCCCCGCTGGCGCGGGGAGCACTGTCGGACCACAAGGCATCGGCAAATCAACCATCGGCTCATCCCCGCTGGCGCGGGGAGCACCACCGCACACTCAAACACGATATTCCTGGCCACGGCTCATCCCCGCTGGCGCGGGGAGCACTCCTGTCCCATCTGACAGTTACGTATCTAGTTCGGCTCATCCCCGCTGGCGCGGGGAGCACAGCTCCTGGTTGAGGACGTGGATCGTCGGCTTCGGCTCATCCCCGCTGGCGCGGGGAGCACGTGGGGGAGTTGGAGCAGCGGGGTGTAGCCCCGGGCTCATCCCCGCTGGCGCGGGGAGCACGAACACGGCTGGTTGTATGCCCGCGTCGAGGGCGGCTCATCCCCGCTGGCGCGGGGAGCACGAACACGGCTGGTTGTATGCCCGCGTCGAGGGCGGCTCATCCCCGCTGGCGCGGGGAGCACCGCCAACTCAAAGCTGATGACCTTAGTGCCGACGGCTCATCCCCGCTGGCGCGGGGAGCACGTCTAGTCGGTAGACAGTTATTCATGTGTGACCGGCTCATCCCCGCTGGCGCGGGGAGCACGGGTGTTAGCGGGGATTAATCACGCGCGAAGTAGGCTCATCCCCGCTGGCGCGGGGAGCACACACCCAGATCAACACTCCCCACCGGCCTCAACGGCTCATCCCCGCTGGCGCGGGGAGCACCGATTCACTGCCAACGGCAAGGCCGTGGCCAACGGCTCATCCCCGCTGGCGCGGGGAGCACCCTGGCATGAAATATCCAGGGTGGTGCCCACACGGCTCATCCCCGCTGGCGCGGGGAGCACCTGGGAGAGCCGCCCAGAGGGGCTACACATGACGGCTCATCCCCGCTGGCGCGGGGAGCACCTGGGAGAGCCGCCCAGAGGGGCTACACATGACGGCTCATCCCCGCTGGCGCGGGGAGCACTTGGCACTATCCTCGGTTTTGTAGCCTCGGCGCGGCTCATCCCCGCTGGCGCGGGGAGCACGGAAAATCGACTCACATGAGATCACCGCAATCCGGCTCATCCCCGCTGGCGCGGGGAGCACGCGGCCTCACTAGCCCCCGCGGCGTCACTTGCCGGCTCATCCCCGCTGGCGCGGGGAGCACGGGAGAGTGAATTGGTGTTTGATGGGGATCTGAGGCTCATCCCCGCTGGCGCGGGGAGCACGACCGCGTGTTCTGGGACTTTAACGAGTCCGAAGGCTCATCCCCGCTGGCGCGGGGAGCACCAGGTTAACGGTGGGCTGTTGAATATTATGAACGGCTCATCCCCGCTGGCGCGGGGAGCACATTAAAGAGATGGTGGAAAAGGGGTGGGCGGACGGCTCATCCCCGCTGGCGCGGGGAGCACTTAGCCGCATTGCCAACGGCGCCGAGCATACCCGGCTCATCCCCGCTGGCGCGGGGAGCACCGTGTCCAGTCTCCTGGGGTATTCCAGCCGATCGGCTCATCCCCGCTGGCGCGGGGAGCACGCACTCACGGCGGTAGACCACATGCTTTGAAACGGCTCATCCCCGCTGGCGCGGGGAGCACCGATTACCGGGGTTATTGATTGGTTTAAGGGGCGGCTCATCCCCGCTGGCGCGGGGAGCACGGTGCCTGCCCCTATGGCCGTACCGAAGGTAATGGCTCATCCCCGCTGGCGCGGGGAGCACCTGCAGCTGACCGCCCTGGATGCGCCGAAGTACGGCTCATCCCCGCTGGCGCGGGGAGCACGGCGATGGGGTGGGTGGTTGTCATTAGTTTTCCGGCTCATCCCCGCTGGCGCGGGGAGCACCCGGTATCTCTCTAGCCGGTTGTGACCTCGGCAGGCTCATCCCCGCTGGCGCGGGGAGCACGAGAAGGGAGACGAGTAATGGACTACGAGGGTCGGCTCATCCCCGCTGGCGCGGGGAGCACGAAGTCACAACTCGGATCAGGGGAACGAAAGTCGGCTCATCCCCGCTGGCGCGGGGAGCACTGGGATTTGGTTGGGGTTGTCGCAGGTGAAGACGGCTCATCCCCGCTGGCGCGGGGAGCACCTGGCAGGGAAGCTAGGTAGCCTGATCGGAAAAGGCTCATCCCCGCTGGCGCGGGGAGCACGCGGTAACCGTCGATCTCTAGCCAGGGAGTTACGGCTCATCCCCGCTGGCGCGGGGAGCACCCGAGGTTCTTGAGCTACGCCGCCTTGTGCTCAGGCTCATCCCCGCTGGCGCGGGGAGCACTTCCTTGACGTGGGCAACAAGGCGCTTGTGTTCGGCTCATCCCCGCTGGCGCGGGGAGCACTCATCGTCGGATCCACCAACGCCACCGAAGGCGGCTCATCCCCGCTGGCGCGGGGAGCACCGGAATTGTCGCCCCTCGGGCGGCAGGGGGAACGGCTCATCCCCGCTGGCGCGGGGAGCACGCTTGTCACCGACGTCATGGTTGACGGGCGCCCGGCTCATCCCCGCTGGCGCGGGGAGCACTGCTGCTGCGAGCTGCGCGGCGGGTTCGACCACGGCTCATCCCCGCTGGCGCGGGGAGCACGACGGTTGAGGCGGGTAGGTCGGAGAAGAACTAGGCTCATCCCCGCTGGCGCGGGGAGCACTGCGCGTTACTGCCGAACTGCCACAACGCGGGCGGCTCATCCCCGCTGGCGCGGGGAGCACGCATGTGGTTGTCCTTTCTCGAACCCTTCTCGAGGCTCATCCCCGCTGGCGCGGGGAGCACTTGCGCACTTGTCGCCCGAACTCGTTACGCCACGGCTCATCCCCGCTGGCGCGGGGAGCACACCGTATATTTCTTCGTGCTGTAGCCGAAAATCGGCTCATCCCCGCTGGCGCGGGGAGCACGCGCGGAGGGTCGCCGCCCCCGGCATCCGAGTAGGCTCATCCCCGCTGGCGCGGGGAGCACTCAAACCTGTATTGACGATCAGCACCGGCGGTAGGCTCATCCCCGCTGGCGCGGGGAGCACCCACCCGAGGTGCCTACCGCCGCCTTGTACCCCGGCTCATCCCCGCTGGCGCGGGGAGCACTCCTTGGCAAAAGGCTTGAGCTTGCCCTTGTACGGCTCATCCCCGCTGGCGCGGGGAGCACTTGTTGTGGCCGCGCAATTGCTTGCGCCGATTCGGCTCATCCCCGCTGGCGCGGGGAGCACTTTTCTCCTTCCTGCCGGTACCAGGACTTGCACGGCTCATCCCCGCTGGCGCGGGGAGCACCAGCAACAATCAGCGCGGAAATATCGGCGGGCAGGCTCATCCCCGCTGGCGCGGGGAGCACACAGGTGGGACAATCACCCTAGGCAGCAAGGCCGGCTCATCCCCGCTGGCGCGGGGAGCACGTCACCCACGCTCCAGGCAGACGCAGCATTGTCGGCTCATCCCCGCTGGCGCGGGGAGCACAATTTGGACTACCCAACCGACCCACTCACACGCGGCTCATCCCCGCTGGCGCGGGGAGCACGGAGACGGCGCGGATGGCGTGGACTGGGTCTACGGCTCATCCCCGCTGGCGCGGGGAGCACTGGCGTGAAACTGGGCGCGCCCGATAGCGCCCAGGCTCATCCCCGCTGGCGCGGGGAGCACGGTGGACGACCAGACGGCCATCTGACAGGTTTCGGCTCATCCCCGCTGGCGCGGGGAGCACGGGTGTGGGGTCATGGTGCGGTGGGGGTCATCTGGCTCATCCCCGCTGGCGCGGGGAGCACTGTGGCGGCGCGGGTGGAGCCGTGGTTGCATACGGCTCATCCCCGCTGGCGCGGGGAGCACTTTGCGCTTCTTTTCCTGCTCGATACGGCGGGCGGCTCATCCCCGCTGGCGCGGGGAGCACGATGGTTTCTATATCGTCTCGGCGCGGCAATCGGGCTCATCCCCGCTGGCGCGGGGAGCACTGCCTGCGACGCGTCGTGTGTTGGGGCGGACGAGGCTCATCCCCGCTGGCGCGGGGAGCACACTCTCTGAGCTGTGGTTCTTTGAGCCGTTAGGCCAATTCTACTTCAACTTGTTTTCCCTACCGCCTACCGGACTAGCGAACGATCACCACCGCTTTACCTCCGCCGGGCTTTACTCCATCCGCGTCGCCTCGCCGAAGGCTCCCGGTTGTTGGGCCGCGTAATTAGGTTCACGCCGTCGAAATCAGTTGGAACCCAGTTATGTCGGTGGGTCTTGAAGTCAAATCCCTGTTCGTTTGCCGCTTGAAATACCATGATTGCGCGTCCGTCCTTCACCAGGTCACATGTTCGCTCCCAAACCTGGTCGCGCACCCTGGCACTGGGGCGACCTACAAACACACCCGGAGAAATCTCCAACAGCCATCTTGTGAGGTCACCGCGAAGACCCGCAGGGCACGCAGTTACAACTAAGACCATCATCTGATTGGCCCATCGTCTGACCAATTGCGCTTGGAAGCCACGACCTCCAAGTCCGACCACAACACCAGCTCAGCATCAATATTCTGAGCCTCAGAGCTCATCTCCATAAGGAACATCAGATCCCGAATCATGGTCGGTAAAAGGTTCTTTTTCACCACATAATCGCGGATCACCCTTCGAATGTTCACGTCGGCGGTCAGCTCGTTCTCCGCAACTGCATCAAACGCCGCTGGAATCGAAACTTCTGCCTTGTACAGATCCGCAATGTCGTAGACAAAAGCGCGTTCCGTGCCTTGGTGAATTACGCCTAAGGAAGGAATGAACCCCAGCGACGCGATGACCGCATGGGCCACTCCGTATAGGGCTGCATTCGCCGCCGTCAGGGTTCGGTTGATCGGGTCGCCACTGGAAAAATTCTGCGGATCGTAATTCCGTTTCTTCCAAGTCACACCGGTCCGCGCGGCCTCGGCCTGATAGATCTTCTTCATTCGAGATCCTTCACGTCCGCGAAGCTGCGCCATCGTCGCACGTGAAATATCTTCGCCAGGGAAGCGCATGGCGTACATCTGTCTGGCGCAGAAAAGCCTGCGGCGCTGGTTGCTTACTATTGACGCCTGCGCCTCCGCCGCTGCCGAAGAATTCGATAGCGAACGACCGGATGCGTAGTAGCGCACCCCCTTTTCTCCAACCCATACGACGGAAACCCCTGAATCTCCCAGAAGTGCCATCGCCGCGTACGTCACTTTGGTACCTGGGCCAAGCATTAAGGCAGCAACGCTTGCCGCAGGCATATGGGTGATGCCGCTTTCATCTGCGAATGTAACCGCGTTATTGTCACGATTGACCACGCAACGCTCGGCGTACAGGAAGGAAATCCGATCCTGCACGCGTGGCAGGATGGGGCGCTCCATGGGTGATTTCGAGGGGTGTGGCACCATAGCTCAAGCCTCAGCTTGTCTTGCTCGGGGTGGGCTTGGCCAGCGTCAATAGGCCACAACCATAGGCCTTGCCCCGACCAATGCCCTCGACAAGTGACTTTCTAAAGGATTCAACATCGTCGATCTGCAGAGTACCTCGGTAGCGCACCGTGCCAATCACAACCTGGCGGCCTTTTGGATTCTTCGCCAGCTTCGAAAAGCGCAGTGTCTTCCGCTCTACGATCAGGGTTTCCAGCGGGGTGAAGCCACAGCTTTTGGCCTTGTTGCGAAACCATTCCAACTGAGCTTCCTCGCCCACCAGCGCTGTGAGTTTGCCACGGGTACCCCGCGGGGAGCCAGGAGCCTTTTTGGCCCCCACAGGGTTTAGTACGACTTCGTAATGCCACTGTTGGCCATCCGCGAGAGCTTCCAGCAGGCGGTTGTAGCTTGCCTTCTGTGGATCGTGTTCGGAACCGGTTTGCTCGGCGATCTTGGCCGGATCGCAGCTATCCGGTCCGACGATGTACACAGAATGCTCGTCGGCTCCCCGAGTTTTGCCGTCGTGGCGCCAGAGAATTCGTTCTTTATCGCCGACTTTCTCGGGGAAGCAGCTCAGAACTGCCGCATGCATAGCCTGCGGATTTCCCAGTAACTTTCGTGCTTGCCGACTGCTGGGGTTGAGGTGAAGTCGAGTGAAGGTCGTCATGCCTGCATCACCGCCTCCATAAATGGGTCGTTGGTTGAACTAAGGTCATTCTCGACGGGCACCCCGGTTTTGTCTTGGACGACGTCTCGCCAACCGTACTTCCGATGTTCTTGGGAGAATGAGATTGGTACGTCGCGTCTGGCTATGCCGGCTTCACCCTGTGTGGCGTCACGAAAAATAGGCAGTGAGAGCTTCGGCGCCCGAGTTTTCCTGTGGGCGCGGGTAGCCTGCCAGTCGGTTGCGCGCAGTGCGTCGACGGCCGAGCCGCGGAACGTTCCGAGATAAAGATTCGGGGGAGCGGGGCACGAACGACGCCCAAGGAACAACGGGAAACGTGGTCGTTGGACGGCGCCGGCGAGTTCGTCGATGAAGGAATCATTGTCTGATTCGATGGCCGCGACGAAAACAGCATCCTCAAGGTAGTAGCGCGTGACCAGGTTCGCGTTGTCCTTTGGCCTTCTCTGCCAGGGCTGGGCAGTCTGGTAATCCCGCAGTAGGGAACCAGGCTGATCCACACGAACGGCGAACGTTAGAGCTGCAAGGTCTTGCAGATCGTCAGTGCGCTGGCGCCCTTGTGCAGCGGCTAGAAGCCCCAGCACACCGGACTTGGTAGGAACCTGCTCGGTGGCGCGTTGCTTGAATCGGCTAGTCGCGCCCCACGATTGCATAGGGCCGGAAAGCCTAAGTAGAAGGGTAGAGGGCATTAGTGCTCCTGGGTGGCAGCATCTGCGACAGCTTCGACGAGCTCGGGCAGAGTGGTCTTCTTGGCCAGATCCATCTCGATGAAAGCGTCCGCCAGGTCGCCCAAGGACATCACGAAGGCAGCCTGTGGGACGAATCCGTAGGTGTTCTGGATCTGCTCGGCTTCGCGAGCTAGTCGGTCGGCAGCAGACTTGCGGCGGCCCTGGTTGTTCTCGGAGACCACCGGCTCTTCGAATGCGTTGACCATGGAGATAGAGCGGTCATCGCGCACAGTCACGTAGACGAGCTCCGGCACACTGTTGTGTGCGAAGGTATTCTGCTTACCCGTGGGCAGCGACGTGATGAAGCTCTCTGTGAAAGCCTTAATGGCTTCAGCCAACACATCCTGGTTGTCGAGATTCTCCGCCAGTGAGTCGACGTCGAGCGTGGCGAATCGGTACAGGGTGGAGGACATCATCTGTACGGTGCCCATCATGGCTGCACCGACTTCTTCGTCAGCTTCCACCATGTCGTCGACCGCGGTGTAGAAGTCGAACTCCGGCTCGGATTCATGCACGCCAATAGCGTGTGCGACCTGGACGGATGCGTCGACGTTGAAGTCCGGAGCTTCTGCGACCATACGGCCGAACATGCTGATGTCCACGCCATGTTCTTGGTCGAACAGCACAGATACTTCCCTCTTCGGGAACTTACTTTCTTCGCGGTGGTCGATTGCGTACTGGGCCAGGTTGCTCACCTGTCGGACGCTTAGGAAGAGCAAGTATCCGAGTTCAGACTTCTGTTCTACTTCCTCACCTTCAGCCTTTGCGGTCTTCCTCTTGGTCAGCTTGAAGCCAGCAGCGGTGAAGACCTTCTCGGAAAGGGTGGTTGCTTCGGCCTCTTCGATGGAAGTATCCAGCTCTTGGATGCGATCTGCGATCAGCTCGATTGCGCGACGGGTACGGTATCCCACGAAGCCAGTGGGGAACTTCTCGCCGAAATCCTTGCGGATGGCACGCTTCCAGGCTTGGGAGGAAACACGCTGACGTGGCGCACCGCCGAAAATCGCAGTCTTCGGAGCGCCCGTATCGTCACGGTTAATCAGGCTCGGTGGAAGGGTCTGCAGGGCGTGGAAATCAATGGTGATGGACATGAAGAGATTCCTTTCGAAATGAACAGTTTTAGTTTTCTTGGGTAGTAGCGGAGCCGTCGATGTCGCGCGGGTACCGTGCAAAGGCGAAGTCGCGACCCCACCGCAGTAGCACGCCATTACGAGTGCGTGGGTTCGAGAGTTTGCGCAGATCCGCGGCGAACCAGCCGTAGTTAAGACGGAGATCGTTGGATCGGAGCAGCGAAATGAGGGAGCGGGTTTGGATCAGCCGGGATTGGGCGGTCCGAGCAAGCACCAGCGCGTCGAAGCGACCCTTGATAGATTTCGATTCGCTGGTCTGAGCTAGCCGACCACAGGCACTGGCAAACGAATGGGATTCATCGTGTACCTCGTGAGTCGCGCCTTGCATGTGGAGCGCGAAGAACGTAAGCGCGTGAAATGCTGCCTCCTCGGATGGGGAAGGGGTATCACCACGTCCAACCTCCTTTTCGGACAGAGGTACAACTAGGGAAGAAAGAACGCTTTCGAAAACTAGGGGGTTTTTGTCTACGGGCTGGCCAGCCGACTTCCGAAGTTCCGCGAGCGTGCCGCGAGCCCTGGCCTGGTTGGGGTAACCAGTCCGGCCGAGATAGTCGGTCTGAAGCTGGCTACAGGTGGCAGCGACCGCTGAACTCAGCCGTGGCCGGTCATCAGTTACTTGTTCCATGATTTTCCTATTCTTGGTGTGTCTAGCGGTGAAAGTTGAGAATGCTTAGCGCGGAACGGTACGCGGAAGAATTTCACGGAGCTTCCTCTGCAGCCAGCTCATGACTGTTCCAGCGGACACGAAGCGCTCATCATCGTTAGACTCGATGATCCTGCCGACCAGTGCCTTGGGGCCGGCACCGACGAGAAGCACGTCTGCGTGTTCTAGGACAGCGTTGCGAACGGTCATCTCCCAAGCTTTCAGCCGGGGCTCTAGATCTGCGCCGTGCAGAGACTTCATCCATTCGCTGAATTTCGGTTCTAGCTCGGCTAGGAGAGTGTCCGTTGCAGCTGGCTGGAATTCGTAGTCTCCACCCGCAGCCTGGAAGAGCTGACCTGCAAAGCTGCCCAGCATTGTTCCAGCCTGGCTAGTCGCTGCTGCTAGGTTGAGCACTGCCTGACGTTGGTCGAGCGCGGACTTAGGAAGAATTTCTAGCGGCAACTCGAATTGCGTGCTGATGCTAATGCCCACGACGGCGCTATTGGGCCCGTACTCCATGGAAGTCATGGAGACGTTCAAGGTTTCCGGCAGATCAACCTCGTTCTCCTTGAGGTAAGCAAGCTGGTCGATCGTCTTAGGACGTTTAGGGGCTCGGTTTTTAGCGTCGTAAACCGGGTCGGTTTCCAACGCGATCAACGGTTCCAAACTGCGCCACATTGTCCGCTGGGAATCGAGAGGCTTGGGGTAGTAGACGTCCAGAGTTTTCGTGGACTTGTTCTTGCTGAAACGGTAGGGCGTCATCGGATCGTCCTGGATATTTGCATTTGCATTGGGAATGCGATCTCCGTTCGAGACAAGAACCCGAGTGATCAGACCTTCGTTCGGGAAAAGCCGGATTCGCCTAGATTGCCAGGTCAGAATTTCAGCCGGCCCCTTGGGGTAGATGCCATCCTTGTTTGCAGGATCCAGGCGTTGAGCGGAGGTGTCTGGTTCGCGTTCCCACACGGGATGGTCATCCTTTGCTTGGAGGGCTCCACCGGTGGTGTTCAATGCCAGGGTTTCCTGGAGGTTTTCCCCAAGAATGATCGTTGCAGTGATAGCGCCGGTCCAACCGGTGCCGATTGGGTAGCCCCTTCCGCCCTTGACACGGGGGTCACCAACGGCTCCGGATTTGATCCCAGAATAGTCGTAGGCCTGAACGTAAATCAGCCAGCGAGCTGCCTCTGCAAAGGTGAGCGACAATAAGCCATCGCCGGCACGGAGCGTAAAGTAGTCGTCTTCGAAATCCGGTACGATCCGTCGCACATCGGTAGTCGCGTTCTTGCTCGTATGCAGATCAGCAACCTGCATGAAGGGTTGCTTTGGATCGAGAAGGTCAAAACGGTCAGCGTAGCGCTCCAGATAGTTCAGCACGGCATTGTCTGGTTCGTTCTCCGCAGCGGCTTCCAGCCTGTCGGGAATCCATTCAGCCATATCCAGCTCTGTACCTGAACCGCTCTGCAATTCCTGGCGATGTGCGCACCAGTAAACCGTTAGCAGCAGGCGATAGATGGCGACGTCCTGCAAAGGGCTGTCACCACGAATGGATGCGACTGAATGGAAACCGTCGAAGATCTCGCGCAGGCTGAGCTCTGCAGCGGAGCCATCGGTCAGCGTAGTGAGAATCCACGGCTGATCGAGGAGGCTAAAGCTCTCCGTCACGATAATTCTTCCTTTCGTGTGTAGTTCTGCTGTGTACTTTCGGTATGCAGTTTTGGGCATATCCCTTTCTAGGGAGGTCGAAACAGCTTTTCATTTGTCACTAAAGCTACTTGTAAATCAAACATTTTAGGCGCCTTTGCGAGATCCAGGGAACCCCTCGGTTCGCAGGCCGAGGAGCTCTGAGTAGCTAATCTTCACGTCCGCCAAGCTGGCCTCAAGGTTTTGGTCTAGGCGTAGCGCTACTTGTCCCCGGAGGAGGTAGTGGTCCTTCCATCCTTCTGGCGTTTGGTCTTCCAAAGCATCGACTGTGCGATCCCACACCTTGTCGGAGCGTGTGAACATGGTGGGTAGACGAACAGTGGAAGCAGCAAGCTGAAAGGCTGTATCGAAGTTAGGGATTGTCGTGTCTTCCACTACGCACTCAGATTGCTCGTTACCTGGTACGGGGAGAGGGCGATAGCCGTATTCATCATCGACGATCGGAATGACCTCGATGCTGTTATCGGCATCGCGGACGGAGGCCGTTGCTTTGATCTCTTCCTCTGAGTGATCGCGGACGAGCATCTCAAAGAGTGAATCCAACCGTTTGCCGGTTTCATCGGGGCTCGGTATACGGAAGACCTTCGATCGTGACTTATCGGAGTCGTCCTTGCCTCGACTACTTGTTTTGGATTCTTCCCACCGGGCTGCCCACGTTTCCGGAAAGTTATGATCCGCGTCGAGGTCGTATGCTCTTTGAACTAGTTCTGGAACGTCGGAGGGGCGCCGGAATCCTTTATCCACGACCTCTGTGGAGAGGAGTTGGTAAGTCGTGAGTAGCAATGCATCGTCGTAGATGTATTCTGTGCCGGAATCCCATACGGGAACTGGGGTCGTTTCTTCGACACCACGAATGTAGATGCGGGCATCACGTAGTTTTTCCGGCCGATCGCTGTCAGGCCGACGGTGGCGATGCAAGCGCCCAGCTCGTTGAATAATCAGATCCATCGGTGCGATGTCGGTGATCAGTGCGTCGGCGTCGATATCAAGGCTCTGCTCGAGAGTCTGCGTACCGCATACGATGCGTAGGGTAGGGCGCCCGTGTTTTCTATGTGACGTCGGCCCCAGCTCGTTGAGGAGTTCTTCTTCGTGACGGGCCCGATCGAGGCTGGTGAATGCGGAGTGATGGAGGCGAACCTCACCAGGAAATACTGAGTCCAGAGCTGCGAAAGATTCTTGGGCGCGCTTGATGGTGTTGCAAATGACAAGAACCACGCCGCCGTCGGAACAGAGCTCGGTGACGAGTTGTGTTAGCTCCTTAACGGAGTTATCGACGATCTCGACCTTGGCGTGCATGTCGTCGGGACGTGGGGCGACGGCCTGTTCTCTGATACCTTCCTCGGACACAAGAGTGAGAAGTGGATAACCTTCACCGGCTAGAGGAAGGTTTTCCGCACCTATCTGGCCACCGTAAGCTGCAACGAGCTCCTCTTTGCGGCTGGTCGGTAAGGTGGCGGACAGGAGGATAACCGGAACGCCGTATGCGGCGAGCCACCGCAAGGTTTCGGCGAGATATTCGTTGGTGTAGGTCGAGTAGGCGTGAACCTCATCGAATATCACCACCTTCCCAGCGAGCGCCAGGTGCCGCAGCATGGAGTGTCGAATTTGAAGCGCCATCATTAGAACTTGGTCGATGGTTCCGACCACGAAGTTGGATAACAGGCCGTTCTTGCGGCCGGATAGCCAGTCGGTGGCGATGACAGACCCATGGCCAGCACAATCCTCGCCGATGTCGCGGTAGCGGAGCTTGCGGTAATCCTTATTGAGGCGGTTCTTGCTGTGGGCTAGATAGAGAGACGACACAGCAGAGCTTTCAGTGATGTTCTCAACCCAGCGGGAAAACCGTTTGAAAAGCCCGTTGGCCGTTGCCATTGTGGGTGCCGCTAGAATCGCGCCGCTGGCGCGATTGTGCTGGGCGAATAGTAGAGCCGCTTGGAGGGCACCTTCAGTCTTCCCTTCTCCGGTTGGAGCTTCGATTATGAGTAGGGCCGGGCCGGGGGGCTTGGAGCTCAGTAGTTCTGCAATTGCGGTTTGAACGGGGCGTGGAGTGGCGCTTTCTGGCCAGGAGAAGCTTGCGCGATAGTTTTCGGCAACCTGAGCCGGATCTTCGCTGAAGTGTTTGAACTCGGTGTGGAGGTCGAACTTAGCTTTCGCCATTCCCAGCTTGATGCGATCAGCTTGAGAACCGCTAAAGCGAAGAGGGAAGAAATCGGTGTTGGAAGCCAGCCAGTCGCACATAACGGTGAAGCCGGTGATGATCTGAATGGCTATTGTTGGTGGCTTGCCTTCTACGGCGTCAAGGGCAAGTTGAACGTTAGTGGTAGCGGCGAAAGCATCCAGAATCTCGTTGACGGCGCTTAGCCACTCGGGAGGATAGTTATTGACGAAGGTGGTTGCTGCCTTCCGGCCAGCCGTGGTGAGCCAACCGTGGTGAGCTTCCACCGTTTGGGTTAGTGACAAAGCAACGGGAGCTTTGAGTCCATGTGTCTTTAGCCAGCGCTTCAGCAGTTCCCGAGAATAAAGCGGGTGGGCGAGGCTGGCGACATCTTCATCGGGAGTAAGGTCTGGGATAGGGATGCCAGCGTCCTCGAGTGTGTAAAGCAGTGGCGCGTTCGTTTCGGGGGAGCGAAGCTTTCGGATAAAGGGTGCTGACAATTTTCCGCAATCATGTGCGGAAACGAGGAAAACCGTGAGTGAGCGGATGTGTTCGGGGGAGAGTCGTGTGCTGCGGCTGAGGAAGTCCTTGATCTGGGGGGAGAGCCAGGAATCCCAAAGATAGGTTGCGACCGCGCCGGAATCGACCATGTGCTGAACGAGGGACATTGGTCCATGCTCGTCTCCCGATTTGGCTAGGAAGGCGCTGGCTGTGGGGGAGAAACTGTCGACCACGCCATTCCAAGAATCTAAATCGAACAGTGGTGCGCTGTGGGGGTCTGTCATGTCCGTTGGCTTTCGTAGTGTTGTGTTTTACGAACAAAGTTAGCAGAAGAATTCTTACCTTGCAATGCCAATTTAGAAATAATATGAAGTGTGTCGCGAGCTGGGTGAAGCCTGCAGTTTTGTAGGGTGGGGAACTGGTGATGCCCATGTCTCCCTGCGACAGCTGGGATGAGCCGTTGGCCTTGCATGGTTCAGAACATGGGATCACATTCTCCCCGCGCCAGCGGGGCTTGCTTAGAAAACAGTGCTTAACGCCCTAAAGGCTCAACCCCTCAATCCCGTGCACCGTCACCGTCTCGGATAGCGCAACGCGGCCCGGGGCGGTCTCGTACACCGGGCTGGATTCATCCGCCCGGCCGAAGGTCAGCGCAGTGACCAGCTTGTACTCCTCATCTACGCCCAGGAACTCGCGCACCGTCGGCGCCAGAAGGGAGATCATGCCCTGCGGCACCCCGTGGTAGCCGTGGGCAGTAAGGGACAGCAGGAAATTCTCCGCGTACGTCCCCTGGTCAAAAGCCGCACGAACACGGTCACCAATTGGCGGGATAAACATCAGCGCCGAGTACGGGGCGCCGAAGAAGCGCAGGTTCTCGCGAACGAACTCCGTGCGCGCCTCCTTATCCTCACGGGTAATGCCCAGCAGCCCGTACATCTTTGCCGCCAGCTCCTTAGAGCGTTGCGGGTGTACGCCCTCGCCGTAGTCCACGGTGAAGTCGGGGTTCAGTCCGTTGGTATCGAACTCCTCGATCAGCGCGGCGCTTAAGTCTTTCAACTTTTGGCCACCGATCACGTGGACGTTCCACGGCTGGGTGTTGGAGTTAGAGGGCGCGGACTGGGCGTCCAGCAGAATCTCCTTGATGTCCTCTGCCGGAATCTCGTCCGGCAGGAACGCGCGAGGGGAGTGGCGGTTACGTATGAATTCAGAAAAATTCATGCTCGCCACCGTACGCTCTTTTTTGCCCTCAACACAGGTCACTGATGTCTACTCCCAGCGATCACGTGGATGGTCAACCATCGCCTTTAAGGAGTTCACGCTAAGGGCGTCAATAAGCAATCAATAAGCCAACGACAACCAACAACAGTGAGGTATCTTGCTTTCATTTCCTAAAAGTGACCTTCGTTACCTATTATTTGTTTCATGTCTGAACCCACTGTTTTCAAACCAATGATTGAACTCAAGGGAGTGAACAAGCACTTCGGCGAGTATCACGCTCTTCGGGACATCAACCTCGAAGTACCGGAGGGCCAGGTTGTCGTGATCCTCGGCCCCTCCGGATCCGGCAAGTCCACGCTGTGCCGCACCATCAACCGCCTCGAGACCATCGACGACGGCGAAATCCGCATCGACGGTGAACTGCTGCCCGAAGAAGGCAAGGACCTGGCCAAGCTCCGCGCAGAGGTGGGCATGGTGTTCCAGCAGTTCAACCTGTTCAGCCACATGACCATTCGCGATAACGTCACGCTGGCGCCCACCAAGGTCCGTAAGGTCAGAAAGGAAGAGGCACGCAAGACCGCCGAGAAACTGCTGGACCGCGTGGGCATCGCCGCCCAGGCCGACAAGTACCCGGCACAGCTATCCGGTGGCCAGCAGCAGCGCGTGGCCATCGCCCGCGCATTGGCCATGGATCCAAAGGTAATGCTCTTCGACGAGCCGACCTCAGCCCTCGACCCGGAGATGATCACCGAGGTCCTGGACGTCATGACCGACCTCGCCAAGGGCGGCATGACCATGGTGGTTGTCACCCACGAGATGAGCTTTGCTCGCCGCGTAGCCGACCGCATCCTGTTCATGGCTGATGGCGCCATTGTTGAGGACGCCGACCCGGAGACCTTCTTCACGAACCCGCAATCCGATCGAGCCAAGGACTTCCTGGCGAAGATCGTGAACCACTAGTTCGGGAAGCGAGTTACACATGTCTACCTTCACAAGCGCACTCAAGCGCCTCACCGCTGCAGTGGTTGCCACCGCAAGCGTGGTGGCGCTGACCGCGTGCGGCTCTGGCGGTGCCCGCGACCTGCTGGCGGATATCGAATCCGGCCACGTCGTAATGGGCACCAAGTACGACCAACCGAACCTGGGTGAGCGCACCCCGGACAAGCAGTTCGCCGGCCTGGATACCGACGTATCCCGCTACGTGGTGGAATACATCGCAAAGAAGCACGGCTGGGCCACGCCAGAAATCGAATGGCGCGAAACCCCCTCCGCACAGCGCGAGACCCTCATCAACAACGGTGAGGTCAACATGATCACCGCCACGTACTCCATCAACAAAGGTCGCCTGAAGGCCGTGGACTTCGCAGGCCCCTACCTGGTCACCCACCAGGCGCTGCTGGTTCGCGAAGATTCCGGAATCAAGGGCCTGAACGACATCGCTCCGGGCACCCGCCTGTGCTCCGTATCCGGCTCCACCCCGGCACAGAAGGTGAAGGACGCGCTGCCAGAAGTGCAGCTGCAGGAGTTCGACACCTACGCCGCGTGTGCGGAGGGCCTGAAGCAGGGCGTGGTGGATGCAACCACTACGGACGCGACCATTCTGGCTGGCTTCGCACAGCGCTACAAGGATCGTTTTGGCGAAGAGTACAGCGTTATCCAGCTAAAGAAGGATGACGGCAGCTTCTGGACCAACGAAAACTACGGCATTGGCCTGCCTAAGGGCGACGACAAAGCCAAGGCGGAGGTCAACGAAGCGCTGAACGAAATGCACGATTCCGGCGAGTTCCAGAAGATCGTCGCCAAGAACCTGGGCGACAACGTGGATCTCGGCGAGAAGCCAAAGATCGGCGACCTGTCGTTCGTCGACAAGAAGTAGGAAGGAGGAACGCACTATGAACCCCGAACTATGGTCCGAGATGAAGCCCGAACTGCTTCCAGCATTTTGGGTGACCGTCAAGTTGACGTTCTTCTCCGCGGTCGGATCGCTGATCTTCGGCATTATCCTGACCGCCATGCGCGTGAGCCCCGTGGGCATCCTGCGTAACCTGTCCGCGTGGTACATCAACATTGTTCGTAACACCCCGCTGACGTTGATCATTCTGCTGGCCTCCATGGGCCTGTACTACAACCTGGGCCTGCTGCTGGCGGTGGAGAACGATTCCTTCATTGAAAAGCAGAACTTCCGCCTGGCAGTCCTGGCCTTCGTGGCCTACACCTCCTGCTTCGTGGCGGAATCCCTTCGCTCCGGTATCAACACCGTGCCCTTCGGCCAGGCCGAGGCCGCCCGCTCCCTGGGGCTAAGCTTCGGCCAGAATTTCCGGCACGTGATCTTCCCGCAGGCCCTGCGCGGCGCGATCGTGCCGCTGGGCAACACCCTGATCGCGCTGACGAAGAACACCACCATCGCCTCGGTGATCGGTGTGGCTGAAGCGTCCCTGTTGATGAAGACCCTCACGGAGGACTACGCCAGCGACATTCTGGTGATCTTCGGTGTAGTCGCAATCGGATTTATCATCTTGACTCTGCCTACCGGGTTGTTCTTCGGTTGGGCAGGTAAGCGATGGGCGGTGAAGCGCTAATGACTACACGTGCAACGGTTCTTTATGACGCCCCAGGCCCGAAGGGGCGCAGGCTCAACACGATCCTCACGGCGGTTACAGTCGTAGTGGTCGCTGTGATCCTGCTCCTGGTGGCATTAAAGCTGAATGACAAGGGTCAGTTTGAGTCCGAGAAGTGGTCCTTCTTCCTGGAGGGCACCACGTGGACGACCTACATCATCCCAGGCCTGATCTCCACGATCGGCGCCGCTGTGGTCTCCATCGTCTTGGCGATGGCCATTGGTGCGCTGCTGGGCGTGGGCCGACTGTCTCCCTCCGCACCCGTACGTTGGATCTGCGGCATCATCGTGGAGTTCTTCCGCTCCATCCCTGTGCTGGTTCTGATGTTGTTCGCCTACGCAGTGTTCTCTCTTCTGCAGCTGGTGCCTTCCAGCTGGCTGGGCTTTTCCGCAGTGGTCTTCGGCCTGACGATGTACAACGGCTCCGTCATCGCTGAGACCCTGCGCTCCGGCATCCAGTCGCTGCCGCGCGGCCAGCGTGAAGCAGCGATTGCGCTGGGGCTGAGCCACCGCCAGTCCATCAACCTCATCCTGCTGCCGCAGGCTGTGGCCGCCATGCTGCCGGCCATCATCTCCCAGATGGTGATTGCCCTGAAGGATTCCGCTCTGGGTTACATGATCGGCTTTGTGGAAGTGGTTCGCTCTGGCCGCCAGCTAGGCGAGTACTACGGCGCGATGATCCCAGCGCTGCTGCTGATCGCACTGATCATGATCGTGATCAACATGGTTTTGGCGAAGGTGGCTGAGCGCATCGAGATTCAGCTGCGTTCCGGCCGTGCCCGCCGCAACATCGTGGCCAAGGTTCCGCAGCAGAAGGAACAGGGTATCGATACCAAGGACAACGCTTATGTTGACTGGCGCGCAGAGGGCCACGAGGACCTGCGCACTACCTTCGAGTAGCGCGCTGCGCAAGGCTAGCCCAGCGCCTCCCATAGGCGCTGGTTGAAGCCATCCCAGCGCTGCTTGGCCCAGTCGCCGAAGTTCTCATCCGTGAGGACGACGGCGGCTTTTTTCTTGCTCTCACTCCGGTCGATCCACAGGAAAGTCCCCGACTGACCAAAGTGTCCCGCCACCGTTTCAGGCATCCCCTCTCCCAACCAGTGCGGCGACTTCTCGCCGTGCAACTCAAAGCCCAATCCCCACGGGCAAGGTTTCTGCATCCCGTAGCCCGGTACCACCCCGGAAACCTCCGGCCACTGCGGCTCCAGCGCCTCGTTGAGGGTTGAGGGAGCCAGGAGTGAGGGCGTCAAGAATTCAGAGCACAACACCGTGAGGGCATCGACCGAGGCAGAAAAACCATGCCCCGCGCTGCCCTCGACCTTCACCTCGATGCCCAGCGGCGCGCACACGCCCTCGGCCACGTACTCCGCGAAAGGCATGTCGGCCTCCGCGGCGATGAGATCCGCCAGCACCTCGTAGCCCGCCGAAGAATAAATCCTGCGGGCACCACGTGGCTTTTCTGGGGAGTGACCGCGGAAACCAATTCCGCTGGTGTGGGCCAGCAATTCGCGGACGGTCGGCAGGTCGTCGAACTCGGGCAGCAGCTCGGCGGGGACTTGCTGGTCCAGCTCGAAGGCACCCTCCTCGACGGCCAGCAGGGTGGCATAGGCGGTGATCAGCTTGCTCACGCTGGCCAGGGGGAACTGCGCGGACGTGTCGCCGAAGGTCACTGTTTGGGCATCTGCCTCGTCGGCGCTGTCGTCCTCCCACAGCGCCGCCGCGGCCACGTTATCGACGGGCCAGTCCTGCAGCTCGGCCAGCACGTCCTCTACCGTGGCCACCTTCGTTCCGCTCACTTGTCCACCAGGCCAACCAGCTCGTCGATGGTCTTCACTCGGTTGATGTCCTCGTCCGGGACCTCCACGCCGAACTCTTCCTCCAGGCGCACAGCAATGTCCATCAGGGACAGCGAGTCGATGTTCAGGTCGTCGCCCAGACGCTTGGAGCCCTCGAGGTCCTCGCGCTCGATGCCCGTCGCGTCCTCCACGACGTCCAGCACGATGCTGCGCTTGTCCTTCTCACCGGCGCCGTTCTTTCCGGAGCCCGCAGCGCCCGCCGTGCCCTCGGCGCCAGCGCCAGTACCTTCGGCGCCGTCCTTCTTCAGCTTCTTCGACAGTGCCGCAGCCAGCTGGTTATTTTGTTCAGCCATGATCGTTTCTTCTCCTGCCACTCCATATTCGCCCGCGCGTCGGTCGCTAAGCTAAAAGCCTTGCGGCCAAAGCTCCCGCGCAATCCCGCATGGCGCGGGCGTTTGTACACTCATCCTAACAATCTTGCGGGAGCGCCCGGAGCGCCCAAGCGCCCCGGGACCTGCTGGCCACGCCGGGGGCAGGCGTAGCGCGCGGCTAGTTCGTTGCCGTCGGGTCGTCGATCTGGAAGCGCTCGGCCGCCTCCGCGGCCACGGAGCGCTCGATCTTGCCCTCGCGCGCCAGCCCCAGCAGCACGCCCACCACGATGGACTCCGCATCCACGTTGAAGTACCGGCGCGCCGCCTCGCGAGTATCCGCAAAGCCGAAGCCATCGGCACCCAGCACCACGTACTCGCCCGGCACCCACTTGCGCACCTGCTCGGCCACGGTGGTGGCGTAGTCGCTCACTGCCACGAACGGACCCTCCGCTGCCTCCAGCTGCTGGGTAATAAACGCGGTGCGGGGCTCCGCCGCCGGGTCGCGCAGCTGCTCCAGCTCCACGGCCTGGCCGTCGCGAGCCAGCTCGTTCCAGCTGGTCACAGAGAACACGTTCGCGTCTACGTCGAACTCCTTCAGCAGCTCCTTCGCCTTCAAAGCTGCGGTCATGGCCACGCCAGAGGCCAGAATATTGGCCTGCAACTCCGCTGAGCCCGAGGCGGCGTCATAAAGGTAAATACCCTTGTGTAGTCCCTCCACGTCGAGGTTCTCCGGCTCCGCCGGCTGGTGGATCGGCTCGTTGTATGCGGTGAGGTAGTAGATCACGTCCTCGCCGCGGCCATCGTTGCTGTTCTCGCCGTACATGCGCTCGATGCCACGGTGCACGATGTGGGCGATCTCGTAGCCGAACGCCGGGTCGTACGTCACCACGGCAGGGTTTGTGGACGCCAACACGGGGGAGTTGCCGTCCATATGCTGCAAGCCCTCGCCCGTCAGCGTGGTACGGCCCGCGGTGGCTCCGATCAGGAATCCGCGAGACATCTGGTCTGCGGCCGCCCAGATCTCGTCGCCCACGCGCTGGAAGCCGAACATCGAGTAGAAGATGTACAGCGGGATCATGACCTCGCCATGGGTGGCATAGCTGGTGCCGGCGGCGATGAAGGAAGCCATAGATCCGGCCTCCGAGATACCCTCGTGCAGAATGTGGCCGTCGGTGGCCTCGCGGTAGGAAAGCATCAGGTCGTGGTCCACCGGCGTGTAGTTCTGGCCGTGCGGGTTGTAGATCTTCAGCGTCGGGAACCAGGAATCCATGCCGAACGTACGCGCCTCATCCGGGACGATCGGCACGATGCGCTTCTTCAGCTCGTCGTCGCGCATGAGGTCCTTGAACACGCGAACCAGTGCCATCGTGGTGGCGACCTCCTGCTTGCCGGAGCCCTTGCGGGCCAGCTTCGCAATGGAGAGGTCGGGCATCTTCAGAGGCGTGAACTTCTCGCGGCGCTCCGGCAAGAAGCCACCAAGCTCCTTGCGGCGGTTCAGCATGTACTGGATCTCTTCTGCATCCTCGCCGGGGTGGAAGTACGGCGGCAGGTGCGGGTCCTTCTCCAGCTCCTCGTCGGAGAAAGGGATGTCCTGCTTGTCGCGGAGAAGCTTCAGATCTTCCAACGCCAGCTTCTTCATCTGGTGGGTGGCATTGCGGCCCTCGAAGTTGTGGCCCAGGCCGTAGCCCTTGATGGTGTGGGCGAGGATGACGGTCGGCTGATCCTTGGTCTCCAGGGCGCGCTTGTAGGCGGCGTAGATCTTGCGGTAGTCGTGACCACCGCGACGCAGGTGCCAGATCTCCTCGTCCGTCATGTCTTCCACCAGCTTGGCGGTGCGTGGATCCTTGTTGAAGAAGTACTCGCGGACGTAGGCGCCGTCGTTGGCCTTGAACGTCTGGAAGTCGCCGTCCGGGGTGGTGTTCATGGCGTGGACCAGGGCGCCCTCTTCGTCGCGGGCGAACAGCTCGTCCCACTCGCGGCCCCAGACGACCTTGATGACGTTCCAGCCGGCACCTCGGAAGAAGCTCTCCAGCTCCTGGATGATCTTCGTGTTGCCGCGCACCGGGCCGTCCAGGCGCTGCAGGTTGCAGTTGATGACGAAGGTCAGGTTATCCAGGTTGTTCAGCGCGGCGGTTTGGATCAGGCCGCGGGATTCCGGCTCGTCCATCTCGCCATCGCCGAGGAACGCCCAGACGTGCTGCTGGGACGTGTCCTTGATGCCACGGTCATGCAGGTAGCGATTGAAACGTGCCTGGTAGATGGCATCCATGGGGCCCAAGCCCATGGAGACGGTCGGGAACTCCCAGAACTCCGGCATGCCGTGCGGGTGCGGGTAGGAAGGCAGGCCGTGGTCCGGCTTGGAGGCCTCCTGGCGGAAGGCATCCATGTCTTCTTCGGAAAGTCGGCCTTCCAGGAAAGCGCGGGCGTACATGCCGGGGGAGGCGTGGCCTTGGAAGAAGATCTGGTCGCCGCCGCCCGGGTGATCCTTGCCGCGGAAGAAGTGGTTCAGTCCGACCTCGTAGAGTGGGGCCGCGGAGGCGTAAGTGGAGATGTGGCCGCCCACCCCAATGCCCGGACGCTGGGCGCGGTGAACCATGATGGCCGCGTTCCAGCGAATCCAGCGGCGGTAGCGCTTCTCGATCTCCTCGTCACCCGGGAAGTCGGGTTCCTGGGTGGTGGGGATCGTGTTGACGTAGTCGGTGGAAAGCAGGGGCGGCAGGGGGACGCGCTTGGCGGTGGCGCGCTCCAGCAGGCGAAGCATCAGGTAGCGGCCGCGATCCGGCCCCGCGGATTCCAGCAGCCCGTCGAGGGAATCCATCCATTCCTGGGTTTCCTCCGGGTCGGAATCGGCCAGGTAGGAGGCCACTCCGTCTCGGATCAAAGCAAAATTGCTGGCATCGTATGCGCTGTTGTTCTCTTCTGCTGAAGTGGACATTGGTTCGTCCTCCTAAGATCCGCGGGTTGTGGGGCGCCTGTGGTTTGGCCCCTTGTGGTTTCCACAGTACGTCAAAGTCGCGTTAGAAAACCTCCGTTGGAAGCCCGACTATGTTAGGTTCAAAAATGAAGATTTTTAACCACACCAGCTGCGATAACTGCAGGGGCGTGTAGCGGTTGTGATACGGCCACCACGCGCTGGCGGTTAGGCGACGGGCTGGTTTTCTTAGAAAGGTACGAAATAACAGTGGCAATGGCCCCCGGTACGGCTTCGAGCTCTACAGGCTCCGCTGGCGGTGCACAAGGCAATGGCGCGAAGGGCGCACAGCGCACACAGTCTCAAAATGGACACGATTGGGCGGACCTGCTCAACATCGAATCCGACAGCCTGATCCAGGAGATCGGATGGGACGAAGATTGCGATAACAGCATCAGCGAAGCCCTGGAAGACGCTATCGGCGATGCCCTGTTGGATATCGACACTGACGAAGTGGTTGACGTCGTACTTTTGTGGTGGCGCGACGAGGACGGCGACTTGGTCGACGGCCTGGTCGATGCGACCCGCAGCCTGGGGGAGGACGGCCGCATCTGGTTGCTGACCCCCGCGAAGCTGGATGCCGGCCGCGTGGAGCCGGGCGTGATCGCCGAGTCCGCCCAGCTGGCGGGCCTGGTGCAGACCAAGTCCGAGCGCCTGGGCGACTGGCAGGGCGCCTGCCTGGTTTCTTCCGGCACCAAGCGCTAGGCGGCTTGTCCGAGCTGCCGCTTGCCGCACGGCTAGCACTACCGCGCCGGGCCTGCTCGTCCCGCACCGCGCACCACCTGCGGTTTCGTGTTTTTGTGGGTGGGCGTGCTAGAGTCATTAACGCTTCAAACAGCACGCGCCTTTAGCTCAGCTGGAAGAGCAGCTGGTTTACACCCAGCAGGTCGGCGGTTCGAACCCGTCAGGGCGCACCAAAATTTTTTACAGCCCCGTAGCCACCTCGGCCGCGGGGCTGTTTTTGTTTTCCGCTGAGACTTGGCTCTGGCTCAGCCTCGCCCGCTCGGCTTAGCTCCGCTTCGCCCGCACTCCTCCGCACCGCTCAGCTTTGCCCGGTTAGGCTTGGCTCCGACTATTTGGCCGCTCTCGCTGCTCGGGGCAATAATGGAGCACATGGCATCCTCGAAGCGCAGCGGCTGGCGAAACTTCCTCACACCCGGATGGGTCATCACCGCCATCCTGGTCCTCGCCTTCACCTACGCCGCATTCAGCTTCCTAGCCCCCTGGCAACTGGGGAAGAACCAGGACAAGAACGCCTTCAACCAGCGCCTCGAACAATCCTTGCAAACCGACCCCGTCCCGATCACCGACGTGATCCCGGGTGACGGGGAATCAGTGGGCGTCGAAAAAGAATGGACCAGAGTCGCACTACAGGGCCAATTCCTGCCAGACAAAGAAGTGCTGCTGCGCAACCGCCCGGTGGAATCGGCTCACTCTTATCAAGCTTTGACGCCCTTTCGGCTCGACGGTGGGCAGACCGTCTTGGTGCATCGCGGGTGGGTTGCTGTGGAGGGGGACGGGGCTGCGCCTAAGTTGAAGCGTGCACCGGGTGGTGACGTGAAGGTGACCGGGTTTATCCGCATGAGCGAGGCTGTGCCGGATGCGAAGCCTACGGAGTCTCAGGGATACACGCAGGTCACGGGCATGTCGACGAAGCAGATTTCCGAGGTGACGGGCGAGGATCTGGCGGCGGATTATGTGCAGCTCGATTCGGAGAGCGTCGACCGCCTGAACGGCATGACCGGTGGCGGTGATGGTGGGGATGCCGACGGTGGGAGCGCCGAGGATGGTGCTGCCGGCGGAGGTGCAGACGGCGATAACGGCAGTGGAAGTGCCGATGGTGCCGGCAGTGGAGAAGATGGCGATGCGCCGGATCTGCAGGCGCTGCCGCTGCCGCACTTGGATGGTGGCACTAACTTGTCCTACGGAATTCAGTGGATTGCGTTCGGCATCTTGGCGCCGGTGGGCTTGGGCTGGTTTGTGTATGCGGAGATGCGCGAGCGCCGACGGGAGCGCGAGGAAAGCGCCGAGGTTGCCCGCCTAAATGCCCAGATCACCGATGGTGTCGGTGCCGCCGAAGCGGCAGGCGACGCTGCTGCTAAACCCAAGCCGGCCGGCTCTGAAAAGTTGAAGCCCAGCGGCGCCGCAGAGTCTAAGCAAGCCGATAGCGATAGGTCGCTGAACAGGGGGAATGGTACTCCCGCCGAGAAGCCGAAACCTCGGAAGCGTTCCGACCTCACCGACCGCTATGGAGGCACCCGCTCCCGTTTCGAGGAACGCCGCGCGGAAAAGCGAGGTAGGGAGCGCTTCTAGTTCCCATTAACTTACTTGCTTACTAGCTACATTCGTCCATCTGAGGTGGCTCAGGATTCCCGGTTTAGCGGCATTTGGCTGTCTGAAGCAGCTCTGGGGGCTCGATCCGTTGACATTTAGGTGCCAATGGTGGAGTTCTGAGGCCTGCGGACCGGGCGTTCTGCAACTCTTCCGAGCTGTAAGTAGTGGAAAAGCTCACTAACGCCCCAGCTGCTCCCGCACGTACTCCACGATCCCCGGCACGGCGGCCTCAATCTGCTGCCCGACCTCGGTAAAGTCCGAGCGGTGGCCATAGTAAGGGTCGGCGACTTCGGCACCGGCTGGGGAGTTGGCGTCAAAGCTACGGAACAACCGAATGCGCTCCGGGGCGACCCCCGCGTTGCGCAACCCGTGCACGTGCCCGTCGTCCATGGCCAGGAAGAGGTCGGCGCCCAAATGCGCAGGTCCAAGCTGTGCCGCGCGGTGCTCCGTGCCGTCGTAGCCCAATGACGCCAACTCATCCACCGCCCGACCATCAGCGCCGTCGCCGATGTGCCAGCCGCCGAGTCCGCAGGAATTCAGGGTCACGGGCGCGTCGGCGGGTGAGTGACTGGTGGCGATGTCGGCATCCTCGAGGCCGGCGCGCAGAATCACCTCGCCCATCGGGGAACGGCAGATGTTGCCCGTGCATACGACAGTGATGTGCATTTAATTCCTTTCAGTTCATCGTGGCGCCCAGCTAGTTGAGGCGCCCCGGCTAGCTCTCGTTGGCCCAGCGCTGCACCAGCGAATCCAGCTCCTCGAGTGTGTTAACCGTGTAGGCGGCCTTGGCGTGCTCCTCCTCGGAACCGTAACCCCAGCCGACCAGCACCGTGGGGATGCCGGACTGCGCGGCACCCTCCACGTCGTGGATGCGGTCGCCGATCAGCAGCATTTTCGTCGGGTCGAGAGCCTGCAGGCCTTCCTCGGCGCTCATGTGAGCCAGGAATTCCCGCACCTCGGGAGCCTCTTTCAGCTGCTCCAGCGCGTACTCAATTACGGCAGCCTTGGACCGGCGGGTGCCGTCCTCCTGTGCCGCGCCGAGTACTGCGAAGTACTTCAGCATGTCGTGTTCGCGCAGGATCCGCTCCGCCGACACTTCGGATTTGGACGTTGCCGTGGACAGGATAATGCCCTCGTTGGACCACTTTTCCAGCAGCTCGCGCATGCCGGGGAACGGGGTGGCTTCCTTCCAGCGTCCGTTTTCCTGGTCCGAAAGGTACGTGTCAAAAACCTTCTGCAGCAGCTCGCCTTCCAGGCCAATGTCCCGCAGGGTCTCCACCATCGGCGGGCCTGGGATTTCGCGTACGCGCTCCTCGGGAGGCACCGGTACTCCGTGTGCCTCCAGGGCGTTCACGAAGCTGGCGCGGATGCCGGGGTAGCTATCCATCAGCGTTCCGTCTACGTCTACAAGCAGAATTGGTAAGTCTCGCACTCCTCCAGTGTGTCAGATCTGGCTAGGCTGGGTGGAGCATGCAGCCAGCCGAGCGAGCAGCCGGGCTGGCAGCACCTTGCAGCCGCAAAGCTAGCAGCACATAGCAGTACCCCAGGAGAATCCGTGCCCGAGCCATCTACCAACCCCGCCGCGAATCAAACCACCGTCGCCGACGTCGTCGCCGCCTTGGAGGCCGCCTACCCGCCCCACCTTGCGGAATCCTGGGACGCGGTAGGCCTGATCTGTGGTGACCCCGCCGAGCCCGCCGACAAGGTCGCCTTCGCCCTGGATTGCACCGACGCCGTCGTGGATGCCGCCATCGCCCAGGGCGCGCAGATGCTCGTGGTCCACCATCCGCTGCTGCTCCGTGGCGTCACCGCCGTGCCCGCCAACTCCCCGAAGGGCCGCATCGTCCACAAGCTGATCCGCAACGGCATCGCCCTGTTCGCCGCACACACAAACGCCGATTCCGCCCGCCCCGGCGTGAACGATCGCTTGGCCGAGCTCCTCGGCGTCACCCCGGGCGCACCTTTGCGGCCGATCCCTTCTGGCACCGACAAGTGGGGCTTCACCGTTCCTCTTAGTGACGCCCCCACGGTGAAATCCGCCATCTTTTCCGCAGGCGGTGGCGCGCAGGGCGACTATGAGCAGGCCTGCTTTGATTTCTCCGTCACCGGCCAGTTCCTGCCCACGGAAGGCGCGAATCCGCACCTCGGCGCGGTCGGGGAGGTCGAGACGGTCGAGGAGGTCCGCATCGAGTTCGTAGCCCCCGCCGCGAAGCGGGAAGCTATCCGCTCGGCCCTCATCAAGGCCCACCCCTATGAGGAGCCGGCCTACGACTGCGTGGAAACCTCCCTTCCCACGCCCGCCGACCAGCAGCTGGGCATCGGGCGCGTCGGCGAGCTGGATACCCCAATGACCCTGCGGGAGTTTACCGCCCGCGTGGCCGAGCGCCTGCCCGCTACCGAATGGGGCGTGCGCGCAGCCGGAGACCCGGATGCCATGATCCGCACCGTTGCCGTCGCTAGCGGCGCCGGTGATAGCTTCCTCAGTCAGGTCGCAAAAATGGGCGTGGACTGCTTCGTCACCTCCGATCTGCGCCACCACCCGGTGGATGAGCACCTGCGCATGGGCGGGTGCCCGGTGATCGATACCGCCCACTGGGCCAGCGAGTTTCCGTGGTGTTTCCAGGCGGAAGGCGTCATTAAGAAGGCAACGAATGCACAGACCACAGTGATCGACGTGCGCACCGATCCGTGGACCGTGCACGAAAAATAGGAGGATAACTGCGATGCGCTGGACGACCGACGACCGAAAGAACCTGGCAGACCTAGCGCGCGACCAGGAGGAGCTGGGCATCGCGCAAGCGCGGCTGGATTCGCTGCCGGAGCAGGCGAAGCTGGAGGAGCTGCAGGCTCAGAAGCGCGAGGAACGCCGCCAGCAGGTGCTGAACAACGCGCAGGTCAGGAGCGACCGGGCCTCCCTGATGCGCCTGCGCCAGGACGTGGCGAAGCTCAAGGAGCGCGAGCGGGCGAACGTGGCGGGGCTGAACTCGCAAACCGACCCGGAGCGGCGGCGCGACCTGAAGCACGACCTGCGCAGCACCCGCGACCGGCTGCGGGATCTGGAGGGGCGGCTGGAACGCTCGGTGAAGGTGCAGTCCATGTTCAGCGGGGCCAATTCCGCCGCCGACGAGGCCGACGACCAGACGCATGCGCAGATCGACGAGGACATTGCCGCGGCGCAGACCGACCTGGACCGAGCGACCAACGCCCTGGAGGCCGACATTTCCGCCATCAAAGCCCGGTTGACCCAGCGCCGGACAGCACTGGAAGACACGAACGCGGAGCTGCTGCAGGCCTACGACCAGCAACTCGCCGAGTACGGGGTGGGGGCCGCGCCGCTGAAGGGGCGGACGTGCCAGGCGTGCTTCATGGAGTTGGATCCACTGTCCTTGAAGGAGATCGACAAGCTGGCAGCAGACGGCAGCGGGGAAGTGCCACGGTGCCCTGAATGTAATGTCCTGCTGCTGCGATAGAGTGACCTGAAGACGACAGAACGAGGGTGATGAATGATGCGCTTAGACGTGGAATGCGACGGAGGATCCCGCGGTAACCCGGGCATCGCCGGTTGCGGCAGTTCGGTCCTGGAGGATGACCAGGAAGTAGCCGCACGCTGGGAGTTCATTGCCAAGGCCACGAATAATGTGGCGGAGTACCAGGGGCTCATCAATGCTCTGGAACTGGCCATTGAGGTGGCGAAAATTCGCGGAGTCGCCGCCGCGGACCTGGAGATCCAGGTACGCATGGATTCCAAGCTCGTCGTCGAGCAGATGAGCGGCCGCTGGAAGATCAAGCACCCCGACATGAAGCCCCTGGCCGCGCGGGTCAAGGAGCTCGAGGCGACTCTTGCCGCCGTCACTTACAACTGGGTGCCGCGCGCGCAGAATAAGCGCGCCGACGAGCTGGCCAATCGCGCTATGGATGATGGGATTGGGGGGCGCTGGTTTGATGACGCCCTCTCGTTCCAACCCGCCGCCGACTCAGTCGAGGCCGGCGAGGATGCTGCGCCGGCTCCTGCAGGGGCTTCAGGCGCTGCAGGCAATGAGAGCAAGGGCGCGGAGACCACCGGCGCGGCGGCCGTGACCGACGCCGCGAGCGCGCCGGAATGGCACCCCGGCGGGAAGCCCACCCGCCTGTGGGTGCTGCGGCACGGGCAGACGGAGATGAGCGTGCAGAAGCAGTTCTCTGGGCTCTCCGACCCGGAGCTGACCTCCCACGGGCGTGAGCAGGCCCGCCGGGCCGCGGACTACGTGGCCGGGCAGCTGGCAGGCGGCGCGGGCGGCAACGCTGGTGCAGGAAGCAGCGCTGGCCCGGTGGCCATCTACAGCTCCCCGCTGAAACGCACCCGCCAAACCGCAGAGGCCGTGGCTGAGGCGTTGACCGAGGCACTTGCTGCGTCACCCGCGGGTGGCGGTGGCCCTGGCACCACCAAGCCTCGCGTCCATGTGACCGAAGCCCTAATCGAGATGGACTTCGGAGACTGGGAAGGCCGCACCTTCGCCGAGGTTATGGATGAATTCCCCCTTGAGCACGACGCCTGCTTCTGGGACAGTGCCGCAACCCCCAGCGGGGGTGAAAGTCCCGATGACGTGCTCGCCCGCGTGCGCCCCTTCCTCCGGGACGTGGCTCGCAACCACCCTGGCGAGGATGTTGTGTTGGTCAGCCACGTCACCCCCATCAAATCCATCCTGCGCCATGCTCTCTGCGCCAGTGGCGCACTGTACCGCACTCTGCACCTGGATCTGGCGGGCTTGAGCGTCATCGAAATCTTCCCGGATGGTTCAGAAGGTTCCGGGGGAGAAGTGGGCGTCAATAATAAGGGCAGCAACAAGGACAGCGCCGTGGTGCGAAGGGTCAACGATACGCACTTCCTCGATGGAGAAACCGTGCGCTAGAGTTAAACCTTGTCGAGACGGCCGGGCGATCGCGGCGCGCGGAACCACCCTGTACACGGGGCAGGCCGGGCGCGGAGGAAAGTCCGGACTCCATAGGGCAACGGTGGTTGCTAACAGCAACCCGGGGCGACCTGCGGGAACAGTGCCACAGAAAACAAACCGCCCGCCACGCGCGGGTAAGGGTGAAAAGGTGCGGTAAGAGCGCACCAGCACCTCAGGCGACTGGGGTGGCTAGGTAAACCCCACCGGGAGCAAGGTCAAGGTGCCCGCACGTGCGCCATCCCAGATGGTGCACAAGCGTGCGGCGTAGCTCTAGGGCTGCCCGCCCAACGATGAGCAGGTAGGCCGCTTGAAGCCACCAGCAATGGTGGGCTCAGATGGATGATCGCCTCGTCCCACGCCTTCTTCGCGTGCCCACGCGGTACTGCGGAGTGGGCGGGGGATAGGACAGAATCCGGCTCATAGGTCGTCTCGGCGCAAAAATGTTTGCGGGGGCTGGGGTGGCTGGCTGGATGTAGGACCGGGTGTCGGTTTCCGGCGTGGCCGGGGAACTCGGTTGGGCGCGTGGCTGGCTGAGCGCGTGGCCGGGGCGAGGTGATTGTGCCACTCTTGGTGTCATGAAACTTTTCGCCGCCGAGCTGAACTTCCGCGCCATCGCCGAGGAGTTCCAACTGCCGGAACGCTTCCCGGAGGACGTCCACGCCGACGCGCTGCAGGCCACTGACCAGCACGCCGACCAGCGCCGCGACTTGCGGGATATTCCATTTGTGACGATCGACCCGGCGGGCTCGATGGATCTGGACCAGGCGGTGAACATTCAGGACGCGCCGGACGTGGCTGGTGCTGGCGCGAACGGCGACGGGGCCGGCGCGAACGATGCTGAAGGCGCCGCACGGTGGCGCGTGCTGTACGCCATTGCAGACGTTGCCGCCTTCGTGGATCCGGCCGGGCCGCTGATGGCAGAATCCCTGCAGCGCGGCCAGACGATGTACCTGCCGGACGAGCCGACCCGCCTGCACCCGGCAGAACTCTCGGAGGGCAGCGCCTCGCTGCTACCGGACCAGACCCGCCCCGCCGTGGTGTGGGATATCCTGCTGCGCGCCGACGGTGAGGTCGCGGATTTCACCGTGTACCGCGCGCTGATCCGCTCCGTGAAGCGCTTCGACTACACCGAGGTAGAGGCGGACATGCACGGCGACACGCTGCACCCCGCCATCGCCCAGCTGCCGGAAGTTGGGCGGGCGCGCCAGCGCTCTGATCTGCGGCGTAAGGCCATCAACTTGCGTTTGCCTTCGATCTCCGTGGAGCGCACGCAGGATGACAATGGCGCCGAGCGCTATGTGCTGGGCATCGACGAGCGCCAGGAGATGAACGACTTCAACTCCGAGCTGTCTCTGCTGGCGGGCATGTGCGCCGGGGAGATGATGGTGCGCGCGGGCGTGGGCATCCTGCGCACCCTGCCGCCCGCCGGGGACAAGGAGATCGCCGCCTTCGACCACTCCGCGCACGCCTTGGGGTTCGATCGCTCCGGCCGCCCGATCGGGGAATTGCTCGCTGATATTGACGCCTCCACGCCGCGCGGTATGGCACTCATGCGTGACGCGCAGAGTCTTCTGCGCGGGGCGGGGTACCAGCAGTTCGGCCTGGCTGGCGTGGATGCTGAGGCTGGTGAGTCTGAGCCCGCTGGCGCGGGCGGCGCGGACAGCGAGAAGCTAGCTGGCGCGGCCGGCGCGGGCGAGGATGCCGGTGCGGCGCCCAGCATCCACGCCGGCATCGGCGGCTACTATGCGCACGTCACCGCGCCCCTGCGCCGACTGGTGGACCGTTTCGCCACGGAGATCTGCCTGGCGATCGCCAGCAAACAGCCTATCCCGGAGTGGGTGACCGCCAACGTCGACCAGGTTCTCGGCACCATGAAATCCAGCAGCCAGACGGCCAGCGCTGTCGACCGCGCCTGCCTGAAACTCACCGAGGCGGTCGTCCTGCAACCGTGGGTAGGCCAGAACTTCAACGCGACGGTGCTCAATAGCGACGGCGGAGACAAGGCGAAAATCCTGGTCGAGGAGCCGCCCATCTTGACGACTTGTATGGGCGACCCAGACGAGGCGTCAACAGTTAAAGTCACCCTGATCGAAGCCGAACCCGCAGCGCGAAAGGTACGTTTCGCCTGGCCGGCCGATTAGGCGGGGGCTGTCCGGTGCGTGTGGTACACATGAGCCTATGGGCGAAAATGATGCGCAGAAGTGGTACTACGATACGAAGACCGGCCAGGTGAGCCAGGGTAAGGACAGCGCGTGGGATAGCCGCATGGGGCCATACGACACACGCGAGGAGGCTGAGGCTGCCATTGCGACCGCGCAGCAGCGCACCAAGGAAGCCGAGGAGTACGACGCGGAAGATGACGACTAAGGACTCCGGGAGCGCGGGCGGTGCGGGCAGCGCGGGCGGCGTAAGCGGTCGCGTAGACGGCGAGGCGGAGCGCTCGTGGCTGGCGCGAACCCTACTGCCGGAGGGGAAGGAGCCGGATCCGCGGTTTACCCTGGCGAACGAACGTACCTTCCTGGCGTGGATCCGCACTAGCCTGGCGTTTCTGGCTGGCGGGGTGGCGCTGGAGGCATTCCGCTCGCCGAACGTGCCCGAGCACCTGTGGAGCGCCGCGGCAGTGCTGGTGCTGATCGTCGGCATGCTTATCGGCCTGGGGGCGGCGGTGCGGTGGCTGCGCGTGGAGCGTGCCATGCGAACCGGGAAGGCTCTGCCGGTGCCCGCGATCGTGCCCTTCCTGGCAGGCGTGGCCGTGGTGGCTTGCGCGGTTGTGCTGGGGTTTGTGATCTTCGGCGACTTTGGGATGGAGCTGTAAGTGACGCGCCCGCACTCTGACCTGGGGCTTCAGCCGGAGCGCACCAGCCTGTCGTGGCAGCGCACCGTGTTGGCGCTGCTGGTCGTCAGCGCTCTGCTGTTCCGGTGGATCGGCCGCTACGGTGTGATCGTACTGCCCGCGGCCGGGATGTTGATGCTGTTCGCGGCACTCATTCTGCTGACTCAAAGGCGCCGCTACCTGCGCTTCAGCGCCGGGCTGCGCGCCGAACGCCTCACCGCCAACGTCGGCTCGGTCGTCGCGGTGACTGCGGCTGTCCTGATCTGCGGCGTGGTCGCCGCCATCTTCGTTATTCTGGACGCCATCTAACCCCAACCGCCCAGCGTTGTTGTACTGTCCTAAGTGTTGATCAAACGCGCAGTTCAAGGCAGGTCACTATGTGCAGGCGTAACAAAAGGGCAAAAAGCGTGTGGACGTAAATGTTTTCTATCGGACTTTTGACGTCTCTGATGTTGCCCCAGGGGCTAATGTTTTAGATCTCATTTTTCACGGGTTGATCCTCTTAACTGTTCTGTCCGGAATTATGGCCTGGGTGGCAATCATTATTTTGATTTCCAGATCGGTTTGGAGGAAAAAGAACCCGGGCAGAAAATCCCGTATGTGGGCAATTTTCTTTGCTCTGTCCTTTTCGGTATACGTGATTTCTGTTCCGTTGTCCTTCAAATTAGTACTGTTCCCGGGTGAAATATCCTCCAGGATCTACGCGCTGGATAAATATGGGAACGGGAGGGCAGTTCCAATGGTGACGGAAGATTCCCCAATAAACACCGTGAGAGTGGATCACGCCAAGAAGACATTTTTGGAGAAGTACCATCGAGAGGTTTTAGACGCTTTGTCTAGTGACCCAGAGCTAATGCAGTATGACCTTGTGGAATGTAGGGATCAGGCAGGTGACAAGCATGAGAAGTCAATCTTCTGCGGTGGCTATGTGGATTCCGGTGTTTATGCTGTTAAGGGAGGGAAAGAGTTTTCGTTAGAACCCTATTTTCATTTTGGGGAGAGGCCAGAATCTATTCGAGAAAGAAAGGGGATGGATTTAGAAAACTCACCTGGCGGCGGCATGCCGGTTCGGCTTTCGGTTTACATTTCTGAGCAAAGCCAGCGGTGACTGACAGCGGTTGGGGTACAGGCCCTGCAGGCCAGCCGGGTTAGAAGCAGTGCTCCTGCGCCGGGAACTCGCCCGTAGCAACCTCTCGCTTGTAGGCAGCCGCGGCGGCGGTCAGATCCGAACCCACCGAAGCCCACTGCTTAGCGAAGCGCGGACGGTGTCCACCCGCCGGGAATGCAGCCATGTCGTGCCACACCAGAACCTGCCCATCGCAGTCCGGACCTGCACCAATGCCAATCGTCGGGATGGCCAGCTCCTTAGTCACCGAAGCAGCCACGTCCGCGGGCACCATCTCCAGCACAACCATGTCGGCACCGGCTTCCTGCACGGCGCGGGCGTCGGCCAGCAGCTGCTCGGCGCCAGCCCCGCGGCCCTGCACCTTGAAACCGCCCAGCTGGTTGACGGACTGCGGAGTAAAGCCGATGTGCGCACAAACGGAGATGCCGGCGTCAGTAATAGCGCGAATGCGATCCGCAATCCGCACCCCGCCTTCGATCTTCACCGCGTGCGCGCCCGTGCGATGCAGCATCTCGGTGGCGGCCTTCACGGCCTGCTCATCCGAAGCCTCGTAGGTGCCGAAGGGCAGGTCAGCGACCACGGCGGCATTACCGGCGCCGCGGACAACGGCGGCTGTCAGGTAGACCATCTCGTCCATGCTGATGCGCTGGGTGGCGTCATACCCAAACACCACATTCGCGGCAGAATCGCCGACCAGCATGATCTCCACGCCCGCTTCGGCGAACGCGACGGCGGTGGAGTAGTCGTAGGCGGTCAGCATCGCAAACGGCTCGCCCGTGCCCTTACGCGCCTTCAGGTCGGCAATGCGCACCTTCTTAGTGGGGACCAGGTAGCCGTTGGGGGTGGAGCCCGATGTTCCAGATGTTGCAGTCATGCTGTTCATTCTAGGTGACGCCCTCAACCCCAATCGCTAAACCGCCGACTAGCGCAAACGGGGGCGCGGCCTAGCGCAAACGGGGGCGCAGTCGGGCGGGAAACTTCTACAATGAGGGATATGAATCGCCAACAGGAATATGTTCTGCGCACGCTGGAAGAACGCGACATCCGCTTCGTTCGCCTTTGGTTCACGGATATCCAGGGGTACCTCAAGTCCGTGGCGGTGGTGCCAGCGGAACTGGAGGGAGCTTTCCAGGAGGGCATCGGTTTCGACGGTTCGGCGATTGAGGGGTTTTCCCGCATCGCGGAATCGGACACGATTGCGCAGCCGGACCCGTCGACGTTCCAGATCTTCCCGTTTAAGTCAGATGATGGAGCTTTGTCTGCGCGCATGTTCTGTGACATTGCGATGCCGGATGGCACCCCTTCGTGGGCGGATCCACGCCAGGTGCTGCGCCGCCAGATGAAGGCCGCCGCGGATCAGGGCTTCAGCTGCTATGTGCACCCGGAGATCGAGTTCTTCCTGGTCAAGGAGCTAGAGACTGAGGGTTATCCGCCGGTGCCGACGGATAACGGCGGCTACTTCGACCAGGCAGTCACCGACGACGCTCCGGCTTTCCGCGCCCACGCGATCAGCGCGTTGGAGCACATGGGTATTTCCGTGGAGTTCTCGCACCACGAGAACGCGCCGGGACAGCAGGAGATCGACCTGCGCTACGCCGACGCCCTGACGATGGCTGATAACGTGATGACCTTCCGCTACCTGATTAAGCAGGTAGCCCGCCGCAATGGCGTGGCCGCGACATTCATGCCTAAGCCCTTCCGCGAGCACGCGGGTTCCGCGATGCACACCCACATGTCCCTGTTCGAGGGAGAGAACAACGCTTTCCACGACCCGGATGATGAGCTGCGCCTGTCGGGCACCGCAAAGTCCTTCATCGCGGGCATTCTGGAGCACGCCCCGGAGATCACGGCGGTGACGAACCAATGGGTGAACTCCTACAAGCGCATTACCTCCGGCGATGAGGCTCCGCGTGCGGCGGCGTGGGGTGCGTCGAACCGCTCGGCGATGGTGCGGCTGCCGATGTACACGCAGAACAAGGCGGCTTCCCGTCGCGTGGAGGTTCGCTCCCCGGATAGCGCCTGCAACCCGTACCTGGCCTACTCGGTGCTGCTGGCCGCAGGCTTGAAGGGCATCGAGGAGGGCTACGAGCTGCCCAACCCGGCGGAGGAGGATGTCTCCCGCATGACCCGCCGCGAGCGCATTGCTGCAGGCTACAAGGATCTGCCCTCGGATCTGAACAGTGCTTTGCGGGAAATGGAACGTTCCGAGTTGGTTGCCGATGCCCTCGGCGAGCACGTCTTTGAGTTCTTCCTGCGTAACAAGTGGCGCGAGTGGTACGAGTACCAGTCGCAGATCACGCCGTGGGAGCTGCGGAACAACCTGTCCTTCTAGTCGCCCTGTCTGCGGCTTCCTCTCCCACGCTTCCATCCCTCCCACTACTTCCTTTAGTTCTAGGAGCACCTTCACCCCATGACCCGCCCTCGCAGTTCGCGTTCCTCCGTGCCAACCGCCCGCACCCTGGGCCTGACTCACCCCAAAGCGCAGGAGGACCTTGAGCGGCTCGGCTGGGTGGATGCCCAGCACGCGGAGCAGATGTGGATTCTCGCCGCGACGGGCGATCCGGATCTGGCGCTGAACAACCTGATCCGCCTGGTAGAGGTGCTCGACCGCGCGGACGGTGCGGACTCCGCAGGCACCAGCGCCGAGCTGCTGGCGCGGATCAACGAATCCCGCCGGTTCGCCGTCCGCCTGCTGAGCCTGTTTGGCGCGTCGTCCATGCTGGGCGACCACATCGTTGCCAACCCGGCAGAGTGGAAACAACTCGAAGACGGGATGCCCTCGGCCGAGGAAATGATGGAGCTCATGCTCGGCAGCGTCTCGGCAACCCCCATTGAAGGCTCGGGCGAGCGGGTATTTCGGGCGGGCGTCACAGGCTCAGAGGCCGACGACGCAATGCGCCGAACTTACCGCACCATCCTCGCGCGCATCGCCGCCGTCGACGTCGCGGGCACCTTCGTGCAGCGTGGCGAGGAATCGGCCGAGCCTGTCGAGTTCGAGCTGGTCTCCCGCCGACTCTCCGACGCGGCGGACGCCGCACTGACCGCCGCCCTGGCCGTCGCGTGCGCGCAGGTCTACGAGCCGGAAGAACAGCCCGCCCGGCTCGCAGTGCTGGCCATGGGCAAGTGCGGTGCGCAGGAGTTGAACTACATCTCCGACGTGGACGTCATCTTCGTTGCCGAACCCGCCGACCCGAAGGCCACCCGCTGGGCAGGCGAGTTCATCAACATCGGCAGCCGCGTGTTCTTCGATGTAGACGCCGCCCTACGCCCCGAAGGCAAAAGCGGTGCCCTGGTGCGCACCCTGGAATCGCACGTGAAGTACTACAACCGCTGGGCTGAAACCTGGGAGTTCCAGGCACAGCTAAAGGCGCGCCCCATGACAGGTGACCTGGAGCTAGGCCAGGAGTACGTCGACGCGCTGGCAGCGAAGGTGTGGTCAGCCGCCGAACGCGAGGACTTCGTGCAGGACGTGCAAGCCATGCGCCGCCGGGTGATCGAGAACATCCCGGACGATATCCGCGCCCGAGAGCTAAAACTGGGCCCCGGGGGACTGCGCGACATCGAGTTCGCCGTCCAGCTGCTGCAGATGGTGCACGGGCGCACGGACGAATCGCTGCGCACACGCTCCACCGTCGCCTCGCTGCGCGCCCTGGCCAAGGGCGGCTACATTGGCCGCGCGGACTGCCAGAACCTGCAGGAAAACTACGCCTTCATGCGCCTTTTGGAGCATCGCCTGCAGCTACAGCGCCTGAAGCGCACGCACACCCTGCCGCCGAAGGAGGACAAGGCTGCCCGCGTGTGGCTGGGCCGCACCTCCGGCTGCCGTCCGCAGGATACGAAGACCATAGACGAGCAGCTGGCGGCCGACGTTAAGCGCGTGAGCCTGGAGATCAGCCAGCTGCATTCGAAGCTGTTCTACCGCCCGCTACTTACCTCTGTGGCGGCGATGCAGGCCGATACGATCCGTCTGTCGCCGGAGGCCGCGAAGCGCCAGCTGGCCGCCCTGGGTTACGCCTACCCGGACCGCGCCTTCGAGCACCTAAGCGCCCTGGCTGCGGGCAGCAGCCGCAAGGCCAAGCTGCAGGCCATCATCCTGCCCACGCTGCTGGAATGGCTGGGGGAGACGGTCGACCCGGACGCTGGCTTGTTGAACTACCGCAAGCTCTCGGAGGCAGCGTACGACTACAGCTGGTTCCTGCGCCTGCTGCGCGACGAGAACATCGTGGGCAAGCGCCTTATGCACATCCTGGGCACCTCGCCCTATGTCGCGGAGCTGTTCTTAAACTCCGTGGACTCGGTGAAAATCCTGTCCGACGGCGCCGTCGGCCCGAAGTTCCTGGAGCGCGAGCCGCAGGTCGTCACCCACTCCCTGGTCGCAGCTGCCGGCCGCCACCGCCACCCGGATAAGGCCATCGCCGTCGCCCGTTCGCTGCGCCGCGCGGAGCTGGCCCGCATCGCCGCCGCCGACCTGCTGGGCTTCATGGACGTGGAGCAGGTCTGCGTTTCCCTGTCCTGGGTGTGGGACGCGGTGCTCGAGGCCGCCCTGCGCGCCGAGATTCGTTTCTGGGAAGACGAGAATGTGGCCAACGCGCCGGCGCGCATCACTGTTATCGGCATGGGACGGTTGGGCGGTGCGGAGCTCGGGTATGGTTCTGACGCCGACGTGATGTTTGTCGCCCAGCCTGTCGAAAGCGCGGACGAATCAGAAGCGCTGAAGTGGGCCACCAGCATTTGCGACTCGGTGCGAACGCGCCTGGGCAGGCCCAGCCAGGATCCGCCCCTGGACGTGGACATTGACCTACGCCCGGAGGGGCGCAACGGTCCGATCGTGCGCACGCTGGATTCCTACCGCCGCTACTACAAGGAGTGGGGCGAGACCTGGGAGATGCAAGCCTTGCTGCGTGCCACGTGGATCGCGGGCGACAAGGATCTGGGCATCGAGTTCCTGCGCATGATCGACGACTTCCGCTACCCGCCGGGAGGGGTAGATGACAAGGTCGTCCAGGAAGTTCGCCGCATGAAGGCGCGTGTGGATTCCGAGCGTTTGCCGCGCGGCGCAGACCGCAAGACGCACACCAAGCTGGGCCGTGGCGCCCTGACGGACGTGGAGTGGACCGTGCAGCTGCTCACGATGCAGCACGGGGACGATGCGGATAACCTGCGCAACACCTCCACCCTGGAGACTCTGCGCGAGCTCGCCAGCGGCGAGTATATCGCCGAGTCCGATGCGGAGATTCTGCGGGATGCCTGGATTACCGCCACCATTGCACGCAATGCGATTGTGCTGGTCAAGGGCAAGCGGAAGGATCAGCTGCCCAGCCACGGCGACCAGCTGCGCCACGTCGCAGCGGCTGCCCACTGGCCGCCGGAGCAGGCCCAGGAGTTCCTGGACGACTATCTGAAGAAGACCCGCAAGGCCCACCGAGTGGTGGACCGGGTGTTCTGGGGCGAGGACGTCGGCATCGACTACGGCGGTTAGACCAGCAGCCGGAGCCGCTAGTCGGGAGCGGGCTAGACCAGCTCGCCCTCGACGATCACGTTGTAGCCGAGGTCGTTGCTACCGGAGACCGAGCAGGCGATCAGCACGATCCGCCCCGGACGCTTGTCGTCCATAATGTCAGGGTCCACGATGGCCTCGTTCTTATCCACCAGCCAGCTGCGGGTAACCTTCCAGGTCCTTTGGTGGTTCGCGCCGTCGCGCATCTTGATTTTTGCCCCGTTGAGCACGTCGGAGGAGTAGCGCTTCACCGGCTTGCCATCCGTGCCGTTCAGGTTCTGCGGCGGGGCGTTCAGGTTCACATCCGCCGTCACCGCTTCGCTCAAGGGGTTAAACACCAGCGGAGCCGCACCCCACGCATGCCCCAGGATGTACATCGTGCCCTTTTCCGCATCCTTCGGCGATACACCCCAGCCATCGACCCAGCGCACCATGGTGTTCTGTGGCCCCGCTGGGTTCAGCGGCAGGGCGTAGGGCATCGAGTCGAACGTTGCTCCCTGTACCGGGGCGGGGCCGTCCATGGTGAAAGACCCGGTTCCCTCGACCGGCCCCGGAACTACCGAGGGATCATCCTCGTCCTCCCGCTTGCCGTCCTTCTTCGGCTCCTTCTTCTCGCTGGGCTTCGCGGAGCTCGATGTGGCGGAGCTGGACGAGCCCTCGCTGGCGTTGGTGGTGTTGGAGGCCGAGGGGGCGTCCTCACCAGAAAAACCCAGAACGGCCCAGATAGCCAGAGCGATAACTACCAGCAGAGCCACAACGGCTACCAGAATACGGCGGCGATTAGCGAAGGGGCGGGTAAGGCTCATGGTGAATAAGTCTATCCATAACCCAAGGAGTAGCGTGAGATGAGTGACAGCTACGGACAAAGAGAAACTCAGCCCCCGTGCGCTCATCGTGTGGGGAGCCGGGGTGCTGTGCTACACCCTGGCGGTGACGGGACGCACTTCCTTCGGCGTGGCCAGCGTGGATGCCATCGACCGCTTCCACATCAACGCTGCACAGTTGGCTGTGTTCACCGCGCTACAGCTGGCGGTGTACGCCTTCGCGCAGATCCCGGTGGGCTTGCTGGTGGACCGCTTCGGGCCACGCAAGCTGATGGTGGCCGGCGCTTTCGTCATGGCAGTGGGGCAGGTCACGCTGGCTTTCACTACCAGTTATCCGGTGGCGATCTTCGCCCGCATGCTGATCGGCGCGGGCGACGCGACGGCCTTCCTGTCCGTAATGCGCCTGATCCCCGCGTGGATTCCGCTGCGCCACGCACCGCTGCTCGGCCAGCTGACGGGCGCGGTGGGGCAGTTCGGCCAGTTCCTATCCGCCGTGCCTTTCCTGAGCCTGCTGCACGCGACCAGCTGGCAGACCGGCTTCGTGAGCCTCGGCGCGGTAGGCGCGCTGTTGGCGCTGGCGGCGGGCGTGCTGGTGAAGGACTCGCCGGAGCCTGAGCCAGAGGAGGCCGCGGCGAGAGCCAATGCCAGCGCTGACGCGGGCACCAAGGCCAGCGTCGAGCCTGCTGAGCCCGCCAAGGCAGCCGAGCCCGCCGAACGCCTGGGCGTCAAGAAGATCCTGGCCAACGTGCTGACCAACCGCGTCTGCTGGCACGGCTTCTTCATCCACTGGACGGGCCTGGGTGCGTTGGTGGTGTTCACTCTGCTGTGGGGCCTGCCGATCATGACCCTCGGCCTGGGTCTGCCCGCCGACCAGGCCGGCCTGGCGCTCTCGCTGGGCACGCTGGCCTCCGTGGCGGTCGGCCCGATCGTGGGCCTGCTATCCGCCCGCTTCTACAACCGTCGCATGCAGATCGTCATGATCTTCTCCATCACCGGTTGGTTGGGCTGGCTGTGGTTCTTTACTTCAGCGCCTACGGGCGTGCTGTGGGCAGCCTGCCTGATGAACATCATCATGGGCTTCACCGGCCCCGTTGCGAACTTGGGTTTCGACTCCGTGCGCGAGAAGGTGGACCGCCGCTTCGTCGCCACCGGCACCGGCCTGGCGAATATGGGCGGCTGGGTTGCGGGAATGATCGGCGCCCAGGCAGTCGGCGTGCTTTTGAACCTGCGCGCCCCGGACGGCAACTACGACTGGTCGGACTTCGGCGTGGCCTGGATCGCGGTGGCTACCGTGTGGGCGTGCGGTTTTAGCGGAATGTGGCTCTCGCGCGATCGCAACGTGCGCCGTTATTCTTAGGCCCTTATCCTCTGGTTTTTTCCCTAAGAGGTTCTTTCTTCGTGACGCCCTCAGCCTCCTGCTTCTTTGCGGGTCGCGACTTTACCCCGGCGTGGATGGTGAGCTTGAGCGCCAGGTAAGTGATGTACACCATCAGGATGTTTCGGGAGACAAGCACGAGGGCTGCAAACCAGTGGGGACCTTCGAACAGCAGATTGTAGGTGAAGGGGAATACAACCGTGGTCAGGGCTGCGGCGAGCACACTCAGTTGCGTGAGCTTGCGAAGCGCGTCGGGCTCGCTCTGCGCTGCATCCCGCCCAGAGGCGCTGCGTGCCTTGTCCGGCTGCTTTGCCAGTAACACGGCCAGCAACGGGCCGAACCACGCGACGTACTGCGGGGAGAACACCTTGTTGGAGACGATCAGCAGCAGCACCATAGTCAGGAAGAACAGGGCGGTACTGCGGGGAGACCAGGCGTCACCAAGAAAACGCCACAGAGCCCAGCCCAGGCCGAACAACATCGTGCACACCATCAACACGCTGCTAGCCGTGAGCAGCTGATCCACGCCCGGGCCGAAGATTTCGAAGCTCTTCGACGGGGCCTTGGCGATGTGCCATTGGCCGGGGAAGATCGTGGCGGCGACGATCAGGGGAGTAGCGAAAATGGACTCGATCTGCAGGCCGCGGACATCCTGGTACGTCAGCGGGGAGACAAGGCGATCCCAGCCGGAGGTCAACACCGTGATCGCGCCGACGACTACGAGGGTGCCGCCGAACGCGGCCAAACGAACCCAGGTGGCGGAACGATTCCACTTATCCACCAGCCCAGCGGCCAGCGCGGCGGGCCACAGCTTCGACATGGCCGCGAACCCCAGCAGGGCGGAGGCGAGCTTCGGGTGGGTGAACAATGCAGCCGCGGTGGCGGCGACCAGCAGACCGGGGATCAGATCCAGGCGGGAGTACACGATCGGTCCCGCGGCGGCGGTAAAGGCGGTCCAGAATAGTGCGGCGCGGTGGCTGCGATTCAACAGGTAGAAGAAGAATGCCGTGTTGAGGGCAATAAGGAATCCAGAGAACAGGGTGAGGAAAACATAGGCGTGATCCCCACTCAGCTGGATGATCGCACGCACGGGCCACAGCCCAGCATCCGGATACTCGGTTAGGGGCACAGCGCCGTGGCTGGGGGGTGGAGGCTCCTCCAGGGAATTACGGAAGTAATACATGGGGTCGCCCTTGGCGAAGGGCCAGAAGATCAGAACTCCAACGATAACCGCATTCGTCAGTGCCCAGGCTGCAATGATTCTGGAACGGGGCCAGGGGGTGGATAGGTTGGTCTGATCACTCACGAAAGTGAACTGTACCTAAAAATTTTCGGCTTCCCTAGCAAGCGCACGGACGGTCTGCTGGATTCCTTCCTGCAGGCTGGCCTCGAACTTTTCCTCCCCGCCGAGGACGACCGCGACCAGCGCGCGGGAAATTAAGGAGGTCTTGCCGCCGGGAGCCAGGCGCTTCTCGGTGAGGACGGTCTGGGAGCCGTCGGCGGCGGGGGCGAGCTCGAAGCGCCAGCGCGTGCCGTTCAGGGGGATCTTGAATTCGAAGACCTTCTCCGGCACGACCTCTGTGACGACCGCCCAAGTGGGCCACCAGAGGATGCCCTGGCGGTTGAAGTTTATCGTGAGGGTGCCTGGGGCCGGGGCTGCAGCGTTGCTGCCAGTGCCGGTGCTGGCGCTGTTGCCAGCGTTGCCCGCGCTGGCTGCGCCCGCGCCCGCGCCAGCTGCGCTGCTCTTTCGACGCGGCAGTAGGATCATCTTCTTGCACTGCGGGCTGCGGTCACCCATCGCTGACAGGTCGGTAACCCGCTGCCAGACCTTGCTCGAAGGTGCGTTGACAGTGATGCTGGCGGAAATCTCCGGAGCTGCCATGGTTGTGGTGCCTTTCGTCAGTGGCTCGTCTTGTCAGGGGAAGTTTTGTCACCGCAACTAGCGGTGGTTCCACACTACGTGCTGCAAGCTACGCATCCACCACAATTGAAGAATCCACATCGCCATGCCGGGAGCACTCCGCCGTCCAACCCATCGGATTCACCTGCACCTTCATCCGGCGCCCGCACAGCGGGCAGAAACGCGGCGGCTCCAAACCCGCCAGCGCCCCGCGGCTCGCCTGCTCAAGTGCCCCGCGGCCGACGCGCAAGGTTTCGTCTGAAGTGTCGAGTGGCTGGCCCGTATGGGCGTCATATAAAGGGGTACCGCCCAAGACAAACAGGTCGGTGAGTTCGCTTAGAGGCATCGAGGACGTCACGGTGTGCCTACAGGGTCGCGTTCAGAGCCTTGATCGGCAGCTGCAGCTTGCCGAGCATATCCACGTCGCGCTCGGCGGGGCGCCCTAGCGTGGTCAGGTAGTTGCCCACAATGACGGCATTGATGCCTCCCAACAGACCCTTCTCCGCGCCCAGGTCGCCCAAGGTCAGCTCGCGGCCGCCTGCGAAACGCAGCAGCTGGCGGGGGAGAGCCAGGCGGAACGCGCCGATGGTGCGTAGAGCATCGTTGACCGGCATGGGCTCAATGTCCGCGAAAGGAGTACCCGGGCGGGGGTCGAAGAAGTTCAACGGAACCTCCGTGGGGTCGAGGTTCTGCAGGTCGATGGCGAACTCCGCGCGCTGCTCGACGGTCTCGCCCATGCCGACAATGCCGCCGCAGCAGACCTCCATGCCCGCGTCGCGAACCATCTCTAGGGTGGACGTGCGCTCTTCCCAGGTGTGGGTGGTGACAACCTCCGGGAAGTAGCTCTTGCAGGTCTCCAGGTTGTGGTTGTAGCGGTGCACGCCGAGCTCCTTCAGGCGATCGACCTGCTCCTGGGTGAGGATGCCGATGGAGGCTGCGATGTTGATGTCGACCTCCGCCTGAATAGCGGCGATGGCCTTGGCCATCTGGTTCATCAGATCCTCGTCAGGGCCCTTCACGGCGGCGACGATGCAGAACTCCGTGGCGCCGGTCTTCGCGGTCTGCTTTGCGGCCTCGATCAGCTGGGCGATGTCCAGCTGGATGGAGCGGACCGGGGATTCGAAAAGGCCCGACTGGGCGCAGAAGTGGCAGTCCTCGGGGCAGCCGCCGGTCTGCAGAGAGATGATGCCCTCCATCTCCACGGCATCACCGCACCACTTCAGGCGAACCTGGTGGGCCAGCTCCAGCAGCTCGTCCAGGTGCTCGTCGCCGAGCTGCAGAACCTGGAGAGTTTCCTTGTAGTTCAGGGGCTCGCCGTTTTCCAGCACCTTCGTGCGGGCGAGGTTCAGGATTTCTGGGGTTGCGGTGGGCTGCTTCGTCTCAGCAGTAGTCATCGTCAGTCTCCTCGAAGCTGTTGTGAAATTTCTCGTGAGCCTTCTCATGCGAGTTATGGGGGCGTATCAGTCATGAACGTCAGTCTTGAACGTCAGTCTTGAACGCTGTTTAGTTTCACATGCTAACGTACTGCGACTTCGACGTGTGATGTACCGGGGGTTAGGCGCGTGGAGCGGGGGTATAGGTGCGTGGAGCGGGGGTTAGGCGTGTGGTTCGGGGGTATAGGTGCGTGGAGCGGGTGGGGGTAATGTCCCAAATCTTCCATTCTGTTTTCATAACTAATCTATTTGTGCAGGTCAGACCATTTTGAGAATTGGGCTGCAAATGTGCTTTTCGCTGAAAGTGGAAGATTTGGGACATTGGCGTTGTAGCCCGCTCGTGACTGTGGATCCTGTGGGGCATCAGGGGTGCATGTGGCGTGAGCGGCGTGGGCGGTTCCGGCGCTGTGGAGGTTATGCGGTGGATGTCACTCGGCGGAGGCTGCGTGGTCCAGGGCAAAAGAAAAGTGGCGCCCCGCGTAGGGGTGCCACTGTTGCCGGCTTAACCCAGCTGGTTCGGCGCAGCCGGCTCAAGCAAGCTCAAGCCGGCTCAACCCAGCTCTAGGCGTGCTCGTCGGCCTGCTGCTTCGGAGGCTGAACGGTCCACTCCGGCGGAACGTCCTTGCCGGACTCCTCGTCCTGCTCTGCCTGCTCGGCGGTCTCCTGCACGATGCCCTTAGCGTGGTGGCTCGGCGCGTAGATCGCGTACACCTGCATCGGCTCGTCACCGGTGTTGATGATGTCGTGCCACACGCCAGCCGGAACCTGCACGGCCCAGCCGTCGGAGACTTCCTGCTGGATGGTCATGTTGTCCTTGTCCGGACCCATGATGCACTTGCCGACACCTGCGTCCAGGCGCAGGAACTGGTCGGTATCGTGGTGCACCTCCAGGCCGATGGAATCGCCTGGGGCGATGGACATGAGGGTCACCTGCAGGTACTTGCCCGTCCAGGCGGTGGTTCGGTAGTTCGTGTTCTCTCGGGTGGCAGTTTCAATGTCAAAGACATTGGCCTCTGGTCCGTTGTCTACGATCTTCATGATGTTCCTTTCAGTTCGACATCCTTCACTTCCCAGTGTAGGCCGATTTTCCTGGGCTTTCAGACGCTCGCCAGCCTTCTGCCACCGCAATGCTGTAACGCCGAAGCCGTAACGCTGTAACACTGGGGGCATGGCTAATTCAGACATTTATTGGAAAGCTAATCCCGGCCGCCCCGGCGCTTGGGAGGTCGCGGGCCTGCGCTGGCTCGCCGAGGCTCCGGGCGGCGCGCCGGTTGTTTCTGTTCACGAGCACGATGCTCGTGGGTTGGGGATCGATCGGGTAGAGCCTATGACGCCCGCACGCGCCATGGCCGAGGATTTCGGCCGAAAGCTGGCGGCCACGCATGCTGCGGGGGCGCCCCATTTCGGGTTCTCGCCGACGGGGGAGTCTGGATTCCAGGGCCCCAACGACAACCTCTTGGAGCTTCCCCTGAAACCTTTCGAAAGCTGGGGAGTGTTCTACGCGGACGTGTGCTTGTCTCCGTTGGTTGCGCGGGTCTTCGGTGGAACTTCGGCAGCCGGAACTTCGGCAGTCGGCACCTCGGCAGCTGAAACGTTGGCAGCTAGCGCCTCGCAGTCTGCTCCGGGGGCTGGTGCCGGGAGCGCCACCGCGGACGTTCCCGTCGAGGTCTCCCGGTTGCTGGAGGCCCTGCGCGCCGGGCAGCTGGACGATGGCACACTCCCGGCCCGAATCCACGGCGATCTGTGGGCGGGGAATGTGCTGTGGGGGAAGGTGGCGTCAAGAAATAAAGAAGGAGCAATCCTCATCGACCCGAGCGCGCATGGCGGCCATCCGCGCGCGGACCTGGCGGCGCTGCGACTCTTCGGCGCGCCGCACCTGAGCAGTATCGAGGGCGCGTATTTCGAGGCCAGCCCGTACGTGGATGGATGGGGGACGGGTGCGCAGAGCGTGGATCTGCACCAACAGCACCTGCTGTGGCTGCACGCGGCGGTGTTCGGCGGCGGTTATGTCGGGGAGGCCGTCGCGGGCGCGGGGCGCGTGGTGCGCGAGTTGTGACGCGCGGGCGGGGCGCGGTGCGCGCGCTGTGACGCGCCCCAAGCGGAAGTGCTGTAGGGAAGCCGACGGAGTACAGTCATAGTTCGGACACGAACAGAATCATTTGTTTTTCTAATTTTTCGTGAAGGAGTTTCTTCAGCGTGAAGAGAACATTCTCTATCGCCATGGCCTTCGTCGGGCTGACCGTCGGCGCGGGCTTTGCAACCGGCCAAGAAGTCATCCAATACTTCATTTCCTTCGGGCTCAACGGCATCTGGGGCGCGGTGCTGGCCGGCATCGTCATGACCCTTGCCGGTAGCGTGATCCTGCAGGTCGGCAGCTACTTCCTGGCCGATGAGCACCGCATGGTGTTCCGCAACGTCGCGCACCCCATCGTCTCGCGGTTCTTGGATGTCTCCGTGACGATCACCCTGTTCGCCGTCGGTTTCGTGATGCTCGCCGGCGCGGGTTCCAACCTGGAGCAACAGTTCGGCCTCCCCGCCTGGGCGGGCGCGCTGTTAATGACGGGCGTGGTGCTGGCCGCCGGAATGCTGGACGTGGAGAAAGTCAGCCAGGTCATTGGCGCGCTGACCCCGCTGATCATCATCGCGGTGGTCTTCGCCTTCGTGTACACGATGATCAACATGCCCTCCGACACCTCGCATCTGAACGAGATTGCGATGGCGGAGGAGTCGCCGGTTTCCCCGTGGTTCGTCTCCGCCCTGAACTACAATGGCCTGGCGCTGCTGCTGGGTGTTTCCATGTCCCTGGTGATTGGCGGTAATTACGCCTCCCCGAAGGAGGCCGGTCTCGGCGGTCTGATGGGTGGCGTGCTGTACACCGCAATGCTGATCATTGCGGCGATCACCCTGTACTTGAACATCGAGATCGTCCAGGGCAGCGATGTGCCGATGCTGGCGATGATGGACAACATCAGCCCGGTGCTGGGCGTGATTATGGCGATCATCATCTTCTTCATGATCTTCAACACCGCGATCGGCATGTTCTACGCGCTGGGTAAGCGTCTGACCGCCAGCACCGACAAGTCCTTCCGCCCGGTGTTTATCGTGGTGACGCTCATTGGTTACGGCATCAGCTTCGTGGGCTTCGATACCCTCATGACCTACGTCTACCCGGTCATCGGCTACATCGGCCTGGTGATGATCGTCGTGATGATCGCCTGGTGGGTTCGCTCCCGCACGGACATTTTTGCGGAGTCCAACCGCCGCGACCGCATCCACGAGCTTGCCCACGCACGCGAGCACGACGACGAACAGTACACCGACGAGGATCGCCAGGAGATGCGCAAGCTGGTCGGCGAGTCCAACATCGAGGACAAGGAGCTGCACCAGACCATCACCGACGAGGTGAAGAGCGAGATCCCGGACGAGGAGCTCGAAAAGTAGCGCACCGCGCACCACGCGCCCGGTGCGCCGTGCCCACCCCGCCGTGCCCTCTACCTGGGCGTACAATGAGTATCCATGTTTGGCGGGATGCATGAATCACTCACGACGGTTGCGATAAGCGCGGCGGATTTCACGCCACCGCAGGGGTGGGGGCCGGTGCTGAAGGAACAGCTCGGTATTGATCTGTGGCGCATCCCGGTGGTCATGGTCGCCGCCGTCGGTATCTACCTGACGTTCCTGGTGGCGGTGCGGCTGTTCGGGCAGCGCATTCTCAGCCCGCTGGGCGGCTTCGATGCCGTCGTTATTTTCATGTTTGGTGCCGTCGCGGGCCGTACTGTTCTGGGCCACCCGCCGTCATTGGCCGCGGGCGTGATCGGCCTGCTCACCCTCATGGGCATGGAGGCTCTCTTCGGTGCCGTGCAGGACGTCGTGGCCTTGCGCCGCACCATCAACTCGCCCCCGACGGTGCTGATCGCCCATGGCGAGGTGCTGGAGGAGATTCTGCAGCGCAACCACATCACCGAGACCGCGATCGCTACGGCCGCGCGCAAGGCGGGGGTGCGCGACTTTAGCGAGGTCGCGTGCATGATTCTGGAATCCAACGGGTCGATCTCTACCCTGCGCGCGGGGGAGAAGATCGACCCGGATTTGTTGCTGGGTGTCGAGGGTGCCGAGAAGGTTTTGTGACGCCCCTTCGTCCCACCGAACCTTAAGCGTTCAGCACTGGGTGCAGTCGCTTCATGGTCCAGGTTTGCTGGCTGCGGGCCGATAGCGTGGTGACCAGGAAGCAGCCGAGGCCGACGAGGAAGAGTACTCCCACTGCGATCGGTAGGCGTTCGTCGTAGAAGCCGTAGATCAGCTGTCTGAAGCCGTTGACTGTGTACGTCATTGGGTCGAACGGATGCAGGAATTGGAAGAACTTGTTTTGGGTCTCGACGGGGTAGAGGCCTCCCGAGGCGACGATCATCAACATGAGCACCGCTAGGGCTGTCACGCGGCCTGGTCCAGGTCCGAGGAACGCGATGAACATTTGGTTCATCAGCATCCACACCATTGCCACGAGGGCGGCGAAGAAGAATAGCCCCGGCAGGTTATCGACATCCATGCCCACGCCCCAGACGGTCACGCCGACCACGACGGCTGCCTGGCCGATCGCGAGCAGGCCGGTCGGCAGGAAGCCGGAAAGTGCCGCACGCCAGGAGTGCACACCAGAGTTGACGGTGCGAGCCTGCAGCGGCTTGATCATCACGTAGACCATGATGCCGCCGATGAACAGTGCCATGCTGAAGAAGAACGGTGCCATGCCGGCGCCGAAGGTGTGGGTGCCGGAATCGTTGTCGCTCTTCAGATCCACCGGCCCGCCGATGGTGGAGGCGGTGGCCAGGCGCTGGCCCTCGTTCCAATTCGGAACCTGCTTGGAGCCATCGGAGAGCTTGGTGTGCAGCTCGGAAGCGCCGTCGTCCAGCTTGGCGGTGCCGTCCTTGGCCTTGCCGGTGCCCTCGGCGAGCTTGTCCGCACCGTCCTTGAGCTTGGCGTTGCCGTCGTCCAGCTTGATCACGCCGTCCTTCAGCTTACCTGCGCCGTCGGAGGCTTCGCCCATCTTTTTGTCCAGCGTCTGCGCGCCGTCGTTGAGCTTGTTCACGCCGTCCTGTAGCTGCTTGAACTGGCCCGGCAGGCCCTTTAGCTCGGTCACGCCGTTGCGCAGCGGCGCGTTCGGGTCGTTGAGCTGGTAGGACAGCTGTGCGCTGCCGTCAGCCAGGCGCTTCAGGTCCGATGCGTTCTGCGACTTCGGGCCGAGGCCCTGCGTTTCCAGGGCGAAGGCGACCTTGTCCAGCTCGTCAGCTGCGGTGATGGCGGCGGGCACGCCGGTGCCGCGCAGGTCGCGGGAGAGCCCACGCAGGTTGGCCGCGTGGTCGCCCTGGGCTTTGGTCACACCGCCCAGTTTGGTGTTGAGCTGCTGCACTCCGTCGTTGACCTGGCTTGCTCCGTCGCCGAGTTTATTGACGCCATCTTCCAGCTGATTGAGCTTTCCAGCCTTGCCGTTGAGCTCGTCGGCCGCAGAGTTCACCTTTGTGGCGAGCTCGTCAGTACCGTCGGCTAGTTTGCCTGAACCGTCGTGAAGTTGGACGAGTCCGTCATCCAGATCGGTTGCGCCCTTGCGCAGCTTGCCGGAACCGTCCTTGGCGGTGGCCAGGCCGTCGGCGAGCTCGTTGGCGCCGTCGTCCAATTGGATAGACCCGTCCTTCAGTTCGGCGGTGCCGTCGGCGAGCTTGCCGGCGCCGATGGCGGCCTTCTGCATGCCGGAGCCGGCGTCCACGACGCCGAGGAGGACCTTGTCCACAGCCTCTGCGCTGATCTTGTCGCCGACCACGCTGATGACCTCACGCATGACGTTCTGGCCGATCATGGTGGACAGGTAGCCGTTCGCGTCGTTGTAAGTGCTGATGAGGTTGGCCTTCTCCGGGTTATCGGAGGTGGGGGAAGCCACCGCTTCGGAGAAGTTTTCCGGCAGTTCGAGGGAGAAGTAGTATTGGCCGGATTCCACGCCCTTGCGGGCATCTTCGGCATCCGTTTCGATCCAGCTGATCTGGTCGTTGTCCTTTAATCCTTCGATTACCGTGTCGCCGGCGCGCAGTTCCTCGCCCTCAACGTTGGTTCCCTTGTCACTGTTAACCAGTGCGACAGGCAGGCTGTTCAGGTTCCCGAAGGGGTTCCAGAATGCCCAGAGGTACAGGGCGGAGTACAGCAGCGGCATAAGCACAAGGATGACAAGTGCGGCTCGGGTGAGCCGGTTGCGCTTGAAACTGCGGATTTCGCTGTTGAGTTTGAAACCGGCAAGCATTAACGGTTCTCCTTCTGCTCTGCGGTGGTGTTGTGGTCTTCGGGGATGTCTAGGTCGTCGAGTTCTGGATCATCGAGTTCGGGGTCGTATTGGTCTGATTCCACTTCAGCCGGGTCAGGGTATTCGCGCAGTCCCGTATGAATCGGGTGCGCGTGGCCAGCGTTGGCGTCAATTTCAATAACTTTGTGGGGCTCCACAGGGCCGACAATCGGGTTCGACGAGTTCACGATCACAGGAATGTCTTGCGCAAGGCGCTCTAGTACCTGCAACAGAATCGCACGGTCGTCGTTCTCGTGTACCTGCTCGAGGTCGTCCATGATCAGCAGCTCGATGGGCTTGTTGTCGGCGGGCGACAGGGCCAGGCTGATGCGCAGCATGATCTTGTCCAGGTTGTCCAGTTGAGAGATGTAGGCATCCAGAGGAGGCAGGTCGCGGTCGCCGTAGACGTAGTTGCAGAAGCGCTCCAGATCCTCTTGCGAGGCCTTGCGCATCGGCATGAACCACGGTTTCGACCAGGACATGGACTCGGTGAGAACGTCCTGGACCGTGACGGAACGCTCCAGCAGGTCGATCTGCTCGACACCGGCGATGGCTACGCGGGAGCGGATGAGCTTCGGCTTGGATTCGCCGAGGACGCGCAGCGAGCCGCCGGTGGGCTTCATTCGGCCAGAAAGGATCAGAGCCAGGGCAGTGCGGCCGGAGCCACCCTTGCCAAGCAGGTTGGTTAGCCCCTGGTTGGGGATAGCGAAAGAAAGAGGGCCGAACACTCGGCCCTCGTCACCTTTAAGTTCGAGATCCTGGGCTTCTACTGCTAGGGAAGACATGGCTTTACCTGATTTCTGTGGGTAGGGAAGCTCGGTCTATTTCAACGGACACCCTGGATATTCTTGTAGATTTTGACGATTTCGTCAATTTCCTTCGCGGTGTGCTGCGGTGGCGCGGCAAAATAGCGCTACAGCACCCGAATCTACAAGGAATCTAGTCGGGAAGCTGCAGCGCTATTGGGGAAGGGAGGCTATATCCCCGCCCCGAATACAGAGCCGACGGCGAAGGTGACCGCCAGAGCCGCCATGCCACCGATCACGATGCGCAGCACCGCGCGGGTCTTCGGTACGTTACTGAGGTGAGCCGACAGGGCGCCAGTGAGCGCCAAGGCTACGAAGGTCACGCCGAAGATCACGGCCACGGGGGCGAACAGGGCGGCGGCAAACGGCAGAGCGGCACCCAGAATAAAGGAAATAAAGGATGCGATGCCCGCCGACCACGGGTTCACCAGCTGGCTCATGCCCATGGCGCGCTCGGAATCGCGCTGCGAGGAGACAGAGACGTATTCGCCGAGCGCCATGGAAACGGCACCGCCGATGACGGCGGCCAGGCCGGACATTGCGATGGTCTGCGGGTTGCTGGTCGCGCCGGCCACGCCGACGAGGACCGCAGCGGTGGAGACGATGCCGTCGTTCGCGCCGAGGACGGCCGCGCGGAGGCGGTTAAGGCTCTCGCCGTGGTTGTCATCGACGTCGGCGGGCTCAGCTGGGGCAGCGAGCTCGGCGCTTTCAGCGAGCTCGGGGTGTTCGGCTGAAGCGGTCGGCGTGTGTTCGGCCTGGGTAGCTGGCGGAACCTCTGCGTGTGCGGTCACTTCAGCCGTCGGGATGGTGATAATCCCGCGTTCGCATGTAGCCACGGCAGTGCAGCTGCCGTCGTAGTTGCGATCGCAGGGGCAAGATACTGAAGTGCTCATGACTCAAGTATCGCCGGGTTTGAAACCTTCCGCAAGCATTGAAAGGCTACCTTTACGCAGGTCAGGGTACTTTTTGTTAGGTGAGGTTGGGGTTGGGGAGGCGTGGTGGCGTCAGTAACTAACGGGCGGCTCGGCGGGCGCGCAGGCGATTGTCGTAGAGCGCGATGACGAGGGCGACGGCCATGAGCGAGCCGATGGTGCCGAAGCCGATGGCGGTGCCGAGGGGCCAGTTGATGGCGCGCGAGCTGGCGAAGACGATCGCGGTGATCAGCGCGAGCCCCATGGCAGTACCGATGCGTTGTGCAGTCTGCAAGACCGCGCCAGAGCTGCCCGCGTAGTTGAGGGGCACGTCCGCGAGCGTGAGAGTTTGGTTCGGGCCGATAACCGCGCCTTGGCCGGTGCCGACGAGGAAGAGGGTGAGGACCATCCACCACTCCGAAAGGCCCGTAACGTGGTGCAGCACAAGGGCGAGGATGGTCAGCACGATGCCGGTCAGCGCCACGGTGATGCCGTCGATGACGACGCGACGACCCCGGTCGGCGACCCTCTTGCCGGCCCAGTTGGCGGCGAAAGAGCTGCTGATCGCGGCAGGAATGCCAACGCTACCGGCGACGAGCGCGCTGTAACCCAGGCCATTTTGGAAGTACAGGGCCACGAGCACCCAAATGCTGGTTATGCCCATGAAGTACACTCCCGCCAGCATGGTGCCCAGGCGGAAGCTGGAGAAGCGGAAGATCTGCATGTCCACCATCGGGTCGAAGGGCTTCGACTTTTTCACATGGCGCTCCCACGCCAACCATCCGGCCAGAAGGGCGACGGCGACGGGGAGTAGCAGAAAGGTGCGCGCACTGCCGGAGGATTCCACGAACGGGAAGAGGAAGGCCAGGACGGCCAAGCCCAGCAGGAGGGAGCCGAAGGGGTCGAGGCTGCGCACCGCGCGGATGACGCCCACGTTACGGCCGGTGACGGGATCCTTAACCCGGCCCATCAGCGGGCGCGGGAACCACAGGAGTGCGAGGACGAAGGCGAGAAGCCCGAAGGGAACGTTGACCAGGAAAGTCCAGCGCCAGCCGTGCTCCGGGCCGCCGACGCGAATGAGGAAGCCACCCAGGGTGGGGCCGATGGCCACGGCCACGCCCACGACCGTGCCGAACCAGCCGAAGGCCCGGCCGCGCTCCTTGCCGCGGAAGAACTGCTGGATCATGCCCACGGCCTGCGGATTGAGCAGGCCAGCGCCCACGCCTTGAATGAAGCGGGTGACATTTAAGGCTTCCGCGGTGGGGGCAAAGCCAGCGGTGATGGCGGCCAGGGTGTAGACGCTCAAGCCGATGAGGTACATCCCGCCCCGGCCGAGCAGGTCGCCGGCGCGGCCCGCGGCGACGAGAACCACGCCGAACGTCAGCGTGTAGCCGGAGAGCACCCACTGGATGTCCGATTCGGTGGCGCCCAGCCCCTGCTGGATGGAGGGCAGGGCGACGTTGATGATGGACACGCTGATCAGCGACATGAAGATCGTCGTGAGGATGACGCCCAGAACTTTCCAGCGGCGCGGATCCTCACCCGGGGGATAGGTGCCGGGGGAGTGGATCGTGGCCTCCGACGCGCCGCGGCGGGGGTTTGCGGCCTGTGTGCTCTTGTCAGCCACGGTGGAGCGTGCCCTCCTTCGGATAGCCTGTGTGTAGGTCTGCGCGCTGGCGCGTAGCTCCTTCTAGAGAAGCATACCGTTACTAAGGGTGTCCTTATTTCAAGGGGGTGGGATGGTTTCAAAGTGGATAGGCTTCTGAAGTGCTGTTGTAGCCTGGGGTGCAGGCGGTTCGAAGATCACGGAGGCTTTGTGTTATGGGGATAAACGACGAGTTCACCGAGGCGAACAATGCTCGGAATTCCAACTGGTATCAAATCCAGGGAGCGGAGTTTCATCTTCCGGAGGGTTATGTCTGCGGCTCTCAGCCGGAGTGGCGCCTTGCGCATTTCGCGGTGGTTCTTCCAGTGCCCGAATTACCGGAGGCTTTTGATTGGCCCGAGGCCTGGGTACCCGGCCGTTTTCGCGGGATAAAGAAGATTGAGTTCGCAGAGCGGGATGAGGAAGGGGACTTCGTTCGCCAGTTCTGGGGTAATAACTGGGGTAATAAGATTGATTACAAATATGTACCTCGCGTTTTCCATAAGAGTGCTGGGTCGTATTTCCGTGAGCCCCTAGCCAGTTCCATGGGAGCGAGTGCGGTTGATGCTGTACCGACGTTTGGTGGGGATCCCGCGGAGTGGATCTCGGATGCATCTACTAATCCTGCCAAGGTCGTCGCACATCGACTCGTGTTTGAGCCCGACCTTACGACGGAGGGTAAGCAGTGGGCGCCAGAAATGGAGACATATCCGCTGCGTTTTGCTTTGGATGACACTGGGCACCCCTATGCGACCTTGAAGTTTGTATGTGCCGAGTACCTGCAATACTCCGGGCCGTGCCTTTATGACCTTGAAAGTGGCGAACCCAGTAACTTCGAACAGAATTTTCTCGTCATCCATGCCGTCGCGGAAAATTGCTCCGGAAAAGCACTGGAGGAAGTTACTGCGTCGTTGACTAAGCCACGAGAAAAAATGACCCTGATTGCGGAGGGAGGCGACGGAGAGGCGAGACAAAGAGAGCTACTTCAAGAACTCACTGGTTCACCACTGGCTAACAACGAGGCTAGTGTTTGCCTATTGGAGGCTGCCGTGAAGGTTGTGGAAAAGCAGCTATTCGTTGGCTCGGAAACTCACATTCCGTGGGATCTCACCAAGGGCGGATACTTCAAAAACCCCGGTAGGGGTACAAAAGCGAACCGCGGTCGCCAATCTCCCAAGCCTTATTGCGTCACGATGGCTATCCCGGGCCGTACAGACATTGCCCTACCAACTCCCATCGCGGATGCATCTGAGGAGTCGGGGGAGAATTGGATGCTCCACGACCAATGGGCATGGTATTTTGCTTCTCGTTTCGACCGGTACACAACAGAGATCCCGTATTTTCGTGATGGCTCTATAAACAGAAGCCTTGTGTCCCGCTATCGTGACTGGACTATTCACTCCTGCGAGGAGGGTTTGGCAGTAGTGCGCCGGGCACCGCTAGAAAACTCGCAAAATAATTTCTTTATGCTGGCTGGGACTCGCTTTGTAGACCTGGCTATTTTAGCGCTTAGAGCAGATAATTATCTGGGGCGCATTAGCGAACAACTTCGCCAACTATCTTTCGGTCCGGAAGCTCTCAATGTCTTGGAAAGCTCCGGCTCTGAGGGCAATGCTGGAACCCTCGAGAAGATAAGGGGCGCGGACCAAAAGCTGCAGGGCAGTCTCCGGAAGTTCGCAAAGATACAAGCGGAACTAGTCTATGTGCGCGATCACCTCTGGTACGAGCGAGTCCCCGGACGTGACGTAGCGACCACCATTCTGCAGCATATGCTGGAAAAGACGGGGGCGAGGGGTGACTTCGAGGACATCGTCGGCGAACTTGAGATACGTGAAAACGTTTACACAACCCAGTACAACTTCGCACGTATCAGGCTTGATGGAATCGAGGCAGACGCTCATAAGCGTAAACAGGAACGGCGTGACGAACGCAATGAATTAATTGCGTTAGCAGCCGCAGTTCTGGCCATCCCAAGCCTTTTTGCGCTTCTACCCGCTGTTGGACAGTGGTGGGTTTTCATTGTTTGCCTGGTGGCCATTGTTGTTATATCCGCGGTGACGTACTTCTCGCGCCGTCAACGGAGAAAGAAACAGTCGAGTTGATCTCGACTGCCAAGCGCTACTAAGCGCCCAGGCCTCCCCTGGCAGCATTAGCTCTCCAGCGCGGCCTTCATGCAGCGCATCGCGGCCAAGGTTTTCGGCACGCCGACGTAAGGCATGAGGTGCACGAAGCATTCGGCCACCTCCTCTGGGCTGATGCCCGTGACGTCCACAGCGTTCTTGATGTGGCCGGTGAGTTGCGGCTCCACGCCACCCATCGCAGCTAGGGCAGCTATATTCAGCATCTGGCGGTCGCGGAGGGTGATGCCTTCGCGCTGGTAGGTTCCGCCGAAGACGGCCCCGACAACCCAGTCAAACGCGCTGGGCGGGGGCGGCCTAACCCGAGGCTAGCCCACAATATGATGCTGCGGTGCCATTGAGTTTGGCTATGATTTCATTCATGAGTAGATCCAGCAAGCATGTTGTTCCTGGCGCTCACTAGGAGCCGCACGACGCCGGCGATGCGGCGAAGATGAACTCGCTACGCGCAGGAGTTTTGGGCGTCAACGACGGTATTGTTTCCGTTGCTGCCCTGCTTATCGGCGTGATTGCCACCGGCGCGGGTGATAAGGCCATCTTGATGGCGGGCCTGGCTGCCACCATCGCAGGTGCGGTGTCCATGGCTTTGGGGGAGTTTGTGTCCGTGTCCGCTCAGCGGGACTCCGAGCAGTTCTGGGTTGCTAAGGAGAGACAGGAATTACGGGAGGCTCCGGAAGAGGAGCTGGAGGAGGTCGCGGGGATTCTTTCCGGCTACGGCATCAACCGGGATACTGCCCTGGAAGCTGCGCAGGAAATTCATAAGGAGGATGCCCTGCGCGCCCACCTGCAGCTGGAATTAGGCATTGATGAAAAACGAGCTGACCAGTGCATGGGCCGCAGCGTTCTTCTCCGCGCTGTCCTTCCTGGCTGGCGCGGCACAGCCGATGGCTGCGGTGTTCCTGGCTCTAGCAGGCACACAAGCCTGGGGGGCCACCACAGTGACGATGTTCTCGTTGGCGCTAACTGGTCTAATCTCGGCGAAGATCGCCGGCACGAGCGTGGCTCGCTCAGTGGTCCGCCTGGTCATCGGTGGTGGCCTGGGCCAGACACTGACTTATGGCGCGGGCGCGCTGTTTGGTGGCGTGGCCTAAGGGGCACGCAACTTCGAGGAGGATCGAGGGGCATTGGCCCCAGTGAGGGGGTGTGCCGGACACTGAGTGAGGACAGGCACGGGGCATAATGTCTCCATGGCGAAGTTTTCCGAGGTTCTTACCCAACTGCGCGAGAATCAGCCGAAGGCGAAGTACGGCATCGCCTTCGAAAAGCTGATGGTTAATTACTTTCGCACAGACCCAACGCTGAAAGCACAGTTCGATGAGGTGTACCGATGGGCTGATTGGCGTTACAACGGGGGCAAAGCGGATACGGGCATCGACTTGGTTGCCCGTCGTGCGGATGATGTTTCGTGGACGGCTATCCAGTGCAAGTTTTATAAGCCGACGACCCGCATCCAAAAGGCGAACCTGGATTCCTTCTTTGAGGCCTCGGGCCGGACTTTCGAGACGGAAGATGGAGTGCAGCACTTTGGCAGTCGCCTGATCATTTCGACAACTGATCGGTGGTCTTCCAACGCGGAGGAGATGTTGGCCAATCAGGTGATCCCCACTAGCCGAATCGGTGTGGCTGCGATCTCTGAGTCCCCAATCAACTGGGATATAGCTTTCCCGGGTGCAGCGATGGGGGATAGCGCTATCCAGATCAACCTCTCCCGCCGCGAAACGTTCGAACCTCGCCCGCACCAGCAGGAAGCTATCGATCGAGCCATTGCTGGCTTCACCACCTATGATCGTGGCAAATTAATCATGGCTTGTGGCACGGGTAAGACTTTTACTGCGCTGCGGTTGGCTGAGAAGGTTGCGGAAAATACTGGCGGTAAGGCACGGGTGCTGTTCCTGGTGCCATCGATTTCCCTGCTTTCGCAGACGCTCAAGGAATGGACCGCCCAGGCTCGGTTGGATATGCGCACTTTCGCGGTGTGTTCGGATTCCAAGGTTTCCCGCAGCGCAGAGGACATCGCTACTTATGATCTCGAGGTTCCGGTGTCCACGGACGGCGCTCAGATCGCGGAGCGTTTCGCATCCGGTAAGCGGGCAAAGGGTCTGCATGTGGTCTTTTCCACCTACCAGTCCCTACCTGCGGTCCACGACGCGCAGCAGCAGGGCTTGGACGATTTCGACCTGGTGATTTGCGATGAGGCTCACCGCACCACGGGCGTGACCTTGGCAGGGGAGGACGCCTCCAATTTCGTGCGCATCCACGATGCGGATTACATCCGTTCGGCGAAGCGGTTATATATGACGGCGACGCCGCGTCTGTTCGACGACCAGGTCAAGGGCAAGGCTGCGGAGCACTCCGCCGAGCTCGCCTCCATGGATGATGAGGCTGTGTACGGGCCGGAGTTCTACCGTTTGGGCTTCGGCGAGGCAGTGGATAAAGGGCTGCTCACCGATTACCGCGTGCTCGTGATGACGGTGGACGAGGCCGTTGCCGCTGATGCCATGGCCCGCGGCGAGGGTGGCCAGTTGAACCTGTCTTTGGCCTCGGCGATGATCGGCGCCTGGAATGGTTTGGCAAAGCGATCCGGTAATCTGCAGGGGCAGAAGGGTGGCTTTGATATTGATGCTGCTCCGATGCAGCGCGCGGTCGCTTTCGCCCAGGACATCAAGACCTCGAAGCAGATTGCTGAGTCCTTCCCTTCCCTGATTTCTACCTACCAGCAGCAGCTCCGGGAGGCCTCGGTATTGGGGGATGTCTCCCTGCACAACGTGGATCTGCGCATCGCATCCCAGCACGTGGACGGGGCAATGAACGCGATGGAGCGCGGTTCAAAGCTCACTTGGTTGGAATCCACTCCCGACGAAGATCAGACTCGCGTGCTCACCAATGCCCGCTGTCTCTCCGAGGGCGTGGACGTCCCGGCCTTGGATTCGGTGATTTTCTTCAATCCTCGCAATTCCATGGTGGACGTGGTGCAGTCCGTGGGTCGCGTCATGCGTAAATCCGAGGGTAAAGATTATGGCTATATTATTCTGCCGGTCGCGGTGTCCCCGAATGTGCCGCCGGCACAGGCCTTGAACGATAATCAGCGTTTCAAGGTTGTGTGGCAGATCCTCAATGCGCTCCGCGCCCATGATGACCGTTTTAATGCGAAGGTGAACTCTATAGCGCTGAATGAGGGCGCGGTGGACGAACTTCCGCTATCTGTCGATCACGTCCCGAATGCCAAGGAAAAGCTGGATCGGGCGGAAGCCAAGTCTCAAGCGGAGCCTGCAGAATTGAACCAGGAAATGGCTCAGCAGGTCGCCCTATTTTCCCTGGAACGGTGGCAGGAGGCGATGTACACCAAACTGGTAGATAAGGTCGGCACTCGCACCTATTGGGAGGACTGGGCTGACGATGTAGCGACCATCGCCGAAAACCAAATTACCCGCATTCGGGCTCTGCTGGACGGTGCAGACAGGAAGTTGCGCAAGGAGTTCGAGAAGTTCGTCGAGGGCCTGCGCAATAACCTCAACGAGGGGATCACCGAAGATGACGCCATCTCGATGCTATCCCAGCACCTCATTACCGCGCCCGTGTTCAACGCGCTCTTTGAAAACCACGACTTCATCACTCACAACCCGGTTGCCCAGGTGATGGAGAAGATGGTCGCGGCTCTGTCCCGGGAGAACCTCGATACGGAGACCGAGTCTCTGGAAAGGTTCTACGACTCGGTTCGGGTGCGTGCGTCGGAGGTCTCTAGCGCTTCCGGAAAGCAGCAGGTGATTAAGGAGCTCTACGAGCGCTTCTTCCAGAAGGCTTTTAAGAAGCAGGCGGAGTCCCTGGGCATCGTCTACACCCCGGTTGAGATCGTGGACTTCATCCTGCGCGCTGCGGATGAGGTTTCGCAGAAGCACTTCGGTAAGGGGCTTTCCGACGAAGGTGTGTGCATCCTCGACCCATTCGCTGGAACTTCCACGTTCACCGTCCGTCTCCTGCAATCTGGCCTAATCAAACCGGAGGATCTCGCCCGCAAGTACGCCAGCGAGCTTTTCGCCACGGAAATCATGCTGCTGGCCTACTACGTCTCCGCTGTGAACATCGAGACCACCTACAACGCCCTGCGCGAGGAAGCCGCGCAACGCAACGGTGAGCCGGTTCCGGAGTATGTTCCGTTCAGCAATATCGCGCTGGCCGATACTTTTCAGATCCACGAGGACGGCGACATCCCGGATTTGCACATTTTCCAGGAGAATAACGCCACCATCGAGCGTCAGAAGAACGCGCCCATCAACGTTGTGATCGGTAACCCGCCGTACTCTGCTGGTCAGAAGTCTGCGAATGACCTCAATGCGAACCTGAAATACCCGAGCTTGGACAAGCGCATCGCGGAAACCTACGCGGAGAAGTCCACGGCGACGAATAAGAACTCTCTTTATGACTCCTACCTGCGGGCCTTCCGTTGGGCTACCGACCGCATTGGTGACCAGGGCGCGGTGGCATTCGTCTCTAATGGTGGCTGGATCGATGGCAATACCGGTGATGGCGTGCGTTTGTCCATGGCTGAGGACTTCACGGACCTTTATGTATTCAACCTTCGTGGGAATCAGCGCACCGCTGGCGAACAGTCCCGCAGAGAAGGCGGAAAAGTCTTCGGTGCGGGTTCGCGGAATACCGTAGCTATCACCATTGGTATCAAGGACCCCACAAAGTCCGGTTTTGCTCTGCACTACCGGGATATTGGGGACTATCTGACGGCAGAGGAGAAGCTGAAAATCGTTGATTCTTCGACTGTCGAATCCACCGATTGGGAGACCATCACCCCGAATTCTCACGGTGACTGGGTGAACCAGCGCTCGGAAGAATTCGCGACCTGGCCAGTGCTCGGCGAAAAGAAAGGAAACTCGGCGAGAATTTTTAAAACTCTAACTCGTGGGTTGGAAACTGGTCGGGATACTTGGGTTTACGCATTCGACCAGGTTCAGCTTGAAACCCAACTGTCAAGATTGGAAGAAACCTACGAGCATGCCCGTATCGCATACCAGAACGAAGAATCTCCTGGTAAAGGGAAGGGAGATGTACTGGTTAATGACTTTTTGAAAAAACACCCTTCATTTTCTGATGCTCGGCAGATTAAATGGACTCGTTCATTGAGAACCTCTGTGTACCGCAATGAGCAGTTCAAGCTCGACGTCGGGAAACTGGTGAAGGGTTATTATCGGCCATTCTGCTCACAGCATGTCTACTATGACGAGTTGTTGAACCACGAGAGGTCGCAGCTCCCGTCGATGTTCCCTACCCCTGAACACCGAAACATCGGGTTTTATATTCCTGCTGCTAGTAGTGCTGCTCGAGAGTTTAACGCTCAAGCAACCGATCTACTACCCGATCTGTGCCTGAGCGGTTCTGGTTCGGGACAATACTTTCCCCGTTTCACCTGGTCCGCTGTCCGGGACGGATATGGAACGTTGTTCTCGAAAGGTAGCATTGTCGAGGAGAGTGAAAACAGCATCTACGGTCAGGTCGGCGAGATTCTTGATGGTTACGTACGCGTGGACAACATCACCGACGAGATCAAGAAAGTCTACCGTGATGCATTGGGTACAGACATTACGGGTGATGACGTCTTCCACTTTGTCTACGGCAAACTGCACGACCCGGAGTACCGCACGAACTATGCGGCGGATCTGAAGAAGATGCTTCCACATATCGAGACTCCAAGCTCCCGCGCTGAGTTCGACAAGTTTGCTGGAGCAGGGCAGAAACTCATGAACCTGCACGTTAACTACGAGGATGTCGAGCCATGGCCATTGGATGTCCAAGTTAAGGGGGATGAATCTGATCGCGAGACCTGGCGGGTGCTCAAGATGAAGTGGGCTAAGCGCAAAGACCCGGAGACCGGCAAGAAAATCAACGATGTCACAAAACTGATCTACAACAAGCAGGTCACCATTAGCGGTATCCCAGCGGAAGCTGATGAGTACATGCTGGGCTCTCGCTCTGCAATTGCCTGGCTGATCGACCGTTACCAGGTGAAGAAGGATAAGGCCTCCGGCATCGTCAACGATCCGAATGACTGGGCGGACGAAGTCGGCAACCCGCGTTACATCGTGGACCTCATAGGCCGTGTAACACGTGTGGCGATGGAGACAGTACGCATCGTCGACTCATTGAATGAGAAATAGGGGAGAGTAACAAGAATGAAATCGAGAACTTGGGATGAGTTTCTGACCCCCTGTTTGTCGGTGCTAGCGAATGGAGAAATCCGTCAGCGGAGGGAGATCCTCTTGGCGGCTGCCGACAATATGAAGATCAGTGACGAGGAACGAGCAATAACCATTTCATCGGGTGAAGCTCGTTACCTTAATCGTGGAAATTGGGCGATCACCCACCTTTCCAAAGCAGAAGCGATTTCCTCCCCTGCAAGAGCGCACTGGAAAATTACCGATAAAGGGCGCAGTCTACTGGCGAAGTATCCGAACGGCATGACCGAAGCCGAGTTGAGTTCTGAAAGCGGGGAGCTTTATCGGAAGTTCCGATCCCATACCCCCAGACAGCATGATCCTGCAGTGCCTAGCGTAGAGCCAGAGCAGACTGAATCCGAGCTAACCCCACTCGAGCAAGTGGAGGAGGGGCAGCGGCGCAATGAAGAAATGGTGGCCGAAGAGCTACTCAAGCGCTTGCACCAACGCGAGCCTGCCTTTTTCGAGCAAGCAGTTCTGGACTTGCTCATGGCTATGGGCTACGGAGGTTCCTTCGGCAGCGCCACGCGAACACAGCTATCCAATGATGGCGGCATCGACGGTGTGATCGACCAAGACGCTCTTGGCCTTTCTCGCATCTACGTGCAGGCGAAACGCTACGAGTTGTCTAAAGCCATCGGTCGCCCGGATGTGCAGGCATTCGTCGGTGCTCTCCACGGAGCACAGGCATCCCAGGGAGTTTTCCTCACTACCGCGTCGTTTAGTTCCGGGGCAATCAGCTATGCGAACTCCGTCCAGTCCCGAGTGGTGCTTATCGACGGTGCTCTACTTGCCAAGCTGATGATCAAGTACGGCGTTGGCGTCCAGACGAAGCGGACGGTTCAGATCGTCGAGATCGATGAGGATTTCTTCGAGTAACTCACGGAGGCACCTGCAGCGAGGGAGGGTATCGGGCGCTATGTCGAGTTAGTTATGTCCCGCCCGCTGGGCCTTGAGCCGCAGATTCGCACAGACCTGGGGAGCGTTGTACTCGCCGGAGTTGCAGAGAGCGAGCAGTTGCGTCTCGCCACTGGTCAAGTTCGGCGCCCCATTAGGAGCAGTGCCGTAGCCGCAGAGGTGGGCGGGGCAGTCGGGGCTTGCTCCCTGATTACCCATCGGTGGTTCCTTCTGCACTGGAGAAGCGGCTGTGGGCTGATTAGCTGGAGCCTGCTGCTCTGGCGGTGTGTTTTCCTCGGCAGCAGGGCTACTCTGCTGCGCGGGCTCCGGCGTACTGGTGACTGTGGTCGGCGGGGGCGGTGTGTCCTCGGGAGCACTGGTGACCGTGGCGGTCTCTGGTTCTGAGCTCTCGGACTCGCCAGAAGGAGCGCTGGTGACAGTAGTGGTGGACGGTTCAGCGGGTGTGTCCTCACTGCCGCAAGCGGTGAGGCCGAAAACGCTGATGAGGCTGAGCACAAAAACTGGAGCGAGGAGTGTGCGACGACGAGTGGTGATCACGTGGTGCCTTTCGTTGAGTGACAACCACAGTTTAAAGTCACACCTACCACTTCTCATCTTGATTTTCAGTTCGACGGAATCGGTCCCTCGCCGAGGCTTTCAAACCAACCTGTTCTGTTAAGCAGGGGAGAGGGCGAGCGAATAACATCCCTCGAACGACATCCACAAGGTGGCGTCATAAAAAAACAAAAACGGTGACAACCTGCGGACTAGCAGGTCATCACCGCTTACTTGCACCACCGGCCAAAGAACAGCCCGCGGCGTCAAACAGCTAGAGCAGCTTAGAGCAGCCCTTAGCAGTCGTAGTACATCTCGAACTCCTGCGGCGTCGGGCGCAGGCGAACCGGTGCAATCTCGTTGTCGTACTTGTAGGCGATGTAGGTGTCGATCAGGTCGTCGGTGAACACGCCGCCCTCGGTCAGGAACTCGTTGTCCTCCTCCAGAGCCTTCAGGGAAGCCTCCAGGCTGGTCGGAGCCTGCGGGATGTCCTTAGCCTCCTCCGGCGGCAGCTCGTACAGGTCCTTGTCGACCGGAGCGTGCGGCTCGATGCGGTTCTTCACACCATCCAGGCCAGCCAGCATCATTGCGGCGAAGCCGAAGTACGGGTTACCACTCGGGTCCGGAGCGCGGAACTCAATGCGCTTCGCCTTCGCGTTGGAGCCCGTGATCGGGATACGCACTGCGGCAGAGCGGTTACGCTGCGAGTACACCAGGTTAATCGGAGCCTCGAAGCCCGGAACCAGACGGTGGTAGGAGTTCAGCGTCGGGTTAGTGAAGGCCAGCACAGCGCCAGCGTGCTTCAGGATGCCGCCGATGTAGTAGCGGGCGATGTCGGACAGGCCGGCGTAACCGGACTCGTCGTAGAACAGCGGCTCGCCATCCTTCCACAGGGACTGGTGAGCGTGCATACCCGAACCATTGTCGCCCGCCAGCGGCTTCGGCATGAAGGTCGCGGACTTGCCGGCCTGCCAAGCAGTGTTCTTGATGATGTACTTGAAGGACTGCAGGTCATCCGCAGCGTGCAGCAGAGTGTTGAACTCGTAGTTGATCTCCTGCTGGCCGCCGGTGCCGACCTCGTGGTGCGCGCGCTCCAGCTTGAAGCCAGCGTTCGCCAGGTTGCGAGCCATATCGTCGCGCAGGTCCTGGAAGTGGTCGTACGGCGCGACGGGGAAGTAGCCGCCCTTCATGCGGGTCTTGTAGCCCAGGTTGGTGGAGCCATCCGGGTTGACCTCTGCGCCACGGTTCCACCAGCCCTCGACGGAATCCAGCTCGTAGAAAGCGCGGTTGGTCTCTGCCTCGTAGCGGACGGAGTCGAAGAGGTAGAACTCTGCCTCCGCACCGAAGAAGCAGGTATCCGCAATTCCCGTGGAGGCCAGATACTGCTCCGCCTTGCGGGCAACGTTACGCGGATCGCGGGAAAACGGCTCGCGGGTGAACGGATCGTGAACGAAGAACTTCACGTTCAGGGTCTTGGCCTTGCGGAACGGATCGATCTTGGCGGTCGCCAGGTCCGGCAGCAGGTTCATATCCGACTCTTCAATGGTGGTAAAGCCACGGATGGACGAGCCGTCGAAAGCCAGGCCCTCCTCCATAGCGTCCTCATCGAATTCCGAAGCCGGGATGCTGAAGTGCTGCTCGATACCGGGCACATCGGTAAAGCGAACGTCCACAAACTCGACGTCGTTGTCCTTGATGTACTTGGCAACTTCTTCTGCGGTCTTAAATGACACTGTATTTCTTCCGTTCCTTGCAGTTGGAATCTCAAACTGTTGCGACAATATATAAAAGCAACACAATCGATCCTACGCATACTGGGCGCCGATTCAGGTAAAAATTTACAAAATTGTGCCACAAACTAACAGCCAGCTAGGCTCTAGACCATCATGAGTGAATCGCGTAGCTGGCTTGAAGGCCCCCTTGTACCAGGCGAAAACGAAGACCTCGCCGACCTCAGTCCATACCCCGGCGCCCGCTTGGGGTTGCCCAAAGACGGCCCGGGCTCACTGTCCCCCTTGTTCCCCCGGCTGGGTGCACTACTGATCGACTGGTTGGCCTGTTACGGCCTGGCCTGGTTCGTCACGTCCACGACGGACGTGCTGGGCGATTCCGCCAGCGCCTCGATGATCTTCTTCATCATTTGGCGCATCCTGACCGTCTGGCTATTCGCCCAGTCCCCGGGTCACGCCATCGTGGGCATCGGCGTGGCGCGCATCGACAAGCCCGACGAGCGCGTGGGCCTGTGGCGCTCGGTCGTCCGCACGCTGCTGACGGTCTTCCTCTTCCCCCCAATTATTCAAGACACTGACGGCCGTGGAATGCACGATCGCGCCACCGGCACGGCCGTTATCCGCAGCCGCTAAGCGTTACTTCTTTCCGCGCTGTGCCGCACGGCGGGCGCGGCGGTTCATGCCCGACATCTTCGCGCCCTTCGGCATCGGACCCTTCGGCATGTTGTTGTTCGGGTTGCTTAGCCGCGAGATCGACTCGACCTTGGAGTTAAGGGCGTCCACCTCATTCTTCTTGACGTTACGCGGCAGGCGCATCAGGTGGTTCTGCAGCTTCTTCACCGGCACCTGGCCTTCGCCGTCGCCAACGATCACGTCGTAGATCGGGGTCTTGCCCACAATGCGCGCAAGCTTCTTGCGCTCCTGCGCCATCATCGGTTTCAGGCGGTGCGGTGCGCCCTCGCCGACCAGCACAATGCCGGGAGTACCTACCACGCGGTGCACTGCGTCCATGTGGGTGTTGGACGCCACGCCGTTCTCCGTAATCCACTTCATGCCTACGCCATCACGCATGTTGGACAAAGCCCATGCGGCGGCACCAGCCTCGCCCTCAATCTGGTCATACACGCCGGACTGCAAGCGGCGGGAGAATACCCACATCGCCGCCATTGCGCCGATGATGATGCCCACGATCAGGTTCAGCCACCACCAGCCGAAAACCAGGCTGAGCAGCAGCAACAGCACAACGGGAATCAGGAAAGCCAGAACCATGTACGGGATAAGCTTCTTATCCCGGCCCTTCTGCAGCTTGAATGCCTGCCACAGCTGGGAGCGCGTCTGTTTGCGCTGCTCCTTCTTCGCTGCCTTTGCGGCCTTCTTTTCTTCCTTGACCCTTACGTCCTTTTTATCCTTCGCCATGGATTCAACAATAAGGCATGAATAAAGGCGGGGCGAAAGTGCCCCGCCGCGTTAGCGGCGCGATGCGGTGACTGGCGTGTCCTCCGAAGCGCCGTAACGCTCCAGCAGGGTAGAGGCCTCCTGCGACGTGGTGGAATCCAGAGTCTCCTCCAGGTGCTTCAGGTTCTCCGGAATAGCCTCGCCACGCGCCTGCTTCGCCTGCGCGTACAGGCGACCGGCGCGGTAAGAGGAACGCACCAACGGGCCGGACATAACAGCCTTGATACCCAACTCGTAAGCCGCGTCGGAGTGCTCCATGAACTCCTCCGGCTTCACCCAACGCTCAATCGGGTGGTGCATGGAGGACGGGCGCAGGTACTGCGTAATCGTCAGGATGTCGGTGCCCGCGTCCGCCAGGTCCTTAATGGCAGCGCGAACCTCATCCTTCTTTTCACCCATGCCCAGGATCAGGTTGGACTTCGTCACCAGGCCATAATCGTGCGCAGCCTGAATAACCTCCAGGGAACGGTCGTACTTGAAGGCCGGGCGGATCCGCTTAAAGATGCGCGGAACCGTTTCCAGGTTGTGGGCAAACACCTCCGGCTGAGAATCAAAGACGACCTTCAGCAGCTCCGGGCGGTTGGAAAAATCGGGCGTCAGATTCTCCACACCCGTGTTCGGGTTCAGCTCGTGAATCTTCTTCACAACCTCGGCATACAGCCACGCGCCCTCATCATCCAGGTCATCGCGCGTCACACCAGTGATGGTGGCGTAGCGCAGACCCATCTCGCGGACATTCTCCGCTACGCGGCGCGGCTCGTCCCGGTCCAGCGGGGACGGGCGGCCGGACTTAATCTGGCAGAAGTCACAGCGGCGGGAACACGTATCGCCGCCGATGAGGAACGTCGCCTCGCGGTCCTCCCAGCACTCGTTGATATTCGGGCAGCCAGCCTCCTGGCACACGGTGTGCAGACCAGCGCCCTTCACGCGATTCTTCATATCCCGATACTCCGGGCCGACCTTCGCGGTCGTGCGGATCCACCGAGGCTTCGACTCGATGGGGGTTTCGGCGTTTTTCGCCTCGATGCGGAGCATCCGGCGTCCATCTGCGGTCACACTCATGCCGACTAGCCTACGCTGGGTGCCGCATAGGAATCCACCTCGGTATTCTCGCGGGCGCTGGGTGGGAATCTCCCTTAGGAATGCACCGGCAAATCACCGTTCAAAGCGTCAACGAGGTTGCTGGCGAGGGACGAGTAGGCGTCAGAAACACTAACGTCGTGCCCCAGCTCCTCGGTGAGCGTCGTGACTCCCGCATCCGCCAGCCCACAAGGCACAATGTGGTCGTAATACTCCATGGTGTTGTCGCAATTCAGGGACACTCCGTGCATGGTCACACCGCGCGTCACGCGGATGCCGATCGCGGCGATCTTACGTGCGGGCTTAAGCTCGCCATTAATAACGCCCGCAGGTAGCCACACGCCCGAACGCCCCTCTACGCGGCCGGTGCCGTGCAGGCCAAGATCTTCACAAGTCTGGATCAGCGCCTGCTCCAGGCGGCGGACATAATCGACCACGTCCACTGGGTCGGCCAGCTTGATGATGGGGTATGCGACCAGCTGGCCAGGCCCATGCCAGGTGATGCGGCCTCCGCGGTCGACGTCGACTACTGGCAGGCCGTTGGTGGGGCGGTCGGAATCCTCGGTGCGCTTGCCGGCAGTGTACGTCGGCGGGTGTTGGAGTAGGAGGATGGTGTCTGGGATTTTTTCTTCGGCGCGCTGGGCAGCGAGGTCTGCCTGGAGGTGCCAAGTGTCCTCGTAGTCCACGGTGCCGAGGTCGCGGATGTCGATGTCGGTGGCAGTGGTTGCGCTGGCGCGGGCACCGGCGCTGCGGTTGTCAGTGCCGGCGGCGCCAATGTTTACTTTGCGGATGCTGCCTTGCTGGAATCCCATGGTGGCGATGATACTCCAGTGGTTCTGCGGTGCTGCTGGGTGCTGTCCCCGCTGGCGCCAAGTTCCGCTGGAAGCTGTTCTGTAGGCGCTGGGTTTTGCTAGGTGCTGTCCCGCTGGCGCCAGATTCTGTCTGTAGTGAGGCTGCAGATTCTGATGTTGCTGCATATGTCAGGTGGTGACGTTGATGCTGGTGCCTCCGGTGGTTGGCGCCTCCTGAAAGCCACTAAATGCCGCAAAATGTCGCAAAATGTCGCAAAAGTTGCATTTCTTCAAATCGGGATTGGTTTCCACTTCCCTAAAAGCTTCTTGACCTGCACATTTGTATATTCGAAAACCGATAGCATTAACAAACTGCAACTTTTCCGACATTTAAGGGCTCCGGGGGTCGCTGGAGGGGGATTTTGAGCCGGGGAAGGGGCTACGAAGCCGGGCTTGAGACAAAGGATGAAGGAGGGGATCCCCCAGGGGGCACCAAACAGAAAACGCCGACCCCGCGGGTAGCGGGGCCGGCGTCTTGCCTAGTCAGCTAGAACCTAGCTTAGAGCTCCAGGTCCTCGGTGAAGTCCGAGTTCTCCAGGCGGTCACGCAGGGTGGACATGAAGCGGCCTGCGTCGGCGCCGTCGATGACCTGGTGGTCGTAGGTCATCGGCAGGAAGACCATCTGGCGGATGGCGATAGCCTCGCCCTCGTCCTCACTCAGCACCACCGGGCGCTTCACAATGGCGCCAGTGCCGATCATGGCAGCCTGCGGCGGAACCAGAATCGGGGTGTCGGTCAGCGCGCCCTCGGAACCGATGTTGGTGATGGTGAAGGTACCGCCGGACAGGTCGTTCGGCTTCAGCTTCTTGTTGCGCGCGCGGTCAGCAATGTCCACGATGGCCTGAGCCAGCTCCGGCAGGGACATGTCCTGCGCATTGTGGATAACCGGGCTCAGCAGGCCAGCCTCCGTGTCGACAGCAATGCCCAGGTTGACCTGCTCGTGGTAGGTCATCTCCTTGGTCTTCGCGTTGTAGGAAGCGTTGACGTTCGGGTGGGAGATCAGAGCCTCGACCGCTGCCTTTGCGAAGAACGGCAGGTAGGTCAGGTTCACACCGTGCTTATCGGCGAAGGCCTGCTTGTTGGCCTTGCGCAGTTCGGCAACGCGAGTCATGTCGACCTCGTGGACCTGCGTCAGCTGAGCTGCAGCGTGCAGGGAATCCAGGGTGGTCTTCGCAGTGATCTCGCGGATACGGTTTACCTTCTTGACGGTGCCGCGCAGCTCCTGCTTGGACGGGTCCACCTTGTAGGAGGAAGCGCGCGGGCCAGCCGGAGAAGCGGACTTAGCGGAGGAGCCCGAAGCGGAAGTGCCTTCTGCTGCGGCCAGGATGTCCTGCTTGCGGATACGGCCGCCGACCCCGGTTCCCTCGACGCTCGACAGATCGACGCCATGCTTCTCAGCCAGCTTGCGGACCAGCGGAGTGACGTAGGGGAGGTTGCCCTCGGCAGGCTTCGACTGCTTTGCAGCCGGCTTGGAGGACTTGGACTCGGTCTCGGACTTTGCCTCAGTCTTGGCTTCGGTCTTCTCTTCAGCCTTCTCCTCGGCCTCCTTAGCCTCAGCCTTCTTTTCCTCCGCCTTCGGCTCGGCCTTGTCCTCGGACTTCTCAGACTTCTCGTCGGAGTCGGAGTCAGAGGAATCGGAGGAACCGGACTTGGCTGCGCTCTCGTCGCCGATGCGGGCGATGACCTCGCCGACGTCTACGGTGTCATCCTCGTTGGCCAGGATCTCCACCAGGGTGCCGGCGACTGGGGACGGGATCTCGGTGTCGACCTTGTCGGTGGAGACCTCGAGCAGTGGCTCGTCGACCTCAACCTTGTCGCCGACGCTCTTCAGCCACTGGGTAATCGTGCCCTCGGTGACGGACTCGCCGAGCTCCGGCATGGTGACGTCCTCGGCCTCGCCAGAACCAGAACCGGAACCGGACTCAGAACCAGAGTCGTCAGAGGACTCAGACTCAGAGTTGTCGGAGCTAGAAGCGGACTCAGACTCCTCAGAACCAGACTCGCCGGACTCCTCAGCAGCGTCGCTGGAATCGTCGTCGCTGGAGCTGTCGGCGTCAGAACCAGAAGGCTCTTCGCCCTCCTCACCGATCTCGGCGATGACGGCGCCGACGTCCACAGTGTCGTCTTCCTCGGCGATGATCTTCAGCAGCACACCACTTGCGGGGGACGGGATCTCCGTATCAACCTTGTCGGTCGATACCTCCAGCAACGGTTCGTCGACGGAGACCTTGTCTCCGACCTTCTTCAGCCACTGAGTAACGGTGCCCTCGGTTACGGACTCGCCCAGTTCGGGCATTTCGACGGAGTACGCCATGGTGTTTGAAGCTCCTCAAGCTAAACGGAAATCAGCTGTGGTTATTTGGTTGAAATACTACCTAAGTCTACGCGCCTTGACTCCGCTCCGCCGAGCGCCCCCTCGCCCTTTACCTCCGTTCCTTTTTCATGACGCCCCCTCACCGCCTCCGCGCACCTTTGGGGAACCGCCGGGTATGTGAACTAGAATCGGCTAACGTGTTCAATCTTTTCGGCCGGAACAAAAATACTTCCACCCGACCGCCGCGTGCGCCGGAGGAGACCATCCGCCCCAAGGACCTGACCTACCTGCAGCAGTGGGCCGGAACCCGCAAGGGCGTGGAGGGTTTTGTGGAGCCGGAAACCATCGTCAACGAGATGTCCGTGGTGCTGGTCGACAGCGAGGGGGAGTGGACGCGCCGCCGCATCGGCGGGCCGAAGGGCATAGACAAGGTAGCCCAGTCTGTTGGCATTCCCCTGTACTTCGCGGAGGAAACCGGATACCCGCAGCGCATGCGTGATCGCATCGAGCGGGATCGGTTGATCAAGAAGCGGCTGGAGCAGCGCGAACGGCGCGCGCAATTTGAGCAGCGCCGCGCCGAGAAGGGGGACTAACGCCTAGCCCCGGCGCGCCCGCGCAGGTGCGCGCGACCCGCGGGCTAGCGCCTAGCCGCGGCCTGCCTAGCCCTTCAGCGCAATATCTTCCAACGCGGCGATGATGGTGCGCACCGGCGAGCCTGTTGCCCGCTTCGGGGTGTAGCCGTATGCTGCACCGTCGTTGTAGGCCGGGCCAGCGACGTCAATGTGCACCCACTGCACGCCCTCGGCCACGAAGTTCTTCAGGTAGTGGCCCGCCACGGACATGCCGCCCCAGCGGTTGCCGGAGATGTTCTTGATGTCCGCCACGTCCGACTTCAGCGCCTCGCCCAGCTCCGCAGGCAGCGGCATCGGCCAGCCGGCATCGCCCACGCGCTGGGAGATGATAGCCACGCGGTCGCGGAAATCCATCGAGCCCATGATGCCCGGCGTGCGGTCGCCCAGCGCCACCATCTGCGCACCCGTCAGGGTGGCGGTTTCAATCAGGTAGTCCGGGTTGTCCTCGCAGGCGCGGACGATGGCATCGGCCAGCACCAGGCGGCCCTCTGCGTCGGTGTTCAGCACCTCGGTGGTGGTGCCGCCGTAGTGGCGCAGCACGTCGCCGGGGCGGGTGGCCTCCCCGCCGGGCATGTTCTCCGCCAACGGAACGGTGGCCGTCACCCGCACCGGAATGTTCAGCTCAGCTGCGGCGATCACCGCTGCAACGACGGCCGCGGAGCCACCCATGTCGGAGATCATGTTCCACATCTTCGCCGGCGGCTTCAGGGAAATGCCGCCGGTATCGAAAGTGATGCCCTTGCCGACCAGCGCCACGTGCGGGGAATCCTCAGCGATCTTGTCCGGGTTGTAGTCCAGACGCACCAGACGCGGCCCGCGCGCCGAACCCTGGCCAACGCCCAGAATGCCGCCGAAGCCCTGCTCCTCCAGAGCGGCCTCGTCCAGCACCTCCACCGTCACGTCCGTGTGCTTTGCCGCCTCGGCGATGATGCCCGCGTAGCTTTCCGGGTACAGCACGTTCGACGGGGTGTTCACTAGGTCACGTGCCAGCGCCACTGCCCGCACGGTGGCCTGCGCGTGCTCCAGGGTGTCCGCCGGATCCTCGCCGGTCAGCACCTCAATCGATTCGATCGCGGGCGTGTGCTCGGCCGTCTTCAGCCCCCGGTACTCGTAGGCTCCCAGCGCGTGGCCGACCAGTGCGGCTTCTGCGCCCAGCAGGCCCAGGGCACTCACCACTCGCGCGCCACGCGCCGCGGCCTTTTCTTGGCCCTCTTGTTGTTCGGGCTTCTTGATGCTTCGGGACGACACGCCTGCGGCCACGCGGACGTCCTCTGCAGACACCTCATCGGCCGGCCCCATACCGATTGCCAGGATCTTCTCCGGGCCGGTAGCTCCAGCGCCGGCTTCAACAAGACCTTCTGCAGTCTCTGGCTCGACGGTGGATTCCTGCACTTGAGCGGACAGGTTGCCGGTCGAGACGACCTCGCTACGGCGCTCGGCCGAGAGGTTGGGGATTACTGTGACCTCGCCAGCAGTGCCCTTGGCGCCGACGGAAATAAGCAGCTTCCACATTTCCAGCTGCTGCTCGGCCGTGAGGGCGTCAATAGGAGCACCAGTAAGCTCCAGACCAGCCTCACCTTCGAAGACCGGGATGACCAGCGTGTCGATGACCGATGGGGTGGCGGTGCCGTTGTCCTCGAGAGTGGAATCGGTGTGGACCAGCGACATCTGCGGGACGAAACCGCGGGATGGCAGGCCGGTGATGGGGGAGGAAGAGTTGGTGGCGGTCATAGGGGGATCGACTACTCCTTATGTCCTTATGAATATGAATGAATACGAATGAATATGAGTCTTGCAGGTTCTTCTAAAATCGTTGTTCGCTGCTTTCACTTTACCCAGAATCGCCTGACGGTAGATCGGTGGGAGGGACCTCCCAGAAATTGTTAGCCCCCTCACACTTTTGTGGAACGGCAGAGTAGTCTGGGACACATGACTACTCCAGAGGCAAACCCCCAGACCCCAAAGGCCCAGCAGAGCTTCCAGGTGGAGTTCACCGTCACCCGCACCGAGAACCCGGTGACCGACGACAAGATCGCCGAGATTCTCTCTGCACCCGGCTTCGGCAAGTACTTCACTGACCACATGGTCGCCATCGACTGGAACACAGAAGAGGGCTGGCACAACGCCCGCGTTGAGCCCTACCAGCAGGTCCAGATGGACCCAGCATCCAGTGTGTTCCACTACGGCCAGGCCATCTTTGAGGGCCTGAAGGCATACCGCGGTGAAGGTGGCAAGATCGTCACCTTCCGCCCGGAGCAGAATGCCCGCCGCTTCCAGAACTCCGCCGCCCGAATGGCCATGCCGGAGCTGCCGGAGGAGCTGTTCCTGGAATCCCTTCGCCAGATCGTGGACATCGACCAGCGCTGGGTTCCGCAGGGCGGTGGCGAAGAATCCCTGTACCTGCGCCCGTTCATGATCTCCCGCGAAGTCGGCCTAGGTGTGCACCCAGCCAGCAGCTACACCTTCTTCGTGATCGCCTCCCCGGCAGGCGCCTACTTCTCCGGCGGCATCAACCCGGTCAGCGTGTGGCTTTCTACCGAATACACTCGCGCTGCCCCCGGCGGCACCGGCGCGGCGAAGTTCGCCGGTAACTATGCGGCCTCCCTGGCAGCGCAGGCCTCCGCGCAAAAGGAAGGCTGCGACCAGGTGGTATGGCTGGACGCAACCGAGCACAAGTACATCGAAGAGATGGGCGGCATGAACCTGGCGTTCGTCTTCGGCAGCGAGGACGGCGGCGAAGGCAACGTCACGCTGGTCACGCCTGAACTGTCCGGCTCGCTACTGCCGGGCGTTACCCGCCTTTCCCTGCTGGAGCTGGCCCGCGACCTGGGCTACAAGGTAGAGGAGCGTCGCATCTCCACCGACGAGTGGAAGGAAGCCGCAAAGTCCGGTGCCATGACGGAGGCCTTCGCCTGCGGCACCGCAGCCGTTGTCACCCCGGTCGGCACTGTGAAGGACGAATCCGGCGAATTCCAGGTCAACGGCGGCCAGACCGGTCCGGTGACCATGCGCCTGCGCGAGCAGCTGACGGGCATCCAGAACGGCCGCGTCGCCGACAACCACGGCTGGCTCTACACGCTGGTGGAGCAGGCAGCCACCGCGTAACGCACCATCGGCAAGGCCAGGACGGCGCCCAGCCCCTGGCCGGTGCCGAGCTGCAAATCCAGCAGTGGTTCCAAGCCCAGCGCATTGAGCGCCGGGAGGGCAGCGGGCTCCGTACCTGCCGAAGCCGCCAGCCACCACGCGGCGGCCCCCGGTGCCAGCATCTCCGCGCACAGTGCCGCCGCAGCAGCGCCCACGCCGTCGAAGATCACGGGAGTGCGGCGCACCGCCGACTGTGCCAGAATCCCCGCCATCACCACCAGGTCGGCCGAGCCGATCTGCTGCAGTACCCGCGCGGCCACCGCCTTGTCGTCGCGCACGCGGAACATCGCATCGCGGATCACCGCCACCTTTGACTTCCACGCCTCGTCGTCGATGCCGGAACCCCGGCCGATGATCTTCACCGGCTCCACGCTGCACACGCTGCCGATCACCGCAGCGGCTACCGTGGTCAGCCCCCGCCCCATGTCACCCAAGAGCAACAACTGTGTGCCCTTGTCCGCCTCCTCGTCGGCGAAACGCATGCCGCGCCGCAGGTGCCTGACATAATCCTCGGGGCTCAACGCGTCCGTGGTGTCGATGGCACCGGAGGGAGAACCCAACGTGGCGTCCAGAATAGAAAGAGAAACTCGTGCCGACCTGCAGGCATCCACAATCGGGGCAGTCGCATCGGCCAGGTTCTGCCGCACCTGGGCATTAAAGTCGTTCGGCAGGGCGGAGATCTCCGGGTGCTCCTCGGCCACCCCGTGCTCGCCGGTCACTATAACCAGCCGCGCCGTTTTCAAGGCCTCGGCGGGGGCGGAACCTTGGCAGGCGGCGATCCAGGAGGCGACACCCTCCAGTCTGCCCAGCGAACCAGCCGGAATGCCGGCCTTCGTCGGCGCAGTGTTACGGAGCTGCTCGGCTCGACTGCGCGTGGCCTCGTCCGGCGGGACGATAGGCGGGAAGTTCGGGGCGGAGGTCGTAGAAGCCATGGGTTTCAGTCTAAACGCTGTCGGCCTATACGCTGTCGCCGATTTGCTTCTGCGGGGCAGGGGTGCGCAGGCGGCGGATCATCGTGGCGCGGGTGAACGCATACAGACCCAGGCTGAACTTGCCGTGCGGGTTGTCCGGGAAGCGCTCGTTGACCTCGCGATTGATGCGGCGACCAAGCCAAATGCCCTCGCCGATCATGATGAGGAACACGATCATCATCACCAGCGAAGCCAGGTTGGCGATGTTCGGGTTGGACATGCCGAAGATCATGATGACGATGACCAGCAGCGCCAGCGGCAGGAAGAAATTCATCATGTAGCGGCGGGAATCGATCCAGTCGCGGACGAAGCGCTTCTCCGGTCCCTTGTCGCGGTCCATGAGGTAATCCTCGTCGCCGGCCATCATGCGCTGGTTGGCGCGGCGCCGCTCGCGGTTCGCCTCGTCCTTCTGGCGCTGCTTCATGGCCTTGTATTCTTCCTTGGACATGGAGGCCTTGAGCTCCTTGCGCTGCTTGCGCGCCTCGCTCGGGGTGGCGGGGGCGGTGTAGGCGCTGCGGCGCACGCCGTGCTTGCGCTCCTGCTCGTTGCGCTTCGGGGTGGCCTTGCCCTTCTTCGGTGTAAAGGCCTTGGAGTTCTTTTCCTGAGTGACGCCACCGTCTGCGTCGCTGTCTACCTCAGTCGACGTATCCGCATCCTGTGGCGAGACCTGATCCTCGGCTGAGTCGGCGACCTTTTCCTGCTTCTTCCATGGCATTTTCACATGTAACAGGCTAGAGCAGGAGGGCAGGGGAACAAAACCAAAACACTAGCGCGGGAACGCGGAGAAATATCGCTGTCGCGGGAATAACCCTAGAGGGCAGTGGCGTTGTGGAACAATGAGGCGTAGCTTGTGAGCAAAGCCAATTCAAAAATTCGGTCATTTATTGAGGAGGACCAACATGACTGCTCCAGAGAAGGTCACCGGTGTGGAGCTGACCGAGGCTGCCCAGCAGAAGGCCAGCGCCCTGCTGGCACAGGAAGGCCGCGACGATCTTTCCCTGCGCATCGCAGTGCAGCCGGGCGGTTGTGCGGGCCTGCGCTACCAGCTGTTTTTCGATGATCGCTCCCTGGATGGCGATCTGGTGGACGAGTACGAGGGCGTGAACCTGGTTGTGGACCGCATGTCCTCCCCGTACCTGATGGGCGCGAAGATCGACTTCGCGGACACCATCGAGTCCCAGGGCTTCACCATCGACAACCCGAACGCTTCCGGCTCCTGTGCCTGTGGCGACTCCTTCAGCTAAGCGGCCGGTCTGTTCGAGTTCTAGCTGCTCTTATTAATGACGCCCCCTAGGGATGAATTCCCTCGGGGGCGTTTTCGGGTCTTTAGCGTCTAGAGCGGGGCGGCGAGCTCTAGAGGTGCTAGAGGTCGACCGGGTACTGGCGCTGGTCGATCTGCGGATCGATACGATCCTCGACGAAAATGCCGTGCCAGACCATGAAAGCGATGACGGTCCACAGCCGGCGGGAGTGGTCCGGGCCGGAGCCGGTGTTCATCGCTACGCGGTGCTCGTCCAGAATCTTCAGCACCTCCGCCTTGTTGAAGATGTGGTCGGTCTGCGAGGCCTCGATGTTCTCCTTCGCCCAGCCGTAGAGCTCGTCGCCGGCCAGCCAATGGCGCATCGGTACCGGGAAGCCCAGCTTCTTGCGGTGCAAAACATGCGGCGGGACGATGCGCTCCAGCGCCTTACGCAGCGCGTACTTGGTGGTGCCGTGCGAGATCTTGAGCTCGTGGGGGAGGGTTTCCGCCACGTCGAAGACGACCTTATCCAGGAACGGCACGCGCAGCTCCAGGGAGTTTGCCATGTTGATCTTGTCGGCCTTCACCAGGATGTCGCCGCGCATCCAGGTGAACAGGTCCAGGTGCTGCATCCGCGCAACCGGGTCCATGTCCTTGGACTTCGCGTAGATCGGCGCCGTGACCTCGCGGTGATCCCACTCAGGGCGGATCTCGCGCAGCACGCGCTCCAGCTGCTGGTAGTTAAAGGAACGCGCATTGCCGTAGTAGCGATCCTCCATTGGCATGGTGCCGCGCTGCAGCAGGGACTTGCCACGCATGCCCTCGGGCAGCGCGTTGCCAACGCTGGACAGCACGCGCTTCAGCGGGGAGGGGATCTTGTCGAAAGGCGCCAGGCTCAACGGTTCCTTGTAAATGGTGTAGCCGCCGAAGAGCTCGTCGGCGCCTTCGCCGGAGAGCACCACCTTGACGTGCTTGCGGGCCTCCTGTGCGACGAAGTACAGCGGAACCAGTGACGGGTCGGCCACCGGATCGTCCAGGTACCAGATGATCTTCGGGATCGCCTCGGCGTACTCCTCCGGGCTGACCACCTTCACGATGTGCTCGGCGCCGATGGCGGCGGCGGACTCCGCGGCCACGTCGACCTCGGAGTAGCCCTCGCGTTCGAAGCCGGTGGTGAAGGTCAGAAGATCCGGGTTGTGGCGCTTAGCCAGCGCTGCGATGGCGGTGGAGTCGATGCCGCCGGAGAGGAAGGAGCCGACAGTGACATCCGCACGCATGTGTTTGGCTACAGAGTCCTCTAAGGCCTCGGCGATGCGCTGGAACACGGCCTCCTCGTCGCCGGCCGCGACCTTCTTGACCGGGAAGCGCGGCTCGAACCAGCGAGTTTCCTCGATCTTCCCGCCGGGGGTTACGAAACCGTAGCTGCCGGATTCCAGGCGGCGGATGTGCTTGTGCAGGCTCTCCGGCTCCGGGACGTACTGCAGATCCGTGTAGTGCGCGATGGCACGGATATCCAGGTCCAGGTTCAGACCCAGAGCTTCTGCCATCGACAGGATGCACTTCTTCTCCGAGGCGAAGACGGTGCCTGCCTCGGTGGTGGCGATGTACATCGGCTTGATGCCGAACTGGTCGCGGGCCAGGAACAGCTTCTTTTCCTTGGAATCCCACACGGCAAAAGCGAACATGCCGCGCAGGTGGTTCACCACGTCGGCGCCCCAATGGTGGAAGCCCACCACGATGGTCTCGCCGTCGCCCTCAGTATTAAAGGTATAGCCAGCTTCCTTGAGCTCCTCGCGCAGCTCGACGTAGTTGTAGATCTCGCCGTTGAACGTCAGTGCGTAGCGGTCTTCCTCGCCCTCCGGGCCCCACTGCAGAGGCTGGTGCGAGTGCTCCAAGTCGATGATGGATAGTCGGTTGAAGCCGAACACAACATCTCGGTCGTGCCACGTGCCGCTATCGTCCGGGCCTCGGTGGTGCATGCAGGGGAGTGCGCCCTCTACAGCCTCAACGAAATTTTCCGCGGCGCTGTTCGCCGCAATGATTCCAAGCAATCCACACATGCGTCCTGACTTTACGCGGGTGGGGTAGAGGTGGGCTAGTTGCCACGGCGGGGCGGAGAGCGTTTTAAAACTGAGTCATTGAGCACAGGGGTTATCTAGTGCCTGAGTGATGTGCATTACATGAATTCACTTCTGTGAGACTGTCTAGCGATCCATGCGCTGACGTTAAGCCCCGCGTAGCCTTGGAGGCATGGCTAAAAACTTCGCATCTCAGCTGGTAAAGACTCTAGAAAAGCAAGGCGTTAAGCGGATCTTCGGGCTGGTGGGCGATAGCCTGAACCCGATCGTTGACGAGGTTCGCCAGTCCTCCATTGAATGGATCCACGTGCGCAACGAGGAAGCCGCGGCTTTCGCCGCCGGCGCGGAATCCCTCGTCACCGGCGAACTAGCCGTGTGCGCCGCTTCCTGCGGCCCGGGCAATACCCACTTGATTCAGGGGCTTTATGATTCCCACCGCAACGGTGCGAAGGTGCTGGCCATTGCCTCCCACATCCCGAGCGTGCAGATCGGCAGCCAGTTCTTCCAGGAGACCCACCCGGAGCAGATATTCCAGGAGTGCTCCGGTTACTGCGAGATGGTGAACTCCGCAGCACAGGGGCCAAAGGTGCTGCACCACGCCATCCAGTCCACGCTGGCCGGCAACGGTGTTAGCGTGCTGGTCATCCCCGGCGACGTATCCTCCCAGGAAATCGAGGAGGAAGGCTTCATCGACTCGGTGTACGCCAAGGGGCGCCCCGTGCTGTACCCGGATGCCGAGGAAGCAGCCCGCCTGGCCAAGGCGATCAACGATGCCGAGACCGTCACTTTGTTCTGCGGTGAGGGCGTCAAAAACTCTCGAGAGCAAGTGCTCAAGCTGGCAGAGAAGATTAAATCTCCGGTCGGCCACGCCTTCGGCGGCAAGATGCACATCCAGTACGACAACCCATTCGACGTCGGCATGTCCGGCCTGCTGGGCTACGGTGCGGCGCGCGAGGCGATGTACGACGCTGACCTGCTTATCCTGCTGGGCACCGACTTCCCGTACACCGACTTCCTGCCCACCGGCAACGTGGCGCAGGTGGACATCGACGGCTCCCACATCGGCCGCCGCACCACCATCGACTACCCAGTGGTCGGCGACGTCGGTGCGGTGATCGACACGATCCTGCCACACATCGAGGTAAAGACCGACCGCAGCTTCCTGGATAAGCAGCTGCGCAACCACGCGCGGGCGCTGAACCACGTGGTGGACGCCTACACCAAGAAGGCAGGCAAGTCGAAGCCTATCCACCCTGAGTACGTTGCCGATACGATCGACCGCTTGGCGGCCGAGGATGCCATCTTCACCATCGATACCGGCATGTGCAACGTCTGGGGTGCCCGCTACATCACGCCGAACGGCAAGCGTGAAGAAATCGGCTCCTTCCGCCACGGCACCATGGCCAATGCGCTGCCGCAGGCACTGGGGGCGCAGGCCGCAGACCGCGACCGTCAGGTGATCTCCTTCTCCGGCGACGGCGGCCTGGGGATGCTCATGGGCGAGCTGCTGACCGCCAAGCTGCACGACCTGCCAGTCAACATTGTGGTCTTTAATAACTCCTCGCTGGGCATGGTGAAGCTGGAGATGATGGTCGCCGGCCTGCCCGAGCACGAAACTGACCACGAGCACGTGAACTTCGCCAAGATCGCAGACGCCATCGGCATCAAGGCGATCCGCATCGAGGATCCGGCGGACGTGGAGAGTGGCATTAAGGAAGCGCTGGCCTACGACGGCCCGGTGCTGGTGGACGTTGTTACCGACCCGAACGCACTGAGCCTACCGCCGAACATCACTTGGGAAATGATGATGGGCTTCTCCCGCTCTGCAACGCGCACCGTATTTGAGGGCGGAGTGGGGCGCATGGTCGACCTGGCCCGCGCAAACCTGCGCAACATCGGCGGAGCCGGAGTGATCGAGATGAATAAGTTCTAGGGCGCTTTAGGGTGCTAGGGGACTAGGGGAGAGCACCCCAAAAAACCTCCACAACGGCGGGAGCCATGCACTGCGCAGGCTCCCGCCTAACCCGTGTGGGGGCAATGTGGGTAGCCGCCAACCCCCGAAAAGGGAAAATCCCGTTCCGCGATGGTGGCAATGTCCTGTTAATGGTCTAAGGTTCTTTAAGTGAAGTGGTTGTAGGTCTATCTATCGCGCGCGAACTGCAGGCGCGGGGTAGACCTCAAGGCCTACAACGCAAAGTGACGTGTGAATGAGGAAGGCAAACTCGCGTGGAACAGCGAAATAAGCACGGTTTGACTCGCCGTATTGGCCTCGCCGGTGTACTGGGTCTAGCTGGCCTGGTTCTTTCCGGCTGTACTGTCGCCCCGCCGGAGAACGGTTTCTTTAACTTCTTGCGCATGGGCTGGCCGAAGGGCATCACCCCGGAGTCCAAGGAAATGGGCAACCTGTGGGTGTGGGTCTGGGTCGTCGCCTGGATCATCGGCATCATCATGTGGGTGCTGCTGTTTGTGAACGTGGGTAGGTCTAGCGCTAAGAAGGCCGAGAAGCGCGGCGAGGACGAGTTCCCGCGCCAGACCGGCTACAACGTTCCGCTGGAGCTGGTTCTGACCACCCTGCCGGTTCTGATCGTCTGTGGCCTGTTCTTCTTCAACATTCAGGCGCAGGACCGCGCAACGGCCCTGGATAAGGACCCGAAGGTGGTCGTTGACGTGACCGGCTACCAGTGGAACTGGAAGTTCGGCTACAGGGAGATCGCCTCCGAGCTGAACGGCGGCCAGGAGTACAAGGGCGTAGACGAGAAGGCTCAGGCTCGTGCAGAGGACTCCAAGAAGCCTGCAGAGAACCTGGACGAGCACGGCAACCAGATCCCGGGCCCGATCCACGGCAACTCCAAGGATGACCTCAGCTACCTGAACTACAACAAGATCGAGACCGTGGGCACCACCCAGGAGATCCCGGTTCTGGTCGTTCCGTCCGGCACCCCGATCGAGTTCGATCTGGCTTCCGCTGACGTTGTTCACTCCTTCTGGATCCCGGAGTTCCTGTTCAAGCGCGACGTGTTCCCGCACCCGAGCGAGAACCGCTCCGAGCGTCGCTTCCAGGTTGAGTCCATCGACGAGGAAGGCGCATTCGTGGGCCGCTGTGCTGAAATGTGCGGTACCTACCACGCAATGATGAACTTCGAGCTGCGCGTTGTCTCCCCGGAGAAGTTCGAGCAGTACATCCAGTTCCGCAAGGACAACCCGGAGGCTCCGAACTCTGAGGCTCTGAAGGCCATCGGTGAGGAAGGCTACGCAACCTCCACCCACCCGTTCGAGTCCGACCGCACCGGCACTCGTACTCCGAACGAGAACTACAAGGACCGCAACGCCGCTTAAGAAGCGGAGCGCAAGGTTAATTAAGGAAGAGAGATAAGCAAATGAACTCTGGTGCAAAGCTTTTCTACAGCGTCGGTACCTTCTTCATTGTGGTTACGGTGTTCTACTTCATCGTCACCTCCTCCGTGGATGATGCCGGCAACATCATGGGCGTTGAGTGGGCTGGTGGCACCGGCCTGGTCATGGCCACCCTGCTATCCTTCATGCTCGGTGGTTACCTTCACCTGACCGCCTCCAAGACCGACATCGGCCCGGACGACTGGGAAGAGGCAGAGATCGAAGACGGCGCTGGCGTGCTGGGCTTCTTCTCCGCAAGCTCCATCTGGCCGTTCTGGATGACCGTCTCCATCGTCGTGATGGGTGCTGGTCTGGCCTGGTGGCACCTCTGGCTGGTTGCCTTCGGCGCGGTCATGCTGATCTGGGCAGCCACGATGCTGAACCTGCAGTACGGCCTGCCGCCGGAAAAGCACTAAACTTCACACTTCACTAAAAACTCCCCCTCCGCCAGTCTTTAGGACTAACTCGGAGGGGGAGTTCTTTTATTTGGTGACGCCCTCAGGCGCCACCGGATCAAAACTCCTTGCCGATGATCTTTTCCATCTGCTTGAGGGCGGCACCGGATTCCAGAGCCTCGCGGGCAACCTGCACCTGCTCGCGAAGGGCTTCCTGGAACCCCTTCTCCTCCCAGCCCTGCACGGCCGTCAAGGCGCCGGCAGCGTTGATCAAGACAGCATCCTTGATAGCGCCCGAGATTTCGCCCTTCATCAGGCGCACGGCTACGTCCGCGTTGTACTCAGCGTCGCCACCCGCCAGACTGCCATCCTCGTAGAAGTCGAGGCCGACGTTGCGAGGGTTAATAACTTCCTCGCCGGTGCGGCCGTTGGCGTCAACAGTAACGACCTCGGTAGGGGTGCACACAGAGATCTCGTCCATACCGTCCATGCCCCGCACCACGAGAACGCGGCTTCCCTGGCGGGCGAATGCGCCACCCATGATGGGCATGAACTCCTTGAAGGCACAGCCGATCAGGCCGAACTTGGGGTAGGCGGGGTTTGTCATGGGGCCCAGCAGGTTAAAGATGGTGGGGGCGCCCAGCTGGCTACGGACGGGGCCGGCGAAACGCATCGCCGGGTGGTAGGTCTTGGCAAACATGAAGGCGAAGCCCGTGTCGTGCGCATCCTGGCGGATCCCTTCGGGGGAGCGCTCGATGTCCAGACCCAGGGCCTCCAGCATGTCCGCTCCACCGCACTTGGAACTAGCGGCGCGGTTGCCGTGCTTAACCACCGGCACGCCCGCGGCGCTGACTACGAAAGAAGCCATGGTGGAGATATTGACTGTGTGGTGGCCGTCGCCGCCCGTACCCACGATGTCCACGCAGTTCGGGACGTCGGAGAAGTCGACCGACGTGGCGAAGCTAGTCATCGTCTCGGCCGCGGCGGCCAGCTCGGCGGCGGTGATGCCACGCACGCGGATGCCGAAGGCAAAAGCGGCGATCTGCGCGTCGGTAGCGTTGCCCTCCATAATCTCGTTCATCGCCCAGCGAACCTGAGCCTCGCTAAGCTCCTGGCCCTTGCCTAGCCGCCCAAGCAGGCCCGGCCACGTGAAGTAGCTGGGTGGTAGCTGTTCTGGGCTAAGGCCGCTGGTTTCTACGGAACGTGGGGTAGTGGGGGACATAGCTGCTTCGACGCACCTTCCTGTCAGGAACCTGTGCCACGCATCGGCACACTGAGTAAATACATACTGCACTACCCAGTCTATTAGGTGCGTGGGGGCGCGGACGCCTTTGGGGAGGCGCGCCCCTAGAGATCGAATCCGTAGAAAAGGCCGTTGGGGGAGCACCGGGGGATGACGGGGCGGTTAGCCCCATAGTGGGGTGGTCGGTGTGTCAGCCCTTGACGAAAGTGGCATTTGACCTGTCGTTATGTAACTCGTCGGATGTGGGGGCAGAAAAGTTCCCACTAGCCCCTAACGGGGTTGGCTTTCAGGTTTATCCAAGGTTTCACCTGCGATTTTACAGATTGCTTCCAGAAAACCGCTGAGGTGAATCGACTATCGGGCTCGAAACGGCCATACTGTTATGCGTGACGAGCGCAGTTGAAAACCCAGGTATGGCAGCACCACAACGTGTTGCGACACTGAACCGACCCAACATGGTCAGTGTCGGCACGATTGTGTTCCTGTCTCAGGAATTGATGTTTTTCGCTGGCCTGTTCGCGATGTACTTCGTGTCCAAGGCCAACTCTGGCGGCAATTGGCCGTCCGAGCCCACCGAGCTGAACGTGCCGTTTGCGGCAACGATTACGGTCATCCTGATCAGTTCTTCGTTCACTGCTCAGTGGGGCGTCTTCGCGGCGGAGAGGGGTGACGTCTTCGCGCTACGCAAGTGGTACGCACTGTCCGCACTGCTGGGAACTATCTTCCTCATCGGCCAGGGCTACGAGTACGTTCACTTGGTGCAGCACGGAACCACCATCCCTGGATCCGTCTACGGATCGGTCTTCTTCATCACGACAGGCTTCCACGGTGCGCACGTGCTCGCCGGTGTTATCGCCTTCCTCGTGGTGCTGCTAAGGACCGCGAAGTCGAAGTTCACCCCGGCACAGGCCACCGCCGCTGTCGTTGTGTCCTACTACTGGCACTTCGTCGACGTCGTGTGGATCGGCCTGTGGATCACCATTTACTTCATTCAGTAGGCCGGCCAGGTCGGTTCTTCTCTTTAAGAAGAGAGTCGGCCTACAGCCCATCGCAATTCCATTGACTAACAAATAAGGGAACAAGATGGATATCAACTCCACCAACGCAACCACGGAGCAAGCCTCCAGTGGTTCGAAGGGCAGTGCCGCTAAGGCACGCCGCCGCCGGAAGGTCCGCAAGGCCTTCGCCGGCGCGTTGGCTTTGCTGTTCGCGCTCACGGGCGCGGGCTTCCTCGCCAACGCATTGACCCCCGATGCACAGAACGCCGTTGCCGAGCAGAACGCGGAAGATCTGGCACAGCAGGGTAAGGAAATCTACGAGGTTGCTTGTATTACCTGCCACGGTGCAAACCTGCAGGGCGTGAAGGATCGCGGTCCTTCCCTGATCGGCGTCGGCGAAGGCTCTGTGTACTTCCAGGTACACTCCGGCCGCATGCCGATGCTGCGCAACGAGGCACAGGCAGGACGCAAGCCTCCGCGTTACTCCGAGCAGCAGGCACTGGCGCTGGCCGCATACGTTAACGCTAACGGTGGTGGCCCGGGCATCGTCCGCGACGCCAACGGTGAGATCGCTATGGAGTCCCTGCGTGGCGCTAACAACAAGGACGGCAAGATCGACCCGGCTGACGTTGCTCGCGGTTCCGATCTGTTCCGCCTGAACTGTGCATCTTGCCACAACTTCACGGGTAAGGGTGGCGCACTGTCCAGTGGTAAGTACGCTCCGCCGCTGGCTCCGGCCAACGAGCAGGAGATCTACCAGGCCATGCTGACCGGCCCGCAGAACATGCCTAAGTTCTCCGATCGCCAGCTGACTGCTGACGAGAAGAAGGACATCATTGCTTACATCAAGTCGGCTGAGGAATCGCCGAACCCGGGTGGCTTTGGTTTGGGCGGTATCGGCCCGGTGACTGAGGGCATGGTCATGTGGTTTATCGGCATCGTGGTTCTCGTTGCCTTCGCTATGTGGATTGGATCGCGGTCATGAGTGAGAACAACAAGAAGTACAGCAACGAAGAGCTGTCGAAGATGAATAACGACGAGCTCGCCCGCCTGGGTACCGAGCTCGACGGCGTGACGGTTGCATACCGCAAGGAACGCTTCCCGATCGCCAACGATCCCGCTGAGAAGCGTGCGAGCAGCAAGGTCACCATTCTGCTGGCCCTGTCGATCCTGTTCGGTATCGCTTTTATCGGTGTCTACCTGTTCTGGCCTTGGGAGCACAAGGGTCTGGAAGAGGACGGCCTGTGGCTGTACTCGATCTACACCCCGCTGTTGGGCATCACGTCCGGTCTGAGCATCACCCTGCTCGGCGCGGCCATCGTTGCCTACACCAAGAACTTTGTTCCGGAAGAGATTTCGGTTCAGACCCGTCACGACGGCCCGTCTGAGGAAGTTGACCGCCGCACCCTGGTCGCTCTGCTGAACGACTCTTGGAAGACCTCCACTCTGGGTCGCCGCCCGGTTATCGCCGGTCTGGCCGGTACCGGTGCGGTTCTAGCTGGCCTGGTTATCGCTCTGCCGCTGGGCGGCATCGTCAAGAACCCCTGGAAGGCCAAGGCAATGGGCATTCAGGGCGACGGTACGCTCTGGACTACCGGCTGGACGCTGGTGGAGCAGGGCGAGAAGGTCTACCTGGGCCGCGACACCGGCGCTATCGCCGAGGAGCACGACGGTCACTTCAGCACCAAGGGCGTGTCTCGCCTGATTCGCATGCGCCCGGAGGATCTGGACGCAGCTTCCATGGAGACCGTCTTCCCGCTGACCGAGGACATGGTCAACGATGGCGACAAGTTCGACAAGGACCGCGATGTCTACGAGGAGCACATGCACTCCATCCACGGCTCGCGCAACGCCGTCATGTTGATCCGCCTGCGCCCGGAGGATGGCGATAAGGCCATCCTGCGCGAAGGACAGGAGGACTTCCACTACGGCGACTACTTCGCTTACTCGAAGATTTGTACCCACATCGGTTGCCCTACGTCCCTGTATGAGCAGCAAACTAACCGCATCCTCTGCCCGTGCCACCAATCTCAGTTCGATGCACTGCAGTACGGTAAGCCGATCTTCGGACCGGCAGCCCGCGCACTACCTGAGCTGTCGATCTCGGTGGACGAAGAGGGATACATGTACGCCGACCGTAACTTCATCGAGCCTGTCGGCCCGGCATTCTGGGAGCGTCGTTCATGACCACTAAACAACAGAGCCGCGCTGCTAAAGCGGCCAACAACATCGACGAGCGGTACACTGCCTCCGGCCTGATCCGCCCGCAAATTAACAAGGTATTCCCGACTCACTGGTCCTTCATGCTCGGTGAGATCGCGCTGTACTCCTTCATCATCCTGATCCTGTCCGGTGTCTACCTGACGCTGTTCTTCGATCCGTCCATGTCGAAGGTGATCTACGACGGCGCTTACGCACCGCTCAACGGTGTGGAGATGTCCGCCGCCTACCACACTGCCTTGGACATCTCGTTCGAGGTTCGCGGTGGTCTGTTTATCCGCCAGGTGCACCACTGGGCTGCACTGCTGTTCGCAGTGTCCATCATGGTTCACATGATGCGCATCTTCTTCACCGGTGCATTCCGCAAGCCCCGTGAGGCTAACTGGGTCATCGGCTGTGTCCTGCTGCTGCTGTCCGTGGCAGAGGGCTTCATGGGTTACTCCCTGCCGGACGACCTGCTCTCCGGTGTTGGTCTGCGTATTATGTCCGCCATCATCGTTGGCCTGCCGATCATCGGTACCTGGCTGCACTGGATCATGTTCGCTGGCGACTTCCCGGGCGAGATCATCATTCCTCGCCTGTACATCGCCCACGTGCTGCTGATCCCGGGCATCCTGCTGGCTCTGATCGCCGCTCACCTGGCACTGGTTTGGTACCAGAAGCACACCCAGTTCCCTGGGCCGGGTCGTACCGAGAACAACGTTGTCGGCGTCCGTATTCTCCCGGTGTTCGGTCTGAAGGCTGCTTCCTTCGGCCTGATCACCTTCGGTGTCGTCGCCCTGATGGCTGGTCTTTTCCAGATCAACGCAATCTGGAACCTCGGCCCGTACAACCCGTCTCAGGTCTCCGCTGGTTCCCAGCCGGATATCTACATGCTGTGGACTGACGGTGCCGCACGTGTCATGCCTGCATGGGAGCTCTACCTCGGTAACTACACCATCCCGGCTGTGTTCTGGGTAGCTTTGCTGCTGGGTCTCTTGGTTGTGCTGCTGTTCGCTTACCCGTGGATCGAGCAGAAGATGACGGGCGATAGCGCCCACCACAACCTGCTGCAGCGTCCGCGCGACGTACCGGTTCGTACCGCACTGGGCGTCATGGCACTGGTCTTCTACGTGCTGCTGACCATCTCCGGTGGTAACGACCTGGTTGCACTGCACTTCACGATCTCGCTGAACCTGATGACCTGGGTTGGCCGTATCGGCCTGGTGCTGCTGCCGCCGATCGCGTACTTCATCACCTACCACCTGTGCATCTCCCTGCAGCGCAACGATCGAGAGGTTCTGGAACACGGTATCGAAACCGGCACCATCCGCCAGCTGCCTTCCGGTGGCTTCATCGAGGTCCACCAGCCGCTGGGTCCGGTCGACGAGCACGGCCACCCGATCCCGCTGGAGTACCAGGGTGCATACGTTCCGAAGACCATGAACGAGCTCGGCGCAGCTGGGCAGCCTGGTCGCGGTAGCTTCTTCAGCCCGGATTCCCCGGAGATCGTGGAGAAGGCCGAGCGTATCGAGGAGGCTAACCACGCGGAGCAGAAGGAGATGTTCGAGCGACTGAACGAGGAGAACCGTCGTCGTCACGAGGAGCTCGACCAGTAGTCTCCACTCGAGCTGACTCAACTGCTCTCACATAAGGCTCGAGAAGATCCCGTCCACCACCCGGTGGGCGGGATTTTTGCTGTTCCAACTTAAGAGTTAAGCGTTAATCGGTCTCTTGCAGCGCAGAGAGGGCCTATTGCGCCGATAGCGCCCGGAGGACGTCGTAGGTGGCTAGTGCGTCGCTCATTGCGCGGTGTAGCGGGCGATGGGGGACCTTGAGGTATGACGCCACGTTTCCCAGCCGGTAGCGCCCCACCGACTTTCTAGCAATGAGTGTGCGGGAAGCCTCCGCAGTGCACACCAGGCGCGGGGTATAAGGCTGAGTGGTGAGCTCTGCTGGGTTTGCCAGGCTAGTTTCGGCCCCATCGCCCAGCTGAGCGCGGAGGATTTCGTGTTGGAGGAAGGAGAAGTCAAAGGAGACGTTGTGCCCTACAAGACGTGGAGTGTCCACAAGGCGCGGTATCCCCGCTGTACTTGGGCTCGACGTATCCCGGAGGAAGCTAAGCAGCTCAGGCATTACGTCGGCGAAGCTGGGCTTGTCCGCCAACAGGCCGTCGGAAATGCCTGTGAGGTCTGTAATTGCCTGAGGAACGCTGCGCCGCGGGTTGAGAAGAGTAGTGAACTGATCCTGTAGCTTGCCTTTGCAGATTCGCAAGGCGGCGACTTCAATGATGCGCTCATTCTGCGGCTGCAGCCCCGTGGTTTCGATGTCGATGACAATGCAGTTCTCTAGGGTTTGCTGCAGATCTAAGCGCAGCTTTCTACTGTTTAGACCTGATGCTTCATCTGGAGAATAAGGCTCGATAGGGAACACGGGGAGTAAGTCTAGCGGGCGGGTATGACAGCGGTGAGCTGAAGTAGCGTGCTGCGGGGCCGTAGGGGGCGTCAAGAACAGAACAAAAACACGCCAAAAACACTGCATGTGACAAGGGTCACAAATGCGGCTTCCTTAGAATTCCTTAAAGGGGGTTCGCTGTCAGTTGTCTGGGGCGGTTTTTCTAAAGGTGCAGGTCAAAGGGTTATAAAGCTTTGGTAACTTTCACCCTCTTCTTGAGGGTTTAGAAAATCTCAGTTCCATAACAACGGCACGTCGGGGGGCTGAATTGCTGGAATTTTGGCGAAGAGCTGGACATGTCTTGTGTTCATTTCGTAATCTTTTCGAGACCTTGAAGGTGAGCGACAAAGAGTTCACCGCACCGCGGTAGCGCACAGAGGCTACCGGGCGAGGGGAGAAGGAAGAGTTCCGAACCCTAGACAACGGATTGAAAGGTAATTGAGGACCAATATGGGCAAGCACAGCCTGAAGAAGAACAACGCACCCCGCAACGCAGCAATGATTGCCGCTGTCGGTGTGGGAGCCGCTGTACTCAACCCCGCTGCAGCCCAGGCTGCTCCGGTTACCCACACCCCGTCCGGCGTCACCGTTGATGTTCCGGATCACCTGCTGCCGACTATCAAGCCTTACTTCAAGCAGGCAAACCTGACCGCCGGTGGCCAGAAGAATGCTGCGACTAAGCCCGCTATCAAGCCGGCCGCTAAGAAGAAGCCAGCCGCTTCCTCTGTGGGCCAGCGTATCGCTAACATTGCGAAGTCCAAGGTTGGCGCTCCGTACTCCTGGGGCGCTTCCGGCCCGAACGCTTTCGACTGCTCCGGCCTGACCTCCTGGGCTCACCGCCAGGTTGGCAAGAACATCCCGCGTACCTCCTCCGCACAGGCTTCCGCAGGCACGAAGGTTTCCCTGAATGCTCTACAGCCGGGCGATGTCATCTCCTACTACGGCGGCCCTTCCCACGTTGCTATCTACATCGGCAACGGCAAGATCGTCCACGCACTGAACTCCTCCAACCCGGTGCGTATCGACAACCTGCACATGATGCCGGTTTACAACGCGGTGCGTTTCTAAATTTTTTAGTGACGCCCACCCGGCGTTTCGCCAGCTCGACAGATGCAATGGGGGCTGGTGTTACAGCTGGTGAGCATGTGATTAAGTGGGGCTGGAACCCGGTTGGGGCCAGTCCCACTTTTGCCCTTTCTTGTGGCAGAATATCTATCGTTATCAAACGTTGATAAACGTTGTCTGGCCGTTTGGCGGCCCAGAATTAGTGAGAATTAAAGAAAGTCCAGTTGTGAACGTGTTGTCTTCTTCTTCCCGTGATCGCCTCGTCGGCACCCGCACCGTCGCAAAGACCGCAACCGCGGTTCTGCTAACCCTCGCCGTTGGAGCGTCCCTCCCGCAGGCGGCGGCGGACCCGCAACAGGATCAGCAGCAGGGCAACCCGCAGCAACGTAACGAGCAGAAGGACGACAAGAAGGCCGAGCAGAAGCGCGCCGAGGAGATCCGCCGTCTGCTGGACGCGCCGATCCCGAAGGACGTGGACGGACTGCTAGCTCACGTGGATAAGATCTCCGGCTACGCCTCTGAAACCTCCGACGAGGTCGAGCAGCTTAAGATCGATATCGACCAGGCACAGGGGAACCTGGACAAGGCCAACAAGTCCGCTGATGACGCGCAGAAGAAGGCCGACAAGCTCAACACCGACGTAAAGGCATCCCGCGAGAACGTCACTGGCGTGTCCCAGGCCATGTACCGCGGCGCAACCGTGGACCCGGTCTCCGCCTTCGCTGGCTCGCAGGGGCCGCAAGCAGCAGTTGAGCGCTCCTCCTACCTGGCATCCATCGGCGACCAGCGCGCCGATACCGTGACCGCACTGAGCCGACAGCTCAAGGACGCCGCCAGCGAAAAGAGCAATGCCAGCCGCTCAAAGGCCACTGCCAACTTCCAGCTGCGCACCCTGAACGATCGCAAAAAGGATCTGGACGAGCGCAACGAGCAGTTGGATGCGCTGAAGGACAAGGTCATGAAGGCCGTCGACGGACTGAGCCCGGAGGATCGTCGCCGCTGGGTCGACCGCAATGGCCCGATCGACGTGGATGTTGAGCAGTTCCTCGGGGACCTGAAGAAGAAGGTCGGCTCCGACGGCCCGGTCAACGCCACCGGCGTGGTTGCGGCCGCCATGTCCAAGCTGGGCTCCCCGTACTCCTGGGGTGCCACCGGCCCCAGCGCCTTTGACTGCTCGGGCCTCATGTTCTGGGCATACCAGCAGGAGGGCAAGTCCATTCCGCGTACCTCCTCCGCCCAGATCGCCGGCGGCCAGTCCGTTTCCGTCAACGACCTGCAGCCGGGCGACATCGTCGGCTACTACCCGGGAGTGACCCACGTTGGCATGTACATCGGCGACGGTAAGATCGTCCACGCCTCCGACTACGGCATCCCCGTCCAGGTCGTTCCGGTGGACTCCATGCCGATCCAGGGCGCGGCTCGCTACTAAGGCACCTGCCTGTAACGGCGCGTGCGGTAGCATCCTTGCGTATGTCAAAGGAAGATCAGCCCAAGGAACACCGGCAGAGCCACCCGCGTGTCCTTGTTGTAACGAACGACTTCCCGCCGACCCTCGGCGGGATTCAGACGTACGTGCGCGACTACCTCTCCACGCTGAACCCGGAGAGCGTCGTTGTCTTCGCCTCCACGCAGAACACGGAGGATGCCCGCGCCTTCGATGCGCAGCAGTCCTACCGGGTGGTTCGCTGGCCGCGCAGCGTAATGCTGCCCACCCCGGCCACCGCGCGGAAAATGCAGCAGCTGATCCGCGAGCACAACATTCACACCGTCTGGTTCGGCGCCGCCGCGCCTCTGGCACTGATGGCAAAGGCTGCGCGTGCGGCGGGGGCACGCCGCGTGGTCGCCTCCACGCACGGCCATGAAGTCGGCTGGTCCATGTTCCCCGGCTCCCGCCAGGTGCTACGGCGCATCGGCGACACCGTGGACTGCCTCACCTATGTTTCCCATTACGCCCGCAACCGCATGGCCGCCGCGTTCGGCCCCGCCGTTGCCTGGGAGCCCATGCCCGGCGGGGTAAACACCGACCTGTTCCGCCCGGACCCTGCTATGCGGCAAGCCCTGCGCGCCCGCTACGGCCTGGAGGACAAGAAGGCTATCGTCGCCGTTTCCCGCCTGGTTCCGCGCAAGGGTCAAGACACGCTGGTCAGAGCTCTGCCCGCCATCCTGCGCGAGCACCCGGATGCGCACCTGCTGATCGTCGGACCCGGCACGTACCGCGGGAAATTGGAGAAGCTGGCGCGTCGGTTGGGCGTCCTAAAGAACACAACATTTACCGGCGCCGTCGATGTAGAGGAGCTACCGGGGCATTTCGTGGCCGGCGACGTATTTGCGCTGCCGGTGCGCACGCAGCTGGGCGGACTGTCGGTGGAGGGCCTCGGCATCGTGTTTCTGGAGGCACAGGCCGCCGGCGTGGCTACTGTCGCCGGCAACGGTGGCGGTGCTCCCGAGACGGTGATTAACGGGGAGACCGGGCTGGTCGTGGACTCCCGGAACCCGAACGACGTTGTGGAGCGTATCTGTTCTTTGCTTGGTGACGCCCCCACGCGCCAGCGGCTATCGACCGCAGCGAGGGAGTATGTGACGGGGAAGTGGACCTGGGATGTCCTCGGCCACCAGTGCCGCACAGTGATGGCGGGAACGGGCGGGATTCCGCCGCGCCACAGCTTCGCCTGACACCCCGGCTGGCCGGAGACTGCAGCCGCAAAATTTTTATGCGCTGCCTGGCTGGCTAGAATAAGGGGGTTGATCGGTACAGAAGAGCGCAGACAAGTACAGAAGAAGAGAAGGTGGAACGCCTAGTGACTGGGACCCTAACCGTGGGCGTGGACATCGGTGGCACGAACCTGCGCGCTGCCGTAGTGGACGCGGACGGGCAGATCCTGGACATCGAGAAGCTGCCCACGCCCTCTAACGTGTACGCACTGGAGACCGCGTTGGTGCATGCAATAGGCTGCTTGCAACGCCGCAATGAGGGTATCGCTGCGGTGGGTCTGGCTGTGGCGGGGTTCATTAATTCCCAACGCGATACGGTGCGCTTCGCCCCGCACCTGCCGTGGCGGAATGCGAAAGTTACCGAGCGGCTGAGCGCGAAGCTGGGGCTGCCGGTGGAGCTGGAGCACGACGCCAACTCGGCGGCGCTGGGGGAGTACTACCTGGGTGCCGCACAGAACGCACGGACGTGGGTTCTGTTCGCCCTGGGTACCGGCATCGGTGGTGCCGTGATGGTGGATGGGGAAATCTACCGCGGAGCATTCGGCACCGCCCCGGAGTTTGGCCACCTGACCGTCATGCCCGGCGGGCGGGCGTGCCCGTGCGGCAAGCAGGGATGCCTGGAGCGCTACTGCTCCGGCTCGGCGCTGGCGCTGACGGCTCAGGACTTGATCGCGACTGGCCGCTACCCGGATTCCGCCATCACCCGCGAGTATGCTCAGCATCCAGAGGAGATCTCGGGCCGTGCCATCGTGCGCTTGGCCCGGGAAGGCGACCCGCTGGCCCGCGCCGCCATCGAGGACATGGGCCTGTGGCTGGGGCGCGGCCTGTCCCTGGTGCAGGACGTGTTGGACCCGGAGCTGATCGTCATCGGCGGGGGAGTCAGCTCCGACGCGGACCTATTCCTGGACCAGGCGGAATCGATGATGAATTACAGCATCGTCGGCGCAGGCCACCGCCCGGTCGCAGAGGTGAAAACCGCGCAGCTAGGTGGTGATGCCGGTATGATCGGCGTGGCGCTGCTGGCGCGCAAGCAGCTTGAGCGTGGCGCTGAATAAGGAAGCCACCAAGGGACGGTAAGTTTTAGAACATGCAGAATAAGGCGTATTGGTTTTTTAAGTACATCCTCATCGGCCCGTGGCTGCGTGTGTACAACCGCCCCTTCACCAAGGGGTTGGAGAAATTGCCGAAGGAGGGGGCGGGCATCCTGGCCTCCAACCACTTGGCGGTAATGGACTCGTTTTACCTACCACTGGTGTCCAAGCGCCAGCTGACCTTTCTGGCTAAGAAGGAGTACTTCACCACCCCAGGCCTGGTCGGTGGCATCCAGAAGTTCTTCTTCAGCTCTGCCGGCCAGGTGCCGATCGACCGCGAGGATAGGGAATCCCAAAACGCCGCAATGAGAACCGCCCTAAAGGTACTGGAGCGCGGGGATCTGCTGGGCATATACCCGGAGGGCACGCGCTCCCCGGATGGGCGCCTGTACCGCGGCAAGACCGGTCTGGCGCGCATCGCCCTGGAATCCGGTGAGAAGGTCTACCCGGTGGCCATGATCAACACGAACAAGGCCAACCCGATCGGCACCTGGATCCCGCGCCCCGTCCGCTGCGGCGTGTACGTCGGAGACCCGATCGACCCGGATGATTTCCGCGATGCAGGCGATGACTACGCGCAGGCCAGAGCCCTAACCGACGCGATTATGGAAGCCCTGCACGAGCTATCCGGCCAGGAGTACGTAAAGGACTTCTACGCCGCCGATGTAAAGAAGTCCCTCGAGGCCGGCAAGGCCTACCCGCCGGGCTCCGAACCGCGCAGCTAGCTATTCGCCATCTATTCGATAGGGCTTTCACCAGGCGTTTGCGCCCCGTAGCGGTTTGACTTCACAGGTGTGAACCTGATTCTGTTATAAGAATTATGGCAACTAAAGCGAGAGTCGAATGGGCTGATGCAGCCAAGGGTTTGTCCATCATTGGCGTGTGCATCATGCACGTCGTCACTGGTGTTCCCGGTGGCAGGGAAACGGCTCTCGGCCAATTCTCCAGCTTCCTCGACCCGCTGCGGATGCCACTGTTCTTCCTGGTCTCCGGACTTTTCGCGCACCGCATCCTGGAACGTTCCTTCGCTGACCTGTGGTACCGCCGACTATGGTTCCTGCTGGTGCCCTATTTGGTCTTCAACCCGTTCCACGCGCTGACGCGCATGAGCATCGATAACAACTTCTCCTGGATCGGCCTGGTCAAAGCCATGGTGCTGGGCAACGTGGGGCTCTGGTTCCTCTACGCACTGATGCTCTACAACATCTTCGCCTGGACGCTGCGTAAGCAGCCGCCATGGCTGGCAATCCTGGCTTCCTGTATTCCGCTGGTTATCGGAGCTTTCCTGGGAGGCGGCGAAAACCTTTTCTTCCGCCAGGTGCTGACGTACGCCCCGATGTTCTTCATCGGCCTGCACTGCCGCGATTTCTTCTTCCGTCTCGCCCGCGAGGCATTCCGCCCCTGGGTGGTTATCGGCAGCGCAGCGTTGTTCTTCGGCTCCGAGTTCTTGACGCGCACGCTGTCCAAGACAATCTTTAGTGACTGGACGCCCACAGTTGCGGCCCAGACCCTGGGCACGGGCTTCGTCAGTTCCCTGGCTGCTCTGCCGTTTGCCATTGTGGTTTCCGTCTGGATATGCGCCATCCCAGTTGTAAACCGCCTGTTCCTGTTCGTCGGCCGCAATACCCTGCAGGTCTACGTCTTCCACCCCTTGGGCCTGTTTCTGCTCGGCGGGATGGCCGTATCGCTTGCCGAGGCACACCCGGATACCCTCTCCTTCCTGGGCACCTTGGCCGGTCAGCTGTGGTGGGGCATCGGCGCCTGCGTGGTGGCCTCTGCAGTCGGCTATGCGATCAGCAAGACTCCCTACCTGGGCTGGGTGCTGTTCCCACCGGCACTGCGGCGTCCCCAAGAACAGCAGCAACAATCCCACAACACCGCACGCACTGGCGGTGACTGTGCCCCGTCCGCTTAGTCCGGGGTAAAGGGATCTAAACTGGACAACCGTGCGCTACTTCTACGACACAGAATTCATCGAAGACGGCTCCACGATCGACCTTATCTCCATCGGCGTGGTGGCAGAGGACGGCCGCGAGTTCTACGCGGTCTCCACCGAATTCAACGAACACCGGGCGGGGCAGTGGGTGAAGAAGAACGTGCTGCCGCTGCTGCCTCCGCGCTCCGACAAGGCGTGGATGGATCGCGCGACGCTGCGCACCAAATTGCATGAATTCCTAGTTCCCGAACGCGCCACCCGGAGCCGCACTAAGCCCAGCGACCGACCCGAACTGTGGGCTTGGGTGGGCGCCTACGACCACGTCGCACTGGCGCAACTGTGGGGCGACATGACGAGTCTGCCCTCTGACCTGCCGCGCTTTACCCACGAGCTCAAGCAGCTGTGGGAGATGGCTGGCCGCCCCCGGCTCCCCGAGAGCCCGAGCAATGCGCACGATGCGCTGGCGGACGCCCGCTTCAACGTGGTGAAGTACCGCTTGTCTATGGAAGCCCTGCAGTCCTAAACGCGCAGTCGGGGGTCCAGAGTAGAGCTAAGCCCGCAGCCGTGGCGCCCGCGCAGCTGAAAGAGACCTAAATGGCAATAGAACAGGCCACATACAGTATGATCTGCCTATGGCTTGGACTATTGATGCACCGTTAGATGAACTGCCCGATCTGCCGCCGCTGCCCGCGGACATGGCGGAAAAGTTAGAAGACGCGCTGTCCCGCGACGCAAAGCAGCAGCCCAGCTGGGACGCGGACCACGCGGGCCGCGTGCGCAAGATCCTGGAATCTGTGCCGCCGATCGTCGTGGCCCCAGAAGTTAAGAAGCTGAAGAAGCAACTAGCCGACGTGGCCATGGGCAAGGCCTTCCTGCTGCAGGGCGGCGACTGCGCCGAAACTTTCGAGACGAACACCGAACCGCACCTGCGCGGCAACGTTAAGACTCTGCTGCAGATGGCGGTCGTGCTGACCTACGGTGCTTCCACCCCTGTGGTGAAGATGGGCCGCATCGCCGGTCAGTACGCAAAGCCGCGCTCCGCGGACCGCGACTCTAACGGCCTGCTCAACTACCGTGGCGACCTGGTCAACGGCGTGGAAGCCACCGAGGAAGCCCGTGCCCACGACCCATCCCGCATGGTGCGCGCTTACGCAAACTCCTCCGCGGCGATGAACCTGGTTCGCGCGCTGACTAACTCCGGCACTGCCGACCTGTACAAGCTGCACGAGTGGAACCGCGAGTTCGTGACGAACTCCCCGGCTGGTGCCCGCTACGAAGCCCTGGCCACGGAGATCGACCGCGGCCTGGAGTTCATGTCCGCATGTGGTGTGACCTCTGAGAGCCTGCGGTCCGCGGACATCTTCGCCTCCCACGAGGCGCTGGTGCTGGATTACGAGCGCGCAATGCTGCGCCTGGCCCACGACGAAGAGGGCAACGACGCGCTGTACAACCTTTCTGCACACCAGGTGTGGATCGGCGAGCGCACCCGCGGCCTGGACGACGCGCACATCCGCTTCGCCTCCCTGATCGCCAACCCGGTGGGCGTGAAGATCGGCCCGACAACCACCCCGGAGGAGGCCGTCGGTTACGTCCGCCAGCTGGATCCGAACAACACCCCGGGTCGCCTGACCTTGATCACCCGCATGGGCTACGACAAAATCCGCACGGCTCTGCCGCCCATCGTCGGGGCAGTGGAGGCCACCGGCCACAAGGTCATCTGGCAGTGCGACCCGATGCACGGCAACACCTACACCTCCAACAACGGTTACAAGACCCGGGACTTCGACCGCATCATCGACGAGGTTCAGGGCTTCTTCGAGGTGCACCGCAAGATCGGCTCGCACCCGGGCGGCATCCACGTGGAGCTGACCGGCGAGGATGTTACCGAGGTTGTCGGTGGCGGCCAGTCCATCACAGACCTGGACCTGCCGGAGCGCTACGCCACCACCGTTGACCCGCGCCTGAACACCCAACAGTCGCTGGAGCTGGCGTTCCTGGTTGCGGAGATGCTGCGCAACTAAAGTTCTAAGCGCGCCTGGGGGGCTAGGCTCGCGCGCGCCCTAAGCCAGCGCCCAGCTGGCGCCGCAAGCGCCGGCCCACGCGAGCCTCTAGACCGTGGTCAGCGTGACCACGGCACCGCGGTGGCTCCGAGAGCTGGGGCCGGGGGATTGCCCCAGAACCAAGCCATTGGGATCCCCCTTGATCTCCACCTCGAAGCCCGCACCCTCCAATTTCTTTCGAGCCTTTTCCGCAGTGAGCCCCAAAACCCAAGGCACGCGCTGGGATGTGGACTCGCGGATCTCCACGTCCGTGTTCCTCGACGGGTCCACCAGTTCACCCGCGCCAGGCGACTGTTCCGCCACGTCGCCGGCATCCTCGGAAGAGTCCTCCACAGGGGCGCCATCGACCGGGTTGAGGCCGGCCTTCCGCAGAGCCTTACGGGCGTCATCAACAGAAAGACCCTGCACGTCCGGCACCTCGATCGCGTTCGAGAGCACCAGAGTCACCTCCGTGCCGGACTCGACCTCCACGCCCTCCTTCGGGTCAGTGCGGATGGCCTGACCGGCGGGGATGTCCTTGTTGAACTCCTCGGTTTCCTCGGCGACCTGCAGCCCAGCCTTCTCCAGGGTCTTCTTCGCCCGCTCGCGGTCCTGCCCCTTCACGCCCGGCACGGTGACGGGGCGCTTGCCCTTACTCATCCGCACCTCGACGGTGGAGCCGGTGTTTACTTCGGTTCCGGCGGCGGGTTGAACCTCCGCGACATGGCCTTTTGCGATCTCGTCGGAGTAGACATCATCGCCCTTCTTCACCTTGAGCGTGCGGTCGGTGAGTTTACTTGTGTAGTACTGCAGGCTCGAGTTGGTGCCCGGGTCCGGCACCGTCGGCTTGCCCAGTGAGAGCAGCACTGCCACTTCGGAACCCCGCACGGCCTTTTGCCCCTTGACGGGATCAGTACCCATCACGGTGTTCTTCTCTGCCTGATTGTCGTAGCGCTCGTCCAAGGTGGAACTGAAACCAGCTTCCTCGACAGTAGCCTGCGCGGTGGCTTTATCCATGCCGATGACAGTAGGGATTTCGCCGTAGCGGCCCGTGGTGAACCACCATCCGCCCAAGGCCATGCCAATCACCAGTGCGATGAGGAGGACGATCCAGAAAACCGTCGCCACAGGGGACTTGTTGCTGAGCTTCGGTGCTTGCCGTGCGGGAGTCGGCTGGTGCGGTGCAGATCGGTGCGGCGCGGGATGGTGTGGACCAGGATGCGCTGGCCCCTGCGGCGACGGGCTGTGGGGTGCCGGGCTGTGTGGAGACGGGCTGTGGGGTGCGTACGGCGGCTGGTGTTGCGTAACGGCGGTGTGGTGCGTTTCCGGTCGGGTGCGATCATCCTTAGGCAGGACGACTGCGCGCGTGGACATGGATTCGTCGTCCCACGGGGTGCGCTCGCCGAAGTCGGTTCCGGCCAGTGCGCTACGCACGGCGGATTCGGTGGGAGCAGGCACCTGGAAATCGGGAACGTCGAGGTCCTCGGCGGCCTGCTCCACGGCTTCCAGAAACTCGGCGCCGTCTACGAAGCGCTGCGTGGGGTCGCGATGGCAGGCGCGCAAAACCAGCTCGTCGATCTTCGGCGGGATGTCCGGCATCAGCGTGCTGGGAGCGGGTACAGGGCGGTTGATGCGCGCCATGGCCGTCTCGATGGGAGCGCCGCCCTTAAACGGCGTGCGTCCGGTGAGCAGCTCGAATAGCAGAATGCCGGCGGAGTACACGTCGCTGGCTTGGGTCAGGTTCTCGCCGCGCACCTGCTCTGGGGAGAGGTAACCGACGGTGCCGATGACCTGCCCGTTGACGGAGGTGGTGGCGTTCGTGGGGTCGCCCATCGCCTTGTTGATGGCGCGCACCAGTCCGAAGTCGGCGAGCTTGACCTGATTACGGTCGCTGATCAGTACGTTGTCTGGCTTGATGTCGCGGTGGATCATGCCTTTGGCATGGGCGATCGACAGTGCGGTGAGTACAGGTCGCATCACTGCGATCGCGGCGTGGGGTGGCATGGGCCCGCGCTCTTTCAGCAGTTCGCGGAGCGATCCGCCTTCGACTAGTTCCATTACGAGGAAGACGTACTCGTCGTCTACACCCTGGTCGAATACGTTCACCAGCGACGGGTCGCTGAGCTTCGCCACCGCGCGGGCCTCGCGCTCGAAACGGGTGCGGAAGGCAGGCTCGCGGGCGAGCGTCGGATCCATCACCTTGACCGCTACTTCGCGGTCCAGGCGCGTATCGATAGCTGCATAGACTGTGGACATGCCACCGCGGGCGATCTGGGCGCCGATGCGGTAGCGCCACTCCAGTAGGTCTCCGGGGTGTAGCTCGCTCACGTCTAGTTTCAGCCTCGTTTTCTAATGGGTTTCTCGGTCACTGGGGGGGTATAAGAGATGCTCTTGTGCGTAGTTGTGTTCAGTGTTGCGCAATTATTCTAGTGGTACTCGTGTCATTATACGTTTAGCCTGGTGCGCGCCCTACTCGTTTCCTATTGACTCTTATTGACGCCCACGCGCTACAGTGGCCACCGTGAGTAAAGAAAACAAGCACGCAGAAGATCACGGCACCTTTACACACTCTGGCGCACGCTCTGGCGAGGAGGGGCAGGGGTGCGTACTCGCGGAGTCGGTGAGCGGAGTTCCCGCTGGTGAAGAGGTTTTGACCCTACCAGAAGTAGCGGAGCGAATGAACTTGGTCGTCACCAAGGTCATGGACATGCTGGGCAAGAAGCAGCTGCTGGCCGTCGAGCTCGACCGCGTGCGGCACGTGCCTGCCCGCTTCCTGGACGAGGACGGGCAGCTGAACCGCTTTGTCCCCGGGGCGATCGCCCTGCTTAGCGACGGTGGCTACTCCGACGCGGAGATTCTGGATTACCTCTTTACTGAAGATGACTCTCTGCCGGGGCGCCCAGTGGACGCCCTGCACGGTCATCTCGCCCGCGAGGTGATGCGTCGGGCGCAGGCGATGGCAATTCTATAGCCCACTGCACCTGCTGCTGGCTCTGCTGGTCCTGCTGCCCCTGCTGGTGGCGGCGTGGGAATTCCAGACATGCCTGGACCACCCAGGCGAAGATCACAGCGAAGCCGAGTACCCACCACAGGGCGTACAAGCGGTTGTTGCCGCCACCGTCGAACATGAAGGTAACCCACATGCAGAACACACTGGTGAGGTAAAAGACCATGCGCGATTGGCTGGCTAGTACCACCAGCGCTAGGGGTGCGGTGTAGTACCACGGCAGCGTCACGGTGTTGAGCACACAGGTGATCGCGTAGGCGACGGCCATGCCGGTAAACGCAGTGCGCTCGTCGTGGCGGAACAGCCACCAGGTGGCAACCAGCCCGAGGATCATCAGGGCGCTGCTGACCGGACGGATTGCATCCACCAGCACGTTGAAAGTCAGGTCGTCGTTGATACGCGACAGCACCGGCTCTACCGAGGATGCGAGGAAGGACGGCAGCGCCAGGGGATTGATGACCTTGGAGTTGCCGGTGACCTCCGTTACCCAGCCCCACGTCTGATTGGTCAGGACGGTCACGAGCGCCAGCAAACCAACACAGGTCAGCACACTGACCAGGCCAGTCCACACCAGTGTGCCGAAGCGGCGCCACGTATCGGCAAGGCGCAGCCAGCGGGCCTTTCCTTCCGAGTAGGGGAGCGGGCCTGCCAGTCGTGCAACCATGATCCACACGACGAAAGGCAGGGCGATAAACGCCGTGGCCTTCAGCGCAGTCGCCACCCCGATCAGAGCCGATGCGGCCAGACCACCCCGAACCGGCGATAGCTTCACCGCACACAGGCAGCCGAGAAGCACCAGCGCCATCATCATGCTCTCGGTGTGCATGCCGCCCACCAAGTGCAGCACACTCAGTGGGTTGAACACTCCCAGCCAGACGGCCACGTCAGGCCGGATGCCCAGATGCGTAGCGAGTTTCGCTACCGCCCAGGCCATTACCAGCACGGATGCGATGGAGAGCAACTTAAAGGCGAGGGTGCCAGCGGTGATGTTGTCGCCGGTGATGGAAGTGACGGCATGCCCCACTCCCATGTGCAGCGGGCCATAGGGTGTGGTGGTGTTTCGCCAGTCGGCGCTGACCTCGAACAGCAGGGGGCCGGGGTTGGCCGCAGCGCCGACCTCATAGGCATTGAAGCCATCGCGGGCGAGGGTGCCTTGCATGAGGTAGGAGTAAATATCCCTTGACATCAGCGGCCCGGCTAGAACCAATGGTCCGATCCAGGCGGCGATGACGGAGCGCCGCAGCGGCTCACCGTGTACGAGGATGTGCCGCCCGACGATAATCCAACTGAGCACCATCGCCGCCAGGGCGAACCACATTACAACCGTCACCATGCCTGCGGCGTGGCCAAAGGTGAAGGAGCTCAGGCCGATGACCTGCATGATGCCGCCGCGCGAGCGCACGGCGCCGACGCTGTGGGAGGTGATCGTCAAGACGATGCTGCCGACTAGCCCCAGCCAGACAGCGCGGCGGTAGCCCACCGACTGCAGCCAGGAACGAGTCTTGTCCCCAAAACTTTCCGTAGCGGCCGTCATAACACACCACCGCCGGTGATGCGGCGGGCGGCCAGAGCGCCGGAGAGGATGACGGTCGGCACACCTACGCCTGGCGTGGTCGAGGAGCCGGCGAGCACCAGGTTATCCACACCAAACGCGCGGGCATTGCGGGGCCGGAAAGGGCCGGTCTGGGTGAAGGAGTGCGCCAACGCGAACGGGCTGCCCGCGCCGAAACCGTGGTCGGCCTGCCACGAGGCTGGGGTATCCACCCGGGCGGCGCGGAAGTGCTCGGCAATGCCCGTGTAGCCGCGGGCCTCCAGTACCCCCAGAAGCTCCTGGACGTACGGGTCCGTGACGTTCTCCCAGTCGATATTCGCCGAACGCAGGTTTGGGGCCGGGGCGAGGATGCTCATCGGTTCGTAGGTGCCGGCGGTAGGAGACGTGGCGTCATCCCCGACAACATCGCCGAAAGTACGGTCGGCAACGGTACGCGCTGGGCGAGTAAGCAGCAACGATGGGTCGCTCATTAGCTTGCCACGACCGTGCGGGGCGGTGATCTCGCGGAAGGTTTCGTCCCACGCCTCGCCGAAGCTGATGGTGTGGTGGCGCTGCGACTCCCACCGGCCGGACACTTCCGTTGGAATGCTGCCGTGAATTACCACGGCAGAGGGGGACCAGCGCAGCGGGGCGACCTTGCGCCACACTCGGCGGGCGAAGGAACGGGAAATTAGCGCGCTTTCCCGGCCGGAACGGGTGAGAAGTTCGCCCACCACCGGCAGATCCGGGGTGGCCACGACCGCGTCGCAGTCGATGTATTCGCCGGAGCTGGTGCGCACGCCCGTAATGAGGTCCTCCGAGAAGTCCACGTGCTCGACCGCGTCCGATGTGATGATGCGCCCGCCGGCGGCCCGCAGTGCCGCGGCCATGACCTCCGGCACCTCGCTCATGGAAAAGCCGGGGTAGAACACGCCCATGGAGGTATCCATGTGCGAAATGACGGTGTAGACGGCACGCGCATTCTTCGGCGCCACACCCGCATACAGCGCCTGGAAGGTAAACAACCGCTGTAGTTCTGCGTCGGGGATGTGCCGTGCCGCGGTCTTGCCGAGGCTGCCGAAGGCGCCGAGGGAGCCGAGGTGGCCAAGGTCGGACGCCGCAGCGGGCGTGGACAGCAAATCCAGCGCACCGTCGAAGTCGGCGGCTAGGAAGTTCTCGAAGCTGGCGCTGAAGACATTCTGCGACCATTCGCGGTGGGTCAGATAACCGGCGGCCAGCTCGTCGGTGGCAACGCGATCCAAGCCCTTGGAATCCGCGAAGCGGCGGATCTCTGCCACCATCGCATCGCGGTCGGCGAAGACTTCAGCATGGCGGCCGCTGGCGAACTGTGCGTGATAGGCCGGAGCCAGGCGCCGGGGAGCCCACGGGCGCTCTAGGCCCAGCTGCTTGGCAGCGCCCTCGGAGCGCAAGTCGATGCCGACGGAGGCCACGGCGGATTCGACTAGGCCGGGCATCGTCAGTACGGTGGCACCGGTATCGGCCACGAAGTTCCCGTGTGCGCTGGTCAGCTGCTCGCTACGGCAGCGGCCGCCTACAGCGTCGGCGGCCTCAACGACAGTGACTTCCCTCCCGGCGGAACGCAACCGCAGGGCGGCGGACAGCCCGGCCAAACCGGCGCCGATCACAACTACGCGCTCGCCGTTGCCGGGCAGGCGCTGGCGCAACGTGGGGCGCGTCATGGGTACCAAGGGGCTCGGCAGGCTCAGGTGACGGCGACCGTCGGCAGAGCGGGTGGATAGCTGCATTTAAAACCTCCGGTGCGTTAGTTCTTCCGCCAGCTGGGTCAGCTCTGCAGTGATGTCGGCGCCCAGACCACCCGCTTGCAGGGACTCGATGGCCCGCTGAGTGCGCGCCTCGATCAGCGTTTCCACCTCGGCCTGCGCGCCAGTGTCGTAGATGATGTCGCGGAGGCGCTCGATCTCCGCCTCTGCGGACTCTTCGCCCTTGCCCAGCCCCTCGCGTAGGGCTGCGGCCTGGGATTCGTCGCCCCGCTGCAACGCCTCGTTGATGAGGGTAGTGCGCTTGCCGGTGCGCAGATCATCGCCGGAAGGCTTGCCGGTGACCTCCGGGTCGCCGAATACTCCCAGCTGATCGTCGCGCAGCTGAAAGGCTTCGCCAATGTCCTGACCCACGTTGCGGAGCAAGGTCTGAGTCGGTTCATTGGCACCCGCCAGCGCGGCACCAATGTGCAGTGGGCGGGCGACAGTGTAGGAGGCAGTCTTGTATTTGATTACGGCAAAGGAATCCGCAACGTCCTCGCTGCCGTTGGCTTCCAGGGCGATGTCCAGGATCTGGCCGGCGATCACCTCGGTGCGCATGGCCCGCCAGGCCGGGCGTGCACGCTGTAGCGCTGTGGTGCTCAACCCTGAGCCGTTGTACAGGTCATCCGCCCAAGCGAAGGCGAGGTCGCCGATGAGGATTGCCTGGCTGACCCCATAGTGCTCGGAGGAGCCAAGCCAGCCGCGTTCGCGGTGCTTCGATTCGAAAGTGCGGTGGGCGGTGGGGAAGCCGCGCCGGGTATCGGAGTGGTCGATGATGTCGTCGTGGATGAGGGCGCAGGCCTGGATGAACTCGAAGGCAGACAGCGCATTCAGTATGGCGCCTTGATTGAAATCTGCGGTGGAGGACGACGTGGCGTCACCTCCCTTTCCCCAAAGAGCATCCGGCGACCCGCCGCCGCCTTCGAGCGCCGCGCGGATGCCGGCCCAAGCGAAGGTCGGGCGGACGCGCTTGCCTCCATTGACGATAAAGTCGCGTAGCACCGTGATAGCGCCGCCGACGAGGGAGCCGATATGGGAGAACTCCTCCTGGGAGCGGCTCAGGTACTCCTTTAGTTGGGCATCGACGGCGGTCGGAACTGCGGACAGCGGGGAATCGAGGTGCCAGGGGTGCGCGGCCAGCTCATCGGTACTCATGGCTCTCTATTCTAAGGGCTAGCGCGACAAGTGCGAACAACGGTAGTGCTGGGGTGACGCCACCGTGGCAGGCGGGCGGCACGGGGCAACGCACGGACAGCCCGCGGGGGTGACCGCGCGCAGAGAAAATGCCGAATGTAGGCCAAAGCCTTGAAATGGACAGCTCTGTCTATATGATCTTTGGGTATGGCTAGTATCCGCAGGCAGGTTGCCGTATCCCAGTCCCTTTCGCTCTACACTCCGGGGCGTGTGCCGTTCTCCGTGGAGTTCATGCCGCCGCGCGACGATGCGGCCGAAGAGCGCCTGTGGAACGCAGCCGAGGCATTCCACGACCTCGGCGTGAGCTTCGCCTCGGTGACTTACGGAGCTGGCGGCAGCACGCGCGAACGCACCCTGCGTGTCGCCGAACGCCTGGGCACGAAGCCGCTAACAACCCTGGTGCACATGACCCTGGTGCAGCACACTAAGGAAGAGCTGCAAGACATGCTGCGCACCTATGCCTCGCTGGGGCTGACGAACCTGCTGGCGCTGCGCGGCGACCCGCCGGGGGATCCGAACGCCGAATGGGTGCCCACCCCCGGTGGCTTGAACTACGCCAGCGAGCTGATCGAAATGATCCGCGACATGCCCGAATGCGCCGACTTCGACATCGGCATCGCCAGCTTTCCCGAAGGTCATTACCGCACGGGCTCTTTGGAGCAGGACACGGAATACACCCTGGCCAAGCTGCGCGCCGGGGCGCAGTACTCGATTACGCAGATGTTCTTCGACGTGGATCACTACCTGCGCCTGCGCGATCGCCTGGCGAAGGCGGATCCGGAGCACGGCCAGAAGCCGATCATCCCGGGGCTGATGCCGATTACCTCGCTGCGGAGCGTGCACCGTCAGATGGAGCTGGCCGGAGCCGCGCTGCCGCCGAAGTTGGAGAAGCGTCTGCTGGATGCCGCAGCCGGAGACGAGGTGGCCAACCGCGATGCCATCCGCGAGGTCGGCATTGAGGTAACAACCGAGATGGCCGAACGCCTCATCGCCGAGGGGGTTCCGGACCTGCACTTCATGACGATGAACAACGTGCGCGCCACCCAGGAGGTCCTGCATAACCTAGGCATGGCTCCGGCATGGGGGCCGGGGTTGGGGCACGACATGGTGCGTTAGCTGCCAGGATTGGTGTGTTAGCTGCGCGTGCGCTGCAGGATCCCGAACGGCCGGGGGTCCGCCGGGAACTTAAAATTCCGCAGCACATCCGTAAACCCGGCCTTGCGGTACAGCTGCCAGGCCGCGTTAGCCTCGCCTTCCACCTCGGGCGTGGAAAGCATCACTGTGTTCTGAGGTGTTCGCTCTAGCAGGTCGTTCAGGATTGTGGTGCCGACGCCCTCACCCTGCGCCGGTGGGAGCACATGTATTTCGGAGAGTTCGGCGTAGGCATGCAGTATCCGGCTGGCTTCCGCGCGGCAGTGTCCGTTAAGTACAAGGCCGCGGGCTACTTGGCGATACCACCAGGTGTTGGGGGAGCCGCGGAAGGTAAAGCCGATGCCTACGCAACGTTGGCGGGGGTTGCCCGGATCCGGCTGTTCCTCCGCGCGGTGGAGCAGAGCTATGCTGCACGTGAAGTCGGGCTGGGAACCGTTGTAGAACCATAGGGACTTGCGCTGCGAGTGCGTCTCGTTCGGATAGTCCATGGCTGCCAGGTGAATATCGATGAGCTCGTCGAGCCGGGTGATGAAGTGGCGATTAGTGGCGGGAACCACGGACACGCGGAGAGGGGAATTGGTGGCGGGAACTGTATGGGGCGTGTCCTGGGGCATGGGTTCAATAGTGCCACCGCCAGGGGATGTGATGGAGAAGGAATGCCACAAAAAATAATATATCGAACAAGGGTTCTATTTAGTATCGTGGTCTTGATGAGATGTCTGAGGTGCTTCCTAGAGTGAGGACTAATAGTCAAGGCAATAAGTCTCAGGCGATAGGTCTCAAAGGAAGAGGGGACGAGATTATGTCGGCACAACCACAGCAACTGAGGGCGCATACCCGTTACAGTCGTAGCCGCGGGGCGCGGGGGTTCCTGGACGAGGCAGAGCGCCAGTTGGAATTGTCTCGGTCCGAGCTGCGTGAGCCCGAGGCAATCGTCTTTGCCTACCGAGCTGCCCTGCGGGCGGCGGGTGCGTTGATTGAATGGGAGATGGCAACCCGAAAGCGCCGCCCCTCCGGGAGCGCGTGGGCCAAGCTGCGAGTTTTGCGCCCCGACTTGGAAGAGTGGGCAGAGACTTTTGAAGTACACGCACGGGCAGCAAGCAGGGCGGGGCTGGGGCTCAACCGGGGGCTGCCTGAGAATGCGCGCGGCACGATCTATCGCGATGCCTGCGAACTAGTGGATCTTGCCCGCGGGGCGGTGAATTACCTGCCGGAGGTTGCTTAGGAAAGAATGCGGGCGTTGTTTGAAAATCGCAGGTTGATGTAGGGTGGGTGAGTGAGAAGTGGGCGGAGCTCGCCCGGGCTGGAAACTTTCTTCGCGCCTTAAGCGTTAGGAAAGGTAGCCGCAAATAATTGGGAGGTCGCGATGGCTCTATCGGAGCAAGAGCAGAGGATGCTCGCGGAGATCGAACGGGCGTTGATCGCCGAGGATCCACGCTTGGCCAAGCGGGCTTCCAATAGCGGCGAGCAGACGGTTAACTTCAATATCCGCTCAATTGCGCTCATTGTCCTGGGGCTTGCCGTAATGGTTGGCGGCATAGCTGCAGCCCAGCTATCGCTGTGGTTCGTGGCGCTGAGTGTGTTCGGATTCCTGATCATGTTCGGCGGTGGCCTTCTGGCGTTCCAGTCCAATGATGATCCGGAGACCGCAGCAATCAAGCGCTCCAAGTCTTCCAAGGGCGGCAAGCTCCGCGCTACGAAGGGAGCCGGTTCGGGTCACTCCGGTGGTATCGGTGACAAGATGGAAGATAGCTTCCGTCGCCGCTTCGAGCGCTAGATCAAAAACACACAAGCTAGATCGAGCTTTAGAAACCACCGTCCTCCATGCATGGAGGACGGTGGTTTTGTCGTCTCTAGCCGAAGCTAGCGGCGAGGTATGGGTTCCCCACTTCGCCCCACCCCAACCCCATTTTCCTCCTCTGGTGCTGCGGAAGGTTGTACCAAAGCGTCGGTGGCGGGGTGGATATCGGGTGTCTACCTGCGCAAACATCTCAGCTAGCTGAGAGTAAGGGGTGGGGGAACGGTGGCGTCATAAAGAAAGAAGGGCGACCAGGGGTACGCGAAACGGCGAGGGGGCAAGGGGGTAAAGTGCAGCTTGAGCGTTGTTGATGTGAAAAATATTGAGAAAAGGTACATAAAAACACCTCGTGTTGTGGAGTTTGTGGGGGAGAGTGGGGTAAAGTGGGGCTCGTTGGAACAAAGCTGTGCCAACAACTCCAAACTTCATAGCGAAACTACTGGTCAGGGCGACAAAGCGCCCACCACCTACGACACATACGGCGATAGAAAACAAGAGATCTTCCAACGGAAAGGGGCCGATGCATGTTTTTCGGCACCTTTACGCCGAAGCTGGACGACAAGGGTCGGCTGACCCTGCCGGCAAAGTTTCGGGAAGGGCTCGGTGAAGGCCTGATGGTCGTGAAGGGACAGGATCGCAGTCTGGCTGTCTACCCCAAGGCAGATTTTCTGGTGCGGGCGAAGAAGGTGGCTGAAGCCTCGCGCACAAACCCGAAAGCTCGCGCCTTTGTGCGCAACCTGGCGGCCAGCGCCGACGAGCAAAGTCTCGATTCGCAGGGGCGCATCTCGGTCTCGGCGATGCACCGGGACTACGCGGGACTGTCGAAGGAATGCGTGGTTATCGGCAACGTCGACTTCATTGAGATCTGGGACGCCGAAAGCTGGGCCGAGTACAGCGCGGAGCACGAAGAGGATTTCTCGGATGGTGACGATGAAGTGTTGGCGACCTTCCTGTAGGTCCCGTAGGCCTTAGCACCTGACCAGGTAAGACAAATTCACCAGATAGGACAAATTCATAGTGAAAACGGAGTGTGCGCAGGCCCTTACCTGCGTGGACGACGCGGAATCTTGACGTACTTCCCCAATGTCAAGCCCACACCCACGCAGGTGAGGCCCTGTACGCACTCCTTTAGCTTTTGAGTCACATAAGTATCTATGTGGCACATGAACTAAATGGAGTCCCAGATAAGGGATCTAAAGCAGGTTCGAAGAAACCCAGGAAACGCAGTGAGGAAAGGAGGGAACATCGATGAACGAAGAGCGCGGTGCCGAGCAGCGTGAAGAGCACGGCCACACCCCAGTCATGCGCGACCGCATGGTCGAACTCGTGGGGCTGGGCGTGGACAGCGAAAATGCGCCGGCTAACCCTGTTATCGTCGATGGCACCCTCGGCGCAGGTGGCCACAGCGAGGCCTTTTTGGATGCCTTTCCCCACGCAACCGTCGTCGGCCTAGATCGTGACCCCAACGCGCTGGCGGAGGCCAATGAGCGCCTGGCGCGTTTCGGGGACCGCTTTGTTTCCTACCAGACTCGCTTCGACGGAATAACCGAAGCGCTGGAAGATCTGATGGAGGAGGGCAAGCTCCCGACCAGCGTGCGAGAACTTGGCATTTCCGGGTTCCTGTTTGACCTCGGGGTGTCCTCCATGCAGCTGGACCAACCGGAACGCGGCTTCGCCTACGCGGTAGATGCGCCGCTGGATATGCGCATGGATCCCAGCAGCCCGCTGACCGCCGCCGACATTCTCAATACCTACAGCCACGGCGAGATCGCGCGGATTCTGAAGACCTATGGCGACGAGCGTTTCGCCGGCAAGATCGCCTCCGCTGTCGTCCGCGAGCGCGAGAAGCAGCCCTTCGAGAACTCCGCACGGCTGGTGGAACTGCTGTACGCAACCATCCCGGCGGCATCGCGCCGCACCGGCGGACACCCGGCGAAGCGAACATTCCAGGCGCTGCGTGTCGAAGTGAACGCGGAGCTCGAGGCGTTGGAGAACCTGATCCCGGAGATCTCCCGCTGGCTGCATGTCGGTGCAGTGGGTGTGTTCATGAGCTACCAGTCGCTGGAAGACAAGATCGTCAAGAAGGCATTGGTGCGGCTCAGCACCTCGAAGACCCCGCCGAGGCTGCCGATGGAGCTGCCTGGAATGGAAGCCGAGTTCGAGCTCAAAACCCGTGGGGCAGAGAAGGCCAGCGAGGCGGAGATCGAACAGAACTCCCGAGCCGCCCCCGTGAGGGTGAGGGCCTACAGCAGGGTCAGCGACAGAGGGAAAACAACATTTCCGCTGGACACGCCCAGTTAGCTAGACAAAACACCCAAGCACTACTGATAGAAACAAACCCGAACCTCCGAAACTTCGGAAGGAATCACATGACAGCACCAGGCACCATCCGCACCCGAGGCCAGCGCACCGACCGCGACCGCACCACCGTAGCCGGTCGCGGTGTTGCCGACCGCTCACGCGTCAAAGCCCGCCCGGCGCGCTCTAGTCAGCGCACCGCCGAGCCGACCCGCCGCGGAAGTGACTGGGATGTCCGCCGCACCAGCAACCTGGGGCGTAGCACTCGCCGCTTCGGTGGCAGTCGGACGGGGTCGCGCCAGCAGGTCTCGGTTCGCGGGCGGCGCATCATTGCCCTGGAGCGCGGTAACCCGAAGCTCACCCGCCGCATCGTGCTGGCGGTTACTGTCTTTATCCTCGGTGTGGTGTCTGTCATGGCGCTGTCCGCCGCGACAACCAAGCAGTCCTTCCAGATCGCCGATGCGCGGTCGCGCAGCATCACTTTGGAAAACGAGATCGAAAGCCTGAACCGCGACGTCGCCAACGCGAAGTCCTCCGCCAACATTGCTAAGGAAGCCAGCGAGATGGGAATGGTTACCCCGAAGCAGCCTGGCATTTTGGAGGATCGCGACGGCAAGATTAAGGAAACCCGCCCGGCTAACGCTGAAGATGGCAAGGAAGTCGTCGACGTGAACGGCAATGCCAAGCGTCGCGGTGCTACCAGTGATCCGGACAAGACCGACCGAGTCGAAGGATTGCACCCGAACAACCCGATCGTCGCGGGTGATCGCGCTCCGGATGTAAACGCCAGTGGCCCCGACAACAACCCGCAGGGCAACGGGGGTCTGCCGTACTCCGGCGGCCCGGCAGGCCAGGCCCCTGCGCCCGCCCCGGCTCCAGCTCCGGCACCTGCCCCCGCTCCAGCACCCGCGGCGGAGGTTCCGGCTCCGGCGCCCCGCTAGATCACCGGACAGCGAACCGAAAACTTCAGACACGCCGGGTCCAACCCCGGCTTGTTTTCGTATTTGCGGGGACAATAACCAAGAGTGAATAGAAAGGAGGGCAACCACGTGTCCACACCCAACGACCGCCGCCCCCCGCGGACGGTTGACTCTAACTCGTGGTTGATCCTGGATACCTCCTTCGCGCGTTTTAGCAAGCGAGTTCGTCTAGTATTCCTAGTCATCTTCCTGACGGTTCTCGCCCTGATGCTGCGCCTGGTTTGGGTGCAGCTGGTCGCCAGCCCGTCGCTTTCTACCCAAGCGCAGCTGCAGCGTGCCTCAGTGATTACCGAACCGGCTCTGCGCGGCGGCATTACGGATCGCAATGGCCAGATTTTGGCCTACACCATGGACGCACGCAGCCTCTCTGTACATCCGAAAAAGCTCGAGGGGTTCATGCAGGAGCGTCATGAACTAGACCCCGAAGGCGTACCCGAGCCCAAACAGCGCCTCGAAGACATCGCCAAGCGCCTTCCCGAGATGATCAATAAAGAAGGCGACGATATCGACGAAGATGATATCCGCGACAAGCTGACCAGCGATAGGGATTACGAGGTGCTGGTGCGCAACGTCGACCCGGACGTTGCCGAGAAGGTTGCCGAGGAGTTCCCCGAGATCACTGCCGAGCGCCAAGATCTGCGCCAATACCCCAACGGTGCGGTGGCGCAGAACATGATCGGAAAGATCAGTACCGACAACCAGGGGCAGTTCGGCCTGGAGCTGTCGCAGGATGCCCGCCTGCAGGGCATTAACGGTTCCCGCACCGTGGACATTGCCGGCGATGGCTACCTGATCCCTGGCTCCACCCGCGACGTGCACCCAGCCGTCGACGGTGACTCCTACGAACTGACCATCGACCTAGATGCGCAGACTTATGTGCAGCAGGCATTGCAACAGGCGCGGGAGAAGTCGGGCGCCAAGTCCACCTCGGCCGTCGTACTGGATTCGAAGACCGGCGAGATCATCGCCATGGGCTCTAGCGATTCCATCGACCCGAATGGGGACATTGAAAAGCAGCTGAAGCGCAAGAAGGTCTTCGGCGACCGCGCCACTGCCGATTCCTTCGAGCCGGGCTCTGTGGCCAAGATCATGACCGCCGCCGCAGCCATTCAAGAGGGCAAGACCACCCCGGATGAGGTGCTCAAGGTTCCCGGCAGCATCGACATGTCCGGCGTGACCGTGAAGGACGCGTGGGATCACGGCGAGGTCCCGTACACCACCACCGGCATCTTCGGTAAGTCCTCGAACGTCGGCACCCTGATGCTCGCCGAGCGTGTGGGCGAGGACAAGATGTACGACTACTTCCGCAAGTTCGGTGTGGGCCAGACTGCGGGCGTGGGGTTGCCGTACGAAGTTGCCGGCTACATGCCGGAGCTGAACCAGTGGTCCGGCGGTACCTTCGCCAACCTGCCTATCGGCCAGGGTATGTCCATGAGCCTGCTGCAGATGACCAGTATCTACCAGGCACTGGCCAACGATGGCGTGCGTGTGGAGCCCCGGCTTATCAATAAGATCAAATCTTCCGACGGTGCAGAGCTGGCTTCCGACCCGGCGAAGGAGACTCGCGTGGTCTCCCCGGAGACCGCCCGCACGACCGTAGACATGTTCCGTGCGGTGACGCAGAAGGACGAAACCGGTGTGCAGCAGGGCTCTGGTGCGCCGGCCGCCATCGACGGCTACCAGGTTTCCGGCAAGACGGGCACGGCCCAGCAAGTCGATCCGGATACTGGTGCCTATTCGAACTCCAAGTACTGGATCAACTTCGCCGGTATCGCACCCGCGGATAAGCCCCGTTTCGTGGTGGGCATCATGCTGGACGACCCCGAGCGTGGCACCGACGGGGGCGCGGGTGGCAGTGCGGCGCCCCTTTTCCACGACATCATGGCGTGGATGCTCGACCACTACAACGTGCCGCTGTCCAAGGAAGCAGGACCAAAGCTGATGCTGGAGGCAAAACAATGACATCGCTGAAACAGCTCGCCGAAATCTGCGGAGGAACCCTCACCGGCTCCTGGGAGGGAGTGGAGGTCACCTCGGCCGCGATCGGCTCCCAAGATGTGCAACCGGGTGGCCTGTTCTGCGCCGTACCGGGACAGAAGGTTCACGGCGCAACCTTCGCCGCGGATAGCAAGGCCGCCGCCGTTCTTACCGACGCCGCAGGTCAGCGCATTATTGATGACGCCCCTACGCCGCTACCGTGCATCGTCGTCGACGACGTTCGCGAGTGGATGGGGCCGGTGTCTGCGGAGGCGTACGGCCACCCGGCCCGCCAGCTGAAGACCATTGGCATCACCGGCACATCCGGCAAGACCACCACCAGCTACTTGGTGGAGAAGGCTCTGCTGGACTCCGGACTGCAGGTGGGGCTGATCGGTACCACCGGCACTCGTATCAATGGCCAGCCGATTCCGACCTCGCTGACCACTCCGGAGGCTCCCACCCTGCAGGCCCTGCTGGCACGCATGGTGGCCGAAGGCACCACACATCTGGTGATGGAAGTATCCAGCCACGCCCTGCAGCTGGGTCGCGTGCGCGGCGTGCACTTCGACGTGGTGGCGTTTACGAACCTGAGCCAGGATCACCTGGATTTCCACCCGACGATGGAGGACTACTTCCAGGCAAAGGCACTGCTGTTCGAGAGCGTAGAGGATGGGGCCGTTCCGGGCACCGCTGTGATCTGCTGCGAGGACGAGTGGGGCGAGCGCATGCGTGCGATCGCCGCGAAGCACTCGCCGACCGTGACTCTGTACCCGCAGGGAGGCGACCATGCGGCCGAAACCACTGGTCCGGTTTGGTCCATTACCTCTGCTGAAGTGGCTCCCAGCGGCCGTCAGCACATTCACCTTTCTATCGCGGGCGGCGCCGATCCACGCGAGCTGGATTACAGCATCGGCATGGCGGGCTCCTTTAACCAGGCCAACAGCTTGGTGGCCCTTGCCTGTATCGAGGCCGCCACGGGAGACTCGCTGACTAGCGACAACGCAGCGGTGAAGGCTCTGACGGACGTGCAGGTGCCCGGCCGCATGCAGCTGGTTGAGGAAGGCCAGGACTTCCTGGCGATGGTTGATTACGCGCACAAGCCGGGCGCGGTCCAGGCCGTGTTGGGCAGCTTGCACGACTACCTGCCGGACCCGGAAGCCCGCATCGGAATTGTCCTCGGGGCCGGCGGAAACCGCGACCACGACAAGCGCGCGATCATGGGACGCATCGCCGCGGAGCTGGCGGATGCGGTGTTCGTTACGGACGACAACCCCCGGGATGAGGAACCTTCCGCGATCAGGGAGGCTATTTACGCGGGGGCGCGAGAGGGCGTCCAAAAGAAGGAACAAGAACAACGAGCAAGCAGCCAGACCGTGTGCGAGATCGTGCCCGACCGTGCAGAGGCAATCGGCGCAGCTGTGGCTTGGGCACGCCCCGGAGACGCGGTGGTTGTGGCCGGCAAGGGACACGAAAAGGGCCAGCTGGTGGCCGGTACGATGCACCCCTTCGACGATGTGGAGGAGCTTACAGCGGCCCTGAAGAACCGGGTGCGGCAAGAGCGTGAGGCAGATAATGGTGAAGGTAGGCAGAAGCGATGATTGAATTAACGACCCAGAAGATCGCCGAGGTAACGGGCAGCACGCTGATTAACGAAGTGGACCCGCAGGCCGTAGTAACCGGCCCGGCGGAGTTCGACTCGCGCAAAATCACCCCGGGCGCGATCTTCATGGCTCTGCCCGGAGCCCGCGCCGACGGGCACGACTTCGCCGACGCCGCACTGCAGAACGGCGCCGCCCTGCTGATCGTCGGCCGCCCGGTGGAGCAGCCCGCGCTACTGGCCGCTCCGGTGGAGGTCAACGAGCAGACCTCCAACGCCACCGCCTTCGAATTCGACGTGGAAGGCCACGGCGCCGCGGTGCTGGCCGCCGTGGATAAGCTCGCGCGCCACAACACCGACGTGTTGGCCGCCGAGGAGGGCATGGTCGTCGTCGGCGTGACCGGCTCCGCGGGCAAGACCTCCACGAAGGATCTGATCGGCGCGGTGCTGCGCGAGGCGGGGGAGACCGTGGCCCCGCCCGGCAGCTTCAACAACGAGATCGGCCTGCCGTACACCGCCCTGCGCGCCGGCCGCGACACCCGCTTCCTCGTCAGTGAGATGTCCGCCCGCGGCGTGGGCCACATCCAGCACCTGACGACCGTCACCCCACCGCGCGTGGGCGTGGTACTGAATGTCGGCAGCGCACACTTGGGCGAGTTCGGTTCCCGCCAGGCCATCGCGCAGGCGAAGGGCGAGCTGGTGGAGGCTCTGCCGGCTGCCGCCGATGGGGGCCTGGCCGTGCTAAACGCAGACGACGACAAGGTCGCGGCGATGGATAAGCGCACCGCGGCGCGCGTCGTGCGCTTCTCCACGGAGGGCGCGACGGGAGCCGCAGGTGTTCCGGCGGATTACTACGCCACCGACATCGAACTCGATGCCGTGGCCCGCGCCAGCTTTATGCTGCACCACCCGGCAGGGCAGCCGGTGCGCGTGGAGCTTTCGGTCTTCGGCGCCCACCAGGTCTCGAACGCGCTCGCCGCCGCGGCGGTTGGTATCGAGTTGGGTATTGACGCCGCCAAGGTTGCATCCCTGCTGAGCTCTCACGTCGCCGCCAGCGTGAACCGCATGGACGTGCGCACCCGCGAATCCGACGGGGTGACCATCATCAACGACTCCTACAACGCCAACCCCGAATCAATGCGCGCGGGAATCGACGCGCTGGCCTACACAGCCAAGGGGCGCCGCGACGCAGATAGCTGGGCTGTGCTGGGGCAGATGGGCGAGCTGGGCGAGGACGCGAGCGAAGAGCACGCCGAACTCGGCCACGTGCTGGCGCAACGGCGTATCGACCACGCGGTCATCGTGGGCAACGGGGTGAACCAGCGCGCACTGGCCGAGGCTGCCCGGGAGAGCGGAGTGGAAACGCAGGTTGTCGAGAACATCGACGGTGCGGTGAATTACTTAGACATGAGTTTGAACCCGCAGGATGTGGTGCTGATCAAGGCATCGTATTCGGACGGACTATGGGCGGTAGCAGAAGGACTGCTCATCGGCGAGGACCAAGGAGCTTAAAACCCCATGTTGCAAATTTTTATCGCAGGTGCGGTTGCTTTCCTTGTGTCCGTACTGCTGACCCCGGTACTGATTCGTTGGTTCTCCGCCGAAGGACTGGGCCAGGAGATCCGCGAGGAAGGGCCGAAGTCGCACTTCAAGAAGCGCGGCACCCCCACTATGGGCGGCCTCGCCGTGTTGGCGGGCATCGTGTTCGGATACCTGGTGGCCGTGCTGGTGGGGCTCGTAACTACCGGCGCCGGGCCGGGTGTTAGCGGCTGGCTGGTGCTGGGACTGACCTTGGCCCTGGGTGGACTGGGCTTCGCCGATGACTACATCAAACTGGTTAAGGGTCGGAACCTAGGCCTAAACGCGAAGGCAAAGCTCGTCGGGCAGCTGGTTACCGCGATTGTCTTTGGTCTGCTGATTCTGCAGTTCCCGAACTCCCACGGGCTGACCCCGGGCTCCACGCACCTGTCGTTCGTCCGCGATATTGCGACGTTCGACATCGCCCTCGGGCCGACCATCGTGGGCATGGTTCTGTTTTTGATCTTCATCTACGTGGTCATTTCCGCCTGGTCTAACGCAGTGAACCTGACCGACGGCCTGGATGGCCTGGCAAGTGGCGTGACCGCGATCGTGATGGGCACCTACGTGCTGATTACCTTCTGGCAGTTCCGTAACTCCTGTGCCGTTAGCGCGCAGACGGCCTGCTATGCGGTGCGCGATCCGTTGGACCTGTCGATGCTCGCCTCCGCTGGACTGGGCGCCTGCCTGGGCTTCCTGTGGTGGAACGCTGCCCCGGCGAAGATCTTCATGGGCGATACCGGCTCGCTGGCTCTGGGTGGCCTAGTGGCCGGCCTGTCCATCACGACGCAGACCGAGCTGCTGATGATCTTGGTCGGCATCATCTTCGTCATCGAGGCCGCCTCCGTGGTTATCCAAGTGATCTCCTTCAAGGCCACCGGCAAGCGCGTGTTCCGCATGGCACCGATCCACCACCACTTCGAGAACAAGGGATGGGCGGAGACCACCGTCGTCATCCGCTTCTGGCTGCTCGCCGCGCTGGCGGCGATGTCCGGCTTCGCCATCTTCTACGCGGAGTGGCTCAACGGCGCCAGCTTCTAGGATCTCTACCCGCAGGCCCACACACCCACAATTCGCTAGCAATGTAAGGACAACCAAGCCGTGGAATCGACACACGCACTTCAACCCGCAGACGCCCTAGAGACCATGCGCACCCAGACCGTTCTGGTCGCGGGCGCGGGCGTGGCCGGGCGGGGCGTGATCTCCATGCTCTGCGCCCTCGGCGCCCGGTCGGTTCTGGTCGCAGACGACAATGCGCAGGCATTTGGCGACATTGCTGATGATGGGGATACAGAGCTGCGGCTACTCAGCGTGTCCGAGGCGATCGAGACCCTCGACGACCTGGCTCCGCGACTCGTCGTGACCTCGCCGGGCTGGAAGCCCGAGTCCCCATTGCTGGCCCGCGCTGCCGAGCTGGGCATACCCGTGATCGGGGATATTGCCGCTGCCTGGCTGGCCGACCAGGCCGGGGCCTTTGGTGAGCCCCGCACGTGGCTGGCGGTGACGGGAACGAACGGTAAGACCACCACCACGGCGATGCTGACCTCCATGCTGATCGCCGACGGGCGCGCTGCCTTGGCCGTGGGCAACATTGGCATCGCCCCATCCGCCGCTCTGGCCGCCCAGCACCGTGGCGAACCCCGCTCTGATGTCTTCGTCGCCGAGGTGTCCAGCTTTCAGCTGCACTGGGCGCCCATGTTCGAGCCCGCCGTCGGCTGCATTCTGAACCTCGCCGAAGACCACCTGGATTGGCACGGCAACTACGAAAACTATTGTGCAGACAAGGCGCAAGTCTTGACCGCTGAGGAGTCCGTCCTGGCTCTGGATGACTCAGACGTTGTCGCCACTGCACGCGCCCGCCAGGTTATGGCGCGCCGTGGGTACACGATTTACGACCCTGAGAAGGTGGCGTCACGAAACACGCAACGAGTAGTCGGGGTGCGCGACGGGCGGCTGATCGAGGTCGTCATTGGCGACCCGAGCCAAACCACGGACCTCGCCACGGCGCAGGGGATTAGCCCTCCCGGGCCCGCAGGCCTTGCCGATGCCGCGGCGAGTGCTGCAATGGCGCGTGCGGTGGGCGTGGCACCGGCGGCTATCGAAACCGCGCTGTCCGGATTCAAGGTGCAGGCGCACCGTGGGCAGGTTGTGCTGGAACACGGAGGCGTTACCTGGATCGATAACTCGAAGGCCACCAACCCACACGCCGCCGAAGCCGCGCTGCGTGGCCAGCGCAACGTGATCTGGGTCGCCGGCGGACAGCTGAAGGGGGCGGCGGTCGACGGGCTAATCCGGGCGATCGGCGGTGCCCTCAAGGCAGTGGTGGCCCTTGGCGTGGATCGCGCGGAGCTCGTCGCGGAGGTGTCGCGGCAGCTGCCCGACCTGCCGGTCACCGTTGTTGACGCCACCGATCCAGAAGAAGCGATGCGTGCCGTCGCCCGCGCCGCCCACGGGTTGGCGCAACCCGGCGACAGCGTGGTGCTGGCCCCGGCGGCAGCATCGCTGGATATGTACACCGGCATGAGCCAGCGTGGCGACCTGTTCGCCCAGTATGCGGTGGCATATGCTGGGGCCGATACGGTCGAACAAACGGGTCAAGGGAACCAAGGGACCCAAGAAACTCAAGAAACACAGGAAAGGGGATAGGCGCGCGATGTCCACTCCGACGTCCAATTCGAAGCGTCGGCGCATCCCCGGCACAGGGGAGAGCCGCCCGCACAGTGAGCGGCTCGAGCCGGAGCGCAAGCCCGCGAACCAGGAGTCTGGCGCCGAGCGCGGCCTAGCATCCCTACACAGCAAGTTCACCGCACAGCTGGCTACCCCGCAGCTGAACTACAAGGTGTTGCTGGTCGTCACGGCGTGCCTGACTGTATTGGGGCTAGTCATGGTGCTGTCGTCGTCGATGGTGACCTCCTACGCCAGCGGCGCGAATGTGTTCGGCGAGTTCATCAAGCAGGCCGTGGTTGTGTTCATCGGTCTGGTGACGATGTGGGTGGCGCTGCGGATGCGCCCGGAGACGATCCGCAAGTATTCCCCGTGGCTGCTGGTAATTGCGATTGCGATGCTGATAGCAGTTTTGATCCCTGGTGTTGGTACCGGTGGCGAAGAGGTCGGTTCGAACTCGTGGATCCGCATTGGCCCCATCGGCGTGCAGCCCTCCGAGGTGGCGAAGCTGGCGCTGGCGGTGTGGGGAGCAGCCACTGTCTCCTACAGGGCGCGTGCCACACAGCGCCTCAACACCACCCTCGGCGCCTTCATGGCCGTGAGTTTTGCGATCTTGCTGTTGGTGCTTCTGCAAAAGGACCTCGGCATGATGTTCTCTGTGGGCATCGTGGTCGCCGGCCTATTCTTCTTTGCCGGCGTTGGTCGCCAGGTCATCGCCACGGTGCTGGGCATAGTCGCGGTGCTGGGCGTGTTCGCGATTACCCGTCAGAGCTTCCGCGGTGCGCGTATTACGACGTGGAAGGACGCCCTGACGCTGAATTTCGGAGAGTCGACGACTCGGGGTGCGGCCTACCAGTCCCACCAGGGCATCTTGTCCCTATCCGATGGTGGGGTTTTCGGTGCCGGGCTGGGGCAGTCTCGTGCGAAGTGGTTCTATTTGCCGGAAGCGAAGAACGACTTCATCTTTGCCATCGTGGGCGAGGAGCTGGGTCTGCTCGGCGCGTCTATCGTCGTGATTCTGTTTGGAGTGCTCGCCTGGTTTGGCATCCGCACGGCCCTGGCGCAGAAGGATCCTTTCCTCAGGCTGCTGGCTGCAACGCTGACCATCGGTATCACCGTGCAGGCGTTCTTCAACATGGGCTATGTTGTGGGCCTGCTGCCGGTGACGGGTATCCAGCTGCCGCTGATCTCCGCTGGTGGTTCGTCGGCGATCATCACCCTCATTTCCATGGGGCTGCTGTGCAACTGTGCCCGCAACGAGCCGGAGACGGTTTCCTCCATGCAGCACGAAGGGCGCCCGCTCATCGACCGCATCCTCTTGCTGCCGGAACCGCAGGGCTACAAGGCGGGTGAGCAGCGCCGGAACGAGCGCCGCGAGACGGCCTATAGCTACGGCGAGCCGGTTACCCGGCAGCGGGCGAGCGCTGGCCGGGGGAGCCAGGACGTGCGCCGCGAACGCGACCGGGTGGAGCAGTCTATCCGTCGCGTCGGCGGCGAGTCGCGCCTGCGTGGCTACGATGGAGTGCGAAGACAAGACCTGCCGCCCACCGCGACACCAAAGCCGATCCCGCGTAGCCGCCACCGGGCGGACGAGGCGGAGCGGCCACGGGCCCGCAAGACTCGCAGAACTATCGATAACCGACACAGGAGGCGCTAGCCAAAGTGAACCCGAAGCCAGAAGCCGACCGGAAGCTATCAGTCGTCGTTGCCGGCGGCGGAACGGCCGGGCACATTGAACCCGCCATGGCCGTGGCAGAGGCAGTTCGCGCGCAGCGCCCAGACGCGCGCATCACCGCGCTGGGTACTACCCGTGGCCTGGAGACCACCCTGGTGCCGGCGCGCGGTTTCGACCTGGAGTTGATCCCGCCGGTGCCGGTGCCGCGCAAAGTGAACAAGGACCTAGCTACGCTGCCGCTGCGCCTGCGCAAGGCTCTGAAGGAGACGAAGCGGGTACTGCGCGAGGTGGAAGCCGACGTGGTTATCGGCTTCGGCGGCTACGTTTCCGCCCCGGCCTACCTGGCCGCACGCTCCCTCAAGATTCCCTTCTTCGTCCACGAGGCCAATGCCCGCGCGGGCGTGGCCAACAAGCTGGGCGTGAAGCTGGGCGGTACCGGCCTGGCCGCAGTCGAGGATTCCGGCCTGGACGCCGAGATTGTGGGCATCCCCGTGCGCGAATCCGTGCTGAAAATGGATCGCAAGGCCCTGCGCGCGGAGGCCCGCGAGTTCTTCGGCGTGGATCCGGAGGCCCCGCTGCTGCTGGTGACCGGTGGTTCCCAGGGCGCACGCAGCATCAACAACGCCGTGGTGGATGCAGCGAAGACACTGCAGGACGCCGGCATCGGGGTGTTACACGCATACGGCAAGAAGAACGAAATTGAGCTACCCGCAGAAGTACAGGAAGGCAAGCCCCCGTACGTAGCAGTGCCGTACATCGAGCGCATGGACCTGGCTCTCGCCGCCGCGGATGCGATCCTGTGCCGCTCGGGCGCAATGACCGTTGCCGAGATCTCCGCCGTCGGCCTGCCAGGTATCTACGTGCCGCTGCCGCACGGCAACGGCGAGCAGGAGCTCAATGCCCGCCCGATCACCCACGCCGGTGGCGGGGTGATCATCAAGGATGCCGAGCTCACTGGTCACCGCGTTTCCCAGGAAGTCATCCCGTTGCTGCGCGACGAAACCCGCTGGCACGCCGCTAGCCTGGCAACGCTGGCCGCAGGCCACAGGGACGCTGCCGAGAAGATCGCCGACAAGATCATCGCAGCAGCCGAGGCATAGCCCCCATACCAAATCCTTTTGTCCTCCCTCCTCTTAGAAAGGCAACTTCTTCCACGATGAGCGAGCAGCCTCAGACCACGGACCTCTCCCGCGTGCACATGGTGGGCATCGGCGGCGCCGGCATGTCCGGTATCGCCCGCATCCTGCTGGACCGCGGCTACCAGGTCAGCGGGTCGGACATGAAGGAGTCGCGCAGCATCATGGCGCTGCGCGCGGCCGGCGCACAGATTCAGGTCGGACACGCGGAGGAAAACTTGCGCCTGTTGGGGGAGTTGCCGACAGTGGTCGTCACCTCCTTCGCCGCGATTCCGCAGGATAACCCGGAGCTCGTCGGCGCCCGCGAGGCAGGGATTCCGGTGCTCCGCCGCTCGGACATTCTGGCGCTGTTGCTGCAGGATCGCCGGGCTTTCTTGCTGGCGGGTACGCACGGTAAGACCTCTACGACGTCGATGGCTGTGTCGGCGCTGCAGGCGGCGGGGCAGGATCCTTCCTTTGCCATCGGTGGACAGTTGAACCGCGCGGGCACGAATGCCCACAACGGAACCGGCGAGATCTTCGTGGCCGAGGCTGACGAGTCCGATGGTTCCTTCCTGTCCTACTCGCCCGAAATCGCGGTGATCACAAACATCGAGCCCGACCACCTGGATTACTTCAAGACCGAAGCGGCCTACCGGGAGGTCTTCGAGAAGTTCGCCCACCGCATTGTGCCGGGTGGCTTCCTGGTCGCGTGCCTGGATGATCCGGGTTCGGCCGCACTCGCCGAGAAGCTCATCGCCGGTGCCGAGGCCGGCGAGTCCTTGCCGTTTAGCGTTGTTGGTTATGGCACTGCCGAGGCTTGTGACGCCCACTTTTCCGTGCCCCCAGCAGCGATCATCGAAAGCACGGAGGTTACCGCCGAGGGAACCGTTTCCGCCTTGCGGCTGACTGAGGCCGTGAACGGAGCCGTGCAGCAGGGCGGTGGAAAGGGCGCAGGCACCTATTCGCTGCGCGTGGCCATCCCGGGCATTCACATGGTGCTGAACGCCACCGCGGCCGTGCTGGGCAGCGCGCTGCTGGGCGCGGATGTGGAGAAGGTCATCGCGGGCATCGGTGGTTTCGACGGCGTACGCCGCCGCTTCGAGTATCACGGCACCCGCCAGGACGTGGAAGTCTACGACGACTACGCGCATCACCCGACCGAGGTCGCGGCCGTCCTCTCGGCCGCACGGCAGCGGGTGGAAGCTCGCGGTGGGCGCATCGTGGCCGTCTTCCAGCCGCACCTGTACTCCCGCACGATCAACTTTGCCGACGAGTTCGCCGAGGCTTTGTCCCTGGCCGATCTGGTGGTGCTGCTGGATATCTTCGGCGCCCGCGAGGAGCCCGTCGAGGGTATGGATTCGCGCATCATTGGAGACAAGATCGATGCCTCCACGGAGTGCGTGTTCGAGCCCGACTTCTCGCGTGTAGCCGGCGTGGTCGCCGGGCTGGTGCAGCGTGGCGACATGGTGCTGACGATCGGCGCGGGTACCGTGACGATGCTGGCGGACGAGATTCTCCTGGAGCTGGACCATGGTGATCGCGGGTGAGTAAGGCGTCAAGAACAAGAAACAAGAAGAACCAACAGAGCCAGAAGGGGCAGAAGCACCAGAGCACGCCGCGAAAGCGCCTGCAGTGGCTGGTCGCGGGGCTCGTAGCGCTGGCTGTGCTGCTGGGTGTGCTTGTGTATGCGGCGCCCATCGTGAAGGTGTCGCAGATCGATGTGCAGGGCACGACGAATGCGGATCCGCAGGCGATCCGGGAGGCCAGCGCCATTAACGCGGGCGACAACATGCTGCGCCTGAACATGGCAGAAGCTGCCCAGGGAGTATCCTCCGTGCCGTGGGTGGAGAAGGTGACCGTAAAGCGCTCCTGGCCCACAACGGTGACGGTCGATGTGACCGAGCACAAGGCCATTGGCTACGTCATGGACGGCGACACACCACAGGTAGTGGACGAAAATGGGCAGGTGTTTTTGACGGGTGTGAAGCCTGAAGGGTCTTTCGAGTTTAAGAAGACCAAGGCGGACGATGCTCGGGCTATCGACGCGGCGACGAAGGCGCTGACTGCGCTCTCGGATGACCTTCGCGGGAAGCTGGAGGGGATTGAGGCCGAGTCGGCGGATAGTATTCGCCTCTTTTTCCCTAATCAGGCTGTGTATTGGGGTTCCGCCGATAGGGCGGACGAGAAGGCCGAGGCGACCCGAATTGTGCTGGGGCGCGAGGGAAATTGGAACGTCTCGAACCCCGCTATGCCCACCGTCAGGCAGGGCTGAAGTAGGGGTGAATCCCCAGCTTAAGCTTTAAGTTGAACTTTAAGGATACGACACGCCACCAAGAATGTGCACCGCTAAATGCTTGACGGCTAGGAAGATGGACGCAACAGCAAACCGGCAAACCGCAAAGCACGAAAAATTCTCTAGGAAGGCGGAAAAGCGCACATGACGAATCCAGGAAACCACCTCGCCGAGATCAAGGTGGTCGGTGTCGGCGGCGGCGGAGTAAACGCCGTCAACCGCATGATCGACGAGCAGCTGCAGGGCGTGGAGTTCATCGCCATCAACACCGATGCACAGGCTCTGATGCTGACCGATGCGGACATCAAGCTGGATATCGGCCGCGAGGAGACCCGCGGCCTGGGCGCCGGCGCTAACCCGGACGTCGGCCGCAAGTCCGCCGAGGACCACAAGGACCAGATCGAAGAGATCCTGGCCGGTGCCGACATGGTGTTCGTCACCGCAGGTGAGGGTGGCGGCACCGGTACTGGTGCAGCCCCGGTTGTGGCGAACATCGCGAAGAAGCAGAACGCTCTGACCGTCGGCGTGGTTACCCGCCCCTTCGGCTTTGAGGGCCGTCGCCGCAGCAAGCAGGCCATGGAGGGCATCGAGGCTCTGCGCGAGGTCTGCGACACGCTGATCGTTATCCCCAACGACTCGCTGCTGAAGATGTCCGAGGAGCAGCTGTCCATGATGGAAGCCTTCCGCAAGGCTGATGAGGTGCTGCTCAGCGGTGTCGAGGGCATCACCAAGCTGATCACCACCCCGGGTGTGATCAACGTGGACTTCGCCGACGTGCGCTCCGTCATGACCGACGCGGGCTCTGCCCTCATGGGCATCGGCACCGCCCGCGGCGATCAGCGTGCCGTCAAGGCCACCCAGGCAGCCATCAACTCCCCGCTGCTGGAGAGCACCATGGAAGGCGCCAAGGGCGTGCTGCTGTCCTTCGCCGGCGGCTCCGACCTGGGGCTGCTGGAGGTTTCCCAGGCCGCGGACCTGGTGGAGGAAAAGGCTGACGAAGACGTCAACCTGATCTTCGGTACCATCATCGACGACCAGCTGGGCGATGAGGTCCGCGTGACCGTCATCGCCACCGGCTTCGACGATTCCCCGTCCGCAACGTCCAACAACCAGCGCTCCGGTGCGCACCATTCGCAGGAGAGCGCGGACGCGGCCGCAGGCGCCGGCGCTGCACAGCCCACCAACCTGTTCGGTGGCCAGGAGGCCCCGCAGGCTGGCCAGAACTCCCAGTACGCAGTGCAGGGCCAGGAGATCCCGCAGGCAGGCTCCGCGCAGGCCGATCCGACCGCACAGCAGGCTGGCACCCAGTCCAGCTTCGCGCAGCGTCGGGGCACCGTGCCGCAGCAAGCGCCGCAGGAGCAGCCGCAGACTAACCAGGGCGGCGGTCTGTTCACCTCCGCTCCGCAGCAGCCGCAGAACACCACCAACTCCAGTGTGGATCTGACTGAGGAAGAGGACGACCTGGATCTGCCGGACTTCAACTAGTCCGCCAGATACCACCTCGCCAGATGCAGCCAGATGCCAGACTAAGGAGCTTGCTTTGAGTCACGATCAGAGCCCGAAGGTGCGGAAGGTCTTTACCGACCGCAACGGTGGGGTTTCCACGGGTGCCTACGCCTCGTTTAACCTGGGCGATCACGTGGGTGATGACCCGTCGGCTGTGGCTCAAAACCGCCAGCGCCTGGCTGATGTGCTGGGGCTGGACGTGGGGCGTTTGGTGTTTATGGAGCAGATCCATTCGCCGAACGTCACGGAGGTCACCACCGACCACCTTGTATCCGCTGCGCCCGCTGGGAATGCTGCTTCCACTGTGCACTCTGCGTCCCCCGCGTCCCCCGCGTCCCCTGCGTCGCCCGTGATTGAGGCTACTGACGCCCTCATTACCACCCTGCGAGGTACAGCGCTGATCGTCCTCACCGCTGACTGCGTTCCGGTTTTGCTGTCCGATGAGGATGCCGGCGTGATTGCCGCGGTTCACGCTGGGCGAATAGGAGCCCGCAACGGAATCCTCCGTCGCACCATTGCCCGCATGGAAGACCTGGGCGCTGTACCCAGCAACATTCACGCTCTGCTCGGCGCGGCCGCCAGTGGAGAGAACTACGAGGTGCCGCAGTCTATGGCCGCGGATGTTGAGTCCAAGCTGCCCGGCTCGGCGACGACCACCACGAAGGGCACCCATGGGTTGGACATTCGTGCTGGTCTAACCCGCCAGCTACTCTCCCTCGGAGTGCGCAGCATTGATGCGGACCCGCGCTGCACAATCGATCCGGAGCACGCCGACCGTTTCTTCTCCTACCGCCGAGAGGGGACGACAGGCCGCCAGGCGGGCGTAGTGTGGATGCCATGACTGAGCAGAAGAGCATGAACAGCGAAGGCCAGGTGCCGGACGACCTTCCCGGCGGCTCGGCGGAACTTAGCCCACGGGCGCAGGAGATTGCTGAGAACCTGGCGCGCATCAGGCGCCGGATTGCGGTGGCCGGGGGAGCAGATCTTCTGCCCATTACCAAGTTCCACCCTGCTGAGGACGTGAAGCTGCTGACGCAACTGGGCGTCACCGCCGTCGGCGAGAACCGCGAACAGGAAGCGCGTGATAAACACGCGCAGTTGGCAGAAACAGGTCTGCAGTTTCACATGGTGGGGCAGGTGCAGACGAAGAAGGCGAACTCCGTTGCACGGTGGGCAGCTGCCGTGCACACGGTGGACTCGCTGAAGTTGCTGAATGCGCTGGACCGGGGCGCGGGGCTGGCCTTGGAACGCGGCGACCGAAGTGGGCGCCTGCCGGTGCTTCTGCAATTCAGCTCCGACGGTGACCCGCAGCGTGGTGGGGCAGTGGAGGCGGACATCGACGAACTGGCCGATGCCGTGGCCGCTGCCGAAAACCTGGAGCTGCGCGGGCTGATGACGGTACCGCCGCTCGACGCCGATCCCGTGGCCGTGTTCGCCCGCGGTCGGCAGCTCGTCGAGCGCATTACTGACCGCGTGACGGGCGCTCCCGTGTACTCCGCGGGAATGAGCGGTGACCTGGAGATAGCCATCGCGGAAGGCTCCACGCTGGTGCGTGTCGGTACGGACATCATGGGCGCGCGACCAGTACTTTAAACCACATAGTTATATATCGCCCTTAACAAGCTAAGAGATTCAAGCAACGGAAGGTTCCTACAGACCAATGTCAGAAAACTTCATGGACAAGACCAAGCGCTTCTTCGGTTTTGATCCCGTGGAATCCTACAACACGGATTACTACAGCGACGGCTACGGCTCCCGCGAGCGCGACCGTGCGGATCGCACAGACCGTGTTGAGCGTGATGCACACGAGCCTTCTTACCGTTCCCGTTCTGAGCGCGATCGTGGCGACCGTTATGGCCGTTCCGATTTCGCTGACCGGGTAGAGCGGGGCGACCGAGAGGATCGTTACTCTTCCCGCGGCGGAAGCCTCTATTCCTCCTCCTACGCGGATGCTCCGGCGGAGGAGAAGGATCCCTCGGCCTTCGTGTCCTTCACTCTAAGCTCCTACACTCAGGCCGGCGAGCTGGTGGATAACCTCAAGGCTCGCGAGATCGTCGTCTTCTCCTTAAGCGGGATGGAAAAGGGCGAGGCTAAGCGAGTACTGGACTTCGCTGCTGGTCTGAGCCGCGGTTTGGATGCGCAGCTGAAGAAGCTTAAGGGCGTACGTAACTTCATCTTGCTACCGAAGGGCGTAACTCTGGCGCAGGATCAGCTGGATGCTATCGCGGAGACTATCTAGTCTGCGCGCCAGCCGATTTAGAAGTCTTTAACACATAAGGTCATTAACCAGGAGAGCTCTTAAGTGAACGAAATCCTGCTTCTGTTGATGTGGCTGATTCGCTTCTACATTCTGATTCTGATCCTGCGCATCATTATCGAAATGATTCAGTCCTTTTCCCGTAACTGGCGCCCGCAGCGCTGGTTCAGCATTGTGGCCGAGCCGCTGTTTGTGGTTACAGATCCACCGGTAAAGGCGCTGCGAAAGTTGATTCCGCCGGTTCAGCTCGGGGGCGTGGGGCTGGATGTCTCCGTGCTGGTTTTGTTCTTCGGGCTGCAGTTGTTGAGCATGCTCTTGGGGGCATTTGTTCGCTAACTGAGCGACAAACTTTGGGGGAATCTGCGGGCAAAACTCGCTAGTAGTTCACTAGCGAGGCCGATATCAGCGCATCCTTAAGTCCATAAAACTAAGGGGGGTGGATGTCGGGGGGGGGAGAAGAATGAAACGGATATTCAGCAAACTGTTGTGAATATCCGTTCACGGGGCTAGAATTGGAGACATCTTCGCGGTAAGTGAGTGAGGCTGCGGAGATGTCGTGTGTAGTGACGGAAGCCGCTGCCGGTCGAGAATGTGGGTCTTGGCCGGTGGCGGTTTTCTCATTTCCTTCACCTGTTACATCGTCGGCGCGTTTCTAGCGTTACGTGTTCCGGCCGAATAAGCGGAAAAAATTTTATGGGGGGTGAAACCAGGGGGTGAGAATCAGTCTGTGATGAGTATGTGGCTGTAGTAAATTACTGTTGAGGCTGAGCTATACGGTGTTATGCTACGCTACGCGGTTAATCTCGATCTAAAGTTGAGACTGAACCAGCTTATGCTGGTATGCTTTGTAGCTGTTTCATAAACCATCAATAGTTCAATACTGTTGCGAACGCCTTCTAGCACTTTGAGGCAATCCGAAAGGGAAAGGGACAACCTATGCCACTCACTCCGGCTGATGTGCACAACGTAGCTTTTAGCAAGCCGCCGATCGGCAAGCGTGGTTACAACGAGGACGAGGTCGACCAGTTCCTGGATCTCGTGGAGGACACTCTTGCGGAACTGCAGGACGAAAACTCCGACCTCAAGCTGAAGGTCGAGCAGCTGGAGTCCGGTTCCGCTAATGGCGCTGGCGCTGCTGGCGCTGCTGGTGCTTCCCAGGTTGACGAGGCTGCACTGCGTCGCGAGATCGAGTCCGACCTGCGTGGCCAGTTCGAGTCCGAGTACTCCGCGAAGCTGGAGCAGGCTCGCAAGGACGTTCGCGCCGAGGTTCAGGCAGAGCAGGGCAAGGCGCAGCCGCAGGCCGCTTCCCAGGCAAACGTCGCCGAGATCGAGAAGAAGGTCAAGGCTGACTACGAGGCCAAGCTGAAGGCCGCTGAGGATCGCGCCGCTAAGGCAGAGAAGGCTGCTGAGGATGCCAAGAAGCAGGCTCCGGCCCAGGCTTCCGCCGCCGCTGCCGCTCCGGCTGCGTCCGGCGACGGCAAGTCCGGCGTCGCCACCGCCGAGACCCACATGCAGGCAGCCCGCGTGCTGTCTCTGGCGCAGGAGATGGCAGACCGCCTGACCGGTGACGCGAAGGCAGAGTCCAACACCATGCTGGAAGAGGCTCGCGCCACCGCGAAGAAGACCATCGACGACGCCGACAGCAGCTCCAAGAACACCCTGGCGGATGCGAAGACCCGCTCCGAGAAGATGCTGGCAGACGCGGAGGAGAAGTCCAACGCACAGCTGGCAGACGCAAAGCAGAAGTCCGAGGTCATGATCTCCGACGCTACTGCTCAGTCCCAGGCACAGATCCGCTCCGCACAGGAGAAGGCAAACGCCCTGCAGGAAGATGCAGAGCGCAAGCACACCGAGATCATGAACACGGTGAAGAAGCAGCAGACCACCCTCGAGGCACGCATCGAGGAGCTGCGCACCTACGAGCGCGAGTACCGCACCCGCCTGAAGACCTTCCTGGAGTCTCAGCTGGAGGAGCTGAACAGCCGCGGCACCGCCGCACCGGCCGGCTCCATCGAGGTCGAGGGCGAAGACAACTAGTAGCCCCTCAGCGCCTTAGAAATTGGCTACGGCCGGTTATGGCCGGCCACTACCGACCGTCAGGAGGAAGAAGTAACGATGCTCGTTGCAGCGATCCTCCTGGCGGTTCTCGGTTTTGCAGCCCTTGTCGTTAGCCTCACAGTCGGGTCCACCACCTGGGCCTGGATCTGTGTGACCGTGGCATTGATCGGCGTGGCATTGTTTGTCTACGACCTGATCCGCCACCGCAAACGCTAGGGGGCTGGCGAAGGGCTAAGGCTCTAATCCTGCGCACGGCAGTGTAGGGTAGGAGCCGTAACTGAATATCCTTCAAAAACACGTATCGATCCGGCCATCACCGGGGAGCGTTCCTGGAAGAACGGTGTCCGCACCCACAAGCGAGAGCTGGGGCGGGCGCTTATTAGACCCAGGCGGAGTCGCGGCACGTTATCGCCGTAAGAGACGAAGAGGGCGTATCACGAATTACGCCAATCAGGGTGGTACCGCGCGAGGCTCCCTAGCCAATGCGTCCCTGTTTTTTTAGCGAGAACACCGCCGACAGCGAAACTGTGGGCGTCACTAATAAAGCGAAGAAACAGGTACCACACCATGAGCGAAGCAACCCCAGCAGGCGGCGCCTACCCGCGCGTCGATATGTCCAATGGCGGTTCGACCGCCTTCCCCGTACTCGAAGAGAACGTGCTGAAGTACTGGGAGAAGGACGGCACCTTCAACGAATCCGTTAACTCCCGCGAGGGCAACGAGGAATATGTCTTTTATGACGGCCCTCCCTTCGCCAACGGCCTGCCGCACTACGGTCACCTGCTGACGGGCTACGTCAAGGACATCGTCCCGCGCTACCAGACCATGCAGGGCAAGAAGGTCGCTCGCGTCTTCGGCTGGGACTGCCACGGCCTGCCCGCCGAACTGGAGGCGGAGAAGCAGCTGGGCATCAAGGACCGCGCTGGCATCGAAGAGATGGGCATGCGCTCCTTCAACGAGTACTGCGCGACCTCGGTGCTGCGCTACACGGACGAGTGGAAGGAATACGTCACCCGCCAAGCGCGCTGGGTGGATTTCGACAACGGCTACAAGACGATGGATCCGGGCTTCATGGAGTCCGTCATGTGGGCCTTCAAGACCCTCTACGACAAGGGCCTGATCTACCAGGGCTTCCGCGTTCTGCCGTACTCCTGGGCGGAGCACACGCCGCTGTCCAACCAGGAAACCCGCCTGGATGATTCCTACAAGATGCGCCAGGATCCGACCATCACGGTGACCTTCCCGATCACCGGCGCGACCGAGGGCACTGCCTCTGTGAAGATCCTGGCTGAGCACCCGGAGCTCGCCGATGCCGCGTTTATCGGCTGGACGACCACCCCGTGGACCACGCCGGCGAACCTCGCCCTGGCGGTCCACCCCGAGGTGACCTACGCCGCGGTGCGGATTGGTGATGACGCCATCGGTGCCGACGGCGCAGAGGGCATGCATGGAAATACCGTGGTGCTGGCCGACGACCTGCGCGGTGCATACGCCAAGGAGCTGGGGGAGAAGGCCGAGGTTCTGGGCACCTTCACAGGTGCTGAGCTGGAGGGCATGACCTACGAGCCGCTGTTCGGCTACTTCGCCGAACGTGCGGGCGAGAAGTCTGCGACCGGCGAGGGTAGCGAGGGCGGCGAAGGCAGCCAGTTCAAGGCGGGTGCCTTCCGCGTGCTGTGCGCCGACTACGTCACCACCGCCGACGGTACGGGCGTGGTTCACCAGGCGCCGGCTTTCGGTGAGGACGATATGTTCACCTGTGAGGCTGCGGGAATCGACCTGGAGATCCCGGTGGACATGGACGGCAAGTTCACCTCCCTGGCACCCGACTACCAAGGTCAGCTGGTCTTCGACGCGAACAAGGCAATCATCAAGGACCTGAAGGCCGCGGGCCGCGTGCTGCGCCACCAGACGATCGAGCACTCCTACCCGCACTCCTGGCGCTCCGGCGAGCCGCTGATCTACATGGCTCTGCCGTCCTGGTTCGTGGCTGTAACGAAGTTCCGTGATCGCATGGTGGAGCTAAACCACGAGCAGATCGAGTGGATGCCCTCCCACATCCGCGACGGGCAGTTCGGCAAGTGGCTGGAGGGCGCACGCGACTGGAATATCTCGCGCAACCGCTACTGGGGCGCGCCGATCCCGGTGTGGGTCTCCGATTCTGAGGAGTATCCGCGCATGGATGTGTACGGCTCCCTGGAGGAGCTGGAGCGCGACTTCGGCCGCAAGCCGGCCTCTCTGCACCGCCCGGACATTGACGAGCTGACCCGCCCGAACCCGGATGATCCGACGGGCAAGTCCTCCATGCGCCGCGTGCCGGAGGTGCTGGACTGCTGGTTCGAATCCGGCTCCATGCCGTTTGCGCAGAAGCACTACCCGTTCGAGAACAAGGAGTGGTTCGATACCCACTCCCCGGCGGACTTCATCGTGGAGTACTCCGGCCAGACCCGTGGCTGGTTCTACACCATGCACGTTCTGTCCACCGCGCTGTTCGACCGCCCGGCCTTCAAGAAGGTCGTCGCTCACGGCATCGTGCTGGGTGATGACGGGCTGAAGATGAGTAAGTCCAAGGGCAACTACCCGAACGTCAACGAGGTCTTCGACCGCGACGGTTCCGACGCCATGCGGTGGTTCCTGATGAGCTCACCGATCCTACGCGGCGGCAACCTGATCGTCACCGAGCAGGGCATCCGCGAGGGTGTGCGCCAGGCGATGCTGCCCATGTGGAATGCGTACTCCTTCCTGCGCCTCTACGCCTCCCAGCCGGCGCAGTACGATACGTCCTCCACCAACGTGCTGGACCGCTACATCCTGGCTAAGCTGCGCGACACGGTGCAGGGCGTGACCGATGCGCTGAACAACACGGACATCGCCACCGCCTGCGACGAGATCCGCTGGTTCTGCGACGCACTGACCAACTGGTACGTCCGCCGCTCCCGCGACCGCTTCTGGGCGGGCGACGCCGTCCACCCCGAGGCTTTCAACACCCTGTACACCGTGCTGGAGACCCTGTGCCGTGCGGCAGCGCCGTTGCTGCCGATGACCACCGAGGTGATCTGGCGCGGCCTGACCAGCGAGCGCTCCGTGCACCTGGCGGACTTCCCGAAGGCCGAGAACCTGCCCGCCGACGCGGAGCTGGTCGCCGCCATGGATGCCGTGCGCGCCGTAAGCTCCGCCACGAGCTCCCTGCGTAAGGCTCATAAGCTGCGCAACCGCCTGCCGCTGCCGAAGTTAACCGTCGCGCTGCCGAACGCCAGCGCGCTGGAGGACTTCACGAAGATCATCGCCGACGAGGTGAACGTCAAGCAGGTCGAGCTGACCGCGGACGTCGCCCAGGTCGGCGGCTTCGAGGTTGTGGTGAACGCTCGTGTGGCTGGCCCGCGCCTGGGCAAGGACGTCCAGCGCGTCATCAAGGCAGTGAAGTCCGGAAACTACACCGTCGACGACGCGGGCGTAGTCACCGCCGACGGTATCGAGCTGCAGGACGGCGAGTTTACCCGCAAGCTCGTGGCCGCGGAGCCGGAGCACACGGCTGAGGTTTCGGGCCAGGACGGCCTGGTGGTGCTGGATACCCAGACCACCCCGGAGCTGGAGGCCGAGGGCTGGGCCGCCGACCGCGTGCGCGGCCTGCAGGAGGCCCGCAAGGCCGCCGACCTGCAAATCACCGACCGGATCCACCTGACCCTTTCCGTGCCTGCGGACAAGGAAGAGTGGGCACGTACCCACGCGGATGCGATCGCCAAGGAAGTGCTGGCCACGGACGTGAAGGTTGTCGTCGGCGAGCAGCTCAGCCACGACGTCGCCGACGGCTGCTCGGCTGACATCGCGGTGGCGTCCTAAAGAAAAAGACCCGCAGGGTACGCACATGCGCTGGGTGGCTCACATCGACATGGATGCGTTCTTCGCCTCCGTCGAACAGCTCACCCGACCGACCCTACGCGATCGGCCGGTGCTGGTTGGCGGCCTGGGCGGCCGTGGGGTGGTCGCCGGCGCCTCCTACGAGGCTCGGGCCTTCGGCGCCCGTTCGGCGATGCCGATGGGGCAGGCCGTGCGCCTGTGCAACAACCGCGCCGTGGTGATCCGGCCGCGCAAGGAGGTTTACGCGGCCGCCTCCCGTCGCATCTTCCAGGTCATCCGTGCTCACGCTGGCGTGGTGGAGCAACTATCCGTGGACGAGGGCTTCGCCGAACCGCAGGGGTTGGACAGCGCCGAGGAAGCCCGCGACTGGGCAGAGAACCTGCAGGCCAGGGTAGAAGAGGAGACGGGGCTTCCCGCCTCCGTGGGGATGGCCGCCACGAAGCTGGACGCGAAGATGGCCAGCGACCTGGCAAAGCCCCACGGGGTGTTCGTCGTGCAGCCCGAGGTGCGCATGGAGGTCTTCGCCGACCGGCCCGTAGGCGACGTGTGGGGGATCGGCAAGGTCGCTCAGGGCAAGCTGCACACCATGGGGATCGATACGATCGGTCAGTTCGTCGCCGCCGACACCACGGATGTGCGCGGCGCGCTGGGCTCGGTTGGGGTGGAGGTGCAGCGCATGGCCGCCGGCGACGACCCGCGACCCGTCGCTCCTCGTGCGCCCGCCAAGCAGGTCAGCGCGGAAAGGACTTTGCAGGTGGATGTGCGCACCACCGTCGAGGCCATGCGCGTGCTGCACGAGACCGCGCTGGCCATGCACCGTCGCCTGCTGAAGGACGGCCGCGCCGCCCGCACTGTGACCGTCAAGACGCGCACCACCGACTTTCAGCTGCACACGAAGTCCGCCGGGCTGCCCGCGCCGACGGAGGACTTCGACAAGATCTTCGCCCTCGCCCAGCGACTGATGCCACGCCCCGAACAGGCCGGTGCCTTTCGCCTGGTCGGGGTGAGCGTCTCCGGCCTAGTGGCCGACCGCCAGGAGCTGCTGTTCCCCGAGCTCGACGGCCCGCCGGTGCCCATCGCCGCCCCCGAAACCGATGCGGGGTTTAGCTCTTTCGTTGATGACGCCACTAAGACCCGCCCCGCGTGGCATGCCACCCAGGATGTATCGCACGTGGAGTTCGGGCACGGGTGGGTGCAAGGGGCCGGCAACGGGGTGGTCAGCGTGCGCTTCGAGACCGCCGCGACCGGCCCGGGGAAGACCCGCACCTTCCGCATTGATGATGCGGATCTTAGCCCTGCTGACCCGCTGGACAGCTTGGGGTGGAATCTAGACGGGCTGGCGGAGGACTAGAAACTGAGAGGGGACTAGCGAGCGCGGGCGAGTTCGTAGAGCAACTCGATGCGCGCCTGGCTGGGGCGCAGTGCCCCGCCGCTACGGAAACCGGCGCGAGCCAGCTGGGCGCCGCCGCCCGTACCTCCGTAGACGAAGGAAACCCCGCCGGTTGGTACCCGGCTGCACACTACGACCGGCAGCTCGGCAGTACGCTCCGCGCGCCAGGCCTCCAGTTCCTCGGCGACAGCCGTGGGAATGTTGCCGGAGCCCATGGCAGCCAGCACCAGGCCGTCTACGGCGCCTACCTTGGCACCCACGTTTGTGTCCTGCCCCCGCTTGTCCTGCTCTCGCAGCGCCTGAATGAGCTGACCGTCATCCCCCGCAAAGGTGCTGACGATGGGCACGTACAGCCCCGCTACCTGTAGTGGAGGAAGGGCAGTGCCATCCGTTTTTGGGGATTCGTCATCGTGTTTCCCGGAGTCAATCAGTGCATTGCGGAAGGCCGTTTCGGCAGTGGTGTGGGCCTTGTAAGCCCCGCGGGCGGGCAGGATGGCATCGCCGAAGACTAGGTGAACTCCCGCAGAAAGCTCCCCCGATGCAAGCGCGGCGAACGCGCGGGAAAGGTTGGTCGGACCGTCCGGTGCGGCGTCATCACCCGGGCGCTGGGCGCCCGTAAACACAACAGGGCACGGCAGCTCCAGGGCGCACGCGGCGGCCAGGGCGGACTCTTCCATTGTGTCCGTTCCGTGCAGCACCACGACGCCGGCCGGGACAGGGGAGCAGAAGTTAGCGATGTGGGCGACCAGCTCGTCGATTTGGGGCAGGGTGATGGAGCTGGAATCGATGCTCATGATGTCGTGCGGAAGGGGCTCTAGCCCCTGGGGGAAACGAGCGTGATCGACGATGTCCGCGCAGTTCAGGGTTGGTACAAGGTCTCCTTCGGGGGAGTGGGTGCAACTGATGGTGCCGCCGGTGCCGAGCACGGGGATCTGCAGGTAGTTCTGCGAGGGGCTGGAAGTCATGTGACCAATGTACGTGACGGCCCGGACGGGACCATGTGCGCAAGGGCGCAAGTCTCACGAATAACATCTGCAACAGCATGGCTTGTATAGTCGGAAACTGGTTTCCCAAAAATTTTGGGATGTGTACTCCCTGCGCACAGCTGTCTACGGCAGTGTGCCACCGAGCACTGTTTTCTTACTCGGCTAATTGCACACGATCATTAGCATTACATTGTCCAACCATCGAAGGAGCATTCTCGTGCGTTCTACCCAGCGCCACTCTCGCAGCACCAAGATCTTTACTCGCGCAACGGCTGTCTCCGCCGTCCTGGCTGCCGGGCTGACCCTTTCCGCCTGCGGCAACGACGACGATTCTTCCGACAATTCCTCCTCTTCCTCTGCTACCACCGCCGCTGAATCTTCCGAGGCAGCCGAAGACCAGACTCCGACGGCGGAGGAGCTTTCGGGTGTGCTGAACCGCGCCGTAGACCCGGAAGTTCCGACCGAAGAAAAGGTGGACACGGTCGTGAACGGCGACCAGGCCCCGGAGCTTTTTGACGCGCTGACGAAGTCCCGCACCGAGTCCGGAGCAACCCTCGAAGTTGTCGACCCCGTACTGCCCAGCCTGACCCCCGGCAACGTCAACGCAACCGTGAACCTGGCCGTGCCCGACCAGGAGCCGCACGTGGTCAGCGACGTGGAGTTCGTCAGCGAGGACGGCAAGTGGAAGCTGGATCAGGGCTGGGCCTGCACCCTGGTGGAAAACGTCCTGCCGGATCAGGTACCGCCGATGTGCAAGGACCTCTAGGTCGCTTAGGTCACTGTTCTTTGGGGGGGGAATTACTTTTCAGGGATCCACTTCGACTTCGAGGTGGAGGTTTGCACCACGCGGACTGGGGAATCATCCTGCCCGTAGGTAACCTTCGTCTCCACGTTAATATGCCCCCGGGTGGGTAGCACCTTGTTTAGATCCAGCGCGATCTGTCCGCTGGATTCGGTTTTGACGTCCATCACTTTCAGATCAGTTTGCGCCAACGTAGCCACTGCAGGACTACGGGAAACCTCCACCTTGAGCGAGACCGTCTGCCCCTCGCGTTCCAGAAGCGAATAGGTGATCTTCTGGGTCATCGAAATGTCGCCATCCACACGGTTGGAAACGGTCCACTTCGCGCCCACTCCCACGGGCTCGGTGGGGAAGATCAGGGGGAAGTCGTTCATCTGGTTCAGCGCGGATTCCACGCTGGCGCGGGCGGTGGCGCTGGCTTCGTCGGGGGCTGTGTAGCTGCGGGAGGTCGCGCGCCCGTCCACCTCCTGCTCGGTGGACATTTTGAAGCCCTTGGCCGTGGCGATATCCTCGTTCCGCTCGTCGTTGGTGCCGGTTGGCTCGCCCACGGTCACATTGGTCTGGCGCCCCTTACCGTCGGTAGTGACCTCGGCGGACAAGGGCAGGTTCATGGTGACCTCGTCATAGTCCAGCTCGTCAACATCCGGCTGCTCATCTTCCTTCGCCGTCTCTGAGGCGTCGGTGGCCGACGTGGTGGCGTCATCCTTAGTCTTTGAGTCAGCCTTTGAATCACCAGCAGCGCCAACAGTGTGCTGCGCGAACCCTTGGGTGGCGTGGTAGGTGACCTCCTGGCTACCCTCCTGCGAGAACCAAGCGATCGGCTCCTGGGGAGAAGCTCCGCGGCTTAGAAGCTCCACCTTGACGCCCGGCACGGCAACGTCTGCCGGCTTGGCTTGTGGCTGCTCGGAATCAGAGCATGCGACGGCCGTGAAGGCCAGGCCTATGGCGCTGCAAACAGCCAGCGCGGACTTGCTAGAAATACCCACAAGTTCACAGCGTAACAGGCGGACATTAGACTGAATAAGCGTGACTTCAAAACGTGCATCTTTCGCCGCCTTGACCCTGATGTTCGGGATCATCGCCGTCGACCAGATCACTAAATGGGCGGTCGTCGAAAAACTAGAGGAGCAACGGGCCTACCCCGTCATCGGTGAGTTCTTCCGGCTCTATCTGGTGCGCAACCCCGGCGCGGCTTTTTCCATGGGGACGAACGCCACCATCATCTTCTCCATATTCCAGCTAGTCGCCTTCCTGGCCTGCATTGTGCTGGCCCTGCGCACGCGCTACATGGCCGGGGCGCTACCGATCGGCCTGATCGGCGGCGGTGCGGCAGGCAACCTGGTGGATCGTATCTTTCGCGAGCCGGGGGGTATGCACGGGCATGTTGTGGACTTTCTTTCTTTCGGTAGCTTCGCGATCTTTAATGTTGCGGACGCCGCCATCACCGTCGGTGTTGTCTGCTACCTGATCTATGCGTTCTTCATTGAGCCGGCGAATCACGTGCGGGAAGAGCGGAAGGAGCAGGAGGAAGCCGGTGAGGAACAGGAGGACACCAGCGAGGAGGTGAGCCGATGACCCGCGAGAACCGAGTGATGCCCGTGCCGGACGGTCTGGCCGGCATGCGGGTGGATTCGGGCTTATCCAAGCTGCTGGGGCTCAGCCGCACCGCCGTGGCAGAGCTGGCGGCCGACGGTGACATTCTGCAGGACCAGGCGCCGGTGGGGAAGTCCGACCGGCTGGTCGCGGGCGCATGGCTGGACGTGACCCTGCCCGCTCCACCGCGGGACCTGGCCGCCGAGCCGGCCCGCCACGTGGAAGGCATGGACATCCTTTACTCCGACGAGGATGTGATTGTGGTGGACAAGCCCGTCGGCGTGGCCGCACACCCCACCGTCGGCTGGGAGGGGCCCACCGTAACTTCCGGCCTGGCCGCCGCAGGCTTCCGCATCTCCACCTCCGGCCCACCGGAGCGCAAGGGGATCGTGCAGCGCCTGGACGTCGGCACCTCCGGGGTGATGATCGTCGCCGCCAGCGAGCGCGCCTACACCGTGCTGAAGAATGCCTTCCGCGACCGGGAGGTTTCCAAGACCTATCACGCACTGGTTCAGGGCCACCCGGATCCGACTTCCGGCACGATCGACGCGCCGATCGGCCGCCACCCGTCCGCAGGCTGGCGCTTCAGCGTGCGCGAAGACGGCAAGCACGCCATCACCCACTACGACACTCTGGAGGCGCACCGCCAGGCCAGCCTGCTAGAGGTGAAGTTGGAGACGGGACGCACCCACCAGATCCGTGTGCACTTCTCTGCACTGCACCACCCGCTGTGCGGCGACCCGATGTACGGCAGCGATCCGAAGCTGGCGGAGAAGCTGGAACTGACCCGCCAGTGGCTGCACGCCGTGGAATTGGGCTTTCCGCACCCGGATGGCTCCTGGAAGACCGTCCGCTCGCCGTACCCGGAGGATCTGCAGTTGGCCCTCGACAGGCTGCGGGATGCCAACGGCATTGCCGCGCCGGGTTCCGGTGAAAGGCCACGCCCGTGAGCCATGAGCAGCACTATCGGGGGCGTAATCCCCAGCAGTTGAAGGCGAACAAGAAGCGGCAGCGCCAACTGGACTGGGAGGATACGCGCCGTCCCGCCTGGGTGGCCTGGCTTTCCGGACTATGCCTCATTGCGATGGGACTGGGCGTCATCGCCATGAGCACCTCGGACCTCACATCGAAGCCGCCGAACATCAACGGCGACCAGCTCGGCCCCTTCGACGGCACCCCGGCGCAGTACCGGGAACACGCACGCGAGCAGCTAGACCAGATGACCGGAGACGAACCCCGCTGGGCACTAGTTTCCCCCGCCCCGGAACACCCGTGGGACTCTAAGGCGGTGATCGAGCTGGTGCAGGGCTTGGATGCGCGCGTGAGTACCCTTTACTTCGGAGCGACCGCGCAGGCTGTACTGCCCGAGCCGGCGGTGGGCCGCACCCGTGCCGATGTGATCAATCAGGTAATAGACCGGATGGCTCGCAGCGCACAAACCGAACCGGACAAACTGCGTATCGACGGTGTGCTGGTCCATGCCACGCCCGAGCAACTCCGCGAGCTCGCGCAGCGCGCATACGCCGTGGAGCCCGCGGATCCCGAAGCGGTCTACGGGCGTATTGGAATTCGACCGATGGGAGCTAGATAAGTGATCTGGGGCCTGCTGTCCTACCTGATGTGGGGGCTTTTCCCCGCCTTCTTTCCCCTCCTGCAGCCGGCAACGCCGATGGAGATCCTGGCGCACCGCTTCGTGTGGACGCTGGTGTTTATGCTGTTGCTGCTTGCGGCGCTGCGCGGTTACAAGCAGCTGCGGGCGATCACGGCGCGTCAATGGTGGATCGTCTCGGCAGCCGCGCTTCTGATCAGCGTGAACTGGGGGCTGTACATTTACGCGGTGAACAACAACCACGTCGCGGACGCCGCCCTCGGTTACTTTGTAAACCCGCTGGTCAGCGTTTTATTGGGTGTGATCGTGCTGGGGGAGAAGCTGCGTCGCCTACAGCTGGTCTCCGTTGGCATCGCCACCATCGCCGTCGTGGTTCTGACTGTCGCACTCGGTTCGCCGCCGATCATCTCTTTGGGGCTGGCCTTTAGCTTCGGGTTCTACGGCCTGGTGAAAAAGCAGGTTCGTTTGACGCCCATTCAGTCCCTCACCGCCGAGACTCTTGTACTGGCGCCGGTAGGGCTGATCTACCTGGGATTCCTGCAAGCCCAGGGCACCAACACTTTTGTGCAGCTGGGCGCGGGCCACGCAGCACTGTTGATGCTGGCCGGTGTGGTGACCGCGCTGCCGTTGCTGTGCTTCGCCCGCGCCGCGCAGGAAATGTCGCTGACCAGTCTGGGCATGGTGCAGTACATCACGCCCGTGATCCAGATGCTGTGGGCGGTGTTCGTGAACAACGAGCACATCGAGCCCGCCCGCTGGGTCGGGTTCGTGCTGATCTGGATCGCGGTGATCGTCTTCATCGTCGACCTGGTACGCAACCGCCCGCCGCGCGTGCGGCGGGTGAAGAAGCTGAGTTAGGCCAGCCCGAAAACGCGATCGATCATCGCATTGCGCATCATGCCCTGCGGATCCACCTTCGCGCGGATCTCGCAGGCCCGTGCCAGATCCTCGTGCCGCTCCAGCAGATCCTCGTGGGTGAGGGTGTGCAGCTTGCCCCAGTGCGGGCGGCCACCGGAGGCGGCCTTAAAGATCGGCTCGATGTGACGGAATAGCGCCTGGTGGCTGTCCTTGTTGTAGCGGTGGATGGCGATGTAGCAAGACTCGCGACCTTTAGCCGTGGATAGCGGCACTTCGTCCGCCGCGGTGGCGCGGACCTCGATGGGGAAAAGCACCTGCTCGCCACAGGTGTTCATGGTGTGCTGGACGTCTCGCAGGATCTCGCGGGCATCGGACAAAGGCACCGAATACTCCATCTCGTTGAAACGCACCCGGCGGGCGCTGACGAACACGTCGTGGGCGACGTTGGAGTACTCCCGCTGCGCCAGCGTCTTCGCGCTCAACTTAGCGAAAGGCCGGCTTAAGGAGGGGAAGTGGTGCGCCAGGTCGTTCATCACCCGGTAGGCGCCGTTGTTCAGCAGCTCGTCGTCCAGCACCTCCTTCCACCGCGGGATGGGCTTGGTGGGAGTGGTGCCCGGCAGGCGGGTGTTCGTCTTCACGTGGGCCACGTCGGTGCCCGGGAACCAGTAGAATTCCAGGTGATCCTTGCCGCGCACCCGCTCGGCGAAGTTCTCCACCACTTCGTCGTTCGGTTCTGCGCGCTCGACCGCGTGGAGGACGAAGGTATCCACCACGTCCAACTCCACCTCGGTGATGATGCCGTAGGCACCCAGGGAAACGCGCGCGATGTCGTACAGCTCGCCGGCGATGCCGTCTGCGTCCGGGTAGCACTCGTGCGCCTGGCCGTCCGGCGTGATGATGCGGAAGGCGCGCAGCATGCCGGCGAAGCCGGTAAAGCCCAGCCCCGTGCCGTGGGTGCTGGTGCCGATCGCGCCTGCTAGCGACTGCGGGTCTACGTCGCCCTGGTTGGCCAGCGCTACGCCCAGGGGAGCCAGGATGCCCGGCACATCCCGCAGTCGAGTGCCGGCGCGCAGGCGGGCGGTCATCTTCTCCGGGTCGAAGCGGATCAACCCGGCGAGATTGTCCAGACTCACCTGGATGCCCTCCGTGGCGGCCACGGAGGTGAACGAGTGGCCAGCGCCGATGGGCTTGACCTTCTCGCCGGAGGCAGCTGCCCGCTGAATGATCTGGATCAGCTCGGCCTCGTCGCGCGGGGCGACCTGCTTGCGCGGCTGAGCGGCGGAAACTCCGGACCAGTTGACCCAACGAGAGTTATAAGCGGGCTTGCGGGTTGTAGTGGGGGTGCTCATCAGACAAAACTCTTTCCTTCGCCGCGGTAGGTGGGCCACTCCGCGATGATTTCGCCGGCCGAGACGACCAGCACGGTATCGATGTATTCAGTTGCTTCGCCGGCCTTCGCGTGGCGCATCCAGACGTGGTCGCCGAGCCGGAGGTTGCGGGCGGCGGGGCCAGTCAGGGGAGTCTGCACCTCGCCGGGGCCTTCCAAGGGCGCCATCTTCAGGTCGCGTGGCCAGTCGACGACGGGCAGTCGGTCCTTGCCGGCCGGACCGGAGGCGATACGGCCGCCACCGGCCACGGTCACCGTGTCCTCCGCAGGACGGCGCACGACTGGCACCACAAACCACTCCGCTGGGGTGGGCTGGAACTGCCGATAGTGATCGAATAGGGCTGGGCCGATGATGCCGGAGCCCGCGCCGATCTCGGTGATCGCAGCCTCCGCACTGGTGGTTTCGATGGACCCGGTGCCGCCGCCGTTGACGAACTCCAGCGGAGGCAGGCCCGCCACCCGCAGTTCTTCGGCGACAGCGGCGACGATCTTCGCGCGGCGGCCGGCCAACTCACGGACGGACAACGCCTTCATCGCCGCGATCGCCGGGGAGGTATCGGTAGTGCCCGCCACCTGGCCCTCATATGCCATCAGGCCGACTAGGCGGAAGCCCTCGCGCTGACGGACCTGCCGGGCGATATCGCGCACCTCGTCAGCCGTGTGCAAAGGGGAGCGCAAAGCGCCGATGTGAATGGGGCCGGCGCGCAGTGCGGCGTCAATATCAATACAAACCCGAATCTCTCCACGCTCATGGGGCGGCACCACGGCGTCAATAAAATCCAGGTGAGCGACCGAATCCACCATGAGGGTCACACACTCCATCGCGCGCGCGTCGTGGATCAGGCGGTGTAGGCCCTCGCGGTGAGCGGAAGGGTAGGCGACGAGGATGTCATCGCTGACCTGCTCTTCACACAGCCACAGGGCTTCGTTGAGGTTATAGGCCAAGATTCCGCGATAGCCGGGGAGGGTGAGGACCTCCGAGATCAGCGAACGGATGCGGAGCGACTTGCTGGCCACCCGGATCGGGGTACCGCGTGAACGGTGAGCCATGTCCTGAGCGTTGGCTCTGGCGGCATCCAGATCCAACACCGCGAAGGGTGCGTCCAGGTGCGCCACTGCGAGGCGAGTATCTTTCTTCATGAAAAATAACTGTATAGCGATAAGGAACCGCATGTGCCGGAAAATGCGATTTTTACGACGCGCTAAGATGGCCAACCATGAGCGGTTCCTCCTTTGTCCACCTGCATAACCACACCGAGTACTCCATGCTCGACGGCATGGCCAAGGTCGACCTCTTGGCTAAGGAGGTGGTGCGGCAGGGGATGCCCGCCGTCGGAATGACCGACCACGGAAACATGTACGGTGCGGACGCCTTCTACCGGGCGATGACAGCCGCCGGCGTGAAGCCCATCATCGGCATCGAGGCCTACATCGCCCCGGAATCCCGCTTTAACCAGCAGCGCGTGCGCTGGGGCAAGCCGGAGCAGAAGTCCGACGACGTGTCGGCCTCCGGTGCCTACCTGCACCAGACGATGATCGCGGAGAACGCGACGGGCCTGCGCAACCTGTTTTATCTGTCCTCTATGGCCAGCTACGAAGGCCAGTTGGGAAAGTGGCCCCGCATGGATGCCGAACTGATCGCCCAGCACTCCGAGGGCATCATCGCCACCACCGGCTGCCCCTCCGGCGACGTGCAGACCCGCCTGCGCCTGGGGCAGTTCGACAAGGCCCTGGAGGCCGCTGGAATGTGGCAGGACATCTACGGCAAGGACAATTTCTTCCTGGAGCTGATGGACCACGGCCTGGAGATCGAAAAGCGGGTCCGCGACGACCTGCTGGAGATCGGCCGCCGGCTGGAGCTGCCGCCGCTGGTGACCAATGACTGCCACTACGTGCTGGAGCAGCAGGCTCCGGCGCACGAGGTGATGCTGTGCGTGCAGACCGGTTCCACGCTGGACGAGCCGACCCTGGACCAGGGCGGTAAGCGCTTTGCGTTCTCCGGCTCCGGTTACTACGTGCGCAGCGCAGAGGACATCCGTGCGCAGTGGGATAAGGAAGTGCCGAAGGGCTGCGACAACACCCTGTGGGTGGCCGAGCGTGTGCAGGACTACTCTGAGGTCTGGGAGGAGCACCCGCACGACCGCATGCCCATTGCCGACGTGCCGGAAGGCCACACGCCGACGACCTGGCTGACCCATGAGGTGATGAAGGGTCTGGAGGAGCGCTTCCCGGGCAAGGAGGTGCCCGCCGAGTACATCGACCGCGCGAAATACGAGATCAGCGTGATCGACATGAAGGGCTACCCGTCCTACTTCCTTATCGTCGCCGAGCTAATTAAGTACGCCCGTTCCGTGGGCATCCGTGTCGGCCCCGGCCGTGGTTCGGCTGCCGGTGCGCTGGTCGCCTACGCCCTGACGATCACGAACATCGACCCGATGGAACACGGCCTGCTGTTTGAGCGCTTCCTGAACCCCGAGCGCCCATCCGCACCCGATATCGATATCGACTTCGACGATCGCCGCCGCGGCGAGATGATCCGCTACGCCGCCGACCGCTGGGGCGAGGATAAGATTGCCCAGGTGATCACCTTCGGCACGGTGAAAACGAAGCAGGCCATTAAGGACTCCGCGCGCGCCCACTACGGCCAGGCGGGCTTCCAGATGGCCGACCGCATCACCAAGGCCCTGCCGCCGGCGATTATGGCCAAGGACATTCCGCTGCACGGCATCACCGACCCGGAGCACGAGCGCTACCCCGAAGCCGCCGAGGTTCGCCAGCTGATCGAAACCGATCCGGACGTGGCGAAGATCTACAAGGACGCGCTCGGCCTGGAGGGCGTGATCCGTCAGGCCGGTGTGCACGCCTGTGCCGTGATTATGTCCAGCGTGCCGCTGCTGGACTGCATTCCCATGTGGAAGCGCAAGCAGGACGGTGCGCTGATCACCGGCTGGCCGTACCCCGCCTGCGAGGCTATCGGGTTGCTGAAGATGGACTTCCTGGGGCTGCGAAATCTTACGGTTATTGGTGACGCCCTAGAAAACATCAAGACCAACCGCGACTTCGAACTGGACCTGGAAAACCTCGACACGGTGGATGACCCCACCTACGAGCTACTGGCGCGCGGCGAGACGCTGGGCGTGTTCCAGCTGGACTCCGCGGGAATGCAGAAGCTGCTAAAGCGCATGAAGCCCACGGGCTTCAATGACATCGTGGCCGCGCTGGCGCTGTACCGTCCGGGCCCGATGGGTGTGGACGCGCACTGGGAGTACGCCGACCGCAAGAACGGCCGCAAGCCGATCGTACCGATCCACCCGGAGTTGGAAGAGGCGCTGCACGAGATTCTCGAGGAGACCTACGGCCTGATCGTGTACCAGGAGCAGATCATGAAGATCTCCCAGAAGGTCGCGAACTACACCGCCGGCCAAGCTGATGGCTTCCGCAAGGCGATGGGTAAGAAGAAGCCGGAGGTGCTGGAAAAGGAGTTCGTCACCTTCGAATCCGGCATGAAGGCCAATGGCTACTCCGCCGATGCCATTAAGACGCTGTGGGATACGATCCTGCCGTTCGCCGGCTACGCCTTTAACAAGTCCCATGCTGCAGGCTACGGCCTGGTTTCCTTCTGGACCGCGTACCTGAAGGCCAACTACGCGCCGGAATACATGGCCGCATTGCTGACCTCCGTGGCGGATAAGAAGGATAAGTCCGCGATCTACCTGGCCGACTGCCGCCACCTGGGCATTCGCGTGCTGTCGCCGGACGTGAACGACTCACGTTACACCTTCCAATCCGTCGGCAAGGACATTCGCTTCGGCCTGGGCGCAGTGCGCAACGTGGGCGAGGACGTGGTGAACTCCATCATCGCCTCCCGCGAGGAAAAGGGTGCGTTCACCGACTTCTCCGACTACCTGGACAAGATCGACCTGGTAGCGGCGAATAAGCGCGTCACCGAGTCCCTTATTAAGGCCGGCGCCTTCGACTCGCTGGGCCACCCGCGCAAGGGCATGGTGCTGGTTCACGAGGACGCGGTGGATGCCGTCACCGCCACCAAGAAGGCCGCCGCGAAGGGCCAGTTCGACCTGTTTGCCGGCCTGGGCGGCGACGATGACGCGGGTGACGTCTTCCGCGTGGAGGTGCCCGACCAGGAGTGGGAGCGCAAGCACCAGCTGGCACTCGAGCGCGACATGCTGGGCTTGTACGTTTCCGGTCACCCGTTGGACGGCTTCGAGGACGCGTTGGATGCACAGGTCGACACGCCACTGACTACCGTGCTATCCGGCGAATTGCCGAACAACAAGGATCTGAAGATCGGCGGCATTATCTCGGCCGTCGAGCGCCGCATCGACCGCAACGGTAACCCCTGGGCGATCGCCACGCTGGAGGACCAACACGGCGCGCAGGTGGAGCTTCTGGTGTTCCCGAAGACCTACCAAATGGTGGCACCGCAGATCGTCGAGGACAACATCGTGCTGGCCAAGGCGAAGATCAACTACCGCGAAGACGATATGCGCCTGTTCTGCCAGGACATCAAGTCCGCAGAGCTTACCGTCGGCGCGGGCTCCGGCGTGCCGCTGCGCCTGAACATCCGCGTGGACCAGGCAACTCCCGGCAATATGGCCAACCTGCGCCGCGTGCTCAGCCAGAACAAGGGCGATTCGGACGTGTACCTCACCCTCATCGACGGCGAGGAGCAAGTCCAGTTCCTGCTGGGCCCAGAGATGCGCGTGAACAAATCTCCGTCCCTGATGGGGGCGCTGAAGGCTTCCACGTGGGAGGGCATCTTCTCCTAGAGGTTCCCCTAGAGTTGCTGCGCCTCTCAGCTTGCCGAGCGCAACCCCCGCCGACCTGACACGATAGAAGGGACACAACGCTTGCGCAGCAGCAGCCGCGCACTTCCCAAGGAGACGTCCCTTCACCATGCAGGTCAACAAGCAAGCCGTCCTAGAAGCGATCGAGGAACTCCTCGACGAACTCGATAGCCAAACCCTGCACTGGTATCCGGCGATCCGCGCTACGGCGCCGACCCACTTCGTCGGCGCGCGAAACCTGGTGCACTACACCACGCTGCGCACCAGCGACCGCCGCGGCTTGCAGGGGAATCTGGAGAGCCTGGGAGCCACGCGCCTGTCCACTGCGGAGCCGGCGGTCAAGGCGCGCCTGCAAGCCGCGCACAACGTGGTCTCTGCTCTGGATGGTCGCTCGCCGCAGTTCGCTGAGGAAGACGTTGCGGACGCCATCGTGGGGGCCGATGAGCTGCTTGAACAGCACACGGAGGCTCTCTTCGGGACGGAGGCTCTGCCAGGGGACCCCTCGTACATCATGGTCACTCTGCCGATCGAGGCCGCCTATGACCAGGAGCTGGTTGCCCAGCTGGTGGATTCCGGCATGGAGCTGGCACGCATCAACTGCGCCCACGACGGCCCGGAGGTGTGGAAGCGGATGATCGACAACGTCCGCGCGGCGGGGAAGGCCGCGGGGCGTTACATCCCCATCAGCATGGATCTGGCCGGGCCGAAGATCCGCACCGGCCGCATCGCACCGGGCCCGGCGGTGGTGCGCGTGCGCGTGCAGCGGGACGACGCGGGCACGGTGATCCAGCCCTGCCGCCTGTGGATGGTCCCGGAGGATCGCGAGCTGTCGGAAGCCCCCATGGCGGAGAACACGCTGGGTCGCCCAATCGTGAGCGTGCACGTATCCCGGGAGTTCTTCGATGCCCTGGAGGTTGGAGAGACGATCCGTGTGGAGGACGCACGCGGCAAGAAGCGGAAGCTGGGCGTCATAAAGAAAGACAGCGAGGGAGCCCTGGCGGAAGGGCAGCAGAACATCTACCTGCAGCTCGGCGCGGAGCTACGGACGGATAAGACAAAGACGGCGGTGGGTGCGGTGCCGCAGGTGCTGCAGAAGCTGCGGCCGCAGACCGGGGACAGGATTGTGCTGACCAGCGCTGATGTGGTGTGCGACCCGCAGGCCGGCGGCATCCCGAAGATCAGCTGTACCTTGCCGGAGGCGGTGCGAGCGCTCGAGGTGGGCCAGCAGGTGCTGTTCGACGACGGCGCAATCGCGGCGAAGGTCGTAGGGAAACGGGAAACCTTGGACACAGAAAGCATAGGGGGCACAGCAGGCACAGAAGATACGGTCGAGGCAGAACTGCTGGTTACCCGCGGCGGGGCGAAGCTGACGGAATACAAGGGCATCAACCTGCCCGACACGGAGCTGCCTCTGCCGAGCCTGACCGAGGAGGACGAGGCCGCGCTGGCGTTCGTAGCCGAGCACGCGGATATGGCCGCGGTCAGCTTCATCCGCTCCCGTGAGGATGTGGCCTATGTGCTGGAGAAGTTCCACGAGCTGGGCGCCGACGATCTGGGTCTGGTGTTGAAGATCGAGACGATTCCGGCGTTCGAGAACCTGACCACCATCCTGCTGGAGGGCATGCGGCACGCGAAGTTCGGCGTGATGCTGGCGCGCGGTGACCTGGCTGTGGAGATGGGCTTTGCCCGCATGGCGGAGGTCCCCGGCCAGGTGATGGCGATGGTGGAGGCCGCGCACGTGCCGCTGATCATCGCCACCCAGGTGTTGGAATCGATGGCGAAGTCCGGGCTGCCGACCCGCGCGGAGATCACCGACGTGGCCTGGGCGCTGCGCGCCGAATGCATCATGCTGAACAAGGGGCCGCACATTCCGGAGGCTATCGCAATCCTGCGGGAGATCGGCGTGAAGATGGACCGCTCGCAGCGCAAGAACCGCATGCTGCTGCACCACGTGCGCAGCTGGCAGTAACCACGCGGCCTGCGTGGCCAGCTATGGCCGGCTACTCGGCGCTGTAGCGCGCCTCCCACGGGCCGAGCCCCAGGCGGTCGTGGGGCGCGTCGGCCAGGTTCACAGTGACCTTCACCAGCGATTCCGGGGCCTGGTAGGTCAGCTCGATCCAGCGGCCGTGCGCCAGCTCGTCGTCCGCGTCGACCGGCGGCACCGTCGGGTTCACTCCCGCCAGGGCCTCGCTGACCGGCTCCTCGCCGTCGGCCCACCAGCGGACGTCCAGCAGCTCCGCCTCGGCCAGGCGGTGGGTGCGGCGGAAGTCCAGCAGATCCGTGTACCCGCGCAGCACCTCTGCATGCGGGGTTTCCGTGCGTTCCGCCCACTGCAGCACGCTGTTCCGGAAGGTTTCCTCCGCCGCCGGGTTCGGCACTTCCTTCGGGTCCCACCCGGCGCGCGCGAACTCGCGCATGCGGCCCTCGCGGGTGGCCTGGTTGAGCTCCTCGTTCTCGTGGTCGACGAAGAAGGCAAACGGGGTGGATGCACCCCACTCCTCGCCCATGAACAGCATCGGGGTAAAAGGGCTGGTCAGCACCAGCGTGGCCTTCGCCAGCTGCTGGTCCACTGACAGGTTCATGCTCGGCCGATCGCCCGCCGCGCGGTTGCCGGTCTGGTCGTGGGTGGTCGTGTACGCCACGAAGCGCCACAGCTCCGGATCCGTCACCGGCCTGCCGTGTGTGCGCCCGCGAAAGGAGCTATAGCGCCCGTCGTGCCAGAACACCCGCTGGAACGCGGTGGCCAGCACCTCCACCGTGCCGAAGTCGGAGTAGTAGGCGTGATCCTCGCCGGAGACCACAGTGTGGATCGCGTGGTGGATGTCGTCGTTCCACTGCGCGACCTTGTACCCCTCGGTGTACACAGGATCGTTCTGGTCCGATTCGGCCATGATCCAGGCGGGCTCGGCCGCGTCGCGGATCTGCTCGATCAGGCTCACCGCGCCCGTGTCGTCCAGCGCGTGCACCGCGTCCAGGCGTAGGCCGTCCACCCCGAACTCCTGGGTCCACTGGCGCACTGCCTCCAAGATGTAGGTGCGCACCTCGTCGGAATCCCGGCCCTGGAGGTTCACCACGTCACCCCAGCCGGTGGAGCCGCCGGCGGTGTAGGGGCCAAACACCCCGGTGTAATTACCGTCGGGGCCGAAGTGGTTGTACACCACGTCCAACACCACGGCCAGGTCGCGGTCGTGGGCGGCGTCAATAAGCCTCAACAGCCCGTCCGGGCCACCGTAAACGTCCGTGACCGCGTGCCACATCACGCCGTCGTAACCCCAGTTACGCTCGCCGCCGAAGGGTTGCACGGGCATGAGCTCGATGGCGGTGACGCCCACAGCTTTGAGCTCGTCGAGCTTCTCAATCGCTGCGTCGAAGGTACCTTCCGGGGTGAATGTGCCGATGTGCAGCTCGTAGAGAACCTCGCCACGTAGCGGGCGGCCCAGCTGCTTGCGGGGCTTGTCGATTTGCCACACCTCGGACAGACCGTGGATGCCGTCGGGCTGGCGCTTGGAGCGTGGATCGGGGAAGACGGGGGAGCCGTCGACGGAGAAGCCATAGCGGTCGCCGGGGTTGGCGGGCATGTCGGCGAGGAACCAGTTATCCGCCTCGCGGGTCATGGGGATGCGTTGTTCGGCGCCTGTGGTGGCGCCGGAGTCGGTACCGGTGCTTGTTTGCGCAGGTTGCAGGACTAGTTCTACGTTTTCGGCCAGTGGAGCCCACACGGAATACATGTGTCCAACCCTAACTGCGATAATGGGAGAATGCCTGACGATGCAGTGCCGCAGACCGCCTCCCACCCAGAGCCTTCCTACGTCCGCCCGCAACCGGGTAGGTATACCGCGGAGGTGGAGATCAAACGCTCCCGCTTTATCGCCCTGGCCACACGCTGCGCCACCGAGGACGAGGCGCGCGACTTCATAGGCGCTATCCGCCGCGAATACCCGGATGCGCGCCACCACTGCAGCGCGTTCGTGGTGCAGGTGGATGCCGCACAACCGATCGAACGCTCCAGCGACGACGGAGAACCCGCCGGCACCGCGGGCCAACCCATGCTGGAGGTGCTGAAGGGCTGGAACGACCCGGAGCCGCTGCAGGACGTGGCGGTCGTGGTCGTGCGCTACTTCGGTGGGGTGAAGCTGGGCACCGGCGGGCTGGTGCGCGCCTACCAGGAGGCCACCCGCGAGGCACTGCAGCAGGTGCCGCTGGCGCTACGCCGTCAGCTGGACCTGTATACCTGCGAGGTGCCCCACGCAGACGCCGGGCGCGTGGAAGCTGAAGTCCGCGCCGCCGGATACACCGTGGTGGGAGTGGAATACAAGGCCGCGGCGGAGCTGGCGATCGCCTGCGAACCCGGCGCGCCGCTGCCGGATTTCCTGGCCAGCATCACCAGCGGGGCAGTGGAGGCTCACCTGAAGGGGCAGCGCTGGATCGAGGACGCGCTGTAGCTGATTAAATACACGCTGATTAACTACACTGGCTAAGCATGAGCAACTATGGCAACCTGCCCGCCAACCGCCCGGGCAACGATCCCATCGCCCAGCGCAAGGCGGAGGTCCGCAAGCACACCCGGAACATCCAGATCGCCGGTGGCATCGGCGTGGTCAGCCTGATCGGTGGCGTGACGATCCTGCCCACCACCTTCTTCGCCATCATCGTGCCGATCCTGGCGGTGGCGTTCATCGCCTACAGCGGTTTTCAGATCAAGGGCATCGTCGAGCACAAAGATCAGTGGTGACGCACCCCGTTGGCCAAGCCTGCAATTTCTAGCGTTTCCAGCGCTTCCAACACCCCCAGCGCTCCCAGCAAGGTTCGCATCGATGCCTGGGTGTGGGCCGTTCGCCTGTGCAAGACTCGTGCCCAGGCCGCCGCGGCCTGCCGCGCCGGGCACGTGAAGATCAACGACGTCTCGGTCAAGCCCGCCCAGCCGGTCGTGGTGGGCGATACGGTGCGCGTGTGGATCCACCACCGCGAACACATCGTGGAGGTCACGCAACTGCTCTCCAAGCGTGTGGGAGCGGAGTTGGCCCGCAAGGCCTATATTGACCATTCGCCACCCCCGCCGGTGATCCCCGCCATGCCACGCCGGGATCGGGGAGCGGGCCGCCCAACGAAGCGGGAGCGCCGCCAGCTGGAGCGCTTCAAGCGCGGTGAACTCTAGCCGGTTTTAGCCAGCTCTAGCCAGTTTTCTGCCCCAGCTGCTGCCATCTGTTGCCCAGCCTGCCGGGGCGCGACTGCGCGTTGTCGCCGATGTGCACCGTCTTGCGTATGTGCTCGCGCCCGTAGGCGAACAGCAGCATGTCGTCCACCAGGCGAACCTGGCCGGGGCAGTAGGGGTAGTTCATGGCCTTGCGCAGCGCCTTCAGCCGCTTCGGCGCCAGCAGCTCGCGGAGTTGCGCGACCGTCGTGATGTCGTGGGCGGCCAGCATCTCGATGGCGTAATGGTAGTAGTCCACGCGCGAGGTCGGGTACTTCGAACCCACGATGCGGCTCAGCACGAGCGGCAGCGACTCCTCGTCGAGCGCCCCCTCGACCTCCTCGCCGGAGGTGCCGATGATGCCCGCGATCTTGTCGAATTGCTCATCCGCCAGCTCGATCAGCCCCGCGGCCAGGGTGAATGCGCGCTGCACTTCGGGGGAGCTGGTCTCTGGATGCTGTTGGTTTTTGTAGCGCACGTCGTGTTCGAACTCGGCCCATGCGTGCTGCAGCACCGTGCGCAGTTGTATCTCTATGTACTTTGGTGACGCCCCGTCTTCGGCCGCCCACGGCTCGTCCTTAGCGGAGACGATCAGGTGTTGGCTGGCGTACCCGAAGCGCCCCTCGCGGGCGGTTTCGGCGGCCTTGTCGACCACGCGCACCACTGTGAACAGGCCGGATAGCGCGTCCTTGAGCTGCGGGATCTCCGAGGAGTGGAAGGTGATCACGCGCACGCCGATCACATCGTGGGCGTCCGTAAACGAGTCGTAGTCCGGGTATGCCTCGTTGGCGAGTTTGCGGGCGAAACTCGTCCGGTCCTTGATGCGGACGCTCACGCGGTCAAACGTGAGGCCGGCGTCATCAAGAACATCAATAATGTGCGCCTCCAGATCGGCAGCGACGGTGGGGTGCGCCTGGATCCAGGTGTCGTAGTCCTGCAGCGCCCGGCGGGCTTTCTTGACCAAGGTTTAAGCCCCCATGCGCGTGAGGATCGCCTGCCCGCGCTCGCTAAACAAGCTGTCCAACGGGACCTCGCCCTCCCACATGCTGCCGGAGAGGCGATCCTCCCACACGCCCTCGGGCAGGGCGACCGTCGTGTCGGCCCAGCCATCGCGCAGGATGTCCAGCGGGCGGCGGGTGACGAGTGTGATGACGTCCTCGCCGCGCAGCGTGCCCAGCACGTGGCGTTCCATGGTGCCGGTGGCCATGACGGGCAGGTAGCTGGCCTCGTCCAGCTCGAACTGGTTGCGGATCTGCAGAGCGGTGGCGATGACGTACAGGCGCTCGTCGTCGGTGCTGCGCACGTCGCCGCGGGAAACGCGATCTAGGGCTTCCATGCGCTCGGCGAAATCCACCTTCCGGCGGTTATCCGGATCCACCAGGGAGTCGGTGAAGAACTCCGTGCCCTGGTAGATGTCGGGAATGCCCGGCCCCATGATCTGCAGCAGTTTCTTGGAGATGGAGACTACCTCCGCCGCCGGGGCGATCTCCGCGACGAACGCGGTGATCTCTTCGCCCTGAGCCTCAATGGTGGAATCGATCCACTGGTGGATGGAGGCTTCGAATTCCTCGTTCACGTCGAACCAGGTGGTGTGCACACCCGCCTCGCGCATGGCCTTTTCCGCGTAGGCGTGCAGGCGCTCCCGCAGTTCGTCGGTGACGTTGCCGTCCACCGGCCACACGCCGATCATGTTCTGCAGAAGGAAGTGGCAGGTGCCGCCGTCGACGTATTCGATGCTGTCACAGAGCTCGGCGAAACGCTCGGCGGATTCGGTGATGCAGCTGATGCGGCTGCGCACGTCCTCGCCGCGCTTCGTGTCGTGGGTCGTGAGCGTGGTCATCGCCTTTGGCCACAGGCGGGCGCGCTCGGCCTGCAGCAGGTGGAATTCGGCGGGGGAAACGCCGAAGCGGCCGGGTGCGCCGCCGACCTCCTGCAGGCTTACCAGGCGGGAACCGCGGTAGAAGGCGGTATCTTCCACGCCCTTGGCCATCACCGCGCCGCAGACCTGGGCGAATCGCACGTTTGCCTCGCCGCGGGAGATCAAGGCGGTGGCGATCAGGTCCAGCGCGTCGGCGCGTTCCGGGTAGCGGATGATCATCTGGGCGATTGCGGTGCTGGTCACGCGTGACAGGGACTCGTAGTCCGCGCGGTAGACCGGCATGGAGGCGATCAGCTCGATCAGAGTCTCGCGCAGCTCCTCGTCGGACACGGCCTCGCCGGAGGTGGACCAGTTATCGCTGCGCACGGCGCGGGCTAGGCGGCGGACCTCAGCGGCGAGCTCCTGCCCGGCGACCTCGGATTTCAGCTCGTATTCGGCCTTTTCGAAGGCCTCTGCGTCCCACTCGGAGCCGGTCATGTCCAGCGCCAAGTTGGCCATGGTTCCCACCGCCGGACGGTGGACGAACACACCGTCCAGTTCGCGCAGCGCGTCGTAGCCGGTGGTGCCGTCGACCGTCAGGCGGGGATCCAGCGGTTCGGTGACCCCCAGGATCTTCTCCACCAGCAGCCAGCGCTCGTCGCCAATCAGCTTGCGCAGCTGCTTTAAGTAGTTGAAGGGATCCGCCAGGCCATCCGGGTGGTCCACGCGCACGCCGTCGATGATGTTCGCCGCGATCAGCTGGTTCAGGATGCGGTGGGAGTGCTCGAATACCACTGGGTCTTCCTGCCGGAGACCCGCCAGGCCGTTGATGCTGAAGAAACGGCGGTAGTTAATCACTCCGTCGCGCCAGAACATCAGGCGGTAGTGCTGACGGTCGTGCACCTCCTGGGGCGTACCACCGAGCGTGCCCTCGGCGATGGGGAAGCGGTTGTCGTAGTAGCACAGCATCGGCTCTGTGTCCTCTGCACCCTCTTCGATCCGCAGCTCAGCGACGTCGTCTTCGCTGCCCAGCACCGGCAGGCCCAGTCGCCCGCCCGCGCCGTTGTCCTCGGACCAGTCCACGTCGAAGTACTCCGCGTACTCGGACTCCTTGCCGTTCTTCAGCAGGTCCCACCACCAGGGGTTCAGCTGTGGATTGTCCACGCCAACGTGGTTCGGCACGATGTCCAGCAGCAACTTGATGCCTGCCGCGTGGGCCTTCTCGGCCAGCGATCGCAGACCGTCGATGCCCCCGAGCTCGGGGTTAATGACAGACGGGTCGGTGACGTCGTAGCCGTGGGTGGATTCCTTCGGCGCTTGCATTACCGGGGAGAGGTAGAGGTGCGAAACCCCGAGGCGGGAGAAGTAGGGCAAGTGCTCTTCGGCATCTGCGAAGGTGAAGGCTTGGGTGGGGTCGGATCCAGGTCCGCGGAGCTGAAGGCGATAGGTCGCTGACATGCCCTCTAGGCTACTTGCCTACTTGATTAGCTGCAGGAACTCCTGGAACCCAATGATCTGCAGCTCCTGACCCTTATCTTGCAGCTCGCGGGCGCGCTTTTCCTTCGAGGTCATGGAGTGCCATTCGCCGACGATCAGCATCGTCGTCTTCTTCGTCACGTTCTTGGCCACCACTCCGCCACGGGAAGCGATCATGTCCCACACCTCGCCCTTGTCGTAGGGCTCCACATCGCCGGTCACGCACACCGTGTGCCCGTAAATGGGCCCGTCGATGTCCGCCTCCTCGTTCGTCTCGGGGACTTCGTCCGGGGTGGCTACCTTCGCCCACGGCGCCGGCGAGCGCTTCTGTGTCTTTTTTGGTGACGCCCCCTCGTCCCCACCGCCGGCGGATTCAGCGGAGCTGATCCATTCCGCGGCAGAGATCTCCGTGTTCTCAGTGCCCCCAGAGCCTGCAGTTTCTCCAGTGCCAGCAGCACCGGCCTCCAGGGGGTAGCCCGCCTGCAGGTTGGTGAGCTGAAGATCCAGCACGGCGAACTCCTCGGTCTGTGAGGGAGAGAAGTTCACGCGGGGGCGTTCGGCGTCAAAAAGCAATTGGATGTACCCCGGCGAACAGCCTTCGGGCGCCTGCTTGTACCAGCCGATGAGCTCGTCGGCGGGTCGAGCGACATCCGGGTGCAGTGAGGAAGCCAGCGGCGAGCGAGTCACCCGGATCTCTTCGGTAGAGAGGGTGACTTCCGCGCCACGGGCGGGAAAGGTTGCGGGGGAGGGGGACGCAGTGGCAGCCATGCCTAGAGCTTGACCTCCGTGGTGATCGGGCGCTGCAGAACCACGGTGCTGCGCGCGTCGATTTCCAGGGTGTCGCCACCGGCGAAGCGGCGGGTTTCTTCCGGTACGCCCGTCGGCTCTGCGGTATCCACGACGACGGTCCAGCTTTCCTCTTCGCTCGGCTCTACGTGCATCACCTTGTGGCGGCGCGGCAGCGTGAACGTGATTGGCTCGTGGTGGGCGTTGAAGCAGAAGATGAAGGAATCGTCCTCCACCGAGCGGCCTTGTGGATCCGGCTCCTCGATGGCCATGCCGTTGAGGTGGATCATCAGGGACTTACCGAAGTCCGCGTTCCAATCGGAATCGGACATCAAGTCGCCGTCCGGGGTGAGCCACGCGATGTCGCGCTTGGCCACGTCTTGACCCAGCGGGCCTCCCGCTAGGAAACGACGGCGGCGGAACACCGGGTGCGCCTGGCGCAGGTGGATGAGGTAGCGCGTGAAGGCGTGCAGATCCTTATCCATGTTTTCCCAGTCCATCCAGGCGATTTCGTTGTCCTGGCAGTAGACGTTGTTGTTTCCGCCCTGGGTACGGCCGATCTCGTCGCCGTGGGAGAGCATCGGCGTGCCCTGGGAGAGCATGAGGGTGGTCAGGAAGTTGCGGCGCTGCTTGTCGCGCAGCTGCAAGACCTCTTCGTCATCCGTCGGACCTTCCACGCCACAGTTCCAGGAGCGGTTGTGGCTCTCGCCATCGCGGTTGTCCTCGCCGTTGGCCTCGTTCTGCTTCTCGTTGTAGCTGACCAGGTCGTTGAGGGTGAAGCCGTCGTGGGCGGTAATGAAGTTGATGGAGGCCGTGGGCCGCCGGCCGGTGTACAGGTCGGAGGAGCCGGTGAGGCGGGAGGCGAACTCGCCCAGAGTCGAGGGCTCGCCACGCCAGAAGTCGCGCACAGTGTCGCGGTACTTACCGTTCCACTCGTTCCACAGGGCCGGGAAGTTACCCACCTGGTAGCCGCCCTCGCCGACATCCCACGGCTCGGCGATGAGCTTGACCTGGCTGACCACCGGATCCTGCTGCACCAGGTCGAAGAATGCGGAGAGGCGATCCACGTCGTGAAACTCGCGGGCCAGGGTGGAGGCCAGGTCGAAGCGGAAGCCGTCGATGTGCATCTCCGTCACCCAGTAGCGCAGAGAATCCATGATCAGCTGCAGGGTGTGCGGGTGGCGAACATTCAGGGAGTTACCCGTGCCCGTGTAGTCCATGTAGTGCGCCTCGTCGCCGTCGACCAGGCGGTAGTAGGCGGCATTGTCGATGCCGCGGAAGTTCTGGGTGGGGCCCATGTGGTTGCCCTCGCTGGTGTGGTTGTAGACCACGTCCAAGATCACCTCGATGCCCGCTTCGTGGTAGCTGCGGACCATCTGCTTGAACTCCGCAATTGCGCCCTCGGCGCTGGGGGATGCGGCGTAGTCCCGGTGCGGGGCGAAGAAGCCCAGGGTGTTGTAACCCCAGTAGTTGCGCAGGCCCAGCTCACGCAGGCGGTCGTCGTGGACGAACTGGTGCACCGGCATCAGCTCCACGGCGGTGACACCCAGATCCTTGAAGTACTCCACGATCGAGTGGTGACCCAAACCGGCGTAGGTGCCGCGCAGGTGCTCCGGAACATCCGGGTGGGTCATCGTCAGACCCTTGACGTGGGTCTCGTAGATGACGGTCTTGTGCATCTCAATGTTCGGACGGCGGTCGTGGTGCCAGTCGAAATATGGGTTGATCACGACCGAACGCATCGCGTGCGGGGCGGAATCCTCCTGGTTGCGCCCCTCCGGGTTATCCGGGTCGTTGATGTCGTAGCTAAACAGGGAGGCATCGCCGTCATAGGCGCCGTCGAAGGACTTGCCGTAGGGATCCATCAGCAGCTTCGAGGGATCGCAGCGCAGGCCACGCGCGGGGTCCCACGGGCCGTCGACTCGGTAGCCATAGCGCTGGCCGGGAACGATGCCGGGGAGGTAGCAGTGCCAGATGTCAGCGTCGACCTCCTCCATCTTCACCCGGGTCTCCGCACCCTGGCTGTCGAAAAGGCAGAGTTCGACAGACTCCGCGACCTCTGTGAATAGGGCAAAGTTGGTGCCGTTGCCATCGAAAGTGGCGCCGAGGGGGTAGGGCTTTCCGGGCCACCCGATCAAAGGTTCGCCGGGCGCACGCAATCCACTTTTATCTGACAGTCCGAAAGTCATGGGCACCATTCTAACGGCTAAAACCGCTCAGTATTGTTTCTACTCCCAGCACTACTTCCTGGCGTGCGCGAGCTTCGGAAGGCGCGCCTTGTGCCTGTTCTTGTTCCTGCTCTTGTTTGCCCGCTGGTGCCCCCAAACTCATGGCGACGCTTTGGCGTGCCTGGAGTTCCAGCACAGAACCGAAAACAAAGCGCAGGAGGAGCTTCGCGCCGTCCAACCCGCTGCAGGCACCCTCGTGGCTAAGCTCTGCATCCAGCTCTGCACTGAGCTCTTCGGCTAAGTCCCGGTCAAGCGTTCCACTGGCCACCGCTGCCAGCGTGATGTCGGCACCATCGCGCAGGGAGGTGAGGGCGTCAAAAAGAAAAGAACAATAATCCGTCGCACTTCCGGGGCGGGCAGGTACCGCAGTGAGGATTGACTCGGCAATACCTCCCAAAAGCGCCTGCTTGTTGGGGAAATGCCAGTACAGGGCGCCAGGAGCGACGTCGAGGGCGCGGGCGAGCCGCCGCATCGTGAGGTCGGCAAGGCCGTACTGCTGCAGGATGTCGACTGCGGTGCTCACGATTTTCTTGCGGTTTAACTGCACGGTGTCCAAGGGTAGTGGACTACATTGCCGTAGGGTGAGCGACATGAAGATTCGGAAGACATGCCTAGCCGTCCTGTGCGCCCTGCCCCTCGCATTGACGGCGTGCGGATCCGACGACGGAGATAACAGCGGCGAGTCAAGTCAAGCGAACGAAGCACATCAAGCTGACCAGCCTGAAGGAGCGATGCCTGAGGGGCCGGTCTACTCAACCCCGGCCAGCGACGGAGACAAGCAGCAGATTATCGACCTGCTGCACGGGCTGAGCAACGGTGCCCGCCCCATGGACGAGTACCTGCACTGGACCATTGACAACACCTGCCAAGCTGACATCGAACAGCAAGGCGGCGAGGAAGCCGCGCGCGAACAGGCCGACGCTTCCGCGGGGCAGGGCAACTTTGACGAGCAGCCAGGCCGCACCCCGAACATCACCGACATTCAGGAAGTGATGGCCGAGGACGACAACGCACACGCCACGGTCACCATTTCCGAGGCCGAGCGCGAGGACTCCAACCGCATGTACTTCAAGCGCGAGGATGAGAAGTGGAAGTTCTGCCACGCCGTAGGTGCACCGGACACCGCGGAAACCCAGGACGGCGAGTAGGTCCGGCGCGGTGAACAGAACTTTTAAGATCCCCCGCCCGATCGGGGAGGCAGCGCAGGTCCTCTTCATTACTTTGGTGAGCTTCCTGCTGCTGGGAGTGTTGTGGGGCGTGATCCACCCGACCTCCGAGCTAGTGGTTGCCGCCGACGGCGGGGCAGACATCGCGCCGGGAACCGAGGATGCCTCGTTCCGTGGATTTGCCTACTACCTGGGGCTGACGGCGGTGGCAGGCATCGCGGTGGCGCTGTGGGCGTTTCGCACGCGCATGCGGGGGCTGCTGATGATGCTGTGGACAGCCCTAGCTGTACTGTGGGGCGCCGTGGCGGCCTGGACGGTGGGCGTGAGTGTGGCCGATAAACTGCACACTGACCCAATCCCGGAGGATCCTCAAGCGGGCGATGTCTTCCACATCTTGGAGGTCGTGAACCCTTCGGTGGGGCTGGTCGTGGCTCCGGCGCTGGCGCTGATTGCCTACTGGATGGCGGCGACCTTCGCAGATCCGGAGGATTTTAAGGATTAGGTAGAAACGTGCTGTGAGGGACTAAAGTGGGGGAATGCTAAACAAAACCATAGAGAGTATCACTCGCGTGGATGGCCTCTGGACCATGTCGGATAGCATCTCCACCGACGAGTGGGCCGCGGAAGTCCGCCGGCTGAAGGAAGAAAAGAATGCGCTGATCCTGGCGCACAACTACCAGCTGCCGGAGATCCAGGACATTGCCGATCACACTGGCGATTCCCTCGCACTGTCGCGCATCGCGGCGGAGACGGACGCCGACGTGATTGTCTTCTGCGGCGTGCACTTTATGGCTGAGACGGCGAAGATCCTGTCGCCGGAGAAGACTGTTCTTATTCCTGACGCCAACGCGGGGTGCTCCCTGGCAGATTCCCTGAGCGCCGACGAGCTGCGCGAGTGGAAGGCCGAGCACCCGGGGGCCGTGGTGGTCAGCTACGTGAACACCACCGCCGACGTGAAGGCCCTGACGGATATCTGCTGCACCAGCTCCAACGCGGTGGACGTGGTGGCCAGCCTGCCGGAGGACCAGGAGGTGCTGTTCGGACCCGACCAGTTCCTCGGAGCACACGTGCGCCGCGAGACCGGACGGGACAACATCCACGTCTGGGCGGGCGAGTGCCACGTACACGCAGGCATCTCCGGCCAGGAGCTGAGCCAGCAGGCGCACAACAACCCGACTGCGGATCTGTTTATCCACCCGGAGTGCGGCTGCGCCAACTCCGCTATGTACCTGGCGGGCGAGGGAATCGTGGAACCGGAGCGGGTGAAGATGCTCTCCACCGGCGACATGATCTCGCAGGCCAAGTCCACCAACCAATCCACCGTGCTGGTGGCCACCGAGGTCGGCATGCTGCACCAGCTGCGTCAGGCCAACCCCGAGGTGGACTTCCGCGCCGTGAACGACCGCGCGGCCTGCACGTACATGAAGATGATCACCCCGGCGGCTCTGTTGCGCTGCCTGGCGCTGGGCGAGGACGAGGTGACGGTGGACGAGGAGACCGGCGCCGCGGCCCGCCGATCCGTGGAGCGCATGATCGCCATCGGCAACCCGGGAAGCGGGGAGTAGCCATGGAACAGCAAGACCTGGAGCAGCAAGAAGTGGAGCTTCCCTACCCGGCACAGCTCACCGACCCGTCTCGCATCCGTGCTGCGTATCTGCGCATGGCGAAGGTCGCGCTGGAGGAGGACTTCGGCGATGGTGCGGACGTCAGCACCCTGGCGACCGTGCCCGCCGAAGCGACTGGCACGAAGGTCATGCGCGCCCGACAGGCGGGTGTTATCAGCGGGCTGGATGCGCTGGCCATCGTCGCGGAGGTCGCCGACGAGCGGCACGTGGAGCTCGTCCCGCTGGTCGCCGACGGTGACCGCGTGGAGGCCGGGGCCGAGGTTGCCCGGGTGGAGGGCAAAATCCAGCACATCCTCTTGCTCGAGCGCACTCTGCTGAACATCCTGAGCCACGCCTCCGGCATCGCCACGCAGACCCGCGCATGGGTCGATGCGGTCGCGGCCACGGCCACCAGCCTGCGCGGCTGCAAGGTCCGCGATTCCCGCAAGACCCTGCCCGGCATGCGCATGCTGGAAAAGCGCGCGATCGTCCACGGCGGTGGCTACCCGCACCGCTACAACCTGGGCGACCAGGTGATGGTCAAGGACAACCACGTGGAGCTTTCGAGCGCCGCCGAGGCGTACTCGCGGGTGCGGGATTTCTTGGGAGAGGACGCCACCACGTGGGTAGAGGTAGAGGTGGATACCCTGGACCAGCTATCCGACCTGCTGGCGGAGGGCAAGGCTCAGCCGCCGCAGGTGCTGTTGGATAACTTCACGGTGGAGGACACGCGCAAGGCCGTGGAGCTGCGCGACCAGCTGGCTCCGCAGGTGCTGCTGGAATCCTCCGGCGGGCTCACCCTGGACATCGCCGGGGATTACGCCGCCGCGGGCGTGGAGTCCGTGGCCGTGGGCGGGCTGACCCACAGCGTGCGGGCGCTGGATATCGGCCTGGACTAGGATTCCCAGCGTTCCAGCGCCGCGCGTCGGCGCTCGTCGAGTTCTGCGGCTATTTCCGCATAGCCCAGCTCCGCGGCGGCGACCAGTGCCATGGAATAGCCGCCGATGGTGCGCTCGTCGTCGGCGCTGAACTCCGACCACTCCGCTACCAGACGCGCGTTCGCCAGCGCTTCCTCAAAAAGCCCGCAGTTCAGGGCCGCCTCCGCCAGGGTGTAGCGCAGGTTCAAAATAGCGGGGGATAGGGGACAACCCTCCGTGGCGGCCAGCTCCGCGCTGGCGAGCTCCCAGGCCTCGCCCTCGCGCCCCTCGCCGAGTAGCGCCATCGCCGCCAGGCCCGCGCACTGCAGGGCGATCACCTCCGCATTCAGCTTCCCGGCCAGGCGCACGCACTCCTTCCAATGATCCGCCACGGCGGCCAGGGAGGAATCCTCGCCGGTGCTTTCGGTTGCGCGGAACATCTCGAAGTGCGCCAGCATGTCGTGTGCCTCATAAAGCGACACGGTCTGCGCGTCCGTGCTGCCGTCCAGCAGGGAATCTTCCTCCAGCCGGCCGATCAGTGCCGTCACCCGGTCGTAGGCCTCCTCGCGCCGCCCGCGGAACCATGCCTCCTGGGCGAACCAGAGTTGGCGGTCGGCCGTGCTCGGGGGTTTCGAGCCGAATCTCCGCACGAGTTGGGCGAAGGCGTCGGCGAAGTCGAAGGCTGTGGCGTCATTATCAGCGCCCCCATCGGCGTCATCGGAAGAACCAGAAAGATTCGTGGCCACAGCAAAGCCAGTCGTGGCAGCCGAGGTCAACCGCGCGGCGATTGACCTGGGCAGGTCGCGGTGGGTGAGGTGCGGGGCCTCGGCGAGGGTGGGGGAATCCGGGTCCGGACGAAAGTCCGCGAAGCCCTGCGCCAGCTGTGCCAACATTTCGCGCGGTGAATGCAGCTCGGCCAAGGTGCCGGGGCGCTCCTGAAGAGTCAGCGACTGGTGCGCCAACAGCGCTAAGGCCTCCAACGCCAGCGCATGGTTGTCATTACTGCGCGCCCAAACCCGCAGATCTCGCAAGGCGGCGATGGCCTCGTCGGCAAAACCCAGGTGATCCGCGGCGCTGGCCCGCATGCTGTAGAACTCGCCCACCAGCTCGTCCGGCACCTCGTCGGGAGTGGCAAGCCAGTACTGCCGAGCGAAGTCGCTGGCCAGGCGCCAACTCGTCGCCGCCGAAGCCCCCGATTGGGCGGCGACGCGGCTGTCCCGGAGCAGTGAAAGGAGTGTCTGGGCCATGGCGTAAACTTTAGCCGAGTACATAACCGCACATAATCATTCAGTAAGGAAGCTGCGTACACGATGACTAGCGCCCAGCTGGACTTTAGCCGGATCGATCTGCGGGGACAGGCCCCGACTACCGCTGAGCTGCGCCATCGGCTGCCGCGCGGGGGAACGGACGTGGACTCGGTGATCCCCACCGTCGCACCGATCGTCGACCAGGTGCGCGAGGGCGGGGCACGCGCGGCGCTGGAGATTGGGCAGCGCTTCGATGGCGTGACCCCGGATTCGGTGCGGGTTCCTGCAGAGGTTATTGACGCCGCCGTGGGGACTTTGGCCGACGATGTGATCGCAGCACTCGAAGAAGCCATCAAGCGGGTGCGTGCATTCCACTGCGCCATCCGACCTGAAGACAAGCAGGTGGAGGTTGCACCGGGCGGCATTGTGACCGAGCGTTTCATCCCCGTCCAGCGCGTAGGCCTGTACGCGCCGGGCGGCAACGCGGTGTACCCGTCGAGCGTGATCATGAACGTCGTGCCAGCTCAGGAGGCCGGGGTGGAGTCCCTCGTGGTGGCCTCCCCGCCGCAGGAGGGCGGCTGGCCGCACCCGACTGTGCTGGCGGCCTGCAAGCTGCTGGGCGTGGATGAGGTCTGGGCTGTCGGCGGGGCGCAGGCAGTGGCGCTGCTCGCGCACGGCTCCACGGCAGAAGGCGGCGAGGAGCTGGAGCCGGTGGATATGGTGACCGGTCCGGGCAACATCTTCGTCACCGCCGCCAAGCGGCTGTGCCGCTCCGTGGTGGGCATCGACTCCGAGGCTGGGCCGACCGAAATCGCCGTGCTGGCCGACGAGAGCGCCAACGCGGTGGAGATCGCCTACGACCTGATTAGTCAGGCCGAACACGACACGATGGCGGCCTCCGTGCTGATCACGGACAACGAGAGGCTGGCCGACGAGGTCGTGGCCGAGATGAACGAGCGCTACCACATCACCGAAAACTCCGAGCGCGTCGCCGAGGCCCTCAACGGGCAGCAGTCCGGGGTGGTGCTGGTGGACGACATCGCCGCGGGCATCCGCGCGGCGAACGCCTACGGCGCCGAGCACCTGGAGATCCACACTGAGGATTCCCACGCGGTTGCAGCGCAGATCACCAACGCCGGCGCGATCTTCATCGGCCGTTTCAGCCCGGTGCCGCTGGGCGACTACGCCGCGGGCTCCAACCACGTGCTGCCGACCTCCGGCACGGCGCGGCACTCCTCGGGGCTTTCCACGCTGACTTTCCTGAAGTCTGTGCATGTCATCGACTACAACGAGGAAGGCCTGCGGGGCGTGGCCGACACGGTGATCACCCTGTCTAAGTCCGAGGGGTTGCCCGCCCACGGCGAAGCCATCAGCGCACGTACAAACACAGCACGCACCAACACCGCAAACACCAACGGAACGGAGGCCTAGACCATGGCCGAGCAGAACAACCAGATCTCCCTGGCCGACCTGCCGTTGCGCGAAGAGCTGCGCGGCAAGTCCGCCTACGGAGCCCCACAGCTTTCCGTAGCCAACCAGCTAAACACCAACGAAAACCCCTACCCGCCGTCGCCGGAGATTGTCGAGGGCATCGCCCGCCGCGTGGCGGAGCTGGGCACGCAGCTGAACCGCTATCCCGAACGCGACGCAGTGGGGCTGCGCGAGGCTCTAGCGGCGTACGTGAGCCAGCAGACGGGTGTGGGCGTCACTAAAGAACAGGTATGGGCAGCCAACGGTTCCAACGAGGTATTGCAGCAGCTCCTGCAGGCATTCGGCGGCCCTGGGCGCAGCGCGATGGGCTTCGTGCCGAGCTATTCCATGCACCCGATCCTGGCGGCGGGCACGCAAACGGAGTTCATTTCGGTCGAGCGCCGCGCAGAGAACCGCTTCGACATCGACGTCGACGAGGCGGTTGCCGCCATCGACGAGCGCCAGCCGAACGTTATCTTCATTACGACGCCCAACAACCCCACCGGCAACAGCACGCCGCTGGCCGACATCGAGAAGATCCTGCAGTCAGCTCCCGGCATCGTGATCGTCGACGAGGCCTACGCGGAGTTCTCTGACGAGCCAAGTGCAGTAGGGCTGCTCGAGCAGTACCCGACCAAGCTGGTGGTCTCCCGCACCATGTCCAAAGCCTTCGACTTCGCCGGTGGGCGGCTGGGCTATTTCGTGGCTCACCCGGCGTTTATCGAGGCCGTGATGCTGGTGCGCCTGCCGTACCACCTTGCGACCCTGTCGCAGGCGGCGGCGGAAGTGGCGCTGGAACACTCCGCGGCCACGCTGCAGACTGTGGCGAAGCTACGCCAGGAACGCGACCGAGTGGTTGCCCGCCTGCGCGAGCTGGGCTACGACGTGATCGACTCGCACTCGAACTTCGTGTTCTTTGGCGGCTTTGAACACGTCGGCGATTCGGCCACGGTGTGGCAGCGCTTCCTGGACCAGGAGGTGCTGATCCGCGACGTCGGCGTGGCCGGCTGGCTGCGCGCGACCGTTGGGCTGCCGGAGGAAAACGATGCGTTTCTTGCCGCCGCCGCCAAGATGATGGACGATTAGACACATTAGACAGACGTTTCAAGAGTTTCAGACAGCAAGAGCAGAGAGGTAGGTGTAAAGCCACCGTGGCCACGAACCCCACCCCGCGCATCGGGAAGGCCCAGCGCGCCACCAAAGAATCAGACATCCAGGTCGAGTGGAACCTGGACGGCACCGGCAAGACCGACATCGACACGGGAGTGCCGTTCTTCGACCACATGCTGACCGCCCTCGGCGCACACGGCTCCTTCGACCTTAAGGTGCACGCCCGCGGTGATGTGGAGATCGACGCGCACCACACCGTCGAGGACACCGCCATCGTCATGGGCCAGGCCCTGGCGCAGGCACTGGGCGACAAGGCGGGCATACGCCGCTTTGGCGATGCTTTCATCCCGATGGACGAGACGCTGGCGCACGCCGCCGTGGACGTATCGGGTCGCCCGTACTACGTGGGCGTGGGGGAGCCGGAGCAGATGCTCAGCGCGGTGATTGGCGGGCACTACGCCACCGTCATCAATCAGCACTTCTTCGAGACGCTGGCGCTGAATTCGCGCATTGCCCTGCACGTGCGCTGCCTGTACGGCCGCGACCCGCACCACATCACCGAGGCGGAGTTTAAGGCCGTGGCCCGCGCGCTGCGCGCCGCGGTGGAGGACGACCCGCGCGTGGGCGGGGTTCCGTCGACCAAGGGAACTCTGTAATGGCGCGCCCGAAGGCGCTGACCATTGAAGAATTAGAAAAGATCGATTCCGTGTGGAAGGCCCCCGGCCTTATCGCCACACTGGTGTCGGTCTTTTGTGCGTTCGGTGGTTGGGCGCTACTCCTGCCGGTCATCCCCCTGGCCGTGATCGATGGGGGCGGAACCGATAGCGTGGCGGGCCTGTCCACGGGTGTGTTCATGGCCGCTACCGTGTTGACGCAGGCTTTCACCCCGCGCCTGCTGCGCGCCGTGGGCTATGCGCCCGTGATGCTGGGAGCTGCACTGCTGCTGGGCTTCCCGGCGCTGGTGTACGTGGCCGACATGTCCGCGGTGACGGTGCTGGCCATCGCCGCCGTGCGTGGCGTGGGCTTCGGTGCGGTGACGGTGACGGAGGCCGCGCTGATCGCGGAGCTGGTGCCGCCGCGCCTGGTGGGCCGATCCTCCGGCGTGTTCGGCGCGACGGTGGGCGTGACGCAGCTGATTAGCTTCCCGCTGGGTATGTGGCTCTACGGCAGCTTCGGCCTGGTCGGAGTGTGCTCGGCCGCGGCGTTGTACTCGGCGGTGGGTGCCCTGGCTGCGCTGCAGTTGCCGAAGGTCGAGCGCGAGAACTCGCCCGGTGTGGCCGCCGATATTCCCGACAACGCAACCTCGCAGACGGACTACACGCCGGAGGCTCCGCGCGTAGCCACGTGGAAGCTGGCCACCGTGCCGGGGCTTTCCATCGGCGCGGCCGCTGTGGGCTTCGCCGGGTTCAGCACGTTCCTGGCGCCCGCCGCAGGTGAGATCGATGCGGCAGTGGCCGCCACCATCTCCGGCCTGGCGCTGAGCGTGGTGGGCCTGATGCAGATCGGTTCCCGCCTGTTTAGCGGTTGGTACGCCGACCGCGTGGGCGAGCCGGGCCGCCTGAACGCGCTGGGTCTGGTGCTGTGCATGGTGGGTTTGGCCTCTGCGGCGATTATGCTGGCCGTGCACCCCACGGGCGGGTTGCTGCTGCTCTGGTCGCTGCTGTCCGCAGCGTTCTTCGGCGCGGGCTTCGGCATCAACCAGACCGAGGCGCTGCTGATGCTGTTCGACCGCCTGCCCAGGGCCGAGTCCGCTAAGGCCTCGGCGCTGTGGAACATGACCTTCGATGGTGGCACCGGTGTGGGCGCGATCTTGCTGGGCTTTGTGGCCGGTGCGCTGACCTATCAGGGGGCCTTCATTACCGCCGGGGTGGTCGCCGCGTTTGGTTTTATGGTGGCTGTCCTCGACCGGATTGTGGGGCGTCACCGCGTCGCCGAGTACGGCAATGTGCGCGAAACATTGCGTCGAGTGCGACGGCGTGAGCTGCGCCCGGGTAAGTCCGGCTAGGATAACCAGTTATGAATTCTTCTCTTTCTTCTCGACGCCCACATGTCGCCCTCCTGGACTACGGCAGCGGAAACGTACGCTCCGCCCAGCGAGCGGTTGAAAGAGCGGGTGCCGAGGTTGAGGTGACCCGCGACCCGGAGACGGTACAGCGGGCCGATGGGCTGCTGGTGCCGGGCGTGGGCGCCTACAGCGCGTGCATGCAGCAGCTGCACAGCGTGTACGGGGATCGTCTGATCGGCCAGCGACTGGCGGGCGGGCGCCCGGTGCTGGGCATCTGCGTGGGCATGCAGATTCTCTTCGACCGGGGAGTGGAGTTCGCGGAAGGCACGGAAGAGACAGGCGCGGGGGAGGCAGCCTTCACGGAGGGCATGGGCGAGTGGCCCGGCACCGTGGAGAAACTGGATGCCGACGTGCTGCCGCACATGGGGTGGAATACCGTGGAGGTCGGCGATGGCTCGTCGGCTAGCGCGCTGGGCAAGCCCGCGGCCGAGACGACGAAGATGTTCGCCGGGATCGGGGAGTCCGAGCGCTTCTACTTTGTCCACTCCTATGGGGTGCAGGAGTGGGAGCTGCTGACTGATGGACGCACCGAACCGCCGCTGGTGCACTGGGCGAGTCACGGCCGCAGCCGCTTCGTCGCAGCCGTGGAAAATGGTCCGCTATGGGCTACACAGTTCCACCCAGAGAAGTCCGGCGAGGCAGGGCTTAAGCTGCTGCAGAACTGGGTGGAGACGCTCTAGCTCTAGAAATAGCACTAGTTTTCTTTGATTTAATCTTCGCCGGCCTCGATACACGTTAGGATTCTCCCTATGGCTTCTACTGATAATTCCCGTGCCCTGACCCTGCTTCCCGCCGTCGACGTAGCCGACGGCCAGGCCGTCCGCCTAGTACAGGGCGCGGCGGGCACGGAAACCAGCTACGGAGCACCGATCGAGGCCGCCCTGGCCTGGCAGAACGCGGGCGCGGAGTGGATCCACCTGGTGGACCTCGACGCAGCCTTCGGCCGGGGCAGCAACTTCGAACTGCTCAAGGAGGTCACCGGCCAGCTGGACGTAAACGTGGAGCTATCCGGCGGCATCCGCGACGACGAGTCGCTGGAGCGCGCCCTGTCCACCGGCTGCCGCCGCGTGAACATCGGCACCGCAGCGCTGGAGGACCCGGACTGGTGCGAGTCCGTTATCTCCCGTTACGGCGACAAGGTGGCCATCGGCCTGGATACCCGGGAGATCGACGGCGAATGGCGCCTGCGCGGTCGCGGCTGGACGTCTGACGGCGGCGAGCTGTGGGAGGTGCTGGAGCGCCTGGATTCCCAGGGCGTTTCCCGCCTGGTGGTTACAGACGTCAGCCGAGATGGCATGCTGAACGGCCCGAACATCGACCTGCTGCGTGAGGTGGCGGCTGCCACTGACGCGCCGGTTGTGGCCTCCGGCGGAATCTCCAGCCTGGACGACATCCGCGCGTTGGCTGCCGTGGTGCACGAGGGCGTAGACTCCGCGATCGTGGGCAAGGCACTATACGCGGGCAAGTTCACCCTGGAGGAGGCCCTGGAGGCGGCAAGGGGGATCGACAGCTAATGACAGCTTTCCACGGACTGTCCCCGGAGGAACTGGATACCCGCTCGCTGCTGGCCATCGCCGAGGCGGCGGTGGACGAGGCCGAGACGACGTTTACGGCCGCCGTCGGCGCGGAGCCGGAGGTCATCAAGTCTCCCGGCGACTTCGCCACCGAGGCGGACTTAAGCGTCGAGCGTCAGCTGCGCACGCTGCTGACGCAATACACCGGCCTGCCCGTGCACGGCGAGGAGTTCGGCACGGTGCGCCCCGGCGAGATCCCGGGAGAGAACATTACCGAGCCGAACCCCAACGACGCGATGGCGGACGGCCTGGACGGCCCGCGCCGTAAGTCTCTCGAAGCCGGGGACCAGGAACTGCCGGAGACCTTTTGGGTCGTGGACCCCATCGATGGCACCGCCAACTACGCGGTGGGAAATCCTTTTGCCTGCATCCTGGTTTCCCTGGTGCACCAGGGGCAGACCATGGTCTCCGTCACCGAGATGCCGCTGCTGGGCAAGCGCATCACCGCTCGCCGGGGCGAGGGGCTGCTGGTGGACGGCCACCCGGCCCGCGCTATGCCGCCATCGGATCCGGGTGTGACGCAGATCAGCTTCGGTTCCATCCTGTCGCAGCGACGCGGTAACCTGCCGATTTCTTACCGTCAGGACATGCTGAACGAGATCGGCAAGTCCTACCCGCGCATGCGCGTCACTGGCTCGGTGGGCATCGACCTGGCTTTCACCGCCGCCGGAGTGTTCGGCGGTACTGTCACGTTCAGTCCGAACCTGTGGGACAACGCGGCGGGAATCCTCGCCGTGGAGGAAAACGGCGGCGTTGCCACCGACTTTGCGGGTAACCCGTGGCGTCCTGGCGTTTCCGGACTGGTCGCGGGCGAGCCGGAGGTACACGCCACCATCCTGCAGCACATTCAGGCCGTGCCGATCGGCACCGCCGCCCGCAACGCCCAGGAGATCCGCGACCGAGGGGGCATCCGATGAGTGTTACCGTGCGCGTTATCCCGTGCCTGGACGTGGACAACGGGCGCGTCGTCAAGGGCGTGAACTTCGAGGGCCTGCGCGACGCTGGCGACCCCGTGGAGCTGGCCAAGCGCTACGACGCACTGGGCGCCGACGAGCTGACCTTCCTGGACGTCTCCGCGTCCAAGGACGGCCGCGGCACCATGCTGGACGTAGTACGCCACACCGCCGACCAGGTGTTCATCCCGCTGACCGTCGGCGGGGGAGTGCGCAGCGAGGAGGACGTGGACGCCCTGCTGCGCGCCGGTGCCGACAAAGTCAGCGTCAATTCCTCGGCGGTCGCCCGCCCCGAGCTGCTGCGCGAACTTTCCCAGCGCTTCGGCGCGCAATGCATCGTCCTGTCCGTGGACGCCCGCCGTGTGAAGGACCCCACGGAGGCGGACAAGTACCCCTCCGGCTTTGAGGTCACCACCCATGGCGGCACCAAATCCGCCGGGCTGGATGCCATCGAGTGGGCCCGCAAGGGCGAGGAGCTGGGCGTAGGGGAGATCCTGCTGAACTCCATGGACGGCGACGGCACCAAGGCCGGCTTCGACATCGAGATGCTGCAGGCCGTGCGCAAGGCTGTCTCCATCCCCGTCATCGCCTCCGGCGGTGCGGGCGCCCCGGAACACTTCCCGCCCGCCGTCGAGGCCGGCGCGGATGCCGTGCTGGCGGCCTCCATCTTCCACTTCGGCGAGGTCGAGATCCGCGAGGTCAAGCAGGCCCTGGCCGATGCGGGCTACGAGGTGCGGCTGTGAGCGGCACAGACCCGGCAACCTACGAGCTAGACCCCGCCATCGCCGAGCGCGTCCGCTTTAACGCTGACGGCTTAGTCCCCGCCATCGTGCAGGACATCATCAACGGCGACGTGCTGATGATGGCGTGGATGAACGACCACGCCCTGGCCCACACCCTGGCCACCAAGAAGGGCACTTATTGGTCCCGGTCCCGCCAGTCCTATTGGATCAAAGGCGAGACCAGCGGCCACACCCAGCGCGTCGAAGAAGTGCGTCTGGACTGCGATGGCGATACGGTGCTGCTGAAGATTGAGCAGACTGGCGCGGCCTGCCACACCGGCGACCGCACTTGTTTTGACGCCGACCGCTTGGCCTAACATGTCAGACATGGGTGACAACACTTCCAGTAAGTCCATCGGCGACCTGACAAGCCTTGAGACTTTCCGCGAGCTTGCGGCAAAGCACCGCGTGGTGCCCGTGGTTCGCAAGGTCCTCGCCGACGGAGAGACCGCCCTGTCCGCCTACCGGAAACTCGCCGACGGGCGGCCCGGCACGTTCCTGCTGGAATCGGCGGCGCACGGCCAGTCGTGGGATCGCTACTCCTTCATCGGCACCGGCGCCCGCTGCGCCCTGACAGCCAAGGACAGCGTGGACGGCGGCGCGGCACGCTGGATCGGCCAGCCTCCGGTGGACATCCCGGCAGGCACCGACCCGCTGGATGCGATCCGCAACACGCTGGCACACCTGCAGACCGCCCCGATGCCAGGGCTGCCGCCGCTGACCAGCGGCCTGGTGGGCTACATGGGCTACGACATGATCCGCTACATCGAATCCGTGCCGGATACCTGCACCGACGACCTGAACATTCCCGACATGGTGCAGCTGTTGGTGGAGGACATGGCCGTCGTCGACCACTACGAAGGCACCATCTGGCTGATCGCCAGCGTGATCAACTGGGATAACTCCAACGAGCGGGTGGACGAGGCATACGCCGAGGCCGTGGAACGGCTAGACACCATGGTGGAACGGCTGGCCACGGGCGCGGCAGGGGGCGTCACTACCTTCGAAACCCCCACGCCTAAGTACCGCAGGCAGCGCACCTACGACGACCACCGCGAGCGCATCGGCAAGGTCAAGGAGCACATTAAGGCCGGCGATGCGTTCCAGGTGGTGCTGTCGCAGCGCTTCGAAATGAAGACCGACGTCGACCCGATCGACATCTATCGCATGCTGCGGGTATCGAACCCTTCGCCCTACATGTTCCTTGTTAACGTGCCTACAGAGGGTTTTGACGCCACCGCGTTCCACATCATCGGCTCCTCCCCGGAATCGCTGGTGCAGGTCCGTGACGGCAATGTCACGACGTTCCCCATCGCGGGATCCAGGCCGCGCGGCGAGACGGTGGAGCAGGACTTCGCTTTCGAACGCGAGCTGGTCAACGACGAGAAGGAAAACTCCGAGCACCTGATGCTGGTGGACCTGGGTCGCAACGACCTCGGAAGGGTCAGCGAGCCCGGCACGGTGGAGGTGCACGACTTCCGCCACGTGGAACGCTACTCAGCGGTCATGCACTTGGTCTCCGGGGTTAGCGGAAAGCTGGCCGCAGGGAAGACGGCAGTGGATGCGTTCAATGCGACGTTCCCGGCCGGCACCCTGTCGGGCGCGCCAAAGCCCTCGGCGCTGAAGATCATCGACACGCTGGAGGACACGCGCCGCGGAGTGTACGGCGGCACAGTCGGCTACTTCGACTTCTCCGGCAACACCGACCAATCCATCGCCATCCGCACCGGGCTGTACAAGGACGGCACCGTGTACGTCCAGGCCGGCGGGGGAATCGTCGCGGACTCCGACCCGGAGGCTGAAGACCTGGAGACCCGCAACAAGGCCGCGGCAGTGCTGCGGGCAGTGGCTGCGGCGGAAACCATGAAGAACGCAGGGGAGAAACAGTGAGCAAGAGCACGGCAGAGGACGTAACAGCGGACGTAACACAGAAGGCCAAGCGCATCCGGCAGATCGCGCTACTGTGCGTAGTGCTGAGCGCAGCAGGCCTGTGGGGCGCGAGCCGCCTGAAGTTCGTGACCGTGGCCGTCGACGACGACAAGGCCGGGGCCTCCACCAAGGAGCTCGTAGGATCCGTGTGGGACCCCGCGCTGGTGCCGCTGGCGCTGGCGATGGTGGCCGCGCTTATCCTTTCGATGGCCGTGCAGCCCATGGTCCGGCGGGTGCTGGGCGTGGTGATCGTCGCGCTGGCGGCCACCGCCAGCTTCCGCGCCGTGCAGCTGCTGAGCAGCGACGTGGACCTGGCCCGCGCCCAGAGTCTGCTGCGAAGTGGCGCGGCCACACAGAAGGAATCCGACCCGGTACAGATCTCCGAGTGGGCGCGAGTGATCAGCGGGGATGTGCACCCGCTGGGCATCGTGCTGGTGCTTTTAGCAGCGGCGATCGGCGTGGTCGGCGGCGCGATCCTGATTCTGCGGCCCGGCCAGGAATCCAAGGGACATAGCCGCTACGAGACCCCGGAGGTGCGCCGCGCGGACGCGGAAGAGGACCTCGCGGAGAATCCAGATTCAACCCGCGTGCTGTGGGATGCCCTGGATGCGGGGGTGGATCCGACCGAAGAATCCGATTTCTCCCGCACCAAGCAGGGGCGATAAGCTCAGGAGTGTGACACACATGACTGTTCTCGACCAGATCATCGCCGGTGTGCTAGAAGACCAGGCCGAGCGGGAAGCCAAGATCCCATACAAGGAGATCAAGGCCATGTCCCTGGACGCACCACCGGCTCTCGACGCCCACGCCGCGCTGGCCGCCCCCGGGGTCAGCCTCATCGCCGAGGTGAAGCGCGCCAGCCCCTCCAAGGGGGACCTCGCCGAGATCACCGATCCCGAAGTGCTGGCGAAGACCTACGAGGACAACGGAGCCACCGCCATCAGCTGCCTCACCGAACAGCGCCGCTTCAAGGGCTCCCTCGAGGACTTCGACGCGGTGCGCCGCGCGGTGAACATTCCGCTGCTGCGCAAGGACTTCACGGTGAACCCGTACCAGATCCACGAGGCCCGGGCGCACGGCGCGGACATTGTGCTGCTCATCGTCGCTGCACTCGAACAGCAGCGCCTGGAATCCCTGCTGGATCGAACCGAGTCCCTGGGCATGACCGCCCTGGTGGAAGTGCACACCGCCGAAGAGGCCGAGCGCGCTGTTGCCGCCGGTGCCAAGGTCATCGGCGTCAACGCCCGAAATCTCAAGACGTTGGATGTCGACCCGCAGGTGTTCGGCAAAATCGCCCCGCTGCTTCCGGACGACGTGGTGAAGATCGCAGAGTCGGGCGTCAAGAATAAAAACGACCTCAACGCCTATGCCGCAGCGGGCGCGGACGCAGTGCTCGTCGGCGAAGGCCTGGTCACCGCAGGTAACCCCGCCCAGGCGTGCCGGGACCTCGCCGCAGCGGGAAAACACCCAGCCTGCCCCCAAAAGAATTCCTAAGCGATAGCATATAAAACTGTGACTACCGAGAAGACCTTCAAGAACGCCGACGCGCAAGGCAAGACCCTGCCGACGGTAGGCGAGATCCTGGCGACCGCCACCCACCACGAGCCCGACGAGCGCGGACACTGGGGTGATTTCGGTGGCCGCTACATCCCCGAGGCCCTCATGGCCGTGATCGAGGAGATCACCGACGCCTGGGCGAAGGCCCGCTCGGACCAGGGGTACCTGGACCAGCTCGACGAGCTGCACCGCACCTACACCGGCCGCCCGTCGCCGCTGTACTACGCCGCCCGCTTCTCTGAGGCCGTGGGCGCAGAAGTGTGGCTGAAGCGCGAGGACCTGAACCACACCGGCTCCCACAAGATCAACAACGTGCTGGGGCAGGTGCTGCTGGCCAAGCGCATGGGCAAGACTCGTGTGATCGCGGAGACCGGCGCAGGCCAGCACGGTGTGGCCACGGCGACGGCCTGTGCGCTGCTCGGCCTGGAATGCCGGATCTACATGGGGGCTGTGGACGCCGAACGGCAGGGCCTCAACATTGCCCGCATGCGCCTGCTCGGTGCCCACGTGGAGGTAGTGGAGATCGGCTCCCGCACCCTGAAGGACGCGATCAACGAGGCCATGCGCTTCTGGGTTTCCAACGCCGACGACACCTACTACTGCTTCGGCACCGCCGCCGGCCCGCACCCATTCCCGCAGATGGTGCGCGACCTGCAGCGCGTGATCGGCGTGGAGGCGCGCCAGCAGCTGCTGGCCGAAACCGGCAAGCTGCCCGACGCCGTAGTGGCCTGCGTGGGCGGCGGTTCCAACGCGATCGGACTGTTCCACCCGTTCATCGAGGACGAAGGCGTGGACATCGTCGGCGCTGAGGCCGCGGGCGACGGTGTGGAGACCGGTCGCCACGCCGCGCCGATCAACCTGGGGCTGCAGGGCGTGTTCCAGGGAGCCTTCGCCGACCTGATGCAGGACGAGGACGGGCAGATTATCGAATCGCACTCCATCTCCGCTGGGTTGGATTACCCGGGCGTGGGGCCGGAGCACTCTAAACTGCACGCGGAGGGGCGCGCCCGCTACCTGCCGATCACCGACTCCGAGGCCATGGATGGCTTCAAGCAGCTGACCCGCCTGGAAGGCATCATCCCCGCCATCGAGTCCTCCCACGCCGTCGCCGCCGCCATCAAGGTGGCTGCGGAGAAGCCGGGCGCCACGCTGATTGTGAACATTTCCGGCCGCGGCGACAAGGACGTCAACACCGCCGCGAAGTGGTTCGACATGCTGGACCAGAAGAGCGAGAAGGACGGCTAACCCATGACCTCCCGACTTTCTAAGGTTTTCACCGACGCGCGCGCCGAGGGGCGAGCCGCACTCGTGGCTTACTTCCCGGCCGGGTATCCCACGGTGGCTAAGTCCAAGGAGCTCGTCGCCGAGCTGGCTCAGCACGCCGACCTGATCGAGGTGGGTATTCCGTTCACCGACCCGATGATGGACGGCCCCACCATCCAGGCCGCCGCCAACGAGGCGCTGGCCAACGGCTTCCGGGTGAAGGACACACTCGACGTCGTCCGTACCGTCACCGAGGCGGGCGGCCAGGCCGTCATCATGTCCTATTGGAACCCCGTGCTGCGGTACGGCCCGGAGAAGTTCGCCGCCGACCTGGCCGCCGCCGGGGGATTGGGCTCCATCATCCCGGACCTGCTGCCGGAGGAAGCTGAGCGTTGGGCGGAGGCCTGCAAGGTCAATGACCTATCGCCGGTCTATCTCGTCGCGCCCTCCACCACGCCGGAGCGCATGGCCCTTACTGTTGACGCCGGCAACGGCTTCATCTACGCCGCATCCCACATGGGTGTGACGGGCGCGCAGGACGAGGTCTCCAGTTCCGCTGAGGAGCTGGTCGCCCGCGTTCGCGAGGCCACGAACCTGCCGGTGGCAGTGGGGCTGGGTGTGAAGACCGGCGAGCATGCGGCGAACATCGCCTCCTACGCCGACGGCGTGATCGTCGGCTCCGCGCTGATTCAGGCCGCAGCCGACGGCAACCTGGGCGAGCTGGCCGCAGAGCTGGCGCGAGGCGTTCGCGCATGATCGCGGCGGCCATTCCTTCGCCACCGCAGGGGGTCTGGGAGCTAGGCCCCATTCCCATCCGCGCCTACGCGCTGTGCATCCTCACGGGCGTGATCGTGGCCTACCTCTGGACCCGGCGCCGCTACGCGAAGCTCGGTGGGGACCCGGAAGTCACTGTCGACGCGCTGCTCGTCGCCGTGCCCGCGGGCATCATCGGCGCCCGGATCTACCACGTGATCACCGATCACGATAAATACTTCGGCGAGGGCAAAGACCCCACCCAGGTGTTCAACATCACCAATGGTGGCTTGGGGATCTGGGGCGGAGTCGTACTTGGTTCCCTGGCCGTATGGCTGCTATTCAAGGCCAAAGGCTTGCCGCTGGGTACTTTCGCCGCCGCCGTGGCGCCGACGGTACCGCTGGCGCAGGCCATCGGTCGGCTCGGCAACTGGTTCAATCAGGAACTCTACGGTGGACCCAGCGACGCCCCCTGGGCGCTGGAAATCTACCGCCGTGTGGACGAAAACGGCTACTCCGCGCCCATTACCGGGCACTCCACCGGGGAAGTGCTGGCCACAGTCCAGCCGACGTTCCTCTACGAACTGATCTGGAACCTGCTCGTGGTCGTGCTGCTGCTCGTCGCGGAACGCTACTGGCGCGTGAATGGGGGCAGGCTGTTCACCCTCTACGTCATGAGCTACACCTTCGGCCGCTTCTTCATTGAAAACATGCGCACAGACGCGGCCACCACCGTGTTCGGCGACGTGCGCATCAACGCTGTGGTTTCCGCAGTGGTGTTCCTCGCCGCGACAGCATTGTTTGTTTGGTGGACGGTGCAGCAACGCAAGGCTGAGGGCGTCACAAAAGAAGAAGCGAAGTAGCGGGGACAACGGAGCGGGGCTATCCTCGAGTCCGTGAATAGAAGAACCAAGATTGTTTGCACCCTGGGCCCCGCGGTCGCTTCGAAGGAGCAGATTCGCGGGCTCGTAGACGCAGGAATGAACGTTGCGCGCCTCAACTTTTCCCACGGCGAGCACGCAGACCACGAGCAGAATTACAACTGGGTTCGACAGGCCACCGATGAATCCGGCAAGGCCGTCGGTGTCCTCGCCGACCTGCAAGGCCCGAAGATCCGCCTGGGACGCTTCGCAGAGGGCGCAACCGTCTGGGCGACCGGCGAGACCGTACGCATCACCGTCGACGACGTGCAGGGCACCCACGACCGCGTGTCCACCACCTACAAGGGCTTGGCTCGCGACGCCCGCCCCGGCGACCGCCTGCTGGTCGACGACGGCAAGATCGCCCTGGTGTGCAAGGAAGTCGACGGCAACGACGTCGTATGTGAAGTCACCGAGGGTGGCCCGGTTTCCAACAACAAGGGAGTTTCCCTGCCGGGCATGAACATCTCCGTGCCGGCACTGAGCGAGAAGGACACCGAGGATCTACGCTTCGCCCTGCAGCTGGGCGTGGACTTCATCGCCCTGTCCTTCGTGCGCAGCCCCTCCGACGTGGAACTGGTGCGCGACATCATGGACGAAGTTGGCCGGCGCGTGCCGGTGATCGCCAAGTTGGAGAAGCCGGAGGCAGTCGATGCGCTGGAGCCGGTCATCCTGGCCTTCGATGCCATCATGGTCGCCCGCGGTGACCTGGGCGTGGAAGTGCCGCTGGAAGACGTGCCGCTGGTGCAGAAGCGCGCCATCCAGATCGCCCGCGAGAACGCCAAGCCGGTGATCGTGGCAACGCAGATGCTGGACTCCATGATCGAAAACTCCCGTCCGACGCGCGCCGAAGCCTCCGACGTGGCCAACGCCGTGCTCGACGGCGCGGATGCCGTGATGCTCTCCGGCGAGACCTCCATCGGCAAGCACCCAATCACCACCGTGGAGACGATGGCCCGCATCGTGCGCGCCGCAGAGATCGACGGGGAAGTGCCGCCGCTGACGCACCGCCCGCGCACCCGCCGCGGCGTGATTTCCTACGCGGCAAAGGACATCGGCGAGCGCCTGAACGCGAAGGCACTCGTAGCCTTCACCTCCTCCGGCGATACCGCCAAGCGCGTAGCGCGCCTACGCTCCCACCTGCCGCTGCTGGTGTTCACGCCGTCGCAGGCCGTGCGCTCGCAGCTGGCACTGACGTGGGGCGTGGAGACGTTCCTCATCGAAGACGTGAAGTCCACCGACGAGATGATGGACACTGTCGACCACCACCTGCTGGCCATGCCGCAATACAAGTACGACGACATGATGGTCGTCGTCGCCGGCTCCCCACCCGGAATCTCCGGCAACACCAACATGATCCAGGTGCACCTGCTGGGTCAGGAGCGGAAGAGGTAACTTAACGTCGCGGCCAACGCCGCGTCCGTGGAGGTGCCCAGCGCCTCGATGCGCGGGGCGAAAGCACCGTGGTGGTTACCTGGCACCGGATCCCCGGAAGCCCACAGCTCCGGATCCGTGGTGCCGATAGTCCAGAAAAGGTAAGGCACGCCGAAGTGGCGGGGAATCTCCGAGAAGTCCTCGGAGGCTGTCCAGGGTTCGGCGTCAATAGAATCCTCCCCGAAGACCGCGTCAAACACCGGGCGTACGTGCTCGAACGTACTGGGGGTATTGTCGGTGAGCTCGCCGTGGGCGGAGTACTCGAACTCGGGCGGAACTTCGCAGCCGGAGGCATCGCACTCGGCGCGGACGACCCGCTCGATGGCAGCGTAAGTCTGGTCGCGCACCTCCGTGTCGTAGAAGCGGCAGTTCAACACCAGCGTGGCATCTTCCGGGATGGTGTTGTTAGTGTGCCCGGAAGAAAGTGTGCCGACCGTAATGACGGCGAAGTCCGACGGGGCGACCTCGCGGCCGACGATGCCCTGCAGGCGCACGACGATCATCGCGGCTAGGAACGTCGGGTCGATTGATTCCTGCGGGCGCGAGCCGTGGGAGGACTTACCGTAGAGCTTGATGGTGATCGTGTCGCAGGCCGCCAGCACCGGGCCGGGCGCGGACATCACGGTGCCGAGGCGGCCAGGTAGGACGTGCTGGCCCAGGCACACATCAGGGGTGGGGATTTTCTCCGCCAGGCCGTCGTTAATCATGTTGCTGGCGCCGGCGGTGACTTCCTCCGCGGGCTGGAACAGCGCAATGAAAGTGCCGTGCCAGGCATCGCGGCGCTCGTCGAGAACCGCACACAGGCCCATGAGCGCCGCGGCGTGCATGTCGTGGCCGCACGCATGCATGACCCCGTCGTTCTTGGAGGCATAAGGCAGGCCCGTTGTTTCCTGCACGGGAAGGGCATCGAAATCGGCGCGCATGAGGATGGTCGGCTCGTCGGTGCTGGTTGCCTCGCTGCTCGGGTTACGGAACACGGCGGTGACGCCATAACCCCCGATACCCGTGGTTACCTCGCAATCCATCTGCGCCAACCGCGCGGTAATGTGCTTGGCGGTCTGCTCTTCCTGCAACGACAACTCGGGGTTCTCGTGCATCCACTGGTAGAAGCTATCCTGCCAGCTCAGATCCACACCGTGGTTTGCGATGAACTCTGCAATATCTGCGTTGCGCAAAGCGAAACTTGTCCTTTCTAGCGGATTAGCGGATGGCCGGGTTGTACTTCAGCATGTTGGGGCGGGTGGCGCAGTCGTCGCCGAGGCGGATGCCCGGGGCTAGTTGGCCTTCCTCTTGAGCCTTAACCAGGGAATTGAGCACGCGCTCCCGGAGGTCCGCCGGGGAGATGGTGTTGATGAAAATCTTCGTGCCGCCTTCGAAACCGGCCATGGTGGACACACGCCACTTAATGACGATGCGCCAGGGCATCGGGACGTCAACGTCGAGGGGACGGTGCAGCCACTCCTCATTACAGGAGATGTGTGGCCCGGCGGCGACGTGGCAGGCGTGAACCAAATCCGAGACGGCATCGCGTTCGGCGTCAGACATCAGCCACGGTTCGGTCGTGGCGGACTTGGAGAAAACCTCGAGGGTCGGCCAGCGGTGCCCAAAACCAGCAAACGCAATGGCGTGGTCATTCTCCGCGATGACGAGGTTGTGGCGGGCGGCGTAGTCGACGGCCCACTCGTTGTACATGTTCGGGTTCGCGCGAACCTGGGCGATCTCCAACTCGTTCTGCAGGCCGTGCTCGTCGATGGCAACGAGCTGCTTGTGGAGGTGCTCGAAGCTGGCGCCTGCCGGGGCGAGCCAGTTTTGGAACGCAGCGACGTAGCGGACGTAGCGGTTGGCGCGGTAGAGGCGATCCATGCCGTCGACGGTGAAGGCGATGAAGTGACGGTGGTTCTCCCAGCCCAGAGTGCCGCTAGAGGCCAACTGGTCGGTGGTGTCTGCGCCGGGAACGTAGTGGTCGCGGGCGATGATCACGTCGTGGCCGCCGGCGAAGAGCCCGGCGCTCTTTTCGTAGAGGGTCTGTAGGCGATTCTCGGGGGAGAAGAGCTCGTCGAGTTCTTCTTGCGTGGTGCCACCGGCGGACCATTTGGCGCGGAGGATCTGCTCGATGTGGTTCTGGCCGGCTTCCTCGGCCAGGTAGTCGGTCATGTGCTTAGCGGCTGCGGGGTTCATCCGGTAGCCGTAGTTCAGGAGCCAGTAGTCGTAGGTCAGGATCTCGAAGAGGTTCGCCACACGGCGGAACAGCGGTTCGGTTTCCTCCAGCTTGCTAACCGGCAGTCCGCGCAGGATGTGAGCTTGGCCGTCCTCGTCGAGTACCAGGCGGGACTTCTCTGGCGGGGTGTCCAGCTTGCGGTTCAGGCCGAATGCGGTGGCGGAGTCGCGGTCGCCGACGGTGCGCACCTCTGGGCGGTGCTCGGCGATGGGGCGGTTGCCGCGGCCGGGTACGGTCCACACCTCGGTTCCGGAAAACGGGTTGACCTGTTTGATCGTTCCGTCCGGCAGGGTAGTCAGGGGCGGTACGGGCGCGGGGTGCGAAGCATGGGAACCAATCACGGCACACATTCTAGTAGGTTTCCTGTTCTATCGATCACACCGCCGTGCTTGCTGTTCGCTGCTGCGTGCTGCCAAACTAGGGGAATGCCAAAGATTATTTTCAGGCTGCTGGCTAACCAGGAGCAGCTGGCCGCCATCGAGCAGGATTTCCGCTCCATGATCTCCGCCCTGGGTGAAGCGTTCGAGGGCACGCTGAATCTCCAGTCCGGGCAAGCTGCAGACCCCGAACTGGTCACTACCTGGGTGGAGCTTTTCGGCGAGAGCCCCGACGAGGGCAACGACCCCGCCACCGGCGCTGAACTATCCGTCGACGTTGTCCGCTATGACATCGGCTCCGTCTCCGGCCTAGCGATGCACTTCGCCGAGCTTCTCACCGTTCGCGAGAAGGAACCCGCCGAGCTGATTCTGCGCCAGGTCCAGGACGACCCTGGCACACCCCGCGTGCCTTGGCACGTTACTGTGGCTTCGGTATAACTCCTCTCGCGTGGGTGGTGAACTGCTCTCCATGGTGGTTCACCCACTTGATTGTCCAACCGCCGTCGCTAGTGCTTGCGCGCCACTGCCCGTTGGTTTTCAGGTTGTGGTGGGTGCGACAAAGGCACTGCATATTTCGGACATCCGTAGCGCCGCCAGCCGAAGGGGCCGTGTGGTTGTACGGCACGATGTGGTCTTTGTCGCACATCGGCGCGGGGTGCTCGCACCCGGGGAAGCGGCAGGTGCCGTCCCGGCCGACGAGGAATTCCTTCATTTCTCTGCTGGGTGTGTACTGTTCCACGGCCGGCGGCACAGTCACGCTGTCTACGCGCGTGGCGAAGCTTTCGTATATGTCGGCCTGTTCGGTGCTGATCGCCCCGACTCCCGGGATGAACCCTGGGCCGCCTTCCCACCGGAAGACGTGCACGTGCACTACCGTGTTGGTTTCTTCGCCGCTGATCAGCCCCGCGATCACGTCCATTCGTGCTTGTGCGAGGTCGCAGTCTAGCTCCCCGGCCAGCACTTTCGCCTTCTTCGTTACAGCTTCCCACATGCGCTGCGATTGGTCTTTCGGCATGTTCAGCGTCCACCGGGAAAGTTCGGCCGTCCCGCCCAGCGTCGTCACAGATCCCTTGGTCGCGGAGCGTTCCTCCGCCGCGGCTTTCTCGCCTTCGGCAAATGGGGTGGGGAAGTCCCGCGCGATCACTTCGCACAGGTATTCGCCAAGTTCTTTCGCCGTCGGCCCTTCCTCGCGTGCGCTGATGCAGTCCACCGCGTGTTTTTCCAGGTAGCGGTTGAACTGTTCCATGTCCATGATCGCCTGCCCCGCCTCATCGGGCTCCGTCAGCTGTGCCGCGTAGGCGTTGCGCACCCGCCAGACTTGCTCGAGGTGACGCACGCCGATCACCCCGGCTTTCAGCGCCGCCAGCCCGAGCATGTTCATCACGGCGAGTATCTGCGCCGCGTGTGAGAACACTATTGCATCCGCTGTCCCCGCCTTCCGCAGCGCTTGTATCCGCGCCACGGTTGGGTCGTCGATCACGCTGTATGCATACGCCACGTCGACCCTGTTGCACATTCGCCGCATCTCGTCGGCATCCATTTTTGCCCCCTTCTTGTCCGAGCGCCGCTCACCTTACACACGGCCCCGGACAACCCCTTACCCTTCTTAGTGACGCCCCCTCATTTTCACCCTTAGAGCAGACTCGATAGGAACTCTTGGGTGCGTTCGTGCTGCGGATTTCCAATGACTTCCGCGGCCGGACCGTGCTCCACGATCACGCCGCCGTCCATGAAGGCAACTTCGTCGGCGACTTCGCGTGCGAATCCCATCTCGTGGGTGACTACCAGCATTGTCATGCCGTCGTCGGCCAGGTGGCGCATTACGTTCAGCACTTCGCCGACCAGCTCGGGGTCCAGCGCGGAGGTCGGCTCGTCGAAGAGCATCAGCTTCGGTCGCATCGCTAGCGCGCGGGCGATGGCCACGCGCTGCTGTTGTCCGCCGGAGAGCTGCACCGGGTAGGCGTCGGCCTTGTGGGCGAGCCCCACCTGGTCCAGTAGCTTGCGGGCGTGCTCGATTGCCTCGTCCTTGTTTTCGCCGCGCACCTGCACGGGTGCCTCGATGATGTTCTCCAGCACTGTGCGGTGGGTAAACAGGTTGAAGTGCTGGAACACCATTCCAATGTCCACGCGCTGCGCCGCTGCCTGCTTCGGGGTCAGTTCGTAGAGGTTGCCGTTCTTTTCGCGGTAGCCGATCAGCTCGCCGTCTACTTCGATCCGCCCGGAGGTGACCTTCTCTAGGTGGTTCACACAGCGCAGCAGGGTGGACTTACCGGAGCCGGAGGGACCGATCAGGCAGGTCACTCCACCGCGGGGGACTTCCAGGTCGATGCCTTTCAGAACGTCGAGTCGGCCGTAGCGCTTCCACACGTTCTTGATGGCAATCATCGGTGCGTTGGTTTCAGACATGGTGGTTACTAGTCCTTCTTTTCGTTCGGCCCGACGGTGATATTGCGCGGGGGCACGCCTTCGGCGTCAGCAAGGGCGGCGAGTTGGCGTTGCGTGAGTTGGCGCGAAGATCCGCGAGAGAAGTAACGCTCAACGTAGAACTGCGCAATCATCAGAATGCTGGTGATCACCAGGTACCAGGTGGCGGCGACGAGCAGCAGCGGGACTGGCTGGAATAGCGAGTTCGAAATGTCGGTGGCGCGGCCGTAGAGCTCGGCGGTGTAGGGAACGGCAATTACCAGCGAGGTGGTCTTCAGCAGCGAGATGAACTCGTTGCCTGTCGGCGGGATGATGATGCGCATTGCCTGCGGCATTACGGTGCGGCGCATGTTCTGCCCCCAGGTCATGCCCAGTGCTTTCGAGGCTTCGGACTGTCCTTCGGGCACGGCCTGGATGCCGGCGCGGACGATTTCTGCCATGTAGGCGGCTTCGTTCAGGCCGAGGCCCAGCACGGCCAGGATGAAGGCATTCTGCAGTGCTTGCTCGAGGTTGATCTCGGTGAAGCCCACGCTCACGGACTGGTAGAGGGAGCTCAGCAGGCCCCAGAACACCAGCTGCACGTACACGGGCGTGCCGCGGAAGATCCATAGGAACAACCACGCCACACCTTGCAGCACGGGGTTCGGCGACATGCGCAGGATTGCGACGATAGCGCCGATGACCACACCGATGATCATCGCCAGGATCGTCAGCGCGATGGTGTGCATCGCCGCCTTTACGATGCGGGTATCCAGCAGGTACTGGAAGTAGGTGTCCCAGTGATAGGCCTCGTTTTGAGCTGCGGAGATGATGAACCACACCACGAGCGCCGCGAGGATTACCGCTGCGATCCAGCGGCCGGGGTGGCGTAGCGGGATGGCTTTGTTCTCGGTGGGGCGCCTACGCTGCGTTGCGGAGGAGGCGTTTTGGTTGCTCACTTGGTGCCTTCTTTCGGTTCGAGCGTGTGGGGCAGTTGGTAGGGCTTGAGGTTGAACGTCACTGCGTCTAGCCCGCCGTTTTCGAGTTCCCATTGTTTGAGGATGGCCTCGTATGTGCCGTCGTTCATCATGGTCTGCATGGTTGCGGCCAGGGCTTTTCCAAGCGGGTTGTTCTTTTTGACGCCCATACCGAACGGGGCGGTATCGAAAGGTTCGCCAACCCGCACCAATTTGCCGTCAGAGCGGGCGATGGCGAAGTCGATCACTGGCGAGTCGGAGCTGTAGGCGTTCGCCTTTTTCAGAATGGTGGCGGTGGCAGCGGCGTCGGCCTTTTCGTAGACCAGCTTTTCAATCGGCTCTTTGCCCTGGGCTTCGCATTCGTCGGAGCGTCCCTGCACCTCGTCCGTGTCGGAGTAGGTGCCCTTCTGCACGGCGACCTTCAGGCCGCAGGCGTTGTCGGGGTCGATGTTGTCCTCGTTGCCGGGCTGGGTGGCCCAGGAGATCCCGGCGTTGTAGAAGTCGACGAAGTCGTAGTTTTTCTGCCGCTCTTCGGTGTCGGTGAAGGCGCTGGCTCCGACGTCGACGGATCCGGCGCTGATGGCGGGCAGGATTAGGTTGAAGTCCATTTGGTTGACTTCGACGTCGAGACCCATCATGGAGCCGGCGGCGCGGATGAGGTCCATTTCGAAGCCGATGATGTTTCCGTCGGAGTCTTTAAACTCGTTGGGCGCGTAGGGCGGGTTGGTGCCGACGGTGATTTTTCCCTTGGCCTGGACGTCCGGGGGCACGAGGGCGGCGATCTGCGGGTTCTTCGCCGGGAGGATTTCCTCCCAGCCTTCCGGGTTGCCGAGTTCTTCGTTGGTCACACACCCCGCCAGCGATGCTGAGAGCAGGATCGCAAGGGTGCCCTTGGCCACGGTACGGGCCAGAGAGCGTGGGTGGCTATGTTTCATACCGTGGATTATATCGGAGTATGTGAATATTCTTTAATGGCTTTCGGCAGTCACGGGAACCTTCTCTTCGCCGCCTAGTCCGGTGTCTTGCGTGCCCTCAGCCGCCGCGTTGGGCCTGCCGGTCTTTTTTCCGCCGAGGAAGTCGAGTGCCAGGGAGATGCCGAACAGGATCGCGCCACTAACAGCGAATAGGGGAGCGATCACGCTGTATCCGCCGAACAGGATCACTAGCGCTACCCAGTGCTTCCAGCTGAATTCCTGGAGGTCCACACGGGCGCCGTTGGTCTTGCCGCCGCGCCGGCGCCACCACATGATGTACCCGTACACCACGAGCGCGCCGATGCCCAGAGCGAGCAGTGCCAGTGCAATCTGGCTGACCAGCCCGAATAGGGTTCCCATGTGTAGCTGGATGATCCAGCTGGTCAGCTGGGCTGCGATGGGCCAGGAGCTAAACGGCAGGCGGTCGATAACTTCGCCGTTTTCACCGTTTACGGTGATCGCATCGTTGTGCATCTTGTACGCCTGGCGTGGTTCGCTGACCGTCCAGGCCTGGCCGGGCGCGCTCGGGGGAGCCATCTGCAGCGTGCCGGTGAGTCCCTCGTTGCGGCCAACTTGGAGGGCTGTATCGGCCTGTGCCAGGTCGATCTCTGCAGTACCGCCGTGGCCCGTGTGGCCTGTGTGACCTGCGTGCTCGCCATGGCCCGCATGACCAGAGCTGCTGTCTTGCGCAGACTGTTCGCCGTTGATGCTCGTGTTCGGTTCGGGTGCCATCCAGTTCAGTTCTTCGCGGACAGCTGCGATGTTGTCGCCTGCGAAGTGGGACCAAGTTAGTCCGGAGATGCACAGGAAGATCAGTCCTGGTGCGGCCACCAGTCCGATGAGGGTGTGGCGCTGCATGGCCTGGCGGCGGGACTTCTTCTTGGGTTTGCGCTGATTCTTCTGTTTGCGCATGAACCACCACATGGCCACGCCGGTGGCGGCTATGGGGCCTAGCCACGTGGCGGCGGTTTCGGAGTAGACGCGGCCGGGTTCACCGAGCCACAGGTTGCGGTGGCCTTCGGAGAGCCAGGCGCGGAACGGTAGGGAAGAAGCGCTCCCGTACTGGGTTAGCTCTCCGGTGATGTGCAGGTCGCCCGGATCCACGAACACTGCTCGAGTGTAGCTTTCCGAGGGCAGAGTTGGATCGGCGAAGAGCACTCGGGTGGTCTTGCCTTCCTCGTCGGGGATCTGAACCTTAGCGACGTCGAGGTCGGGGTGGATGCGCTTTGCGGCCTCGATCTGCTTGGCTACCGGTTGTGCTGGGCTGCTTGAGGTGGCAGTCAGCTCAGATTTGTAAACCCACGTTTCGATGGTGGGGGCGAGTGCGTAGAAGAAGCCGGAGAAAGCGGCTACAAGGATGAGGGGTGCGATGAAGAGTCCAGCTAGCGTGTGGACTCTGCGAATAATTCTGCGAGACATGCTCCATTAGTCGCATGCCTGGCGGGATCGGTTCCCAATAGCGACAAGCGGGGTAGCGCCCGGGGGTGGCTAGTAGGAGGGACGGTCCGTCTCAAGTGCTTGGAACACGAAGTCCAACTTTTGGTCGAGGATCCGCAGCGTGATCTCCTCGTCGTCCTCCCGGTCAGCAGGCAGTGAATCTGTCATTGCGAAGAGCTCAAAGGAGTGCCTGAAAGGCCCGGAGCTGAACACGAAGTTCGTGATCACGTCGATGGCGAACAGAGCCTGTCCGCGGCTGAAGCCAGCGTCATTAAGCCTTCCCAAAAGGTTCGTGATGCTTTCCCGGAAGGCGAAAAGGCTGTTCGGGCAGCTCAGTAAGGCCTGTGCGAGCCCCGGGTAGGTAGCGCACATCCGCGCTAGATAATAGGCGTAGTCCCGGAGTAGTTCCTTCCAATCGCCCTCAGTGGTAAGCGCTGTGGCTTCGGTGATGTGCTCGATGCAGGCGGTCAGAAGGGTGTCGCGGCTGTAGATTCGGTACAGCGCGGACGTGGCCACTCCCAGGCCTTTGGCCACCTCTGACATGGTGAATTTATCTAGACCGATTGCGAGAGCCTGGTTGATGACGTCTTCGCGGTCAAAGGTTGGCTTCGGGCCGGTCTTGCGGTGAGGGCGTTTTCCCTCTGCGGGAAGCGGAGTGGACATGCAGTGAACATTAGTTCATTTTTTATCTATGTTGCTAACAGCTACCCCCGTGAAGAAAACAAATGCCCCTGCTCTTTAAACGTTAAAGAACAGGGGCAGCTGTGGTGCCGTTTTAGTCTTTTAGACTACTGCGGGTTCTGGGGGTTCTGAGGGGCCTGCGGGGCGTTGCCCTGCCAGCCCTGGTTCGGCTGCTGGCCGAAGTTGTTCTGACCGTAGTTATTCTGGTCAAAGTTGTTCTGCGGCTGCTGGCCGTAACCCTGCTGGGCGAAGACCTGCTTCGGAGCTTGCGGGTTGTTCTTGCGGTCGTTCAGCAGTGCGAGTACACCAAAGGCGATGATGGCGATGGAAGCCAGCAGGATCAGGATCAGACCTGCGCCGACGCTTACGTTCACAACGTCCTCGTCAAAATCACCGGCCTTAGAGCCGATGCTGGCCCAGTCGATGATGGCGATCAGCAGCAGGATGGCGCCGATGGCGATCACCGGAATGGCGCGCCACCACTTCTGGGCCAGCTGCTCTACGAACAGGTAGGCTGCAATTCCGCCGATGACGATCAGGGACAGGAACATGGTGAGAATGCCGTCACCGTCGGTGCCGGAAACCGTGACGGTGCCATAGAACGGAACCGAGACCTTGCCCCACGGCATAAAGCTGCCGATGAAGCTGACGAGTGCCGCAGCGGCTGCACAAACCAGCCACAGAACGGACTTGTTGGAGAAGTCCAGGTACTTGCTGATGTCGAACTGCCCGCCCTGGCCGTTCTGCTGGTTCTGGCCGTTGAAGCCCTGCTGGTTCTGGAAGTTGTTCTGGCCGTAGCCGTTCTGTGCACCCTGCTGCGGAGCGCCATATGCGTTCTGGCCTTGCTGCTGCGGTGCCGGGTTCTGCTGGCCGTAGGGGTTCTGGTTCCAGTCCTGGCCCTGCGGCTGCTGCGGTGCACCGTTGTTGCCGTTGTTGGCCGGGTCGTTGGAACCGAAGTTCTCGTCCGTCATGGTTCTCCTCGCGTCACGAAAATGTCTTAGCAGTCCTTAAGAAAGGGCTGCGTGATTTCTTCGCGATTTATATTAACGGACAACCTTCGAGCTCGACGGGTTTGGTGATGGTCGCGGCATGTCGGGGGTGCTGCTCTTTTCTTATTGACGCCTACATTTCAACGAACGAACAATCTTCTCACGTATTCAGGGTGTGTTGCCTAAGCTTCCAATCTTGCATGCGTCCGTGGAATATAATCACGGGAAATGCTGTAGTGCTGCTCGGAAAGGAAGACACCATGAGTGTTTTGCACGACTATCTCGCGGGTAAGGCGACCGCGGAGGATGTGAAGGCCGAGGTTGCGCGCCAGAGGGTAGGCATGTGCAAGGAAAAGCCACCCTACAGGCAGCCAGACTTGAACGATGTGAAGTGGACGCCACCGTCAATCTTCGAGGACGTGACCATCGCACAGGCACTGGGAAAGCTCAGTAGGGAAGAGGCGGATTACCTCTTGGAGTAGTTCTGGAACGCTGTGGTAGAAGGTTTTCGTTGATCCGCTCGAACAACTGAACGGGTCAATGTTAAGCAAACCCCCGCCTGACCAGCATTTACGCTGGTCGGGGGGCGGGGGTGAAATTGTGCCCCAGGTGAGACTCGAACTCACACTGGACGGGTTTTGAATCCGTTGCCTCTGCCAATTGGGCTACTGGGGCGAAAAGTGCTTACCGGAGCATAATACGCCACGGCCTTTCAGCGAACCAAAACCGCACTCCGTTAGAGTTGAGCGCATGGCTAAACTCCTTCTCCTCGATGGGCATTCGTTGGCGTTCCGCGCTTTCTACGCCCTACCCGCAGCCAATTTTTCCACCGTCGGTGGCCAGCACACCAACGCGGTGTACGGCTTCCTTGGCATGTTCCTCACCCTCATGGAGAAGGAACAGCCCACCCACGTCGCCGCCGCGTTTGACCTGTCCGGCCCCACATTCCGCGAGGAATCCTTCCCGGAGTACAAGGCGCAGCGCCCGAGCACGCCCGAGGAGTTTAAGGGTCAGATCGAGCTGATTCGTCGCACGCTCGAAGCGTTGGGCGTCACGACCCTAGATAAAGAGTCTTACGAGGCCGACGACATCATCGCGACCCTAGCTACCGAGGGTGCCAAGGACGGCATGGACGTGCTGATCTGCACCGGCGACCGCGATTCGTTGCAGCTGGTCTCCGAGGATGTGACGGTGCTGTACACGCTCAAGGGGGTCTCTGAGCTGCATCGTTTCACCCCACAGGCCGTCGAAGAGAAGTACGGTGTGACCCCCACCCAGTACCCGGACCTCGCGGCGCTGCGCGGTGATACCTCCGACAACATGCCCGGCGTGCCCGGCGTGGGCCCGAAGACTGCGCAGAAGTGGATCGCCAAGTACGGCAGCCTGCAGGGCGTGATCGACAACATGGATGACATCGGGGGGAAGGTCGGCGCCAACCTGCGTGAAAACATCGACAATGTGGTGCTCGCGCGCGACATTACGGAAATGGTGCGGGATCTTAAGCTTGTTGATGATTTGGACGCCCTCAGTCCCCACGACATCGATCCCAACGAGGCGCTCGGCATGTTCGAGGAGCTGCAGTTTGGCACTGGCCTGCGCAATAGGGCATTCAAGATTATGGGCGTGGAGTTCGCCGATAGTGCCGCTATCCCCGTCACGGTGGAGGAGCTGAAGCCGGGGAAGCTGGGCGCGTGGCTGAAAAAGCGCACCCGTGGCACGGTGGTGGACGTGGATGGCGAGCAGCTGACCCTGCTGGACCGCGACAACGTCGCCATCGTTCAAGACCTCGCCGACGTGGACCCGAAGGACGAGAAGGCGCTGGCGGAGTGGCTGGCCAACCCGCAGGCCACGAAGTGGCTCCACGACTCCAAGCAGACGTATCACACACTGCAGAATCAAGGCTTAAAGCTTGACGGGGTAGAGCATGACACGTCCTTGGCTGCGTACCTGCTGCGCCCCGACGTGCGCACTCTCTCCCTGGCGGACGTGGTGCAGCGCCACGTGGGTCACGAACTGTCGGAGGGCGCCACCGGCCCCGAGCGCGCCCAGGCTGTCGCCGAACTGGTGAAGGCCCTCACTCCAGAGATCGAGGCTGCCGGCCAGGCCGAACTATACTTTGACCTGGAAGTCCCCCTGGCCCTGATCCTCGCGGCCATGGAACATGCGGGCATTGCTGTGGACGGCGCGGCGCTGCAGGAGCTTTCCGACGACTACGGCGCACGCCTTAACGAGGAGATCGCCGCCGCCCGCGAACTGGCGGGGGAGCCGGAGCTGAACCTTTCCTCCCCGAAGCAACTGCAGAAGGTCCTCTTCGAGACCTTCGACTTGCCGAAGACGAAGAAGACCAAGACCGGGTATTCCACGGCCGCCGCGGAGCTGGAGAAACTGGCCGCCCAGTCCAACCACCCGTTCCTGGGGCACCTCATGGCTCACCGCGAGTACCAGAAGATGAAGTCCACCATCGACGGACTGATCGAGGCCGTGGGCGACGACGGGCGTATCCACACCACCTTCAACCAGAAGGGCGCGGCGACGGGTCGCCTGTCTTCCTCCGATCCGAACCTGCAGAACATCCCCGTGCGCACCGACGCCGGCCGCAAGATCCGCGCCGCGTTCACAGTCGGGGAGGGCTACGAAACTCTGCTGACCGCCGACTACTCCCAGATCGAGATGCGCGTGATGGCGCACCTCTCGGAAGATGCGGGTCTGATCGAGGCATACGCCAGCGGCGAGGACCTACACAACTACGTTGGCTCGCGCGTGTTCGACGTTCCGGTCGATGAGGTCACCCCGGAGTTGCGCCGCCGGGTGAAGGCGCTGAGCTATGGCCTGGTCTACGGCCTGTCCGCCTTCGGCCTATCCCAGCAGCTGAAGATCAGCGCGGGGGAGGCGAAGAGAATCATGGATAACTACTTCGAGCGTTTCGGAGGTGTGAAACGCTACCTCGACCACGTGGTGGAGGTAGCCAAGGAAACCGGCTACACGGAGACTCTCTACGGCCGCCGCCGCTACCTGCCGGAGCTGAATTCCTCCAATCGTGTGGCCAGGGAGAATGCCGAGCGCGCCGCCCTGAATGCCCCCATCCAGGGCACGGCCGCGGACATCATCAAGCTGGCCATGCTGCGCGTGGATCGGGAGATCACCCGCCAGCAGCTGGCTTCCCGTGTGTTGCTGCAGGTCCACGATGAACTCGTGGTGGAAGTCGCGCCCGGCGAGCTGGAGCAGGTCACCGAGCTAGTGGAGCGCGAGATGGATGCCGCCGCCCAGTTGCGCGTACCGCTGGATGTCTCCGCCGGCACGGGCGATAACTGGGATCTGGCAGCGCACTAGCCACGCACGCCAGCCGCGTTAGCTGGCGTCTGCCTGCGTGGTCTTCGCGTTCGAGGCCCTCTCGGCCGCCAGCATCGCCACGACGATCACCGCACCCAGCAGGAACAGTCCGATCGCAGCGCCCAGGTGTTCGCCCGGCGCCTGCAAGTTCGCGTCCCCGTCCTGCCACGGCCATAGCGCACGCAGGGAACCCAGCATCAGACCCGTCATTACGAACAAAGTGATGGTGCGGTGGTTGTTAAGCAGGTACTCCAGCAGGCGCACAAAGCACACGATGCCGGTGATCGCGCCCAGGAAGAACACGCCGAGGTAGACCAGGTTCCTATCGTCCACCGCCGCCATCGTCGCGGAGTATAGGCCCACGGCCAGCAGGAAGAAGGAGCCGGAAACACCCGGCAGCACCAGCGCACACACTGCAATCGCCGCAGCCACGAAAACCCACAGCAGGTTCGGGTCGGACTGCGGGGCGCTGGTAACTCCCGTCAGGAAGAACGTGGCCACTGCCGCCACAACCAAGCCGAGGATCGCCATCGGCAGCCTGCGGCGTACGTCCTCCTTATCCGTCATGCCAATCGGCACGGCCAGGGAGAGCAACACCATGCCGAAGAACAGCGCGCGCGAGTGCACCGGCTTGTCCGTTACGAAGCTCTCCATCACACCAGCCAGCGAAAGCACCACGGCCGCCATGCCTACCAACATGGGGAGCAGTAGCATCCAGTCCAGCGTCTTGTACTGGGCAAACGCGGCCTTACGATCCTTCGGCAGCTTCTTCGTCGCATCCAGGAAAAGGTTCGCCTGGTGCAGCACGCGCTCGTACACGCCGGTAACCAACGCGATCGTGCCGCCGGAAACTCCCGGGACGAGCTCGGCCATGCCAATCAACCCGCCGCGGACCATATTTACTAGTATTTGCAGTATCTTCATCGCGCCCAATCGTACTGCACGTCTTGGACAACCCCGGCTCAACTCGCGGCCGAAAGTCCATGTTTGCGCTGTTCACTGTGGTCGTGTAGCGTTATGCGCGTTGTGCGCTCTCTTTTTGATTCTTTAGGACGCCCCCACGTGGAGCTCCTAGAGGCTACCCGCCAGGTAATTGACGCTGGTGGTGGCGTCAAAAAGCAGGGTTTGCAGAACTAGAGTAACTGTCCATCTTCTATTTCTATTCGTTTCGAAAGACATTCAACATATGCCCACCAACAACGTCCCTCAGGTAGCCATTAACGACATTGGCTCCGCTGAGGATTTCCTCGCTGCCGTCGACTCCACCATCAAGTACTTCAACGATGGTGACATTGTCGAGGGCACCGTCGTCAAGGTCGATCACGACGAGGTCCTGCTGGACATCGGATACAAGACGGAGGGTGTCATCCCTTCCCGCGAGCTGTCGATCAAGCACGACGTTGACCCGGGTGAGGTTGTTGAGGTCGGCGACGAGATCGACGCTCTGGTTCTCACCAAGGAAGACAAGGAAGGCCGCCTGATCCTGTCCAAGAAGCGTGCACAGTACGAGCGCGCTTGGGGCACGATCGAGGAGCTCAAGAAGAACGAGGAGCCGGTCACCGGTACCGTCATCGAGGTCGTCAAGGGCGGCCTGATCCTGGACATCGGCCTGCGCGGCTTCCTGCCCGCCTCCCTGGTGGAGATGCGTCGCGTCCGCGACCTGCAGCCCTACATCGGCCAGGAGATCGAGGCCAAGATCATCGAGCTGGACAAGCACCGCAACAACGTTGTGCTGTCCCGCCGCGCATGGCTCGAGCAGACCCAGTCCGAGGTCCGCTCCGAGTTCCTGCACCAGCTGCAGAAGGGCCAGGTCCGCAAGGGCGTTGTCTCCTCCATCGTCAACTTCGGCGCATTCGTCGATCTCGGCGGTGTCGACGGCCTGGTTCACGTCTCCCAGCTGTCCTGGAAGCACATCGACCACCCGTCCGAGGTTGTCGCAGTCGGCGACGAGGTCACCGTCGAGGTTCTGGATGTGGATCTGGACCGCGAGCGCGTGTCCCTGTCCCTGAAGGCAACCCAGGAGGACCCGTGGCGCGTATTCGCACGCACCCACGCCATCGGCCAGATCGTGCCGGGCAAGGTCACCAAGCTGGTTCCGTTCGGCGCATTCGTCCGCGTCGAGGAGGGCATCGAGGGCCTGGTTCACATCTCCGAGCTGGCCGAGCGCCACGTCGAGGTTCCGGATCAGGTTGTTGGCGTTGGCCAGGACGCAATGGTCAAGGTCATCGACATCGACCTGGAGCGTCGCCGCATCTCCCTGTCCCTGAAGCAGGCTGATGAGGACTACACCGAGGAGTTCGACCCGTCCAAGTACGGCATGGCCGACTCCTACGACGAGCAGGGCAACTACATCTTCCCGGAGGGCTTCGACCCGGAGACCAACGAGTGGCTCGAGGGCTACGACGAGCAGCGTCAGGCATGGGAGGAGCGCTACGCAGAGTCCGAGCGTCGCCACCGCCTGCACACCGCTCAGATCGAGCGCAACCGCGCCGCAGCTGCCGAGGCCGCTGCAAACGGCGAGGGTGGCTACTCCTCCGAGACTCAGACCGAGTCGGCACCGGCTTCCTCCGAGGCACCGGCTCAGGACGCTGGCACCCTGGCTTCCGACGAGCAGCTGGCTGCTCTGCGCGAGAAGCTGGCCGGCGGCGAGTAAACCACTCGACACCGCTAGCAGGGACCGCTGCTTAACCAGCTAGGTCCGCGCGCTAGAACTTTTAAAGGCATCCACTTCGGTGGGTGCCTTTTTGTTTTTCGTAGGTGCGCTTTTGGCTAAAGCATCTGAATGACAGTGGCGGCGCCGATCGTGACTACAAGCATGATGGCTGCGATAATTGCGGAACCCATGAGGATTTTGACGGTTCGCGGTGTCACACTCGGCTGAATTTCACCATGCCGGATAGCTTTGCCCGCGATATCCATGCGCAGCTTGTGCGCCTGCACGGCAGCGCGATGGTCCTTCTTTGCTGGCGTGGCGGTAGATGAAGTAGACGACGTAGGAGAAGCCGCAGAGGCGCTCTGACTTACGTCGTGCTGTTGGATAGACATGGGGGGCTCCTTCTAGCTGGCCGCGTGCCTTAAAGGTATGGCCTCAGCTCTGGTGGGAGTTGGATACGGATTTCTGGTGAATCATTCGCGGGCGGCTTGGGTGCTGGAGCCTTGGGAGGTTTGGGTGCCGGTTTCGCAGGAGGCTTAGAAAGGGGTGGGGCAGTTTCTGTTACCGTCTCTGGC
>NZ_JAKRMU010000005.1 GCF_022345965.1 Corynebacterium sp. ACRQK
CGAAGCCCCCGCGCAACCCCGCGGAGTTCCCCATCCCCCAACGCCCGAGCGCTTGGGAACTGTTCAGTACCTTCAACTCAAAAGCCTCGGGCTGGGCTGGTGGACTGCGAGCCGCACTGTCGTTGCTGATCCCCGGCACTATCGCATGGTCGTTGGGCCACACCGATGCGATGTTGCTAGTTGCTGGCGGAGCGTTCACCGTCATCTACGGCGGCAATCTGCCGTACCGCATCCGCCTGAAGGTGATGGCGTTCTCCGCCGTCCTGCTGGCCGCCTGCCCCACCATCGCCGCCTGGCTGGGCAAGATGATGTGGGAGCACATGGATTCTGGCGGCTCACACTGGTGGCTACTCATCGCCGGCGTGTACTGCACCTTCCTCTCCGGCGTGTTCACCTACACCCAGAACGCACTGCGCCTGCCGCCGCCAGGCGGCTTCTTCATCGTCATGGTCTCCGGCGGTGCCACGATGATCGCCCGCAACGACCTCAACCCGCTAGCCATCGGCGGTTGGGCCTTGTTCGGCGCGTTCGTCGCCATCATCGTGGGCATGTTCCCCGCCCTGCTTAATCCGCGCGGCCCCGAGCAGCGGGCCATTCGCACTCTTAACAACGCAGTAGCAGACTTCGCTGAGGATCCAAGCCCCGGCAACTACTACCTGGCTCGCACTTCCCTTTCCGAGGCGTGGACCACGCTCATGGGCGCGGGCATCGTCTCCGGCGGCAGGGTCGTCCGCGAATCACAACGCGACCTGGTGGTGCAGGTGCAGCAGGCCCGCCAGAAACTCATGGCCGCCAGTGCGCACTCGGGCTACGTGGATACGGACGAGGACTTCTCCGATACCAACGGCATGGTCGACCCCACCCGCACCGCAATCCCACACCACAAGCCATCAGTGAAGTACCGCTTCGGCCGTTCACTCAATATCCACAGCCATGCGGAGCTCAGCATGGAAAAGGTCGTGCTGGCCAGCCTGGTCTCTTGTGCCATCACTATCTGGTTGGACCTGGACCGCCCCGACTGGGGAGTGATCACCGCCCTGCTGATCCTGCAATGGGGCCCGGAGAAGATCCCCGGTACCATCCGCGGCGTCCACCGACTCTTAGGATCCGTGCTGGGCATTGTCCTGTTCGCCATCGCCCATGCCTTCCAGATCGGCGGCCTCCCCCTGCTGTTCTTGCTGGCTGCCTGCCAATTCGCCGCCGAGTTCTTCATCGTTAAGAACTATGCGTTCACCGTCATCTTCACCACCCCCATGGCGCTGATGATGGGCAACTCTCTCGACCGCCCGCTCGGCGACGTGGTGATCGACCGCCTCGCCGAGGTGTGTATTGCGGTTATCTGCTCGTTTATCTTCTTGTGGCTTTGGCGTACTACGTCGGACGCCCACTACCACCGCCGCCTTGCAGGCCACTGCGAAGCGGCAATGGGTGCCCTACTAGGCGCTTTGCTGATGAACCCGCCGGACCGCGCGCTCTACGCGCGCCGCGATCTGCAGTTCGAGCTGCTCAGCGAGCGCAAGCACATGATGAAGATGATCAACAACAACTCGCCCTATGCGCGCAGCATGTGGGCCAAGCACAACCAACTGCAGCTCACCGGATATACCCTGCTGGATTACTGCAATGCCCACGCGGACGAGGAGCTCTCCTTAAGCGAGATCAACCGCCTGGCCGCGGCGGTGCGCCAGCTCGGCTGAGCCTAATGGGCGTCAAAAGATCTAGTCGGCAGATCTAGTCGGCGTCAGTAGACAGAGCCGCGACGAAGGCCTCCTGCGGAACAGAAACCGAACCGATGGCCTTCATGCGCTTCTTGCCTTCCTTCTGCTTCTCCAGCAGCTTGCGCTTACGTGACACGTCGCCGCCGTAGCACTTGGAAAGAACGTCCTTGCGCAGGGCGCGGATGTTCTCGCGGGCGATGATCTTGGAGCCAATGGCGGCCTGCACCGGCACTTCGAACTGCTGGCGCGGGATGAGCTCCTTGAGCTTCACGGTCATCTTGTTGCCGTACCAGTGGGCATTCTCGCGGTGGACAATAGCGCTGAACGCGTCCACCGGGTCGCCCTGCAGCAGGATGTCCACCTTCACCAAGTCAGCCAGCTGCTCGCCCGCTTCCTCGTAGTTCAGCGAGGCGTAGCCCTTGGTGCGGGACTTCAGCTGGTCGAAGAAGTCGAAGATGATCTCACCCAGAGGCATGGTGTAGCGCAGCTCCACGCGATCCTCAGAGAGGTAGTCCATGCCGCCCATCTGGCCGCGCTTGGACTGGCACAGCTCCATCGTCGCGCCCAGGAACTCCGCCGGCACGATCACGGTCATCTTCACGATCGGCTCGTAGATCTCGCGCATCTTGCCACCCGGCCAGTCCGAAGGGTTGCGCACCATTACCTCGCTGCCGTCCTCCTTGACCACGCGGTACACCACGGAAGGCGCAGTGGAGATCAGGTCCAGGTCGAACTCCCGCTCCAGGCGGGCGCGGGTGATCTCCATGTGCAGCAGGCCCAGGAAGCCACAGCGGAAGCCAAACCCCAGAGCCACGGAAGTCTCTGGCTCGAAGGTCAGGGAGGCATCGTTGAGCTGCAGCTTCTCGATAGCCTCGCGCAGGTCCGGGTACTGGTCAGCGCTGATCGGGAACAGGCCGGAGTACACCATCGGGGTCGGCTCCTGGTAGCCCTTCAGCGGGGTTTCCGCGCCGTTGACGGCCCAGGTGATCGTATCGCCCACCTTGGACTGGCGAACGTCCTTCACACCGGTGATGATGTAGCCGACCTCGCCCACGCCCAGGCCCTTGGTCTTCGTCGGCTCCGGGGAAACCACGCCGATCTCCTGGGTCTCGTGGGTCGCGCCACTGCTCATCATCTCGATCTTCTGGCGGGATTCCAGCCGGCCGTCCATCATGCGCACGTAGGTCACCACGCCACGGTAGATGTCGTACACGCTGTCGAAGATCATGGCGCGGGCGGGGGCATCGGCATCGCCGACGGGCGCGGGCACCAGCTCGCAGACCTTATCCAGCAGCTCGGATACGCCCTCGCCAGTCTTGCCGGATACGCGCAGCACGTCCTCCGGCTCGCAGCCGATAATGTGTGCGATCTCCAGGGCGTACTTCTCCGGGTCCGCCGCGGGCAGGTCGATCTTGTTCAGAACCGGGATGATTTCCAGGTCGTTTTCCATCGCCAGGTACAGGTTCGCCAGCGTCTGTGCTTCGATGCCCTGGGCTGCGTCGACCAGCAGGATGCAACCCTCACACGCCTCGAGGGCGCGGGAGACCTCGTAAGTGAAGTCCACGTGGCCAGGCGTATCGATCAGGTGCATCACCAGCTCTTCGCCCGCGTGCGCACCTGTCTTCGGCACCCAGGGCAGGCGCACGTTCTGCGCCTTAATCGTGATGCCACGCTCGCGCTCGATGTCCATGTTGTCGAGGTACTGGTCGCGCATGTCGCGGTCCTCGACTACGCCCGACATCTGCAGGATACGGTCCGCCAGGGTGGACTTGCCGTGGTCAATGTGGGCAATGATGCAGAAGTTGCGGATCCTCTCTGGGTCCGTGAACGTCTCTGTGGCGTAATGCTTCTGCTTGGCTGCCATTTGCCCTCCTCTTTCGCTTATGCGTAACCCTACTATGCATCGGCCTGGAGGTAGCAGACGGGGTTTAGCTGCGAACCTTATTACTGCGAGTTACTGCGAGCACGCGGTTCGGGTAATCTGTCACATATGGCTGGTTTCGAAGGAAGTGTTGTGGATGTGACGCCCCCACGGGGGAAATCCCGCAATCCCATTGGGGCCATCAAGGGGTTCTTCCAGCGTTTTTATATCCGCCGTTTCACGCGTAGGCAGGCTCTGAAACGCGGCATCGCGGAGCTAAATGCCCACCTTGGGATGGGCGCGGAGTACGCCGGCTTGGCGGGTGACCGGGACGAAACCATCAAAACCGCCAGCCGCGAGCTCGCCCGCCCCGTCACTTATATTCCGGACATGGATGGGCAGGCAGATGCTGGCGAAGTGGTGTGGGCGGACATTCGCCCGAAGAAGGGCGTACCCCCTGAGCGGCGCGCAGTGCTTGTCGTCGGACGCAAGAATCACCGGCTACTCACCTTGCTGATCTCCTCCCGCGAGGAGCACGCGGAACAGCCCATTTGGATCCCCATCGGCACCGGACCGTGGAGCTCCGGTGCGGACAGGGATAGCTGGGTGCGTATAGATAAGGTGCTGCAGGTGCCGGAATCCCACATCCAACGCCGTGGCATTCCGCTGCCCTCCCGCCGTTTCGATCGGGTCGCCAACGTGCTGCGCCAGGAGTACGGCTGGGGCTAGACGCTTTTTGCCTTTTCTTTACCCCTGCTGCTAACATTTCCCGAGTTCACAGTGCTGCTAACACCAGCCACTAGCACCAGCGTTAGTTGTTGGTACGTACTGCGAGGCCACGCCGCATCCCACAGGACCTTGGGTGGGATGTTAGAGACCGCGCGGCCACGGCGGGAGCCCGCTCCCCTGAACAAATTTTTTCCGAAAACTTTTTTGAAAGAAGAGGCACGCCACCATGGCAAACATCAAGCAGCAGAAGAAGCGCGTTCTCACCAACGAGATCGCTCGCAAGCGCAACCAGGCTATCCGTTCCCGCCTGCGCACCGAGACCCGCAAGTTCAACGTCGCCGTGGAGGCTGGCGATAAGGAGGCCGCTGAGGCTCAGCTGCGCGTCGCTTCCCGCTTCTACGACAAGGCCGTCACCAAGGGCACCATCCACCGCAACAACGCGGCAAACAAGAAGTCCGGCATGGCCGCACGCTTCAACAAGATGTCCTAAGCTCTCCAAAGCTTTTCTAACCGGCACTTGCCTGTATCGAGGCCCGCACCCTTTCACAGAGGTTGAGACGTTGCGTCACAAAGCAACAACAGCAACAACCTCCCCCGGGTGCGGGTTTTCGTTATGTCCTAAGCTTAAGAGCTAGATCAAGGGCTGATACAGCCTCAGCTGATCGCTGCTAATGACTTTTCGAAGGAGTTCGACAAAGGGATGAAGGATCGCTTCCGCTCAGCCCTACTCGGCACCGCCCTGGGCGATGCGTGGGGTTACCCGTACCAGAACGAGCCGCAGCCCGACCGCACCCCGCTACCCGATTCGCTGGTGATCAGCGACGCTACGCAGATGACCCTGGCTCTGTGCGCCGCGATGACGGAGATCGACGACGGGGATCTGGACCGCGAAGAGGGCATGCAGGCCATCGGCCAGCACTTCATCAACTACCACGGTGACCGGGATTACGACCGCCACCCCGGCGCGTCGAACACCGAGTCGCTGGATCGGCTGAGCCTGCTCGGGGCAGAGCACTGGGACGATGTGGCTACGCACTCGGGTGGTTCAGGTGCCGTGATGCGCGTGGCGGCCAGTGCTTTGCTCGCTCCCGCCGAAAAGGGCGTGGGCTGGTCCGTACTGCAGGGCATCCTGACTCACGACTCGGGCGTGGCCCGCGCGGCATGCGCCATGGTGGCCTGCATGCTGGCTGCTAAGAAGGGCACCCGCCTGCTCGACGTCGCAGAAGGGCTGGCCGGCGATGAGAACTTTGACAACGATAGCCTGCTGACCAACGAGGAGAAGCTGGACATCCTCACGGACCTGGACGAAGCTCTGATTACGGATCTGACCGGCCCCGACGTTCCGTTGAGCGAGCTGATCTCGCGCGTCAGCGCCGTCCACGAGCACCTCACCCCATTCCTGCAGCAGGGCGACTTCGAGGAGCTCTACCGCAACAGCGGCAAGTTTGTGCAGATTCTGGGCCGTGGGTGGGACGCAGGCTCCTGCACCGCCTCCGCACTACTGTTGGCTCAGCTATACCTGGATAATCAGGATCAGTACGCCCCGCACGACTTCCTGCACGTTGCCGTGAACTGGCCGGGCAATCGCAACACTCGCGCGTCGCTGACCGGCGCGCTCATCGGCTCTCACCTGGAGGGTGGAGTGGCCGCGTGGGAGGAAACCCGCGAGTACGATTTCGAGTCCCGCTACGACGACGCTGTGCACTTCGGCGTGTGGAAGGGCTTCAGCGCCCACTAGCGCTGTACCCGCTGCGCTATCTGCGCGCTGTACCCGCTGCGCTATCTGCGCGCTGTCTGCCCGCCAGCACTGTGCTATCTGCGCGCTGTCTGTCCGCCAGCGACGTGCGCGATTTTCCGCACCGCGTTCTCGACTGCAAAGTCGGGGTCGGCGCTGTGGCCCTTCACGCCCGCATCTAACTCCGCGGTGATCTGCACAGCCTGTGCGATCATGGGGGTGGTCCAGCGTCGGGCGGTACGGAGCGTCTTGTCCAGTTTCCACGGCGCCATGCCGAACTTCGCCGCATCTCGGCGAGAGTTGATATTGCCCGCGCCCGCTACCTTCGCAATGTCCGCGATCCCGGTGCTCAATGCGCTGGCCAGCAGCACCGGCGCCACGCCCAGCTGTAGCGCCCGGCGCGCCAGCGCCACCGCAGCACGGACGTTTCCGGCGATGGCATAGTCGGCTACTTCAAAGCCGCTGACCTCTGCCTTGCCCTGGTAGTAGCGCTTCACCGCTGCGGCGTCCACGTGGCCGTCCGTATCGGCGACTAGCTGGCTGATGGCGCTGGCCAGCTGGCGCAGGTCGCTGCCCACCACATCCAGCAGCAGTTCGCACACTTCGCGGGTCACACGCGCGCCCTGGCTGCGGAACTCTTGGTCGATGAAGGCCAGCTGCTCGCGGCCCTTGAGCGCCCCAGCTTGGAATACCACCGCGCCAAGTTTCGGCCAGCTATCCACCAGCTTCTTGTTACGGCCCTTACCGGTGTGCACGATGATCAGCACCACCCCGTCGGCAGGATCTTTGATGGCTTGTTCCAGCAGCCCGACGATCTCCTTGCCCGTATCCTCCACGCCGGTGACGACCACAATGCGGTCTTCGGCGAACAGGCTGGGGCTTAACAGTTCGGCCAGTTCGGGTGCACTGAGTTCCGAGGCTTTGCGCATCTCTACCGGCAGGTTTGGGTCTCCGCTTGCGGCCCGCGCTTGGTCAACGATGGCCTGCCTGCGCCGTTCGGCCAGGAAGTCGTCGCCGCCGACGATCAGGTTGATGGGTGCGGGGGGCTCGGGGCGGTTCATGGGTTCGATCTTGCCAGATCTGCGCGCGCGACTTCTAACGGATCTCCACCTTGTCCTTACACGGGTAGTACACGGGCACCCCGTTGGGCAGGAAGCTGGGCCTGCCATGCGGTTTCCCGCACTGCGTCACGATCACCGCCACCTGTTGTGTTCCTCCTTTCTCCGCCACGGCTGCGTCGATCGCTTGTAGCTGCCGCATCGCCTGATCGTCGTCGCGAACTTGAAACACTGCCTTGCCGTCTAGGTCCACTGGCCCTGTCTTGATTGCTGCGGATACGTGTGGTTTTTCTAGTTTTATGACGCCCCCTCGTCCCCACACCCCCAGCATCAGCATCCCGCACACAAGCGTGGCCCAGCCCCACCGGAGTGTGCGCCAGTAGCGGGCGTAGCGGACGCTCGCCAGCACTACAGCCAACAGGGCGCTGGCGATGCCCGCCCATGCCCATCCGCCTGGGGTGGCAAGCATGGGCGCGCCAGATCCCGTGCGGGCCACCTGCAGTACCCATGCCGCACACGGCACTGCTGGGGCGACGACGATCTTGGCCAGCAACATCGTCACCGGTGGGTAGATCGCCGCCAGCAATGCTGCCACGAGCCCAAGAACGGTGATCACTGGAACCACCGCAGTCACCGCCAGATTGCAGATCACCGCGACCAGGGAGACTTTCCCCGTCATGTGGACGATGATCGGGATGGTCACCAGATCCGCTGCGATCGCCACGAGGACCATGCGCACCACCATCGCCTGCAGCTGGGTGGGCCGCTCGTGCACGGGCAGCCAGGGAATCAGCGGCATCCTAGCCAGCACGGCTTTTGACCACCAAGGCAGCACCACCACGATGCCCGCCGTTGCCGCCACAGAGAGCACGAAGGCGTAGCTTATGGCCATGCCTGGGGAAAGCACCATCAGGACAATGATGGCCGCACTCAGGGAGGCGATGATGTCCGTCCAGCGCGCCGAGGCCACCGCCACCAGCCCGACGCTGCCCATGATCGCCGCGCGCAGCACACTGGGTTCCGGGCCGACCAGCAGCACGAAGGCCACCAGAGCGCCGGCTGCCACCAGCAGCCTGGTGAGGCGCCCCGCCCGGCAGGCCGTGGCCAGCACCAACGCGGCTCCGGTGACTACCGCGACATTGGATCCAGAAACCGCGCTGAGGTGGCTTAGCCCAGTGACGGTGAACTGATTGCGCAGAGTGGAATCCTGCATGCTGACGTCCCCCAACACCATGCCGGGCAGGATCTTCCCGGCTTCCCACGGCAGGTCAGCGCACAGCGCGTGGAAGCCTTCACGCAGCCAGGCGGTGACGGCCCATATACCTTCCGGCTCGGTGATGTTCTCCGGCGCGCGGGTGGCGGACAGGGTGACCGGAACCATCTCCGCCCCGCGGGCGGGGCGCAAGGTGGCGGCAATGTCGAAGCTCATGCCGGGTTGTAGAGCCGTGAAGTCGCCGGCGCCCGCTGTGCCTCCGTCTGCAGCTCCGGCTCCAGCTTCTGCCCCGGCCAAATCGGGGCGTAGAAAAAGCGGCACTTCCCCCAGGCTGTCGACGTCCACGGGAACCAGCACCGTGCCCTCCGCGACTTGTTTCGGCAGGCCCGCCACCGTTACCCGCTGCTGCACACCGCCTGCTTGAGTGGAAAGGTCTTGCAGTAGCGGCTGGGCGTCAATAAGAAAGATCCGCCACCACGTGCCCAGACCCACCGCGCTGGCAACGGCTCCAACAGTCGCAACGCTGCGCGCGAGAAGGCGGCGCCACGGGGCTCCGTAGCTGCGGCGGGCGTGCCACCACCAGGTGGCGCTGGCGAGCGTGACGAGCCCTCCGATGGCAAGCGGCCAGAAGCTGCGGGTCAGGATGATCGCGGCGGCCATGAGCCAACACCCGAGCGCGACGGGGACAAGCCGCAGATCAACACCGCGGGCTTTGGTGACGGCTTCCGGACTGAACGGCTCCGGCGCGCCCAACGCCAGCGAGCTAGATTGTGACGGCATCGCGCATCGCTTCGAACTTCGCCGGGCCGATGCCTCGGACGTCCAGGAGCTGCTCGATACTGGTGAAGGAGCCGTTGGATTCTCGCCAAGCGATGATGGCCTCGGCGGTGGCTGGGCCGATGCCACTGATAGTTTCCAGCTGCGCGGCGTCCGCGGTGTTGAGGTTCACCTTGCCCTCTGCGCCGTCTGCACCCTCGGGCTTACCTCCCTGCGCTGCAGGCCTACTTCCTGCCCCATCAGGCTTAGCCCCGTCCGCGCCTGTTCCTCCGGCACCACCCGGCGCGGCTTGCGCTCCCCCGGTGTACACCACGCGCGAGCCACGATCATCCACCACGATCTGCATGCCATCGCTGACCGGTTCCGCCAGATTGATGCCCAGCACGACCGCCTTAGGCAAACCGCCACCTGCGGCTTCTATGGCCTCGCCCACCCGAGTGCTCACCTGCACCCGAAGCAGCCCGGGGTGATGCACCATACCCTGCACGCTCACCACGACTTCCTGGTGATCGTCCTGCTCGTTAGCCTGGCCATCGTCCCCCGCTGTGGCTTCCCCCGAGCCAGTTGCCGCTGCGCCACCGCCACCTGCTTCTGCAGTTCTATCGGCTACCCCGGGAGCGTTAGTGCTCGCCAGCATGTCGGCGCCGCCCGCTCCCGCCCCATCGTCCGGGTCTTGCCGTTGGCAGGCGAAGAACGTGACGCTGATGAGAACAGCCACGACCACCGTGACGATAAGCCCCCTGGATGCTGTGCTGCCAATGACCGTGTGCGTGTCTAGGTCAACGTTGGCGAGCTCATGCTCCGGCATGGGCTGGGCTAGAGCCTCGGCGCGGGCGCGAACCTTGTCAGCAGAACTCTGCCTGATGCGTCGTGTGGACATGCGCCGATCAGAACATGCCCTATAGACCGCCAGTCGTCAGATACCGCAACCGGCACACCAAAACCCCAGGAAGCTGTGGAAAACCCCTCCCCTGTGGATAACCGGCGAGTAGAAGCTCCTTGTAGCCCCTCCTGAGTTACTCGGTGTCGCTGCTCTCTGCACCGTTATCCTCGGCCTTCTCGCCGTTCGCCCCGGATGTTTCGGGTGCATCCGGCACCTCTTCAGTCTCGGCGGACTTATCTGCCGCTGCCTCGGCAGAATCGTCTGCTTCTGTGCCGGCAGCTTCTGCCGCTGCTTCAGTCGGCGTGGCGCTCTCCGCCGCACCTCGCAGCGTCGCCGCCACGCCCAGTGCCCCTTGCCCCACGTGCAGCTGCAAAACCTCCGGAATGCTCACGATACTGACCTCTACCTGTGGCAAGGACTTCCAGGTCTCTATCCGAACCTGCCTGCGCAGCGAGTGCGGGCGCGGCTCCGGCGGCTCGGTTGGGACTTCCAGCTGGTTCAGCTGCTCAATCATCTCCCCCAGCCGCGCAGATAGATCCACTGCCTGGTCCTCGGCATCACTGTGGTGCACGGCAATCTGCACGTCACGCGGGTTGCCTTTGCCCGCCACGGCCTCGTCGATCACCAGTCGGCGCACCAGATCCACCACGCGATCCATCGCCTTGACCTGGGTACGGGTCTTCGCCGCCAATGTCAGCTTGCCCTCGGTCACCTGCAGAATTGGCTTAATCGCCAGCGTAGAGGTCAGCAACGCCTGCCCCACCGACAGGCGCCCGCCCTTGCGCAGTACGTCGAGCTGGTGAACGTACAGCCACAGGGAGGAGTTCTTCAATGTCTCCTCGGCCACCGCCACCACGGTGTCCAGGTCCGCTCCGTCGCGCGCGGCCTCGGCGGCGCTCAGCGCTGCAAAGCCCAGCACCATGCCGATGCTCTTGGTATCCAGAACCTTCACCTGGCCGTCGAACACTCCCGCCGCCACGCACGCATTCGCATACGTTGCGGACAGCTGCTTGGAAAGGTGCAGCGCCAGCACGCCAGCATCCCCGCCGCGCTCCATCAGGCGGGCGTAGCTCGCGGTCAGCTCCAGGCTGCTCAGGCTCGAGGTCGTCTGTTCTTCCCCTTCACCCTCCACGTGCAAGTCCAGCACAGTGATGCCGGCCTTCTCCGCAACCTCCTTCGTTAGGCAGCAGGAGGAATCGGTGACGATCTGGACAGTCACTACCTACCTACCTTCGCCGGGGTTGTGCGGGTTGGAGCGGGTGGCGTCATTACCAAAAGAACTAGGGGCAGCACCTGGAAGGGCACCCTCGTCCGGGCTTGCGTCGGTGGCCACGCCCAAGTTCCAGCCCTCCAGGTGCCACTGCGGCAACTTCCACCAGTCAGCGCGGCTGGAAGGTACCAGCGGGACCGTGCTTCCGTCGACTGCCACCGGAGTGGTGCCCGCCGCCTCGCCAGTAAAACGCGGGCGGGCCAAAAGCTGCGACCAGCAGGCATTACCCAGGCCGGTGAACACCGGGTAGTAGCGCACCGGAAGGTCCAGCAGGCGGGCGGTAAGCGCACCGATCGTGCCACCGTGGGCGACGATCATCACGTCGCCGTAGTCGAAGACATCGGTAGCCATGATCTCCTCTATCACGGCGTAGGCGCGCTCGGCGACCTCCAGGCGCGTCTCGCCACCCGGAGGAGCCCACTGGGGATCGTGGCGCCAATACGCTCGCTGGCCTGGGAAATCGCGGTCTACCTCTTCGCGCGAGGCCCCCTGCCACTGCCCCAGGTCCGTCTCCTGCAGGCGGGTATCGGTGGTCACCTCACAGCCGAAAGGCTCGGCCAGGATCAGCGCCGTATCGTATGCACGCTTAAGGTCGCTGGCGATCACCCGCGCGATGCGCTTATCCTCCAGCATCTGCGCGGTAACCTTGGCCTGCTGCACACCCACCGGGGACAGATCAGTATCCAGCTGTCCCTGCATACGCCCCGTGGCGTTGTACTCCGTCTGTCCGTGACGGACCAAAAAGACCCTGCGCTCGCCCATGGTGAAGACTTATCAGCTTCTACAGCTCGTCCGCGTCCGGGGCGGGGCCGGCCAGCGGCAGGTCGTCGATGCTGGTGGCTTCCAGAACATCTACCTCTGCATCGGCATCCCAATTGCTTCCGCGGTCTACCTGCTCCACGCCCTCGACCTCGATCTGCGGGGCATCGCGCCACAGGCGGTCTAGCGCGTAGAACTCGCGCTCTTCCTTACGCTGCACGTGCACCACAACATTGCCGTAGTCCAACAGCACCCAGTGGCCCTCACCGCGGCCTTCGCGGCGGGTTGGCTTGGGCCCGTCCTGGCCCACCTCGTACTCCACCTCGTCGACGATGGAGTTCACCATGCGCTCGTTATCGCCGCTGACGATGACGAACACATCCGTAATGGCCAAACGATCCGAGACATCGAGGACCAGAATGTCCTCCCCCAACTTCTCGGCCGCTGCGCGTGCCGCCACTCCGGCGAGCGCGATCGAATCTGCAGTAGCAGTCAAAAAATTTCAGCCCTTCATGATTGGTTTAAAACACAACCAGTTTAGCAACCCACCAGCTATTCGCTGGAAACGTACATGCCGTGCTTGGCGATGTACTGCACCACGCCGTCGGGCACCAGGTACCACACGGGCCGGCCATTGGTCGCCCGCTCGCGCACGTCGGTGGAACTGATGGCCATAGCGGGAATCTCCACCAAAGACAGGCGCCCGGCTGCGACTTCCTTCGATAGCGGATCGTCGCTGCCCTCGTCGTCCTTCGGCAACTCGTAGCCAGGACGGGTGACACCCACGAAGTGCGCCAGGTCGAAGATTTTCTCCCAGTCCCGCCACGTGACAATCTTCTGCAGCGCATCGGCGCCGGTGATAAAGAACAGCTCGGCCTCGGGGTATTCGGCGCGGATGTCCGCCAGGGTGTCCACGGTGTACGTATCCCCGCCACGGTCAATATCCACCCGAGAGACCAGGAAGCGGGGGTTGGAGGCCGTGGCGACGACCGTCATCAGGTAGCGATCCTCCGCCGCGGAAACCTTCTTGTGCTTCTTCTGCCACGGCTGGCCTGTGGGCACGTAGATCACCACATCCAGGTCAAACAGGTCCGCGACCTCACTGCCGGCCACCAGGTGCCCGTTGTGGATGGGGTCGAAGGTTCCGCCCATGATGCCGACCCGGGTGGGCTGTGTGGTGGTCTTCTGCACTGTTGTTTCTGCCTTCTCTTCTTCCGGGCCGCGCTTCCGCCCGCCTGGGGCTTTATGTTTCCTGCCGGAAGATTCTAGTCTGGGGAGGTGCGGGCGTAGGATCGCCCAAATTATAGGTGAAACAATAGGGAGTGTCCGATCTAGCGATGAGTACGAACGCTTGGGTTCCAAACCAGCACGGCGCATGGGCGATGCTCTTCCTGCCGATCGCCACGGGGCTGATCACCGCCGCTGTTATCGCTCCGTCCTACGGCAATCCGGTGCAGTGGTTGGCGCTGACTTTCATGCCGCTGGCCTGGATTTTCGGTTACTTCACGTTCTTCGCCTTCGGCCTGTGGTTCAAGACCCGTGCCCCTGCCCGCCGCCGTGCGTATCTCTGGCCTACTTTGACGTACGGTGCTCTCACCGTCATTTTCTCCGCGATTGTGTTGTATCTGCAGCCGCGATTGCTGTGGTGGTGCGTGCCGTTTGTGCCGCTGATCGCGGTGGCTCTGATGGAGGTCTTCAGGAGGCGCCCCCGTAGCCTCATCTCGGGTATCTCCACCACAGTGGCAAGCGCCCTAATGTACATCGTTGCGGTTTCGGCCAGTGGTTTTTCCATCCTGCCGTGGTTCTTCAGCGAGGCCCCCGTCGCCATTTGGGTAACTACCCTGGTCATCGGCTTATATTTCACGGGCACGATTTTCTATGTGAAGACCATCATCCGCGAGCGGGATAACGCGCCCTTCGAGCGGGTTTCGCTGCGCTACCACCGCATCGCTTTGTTGATCACGCTCATCACCTCCATCGCGGCCGTGTTCGACGGTGGTTACACCGCCAGCGGTCCACTGATGATTCTGGTGATGGCCACCGCTGCCCTGCGAGCCAAGCTGATCCCACCGATCGCCAAGGCAAACCCACGCGAGTGGACGCCTAAGAAGGTCGGCATGTGGGAAATACCGATGTGTCTGGTCCTGGCGCTCGGCGCGAGCCTTACGCTCGTGGTGTAGCTGTTCTTTCTTTATGACGCCCACTTCTCAACTGACAAAGTGAGCGCCACCGCCACACTTAGGGGCGAACCTGGCCTTCGCCGTTGATAACCCACTTGGTGCTCGTCAGCTCCGGCAACCCCATCGGGCCGCGGGCGTGCAGCTTCTGCGTGGAGATGCCGATCTCCGCGCCGAAGCCGAACATCTCTCCGTCCGTCCAGGCGGTGGAGGTGTTGATGGAGACAGCAGCTGCGTCGACGTACTGCTCGAAGTAGCTGGTGGTCTTGTAGTCGCGGGCGGCGATGCCCTCAGTGTGGCTGGTGCCGTAACGGTTGATGTGGGTCACGGCCTCCTCCACGCCGTCGACAATGGCCACTGCAATGTCAAAGCTCAGGTATTCGTCGGTCCAGTCGGTTTCCTCCGCCTGAACACAATCGTTAATCAGTGGATCCAGCTGCTTCTTCTCACCGTGCAGGGTCACACCGGCCTTCTGCAGTTCCTCCAGGACGTAGATCTTGTCCGGGTCCGGCAGGGCGGAATCCAGCAGTACAACCTCGGTGGCGTTGCAGACGGAGCAGCGGCGGGTCTTGCCGTTGATAACCAGCTTGGTGGCTTCCTCGATGTCCGCAGAGGAGTCGACGTAGAAGTGGCAGTTACCCGTACCGGTCTCGATGGTGGGTACGGTGGCTCCCAGCACCACGGCGTTGATCAGTCCCGCGCCACCGCGCGGGATAACCAGATCCACCAGGCCACGGGCGGTAATCAGGTCCTGCACAGAGTCGTGGGTATCGCACGGCAGCAGCTGGACCAGCTCACGCGGCAGGTTGTGGTTTTCGGCAACATCCTGCAGGATCTGCACCAACTTCTCGTTGGTGTGACGGGCGGACTTGGAGCCGCGCAGCAGGGGCACGTTGCCGGACTTAATGGCCAGTCCGAAAGCGTCGACGGTGACGTTGGGGCGGGCCTCATAGACCATGCCCATCACACCCAGCGGCACGCGCACCTGCTTCATACGCAGGCCGTTGGGGCGGGTGTGTCCGCGGACGATCTCGCCTACCGGGTCGGAAAGGCCGATAACCTGGCGCAGACCGCCGGCAATACCGGAAATTCGCTCGGTGTCCAGGGCAAGGCGGTCCAGCAGGGAGTCGGCGAAGCCGCGCTCCTTGCCTGCTGCAATGTCCTTCTCGTTGGCGGCGATGATCTCCGCCGCATTTGCCTCCAGCGCATCTGCTGCGTCAGCCAGCAGATCGTTCTTCTGCTGGGTGTTCAGCAGCAGCTGGGAACTGACCTCCTTGGCCTTTTTCGCCTTGGCTAGAACCTCGTCGCGTTCTGCCTGGCGTTCCGGGGAAAGTTTGTTCTCTGTAGCGTCGTTGGAGTTCGTCATACCACCCCATGCTAGCGAATTAGCCCCTAAGCTGCGCTCGGTTGTAGGAATCCAGAACACAGCATTGGCTCTTTGAGAAGGTAGTATGGCCTAAGATTCGCTTCTTCGAACTCAAGGCGAACTTTCATGTATCGCTCTGTCCTCGATTCTCACAGTAAGGAATCCAATTGAACTCTCTAGCAACAGGTGGTAGCTACCTTTTGGCCGCCGTTCTCGCCGGTGACGCGTTGATTTCCATCAAGCCGCCTAGGTTCATACGCCGTTGTCTTGAGGGGGTTAAGTTTCCCGAAGATTGGTGGTGGACGCTGATCGCGATCAAGTCTCTCGCAGCCGCAGGACTGGTTTACGGTACGGCTACTGGCAACGCTTCAGTCGCGACAACCGTCTCAGTAGGTGTACTGGGCTATTTCCTTTCAGCGATCACTGCACACATTAAGGCGAACTTCCTCGGATCGGAATTCTGGATTAACTGCCTGGGAATGACGGCTCTTAGCGCAGCCGTTCTCTCCCTCAATGCGTCATCCATGTAGGGGCACCGTCACACAACGGAACGTCGGCAGAATTAACGCAGCTTGAGCCCTACGGGAGCCCCGGGGCTCACTCCCCTACTAGCCCCTAAGCTGCGCCCGGTTAGAGTAATGGGACATGTAGTCGGCGTGCACCACCGGCCTGCGGGCAAACTCCGGCAGATCAGAAGTTGACTGGCCAATCAGGTCGTGCAGCATGGCGGAATCATAAGCAACCTCGCCGCGTCCAACGATTTTGCCGTCCGGCCCCACCAGGTCCACCACGTCGCGCTGCGAGAAATCGCCCTCGACCTTGGTGATGCCCACCGACAGCAAGGACTTGTGATTCTCCGTCACGGCGCGGACCGCGCCGGCATCCAGGTGCAGCTGGCCATAAGAATCTGCGGCGTACAGCACCCAGAACTTCCATGCGCTCAGGCGGTCCTGATCCGGCCAGAAGCACGTTCCTACCTCCGCAGTATCCAGAGCCGCGCCGATGTTCTCCGTGGAAGTCAGCAGAACCGGCACACCTGCGCGAGAGGCCAGACGGGCAGCCGATACCTTCGCCGCCATACCACCGGTGCCCAGGCGGCCACCGTCGCCTGCGGCCACGCCCTTCAGATCCTTGGAGGTTTTCACCTCGGCGATGAACTGGGCACCTGGCTCGGCCGGGTTGCGGTCGTACAGGCCGTCCACGTCGGACAGCAGCACGCAGGCATCCGCGAAAGCCAGGTGGCTTACCAAAGCGGCCAGGCGGTCGTTGTCGCCGAAGCGCATTTCAGAGGTAGCAACCGTATCGTTCTCGTTGACAATCGGCACGGCCTTCAACTGACGCAAGCGGTCGATGGTGCGCTGGGCGTTGCGTGCGCGGTCGCGCTCTGCGGCGTCCGAAGCAGTAAGAAGAACCTGGCCGATAGTACGACCGTAACGGGCGAAGCTACGCGCCCACTCCTGGGCCAACAGCACCTGGCCGACAGACGCGGCGGCCTGCTTGGTAGCCAGGTCGGTGGGGCGCTGGGCAAGCTCCAGAGGGCCCATGCCGCAGGCCACAGCACCGGAAGAAACGACGATGAGGTCGGTGTCGCGCGCCATGCGCGCCTCCAGCGCGTCGGCGATCATGTCAATCTGGTTCGGATCCACACGGCCGTCGTCGTCGGTCAGGGAGGAAGATCCGATCTTCACCACCAGGCGGCGGGCGTGGGCGATGTCCTCACGTACATCGGAATCGTGCCCCATCGCCGGATCGTCTTCGTCCGCCTCCGGTTCGGGAAACTCAATGGACGTCGCGGGCACCACTGGACCCGGCTCGTGCACTGGCCTCTGCCCGTAGGTAGGCACGGGCGTGGCTAATTCGGGAGTCATCTCCCCCGGCCCTGCGTAGCTAAACGCGGACTGGGCTGAACTGAACTCTTTTTCGTCTGCAATGTCGGAATCGGAGGATGACATACACACCAGTATGCCAGCCCCGCTCCCGGGGTTGTGCAGATTGGTTCAACGTAGCTACCCCTGCCAGCGCTCGCGCTCGGCTACTTCCCCGTCGCCGAAATCGTTCTCGTCAATCAGGCCACGGCGGGCCTGCGAGGCACGCTTGCGCTCCTCTGGGGTAGCACGGGTGTTCTGCTCCAGGCGGATGTCGGTGCCGCGCCCACTGCGCATGACGTCCACACCGGCAGCGGTCTGCGGATCCCACTCGAAGGTGATCTCCCCGATCGTTACCTCGCTGCCCGCATCTGCGCCGGCCTTGTAAAGCGCTTCCTCCACGCCGGCCTTCGCCAGACGGTCGGCCAGGTAGCCCACGGCCTCGTCGTTTTCGAAGTCGGTCTGGCGGATCCAGCGTTCGATCTTCTCGCCACGGACGATAAAAGCATCCTCGGCGGACGGGTCGGCTTCCACCTCGAAGTCGGCAAACCGCCCGCCGGAGCGCTTGCGCAGCCCCTTCGGGGTAATCACTTGCGCGGGCTTCTCCTCCACCGGGTTGGCCTTGCGGTGGGCCTTCACAATGTCCAGCAGCGCGTACTTCAGCTCATCCAAACCCTTGTGCGCCACGGTGGAGATGCGGAAGATCGGCCAGCCGAATTCCTTTAGTTCCTCCTCCTGCAGATCGGCCATGTCGGCGGCATCCGGCACGTCCATCTTGTTCAGGATGATCACACGCGGACGTTCGCGGAGGTCGCCCAGCCCGGAATCGCTCGCCAGCTCCTCCTGGTAGTTGGCTAGCTCCTTTTCCAGGGCCTTGATGTCCGCGACCGGATCGCGGTCTGCCTCCAGCGAGGCGGCGTCCACAACATGGGCCAGAACGGCGGTGCGTTCGATGTGGCGCAGGAAGTCCAGCCCCAGGCCCTTGCCTTCGCTGGCGCCGGGGATCAAGCCCGGCACGTCAGCGACGGTGAATACCTCGTGCCCGACGTTGACCACGCCCAGATTCGGCACCAGGGTCGTAAACGGGTAGTCTGCGATCTTCGGCTTCGCTGCCGACAGCACGGAAATCAGCGAGCTCTTACCCGCCGATGGAAAGCCCACCAAGCCGACGTCTGCCATGGACTTGAGTTCTAGGATGACGTCTTTCGCCTCACCAGGTTCGCCCAGTAGCGCGAAGCCCGGGGCCTTCCTGCTTTTGGACGCCAGCGCTGCGTTCCCCAACCCGCCGTGTCCGCCCGCGGCGACGATCATCCGCGTACCCTTGCCTGTCAGGTCAGCAATTGCCTCGCCCTTGGAGTTAAGCACCACGGTGCCCTCCGGCACTTGGAGTACGAGATCTTCCCCGCGCGCACCGTGTCGGTGATCGCCGGCACCGTTGTTGCCACGCTGGGCCTTGATGTGCGGATGGAAGTGGAAATCCAATAGGGTGTGTACCTGCGGGGAAACCTCCAGGATGATGTCTCCACCGTGGCCACCGTTGCCGCCATCGGGTCCGCCGAGGGGTACGAACTTTTCGCGGTGGACAGAGGCACAGCCGTGGCCGCCGTCACCGGCCTGCAAATGCAGCACTACGCGATCAACGAATTGTGGCATGGCTTTCCTTTCGCCCCTACTGAACCCGTCTAGGGCTTCCTAAATCTTTAAACACCGAGTCTATCGACTATCGGGACATCGGCCTAATGAAAAAATCCAGTGAACGCATCCGCTGCATCCACTGGATTTGTATGGTTTTAAGGCTAGTGCCTTAGAACTTAGGCCTCTACTGCCTCGTCCTCGACGATGTTCACCACGCGACGGCGGCGCTTGGTAGCGAACTGGACGGAGCCGGCCTTCAGGGCGAACAGAGTGTCGTCGCCACCGCGGCCAACGTTAACGCCCGGGTGGAAAGAGGTACCACGCTGGCGGATCAGGATCTCGCCGGCCTTGACCTGCTGGCCGCCGAAGCGCTTCACACCGAGACGCTTGGACTCGGAGTCACGGCCGTTGTTGGAGCTAGATGCACCCTTCTTGTGTGCCATTAATCTCTCCCTCCTTAAGGAAGAAAATCGAAGTGTCTCGGTAGTTTACTTGATACCGGTGACCTTCAGAACCGTGAGGGTCTGACGGTGGCCGTAGCGGCGCTTGTAACCGGTCTTGTTGCGGTAGTGCATGCCGCGGACCTTCGATCCGCGAACGTGCTCCACGATCTCAGCGTTGACATTTACAGATGCCAGCTTGTCACCGGTGGTGACGTTTGCGCCATCGACGACGAGAACCGGGGTGAGAGCCACGGACGAACCCGGCTCACCCTCGATCTTCTCGACCTTGACGAGGTCACCTTCGGCAACCTTGTACTGCTTTCCGCCGGTCTTGACGATCGCGTACATGTAGGGCTACCCCTTTATTTCTCTAATCGGCTCAGGCAGCCCCCCTGCGGGAAGGAAGCATCCTGACTGTTACTTTTGCTTAGCTGCGTTCGTTCCCCCAAAAAATGCCCGGGGCACTTCTGTGCACACTGTGCGAACGCACCCTGCTGGAAGCTAGTGCACTCGCACAGTCCCCGGCGACGCGCGCGTTAAGGCTGGTCACCGGCGGAACGAACAGCGACTGGTTAAGACTACCCGGTCAGGGGGCTAAAAACCAAATCCCTTCGCTTTCGCTCGGAACTAGTTCGTCTTGCGCACCACTCGCCGGCGCCGGCTACGCGAACGGGTGTTCTTGGACGTGTTCTCGGCGCTCTTCTTGGCACCGTTTTCGTCACTATTTTTTGTGACGCCGAAGTCCTCCGGCCGTGGGGCAAAGTCAGACTTGGAGTTGCCCCGTGTCTGCCGCTTCCGGCGTGGTGATTCCTCGAACTCGCGCTTGGCTTCCTCGTACCTGGATCGGTTAGCGGAGGAAGTGTTGGCGTCCCGACCCGAAGAAGAACGGGCACTGCGCGCGCCGGTGTCCGCCGAGCGCACCACACGGCGGCGACGGCGAGACCTAGTGTTCGCGGTCTTATTCTGCTCCGGGCGCTCGGCGTTGTTGGCTGCCGAGGGCTCGTCCGGATCCTCCTGGGCGGAGCGCTTGCGGGCGTTGGCGACGATGCTGTCGATGTCACTGTTAGACGCCTTGGAGTTGCGCCCCTGTCGCTCTCGCTCCGCAGCCTGGGCGGCATGCGGGTTCCCGCGGCGGACTACGCGGCGCACTCGACGGCGAGTGCCCTGCTGAGGCTTATCATTCTGAGCTTTGCTCTTATTGGACTCACTTTGCTGGGACTGTTGCTGGGACTGCTTGTCCTCGCGGTGCGTGTGCTTGTCCTCGCGGTGTGCTCCCGTATCCTCGCGGTAGTTCCTCTCCGACTCCTTGCCCTGGTTCTGGTTCCTGCCCTGGTTCTTAGCCTGCTGGCGCTCCTTGCGGTGCCCGTGGTCGCGTCGCGGCTCTGGATCCTTCTGTTCCACCGGGTCCGGGTGCATGATGAATCCGCGGCCATCGCAGGCCTCACACGGGGTGGAGAAGGTCTCCAGCAGGCCGGTGCCGAGGCGCTTGCGGGTCAGCTGCACCAGACCCAGCGATGTCACCTCGCCCAGCTTGTGGCGCGTGCGGTCGCGACCCAGGAACTCCGACAGGCGACGCAACACCAGATCCTGGTTCTGCTGCAGCAGCATGTCGATGAAGTCCACGACAATCATGCCGCCGATGTCGCGCAGGCGCAGCTGGCGGACGATCTCCTCGGCCGCCTCCAGGTTGTTCTCCGTGACCGTGGCCTCGAGGTTGCCGCCGCTGCCCACAAAAGAGCCGGTGTTCACGTCGATGACCGTCATGGCCTCGGTGTGGTCGATGATCAGGTAGCCGCCCGAAGGTAGCCACACCTTGCGGGCCATGGCCTTTTCCAACTGCTGGTCCAGGTCCAGTGGCGCGAAGGCATCCTGGCCGTTGTGCTTGCCACGGTTCCACTTGTTCACGCGATCCATCAGCTCAGGGGAGGTCCGCCCCAGGTAGTCGCGCACGGCCTGCCAGGATTTATCGCCGTCGATGATCAGCTCGGAGAAGTCCGCGTTGAAGACGTCGCGCACAACTTGGATCAGCATGTTCGGCTCTTCGTACAGCGTCACCGGCTTGGAGCCCTTGGAGTTGCGTTCCTTGTTCTCGAGCTTCTGGATCTCCTGCCAACGCTTCTCTAGGCGTTGCACATCCTCGGTGATCTGCTCTTCCGTCGCGTTCTCCGCAGCCGTGCGGATAATTGCGCCACCATCGCCGGTAATTACCTCACCCAGGATGTCCTTCAGACGCTTGCGCTCCCCCGCGGGGAGCTTGCGAGAAATACCGGCAGTCGTGCCCGCCGGGAGGTACACCAGGTAACGGCCCGCGAAGCTAATGCGGTTGGTCAGGCGCGCACCCTTGTGCCCGATCGGATCCTTCAGTACCTGCACCAGGATCTGGTCGCCCGGGCGCAGCGCCTGGTCAATCTTGCGGTTCTTGGAGTGCAGGTGCGGCGAGCGCCAATCCATCTCGCCTGCGTACAGCACGGCGTTGCGGCCTGTGCCGATATCCACGAAGGCGGCCTCCATGCTGCCCAGCACGTTTTGCACGCGGCCGAGGTACACGTTGCCGATCAGCGACTGGTGCGTCGCATCCGCCACGAAGTGCTCGACCAGCTGGCCGTCTTCCACCACGCCGATCTGAGTCATCATGCCCTTGTGATCGGCCCGCTCCGAATCGCGGACGATCATCGTGCGATCCACGGACTCGCGGCGCGCCAGGAACTCGGCGCGGGTGATGGCCTTGTAGTTCTTGTCTCGGTTCTTCGCCCGCCAGCGGCGCTGCGATTCGAGGCGGGTGGACCCCTTCATCTTCACCGGCTCGTCCACTAGGTCTTCGGTGGCCCGCTCGGCCGGGTGCAGATCCTCGGGCGCGACGTTCTTCGCGGGGGTCTCTTCCGATGCGTCACCGCGGTCGTTGTTGCGTTCGCCCTTTTCTTGTGACGCCCACCCCTCCGCCCGGCGCGCATTTCCCACACGGCGCACAACTCGGCGGACTCGGCGGCGGCGAACCGGCTTCGGCACGGAGTTACCCTCCTGAGCCTTCTCCGGTTCGGACTTCACGGCCTCCTCAGCCTGCTCCGGCTTCTGCTCTGGTTCTGCCTTCTTGGCAGACTTCTTTACAGTGCGCTTCGCAGTCTTCTTCGTCGCCTTCTTGACGGTCTTTTTCGCCGCCTTCTTGGTAACCTTCTTCGCAGGCTTCTTCTTCGGTTCCTCAGCCACAGTATCCTCAGCTACAGAACCCTCGGAAGCCTCCGCCTCCGCAGGCTTCACGTCCGCCTGAGATGGCTCAGAGTTGGCACTGAGGGCGTCCAAAACAGAAAAGACCTGCGCCTGAGTCAGCGACGAGGCCGTCTTCTTCCCCTCAATGCCGTGGTCCGCCAGAATGCCCAGGAAGTCCGTCGCACGGATCCCCAACTGCTTGGCAACAGTGTGGACGCGAACCTTCTCCCCCACACTCTCTCGATCAATTTTCGCAGCCTGAGCTGCAATTTCCGGGCTGATAGTCGCCACGAAATCTCCTTTTAAAGTCTTCAAAGTTTTCCTGATCGCCATGCCGCATCGTCGTTGTGGGCATCCGATCTGTATCCCATTGTCTCATATCGCTGCATATCCATCCGACAACACTGTGCTGAAGTGCGCGACTGTTACGCTGAACGCTATGCCCACCCCCTCCTCGCCCTCCGTCGCCTTCGACCAGACAGTGCTCACTGATGTCCAAAACGGCATGCGTCCCAGCAAAGCCGCGCAGTTTGTGATTTCGCTGATTTTCGGACTGATGTTGTTCATCCTCTGCGCTCCAGTTACCGGACCCTTACCGGCGCTGGGGATCCTCGTCGCCGCCGTCCTGGCTGGCGTCGTGTGGTGGCGCTACCTGCGGCGGGGCGGCGTGCGCGGCAACGACTACTCCCCCCTGAAGTCAGACGCTGAAGCCGCCCGCACCCCCTTCAGCTGGAAGGAAGAAGGCCGTGTGGTGCTAGTGCTTGCGCTCGTTTTCGGCATATCGCAGGTCGCAAACATTTTCAGCAGCCAGGGCAGGTGGGGCTTCGCCGCTATTGCCGCGCTGATCACCGTTGGGTTGATGTACTGGGTCGTTACTCTCGACGCCTGGCGCCCCGCCCGCTACACCGCCCCTGAAAAGTTGGGGCAAAAGATGCGAATTGAGGACCCCACCGAGTGGCTACAGGCATTCCTCTACTGCCGCCGATGCGTCCCAGGCGGGCTGCAGATCCTGAGCGATACCTTGAAAGAGGATCTATCGCAGTACGGATGGACCACTCACAGTGCGAACGAGGCTCTGGACAAGCTAGTCGAGCAGGGCAAAGCTGTGAAAATCCGGGAGTTGCGCTCCGCCGACGGAGCGAGGAAATGGGTCACGCTAACAGAGGACGGCTCTCAAGACTTCCAGAAGCGGCACACCGGCTAATCCGAAGCCCCCGATACGCGAGAACCGCGGACGCGCTGCGCCCGCGGTTTACTTGTCTAGCCTTCTTACAGGTTCGGGAACCAGATACCGATCTCGCGCTCAGCGGACTCCGGGGAGTCGGAGCCGTGCACAACATTCTCGCCAACAGTCAGGGCGAAGTCGCCGCGGATGGTGCCCGGGGTGGCCTTCTCCACCGGGTGGGTGCCACCAGCCAGCTGACGCCAAGCTGCGATAGCGGACTCACCCTCAACGATGCCCGCAACCAGCGGAGCGGAGGTGATGAAGTCCACCAGCTCGCCAAAGAAAGGCTTGTCGGCGTGCTCAGCGTAGTGCTTCTCCGCGGTCTCACGGTCAGCGGTACGCAGGTCCAGCTCCACGAGCTTCAGACCCTTCTTTTCAATGCGGGAAATAATTTCGCCCACGTGGCCGTTCTTAACACCGTCGGGCTTAATCAGAATCAGAGTGCGTTCAGTCATGCCAGTGATTCTACACGTGGCGTCACCGCACCACAGCGCCGCAACGCCCCGGCGTTACACGCGATTGCGCACCTGATTCATCAGTGCGTAGGCACGGTCACCCGGGCATGCCGTCGCAGTGGAAACGTCGCCCCAGTCACGGTGGCCGGTGATCGTGCGGCGGGTCAGGTTCAGGCGGGCCGCGTTGTTCACGTAGCGCACGTGGCCGCGCGGATCCAGACCCAGCCCACGGCACAGGTAGCCGAGAACACGCACCAGGGAGTTGATCGCGGCGGGAGTAGGAGCCTGCTGCATGAAGTTACCCAGCAGACACACACCAATGTTGCCGTCGTTCGCGTTGTACACGTGGCCTGCGGTGACGGACATGGGGGATGCGCCCAGGCTGCCGGATTGGAAGACCGCCTGGCCATCCGTGCCGGTGGTGCGCCCCTGGAACACGGTGCCATCCGGGGCAATCAGCAGGTGGTAGCCGATGTCGCCCCAGCCGCGTCCGCCGTTCGCCCGGGAGGCGTGGAAGGCGTAGATGCTGCGGACGTTCGCGGCGTAGTCGCCGTTGGCAGGAGTGGCCATCGCCGTGTGGTGCACAGTGATGAGCTGTGCGCGGGTGAAGCGGGGAGTCCACCCCATCAGCGACTCGTTGGCGCCCCACTCGCGGCGGGAAACCACTCGCAGGCCGTTGATCACGTTCGCACCACCGATGCCGATACCGCCACCCGGAGCCGGCGCACCCGGGTTGGCCAGGCCACTGGACTGTAGGATCCCGGCGATGGTGCCCGCCAGCGCAAGTGAACCAACCACGGCCGCAGCTCCGGTTTCCAGACTGCTTTGCAGCTCAGCCGGGTTGGAGGGCAGGCCCATCGGTGCAGCGTAGGGTGCAATGCCCGCGCCGAAGATCTGCTCTTCCTGCCCCTGTGGTGCCTCCACAATGTGGAGGAACAGGCGAGTCGCGGGGTCGTTGACCTCACCGGGCAGCCAGACGGCAGTGGCGCCCTCGGGAAGCTCTACGGGCTCGGACTTCAGCGCGGAATCATCGCCCTCGCGGTCGTGAGCCTCGGGCTGGACCACGCGGTCTTCGGTGCGGCCACCCGGGAACTCGAAGCGCAGGGTCGCCTTCGTGCCCTCGGTCGCTGCGGGTGCAAAGGTGATCGTGAGGTACCCGATGCCTCCGGGTAACTCGCCCTTTTGGTTGACGCCGATTCCCGTTCCGGTAAAGCCCTCCGGCTCGGCAGAGTTCAGGGCGCCGGCAGGTCCGGCGGGATCTGCATCGGGGAGTGCGTCGTCAGCGGAGGAGAAGACCCCCATATTGTTACGGTTGGCAAAGAGGAGGGAGCCACCAACGGCGGCCCCCAGGGCGGTGGAAGATCGGAAGAATGCACGGCGCGTTAACGTCATGCACCGGATAATAAACCACATTCGGGGGTAGCGGGAGACTTACCCCCACTTAAGGGTATTCCCAGTTGAATGTTGCTGGTGTTATACATGGTGCAAATGTGGCGTGGCAATGATTAGTCGGCGGGGGTAGCCGGGTGCCGCAGGTTACCTTCCTCATCGAGGTGCTGCGAGGGCAGCAGGCCGCGCTCCATGCGGCGCATCAGGTTCGAGCGCAGGTGGTAGATGTACCACCAGCACAGGGCGAAGATCACGCCCATCGCCCCCATCGCCGGGTGCACGATGAAGCCCGCGATGGCCAGCACCTGCAGGGCAATGTTCAGCCAATCGGCCCACTTGGCCTTCTGCAGGAAGGCGGCGACGATCATCGCAACCCCCAGGCCGATCACGTAGGCCATGTTGAAGGTCGTGGCGGACGCACCGGCATCCACCCGGGTGATGACGGTCAGCACCAGCAGGATCACGATGGCTTCCATGATGTGCGTTCCGGCCATCACGCCGCGCAGCCCCTTCATCGGATCGTTCGCCGGGGTCTGGCCGGGGCCCAGCGGACCGTACTCGCCCTGTCCACTGCCCTCGACAGCCTTACTGCGGTTGTCCGGGTTCTGTGCCACGATTGTGCAGCTCCTTGGTAGTTCTTCCGTTTGAAAATTCTTCCGGCGCCTACGCCGGTTCCTTGCCGAACAGCGTGCGGGCTTCCCCGGCCGTCACCACTGAGCCGGTGATTAGCACACCAGCGCCGGACAGCACGCCGTCCTCGTCGTCCTCGGCCAGTTGGGTGGCGATCTCCACTGCTCCAGGCAGGTTCGCTGCTACGTGCACGCGCTCTTCGCCGAAGGCATCCCGCGCGTACTCGGCCAGCACGTCGACCGGCAGAGCGCGCGGTGAGTTCACCTCAGTTACCACGATCTCGTCCATCACGGGCTCCAGGGCGGCCAGGATACCGCGGGCATCCTTGTCCCCCAGCACGCCGACCACGCCGACCAACCGACGGAACTCGAAGTCGCGGTCGATGGCCGCAGCCAGGGCTTTCGCCCCGTGGGGGTTGTGCGAGGCGTCGATAAACGCGCTCGGGGTGGAGCGCACGCGCTCCAGTCGGCCGGGCGAGGCGACGGAGGCGAAGCCCTCCCGCACCGTGTCCACGTCCAGCTGCCGCTCGGCACCGGCCCCGAAGAACGCCTCCACGGCAGCCAGGGCCACGGCGGCGTTGCGCGCCTGGTGTTCGCCGGAGAGCGGCAGGAAGATGTCTGTGTACTCGCCGGCCAGGCCGCGGATGGTCACAGTCTGCCCGCCGACGGCAATCTGGCTGGAGAGCACGCCGAACTCACTGCCGGCGCGGGCGACGGCGGAATCCTTCGCCACGGCCTCCTCCAGCAGCACGCGCATCGCCGCTGGCTCCTGCTCGGCGACGATCGTCACGTTGTCCGGCGGGGTGAGCAGATCGTCGGCATCCCAGCGGGCCTTGATGATCCCCGCCTTCTCGCCTGCGATGTCCTCTAGCGTGTCGCCCAGGTAGTCCGTGTGGTCAAGCCCGATCGGGGTGATTACGGCAACGTCGGAGTTCACCACGTTCGTCGCGTCCCAGCGCCCGCCCATTCCGGTCTCCACCACGGCCACGTCCACTGGCGCGTCGGCGAAGGCCGCGTAGGCCATGGCCACCAGCACTTCGAACTTGCTCATCTGCGGGCCGCCTTCGGCCTGGCTTTTCGCGTCCACCATTTCCACCATCGGCTGAATATCGCGCCAGGTGTCCACGTAGTCGCGTGGGTGGAGCGGCTTGCCGTCGATGGCGATGCGTTCAGTGACGAGCTGCAGGTGCGGGCTGGTTGTCCGCCCGGTGCGACGGTGGAATGCGCGCATCAGCGATTCGATCATTCGCACCACGGAGGTTTTGCCGTTGGTTCCCGCCACGTGGATCACCGGAAACGCGCGCTCCGGGTGGCCGAGCAGGTCCATCAGCATTTCGACGCGCTCGAGCGTCGGGTCGATCTTGGTTTCCGGCCAGCGCTGGTTCAGCTCCGCATCGACCTCGGCCAGCGTGGCCAGGTCTTCGGGCGTAATGGGACGTTCTTGTACGGACGCCACCTCGGGCTCATCCGCCCCCACACCGTCGATAGGCAGGGCTAGGCCTGCCTCATCGAGCGTGACCTCTTCCGGGTAGCTATCCCCGACCTTGTCCTCGGTGAACTTGTCGTCGGTCATGCCTTCGGCAGGCCTTCCAGGCGGGCAGTGATGCGCTCGAATTCCTCCTGTGCGACGCGCTGGCGCTCGCGGATTCCTTCGACGACCTTCTCCGGAGCCTTGGCCAGGAAGTTTTCGTTACCCAGCTTCTTCGCCGCGTTGTCCAGCTCCTTCTGAGCGGCTGCGAGGTCCTTCTCCAGGCGCTTGCGCTCCGCGGCAACGTCGACGGTGCCGGAGGTATCCAGTTGCACGGCGATGGTTGCCTGGGACAGGCGCACCTCGATGGATGCGGTCTCCGCGAAGCCTTCCTCCGGGGTTTCCAGGCGCACCAGGGAGCGCACGGCCTCTTCGAAGTCGGCCAGGTCAGCGGCGGCGAAGTCCAGGGCAGCGGGCACCTTCTGAGAGGGCTTAACGCCCTGGTCGCTGCGGAAGCGACGGAGCTCGGTAACCAGCTTGTCCACGTCCGCCATGCGGCGTACCGCATCGGCATCGGTCTGCGCCCCACCGTTGGTGAGGTCGGCGGTCGGCCAGTCGGCGGTGACCAGGGAGTCGGAGTAGCCCTCTTCCCCATCGGTCAGCGCCTTCCACAGCGTCTCGGTCACGAAAGGCATGGCCGGGTGCAGCAGGCGCAGTACCGCGTCCAGCACACGTCCCAGCACGATCTGGGTGCTGATGCCCCGCTGGACCTGTTCCTCCGTGGCACTATCCCAGTCGCGCGGGATCTGCACCTTGGCAATCTCCAGGTACCAGTCGCAGAACTCGCCCCAGGCGAAGCGGTACAGATTCTCGTTCGCCAGGGAGAATTCGTAGCGGTCCAGCGCGTCGTCCACCAGCTGGCGGACCTCTTCCAGGCGGTCCAGGATCCAGCGGTCGGCATCCGTCAGGGTCTCGCGGGCGGGCAACTCGCCCACACGCGCGCCGTTCATGAGGGCGAACTTGGTGGCGTTGTATAGCTTGGTGGCGAAGTTGCGGGAGGACTGCGCGGCATCCTCGCCCACCGGCAGGTCGGAGCCAGGGTTGGCGCCGCGCGCCAGGGTGAAGCGCAGTGCATCCGCACCGTAGTCGCGCACCCAGTCCATCGGGTCGATGCCGTTGCCCAGGGATTTCGACATCTTGCGGCCGTGCTCGTCGCGCACCAAGCCGTGCAGGAAGATGTCCTTGAACGGAATCTGCGGACGGTCATCCTTGCCGGTGCCCAGCACCTCTGGGGTGTGCTTGGAGGCGAAGGTGGCAAACATCATCATGCGGGCCACCCAGAAGAACAGAATGTCGTAGCCCGTCACCAGCACGCTGGTTGGGTAGAACTTCTCCAATTCCGGGGTCTTCTCCGGCCAGCCCATCGTGGAGAACGGCCACAGGGCGGAGCTGAACCAGGTGTCCAGCACGTCCTCATCTTGGCGCCAGCCCTCGCCCGTCGGGGCTTCGTCGTCCGGGCCGCAGCACACGATTTCGCCGTTCGGGCCGTACCAAATCGGAATGCGGTGGCCCCACCACAGCTGACGGGAAATGCACCAGTCGTGCATGTCGTCCACCCAGTCGAACCAACGCGGCTCCTGGGAGGATGGGTGAATCACCGAGTCGCCGGAGCGGATCGCATCGCCCGACATCTTCGCCAGCTCGTCAACCTTGACGAACCACTGCTCGGACAGGCGCGGCTCCACGGCCTCCTTGGAGCGCTCGGAGTGGCCCACGCTGTGCACGTAGGGGAACTTGCGGGCCACGATGCGCCCCTGCTCCTCCAGCGCCAGGCGGATTTTCTCGCGCGCCTCGTAGCGCTCCATGCCGTCGAACTCTGTGCCGGTGTTCGCAATGTGGCCGGTCTCGTCCATGATCACGGGCATCGGCAGGTCGTGGCGCTGACCCATCGCAAAGTCGTTCGGGTCGTGCGCCGGAGTGATCTTCACCGCGCCAGTACCGAACTCCGGGTCCACGTAGTCGTCGGCCACCACGATCATCTGCCGGTCCGGCAAGAACGGGTGCGGCAGGGCCTTGCCCACCAGATCCGCGTAGCGTTCGTCCTCCGGGTGCACGGCAACAGCCACGTCGCCCAGCATCGTCTCCACACGAGTGGTCGCCACGACCACGTGCGGCTCGGAATCGTCCAGCGAGCCATAGCGGATGCTCACCAGCTCGCCCTCGTCGTCGGAGTACACAACCTCGATGTCGGAGATCGCCGTCTGCAGCACCGGGGACCAGTTCACCATGCGATTCGCGCGGTAGATCAGACCGGCGTCAAAAAGCTCCTTGAACATCGTCTGCACGGCGCGGGACAGGCCATCGTCCAAAGTGAACCGCTCGCGCGACCAATCCACGGAATCACCGATGGCGCGCATCTGGCGCTGGATCACGCCACCGTACTGGTCCTTCCACTCCCAGACCTTCTCCACGAAAGCCTCGCGGCCGTAGTCGAAGCGGTCCTTGCCCTCAGTTTCCTTCAGGCTGGCCTCGACCTTTGTCTGCGTGGCGATGCCCGCGTGGTCGGAGCCGGGCAGCCACAGGACCTCGAAGCCCTGCATGCGCTTGCGGCGAGCCATCGCATCCATCAGCGTGTGGTCCAGCGCGTGGCCCATGTGCAGCTGGCCGGTCACGTTCGGCGGCGGCAGCACAATGCTGAAGGGCGGCTTGTCACTGGAAGGATCGGCCTTAAAGTAGCCGGAATCCACCCATCCCTGGTAGAGGTTTTCCTCTACTGCGGCGGGATCCCATGCCGCGGGAAGCTGTGCCGAGCGGTCGGCACCAATCGGGTTAGAGCCATTTGCCTTAGAACTGGAGTCACTCACGTCTGCCAAGTCTAGTAGACGGCCCGGACAGGGCATACACCCCGCCTACCACCCGCTCACCCACTGCGCATTTACATCTCGAGCGCCGCCCGCAATACACCAGCAGCCTCGTCCAACGCCCGCCCGGAATTACGCCACACGCCCGAAGAATTCACGAAGGGGTGGATCAGGCCGGGGTGGCGTCGGAAAGAAACAGGCACACCTGCCTCCCGCAGCTTCTCGGCATAGGCCACGCCCTCGTCGCGCAACGGATCGAAACCGGCCACGGCGACATAGGCCGGAGCCACCCCGCTGACGTCCTCGGCGAGCAGAGGTGAAACATCCGGGTCCAGCCGCTGCACGTCGTCGGTGAGGTATTGGTCGCGGTACCACTGCATGTGCGCTTGGGTGAGGAAGTACCCCTTGGAGAACTCCTTGTGGCTCGGAGTATCCAACCTGGAAAGGTCCGTTACCGGCACAAACAGTAGCTGCGCACGCGGCTGCTCCTGCCCTTCGCGCTTACGGCGCAGGCACACCACGGCGGCCAGGTTGCCTCCCGCGGAGTCGCCGCCGACGGCCACCTTATTCTTATTGACGCCCTTAACCTCGCCCGCCATCGCGGCCTCAACAACAGCACAGCAATCGTCCGGCGCGGCGGGGAAAGGATGCTCCGGAGCCAGGCGGTAGTCCACGGAGAGCACTGCCACGCGGGCAGCTTCACACAGCCAGCGGCAGGTGGAATCGTGCGAATCTAGGGAGCCGACCACCCAGCCGCCGCCGTGGAAATACACCAGGGTGGGCAGGTCCTCGTCCGGCGAGACTGCACCGGTGGGACGGTAGTGGCGCACGCGCACGCCCCGGATCCGCTCCTCCACTACGGAGCCGACCTGGGTGACGTGCCCGCCGGCCATGTACGCGGCGTCCTCCACAACCGCGCGGGTGGCCTCGACAGACTGGTGGGAATAGTCCGCCGGGTGCATCAGGTTCGTGACCAGGCTGGAGGCGCGGACGTCGGAATCCAGACGATCACCGTCGGAGTTGGTGCGGGAGCCGAATATCCGCAGAACTGGCTCGGGGATCGCTGGCAGCAGCCACCCGGCGCGGGCGGTGAGCTGGCTGAAAAGCGAGTGCTGGAGTGGTTGGGAGTGGATCGGGGCTGTGGTGTCCGTGGTTTCGGTAGATTCAGTGGGATTTGTCATGCCTAACATAAAACCACCCGACCGAACGGCCGGGTGGCGATATGCAGAAAAAAGTTTTTCCTTAGGAAACTACAGAAAAACTACAGCAGTCCAGCCTCCACAACGGCGGCCTTTTCCTCCTGCAGCTCCTTGATGTTTGCGTCGATGCGCTCCTGCTGCGCCGGGCTGATTTCCAGGCCCTGCACGATCTCCCACTCGCCGTTGACGGAGCGGCAGGGGAAGGAGAACACCAGGCCCTCCGGGATGCCATAGGAGCCGTCGGAAGGCAGCGCGACGGAAACCCAGTCGCCCTCAGCGGTGCCGTGTACCCAGTCGCGCATGTGATCCAGCGCGGCGCTGGCTGCGGACGCTGCCGAGGAGCGCCCGCGAACCTCGATAATCTCTGCGCCGCGCTTAGCTACGCGCGGGATAAACTCGTCGTTTACCCACGCCGCATCCAGCTTATCGGCGACCTTCTCACCATTCAGCGTCAGCTCCGCAACGTCCGGGAACTGGGAGGCGGAGTGGTTGCCCCAGACGGTCATGTTCTCCAGGTCGCGCACGGCCACGCCCAGCTTGTCCGCCACCTGCGCCAGGCCACGGTTGTGGTCCAGACGGGTCAGAGCGGTAACGCGGCGCGGGTCGAGGCCTTCGGCGTGGGCTGCGACGATCGCGGCGTTGGTGTTAGCCGGGTTGCCGACGACGATCACGCGGACATCATCGGCGGCGTGCTCCGCGATTGCCTTGCCCTGCGGGCCAAAGATCTTGCCGTTGGCGGCCAGCAGGTCGGCGCGCTCCTCACCCTTCTGGCGGGGCTTGGCGCCCACCAGGAAGACTGCGTTGGCATCCTTGAAGCCCTCGTCGAGTTCGGTGGTGATAGTGACCTCCCCCAGCAGCGGGAAGGCGCAGTCGGCCAGCTCCAGAGCCACGCCGCGGGCTGCTTGCACGCCCTGCTCGGTCTCCAGCAGGCGTAGGTTCACTACGCGGTCGCCGAAAACCTCCCCCTTGGCGATGCGGAACAGCAGGGAGTAGCCGATTTGGCCGCCTGCGCCCGTGACGGTGACGGTAACGGCATTCTGGTTGTTGGTGGTCACGCGGGGCTCCTTAAGCGATGCGTTGGTGAGAGTTTTCTTAGATCCTCTCCCCACTGTAATAACCTGCCCGACACCCTGCACTCTCACTGCACTCTTACTTCCAGCCACCCCCGCACGAGCCTGGATTAGCTGCACATTGCTGCAGGTTCGGCTTCTTCATAGATAAACTGAATTGGTGCAGAATAAGCCCCACCTTCCCGCCTCTGCGGCCTGGTACGGCCTCGGAGAACAGCAGTACATCCAGGCCATGAACACCGCCGTGACTATCGCCATCCGGGTCGGTGCTGCATTCACGCCGGAGCACCTGGCCACGATCGCCCAGGCTGCACGCCTGCCGCAAAACTGCGAGCTGCTGAATTCCCCGACTCGACTGTACGAGGAGGCGTTGCGCTATGCCCACTCCTCCATCTGGCCGGTGCCGCTGAATGGTTATGACAACCCGGAGATGGATAACTCCCCGGTCCGCGCGATGCGCAAGCTAGTCGCCGCCACTTACACGCGCTTTGCCACGCACCCGGACGCGGTGCGCCTGATTGTGGCGGAGAACCTTCTGGGCGATCCGGAGCTCGTCCACCGCGTAGGCGTGTTGGAGGATTCCCCGGTGGTACTACACCTGGATCGAGTGCTGATGCGCGGCCACGATATTGGTGCGTTCCGCAGTGGCGTGTCCGCGGAGGATGCTTATGCGCTGATTACCGCGTTGTGTTCCTTCGCCGTCACTCAGGGCCCAACGTTCCACGCCCTGTATGGGATGGATTCAAACGACCCCGAAAACGAGGATGGCCTGCGCAATCTGACCTGCGATGCGGTCATCGCTTTCCTTACCACCACGATGCCCACCAACCAGGGCACGTCGTACACCCACGCTTCGCATTCTTCGGTGATTGGTTCCTCGGTCGCCGCGTCGCTCTACAACCACGCGCGGCACGAGGATGAAGAGGTTGATGACGCCCCTTCGGCGCCATCGGACCTATATCACGACTAGGCGCTCTTCTTATCCCGCTTGGCGACCTCTTCGTGGGTCAGCAGGGTCGGTTCCGCCTCCCCGCGGGCGCATGCGCCGGTGATGATGACCTCTCCGGTTTCCTCATCTTCCGGAATGGCGAACATGGTCGGCAGCAGCAGGGTTTCCATGATAGACCGCAGGCCGCGGGCGCCGGTCTCGCGCGCCAGCGCCTTATGAGCGATCTCCCGCAGCGCCTCGTCCTCGAAGGTCAGGCGCACGCCGTCCATGTCGAACAGGCGCTGGTACTGGCGTACCAGGGAGTTCTTCGGCTCGGTAAGCACGCGCACAAGGGCGTCCTCGTCCAGGTGGCCAACGTGGGTCAGCACCGGCAGGCGACCGATCAGCTCTGGGATAAGGCCGAACTTCACCAGGTCCTCCGGCTCCACGAACTGGAACGGGTTCGGATCCTCCTCGGACTTCGCGCTGATCTCCGCCCCGAACCCCAGGCCCTTCTTGCCACGGCGCTCGGAAATGACCTTCTCCAACCCGGAAAACGCACCCGCCACGATGAACAGAACGTTCTTTGTGTCGAACTGGATGAACTCCTGGTTCGGGTGCTTGCGGCCGCCCTGCGGCGGAACGGCGGCAACGGTTCCTTCCAGGATCTTCAGCAGGGCCTGCTGCACGCCCTCGCCGGACACGTCGCGGGTGATGGACGGGTTCTCCGACTTACGGGAGATCTTGTCCACTTCGTCGACGTAGATGATGCCACGCTGGGCCTTCGCCACGTCAAAGTCGGCGGCCTGGAGAAGCTTCAGCAAGATATTCTCTACGTCTTCACCGACGTAGCCGGCTTCGGTCAAACTGGTGGCGTCAGCAATGGCGAAAGGCACATCGAGCATCCGGGCGAGCGACTGCGCCAGATAGGTCTTACCCGAACCGGTCGGCCCCAGCATCAGAATGTTGGACTTCGCCAGCTCCACCTCGTCGTCAGTGCGGCGGGCAGCAGCGTTCGACTCTTCGACCTGGATGCGCTTGTAGTGGTTGTACACGGCAACGGCCAGGGTGCGCTTGGCCTCGTCCTGGCCGATTACGTAGCTATCCAGGAACTCGGCGATGGCCGCGGGCTTCGGCAGCTTCGCCGAGCTCTCCGCGGGATCGACCGCCAGCAGCTCCTCTTCGATGATCTCGTTACAAAGCTCGATGCATTCGTCGCAAATGTAAACACCAGGGCCGGCAATCAGCTTGCGGACCTGCTTCTGGCTCTTTCCACAGAAGGAGCACTTCAGGAGCTCTGCGCTTTCAGGCATGCGGGAAATCAGGCTTTCTTGGGTCGGGTAACTTGCGGGACAGCTAGATTAGCACCCTCATAGGCCTACGATTCTACCGCGCCACGCCGCAAAGCCCGCGAAGCTGGAAGCCCCGCGGGTCGCTAGGGTTTGCCGGGCGCTAGTTCTGCGCCGACAGCTTGCGGTAGTCGAAGACCTGGTCGACGATGCCGTACTCCTTGGCCTCCTCGGCCGTTAGGATCTTGTCACGGTCGGTGTCGATGCGCACCTGCTCGGCGGACTTGCCGGTGTGGCGCGCCAGGGTCTCCTCCATCAGCTTGCGCATGCGCTCGATCTCCTTGGCCTGGATCTCCAGGTCGGAAACCTGGCCCTGCACACCGCCGGTGGCGGGCTGGTGGATCAGCACGCGGGCGTTCGGCAGGGCAGCGCGCTTGCCCGGGGTACCGGCAGCCAGCAGCACGGCAGCGGCGCTGGCGGCCTGGCCGAGGCAGACGGTCTGCACGTCCGGGCGGACGTACTGCATCGTGTCGTAGATAGCCATCAGGCTGGTGAAGGAACCGCCGGGAGAGTTGATGTACATCGTGATGTCCCGGTCCGGGTCCAGCCCCTCCAGCACCAGCAGCTGCGCCATGATGTCGTTGGCGGAAGCGTCGTCCACCTGGGTGCCCAGGAAGATGATGCGCTCCTCGAACAGCTTGTTGTACGGGTTGGATTCCTTCGCGCCGTAGCTGGAGTGCTCCACGAACGACGGCAGGATGTATCGCATTTCTGGCATCTGCATCTCTGACATGTCTTAGCTCTCCTTCGCAGAGGTGATGACGTGGTCGACGAAACCGTATTCCTTGGCCTGCTGGGCGGTGAACCAACGGTCGCGGTCGGAATCCTTGGTGATCTGCTCAACGGTCTGGCCGGTGAACTCCGCGATCAGTTCAGCCATCTCCCGCTTGGTGTAGGCGAACTGCTCCGCCTGGATGGCGATGTCGGCGGCGGTGCCGCCCACGCCTGCGGAAGGCTGGTGCATCATGATGCGGGCGTGCGGCAGGGCGTAGCGCTTACCCTTCGTGCCTGCGGAAAGCAGGAACTGGCCCATGGACGCCGCCAGGCCCATTCCGTAGGTAGCGATGTCGCACGGCGCGTACTTCATCGTGTCGTAGATAGCCATACCCGCGGTGACGGAGCCACCGGGAGAGTTGATGTACAGGCTGATGTCGCGCGTCGGATCCTCTGCGGACAGCAGCAGAATCTGGGCGCACAGCTCGTTGGCGATCTCATCGTCCACCTGGCTGCCCAGGAAGATGATTCGCTCGCGCAGCAGGCGCTCGTAGACTGAGTCTCTATGGTTTGGGGTTTCCGAACTCAACTTCGCTCCTTGCCGAAAGTATTACGAAAGTTCACTTTTGTATGCGCCCCAGCCTAGTCACACCCGTCGGCAAAGCGTGCTTCCCAGTGGGGTTGTTCGCTGTCAGCGCACGATATGGCTGCGCACCGGGGCGGGTAACGGGAAAGGCGGGGCAAAAAGAAAACCGCCAGAACCTCGAGTGGAGGTCCCGGCGGTCAGGGAAAACTCTTAGTCTTCCTTCTTCTCCGCTGCCTTCTTGGCAGTGGACTTCTTCGCCGTAGATTTCGTAGCCTTCTTGGTGGTCGACTTCTTGGCCGTGCTCTTCTTAGCAGTCGACTTCTTGGCGGTCGACTTCTTGGCCGTGCTCTTCTTCGTGGTGGACTTCTTGGCGGTCGACTTCTTGGCAGGAGCCTTCTTCGGCTTCACCTCGGCCTTATCCGCCTTATCCGCCTTGTCAGCCTCAGACTTGTCGCCCTCAGCCTCAACGTCGCCGAAGTACTCCTTCGGGTCAACGTCTGCGCCGTCAGTGTCCTTCACAGAGGTACGGGCGATGTTCAGCGCCAGTGCCTTGCCGCGGCGGACATCAGCGAACAGGCTGCCCAGCTGGCCGGCCTGCTGCAGCTGCATGATGAACTGGTTCGGATCCATGCCGTACTGGTTTGCAGTGAAGGCGATGTGATCCATCAGCTCTTCCTGGGAAACCTCCGGCTGCTCCTTGTCCGCAACGGCATCCAGGAACAGCTGGGTACGCACGGAATCCTCAGCGGAGCTGCGTGCATCCTCTTCGAACTTCTCGCGCGTCATGTCCTGAGCAGCCAGCATGGACTCGAAGACCTTCTCGTCGCCACCGAACTGCTGGATGATCTGCTGGATCTGCGCGTCGACCTGCTCCTTGACAACACCCTCCGGCAGCTCAAACTCGGTCTGCTCCAGAGCCTCGGCCAGAACCTTGTCGCGGATCTCGCCGGCCTGGGTGTTCTTCAGCTGCTGCTCGACCTGACCCTTCACGGACTCCTTCAACTCGTCCAGGGTATCGAACTCGCTAGCCAGCTGTGCGAAGTCGTCGTCCAGCTCCGGCAGCTCGCGCTCCTTGACGGAACCGAGCTTGACGGTAACCTCAGCCTCTTCGTCGGCGTGCTCGCCGGCAACCAGCTTGGAGGTAAAGGTGGACTCCTCGCCCTCCTTCATGCCGACCAGCGCGTCATCCAGGCCCTCGATCAGGGAATCGTTGCCGACCTCGTGGGACAGGCCCTCGGTGGTGGCCTCGTCGACAGTCTCGCCGTCGATGGTGGCGGACAGGTCGATGGAGACGAAGTCGCCCTTCTTCACTGCGCGGTCAGCCGGCTTCAGGGTGCCAAAGCGAGCCTGCAGGTTCTTCAGCTCTGCGTCGATAGCCTCGTCGTCAGCCTTCAGCGGCGCAACCTCAACGGAGATGGCGGAGAAGTCCGGAACCTCGATCTCCGGGCGGACGTCAACCTCGGCGGTGAAGGTGATGTGCTTGCCGTCCTCCAGCTCGGCGATCTCGATCTCCGGCTGCCCCAGGGCCTTCACGTCGTTCTCCTCGACAGCCTGGCTGTAGCGAGAAGGCAGCATCTCGTTGATGACCTGATCCAGGACAACGCCACGGCCCAGGCGAGCCTCCAGAATCTTCGCCGGAACCTTGCCCTTGCGGAAGCCCGGCATGTTTACCTGCTGCGCGAGGGTTGCGTAGGCCTTGTCGAACTCTGGCTTAAGCTCCTCGAATGGAACCTCAATCGTCAGCTTGGTGCGGGTGGCGCTCAGCTTTTCTACAGAGCTCTTCACGAATGCACACTCCTGTGTATTAATAGCTTCTTTGGCACCGCGGTCTCTCGTTCATCTCGCAGCGCTTTTACGGTCGGTGCTCAATTTTATAGAACCATCGCCAGACGCATCACGCTGGGGTGTCTTTTTCGGGCTCCTCTACCGCGAAATGGATCGCCGAATCCCCCCGCAGATCCAGACTGTGAACCCCCATTTCACCTTTTCAATGCGACGAACCGCAGGGTGGCGTCACAAAGAAAAAGAGTGAAGATAAAAATGTCGGGATAACAGGATTTGAACCTGCGACCCCTCGCTCCCAAAGCGAGTGCGCTACCAAACTGCGCCATATCCCGATTTTTGAACGACCCCACGGGGACGTTGCGCCCGTTACTTTACTGGCTGGATACCGGGAAATACAAAACGGCAGCTCCCCCGTCGTTGCGCTCGACTGCGCTAGGGGGAACTGCCTTAAAGCTTGGAGGGAATGACGGGAATCGAACCCGCGTCTTCAGCTTGGAAGGCTGAGGTATTAGCCACTATACGACATTCCCACTGGAAGCTAGCTTCCGTTACGTTGTGCGATGATACACCATACACCCCACCATCCAGCAAAATCACCCCAGCACAACTAGCTAAAAAGCCTTACAACCTTCATAGTTGCGGGGGCATGCAGGTGTAGCAAATGCGCCACTCTAATTGTATGAGTTACCTATGGGCTGTACATTCTAGTTTTATGGAACCAATTATCGTCGACAAAACCACCGGCACGGAGCTCTGGACCGCATCACAGTGCGCTGAGCACTCCGGCACAGCTCGTGGCACCTTCACCAGCTATGCAGGCCGCGGGCGCGCACCCCGCCCAGTGGCCAAGTACAACGGCCTGACCCTTTGGGATTCCAACGTGGTGAAGGAATGGCAGCAAAAACGCGATGGCGCCCCGACCTCGTCGGGCACCACCGCGCACAATTAGATCTCGAGCAAGAGTAGATCTTTAGCTCTCCGGCAGCGCCGGCGCCTCTCCCGTGCGCTCGTACTCAGCCAGGATGTCGATGCGGCGCTGGTGGCGCTCCGCCTCGGACCACGGCTGGGTGACGAAAGCGTCGACAATCGCCAGCGCCTCCTCCTCGGAGTGCATACGACCGCCCAGCCCGATCAGCTGGGCGTTGTTGTGTTCACGAGCCAGCTTCGCGGTCTCCACGGACCACGCCAGAGCACAGCGCGCGCCCGGAACCTTGTTGGCGGCAATTTGCTCGCCGTTGCCGGAACCGCCGAGCACGATGCCCAGCGAGCCCTCGTCCTCCACCACGGACTTGGCCGCTGCGATACAGAACGCCGGGTAGTCGTCGTTCGCGTCGTAGGTGTGGGCGCCACAGTCCACAACCTCGAAGCCCTTGGAGGTCAAGTGATCCTTGATCACGTTCTTCATCTCGAAACCGGCATGATCTGCACCTAGGTAAATACGCATGGTGTCAGTCTAGCCGGTTGCCGACTGCTCACGGGCACTACTCAGCCACCGGCGCTTCGGTGCGGGAACGCTTCAGCTCAAAGAAGTGCGGGTTCGCCGCCAAGGTCACGGAGGCATCGAATAGCTTGCCTGCCTCTTCCCCACGCGGAATGCGGGTGATGACCGGCCCGAAGAAGGCCACGTCGCCCAGCTGCACTACCGGGGTGCCGACCTCGTCGCCCACCAGCTCGATCGCCTTGCCCTGAGATTCGCGCAGCAGCGCGTCGACAGAGCCCTCATCGTCGGCGGCCAGGTGGCCCACCTTGGCCAGGTCGGCGGGCAGCTCAGCTTCCTCCAGAGCCTCGGCGATCAGTTCGTCGTAGCCGTGCGGGTCGGTTGCATCGGCACGCTCCTCGTTGTGGATCTTGGTGCCCAGGGCGGTGTACCAGGCGGAAAGCTTCTCTGGGTGCTGCTGCCAAATCGCGGTGGCCACACGCGCCGGCGCCCACGCGGCATCCATCTTCTCGCGGTAGGCGGGGTCCAGGTCGCGGCCCTCGTTCAGTACGGAGAGGCTCATCGGTTGGAACTTCACCTCCACGTCGCGGACCTCCTGGACTTCCATCAGCCAGCGGCTGGTAACCCAGGCGAAGGGGCAGATGGCGTCGAAGAACATGGTTACGGTTTGGTTCTGGTTATTGTTCTGGGTAGCAGTCATGTCCCCCACTCTAGCCATCGCGCGGGAACCCTGTCCGGCGCGCCTACTAGGGTGGTCTGCATGACTTCCATCAACCTAACCCGTACCGAGGCCGAGCATCGCGCTAGCCTCATCAGCGATGTTCACTACACCATCCAGCTGGATCTTTCCGGCGGCGAGAAGCCCGAAAACAAGCACTTCCGCTCGCTGACCCGCATCACCTTCACCTCCGGCGCCGGGTCTACCTTCCTGGACCTGCGTGCGGACTCGCTGTCGCGGGTGGAGCTCGATGGCGCGGCATTTGGGGACTTTACTTATGACGCCACTACGGGCATTCCGCTCGAAGGCCTGTCTAGTGGCCAGCACGAGCTGCTGGTGGAGGCGGAGATTCTGTACTCCACCACGGGCCAGGGCCTGCACCGCTTCTTCGACCCCAGCGACGACCAGGCCTACATGTACACCCAGTTCGAGACGGCGGACGCCAAGCGGGTTTTCGCCTGCTTCGACCAGCCGGACATCAAGGCGACCTATGACGTTGAGCTCACCACGCCAGCCGAGTGGACCGTGGTGACGAACAATGAGGTTTCCGTGGCGGAGGCTAAAGGCGTCAATAAGAAAAAGCACAGTGCGACCGTGGACTACCTGCTATCGACCTACCTCATTGCGTTTTGCGTCGGCCCGTGGCACGTGGTGCGCGACGAGTGGCGCGGTACGATCACCGAGCACCCGGAGTCCGCGGCGGCGCAGGATAAGAACTTGCAGACCAGTGGGGAAATGCGCGTGCCGCTGGCGCTGTACTGCCGGAAGTCGCTGGCGGAGTACCTGGATGCCGACGAGCTATTCGAGGTGACCAAGCAGGGCTTCGACTACTACGCGGACAAGTTCGGCATCGGCTACCCGTTCTACAAGTACGACCAGATCTTCTGCCCGGAATACAACATGGGAGCCATGGAGAACGCGGGTGCGGTGACGATCCGCGACGAGTACATCTTCCGCTCCGCAGCCAGCCACTACCAGTACGAACGCCGTGCGGATACGATCCTGCACGAGCTGGCGCACATGTGGTTCGGCGACCTGGTGACGATGAAGTGGTGGGACGACCTGTGGCTGAATGAATCCTTCGCCACCTGGTCAGCCGCCATGAGCCAGGCGGGGGCCACGAAGTACGACACGGCATGGGTGACCTTCAACAGCAAAGAGAAGGCGTGGGCGTATGCGCAGGATCAGCTGTCCTCCACCCACCCGGTGTTCTCCGACGCGGGCGACATCGAAACGGTGGAGGCCAACTTCGACGGCATCACCTACGCCAAGGGCGCAAGCGTGCTGAAGCAGCTGGCGGCCTACGTGGGGTTGGATGAGTTCTTCGCAGGCATCCGCGCGCACTTCGCGGCGCACGCCTGGGATAACGCAACGTTCGCGGACCTGCTGGGGGCGCTGGAGAAGGCTTCGGGGCGCGACCTTTCCGACTGGTCGGAGCAGTGGCTGCGCACCACGGGCATCAATACCCTGACCCCGGTCTTTGAGGTGAACGACGGGGCTTACACTTCCTTCGCCGTGGAGCAGTCCGGCGCGCAGCCTGGCGCGGGCGAGACCCGCACCCACCGCATTGCCGTGGGTGTGTATAGCTTCGAGGACGACGGCGCGGGCAGCAAGGGCGGAGCGCTGAAGCGCACCAAGCGCGTGGAATTGGATATTTCCGGCGAGCGCACCGAAGTTCCAGAGCTGGTGGGCGTGCCCGCCGGCGACCTGGTGCTGGTCAACGACGATGACCTGGCCTACGGCAACATGGCGCTGGACGAGGGATCCCTGGCGACGGCGATCGGCGGCGGGGATAGCGACGAAGCCGAAGGCGGCAAGCCGAACATCGTGCGCATCACAGATCCGATGGCGCGTGCCCTGGTGTGGTCCGCGGCATGGCAGATGACCCGCAACGCGCAGATGCGGGCCCGCGACTTTATCGGCCTGGTTGCCGGTGGCGCAGCCGAAGAAACCGAGCTGGCAGTGCTAGAGCAGATCTTGGCCCAGGCCCGCGCGGCGGCTGCAAACTACGCAGACCCGGACTGGGCGGACGAAGGCTGGGCACAGCTGCGCGAGGCCTTCCTGGCGGCGGCGCGCAAGACTGAAGGCCCGGCTCAGCTGGCGTTCGTCCGGGCCTACATGGGTTGCGTGCACTCCGCGGAGTCGGCGGGCGTGCTGCGCGCGTTGTTGGGAGAGGTTGACGCCGCCGAGGTGATCCCGGGCCTGGATGTGGACCAGGACCTGCGCTGGGCGATCATCATTGCGCTGACCGCCGCGGCCCGTGCCACCGGTGAAACCCCCGAGCAGGTGGAAGCACGCATTGCCGCCGAGGAGGCCCAGGACAAGTCCTCCAGCGGAGCAGCACTGGCACTGCAGGCGCGTTCGTCTGTGCCGGATGAGCAGACCAAGCAGCAGGTCTGGCGCGCCCTGACCGTGGAGGCCCCGCAGCAGAGCAACCTGAGCCTGCGCCACCGCAACGCGGGTCTGGTGCACGTCGGCCACGCCGACTTGTTGCAGCAGTTCAGCGAGGATTACGTTGCCCACGCCGTGGAGTGGTGGACGTCCCTGAACTCGGAGATGGCTCTACGCACCCTGGAGGGCATCTATCCCTCCTGGGATCACAGCGACGCAACGGATTCCGCCATCGCTGAACTCGTGAAGGCGGAAGACACCCCGAGTGGCCTGCGCCGCGTGCTCTCCGAGGGGCGCGACCGGGTGGCGCGTGCCAAGGCCGCCCGCGTGTTCGACGCGGCGGGAGAGTAACCGCCCGGCTGCGCCCCTGCGGCCAGGCGGCTGCGCCCCTGCGGCCGTAGCCGCGCCCAACCTGCCCCGCCGGCTATGGCAGAACAGATATGGTTGGAGGCATGACTTCTAGCTTCTACGACGCTGTTGGTGAGGAGACCTTCCGTGCCATCGTGCACGAGTTTTATCGACAGGTCCGCACCGACGATATTCTCGGGCCGATGTACCCGGAACAGGACTTCGAGGGCGCCGAAGATCGACTCCGTTGGTTCCTAGTGCAGTACTGGGGCGGCCCAACGGAGTTCAACGCCCGGCGTGGCCACCCGCGCCTGCGGATGCGCCACGCCCCATTTCGCATCGACACGGCCGCCCGCGACCGCTGGCTGGAACTCATGGGCAACGCCATGGCCACCATCGATAAGGAACAACTACCCGACGAACACCGCGCGGCCATGTGGGAACACATGGAGCGAGTTGCGCACATGCTAGTCAACACTCCCGATCAGCACTAACAGTGTTAGCGGATCTTTCCGTCGAGGCGTTTTCAGTCCTCGCCGTGGGTTCCTTCGTCGCCGGGCTAATTGATGCCATCGTCGGCGGCGGTGGCCTCATCCTCATCCCTCTCATTTTGATCGTCGCGCCCGCGACCCCTGAAGCCTCGGCAATGGCGGCCAACAAGCTAGCGGCGGTCTTTGGTACTTCCTCAGCCGCCGCGCGTATGCTCCGCGCATCCGATGTGCGCCAGAAGATCGATCGGCGCCTGGTGGCCTACGGAGTCCCGCTGGCGTTCGTCTGCGCGGCCTCTGGTGCGCTGCTGGTAGCAGCACTCAGCTCCGAGGTTCTGCGTCCCCTGGTGATTATTCTGCTGCTAGTAGTTGGCACGTATGTCGCCCTCAAACCCAGTTTCGGCACACCCCAACGCGCCCCTGCACGAAGCCCCCGCCGGTGGCTCATCGCACTCTTCGCGGTCGGAGCTATCGCCGCATACGACGGCTTCTTCGGCCCGGGCACCGGCACGTTCCTCATCATTGTTTTCACCGCGCTTCTTAGCAGATCCTTCGTAGAATCTGCCGCACTCGCGAAGATCATCAACACTGCCACGAACCTCGGCGCGCTGACCGTATTCGCCATCGGCGGCCACGTGCCCTGGCTACTGGGGCTCGGCCTAGCGGCCTTCAACGTGGCGGGCGCGCAAGTTGGGGCACGCCTGGTACTTTCCAAGGGAACCGGCTTTATCCGCATCGCGCTGCTCGTCGTTATCGCGGTCATGAGCACCAAGTTGGGCTACGACATGTACACCGGCGCTTAATCCACTCGCAGCGCTCCTCACACGGAGGCTCTCCTACCCATCTAGCGTGGCCCGGGCACCCGAGCCAGCCCACCGGGGCGCGGCGCATATACGCTGCCGACCAGCGCATCCACACGAATCCACGACCCGCTGGCGCTCACACGCACATAGTCATAATCCCGCAGCTTCTCCCCCGGCTCTGGAACCAACCGCAGGCCGCCGAGTGCCGCAATGGTTCGGCCCTCTAGCGCGACGGAGGCGGTGGCGTCATTACCTCGCTGCACCGTCAGCACCTGCTGCTCCAGCAGGCTACGCGCAATCCCCATCGGGCCGGAGTTCGCCTCATTTTCCGTGGCCATGTCCGCGTGTAGGCCGCGCACCACGTCCCCCGGCACCGTATCGATCAGCTCGAATCCCTGCTGCGGAGGCGGCGAGCCAACCCACATCAGGTCCATGTCCGCGCCCAGGTCAAGGGTCTGCTGTCCGGGTTCAAACGCGACGATCGTCTCCAGCGCGTCGCTGGCATAGGCCACTGTGCCGGTGCTGCCTGCCTGTCCGGGCACTCGGACGGAAGCCACGCAGCCTAGGGGCGTCGAAATAAAAAGATCCGTCGACCGCTCCCCCACAGCGCTTAAGCGCACCAGCGCGCCCGGATCCATCACCAGCGCGCGTTTCATCACCGCCCCCGCGCGCCGCATGGCACTCACGGCCGCGGTCGCGGATCGCGAATCAATTGTTCCCTGTAGATCGATTGTGACGCCCATAGTTCCCCCACCTTAGCCCTCCCCAAAGCTTTAGCTCACACGGGCTGGGCGCTTACCGGTCAGTGAATCTGCTCTGGGTTGAATGCGCGCTGTTAGAAGCGGGCGGCGGTGGTGGCGCGGTCGGTGACCACCTCGTGGTCCTCCGGGATGAGGAATTGGTTGATGTTGCTGATGTCCTGATCGCTCCACTCACGGGACTTCCCGGTCATCACGTCGATGCCCACCATGACAGCATCGATGGTGCAGGTGATCCGTCCGACGGAATCCTGGACAACCTGGCGCATGGTGCAGGATTTGCGCCCGACGTCGATGAAGTAGGAGGCCACAGCGACTTCCGACTCCCCCGGAGACAGCGGGAACGGATAGTCGATGGTGGTGTGGCGTGCGAACATCGGGGGCACGGCAATGTCCATTTCCATCAGAACGTCTTTGAGGAAGACCATCCGCGCGTCCTGGCCGAATTCCAGATATTTGGCGTTGTTGACGTGCTGGTATTGGTCGAAGTCGGACCAACGGAGCTCGCGGCGGCAGGTATGCCAGCGAGTCCCGGTGGCCTCGTATTCGATGAAGGGCATTGCGTTTCAAACCTCGCTTAGAACCTCACAGGTAACTTTTGTTTCGTGAACCAATCTTGCCACATCCTTCACACAGGTTCACGTTGTTACACGGTTTCAAGCGAGAAACGCGGCGCAGGCCTATTGGTTAGCCTGCGCCGCGTGCTGTAGCAACGTGCTGTGGCGGAACGCGCGGTCTAGCGGGTCAGCTTGCGGTGCGTTACGCGGTGCGGACGTGCAGCCTCCGGGCCGAGGCGCTCGACCTTGTTCTTCTCGTAGTCCTCGAAGTTGCCCTCGAACCAGTACCACTGGCCTTCGGCAACGTTGCCCTCCCAAGCCAGGATGTGGGTACAGGTGCGGTCCAGGAACCAGCGGTCGTGCGAAATGACCACGGCGCAGCCCGGGAACTGCTGCAGAGCGTTCTCCAGGGAAGACAGGGTCTCCACGTCCAGGTCGTTAGTCGGCTCATCCAGCAGGATCAGGTTGCCACCCTGCTTCAGCGTCAGCGCCAGGTTCAGACGGTTGCGCTCACCACCGGACAGCACCTTGGAAGGCTTCTGCTGGTCCGGGCCCTTGAAGCCGAACGCGGACAGGTACGCGCGGGAAGGCATTTCGTTCTGGCCGACGTGAATGAAGTCCAGGCCGTCGGAGACAACCTCCCAGACCGTCTGCTCCGGGTCGATGTTCTCGCGGTTCTGGTCCACGTAGCTCAACTGAACTGTGGAGCCAACCTTCACCTCGCCGGAGTCCGGCTCCTCCAGGCCAACGATGGTCTTAAACAGAGTGGTCTTACCCACACCGTTCGGGCCGATGACGCCCACAATGCCGTTGCGCGGCAGGGTGAACGACAGGTCCTTGATCAGGGTGCGGCCGTCGAATCCCTTGTTCAGGTCCTTGACCTCGACCACCTGGTTGCCCAGGCGCGGCGGAGTCGGAATCTGGATCTCTTCAAAGTCCAGCTTCTTGTACTTCTCAGCCTCGGCAGCCATCTCCTCGTAGCGCTGCAGGCGGGCCTTGTTCTTCGCCTGGCGAGCCTTCGCGCCGGAGCGGACCCACTGTAGCTCTTCCTTGAGTCGCTTCTGTAGCTTCGCGTCCTTCTTGCCTGCAACCTCCAGGCGCTTGGCCTTGGTCTCCAGGTAGGTGGAGTAGTTGCCCTCGTAGGGGTACAGTTTGCCGCGGTCGACCTCACAGATCCAGCCGGCGACGTGGTCCAGGAAGTAGCGGTCGTGGGTGACGGCCAGAACGGCACCCTTGTAGTCCTTCAGGTGCTGCTCCAGCCACAGCACGGACTCGGCGTCCAGGTGGTTTGTGGGCTCGTCTAGCAGCAGCAGGTCCGGCTCGGAAAGCAGCAGCTTCGCCAGGGCTACGCGGCGGCGCTCACCTCCGGAGAGGTGGGTCACCGGCTCATCGGACGGCGGGCAGCGCAGCGCTTCCATGGCCTGCTCGATCTTGGAGTCCAGCTCCCACGCATCTGCAGCGTCGATCTTCTCCTGCAGAGTCGTCATCTCTTCCATCAACTCGTCGGTGTAGTTGGTGGCCATCTCTTCGGCGATCTCTTCGTAGCGCTGGCGGATTTCGAAGATCTCGCCCATGCCCTCTTCGACGTTCTGGCGAACGGTCTTTTCCTCGTTCAGCGGCGGCTCCTGCAGCAGAATGCCGACGGTTGCGCCGGGGTCCAGGAAAGCCTCGCCGTTGGAGGGCTGATCGATGCCAGCCATGATCTTCAGGATGGAGGACTTACCTGCACCGTTCGGGCCCACCACGCCGATCTTGGCGCCGGGGTAGAACGCCATCGTGACGTTATCCAGGATGACTTTATCGCCGTGCGCCTTGCGCACGTTTTTCATGGTGTAAATGAACTCGCCCACGGTGAACTCTTTTGACCTTTCGTGGTTAGTGTCCCAATGTATTCGCCCACCCAGTGTACGTGGTGCCACCGTGCAAAGGCCGACCTGGGCTACTCCCCCGAGCTCCCCAAGTCGGCCTCACCTTTTAGCGATCATTCGCCACTTAGAACGCCGGTTCCACTTCCTCTTCCTGGCCACCTGCGCCGACACCCACCAGCTCCGGCGAGCCAGTTGGGTTCTGCGCCGGGTTCTTCTCAGCGTTCTGCTCCACAGCCTTGCGGACGTTCACCAACACGTTTCGCGCACTCAGGTCCGGGCCCACGTGGGTGGCGCGCACGCGCAGCACGCTGCGCGTCACGGACTTGCCGTCTTCGCCGTTGGCTTCCCACGTGCTTTGCACGATACGTCCGACGACGATCACGGACATTCCCTTGCACACCGTCGCGCTGACGTTATCGCCTAGTGCACCCCAGCACTGGACTTCCATGTAGCACGGGTCGCCGTCCTTCCACTGCCCGTCCGCGCCTTGGTAGCGGTGGTTCATCGCCACGCGGAACGTGGTGAGTGTGGGCCCGCCGTCCAGCCCCTTGATTCGAATCTGCGGGTGGTCAACCGCGTTCCCCACCAGATATGCCTGCGCCAGATTGTTGCTCATCTGACTTGTCCCCTTCCTAGTTTTCGCACCGAAGCTTGTTCCCCGGCGCGTGGCTTTATTGTTAGCGCGTTTCGGGGTTTTTCTTTTTCTTCGTGACGCCACCCTGTGGACAACTCCGCCCATCAAAGGTGCTTATCCACAGGTTGGAAAGAAGGGGTTGACAGTTCGCGGCCGGGTGTGCGTTAGTCCGACTTCCCGCGGGCTTGCTTGTTCTCGGCGTTGGTTTCGGCCTGGTTCTGAGCCTGGTTTTTACCCTGCTCCTGAGCCCGGCGCTGGGCTTGACTCTGGCCCCTGTGTTGGGCCTTGTGCTGCGATTTGTGCTTGGCCGAGTGCAGGGTGCTCTGAACGTCCTGGTCGTGGTAATCATCGCCGTAGTACGCGCGGTTGCCGGTATCGATCTGTCCGCTGGAGAGCCCAGCCAGCATCGCATTGTATGCCTCCAGTTCTTCGTCACCCGTGCGCTCTTCACGACGGTCGAAACGCTTGGCCTCGCGCCGGTCGGAACGCAGCCACTGGAACCCGTGGGCGATGGAGACAACCAGTAGCGGGATCTCACCCAGCGCCCAGGTGATGCTGCCGCCGAGGTACTGCTGGTGGTCCAGGTCCACTGGGAATGGGAAGTCCAGCTGGTTGTAGAACTCCGCGTTCAGTGGCTCGGAAATCTGCATCATCGCGATACCGAACCATGCGTGGAAGGTCACCATCGCAAATAGCGTCAGCATCTTAATGAACGGCGAGAGGTTCCGCGGTGCGGCATCCACGCCGATGATCACCCAATAGAAGATGTATCCCGAGATGATGAAGTGCAGCATCATAAACAGGTGGCCGGCGTGCTCACCCGCGATCGCGTCAAAAAGCGGCGAAAGATAAAGGTAATAGAACCCGACAACGAACTGCGTTCCGGCGACGATGGGGTGCGTCAGGAAGCGTGAGAACGGGTTGTTGATGAACACGACCAACCATTCGCGCGGTCCCGGAACGCCATTGCGGCCGGCGGCGGGCAGGGCGCGCAGCAGGAGCGTCATAGGGCCGCCGAGGACCCAGAACACGGGCACGGCCATGGAGAGAATGACGTGCTGCAGCATGTGCGGGCCGAACAGCGCCATGGAGTACATGCCCAGGCCGGAGCTGGTGGCGAACAGCAGGGTGACGTTGCCGACGGACCACCAGATGAGGCGCTGGATGGGCCACTCGATGCCGCGTTTGCGGATGCTCAGCCAGGCCCACATGTACCCGGCCTGGAGGAGTATCGCACCCACACCGAAGATGAGATCCAGGCGGAACATGGTGAAGTAGCGCCCGATACTCGGCGGCTCGGTGAGGGTGTAGCCCAGCAGTACGTCCTGCTGGGTGAGGTCAATGACCTGCTCGATCGGCGGCGGGATGCGGCCCAAGGACACGGCGATGCCGATGGTGGCGGCCATGATGAAGATCTCCAGGGCAGCGAAGCGGATGAACGGCGTGCGCTGAGCGCTGGTGGTCTTGCCGCTTTCACCCTCGCCGTCGCGCAGCTTCGGGATGATGCGGGAGCGCTGCTCCCATCCGAACCAGGCCAGGAGCAACGTCATGACCATTTTTGCGACGATGACCAGGCCGTACTGGGTGGTGAACAGCTCGTCCAGGTGGACGCGCAGCAGTGCGTTAATGAACCCCGAGATCGCAACGGCAATGATGCAAAAAAGCGCCAGGGCGCTGTAGCGCTGGACGATAAGAGCGAGGTGCGGGCCGCGGCGCTTCGCGTGCGCCAGCAGAGCCAGCAGGCCACCCACCCACAGCGATACGCAGATGATGTGCCAGAGCAGCGAGTTCACGCCGTAGTCGTGGTTACCGCCCGCCGCGGAGTGCCCCTCCAGCGCCAGCGGAATCAGCGAAAGAACCGACAGTGCCAAGAAGATCGGCTGCCAGATCCACTTGCGCGTGAGCAGCGACAGCCCACCTGCCGCGCCAGCGAAGATGGCAACCCAGAGCCAAGCCTTCGACGCCGACACCTGATCCAGCGCAATCCCCCAGTACTCGGGCTTAAGAACTTCTGTGAGGGGGCTGCCGGAGATGTCCGACATGTACATGGGGATCAGCAAGATCGACAGGAGTGCGAAGCCGATCATTCCCCAGGTGCCCGTGCGGGCGGCTCGGAAGCCGTCGAGTGTGAGATAGCCCTGCTTATCCGGGGGCGTGCCGAAGGCGGACATCAGGAACCCGCCGAGCCCCAGGCAGCCGATGAAGATCGCCGCGCCGCGGACGAAGGGCAGGCCAACGGTGGTCAGCGGGCCGGGGTCCGGAATGCCCAGAAGGGCGAGCGATTCGCCGAGGAAGGAGTAGCCGATGGCCGCGGCGAAACACCCGGCGACGAGTGCGCCGATGAGGTACACGAGGCCGGGGTTACCCAGCTTCACGGGCTGGGCCGGGGCTTGCGCTTCCGCCTGCTTCGCCTGCGCGGGCTTCGCTTTGGTTTCCGCCTGCGCGGTCTTGGCTTCCGCTGTTTGCTTAGCTTCCTGATCTGCCTGGGAGGACATGTTTGGAACCTTACCCTCCGCTCCGGACAGGGTGAACTTCCCGGTTTTGTGTTGTTGGTTGCGTCACAGTGGTGGCGCACTACCCCGGCGCCTACCTCGCAGCCGTGCCACGCTGTCCCGTACCTACCTGCACGACTGTGCCACGCCGCCCCGGCGCCTACCCTCGCGACTGCGCCTCACTTACCGGATGATTGCCCCGCAATTTCTGCGCGCATGCGCGTGCATTATCATCTACTCGTATGCCTCCGTAGCTCAGTGGATTAGAGCAGTGGGTTTCTACCCCATGTGTCGCGGGTTCGAGTCCTGCCGGGGGCGCCATTGTCATGGGGGGTCACGAAACTGCTCCAATCTTTTCACGAAACCTCCTGCCGGCCGAAGGAAAACGGCCGCGAACACAAAAGTGACCCGCTCCGTTCGTTCGGAGGGGTCATTTTTCTTTGTCTGAACGCCGTTCCTGCTCGGGTTATAGCGCGGATTGTTTATGAGCGCGGACCGAGCCGCGGAAGAGTTTCCGTACTCATCTGGTGGCGCGGTTTTTGCAGCGCTTCATAGCGGTCTTGTTGCTGTGATCACGCAGGACTGGCTGCGGGTAGTTGTTGGGGTCTGAACCGAGAGGGGTGCGCCCGGTCGGGGCCGTTTGGAACACTACTGCTCCGTCAGAGCCCGAAAGCTCCGCCACTGACGAGGATCACGATGCCGAGGCCGATGAGAACGATGGGAAAGAGGATGTCCTCCCAGCGTTCGAGCACTTCCGCGATCGGGGGGCGGGTGGCGACGAACTTTGCCAGAGCCACCAGGACCGCAACGAGCGCGAGGAAGATAACACAGTAGGCAACTACTGCGAGAGGTTCCACGCTGAGGAATACAGGGGTGTAGACACCGATGTTGTCGCCGCCATTGGCAAACGTGACGCCTGCGACTGTCCAAACGCCGACCTTCTTGCCGGCAACCTTGGCCTCGTCGTCATCGTCGTCATCGTCTCCGCGCCAGGCCTGCCATGCGGCCCAGAGGCCGATGCCCAGAGGGATGAGACCAAAGTATGGAATAGCTGCCGGGGGCAGAAATGCTCCGGCGCCGATGGCCACAAGGATCGCGGCGATGAGGATGCCGGCAAATCCGAGGTACTGGCCGGCCAAAATACGGGCGGTGGTGCCGCTCTGGCCTGCCCCTCGCGCGAAGAAGAGGGAGAGCACGATGATGTCGTCGATGTTGGTAGCTGCGAACAGGCCTATCGCCTGCAAGACCGTGGTGAGGATCATGCGTCCTCCCCAGCTACGTCGCATCCGGGAAGCGAGCAGGCGGGATCGATGCACGGGGCGTCTTCGTCTACTGCCAGGGTGGCATCGACCAGTGCCGTCAGCGCCTGCGCCAGGTGCGGATCGGCAATCTCGTATCGTGTCCGACGCCCCTCGGGCTCGGAGACGACGATCCCGCAATCGCGCAGGCATGCCAGGTGGTTGGACACATTCGGGCGTGTCAGGTCCAAAGCTCGAGCCAGTTCCGCCGGGTAAGCGGGATGGTCGAGCAGGGTCAAGATGATCCGCGATCGAGTGGGGTCGGCCAGTGCACGACCCAGGCGGTTCATCACGTCGAGACGTGAAGCAATAGTCAGCATGCACTGAACTATACAGCGAGCACTGAACATGTCAAGTCCGATGTAGCGGCGTAGCAGCGTGTGCTGCACAGAAGACAGTGGAAGTGGCAGAGATTCCGGCAAAGTTGCGAAACAGCGTCGCCAGCTCGAGATCCAAGTTGTGCGCGAGCCTGGCGTAGTTGGCGAGGCCCGTTTTCAGGCGCGAAGAAGAGACTCGAACGACCGAAACTCGATGATGTCCTCGTCTTGAACCGGGAAGGCTCAAACAAACTTATCGACCTCACCCGCAGCCTCGCCTCGATTCCCGTTACCGGCGAGAAAACCTCCAGGGTTGACGATGACGTCCTCAACCGCATCGTCGCCGACCAAAGCGAACTTCAGCGACTGTACAAGCGAGACCCTAAGGCGCTCCAGGCACTCGTAGAAACCGAGACCTCGGCCGCTGAGATCAAGGAACTGAAGAACCGTCGCGACGTCGTTAACACTATGCAATCGTGGCTCGACGACCACGAGGCGTTTGCCGAAGCGAAAAACGCGGCGGGTGGCGCTGAGAAGGCGTGGCAGAACCTTCTCGAAGCCAACCCATGGGTCCTCGGCGTTGGTCTCGGAGGTAGGCTCTACACCACTTGGGACGAGGGAAAACTTGAGCAAACAGTTCGCGGAGCAAACCTGCACACTTCCGGGAAACGCGCCGACGCCTTCTTAGTGTCCAACGGCCTGCAGCGTTCAGTGGCGCTGGCAGAGATTAAACACCCGGACACGCCTTTGCTGACACGGCACCAATACCGCAGTGATGTTTACGGGATCAGCCGCAAGTTTTCCGTTGCGATAGCCCAGGTGCAAGAAACAGTTTGCGCCGCCAAAGAGAGCCTTGCCGGCTGGATTGGAGAGGGACAGCGAGGGCGGAAACACTGGCGACGGTGCGTATTTGGTCGAGCCACGCTCGTTTCTGGTGATCGGTTCCATGAGCGACTTGTTCAGCGCCGAAGGGAACCGGATTGACGCGAAGTTCCGTAGCTTTGAAAGTTTTCCGCTCCAACCTTAGGTCACCGGAGGTGCTTACCTTTGACGAACTTGTCGAGCGGGCGCGGTGGAATGTGGAGCTTGCCGAGAAGCAAGAAGGCACGAAGACGGAAGTTCCTGACTTTGAGTTCTAAGACGAAGTTCCTGCTCGCGGCATTTGTTTGACTACTGTCGTGTAACCGGAGGCGGAACCCGGTGTAACCGGGGTGTAGCCGTGGACCTGGTATAACTGGTCAGGAGGTTTCGTGAAAGCCCCTCATGAGTCGCGACATGGTTGACACTTCAGTCGCGGCTACGTGGACAAACTGGCGTCTCGGTTTTTCTTTCCCGAGGCGCGGACTTCGTTTTTTAGCTAGAGTGTCCGACGGATTTCGTTAGGCGCTTTCCTCTGTAAACAGCCCCTTCTTGCCAAGCTCTGCGATCGTGCCGTCTTCGTTGAAGCTCAACTCCACCACGAAGAAGCGTCCGTCGCCGTCCGCAATCTTCCACGCGCGTTGTTTTTTCTCCGGTTCGATTTCCTCGACCGTCCAGTCCTCGCGCTGATAAGCAATCCCTTCGATACTCCACACCGGGTCGTCGCATTCCAACAATATGGCGTCGAACTTGACAAACATCACCGACAGATCCGTCTCCTCCATAGGTGGGTTGAACGAATCCATCAAGTAAATCCGGATCTCGGATTCGTCTTCGTCCGGGATGGTTGCGTAACAAGCATGCGAACCAAAAATTTCGAACGCGCTATCCCCTACATCCTCCGAAACGGCTGCCGCTGCAATTGACTGCGCATACAGCTCGTCGCCTTCTTCGCCTTCCTCATCTTCCGTGTCTTCCCCGCTATCCGATTCAGCTTCATCGCCGTCCCATTCGGGAACCTCGTAAGGCACCACTGGGGTCGTAAACCCGGTCAGGTCTTGTTCCTCACCCCACTTGCGCATCACCTCCGCAGCAAGGCGCCGATCAAGTTCTGCAGCTCCGGAAACAGCCACTTCATCCGCCCATTCCCACTTGAGAGTCGCGGACTCCACGTCAACGGTCGCGACGAGTTCCACTCGAGCATTGGCGAGCTTAACCCGCCCCTGAAACTGGTAGTACTGCTCGCCTTAAATCTCGCCTACAGCAATTCCCCAGTCATCGCCAACGCGGTCTTCGATCTGTTCCATGATGTGCTCACAGCGCGCATGGGCATACAGCGCGGCGTGCTGTCCAACTCTGCGAATATCGGGGATCATGTGATTAAACTAACACCGCTTAGCTCAGCTCACCGGGCAAAGTTCACACCTCCCGCGCTTAACGGAACCCACGCTTCGCGCGATCTACACTCCACGCCACCTAAACCCCGACCCCCCTGTCCGCACCGCCCGCTATGGTTGTAGCCATGACTGCGAATAGCCACTTTAACCCTATTGACGCCCTACGCTCCCTCCCCCTGGGCAAGTCCCAGAAGTCCGAGGAACTGGATCTTCCAACTCCCACTCCAGGCTCCTATGCCGTCATCACCGGCGCTTCCTCCGGCATTGGTAAGGCCATCGCCGAGGAGCTCGCCCGGCGCGGCTACGACCTGCTCCTGGTCGCCCGCACGGTGGCTCCCATGCAGGAAATCGCGGACGCTTTCCCTGACCGCGACGTGCAGATCCGTTCCGTCGACCTGGCGGATGCCCCCGCCCGCACAGAGCTGCTGAAAGAGCTGCGCACCACCCCGGTCAGCATCATCATCAACTCCGCGGGCATAGCCACCTTCGGCCAGTTCAAGGACCTCGACTGGGACTACGAGCGCCTGCAGTTCGATCTCAACGCCACCGCACTCTACGAACTCACCCAAGTCGTGCTGCCCGGCATGCTGGAACGTGGCGAGGGCGGCATCGTTAACGTCGGCTCCGCCGCCGGCAACATGGCCATCCCCGGAAACGCCACCTACGTCGGCACTAAGGCGATGGTCAACACCTTCACCGAGTCCCTGCACTACGAGCTTAAAGACCACGGCATCAAGTGCACCCTCCTGGCACCCGGCCCGGTGCGCGAGGCCCGCAAGGAAGACGAGCAGCTCACCGAGGTTGACGATGCCGTCCCGGATTTCCTCTGGACTACCTACGAAGACTGCGCCATCGACACCCTGACCGCCCTGTCCAAGAACAAGCTCCGTGTAGTCCCCGGCCCACTGTCCAAGGCCATGAACTTCGTCTCCACGTACCTGCCGCGGAAGGTCACCGCGCCGATCGTGGGTAAGTTCTACGCCCAAATGGCAACCGAAAGCGACTGATTCCGAGGGGGCGTCACCAAAAAAGACATAGAATTATCAACAACAGAAAGGAACATCCGTGAACACCACCCCGAATCAAGTTGCCAAGAACGATCGACTCGTGTGGGTCGACTGCGAAATGACGGGCCTCGACCCGGACCAACACGTGCTCGTCGAGATTGCGGTGATTGTGACGGATGCGGACCTCACCCCACTCGACGAGGGGCTGGACCTGGTGATTCACGCAACCGAACGCGACCTCGCCCGCATGGATGCCGTCGTGACGAAGATGCACGGCGAATCCGGCCTGACGGAACAGATCCGCGCCTCCGACATCACGCTGGAAGAAGCCGAGGAGCAGGTCCTCGACTACGTGAAAAAGCACGTGCCCACCGCAGGCGTGGCGCCACTGGCCGGCAACACCATCAGCGCGGACCGGAAGTTCATCAACCGCTACATGCCACACCTGGACCAGTACCTGCACTACCGCATGATCGACGTCTCCAGCCTGAAGGAGCTCGCCCGCCGCTGGTATCCCCACGTGTACAACGGCCAGCCTGCTAAGGGGATGTCTCACCGCGCGCTGGCGGACATCAAAGAATCCATCCGCGAACTGGATTACTACCGCCGCGCGATGCTCGTGGAGGCAGACCCGTCGAACGCGGACGCGACGGCCGCGGCGAAGGCAGCGATGGAACGCTTCCCGATCTAGCGCTGACCCCAGGGCCACCTAGGCCCGCCTAGGCCTGTTTCACCCCTCGCGAGCTGGCCTTTTGGTTAAGACGCAGGGCGTGGGCTAACATAAAATCCGCTGTTTTCAACAGCAATGGTGACTGTAGTTCAGCTGGTAGAGCACTAGGTTGTGATCCTAGGTGTCGCGGGTTCGAGTCCCGTCAGTCACCCCAAATTTTTCTAAAGGTCTAGTGATGCTAATGAGTAACACCGATCTTGAAGCAGCGTTTCGAGATGTCTTCCGCGGACATCCGGCGGGGGTAACGCTGATCACCGCGACCGTCGACGGCGCGCCCGTCGGCCTGACCGCATCGTCCGTATCCTCCCTTTCGCTTGACCCGCTGTCGATCAGTTTCTCGCTGATGAAGCGCACGGGTTCGGCAGGCAAATTGTTGCGGTCGAGCAGCATGTTGGTGCACTTTCTTAATGACGCCCAGTCCCCCATCGCGCACTCCTTCGCCACCTCGGGCGCGGATCGCTTCGCGGAATCTCAAGGGTGGGTGACCGCCGAGACGGGCGAGCCGCTGCTGCCGAACTCCCGGGCTGTGATGCGGGCGCGCATTGCGGATACGGCCCAGGCGGGGGAATCTACGCTGGTGGCTGCGGAGGTTCTGGACGTGTCGGAGATCTCCGACGATTCGGCGCTGCTTTTCCTGGGCCACCAGTTCTACAGCATCGCGGGGCTGCGCCCCTTCTAGCGGCGGCGCGCTCGTGTGCAACGCGCACAGTTTGCGCCCCGCTCCCCCCCTTCGGGGAACGCACACGTCTCACCACGCTCCGTGCGCTTCGCTCGCTGCGCCCTCGCTATGCGCGGGTGGCCTCGTAGCCGGCCTCGTCGACCGCGTCGATGACCTGCTGATCCGTCAGCTCCCCTGCCGCCCCGTCGTGCTCGAACGTCAGCAGCCCCTTGTCTGCGCTGACCTCGATGTTCGTAACGCCCGGAAGGTTGGAAACTTCCTCCTTGACGGCGTTTTCGCAGTGCCCGCAGCTCATTCCAGTGACGTTGTAGGTGTATGCGCTCATGATGTTCGCCTCTCTTTGTCGTTACTTTCGTAGCCTTCTTAATATTCAGCGCTTTTCGGCTCACTTTCATTCCACGGCGCCTAGCGAGTACGCCATAGTGAGAATGCCTTAGCCGGAATACTTTAGCGGGCATTCCTTAGCGCACTGCATGGGCTCGCAGTGCCTGCAGCCTCCAAGATACGTGCGGTTGCGAGTGGGCTCCCCCCTCCCAAGGGAAAATGTCCCAAATCTTCCACTCTGTATTTATAACTATTCTGTTTGCACTGTTCAGGGCACTTTGACAAATTCGTCAAACCCGAAAGGATCTCGAAAGTGGAAGATTTGCGACATTTGGGCTCCCCAGGACACTCCCCAGCCTCCAAACTCTCATGGACTAGCATTAATCACCATGGCCCGCCTGCCCAAGCCCCATCTTCGCGCAAACCCCACCGCACACCCCAGCGCCAGCATCCACGACAACCCCGGCGCGCTGTACACGCAGGCCTCCACCGCCGCGGCCTCCCGCATCATCCGCCACTACTCCACCAGCTTCTACCTGGCCAGCGAACTCCTCGCGCCCACGATCAAGCTGCACATCCGCAACATCTACGCCCTCGCCCGCGTCGCGGATGAAATCGTCGACGGTACGGCTGAGGCGCTGGGCGTACCAGCCTGCGGCGTCACAAAATCCCTCGACGACTACGAACAGACCGCCCTCACGGCGCTGGACACCGGATTCAGCACCGACCCCATCGCGCACGCATTCGCCACCACCGCGCGCTGGGCGGGGTTTGAACGATCCTGGACGGTGGATTTCTTCGCATCCATGCATTCGGACGCCCCCAGCTCCAGCCCCTTGCCACTTGCCGACTACGTGCACGGATCCGCGGGCGTGATCGGGTGGATGTGCAACGCGGTGTTCGCCACGCACGCCGAGCAAGCCGGGCGCCCACTGACCACGGAGCAACGCTCCCGCACCGACCAGGGCGCCTACGCACTGGGTAGCGCCTTCCAGAAGGTGAATTTCCTGCGAGACTATCAGGAGGATACGGTCGGGCTGCACCGCTCCTACCTGCCGAAACTCACCGAGGAGTCTAAGGTCGAGCTGGTTGCCGAAATCCGCGCGGAGCTTGCCCAGGCGCACGCCACCATGGCCCTACTGCCGCTGGCGGCCCGCGTCGGGGTGCTCGGCGCGCACGACCTGTTCGCCGCGTTGAACGAGCGTCTGGCCTGCACCCCCGTCGAGCAACTAAAAACGACCCGCGTGCGTGTGCCACGAGCCGAAAAGGCGAAGATCATCGCGCGCGCCGTCCCCCGCGCCGCGCGCCTGCGCTAGCTACCCTTCCGTGTTCCCGGCCTTCCAGGTCTTCCACGGGATGTTCCAGTCGCCCAGGCCGTCGGAACCGTTCAGGGTCTCGCCCTGCGTGTTCTTCACCTCAACGATGTCGCCGCGCTTCATGTTGTTAAACACCCAGGCGGCATTCTCGGCGCTCACGTTGATGCAGCCATGCGAGGTGTTGGTGTTGCCTTGCGCGTACACGCTCCACGGCGCGGCGTGGATGTAAATACCGGAGTAGCTCATCTGCGTCGCGTACTGCACGTCCGTCACGTACGAGCCCGCGCCCGTCAGGCCGAACGTCGAAGAGTCCATGGTCAGTGTCTCAAACTGGTCGCCGATGATGTACTTGCCGTTCGGCGTGGGATACTGGTAATCCCGCCCCAGGGAAACCGGCATGGTCTGCACGGTCTTGCCGTTCTTCTTGATGGTCATCATCTTGGTGCTGTCGTCCACGACGGCACGCATCGCGTCGCCGATAGTGAACTTCGCGCTGCGGTCTTCACCGCCGTACACGCCTTCGCCAATCTTCGTGCCGTACAGGTCGGCCTTCACGTTGACTTTGGTGCCGGGCTTCCAGTACTTCTCTGGGCGCCAGCGCACTTCCTGGGCCGTGATCCAGTAGAAAGCACCTTCCACCTTCGGCGTAGTTTCCACGGTGATGGCATCTTCCACTGCCTTGCGGTTTTCCACGGGGGCGTCAAAACGAAGAGAGATGGTTTGGCCGATGCCCACGGTCGAGCCGTCGAGCGGGGCGAGCGCGCCGTTGAGCGTCATGCCGGGGGTCATGGTGGTGAAGGTCTGCTCGAGCTTCTGGTCGCCGGACTTCGCGGTGAGGGTGTAGGTGCGCGAGTAGCCGAGCTTGGTGGGGACGGTCCACTCGGTCTTGTCCTCATTGAACTTACCCTTTACTTCCTCGCCTGCGTCGTTGGTCAGCGAGACCTTCTCGATCTTCTTGTCGCCCTTGACCTGCACGTGCTCGGTGACGTCGACCTCGGTGTCGCCGTCCTTCACGTTGGAGGTCAGCTTGTTTTCTTCCTTCTTCTCTTCGCCCTCGCCGTTCTCGCCGGTTGAGGCATTAGAGCTGATCTGCGGTTCGTCGCTGTCGCGGTCGATTGTGCACGATGCGGTGAAGGTAACTAGGGCGATACTTAGTGACGCCGCAGTGATCCGTGAGAAGGTTTGTCCGAAAACCTTGGTGTTGCGCAAGACTAACTCCAAGAAAGGGAAAGGTGTGTGTAAGAAAAGTGACTGTCCTAAACTTTAACGCTTGGCTGCAGTGGAGCGTTAGTCATTTTGGCGGGTTCCAGCAGTTCGTAGCGTAAACGTTATAAACGGTGACTGGGTTTACGGTGAATGACTCGGCGAGGTCGGCGGCGTGGGGTGCGCTTGCGGGGCATGGGGCGTGCATGCGGGACGTCCGTGCGGGGCGCGTGCGAAGCATGAGGGGCGTATACGAAGCACCGGGGCGTGCGCATAAGCCCTGAACTCACACATCAATTTACCCGCTCTGACCAGGCGATTTGTATTGTTATGTCATCTGGGTATAAAGTTTTCCACGTTGCCGAGGCGCATAGCGCTTCGAATAACGCGGGCTATTAGCTCAACTGGCAGAGCAGCTGACTCTTAATCAGCGGGTTCGGGGTTCGAGTCCCTGATAGCCCACAGTTCAACCCTCGTTCGCTTGGAATCCTACCGAGTGAGCGAGGGTTTTTGGTTTGTCTTCTCTCTTACGCCCCTCCGCCACCTCCAACGGGAATATCCGCCCTGTCAGAGCGGTTGTCGTTAGTTAGGAACGCAAGCGCACAGACAACGTAAGTCACGCAGCGCCGAAAGCAGTGAAAGCCGCCCTGCGGTTAGGCTCAACGCCGAAAGCAGTGCGAGCCCGCAAACCCCAACCAGGAGGCATCAACACCACCATGACGGACACGACGGCACACGACAACTCCCTAGCCCCGCTGAGCCTCCTCGACTTCGCCACTGTCTACAAGGGCGAGCGCCCCGCGGACGCCTTCGACCGCTCCGTCCAGTGGGCCCAGCAGGCCGAGAAGCTAGGATTCGAGCGCATCTGGTATTCCGAGCACCACAACATGAAGTCCATCGCCAGCTCCGCCCCCGCGGTCCTCATCGCTCACATCGCGGCGAAGACTTCCACTATCAACCTGGGCGCGGGTGGCGTCATGCTCCCGAACCACGCCCCACTGGTCATCGCCGAGCAGTTCGGCACCCTTGCGGAACTACACCCCGGCCGCATTGACCTGGGCCTCGGCCGCGCGCCCGGTACCGACCAGATGACCTTGCGCGCCCTGCGCCGCGAGCCCTTCGCCGCGGAGACATTCCCGCAGGATGTCGCCGAGCTCTACGGATACCTCAACGGCCCGTCGAAAATCCCCGGCGTGGAGGCGGTGCCGGGTCGGCACACCAATGTGCCCCTGTACATCCTGGGCTCCTCTCTGTTCGGCGCGCAGCTGGCCGCGCACCTGGGTCTGCCGCATAGCTTCGCCAGCCACTTCGCGCCCGCCGCCCTCACGCAGGCGGTGCAGATGTACCGCGATAATTACCAGCCCTCGGAAGCCCACCCAGAGCCCTACGTCATCGCCGCGGTCAACGTCACCGCCGCCGACACGCAGGAGGAAGCCGAGGAGCAGTTCCGCCAAGTCTGCCGCACCCGCGTGCGCGTCATGGCCGGCCGCGGCCGCAGCCTGACGGAGGAGGAGCTGGACATGCTCATCGATTCCCCCGCCGGCCAACAGATCCTGAATATGCTGCGCTACTCCGCCGTCGGCACGCGCGATGTTGTCCGCCGTTACCTCGAGGAGTTCCGTACGCACGCTCAAGCCGATGAGCTCATGGTGTCTCTGCAGTCGCCCTCGACATCTGAGTCGCTGCGGTCGATGGAGATTCTTGCGGACGCCGCCTCACTCTCCCCCACCCAGCACTAACCACTAGGCCATCAGTCCCGCTCCCCTGGCGCTCCCGGTGTGTGCGGGCCACAGCGCCAGCTCCCCCTAACACAGCCCGCTAGCGCTGCGTTTCGCGTGGCTCCGGCCGCCCGTCGGCCGCGCCCGCGCCGAACACCCACCGGATGATCTGCGGCGCGTAAGCGCCCACCACCAGCATGGCGATCATGCGCATCACTTGAATGACCGTGACAATCGGCTGGCTGCCAGCGTCGTGCGCAAATGCGAGAACGGCGTAGATGCCGCCCGGCACGGTGGCGAGGTAGGCGTCCAGAACCTTAAAGTCCCATAGGCCAGCGATGGCGAAGGCCGTGCCGATAGAGCTGGCGATCATCAGGGCGATCACGCCCAGGATCACGGGCAGGGCCTTCACGAACTGCCGCAGTGCGCCCTTCGTCAGGGTGCCGCCGGCCTGCACGCCGACCAGTGCGTAGGCCAGCTTTTCCAGCAGCCCGTTCGGCGCGATGAACTCGTGCGGCACGCCGAACACCATCACGCCGATCATGGCGAACGCGATGCTCAGCAGCAGGTACGGCGAGCTGATGCTGAACCACCGCGCCGTCAGCCGCGTGAACGCCCACACGGCCAGCCCCACGACCACCGCGCCTACTATGCCCTGCCAGTTCGTCTGCAGGCCGTCGAGAAGGCTTTCTTTTCCTGTTGACGCCCCTTCGGCCGCATCTGCCTCGTCGCCCTCGACGCGGCCGAGTAGCGTGACCAGCCCGGGGAGTGTCAAGACGATGATGGATACGCGCAGGTACTGGGTGAGGGTGACAAAGCGCGTATCTGCGTTGAGCTCCCGGGAGAGCATCACCATCGCGCTGGCGCCGCCCGCGAGGGTGGCCAGCACCGACGTGGCCGGGCCAACCCGGTGGATGCGCACCAGCAGCCAGGAGGCCAGTAGGCACACAGCCAGCGTGACGATCAGCGACATGGCCGTCGGGCCGGCATAGGAGACGATGGTGCCGAGGTCGATGGTGGTAAGGGGCGAGGAACACAAAAGGGCGATGATCACCTGGGAGGGGATCATCGCCTTTTTAGGCGGGCTGACCTGGCGGTCGCTGAAGATGGCGTAGACGCCGAAGACGATCAGGAAGGAAAAGATCCAGGCGGCGGGTACGCCCACCGCTTCGCAGGCGAAACCTGCGGCGATCGACAGGACGGTCAGCAGGGCCAGAATGGCCAGCTTCGCGGGGCTGGGTAGTGTGAACCCGCCCGGCCTGGCGCTGCGTACAGTTTCGCCAGGCAGTGAGTCTGAGTCGGGCAACGCTACCCGCTTAGCGGGTAGCTGCCAGCAGGCGCTGGATTTCCTTGATCTGCTTCTTTTCCTTGCGCTTGGAGCCAACGGCCAGGGCGGTCAGCAGGACAACACCGGCGACTACACCGCCAATGATCATCTGTACCTTCGGCTCCTTGAGGGTGTTCACGGCCTGGCCGCGAGCGTCATCCGCCAGGTTCTTCGGATCCGCACGGACGGACAGCTCCTCCAGCGTCCGTCCCAGCTGGTTGCGGGTGCGTTCAATGTCGCGCTGGATGGCATCGATGCTACGGGCCACGGAAGTTTCTCCCTTATTCGAACGTTTAAGTGCTACCTGAACATTGTAAATGATCGCACCCGTCGGCGCTTTCGCTAGGGTGGAATGCATGACTGATAACAACAACACCACCGCAAACCAGCCCACCCGACTTGAGGTCGGCGACAAGGCCCCGGAGTTCACCCTGCCTAGTGATTCCGGCAAGAACGTAAGCCTGGCGGACTACGCGGGCCGCAAGGTCATCGTGTACTTCTACCCCAAGGCGGATACTCCCGGCTGCACCACTGAGGCCTGCGATTTCCGCGATTCCCTCACCGAGCTCAACGGCCAGGGCGTGGACGTGGTTGGTATTTCTCCCGACAAGGTAGAGGCTCTGGAGAAGTTCCGCGATAAGTACGAGCTGACCTTCCCCCTTCTTTCGGACGCCGACAAGTCCGTCATGGAAAGCTACGGCGCATTCGGAGAGAAGAAGAACTACGGGAAGATCGTCCAGGGCGTGATCCGCTCCACGTTCGTTATTGACGAGGAAGGCAAGATCGCCGTGGCGAAATACAACGTGAAGGCCACCGGGCACGTCGCGCGCATCGCCAAGGAGCTGTAGCGCCCGTGCCTGCGCATACCCGCGCTGCGCAGCACACAGCCCCGCAACACAGGCGGGCAGTGCTGCGGGGCTGAAAAATTTTGTGCGCCTGGGGAGACTTGAACTCCCACGTCATAAGACACTGGAACCTAAATCCAGCGCGTCTGCCAATTCCGCCACAGGCGCAAAAAGAACGCGGACAACCGCGTTTCCCCTTTCATGCTAGCAAGCAACCCAGCGTCAAAAGAAATTAGGCGTAAAAGGCAGTAGAGGTAGAATGTTGCAGTGTGAACGAACACTCAGACAATGACGGTAAGGCACCTGCCCACCCGTTTCCGCTGCGCGTTCGCATCATCCAAATCATCTTCCTAATCCTGGCGGTCATTGCCACCCTCCTGCTGGCGTGGTGGCAGTGGGATCGTTGGCAGTCCAACGGCGGTAGCTTCCAAAACCTGGGTTATGCCATCCAGTGGCCGATCTTCGGCATCTTCTTCGTCGTGGCGTACCGCAAGTACATCCAGTACGAAAAGGAGCGCCTGCTGGGAGACGAAGCCCCAGCAGCCCCTACCCTGCCGACCGATGAGATCACCGAGGTGCCGGAAGACTTCCTGCAGGCCGAAGATCGTGCCGAAGAAACTGAGGATATTTGGGTAGATGATAGGCGCGAGCGGGCGCGCATGAGGGCGTCCAAAAATAACGAGCGCAAGAACAACGACCAGAAAGGGCACTAAGCAATGACCAACGAGCAGACCCCTGCTATCCACCCGGAGCGCCGGGCGCGCGTGGCAAAGTCGCTGAGGTTTTACTCCGTGGCGGCAGTGGTTACGGGTATTTGGCTGCTGATTCTGATGGTGGAGATGATTGTTAAATATCTGATCCTCGGAAGCGAGAATGCGCCGGAGTGGTTTAGCTACATCGGCCCGGCGCACGGCTTGGTGTTTATGGTGTACGTGATTTCCTGCCTGGATCTGGGCACGAAGGCGCGCTGGGAGCCAGCAAAGTGGGTTACCACGATGCTGGCGGGTGTGGTGCCTTTCTTGAGCTTCGTGGTGGAGAAGAAGCGCCGCGACGAGGTTAAGGCCGCCTTCCAGCTGGACTAGCGGCTACTCGACCAGCGAGGTTTCGACGGCGACAGCGTCGATCTCCTCGTCGGTCGGCACGGGCGCACCCATCGCGTGCGGTTCGGCTTCCGGCTTCTCCCAAGTGGACTGTAAGCAGGCCAGAATCGCAACGGCGGCCGCGCGCGTGGAAACCTGCAGGGTGGAAAGATCCGGTAGGAAGCCTGGGTTGTGGTTGGTGGGGATGTCAATATCCAGCCGCCCGGCGGACTCGGCGCGCTGCCACTGGCGGCGCGGGGTAATACCGATGGTCCAAAGCATGTAGGGGCAGCCGAAGGACTTCGGGATCACGGAGAAGTCCTCGGAGGCTGTCCAGGGTTCCATCTCCAGGGAATCCTCGCCGAAGGTGCTGTCGAAATGGGGGCGGACAACGTCGTAGACCTCGGGGGTGTTGTCGGTAGCGCCCAGCAAACCAACGAATTTGAAGTCCGGCTCGCGGTCGGCACCAGCGGCCAGCGCCTCAGCGCGTACCACCCGCTTGATGGCATCCACGCACTTCTGGCGCAGCTCTTCGTCGTAGAAGCGGCAGGATAGGGAGATCTTCGCGGAGTCCGGGATCACGTTGTTCGCCTTACCTGCTTCCACCGAGGCGACGGTAATCACCGCGAATTTATTCGGCGGCACTTCGCGAGAAACGATCGTCTGCAGCTTCATCACCGTCGAAGCCGCCAGCACCACCGGGTCAACGGAACGGTGCGGCATGGAGGCGTGCGCGCCGCGGCCGTGGAGGGTGATCTCGATGGTAGTGGAGGACGTCATCACCGGGCCGGGCGCGGAGTACACCTGGCCCGCTGGGCCGGCGACGATGTGTTGCGCCAGGCAGACGTCGGGCCGGGGTATGATGCCGCCTAAACCGTCGGAGACCATCTTGTGCGCGCCGATGGACGCCTCTTCGGCCGGCTGGAATAGTGCCACGACCGTACCGGACCAGCGGGCACGCTCTTCATCGACGATGCGCATGGCGCCTAGCAGACTTGTGGTGTGCTGGTCGTGGCCACAGGCATGCATGGTTGCCACGCGCTCGCCGGAAGCGTTGAGCTGTGAGTACGTGGAGGCGTAGTCCACGCCGGTTTTCTCCGCGACGGGCAGGCCATCGAAGTCAGCGCGCATCAACACTGTCGGGCCGTCGCCGTTTTCCAGCACGGCGGTGATGCCGTAGCCGCCGATGTTCGTGGTGATCTCCCAGTCCGGGAAGTTTTCCAGCTCCTTGGCGATTCGCTGCGCGGTAACTTCCTCTGCTCCCGAGAGTTCGGGGTGCTGGTGGAAGAACTTGTACACGTCCTCCAGCCAGCTGAGGTCGGCCTGCGACCCGGCCACGATGCCGCTGGGGCTTGTGGGGCTATAGGTGGCCTGGTCGCTGTCTGTGCCGGGGGCGGTCACGCGAGGAATCCTTTCGCTGGTTTGTTGTTTCTTTCGGTTACATGTTCGGGCTTGCCTTGCCCCATCATACGTGGGTCGCACACGCCCGGCGTCTAGCCTTGCGGTGCGCTGGGTGCCCAGCTTGGCGGCGTGGTGGGCACCAGCCTTGCCGCTTTAATCCGCCAGCTGCGCCAGAATCTCCACCAGCTGGCGAAGGGCTTTGCCGCGGTGGGAGACGGCATCCTTCTGCTCCGCCGTCAGCTCACCTGCGGACTTACCGGCCAGTTGTTCTTCCTGGCCTTCTGGCAGCTCGTCGGGGGCGAACAGCGGGTCATAGCCGAAGCCGCCCTCGCCCTGCTCGGCGCGCAGCACTCGGCCGTACCAACGCCCTTCCACAGCGTACTCGGTCTCCATGCCGCGCTCTGCCGCAACGTCGGCGGGCAGCTGCAGCACGCAGGAGGATACGAAGTGCGCCCCACGCCGCTCGTCCGGCACGTCCCCCATCTGCGCCAGCAACAGGTCGTTGTTGGCCTTGTCGTCGCCGTGGCCGCCGGACCACCGGGCGCTCAGCACGCCCGGCATACCGCTCAGTGCATCGACGGCAAGCCCGGAATCATCGGCAATCGTCGGCAGGCCGGTGTGGCGCACGCCGTCGTTGGTCTTAATCCGCGCGTTGTCTACGAACGTCGCGCCGGTTTCCGGGGTTTCCGGGTATTCCGGCACGTCCCCCAGTCCCACGAGTTCGATGCCGGTCACGTTCGCCGCTTCCAGCATGCGGTTCAGCTCCACCAGCTTCTTCTTATTCCTTGAGGCCACCAGTACCCGCACGGTACCACTCTCCTACTCGACTCGCGTTTGTTTCTTGCGCTTGTTTTGCCACGGTCGCTTCTGTTGCGTCCGCTGTCGGGCTCTAGAGTTCCTGCGCCAGCGCTGCCCGCTGCGCCTCAATAAGCTCGCGCAGACCACCCTCGGCTAGATTCAGCAGCGTATTCAGCTCCTCGCGCGTGAACTCCGCATTCTCGCCGGTGCCTTGGATTTCCACGAAACGCCCCTCGGCCGTCATGGCCACGTTCATGTCCACGTCCGCCCGCGAGTCTTCTTCATACGGCAGATCGAGGCACGGCACGCCGTCGATGATGCCCACGGATACTGCGGCGACGGGTGCGCGTAACGGTTGCCCTGGTACGACGCCCCTAGCTTGCAGCACGGCGAGAGCATCAGCCAGAGCCACGTAGGCGCCGGTGATGGCTGCTGTGCGGGTGCCACCGTCGGCCTGCAGAACGTCGCAGTCGATGTTGACGGTGTTCTCCCCCAGTTCCTTCAGGTCCACGGCGGCGCGCAGTGCGCGGCCGACGAGGCGGGAGATCTCCTGGGTGCGCCCCTTGACCTTGCCCTTCATGGATTCGCGCGGCATGCGCTCGTGGGTAGAGGCCGGCAGCATCGCGTACTCGGCGGTCAGCCAACCCTCGCCGGAATCCTTCTTGAAGCGCGGCACGCCTTCTTCCACGCTGGCGGTGCACATGACTCGGGTGTTGCCGAATTCCACCAGCACACTGCCTGCGGGATTGCTGGTGAATCCGCGGGTGATGCGTACCGGGCGCAGCTCGTTGGTGGCGCGGCCGTCAGCGCGGGTGAAGTTGCTGCTTGCGTCGGTGTTATTTTCTACGTTGGTTTCCGTCATGGAACTCAAGTTTACTAGCCGCCCCGGACAAGCTACTCGCCGACAGATAGGCGCATGCCTGGGCGGGCAACCAGTATCTCGCCGTCATAGTGGCGGGCCGCGCCGCGGACCGCCGCGTCCGCGTCTCCCCACGGTGGGATGTGGGTGAGCACGAGCTTGCCCACGCCTGCTGCCTGTGCCGCACGGCCTGCGTCTTCACCGGAGATATGCATGCCGGTGGGCTTGCCTTCTGCATGTTCGCCCCAGGTGGCTTCGCAGAGGAATACGTCTGCTCCCGCTGCGATGTGGGCCAGGTTATCGGTCCAGGCAGTGTCCCCCGAGTACACCAGGGAGTTACCTGCGTTATCTTCCACGCGCAGTAGGTAGGCCTCTGTGGGGTGTACGGCGGTGGCGGCGTACAGGGTGAATGGGCCGATGGGGTGGGCCGGGTACGTGGTGGCGTCGAAAAGCCCCTCGCCTACCTTGTAGACGTTGATGTCGAAGGTGTCGGTGAAGTCGTCGGGGCGTTCGGGTGCGTCGGCGCCGGCTGCGGAGAGGTGGCGGTGGGCGATGGTGGGGCCGAGTAGTTGGTGGCATTGGGTGGAGGAGGCTGTGGGGTGAAATCGGCGCCAGACAAGGAGTGAGGGGAAGTCTAGGCAGTGGTCGGCGTGCATGTGGCTGAAGGCGACGTGGCAGGCGGAGGGGTCGATGTCTTCGGCGCACTGCATGGCGCTGAGCACGCCGGGGCCACAGTCGAGGAGGAGGTGGTCGGTGGTGGCCGTGGTTGTGTCGCGGACGATGTATCCCGATGCTGCGCTATCGGGTCCTTCGACGCTTCCGGAGCATCCCAGCACTACCAGTTCCATAGGTTGTCATTCTGCCACGAAGCGGTGGCAAATGTGTGAAAGGGCGACCACCGTTGTGTTGGTGGTCGCCCTTTCTTTCGCGGGACTTGCCAGGATTGGCTGTTCCGCTAGGCGCTAGCGCTGAACGCTAGTGGCGGTTAGGCCTCGCCTTCTTCGTGGCGGCGGCGCAGCAGCGGGATGGCGCCGATGATCAGCGCCAGGCCGACTGCGAATATGCCAATCACGTTCGCGCCTGTGGAGGCCAGGGTGCTCATCCGCGGGCTATCAACCTGCTTCTGAGAGCCGGTGCTGCCGCTGGTTGCGGAGCAGCCGGTGGATACACTGCCCTTGGAGCCCGGCTGGCTCGGGGTACCCGGCTGCTCCGGATTGTCTGGAGTCTCGCAGTTACACTTGGTGCCCACGCGGATCTTACGATCCTGCTTTTCCTTTGTGACCGTCTCGGAGGTCTCCGGCTCGCCTACCGGCACGCCGTCAACCAGCTTCCAGGTTCTGGTGATCTCCTTCTGGCCAGTGGAACCTGCCTGATCCTCAACAACCTTGCCCGCCTCGAGATTCGGGTCGTACTCAATGAGGGTGTCGTACGGAAGCTCTTCGGTGTGCTTATCCGTCAGATCAGTCTCAATGCCCTTGGCTGGGCCAACCTCGATGATGTACGGAGAAGACTGGCTGATCTCCTCAGTGGACTCCTCCTTGCTTACCTCACCATTGCTATCAACAGTCACCTTGACGATGTGCTTGATCTCACCAGGTGTTCCCTCCTGCACAACCTTGGTCTCGCCAGGCACGCCCTTCTGAACGACCTTGATCTCACCCGGCTTCAACTCCGGGTTCGGACGGGTCGCAACGTCGAACGGAACCTGAGCAGTCCAGGTGACCTTCTCGGAGGTGCCAGCAGGCAGGTTCGGATCGAACTCGACATCAGTTCATTCAGCAAAGAACAGCCCAAAAGTACGCAAATAGTTTAACCGTATTCACGGTTCAAGTTCAACCAGAAAAATGGTTCCATAAGCACCAACCCCCTGGTCACCTCCGCATAAGAGAACCCTAAGTGCTAGCGCACCATCTCCGGAATCTGAGACACAGAGCTAATCGCCGGCCCCAGGAACCTCCCAGCCAACTTCGCAAACCTCTGCGGGTCACCCGTCGACTCGAAAGAAAGATTCACTGTCCGCTCCGAATCTTCATCCGCCAGCAGATCCTGCTCCGCCAGCGTGCGATACACGGTCTTCGCGGTCTCCTCCGCGCTATTGATCAGCGTGACATCTTCCCCCATCACCAGCTGCACCACCCCGGTCAGCAACGGATAATGTGTGCAGCCCAGCACCACGGTATCTACCCTCTGGGCTTTCAGCGGCGCCAGGTAGTTCTCCGCCAGCCCCATCAGCTGCCGCCCGCTGGTCATGCCTCGCTCCACAAAAGGCACGAACTGCGGGCAGGCCTGCGCATACGCCTCGACTCCCGGGATCGCCGCGAAAAGATCCTGGTAGGACCTACTGCTCACCGTCGCCTGGGTGCCGATCACTCCGATCTTGCCGTTGCGGGTCGCCGCCGCCGCGCGCCGCACCGCAGGCAGGATCACTTCAACGACCGGAATGGAATACCTCTCCCTTGCGTCTCGAATAAACGCCGATGAGGCAGAGTTGCACGCCACCACAATCATCTTGCAGCCACGCTCCGCCAGGGTGTCCGCAATCCTGATCGAAAGCTCGCGCACCTGTGCCAGGGGCTTGTCACCGTAGGGCGAGTTAGCCGTGTCCCCGATGTACACCAGGTTCTCGTGCGGCAGCTGGTCCACAATGGCGCGCGCCACGGTCAGCCCACCTACCCCCGAATCAAACACTCCGATCGGCGCATTGTTTGCCTGCACCGCCTGTACGTTAGCCCCAGCAGTCTCAGCAGCCCCAGCCACGGCACTCACCTTTCATTACGTCCCTTTCACTACTTCGCGCCAACTCTGCACGCCGAAGGCCGACTCCGCTGCCAAGACGGCATGCATGATCGCCCGCTCCACCGTGTTGGCCGCGACCGCCGAAAGCAGGCTCATACCAATATCGTCCACAGCCGCCCCCGTACCGTGCTCGCCTGTCGCCATCGCAAACAGAGTGTCCCCGTCCATCGGCATGTGTGCCGGCCTAATCGCCCGCGCGATCCCGTCGTGCCCCGCCAGCGCCAGCCTCTTGGCCTGCGCCTTCGTCAGCGGCGCATCGGTCGCCACCACCCCGATCGTCGTATTGAGCTTCGGCGCCAGCATATCCGCCGTGATCTTCGTGCCAAGCAGGTTCTTGCTCTTTAATCTTTTGACGCCCTCAGCCCCCACCGGCTCACCATCAACCAGGCCGTCGGCCAGCCCATATCGGGAAAACTCCCCGTTCAGCTCCGCAGCGATTCCCCACGGCAGGCCGGTCGCCGGGTCGAAAACCGCGCCCTGTGGGTTCACCACAATGCCTACGGCCACAGTCACCCCCGCCAGCGGGGTGCCTTCCGGGAACACGGCGCTGGCCTGCCCAAAGCCGCCCTTCAGCGCTCCGGCAGAGGCGCCCAACCCCGCGCCGACGTTGCCGTTCAGTGCCCCTTGCCCTGAACCACTCTGCGCTGAACCCCCCTGCCCTGCAGCGCCCTGCTCAGCCACGCCGCCAGCCCCGCCAGCAACGTCTCCAGCCACGGTCCCCAGAGCCGCCGCCGTCGCCGCCGCCCCTGTGGCCGCATCCGGCCGCGAGTCCCAGCGCCCCAACAGCAGATCAAAAATCACGGCCCCCGGTACGATCGGCACCAACTTATCCGGGTGTTCCGGACCCAGCACGGGGAAGCCGATTCCCCTACTCTCCAGCTCGGCCATTGCCCCCGTGAGGGCGTCAAGACCAAATGCAGAACCACCGCATAGACCTATGGCGTGCACGGCCTGCACCGTGTTGTGCGGCGCCAGAAGATCCGTCTCGCGGGTCCCCGGCCCACCACCGCGCACATCCACGCTGGCAGTGGCGGATTTCGGGGCGACAATCATCGTCACGCCCGAATCCCCCGCACCGTCCTCGCACACCGCGTGGCCGACACCGATGCCCGCCACGTCTGCCAGAGAATTAGCGGACCCCGGCTGGCAGCCGAACAACTCTATGCTCATTACTCACCCATCATCGCCGACAACAGACTGTCCTGGTGGTAGCCCAACCAATCCAGGTAGTTCTGCGCCGCCGTCGCTTGGTCGGAATTCTCCTCCCCCTCCAGCAGCTCCTTTTTGAACTCCTCGTACTGCGCAGAGTGATACAGCCGAATATCGTTGATCGCGCTCAGCCACGGGTGAACCTCGTCCTGCGTCAGCGATACATTCACCGAGCCATTCGGCCCCAGGTAGTCCACCACGAAACGCAGATTGGACAGCTTCGTCTTGATGATGTCCGTCTCGTTCAGCTGGCGAGTTAGCGCCGCATCGCCGTCGACTTCCTCGTCCCCCTCGCGGAAGAAGCTCGGCAGCAGCCGCGCCAGCCCCGGATCCTTCGGCGCATCGGCATGCCCGCTGGCCATGCCCGTCATCTCCGCCAGCTCATCTTTCGGGGCGGTCCGCGCGCGCTCCATCAGTTTGTCGGAGACGGCCACCGCCGAATCCCCCAGCATCTCGCGCTCGAGCGGCTCTAGCTGCGTATTAAAGCGAGTCCCGCGCAGCAGGCTGCTTTTCTTCGTCCACGGCTGCATGTTCGTTCCTACCTTCTTTATTGACGCCTACCCGTCCGCCCGCTGCATCGTCGCCCAAAGCCCGGCGGTCTGCAGCTTCTTCACATCCCCTTCGACTTTGTCGCGCTCCCCGGAGCTCACCACGGCTTTCCCCTCGGTATGAACCTGCATCATCAGCTCCGTGGCGCGCTTGCGTGAATAGCCCAGTACGGTCTGGAAGACATACGTCACGTAGCTCATCAGGTTCACCGGATCGTCCCAACAGATGCACATCCACGGCAGGTTGGGCTCCGTCAGTGTTTCTGGCAGTTTGTCCGCCACAGGGGTGGCAGCGGGAGCGGCTGGGGAAGTCATGCTTTCCAGAATACCCACATCGGCCATCTTCGCTGCCGGGTCCGTGGTGGGGCGTGGACTAGCATGGAGCGGGTGAACGAAAACAGCACCCGCTCCTCCGCACTTCTTACAGACAAATACGAACTGACCATGCTCGAGGCTGCGATCCTCGACGGCACTGTGGACCGCGCCTGCACCTTCGAGGTGTTCACCCGCCGCCTGCCCAACGAGCGTCGCTACGGCGTGATCGCCGGCACCGCCCGTGTGCTGCAGGCCGTGCGCGATTTCGTGTTCACCGACCAGCAGCTGGACCGCATCGACTTTCTGCGGGAAGAAACCCTGGAATACCTGCGCAACTTCCGCTTCTCCGGGCAGATCGACGGCTACCGCGAGGGCGAGCTGTACTTCCCCCACTCCCCCGTCTTGACGGTCCGCGGCACCTTCGGCGAGTGTGTGATCCTGGAGACGGTGATCCTCTCCATCCTGAACATGGACTCCGCCGTGGCCAGCGCCGCCGCCCGCATGGTCACCGCCGCCGGCGACCGTCCCATCATCGACATGGGCGCACGCCGCACCCACGAATACGCCGCCGTCACCTCCGCCCGCGCCGCCTACCTGGCCGGGTTCGTTGCCACCTCTAACATGGAGGCTGCGCAGCGCTACGGCATCCCGGCCTCCGGCACCGCAGCGCACGCCTGGACCTTGCTGCACACCCGCCCAGATGGCACCCCCGACGAGCTCGCAGCCTTCAAGGCACAGATCGCCGCCCTGGGTACAGGAACCACCCTGCTGGTGGATACCTATGACATCACTCAAGGCGTGGAAAACGCCGTTGCCGCCGGTGGCACGGAGCTGGGGGCCGTGCGCATCGACTCCGGCGATTTGGGTGTGCTGACCCGCCGCGTGCGCGACCAGCTGGATTCCCTAGGCGCAACGAACACCAAGATCGTGGTTTCCTCCGACATGGACGAGTTCTCCATCGCCGCCCTGCGCAGCGAGCCGGTGGATTCCTTCGGCGTGGGCACCTCCGTAGTCACCGGCTCAGGCGCACCCACCGCCGGGCTGGTCTACAAGCTCGTGGAGGTAGACGGGGTGCCCGTCGCCAAGCGCTCCCGCGGCAAGGCCAGCCTCGGCGGGGCGAAGGATGCCGCCCGCTTTAGCCGCCCCTCTGGCACCGCAGTGGAGGAAGTCACCTTCCCCATGGGTGCGGAACTACCCCAGGCCGAGGGACTGAACAGCACCCAGCTGACCATCCCCATGGTGCGCGACGGCGAGCTCGTGGACGGCCTGCCCACCCTCGAGGAATCTCGCGAACACTGCGCCAAGCAGCTAGTTTGCCTGCCCTGGGAAGGCCTGGCTCTCACCCGCGACGAACCTGTACTGCAGGTCCGCCATATCCGCAATCCCAAGGCCTAGAAGTTTCGCAAAGGTTCGCACAGTTTCGTATGAGCTCCAACGTCCTCGATCTCCTCAGCCTCGCCGTCACCGACCTCGGCGGTGCCCCGCGCCCGGGCCAGCAGAAGATGGCTAAGGCCGTGGCCGAGGCCATTGACAAGGAACACCACCTGGCCGTCCAGGCCGGCACCGGCACGGGTAAGTCCCTAGCCTACCTGATCCCCAGCATCGCCGCGGCCATGGATTCCGACTACCCCGTCATCGTCTCCACCGCGACGATCGCCCTGCAGCGCCAGCTGGTGGAGCGCGACCTGCCACGCCTAGCCAGGGCACTCGAACCGGAGCTACCGCGCCCCCTCGAGTTCGCCATCCAAAAAGGCCGCGGCAACTACGTTTGCCTCAACAAGGTCAACAATGCGCAGACCGACAGCGGCGTGGAAGAAGCCGAAGAATCCCTCCTGGACCCCTCCCAGCTCTCCGCCACCGGTGCCCAAGTCGCCCGCCTGCACGAATGGGCCGGCGAAACCGAGGATGGCGACCGCGATAACCTCCCCCAGGGCGTCAGCGATCGCGCATGGCGCCAAGTCAGCGTGTCCTCCCGCGAGTGCCTCGGCGCTACCCGCTGCCCCTTCGGCGAGCAGTGCTTCGCCGAACGCGCCCGCGCCCACGCCGCGGACGCCGACGTTGTCATCACCAACCATGCCCTGCTTGCCATCGATGCTCTTGTGGACGCCCCAGTCCTGCCGGAACACGACACAGTGATCGTGGACGAGGCCCACGAGCTGGAGGATCGCATTACCTCCGTCGCCACCGCAGAACTATCCCCCACTGCCATTGCGGTGCTGGCCAAACGCGCCGCGAAACTGGCCGTCTCCGGCGCCGACGCTGCCGGGGACGAGCTGGCTGAAGCAGGCGACAGGTGGACGGAGGCGTTAAAGGCGGAGGCGGAGGCGTCCAGAAACAACGACCGTTTCGGCGCCGGCATCGAGGGGCGCTGGACCGGCGTACCCGAGGCGCTACAGGTGCCGCTCGCGGCCTTGAGAGACACGGCGTGGAAGACGAACCGGCAGGTCAGTGGCATCCCCGCCTCCGAGTTCGCCAATGATTCGAAGAAGGCCGCCGAACGCCTGGCGGTGATCGTGGCCACCGAGGAGCTTAACGATACGTGTGTGCGCATCCTCAACGCCTCGCGCGTGGGCGAGGGCACCAGTGCGGATGCCGAGGACCTGCTCGGCGAGGACGTCATCTGGTACACCGCAGACTCCGGTCCGCGCGCACCGAAGCACGTGGTGCGGGTCGCCCCCTTGAGCGTTGCCGACCTGTTGCGCCAGCGCCTTTTCGGCCGCAACACGGTGATCCTGACCTCGGCGACGCTGGCGCTGGGCGGCAAGTTCACATCTATGCTCAGCCGCTGGGGGCTACCGAAGAGCACCCCCACGCTGGATGCCGGCACGCCCTTCGACGCACGCACCCACGGCATCCTCTACGTCGCCCGGCACCTGCCCCCGCCCGGGCGGGATCGCGCCAGCGACGCCTCCGTGGACGAAACCGCCCGGCTGATCAACGCCGCCGGTGGGCGCACCCTGGGGCTTTTCAGTTCCCGGCGCGCGGCAGAGGACATGGCCGAGCAGCTGCGCACGGTGGTACCTTACGAGATTCTGCTGCAGGGCGAAGACTCCATGTCCACGCTGGTGGAGAAGTTCCGCAAGAACCAGTCCGCCTGCCTATTCGGCACGCTCGGGCTGTGGCAGGGCGTGGACGTACCCGGCAAGTCGCTTTCCCTGGTGGTCATCGACCGCATCCCCTTCCCCCGTCCCGACGACCCGCTGCAGCAGGCCCGGCAGGAGGCCGCCGATCAGCGCGGCGGCAGCGGGTTCATGGAGGTGGCGGCGAACCATGCGGCGCTGCTGATGGCACAGGGGGCGGGCCGTCTGCTGCGTTCCGTGGACGACCGGGGCGTGGTAGCGGTGCTGGATCAGCGGCTAGCCACGAAGCGCTACGGCAGCTACATCCGCCGTTCGATGCCGGACTTCTGGTACACGGAAAATGGCGACACAGTGCGGGGTGCACTGCGTCGCCTGGTTGAAGCTTAGGGCCGGGGGCTAGGCCCTGACCTGAGGCCCGGGGACTAGACCTTAGGCCAGGTCCGCGCCGTCGTTGCCAGCGGCTGCGCTGTCGCCAGCTCCGCCCAGCAGGTCGTCGAAGGTCGGAGCGACGTCTTCGGTGTAGGTCTCCTCGGAGGACTCGTACACGCCGTCGTTGTCGTAGTCGTGCACCTTAGTGTCGCCGATGCCGTCGAAGTCGGTATCCAGCAGAGCCTCGTCGGTGAAGCCGTCAGCGTCGGTATCCACGTGGCGCTCGTCAACCTGGCCGTCGCCATCGGTGTCCACGAAGACGGTGTCCGTCTGGTCGTTGCCGGTGGTGTCGATCTCGAGGGCATCGATCTGGCCGTCGTTGTTGGTGTCATGAGCCACACCGTCTGCCAGACCGTCGCCATCCAGGTCCACGTACTCGCCGCCATTCGGTGCTGCGTTGTCCGCACCGGCGGACTGCAGGTCAGTGTCCGCACCGCCCTGCGGGGCTGCCTCTTCTGCCGGAGCCTCTGCATTGTCCTCAGTGCGAGACTCGGGCTTGTCCTCTGCTGGAGCCTCGGGCTTGTCCTCTGCCGGCGCCTCAGCTGCCGGGGCTGCCGCAGCCGGAGCGTCGGCCTGTGGTGCTGCATCCTGGGGCGCTGCGTTCTGGGGTGCTGCGTTCTGGGTCTGGGAACCCCAGATGCCTTCGCCTACCGCCTGCTGTGCCGCGGATGGCGGAACCTCGCCGCTGGTACCGTCCACAACGCCGTTTTCGTCGTGGTCAAACTCGGAGTAGTCGGAGATCCCATCGCCATCGGTGTCGTAGGCAACACTATCGACCTTGCCGTCGCCGTCGAAGTCGTAGGCGGTCACGTCGTGGTTACCGTCGCCGTTGGAGTCGATCTTCACGTTGTCGGTCACACCGTCGCTGTCGTAGTCGGTGGCCTTAGTGTCCAGCTTGCCGTCGTTGGTGGTGTCTACCGACATGTGGTCGATCACGCCGTCGCCGTCGATGTCCTCGTAGACCGTATCGACGATGCCGTCCTGGTCGTAGTCCATCTCCGCACGGTCAGTCACCTTGTCGCCATCCTTGTCGTAGACCGTGCCGTCCGGGCGTCCGTCACCGTTGATATCTACCTGGAATGCATCTTCCTTACCGTCAGCGTTGGTGTCCTGCGCGCCGACGATGTTGCCCTGGACCATGTTGCCGTCTGCGTCCAGTACCTCCCAGCGACCCAGGGAGTGATCCTGGGCGCCTGCGTTGTCGTTGGTGGTGAGGCCGTTGTTGTTGCCGTTGTTGCCGTTGTTCAGGTTCTCGTTGGACATTGTGTGCTCCTTTTCAGTGTTCTTCCTAGTATCCTTCAGGCTCTTCCTGGCTGCCTGTCAGTTATTGAATGCCCCTCCCCTAAGTGTTGTTCCTTGGGGGTATTTATTATTGACGCCCCCTCACCCCAGAACCCACAAATTACCTAGTAAAAATGCATTTCCTACACTTGAATCCCGAAAGCAGTTCCGGGGGTGAAAGCGTGCACAGTGCTTAAGCTAAACTCCCGGAAGGTCTTTTTATCGGCATACTAGAATGGCATTCTCGCACTACCAAGTACTACCGTGCGCTCGTCGCGCACTAACCGGGCACTACACAGAAAGGCGATACCCACCGTGACCCCCTATCCAAACGCTGCGGGCCGATCCCCCCAGGCAAGCGTCGAACGCGGGGCCACCATCGCCAGAAAATACAAAATGAACAATGTCGCGGATCGCGTGCAGAACCTCGTGAATGCGAAGTACCGCACCTCCGCAGTGGTCATCATCGGCGAGGTGAAGCGCGGCAAGTCCTCCCTCATCAACGCTCTAGTCGGTCGGCGTGACCTACTGCCGGTGGACGTCATCACCGCCACCAGCGCGCCCATCCGCATCCACACGGAACCTGACCAGGACCCGGACCAACCGGTGCTGGCGCGCCTCGTGCGGGGCACGGAGCACGACCCGATCGAGCCAGAAGATCTAAAGAACTGGGTCACCCAAGAAGCCGTGGATGCCATCAACCGAGCGCCGAAAGACAGTAAGGAAGTAGCCTCGCTGCCCAGCGCCGCTGAGCTGCTGGTTCCTTACTCTGGCATGGGCAAGGTGACCATCATCGACACTCCGGGCGTGGGCGGCCTGGACGAGCACGCGGTGGCGGCCTCCCTGGCGGAAGCCCGGAATGCTGGCGTGCTGCTCATGGTCTGCGACGCATCCACCCCGATCACTGCCCCGGAGATGGACATTCTGCGCCGCGCCCGCGAGCAGGTCGGTAGCGTGATCGTGGCCGTCACCAAGACCGATAAGAATGTGCGCCGCTGGCGCTCCATCGTTGCCGACGACCAGCGCCTCATCGCAGAGCACCTCGGCCTGGACATCCCAGTGATTGGGGTTTCCTCGTTGCGGGCTCTGGACGCGGCGGAATCGGCGTCACCAGAAAAAAGAGCACAGATCGAGCAACGGTGCGGCATCGCCGAGCTGCGCCAACAGATCATCGACCACGTGAACTCGCCGGGCAACCTCGGCACGGTGACCGCGCTCGAGATCACCAAGTCGACGATGCACACCATCACCACCGACATCGAGCGCGACATCAAGCTATACGACAAAACTAGCGATGCAGTCGGCGAACTCGAAGCCGAAAAGCGCAAGCTGGAGGCGTTCCGCGATGCCACCAGCGAGTGGGAACAGCTGTTTATGCGCGACATCCAGCTGAGCCGCAACAAGGTCTCCGCGGCGATGGACGAGGCACTGACGGACGTAAAAACGCGCTGGACCAATCGCGTCAACGCCGAAGGCATGCGCGTGCTGCGCAGCAAACCGCAGGTATTCACTAGCCAAATCGAAATTGAACTACGCCAGATCATGGAACGAATGGTGATGGCGATGGTCAGCGAAGTGACCGCCCGCGCCGCCCAACTATTCCAGGGGCGTCAGGACATGGTGGATCAGGTGCAGCAACAGATCTTCGCGGCAATGGCACCGCCGAGCACACTCAGCCACGATGTAGAGAAGAAAACGACTGGGCTAGTGGATCCGTCGATGCTGACGATGGGCATCGTCGGCGCAGGCGCCCTGACAGTGGTGATCCCCTTCGCCCCCGTGGCCGCAGCGGCTTGGATCGGCGTGAACATGGGCTACCGGGCGATGCGCAACGGCAAGCAGCACCTACTTATCTGGCTCCGCGAAACCATTGCGACGACCCGCACCTCCATCAACCGCATGATTGACATTGCGATCACGACAGGCAGGACGGAAATCCTGCTGCGCCATCGCTCCGCAATTCGCCAGGAGCAGCGCAACCTGCAGTCCAAGATCGAATCCGCACAGAAGATCGCCCGCGAATCCGAGGCTCAGCGCAAGCAGACCGTCAGCCGGCTTAAGAAAAACCTAGAGATCGTGAACCAGACCATCGAAGAACTGGACGGGCATCTGGCTGCGCTGAAACTCACCCGGCGCGGAGCGGCGAGCATGGCAGAACACGCGAAGGCGGGGATGTAAATGGAGCAGGGAAATCAGATCCAATCAGCCTCGGCGCATTTGAGCCAGCGCGTCTCTGACCTGACGCTGCTGCTCACCCAGGCTGTCGACGCTTTGGCCGGCGGCTCGCCGGACCTGGCGCGGCACGCCGAACAGCTGCGCCTGATGGTCACCCGCCCGCCGCGCGTGGCTGTGGTCGGCCGCCTGAAATCCGGAAAGTCCACGCTGGTCAACGCTTTGACGGAGAACCTCATTGCCGCCACCGGCGCCCTGGAGTGCACCATGGCGGTGAGCATGTACCACAACGGTGCGCCCGCCCGCGCCGAGATTCACACCACCGACGGGCAGGTCATCCGCGTGCCGCTGAACAACGGCCCGCTGAACAACCTGACCGTGCCGGTGAACCAGGTGGACTTTGTGGATCAGTTCCTGCCCAACCGGCGCCTCCAGGAGCTCACGCTGATTGACACCCCCGGCACCGCCACCCTGACCGTCGAGAATGAAGAGCGCACCCGCCGCGTACTCGTCGACGGACAAAAAGACACGCGCCGCGCCAGCGGTTGGGCCGACTGCCTTGTCTTCTTGTCGGACTCTGCCCCGCGCGAGGACGAAAAGCGGTTCCTCTCCCAATTGGGAATGACGCCCCTAAATACCGTCGGCATCCTTTCCAGAGCGGATTCTTTCGGTTCCGGTGCCTTCGGCCCCATCGATCCGTTGCAGCACGCCCGCCAACACGCCGATGGCATCCAGAAGCGGCTGATGAGCACGGTGCAGCGCACCATTCCGCTTTCCGGCCTGATGGCAGAGTCCGCGCTGACGGGCAAAGTCACCGGTGAGGTGGCCCGTAACTTGAGTGCGCTGGCACATCTGGACCGCGAAGGTCTGCTGGACCTGCTGGAGGCGGAGGACCCGCGGGAGATCGTGCCGGAGTGCAGCGCGAGCACCCGCGACGACTTGCTGGACGTTATGGGCGAATACGGCGTTTTCGCCGGGCGTCGCATCGCCGCCGAGGGCGGAGCACCGGCGCTGGTTAAGTGGATGGTGGAGACCTCCGGGGTCTCGGAACTTGTGCACCTGCTGACCGGCGACATCACCTACTTCGCAGTGCTGCAGCGCGCAGCCCGGATGCTGGATGTGCTGGACGATCTGGCCTCTAACCACCCGGACTTGCAACACGTGCGCTGGGTCCAGTCGGTGACGCTGGCGCAGCCGGGCATGCACTTTGTGATGCTATACCGCAGCTACCGCAACACCTACGCCTCCACCCCGGATTCGCGCTTGCTGCCGCTGCTGCGCTCCGCCGTGACGGCTGGGCACCCGGCAGTGACTGTGAACCTGCCGCGCGATACTCCGGTGGAACAGGTCCGCCAGGCGCTGGAGGATAAGATCGCCGAAATGCAGCAAATGTCGATGTCCCCACTGTCGGCGGCGGAAGACGAGGCTCGTGAGCGCCTCCTGGGCTCTTTCCAATCAGCGCTACAAGCTACGCACTAAAGGCCAACCGAGGCGCTAAAGTGTAAGCTACTTATGCCTTAAACGCTTTTAAACCCTTATGTTTTGTCAGGAGCTGTACTTTAAATGACTAACGCATGGCATCTGGCGGTCGACTTCGGAACCTCGAATACGGCTGCCGCTCACCAGAGCCCCATGGGTAGGGAGATCTCCGCCCTTGCGTTGACGCACCGCTCCAACATCATGCCGTCTGCAGTGTTCCTCGACGTCCCGCACGGCGCACACGCCGCTGCCGATGACGAAGAGCCCACACTGCTCAACGGCGATTCCGCCCTGGCGCGTGGCCGCCGCGACCCCTCCCGGCTGTTGCTGAGCCCCAAGCGCTACATCGACCACGACGAGGTTCAGCTGGCTGGCCGTAGTCTGCCGTTGACGAAGGTCGTCGGCTCCGTGATCGCTACAGTTCTGCGTTCGGGCAAGGCTCAGCACGCGAACCAGGCCCCCGAGACGGTTACGCTGACTCACCCCGAAGCCTGGTCGGCGCACTCCGTGGAGCAGCTGAAGCGCAGCGCCGTCGCCGCAGGCGTGCCGGAACAGAACCTGCGCGTGCTATCCGAGCCGCGCGCAGCTGCGATCCACTACGCCTCTCAGCAGTCCGTCCAATCCGGCTCCCACGTAGCAGTGTTCGACTTCGGTGGCGGCACCCTGGATATTGCCGTGCTGCGCGCAAAGGGGGATGGCAACTTCGACGTCGTGGCCGCCAAGGGTGATAACAGCCTGGGTGGGCGCACCATCGACAACCTGCTGTACCGCTGGGTTCTGGACCAGCTGGAGCACGACGATCCCGACCTGGCGGACTTCGTTCGCTCGGCACCTATCACCACGGTGCACGCACTGGAATCCAGCATCCGAGAAGCCAAGGAGATCCTGTCGGATACGTCCTCGGCCACCATCAGTGTCTCTACTCCCCACGGGGAAACCGACCTGCTGATCACCCGCGATGAGTTCAACAATGTAATCGAGCAGTCGATCATGCGCGGAGTTGAACTGACCCGTGCGGCGCTGACTCAGGCGGGCGTCGCTTCCACAAAGACCCCGATCTACATGACCGGTGGATCCTCGCGCATTCCGTTTGTGCAGGACCGACTGGGCGAAGTCGGCACTGTCATGACGCTCGACGACCCGAAGACCGTGGTGAGCCGCGGTGCGCTGGCTGCAACCCTGCGCGGGTTCACCGGTGGCATGAACGGAGCTCAGGGGGCAGGTTCTCGCCCCGGTGGCGCAGGTTCCGGCAGTGCAGGCACTGCAGGTGCTGGTGCCGCTGGATTGGCTGGGGTCGCTGGCGCTGGTTTGGGCGCCGGGGCGGCCTCCGCTGCAAGTCGTTCCGGCCAGTTCGGCCCGGCGACCCCACCCGGCATGCCGCGTGCGAGCCAGGGTCAAAGCCCAAGCCAGAACCAGGGGCCACAGTCCTACAACAATTCCCCACAAACTGCCGCCTTCGTGCCCAGCTCGGCAAACGCATACGGCGCCAGCAACTTCACCAGCGCCCACGCAACGAGCTCCTCGAAGGCAAAGAAGTCCAACACTCCGGTGATCATCACGGCTTGCCTGGCCGTCCTCGCAGTCGTGGTGGCCATCGGCTTCGTCACCCTGAACGGCGGCGATGACAACGGTGGCGGAAACGGCGGTGGCGGCGGAAACGGCGAGGGTGGCAACCCGCCGTTCACCGAAGCTAGCCCCTACAGCCCGTCGCGGGAGCCGTATGAGTCGGATATGTACAAGCCACTGGCTTCCCTGCTTCCAGAGGTCAAGGACTACACTCCGACGAACTTCTACAACCGCATCGATAGCTGCAACACCAAGCCAGACAGGGCAAGCTTCGCAGGTGCGGCCTACGACGGCATGGATATCGACATGTACTCCTGCCTGCCCAGCCGCGACTCCCTCGAGGATCACAAGGATGAGTTCCTCTACAACAACTTCCGTTACACGCTGTCCGGAGACGACGCGCAGAAGATCTATGACCACGGAAGGAACTCTTCCGTGAAGGGGCAGGTCCTCCAGGAGGCCGGAAACGGATGGCCGGAGATTACCTTCTACCCCAGCGCCAAGTTCTCCAGCCCGAATGTCACGGTGTGGTACCCCGACGAAAAGCTGGTCGTGCTGTCCAACGGCAAGGCTGAGGACACCAAGGAAGACGCAATCGAGATGCTGAAGTTCTACAACCTGATGCCGCAGGACTAACCATCACTTCATTGTTTCAAGGCACAAGTTAGAGCCCCACGCACCGAGCGGAGATCGAGCTGCTCGATGTTGTGGGGCTCTTTGCTGTGGGGCAGGGCCTGGCTGTTTATGCGCTAGTGACGCCGGCCTCCACCAGTGCCGCCTTCAGCTTCGCACGCGCACGATTGATGCGGGACTTAACCGTTTGAATTGGAATCCCCTGGTGGGCGGCAATGTCCTGGTAGCTCATGCCCGTGTACTCGCGCAAGACGATGACTTCGCGGAAGTCATCCGGCAGCTGCGCCAATGCCTGGCGCACGACCATTGCCGAGGTGACCTGTGACCCTACCTCCGGGGTCTGTGCAACCTCATCCACGCCTGCGTCTTCCTCTGGAACGTCTCGGCGGGAGCGCACGATCTGCAGCGCAGCGTTGGAGGCAATGCGGTACGCCCAGGTGGAGAACCTGGCGCGCCCGTCGAAGTTTTCAATGTTCTTCCACGCAGAGGTCAGAGCGTTCTGCAGCGCATCCTCCGCATCGGCGCGGTTGCCGGTAATGGACAGGCAGACAGAGAACATCCTGCCCCATGCCTGGCGTGCTAGACGCGCGAAAGCCTGCTGGTCGCCCTCATGGGCTTTGGCCAGCAGGTCGCGTTCCTCGTCGCGGGTGAGTTCTTTCCGTGGGGTGTTAGATCCGTTAGACATTTCTGACTTCCCCCTACATTCCGCTGAGGTCGGTCAGGTCGTCCGGGTGATCATCGCCGTAGTCGTTGCCATAATCATCCTCGCCGTAGCCGGTGACATCCGCGGCCGGATCAGTAAGGTCAGCTGCGGGATCTGCGATCTCACTCAGATCGTCAGAGCCGCCGAGGTCATCCAGATCCTCGTGCTCTGCCGTACCGGTATCCACGTCGTCGCCCGAAGCATCACTGGGGAGGTCCTCTGCCGAGGTGGCGTCATCAACCAACGCACCAGAATCGTCGAGATCCGCAAGATCAACCTCGTGCGAAGCCGCATCTTCCGAAAGGTCTTCCGCACCTTCCTCCGGGAAGGAATCAAGGTCAGGGATCAGATCCCCCTCGGGCATCTCGGTGTTCGGATCAACGGCAACGTCCAACATTGCGTTGAATAAGTCGTCAAGATCCTGCGCTTCGTTGCCGAACAATTCCTCCAGCGGGGTAAGGATTGGTGCGTCTGCCTCGGTATCAGCGGATGGGCCAGCCATGTGTCCTCCGTTTTCGATCGAATCACTCTTCGTGCTCATCGTTCACCTCCTTCCACCAGCATCCGCAATAACAACAAAGAACGCGCTGAAGCAGATGAACCACTAAAACCTGCTTCAGGACGGTTGTGTAATGCACGCAAGACGGCGAAGGTTCCCGTGAGTAATAAAAGAATTACTTTAAGCGATTATGCCCGATCTCGCGCACAGTTCAATAGGAGGCGCGCACTATTCAATACCGATTCACACTATCAAGAAGTTAGCGACGCAAAACATAAGAAAGTGATGTCGGCTATAGCTCTTGCCGACTACAGTGGAGGCGGAGAATAACCGCGAACGGATAGGAGCCCGACGCAATGCCCATTAAGAGCGACCGCCCGGACATCGAACTCAGCCCGCTAGGTGTCTACGACTACGTCTTCAGCAACCTCACCACGGAGGAAGAAGACCGCGTCGCCGTCATCGATATCGCCGATGGCTCCGAAACAACCTTCGCGCAGCTGCAGAACTACATCGAGTCCACCGCAGGCTGGCTCGTCAGCAAGGGCATCGAGAAGGGTGACGTGGTGGCTCTGCATCTGCCTAACTCTCTCAACTTCATCGTCGCCGCCTACGGACTGTGGCGCATCGGCGCTGTCGTATCGCCACTGTCGCTACTGTCCACGCCGGAGACCGTGACCGCGCAGATTGAGGACTCTGGCGCGAAGATGCTGCTTACTGTTGCCGCGCTTGGTGACGCTTCGTCCCAGGGGGCGAAGGATGCCGGCATCGCGGAAGAAGACATCATCCACCTGGATACCTCCAAGGGTATGCAGCAGATCATGGCGGAGCGCCGCACGGCTCCCGAGGTGGAGATCGACCCCGACGAGGACCTGGCGGTACTCCCCTACTCCTCTGGCACCACCGGCCTGCCGAAGGGCGTGCGCCTGATGCACCGTCAGCTGGTGGCCAACGTGCAGCAGGGCCAGGACATCGACTTGCTGCGCCGGGACGACACGGTGTACGCGGTCTTGCCCTTCTTCCACATCTATGGTCTGACCGCACTGGTAAACCTGGCGCTGGCACAGCGCGCAAAGCTGGTTGTGGTGCCGCGCTTCGAGCTACAGAGCTTCCTGGAGCACCACCAGAAGTTCGAGGTGAATTTCACGCTGATCGCCCCGCCGATCGCCGTGCAGCTGGCGAAGCACCCGATGGTCGATAACTACGACCTATCGCGCATGCGCGGAGTGTTCAGCGGTGCAGCCACGCTGGACGAGGATCTGGCTCTGGAGCTGGAGAAGCGCCTGGGCATCCACGTGCAGCAGGGCTATGGCATGACTGAGACCTCGCCGTTGGCACATGCGAACGTCTCCAAGGACATCAACCGCGGCTCCATTGGCAAGCCCTGCGCCAACACCGAGAGCAAGCTGGTGGATCCGGAGACCCTGGAGGAAATTCCGCTGCCCAGCGAGGGCGTATCCGAGGTCGGCGAGCTGTGGGTCCGCGGGCCACAGATTATGGCCGGCTACCTGAACAAGCCAGAGCAGACCGCCGAGGCCCTGCCGGGCGACGGTTGGCTGCGCACCGGAGACTTGGCGAACACAGATCCAGAGGGCAACGTCCACATCGTGGACCGTCTAAAGGAGCTGATCAAGTACAAGGGCTACCAGGTTCCACCCGCAGAGCTGGAGTCGGTACTGCTGAGCCACCCGGAGATCGCAGACGCCGCCGTGATCGGCGTGCACCGCGCCTCTGTTGGCGAGGAACTGCCGAAGGCCTTTGTCGTGGCCCAGAGGGGTTCTTCCCTCAACGAGCAGCAAGTGATGGACTTCGTGGCCGAGCGCGTGGCGCCCTACAAGAAGATCCGTATTGTTGAGTTCGTGCAGGGCATTCCGAAGTCCTCCACGGGCAAGATTCTGCGCCGCGAGCTGCGCGAGCACGCGGTTTAGAACTGCTTTCGCAGACTAGAGCGTGGCCGCCCCGGGGCGCCAGTTAGTTTTCGACGATCGGCACTCGGCGATACGTGCCGTCGCGGAGGTCGGCGTCCTCAATCTCGTGGCGAGAAATGCCAAGAATGAACAACACCTGGTCCAGGAAGGGGTAGTTCACAGAGGTGTCGGCAATCTCCTTGAGGGCGGGCTTTGCATTGAAGGCGATTCCCAGGCCAGCCGTAGAGAGCATGTCGATATCGTTTGCGCCGTCGCCGACCGCGACAGTCTGGTTCAGCTGAATGCCGTTGGACCAGGCGAACTCCTTGAGGCTTTCGGCCTTCGCCTGACGGTCGACGACCGGGCCGATCACGCGACCAGTGAGCTTGCCGTCGACAATCTCCAGGGTATTCGCGCGGGCGAAGTCGAGGTCCAACTCGCGGGCGAGCGGCTCGATAACCTGAATGAATCCACCGGAGACCACACCCGCCTTGTAACCCAGACGCTTCAACGTGCGGATGGTAGTGCGGGCGCCGGGTGTCAGCTGGATATCGTGGGCGACCTTCTCCACTACCGCAGCATCCAGGCCGGCGAGGGCCTTCACACGCTCGTGCAAGGATTCGGCGAAATCCAACTCGCCCCGCATAGCACGCTCGGTGACGGCGGCAACCTCTTCTTCGCGGCCAGCGTAGACCGCCAGCATTTCGATGACCTCGTGCTGGATGAGGGTGGAGTCCACGTCGAAACAGATAAGGCGCTTCGCCCGGCGAGCCAGCCCCGCACGTTCAATAGCGATGTCCACGCCCACTTCCGAGGTGAGGGTCGCCAGAGCCTTACGCAGCGGCACACCGCCACCGGGTGCCGGGTTGGCGACGGTCAGGTTAAGTTCCAGGCCGGTGACCGGGTAGTCCGCGATGCCGGTGATCGTGTCGATATTCGCCCCGTAGTCCGCCAGGGTCTGGCCGATGCGGGAAATGTGCGTGGCCGTCAGCGGGCGGCCCAGCACAACCATCACGTGAGTGGAGTGCGGACGGGTGCTCGAGAGGTTGTCGTCGGCCTCGACGCTGACCCGCATGCCGTAGGAGGCCAGGGTTTCTTTAAGTCCCTCGCCGAGGGGTTCAAGGTCTTCTTGTCCGACGCCCACTAGCGCCGCCAACGACAGCTTCCCGCGGAAGACGGACTGCTCAATGTCGAGTAGCTGCACTCCGTAGGAGGACAGTACTCGAAAGAAGGCCGCAGATACGCCGGGGCGGTCGGGTCCGGTAACGGTAATCACGCTGGGCGCGAGGCCTTCCTGCAGCGTGTCCTCGAGGGCGGACTCGAAGTGTGGGTCGTTGGCCGAGCCGGCTGCGGGCTGGCTAACAGAAGGGTTGGGGTTGTTGGCATCAGCAGAGGTAGTCACGGCCTATATTGTCCCACTTTCCCGCAAGAATTGATAACCGAGACTGCATAGCCCTCGTTTCAGTTCCCCCGCTCCACCCACGGTCCCCGCTTCCCCAATCAGCTCCCTGTGCGCCCCGAGAATGCGAAAATCCACACCCCGCGTAGTTGAGGTGTGGATTTAAGATCGAGCCAGCCGCCAGGCACCTAGCGACTGCGCTGGGCAGTGGCCGGGTGAGGGGGCGTCACTAGAAAGTGCGCTTAGAAGTGGCGACCGACGTGAGCCTCGTCGCGCATGCGCTTGACCATGTGCGGGTGGTGCAGCTCGAACGCCGGGCGCTCGGAGCGGATGCGAGGCATGGAATTGAAGTTGTGGCGCGGCGGCGGGCAAGAGGTTGCCCACTCCAGGGAGTTGCCGTAGCCCCACGGGTCATCGACGGTGACGACCTCGCCGTAGCGGTAGGACTTAAAGACGTTCCACAGGAACGGAATCATGGAGATCGCCAGGATGCAAGCACCAACCGTGGAGATCTGGTTCAGGGTGGTGAAACCATCCGTCGGCAGGTAGTCAGCGTAACGACGCGGCATACCCATGTTGCCCAGCCAGTGCTGCACCAGGAAGGTGGTGTGGAAGCCGATGGTAACCAGCCAGAAGTGGATCTTGCCCAGCTTCTCGTCCAGCATGCGACCGGTCATCTTCGGGAACCAGAAGTAGATACCTGCGAAGGAAGCGAAGGTCACGGTACCGAACAGGGTGTAGTGGAAGTGGGCAACCACGAAGTAGGTATCCGAAACGTGGAAGTCCAGAGCCGGGGAGGCCAGCATGACACCGGTCAGACCACCGAAGAGGAAGGTGGCGAAGAAGCCGACCGCGAAGATCATCGGGGTCTCGAAGGTCAGGCGACCCTTCCACATCGTGCCCAGCCAGTTGAAGAACTTCATACCAGTCGGCACGGCGATCAGGAACGTCATGAAGGAGAAGAACGGCAGCATCACGGCGCCGGTCACGAACATGTGGTGCGCCCACACGGCCATGGACAGTGCAGCAATCGACAGGGTTGCGAACACTAGGCCGACGTAGCCGAACATCGGCTTGCGGGAGAACACCGGGAAGACCTCGGACACGATGCCGAAGAACGGCAGTGCCAGGACGTAAACTTCAGGGTGGCCGAAGAACCAGAACAGGTGCTGCCACAGGATAGCGCCACCGTTACCAGCGTCGTAGATGTGGCCACCCAGCTTGCGGTCGTAGAAGACACCCAGGGCTGCAGCGGTCAGCAGCGGGAAGATCAGCAGAACCAGCAGAGAGGTGACCAGGATGTTCCAGGTGAAGATCGGCATGCGGAACATGGTCATACCCGGCGCACGCAGGCACAGGATGGTGGTGATCATGTTCACAGCGGAAAGGATGGTACCGATACCACCAACGCCGACACCCAGGATCCACAGCTCAGAGCCCACACCCGGAGAGTGCGTAGCGTCCGCCAGCGGCATGTACATGGTCCAACCGAAGTCAGCAGCACCACCCGGGGTCAGGAAGCCGAGCAGCATAACGACACCACCGGCGGTGGTCATCCAGAAGCCGAAGGCGTTCAGACGGGGGAATGCCACGTCAGGCGCGCCGATCTGCAGCGGCAGGATGTAGTTCGCGAAACCGAACACCATCGGGGAGCCGTACAGCAGCAGCATGATCGTGCCGTGCATCGTGAACAGCTGGTTGAACTGCTCATTGGACAGGAATTGCTGGCCCGGAGAGAAAAGCTCGATACGGATCAGCAGGGCCATCAAGCCACCAACCATGAAGAAGGTGAAGGACATGATTAGGTACATGATGCCCAGAAGCTTGTGGTCGGTCGTGGTCAGCATCTTCCATGCGAGGCTGCCACGCGGTGCCTCACCGAAAGGCGCAGGCCGAGCCGGGGAAACCTCATGGCTTTCCCTAGGCGCTACTGCGGTCATTAGTTCCTCCTGACTACGCGTGACCTGCCCTTTTCCTCCTGTGAGCTTTAGACGACTCACAGGATTCTTGAGGGCGGCCACCCAAAAGAATGTTTCCTCTGCCCCGTTCCCGCTGGGTCGGTCTCGTCAACAACCGGCCCGAACAGACGCAGAATGATTACATAGTATCCCGTCAACGCGCATTTCAATAGCCGTGGACGGCGCGCAGCTAACAGATCCCACGTTTTCGGGGGTGCTAACCGGGGTGATAGCTATGCTGCTGCTTCGAAGTCGCCGCCTAGAAGTCCCAGTCGTCGTCGACGGTGTTCTCTGCCTTACCAATTACATAGGAAGAACCGGAGCCAGAGAAGAAGTCGTGGTTCTCGTCGCCACCCGGGTTCAAAGCGGACAGGATCGCCGGGGAGACGCGAGTCTCGTCAGCCGGGAACAGCCCCTCATATCCCAGGTTGTTCAGCGCCTTGTTGGCGTTGTAGCGCAGGAAGCGCTTCACATCCTCGGTCCAGCCGAGCTCGTCGTACAGGTCCTCGGTGTACTGTGCCTCGTTGTCGTACAGCTCCAGCAGCAGGTCGAAGGTGTGCTCCTTCAGCTCCTCCTGGCGCTCCGGAGTCTCGTTTTCCAGTGCGCGCTGGTACTTGTAGCCGATGTAGTAGCCGTGCACGGACTCATCGCGGATGATCAAACGAATAATGTCCGCAGTGTTGGTCAGCTTCGCGTGCGAGGACCAGTACATGGGCAGGTAGAAACCGGAGTAGAAAAGGAAGCTCTCCAGCAGAACTGAGGCAATCTTCTTCTTCATCGGATCTTCACCCTCGTAGAAGTCGAGGATGATATTAGCCTTGTTCTGCAGCTTGTCGTTCTCCTCCGACCAACGGAAAGCGTCGTTGATCTCCGGTGTGGAGGCCAGCGTCATGAAGATAGAGGAATAAGACTTCGCGTGGACGCTCTCCATGAAGGAGATGTTCGTCATCACAGCTTCCTCGTGCGGGGTGGCCGCATCCTCGATCAACTTCACCGCGCCGACGGTGCCCTGGATGGTGTCCAGCATGGTCAGGCCTGTGAACACGCGCATGGTCGCCTGCTTCTCCATGTCGTTCAGCGTGGACCAGCTGGGCACGTCGTTGGACAGCGGCACCTTCTCAGGCAGCCAGAAGTTGGCGGTGAGGCGATCCCACACCTCCAGGTCCTTCTCGTCCGGAATACTATTCCAGTTGATGGCGGATATCGGATCGCCGCCGACGCGGTGTACGGGAGTGTGGGGTGCGTGCGCACTCATCGCTTGCGTGTCTCCTTCTTCACAAAACGTGCTGATTTTCTCGCTGACCCTCAGCTTGTGCACTTCGCCCCATCGTACCCCGTTTCCGCGACGCGCCTACCCCTCGGCCACTACCCCCATTTTGGGGATCTTTCTTAATGACGCCCTCAGCACGCACTGGAGTCGATTTTCAGCCCGGAGCTGGGGGCGTCACTACCTAAAGAGCACGTCAGGATTGGTTTACAGGGCAGCCTAAGTAAAGACAGCCTCACCGACTATACAATAGGCTCTGACCTGCATTGATAATATAAGGGTAGCCTGCGTTTGCTAGCCGATTGGATAAACCCTGAGTACATTGAGCTGCATGGAAATCAACGAGAATTTTCAAAAGCAATTGAACGAACAGGTCACCGCCGAGCACCAGGCAGCCCTGGTTTATACGCAGCTGGCTTACGAGCTGGACCGCCTCTCCTTCGACGGCATGAGCAGCTGGATGCAGGCGCAGGCTGATGAGGAGCGCGAGCACGCTCAGAAGTTCGCGCAGCACCTGCTGAACCGCGACGCGCGCGTGGACATCGAGACTGTTGAGATGCCTTCCCTGAAGATCTCCACCCCGCTGGATGCCTTCGAGGCTTCCCTCGAGCACGAGCGTAAGGTCTCCGCACTGATCCGCGATCTGGTGAAGACCGCCGACGAGGTTGGCGACATTGACTCCCGCAACCTGCTGAACTTCTTCCTGGAGGAGCAGATCGAGGAGGAGGCTACAGTTAGCAACATCATCGACCGTATCAAGCTGGTAGGCAATGATGGTTCCGGCCTGCTGCGCATCGACGCGGAGCTGGGCAACCGCTAGCAGCCATTAAGAACGCCACTCAAAGGCCAATAAGAAAGAGCCGACTGGGATTCCTCCCAGTCGGCTCTTCGTGTTCGGTGGGGCCACTCCCCTACTTAGAGCATGCAGCTCACGCAGCCCTCGACCTCCGTGCCGGTCAGGGCCGTCTGGCGGAGGCGGATGTAGTAGATCGTCTTGATCCCCTTGCGCCATGCATAGATCTGTGCGCGGTTGATGTCGCGCGTGGTGGCGGTGTCCTTGAAGAACAGGGTCAGCGACAGGCCCTGGTCCACGTACTTCGTGGCCACAGCGTAAGTCTCGATGATCTTCTCGTAGCCGATCTCGTATGCGTCCTCGTAGTACTCCAGGTTGTCGTTCGTCATGTACGGAGCCGGGTAGTACACGCGACCGATCTTGCCCTCCTTGCGAATCTCAATCTTGGAGGCGATCGGATGGATCGAGGACGTGGAGTTGTTGATGTAGGAGATCGAACCCGTCGGCGGGATAGCCTGCAGGTTGCGGTTGTACAGGCCGTGAGCCTGCACGTCTTCCTTCAGCTGCTGCCAGTCCTGCGCGGTGGGCACGTGGATGCTGGAGTTGCCGAAGATCTGACGCACGCGCTCCGTCTTCGGGGCAAAGTCGGCCGGATCGTAGCGGTCGAAGAACTCGCCGGTAGCGTACTGGGAGTTTTCGAAGTTGTGGAACTTCTCGCCGCGCTCCCGGGCGATCTTGTTGGAGGCCTTCAGCGCCTCGTACATCACGGTCGCAAAGTAGGCGTTGGTGAAGTCCAGCGCCTCCTCGGAACCGTAGTGAATGCGCTCGCGCCCCAGGAAGCCGTGCAGGTTCATCTGCCCCAGGCCGATGGCGTGGGAGTTGTCGTTACCCTGGCGCACCGACGGCACGGAATCGATGGAGGTCTGGTCCGACACGGCAGTCAGGCCACGGATGGCAGTCTCGATGGTCTTGGAGAAGTCCTCCGAATCCATCGCCTTCGCAATGTTCATGGAACCCAGGTTGCAGGAAATGTCGTCGCCGATCTTCTTGTACGACAGGTCGGCGTTGAATTCCGACGGGGTGGAGACCTGCAGAATCTCGGAGCACAGGTTCGAGTGGGTAATACGGCCCTCGATCGGGTTGGCCTTATTAACCGTGTCCTCGAACATGATGTACGGGTATCCGGACTCGAACTGGATCTCCGCCAGGGTCTGGAAGAACGCACGCGCGTTGATCTTGGACTTGCGGATACGCGGATCCTCCACCATCTCCTCGTAGTGCTCGGTGATGGAGACGTCGGCGAACGGCTTGCCGTACACACGCTCGACGTCGTACGGGCTGAACAAGTACATGTCGTCGTTGCGCTTGGCCAGCTCAAAGGTGATGTCCGGGATCACCACGCCCAACGAGAGGGTCTTAATGCGGATCTTCTCGTCCGCGTTCTCACGCTTGGTATCCAGGAAGCGCAGGATGTCCGGGTGGTGCGCGCTCAGGTAGACCGCACCGGCACCCTGGCGGGCGCCCAGCTGGTTGGCGTAGCTGAAGGCATCTTCCAGCAGCTTCATCACGGGGATCACACCGGAGGACTGGTTCTCGATGTGCTTAATCGGCGCGCCGGCTTCACGCACGTTCGACAGCAGCAGAGCCACACCGCCGCCGCGCTTGGACAGCTGCAGCGCGGAATTGATGGAACGGCCGATGGACTCCATGTTGTCCTCGATGCGCAGCAGGAAGCACGAAACCGGCTCGCCGCGCTGCTTCTTGCCGATGTTGAGGAAGGTCGGCGTTGCAGGCTGGAAGCGGCCATCCATGATCTCGTCGACGAGGTTGGACGCCAACTCGGTATCGCCCGCTGCCAGCCCCAATGCAACCATGCACACGCGATCCTCGAAACGCTCCAGGTAACGGCGGCCATCGAAGGTCTTCAGAGTGTAGGAGGTGTAGTACTTGTACGCACCCAGGAAAGACTGGAAACGGAACTTCTTCGCGTAGGCCTGCTTAAACAGGGATTTCACGAAGCTGAACTCGTACTGATCCAGTACCTCGGGATCGTAGTACTCGTTGTCCACCAGGTACTTAACCTTTTCCTCCAGATCGTGGAAGTACACGGTGTTCTGGTTAACGTGCTGCAGGAAGTACTGGTTTGCAGCCTCGCGATCCTTGTCGAATTGGATCTCCCCTGCATCGTTGTACAGGTTCAACATCGCGTTCAGAGCGTGATAATCCAGCTGCTCCCGCTGGTCAACGGGCTCCTGGACGGTCTTGCCAAGCTCAGTGCCAGTCATGTGTATGCGTCTCCTCAAAAACTCGCGCTAAGAAAAATGTCTCGCGCTCGTGCGTTCGTTTCGATTCTAATCAGTGCCCCGGACATGTGCGGGGCGGGTGCGAAGCAGGTGTTCTATTCTCTGCGTCACACTTGCCATGTCAGCTCGCCAAGGCGTTATCAGCTCGCCAGATCCCACCGGCCCTCGTGGCGCAGGGAGGCCTCAAACTCCGCCAATCCCTCGCGCACTCGGTGGACATCCTGCTCCGTTCCCATCAGCTCGAAGCGGTACAAGTACGGCACCTGGCACTTGGCGGAGATCACCTCGCCGGCCTTGGCGAAGTCCGACCCGAAGTTAATGTTCCCCGCGCCGATCACCCCGCGTAGCCACTTGCGGTTCTGCTCTACGTTGAGAAACTTGATTACCTGCTTTGGAACTGGTCGGGAATAGTCCCCCGTCATCCCTGCTCCCCCGCCGTATGTCGGCACGACCAAGACATGCGGTTGGTCGACGAGCAGTGGAGCGTCATTACGCTTCAAAGGGATGCGGGAGGAAGGCAACCCGAGCTTGCGCACGAAGCGGTGCGTGTTCTCCGTCGTGGAGGAAAAATACGTGATTAGCATTGAGCCTCATTCAGACAGTGGCGCGCGCAAAAATAGCCCCCACCTGGTAGACGGTGAAGGCGAAGCGACGCGCGAGGGTTAAGCAGCCTTGGCGGTCAGGGAGCGGATGCGATCCGGGCGGAAGCCAGACCAGTGATCCTCCCCAGCGACAACCACGGGAGCCTGCAGGTGGCCCAGTGCCATGACGTAGTCACGAGCCTCATCGTCGAGGCTGATGTCCACGAGTTCGTACTCCAGACCAGCCTTATCGAGGGCCTTCTTGGTGGCGTTGCACTGAACACATGCGGGCTTGGTGTAGACGGTGATCATGGTGGCTGTCATTCTCCTGGTTCGTGAGCGCTATCAGTGTTGGTCTTTGTCAGTCTTTAAGCTGGCCGTAGCAACGACCTCGGCGGGCGATAGCCAGGCGTACTGTGCCTTCATCGCCCCTCATCGACTTGCTTAAGACTACACATCACATGCGTGTAAGACAACCGCTAAAACACAACATTTTGGGGCTCCCATAAAACTGAAACACAATATCTAGTAGTTACATCTTGAGTATTCGCAGGTGGGGAGTTTTCCCACCACTACATCTAGCCACATAAAAAACATGCATGTAATTTCAAAGCCGGAATTTGAGACAAAAAATCCCCCGCCTCCGCGGTGCCATTGGCACTCTCAGCGGAAGACGGGGGAAGCGAAACCCTACGGTTCTTAGCCCTGGCGAGCCTTGAAGCGGGGTTCCTTCTTGTTGATCACGTAGACCTTGCCGCGGCGACGAACGACCTGAGCGCCCGGCTTGTTCTTCAGCGACCGAAGGGACTTGCGGACCTTCATCGGGCGCTCCTTTCCTCATCGACTTTCTTACATCGCCAGGCAGTACAGGCTAACAGGCTAAAACCCGTCGATGCCGCCCGGCACAAACACAAACGATGAGTTTACCCATCGCAGACTCCAAAACCAAATAAGTGCAAATGGACTACCCGAGCACCCCACGCTCCCCTGCGGACTAGCATCTAACCCATGAGCCCTTCCGCAAACCAGCCGAACCACATCCCCAACAACCCCGGCAGCACTAGCGGCGCCAAGCGCCCGGGCGCGCGCCCGCTGCACGCACAGATCGTCGCAGAACTGGGCGTGCGCCCCACCATCAACCCCGCCGAAGAGGTAGAGCGCCGCGTGCAGTTCATCGCCGACTACATGCAGACCACGGGAGTGCGCGCTTTGGTACTGGGAATCTCCGGCGGCCAGGACTCCACCCTGGCGGGAAGGCTGTGCCAGCTGGCGGTCGAACGCCTCAGCCAGGAGGACACACAGGCTCAGCAAGCAGATACTCCGCAGCCCTACCGCTTCTGCGCCGTGCGGCTGCCCTACGGAACCCAGGCGGACGAGGACGACGCACAGGTGGCGCTGAAGTTTATCGCGCCGAGTATGGGCGTCACAGTAAATATCAAGGACGCAACCGACGAATCGGCGCGCGCGGCGAGCGAGGCCCTCGGCATCGCGCAGGTCAGCGACTTCAACAAGGGCAACGTCAAAGCGCGCGAACGCATGATCGCGCAGTATGCGCTGGCGGGCGAGCTCGGCGCGCTAGTGGTCGGCACGGATCACGCGGCAGAGGCAATCACCGGCTTCTACACCAAGCACGGCGACGGTGCAGCGGATCTGGTTCCACTAGCAGGGCTCACCAAGCGACAGGGCGCGGCGCTGTTGCAGCACCTCGGCGCCCCCGACAGCACGTGGCAAAAGGTTCCCACCGCAGATCTGGAGGAAGACCGCCCCGCACTCCCCGACGAGGAAGCGCTGGGCGTGACGTACACACAACTCGACGATTACCTGGAAAGCACCAACGGCGCGGCCGACATCGACCCGCAAGTCGCCGAGCACATCGAAAAGCTATGGTTCCGCTCGCGCCACAAGCGGCATCTGCCAGTCGCGCCGCACGATGATTGGTGGCGCAGCTAAGCGCCCACACCGCTGGGTCGTAGCACAGCTAGAAAACGAACTGATCCAGGATCAGCGCGGTAAACGCCAGGAACCAGGCGATAACAACCACCAACGGCATGCCTAGCGCGGAGTGCGGCACGCCCTCTCCCGCCTCGCGCCGTTTCTCGCGCTGAATGTGCACCAACGTCATGACAAACATCGGTAGGATCGCCGCCCACACGGCCATGCAGTAGGGGCACAGCGCGCCAATCTGGTAGATCGCGGCGTAGGCCAGCCAGTGCACAAACACCACACCCAAAGCCAGCCCGACCAAGGTGCAGTACCACATCCAACGTGGCAGCTTGGCGCCGACGATTAGCATCACGGCGAGGGTCATCATCACCGGGAAGCCAATCAGCCCGATGAACGGATTAGAAAACCCGAACGCAGACGCCTGATCCGATGCCATCACATCCGTACACGAAATCACTTCGTTGAAAGCGCAGGCAGGTTCGAAGTTAGGATCCAGCGCCATCTGCAGCTTGTCGTGCATGATCAAAGCGGAAAAAATCAGCCCGATTGTGGACAGCACCAGGAAGGTGTAGCCGAAGCGTTTGGTAGCACCTAGACCGTTCATGTGCTCGCTCTCTTTATTACTGACGCCCTCACGTCCCAGCGCACCCACACCAGCATTGTCCGGCGCGGGTGAATCGGCTTGGGGCCGCTGTCCATGGCGGAACTGGGCAATTCCAATGAAATTAGATTAGCACGGTGGATTACCCAGCAAATACAACAAATCCCCAGCTCATCTCTGAACTGGGATTTTGTATTCAGTGGAGCTGGCGGAAGGCTTGTCGAAACTTGCCCCGCCAGTGATTCAGCTGGTGCGAACGCGCCGGTCGCTCCGCATCCGCGTGCTCAAGGCCGACCACGAGGAGCCACTCCCGCGTAGGCTCCCTCGCGCCGGCAAGGACCTGCTCGACGTGGCACAGAGACAGTAGGAGGCTGGCGCCACGTTGCTAGAGCTTGCCAACGAGCTCGGGATCGGTCGGGAGCGACTGGCCTTACTGCTGCGGGACCGGGGTGTACGGATGCGGCGTGCTACACCGTCGCCGGATGAGGTGCAGGAGATGGCTCGTCGCTATGCCGGTGGTGAGTCACTCGAACGCGTGGGCAAGCACCTGGGATTCTCACCCAGCACAGTCCGCAACCATCTCCGATCTGCCGGCAAAGTGCTGCGTGATGCGCACGGACGTGAAAGATAGCGAACCACGTCGATCGCCGAGACTGGGCGCCGGGGCGGCTGTGACAACCCGATCGGGTAAGATGAGAGGCATGGGAGTGGATCGGGGCAGCGATGAGCGTCTGCGGATACTGACGTTCTGGCGGATGTTGGAGTTATTCAGCCCGCAGCGGGTACCAGCGTTGACGCGTCGAGCCACCCGCCCGTCGGATCGTCAGGTGATCGCGTGGCAATCGGGAGGCCCTCTCCCCTGGGAGACGTTGGCTCCGCCCGAGCCGTTCAACGGGACCCGAAGGGTCTGGCGTCACACTGTATATCTGGGCGTCTACAAGCTTGAAGCGACCTACGAGGCGTTGGGCCGTGTGTTCGGCGAGGATCCCGATGCCTACGACAAGCGGCCTGAGGGTGAGAGCGCCTGTGCCGGTCTCCTGATCGATCACGACGGTCGTCTCGTCACCGATTCGGCGGTGCTGTCCTCGGCGCTCTGGGCTGCCGGTCGTACGCGAGATCCAGGACCGAGCAATCCGCGCTGGATGGACGGGTTCGAGGAGGCCAAGGAAGAGTTCGTCGACTCGATTGACGCTTTTGAAGGCGCCCGCCGTGATGCCGATGGCGGAGAGCAGACCCCGCCTTACGACTCGGACTCGCTGAACAAGTTGCTGAAGCTGTCCCATGTCGCTGCCGGAGTCGACGGCTTCGATGACCTTGCGGACGATCGCGTGGTCATCGAGAGCGTGGCGGTGTCGGCACGACGAGCCGAGGACGGCACGGACACTGACTTCTTGAACAGCTTCTACCTCGACGACCTCGCGGTCGTACGCGACCATGTCGCACGCGGAGATCTCGGCGCCGGCCTCGCCACGTATCTCACCGGCGACCAAACGCTGCCTGTGTCCGATCGGGTAGATGTCGTCACACACCCGCGCGCGGTCGACGCAGGAACCGGGATCGAGCGCCTCCCCAAGGGTCGATGGCCGGCTAACCCGGACCACTCGCTGGCCCTGAGCCAGCAGTTCGCCGTCAATCGAGCGCTGAACGACCTCGGGCACAGCGGTGGTCTAATGGGCGTCAACGGTCCGCCGGGCACGGGCAAGACGACGATGCTGCGCGATATCCTCGCCGGAAACGTCGTCGAGCGAGCCCGACGACTCGCAGCGCTGACTCAGCCATCGCATGCCTTCACCCAAGTCACCCATCGATGGTCCGACGACGAAGGCCACGGCCGGATCGTTCGCCAACTCAAACCCGAGCTGACAGGGTTCGAGATGGTCGTCGCGTCTGCGAACAACGCGGCCGTCGAGAACGTCACCACCGAGATCCCCGACGAGAACGCAATCGAAGCGCCGTGGCGCGGCCACATCGACTACTTCGGTGATATCGCGACCGAGATCCTCCAAGACGTGACTGGCAGCGACTCCACCAGCGACGCGGCACCGCCAACAGCCTGGGGTCTCGTCGCCGCTCGACTCGGCAGAAAGAGGAACCGTTCGTCCTTCCACTCAGCATTCTGGTTCGATGAAAAGGACCCCAAGACCAAGAAACCTGTCGAGAACGGCGTTCCAAGGATGCAGACAAGGCTGGTCCAGTGGCGCGACGGCAAGGTTCCCTACACGCCCTGGGCACAAGCACGCGAAGCCTTCTGCACTGCCGAGCAGCGCGTCGACGCACTCATCCGACAACGGGCGCAGGCCCAAGACCGGCTCCGGCAAGTCCCAGAACTCGCTGAACGTGAACGCGGTCTGGAAGCGGCGATCGAACAGGAACTCCGAGATCTGAATCGGGCCCAACACGATCTGTCCCAGCATCAGCCCGTTCAGCAGCGGGCAGACGCAGGCCGCACGCAAGCTGCCGCCAGCCACGGTCGGCACCTCGCTACTAAGCCCGGCGTACTGGAGACACTCTTCTCCTTCGGGCGAGCCGTCCGAGCATGGCGCACCCGCCTCGCCGACCTCGCGCGAGCACTGGACAACGCCGAGCAACAATACCGAGACGTATGCGACCGTGGGCAACGGCTTCACGACGCCGTGCGGCATGCCCAAGCACGGCTGTCATCAGCTCAACACGACCTAAACGGCCTCCGAGCTCAACGGGCCAGACTTCAGGATCAGTGTGCGCAGGACAAAGAACGGTTCGGTGCGGCTTATCCCGGCCCGGCATGGCAGGGCGACCAGCGAGAGCTACACGCCCCATGGCTTGACAAGGAGCTTGACACCGCCCGGTCGGATCTGTTCGCCGCGGCACTCCAACTACACCAAGACTTCCTCGCCAACACGGCACGAGACATGCTGAACGGGCTGCGCGCCGCCGGTGAGGTCGTCGCTGGGAACTACCCCCGCGACCTCGAGCCCGAGAAGCTCCGGGCTGCCTGGCAACTGTTCTTCCTCGTCGTCCCGTTGATTTCCACAACCTTCGCTTCGGCCAGCCGGATGTTCAGCGGCATCGGCTCCGAGGCGATCGGCTGGCTCCTCATCGACGAAGCTGGACAAGCCTCACCCCAGTACGCCGCCGGCGCGATCTGGCGCGCGCAACGCATCGTCGCAGTGGGCGACCCGCTCCAGCTCGAGCCCGTCGTCACACTCCCCGAGAAGGCACAACGCAACATCGCCAGCAACTACGGCCTCAGCACGACCTGGATCCCGCCACGTGCCTCCGTCCAGACCCTGGCCGACCGCGTCACGCCGTTCGGGACCCAGCTCGATCAAGGCGAGGACAAAGTCTGGGTCAGCGCGCCACTCCTGGTGCACCGACGCTGCGACAACCCGATGTTCACTCTGTGCAACCAGATCGCCTACAACAACCTCATGGTCAACGGCGTCCACCGTGGTCTCGACGACCCCGACGAGCGCTTCGACAGCCCAACCGGACCGCTCATCGCCCCCAGCTACTGGGCCGACGAGCCGGCCAACAACGCAGGCAGCCATCTCCAAGCAAGCCAGATCGAGCGGTTCGAGAAGGCCCTCGCCTACTTGAACGACCACGGCATCCCGCCGTCGGAGGTCATCGCCATCTCCCCGTTCCGAGCCGTCGCAGATCGCCTCCGCAGCCTCATCCCGAAATATCAGGGCCTCCAAGCCGGAACTATTCACACAGCGCAAGGACGCGAGGCCGACGTCGTGATCCTCGTCCTCGGCGGTGACCCCAGCAAACCGGGAGCACCCGCCAACTGGGCACGCACCCCGAACCTTGTCAATGTTGCCGCCAGCCGCGCCAAACGCCGCCTCTACGTCATTGGCGATCGTTCCTTTTGGGCGCGCCACAACTACTTCCGAGACCTGTCCAACGCACTCGTTCAATAGCCCGCACAGACGACGCGGGCGTCGATGTTTGTTTCGTCGAAATCCGTACGGCTATTGCCGCTCAGTCCAATCCGTAGACATCAAACCCACCTTTGGTCACGGTCTGCACATATGAAGCGGCACCAGCGATGAGCCGGAGTTGCTCATCACTCGCTGACCCAATGCTCAGGCCTGGCTGGGCAATGATTGTCGTGAACCGCGGGAACAGCAGCGACGTCTGCTCCCTGATCCGGCAGAGCATCTCACGGTCCCCAATTTCGAACGCCGTTCCTCCAAAGCGGCGCGTGTATCCGACGGCCCGGCGATCGAGGTGTTCGAGGAGTGGCAACGCTGCGTTGTCTCGCCATCGCGCGCCGCGCATCGCTTGGCCGCAGACTTCGTAGAGGTCCTTTAGGCGGGATCCTGCGTCTGGTTTTGAGGAGTACTTGCAGTGCACGAGCGTGACGTGCAGATCTCCTCCATCGACTCGGATGCCGACGAGGTCGGCCGTCTCACCCGACCTGTCATCGTCGATAAGGGCGTCAAAGGTCTGGTTCTCACCGAGGTAGCGCGCCATGAAAGCCTGTATCGAGTCGGCTCTGCGATCGGGGCCCTGCGATTCGACCGCAGTGTTCACACCTCCGGCGGTCCAGTCGAGAGAACGCAGATTGTCACGGGGGTACGGCAGAAGCTCGGTTCGCGGCGCGAGCAGCCGGTCATCGCCGGTGATCAGTCGGTCGCCGGAGAGAAGGAGCGTAGGCTTGTGATTATTCAACCAGGTCGACAGAGGCGCTGTCGATCCGCGACCTCCCTCCACCGTGGCATCGTCAGCCAGTGCACGGTAGTGAACACCGGTCGAACCGAACCGCCCCTCGTATGGAAGCTCCCACGTAGGTGTGACGACTGAGAAACGGAGTGGGCCGTCGACTCCGTAATCGTCGATCCTCAATCGGCATCAGTCAGCGGAACGTCGTTGGCGTTGAAGACAACGCGGGAGGACGTTCCAGCGCCAACGTAGAGCTCCCATGGCCACTCCACCGCGAGGAATGGGTACGGGGGTCGCTCCTTGACGTCGACAGGGGATCATGTCGCGGAATAGCGAGTGGACGTCAACTGACCTGTCCCGCAGCTTCGTTCCCTGGTCGCGACACCATCGTCTCCACTCCGCAAGGTTCGTCGCTGTTCGCATCGACCAGAATCTCCCGGACAGCGCCGCTGCGATGGTGACGCGCTCTCCGTCTTGGAACGCCTTGGCGGCGACGTGGGTGTGGAGGGCGGTGCCGAGAACTGCTTCTGCTCGGGTTTCGCTGAGGTGGCGGCGCTCGGTCAGAGCTTGGTGCATGTCGGGGGTCATGGGGCCGGTGGCTTCGGGAATCAGGCCGGCGATGAGACGCGGGGCCTGGCGGGTGCGGCCGGATCCGGCGGGTCGGGTGGTGGCGTGGGCGAGGCGGTGGTGGATGACGGAGGCGATGTCGTCGGCGTTGGCGAACCCGCGCGCTGCGATGAGGCGTGGTAGGAGGGCCTCGACGTTGTGGTGGTTGGCTTCCGCCCGGCGCAGTTCCGCAGTCAGGGCGCCGTAGGTGTCGAATTCGATGACGGCTTGCGCTTGATCGGTAGTGAGGCCGCTGGTGGTGACGAGGGTGGTCCAGCGGTCGTGTTGGGCTGCGGCGGCGATGGTTTCGTATTCGGCGGCGAGTTGGGCGATCGAGCCCCACTGGTCCTGCTCGGCGGTGATGGTCTCGTGTGCCGACAGCTCAGCACCGCTGTGTTGCAGCACACCGTAAAGGACCGTGCGGGCGGTCGCGTCGGGATTGTCACCCGGATGCGCCGTGGCGTGATCGTCGAGACGGTCGAGGATGACGTAGGCCTGGTTCGATTCGCGTCCGCGCGTCATCGCGACATACAGGTTCTCCCTGGTGGCGGTGGGTTCAACAAGGACGTGGGCGGTGTCGGTGGTGAGGCCTTGGGCGCGGTGGGCGGTGACTGCGTAGCCGAGATCGACGTGCTCGGCCACGTAGTCGGCGGGCACGACGATGCTGTTGCCGAACCGGGCCCCGGGTGGGCGGATCGTGACCGAACCATCGCCGCGCACGGCGGCGATGGTCCAGGTTTGGCCGTTGCGGATCCAGCCGTGCCGGTTCCGTAGCCGCCGGTCGTTGTGGCGGGTGATGATCGTGTCCCCCACGCCCGCCATGGACCCGTCGGACAGGGTGATTTCGGGGCCGGGCTTCAGCGTGCCGTCAAGGATCAGGTCAGTGCGGGCGCGGACGTTGAGGGCGGTGACGTTCTCGCGGACTTCGGCGATCAGCACCGACACCAAACCCTGCTGCCGGTCTCGGCGCCAGGCGGTGTAGGCGGCATCGGCCATGGCCTCGGCGTCACCGTCGTGGATGCGATCGTGTGCCAGGTAGGTGTTGATGTGCCGCAACTCCAGGGACGCGGTCTTCTCCCAAGCGTGGGTGAAGCGGTGGACATCGACCAGCTCGGGAGCATCGTCGCGGTCGTGGATCAACAGGCTGAACGCACCGCCAGCGTCGACGGATTGGAGCTGGGCGTAGTCACCGACCAACAGCACCTTCGCCCCCGCCTCCTCCGCTGCCTGCGTGATCCGGTCCAAGGACAGGGTGCCGGCGAGGGAGGCTTCGTCGATGATGACCAGCTGCCCGGCCTGGAAGGTGGCGCCGGTGTGTTGGTGGGTGGTCCACCACTTCGCCGTGTTCTCCGTGGCGATCCCCAGATCATCGGCCAGCACCTGCGCCGCCACCGCCGACGGCGCCAGCCCCACCACCGACCCAGCACCATGCGAGGCCTCCCACGCCCGGCGCAAGGCGTTCATCGCGGTCGTCTTCCCGGCCCCCGCCGGCCCCACCAACACATCCACCACCCGGCCCGACACCGCGACCGACGCCAAAGCTGACGCCTGGTCGGGACCGAGCACCCGCCCCTCGGCATCGGGCTTGCTCGTGATGGTCTCGACGGTGGCGAGGTCGATGCTCGGGCCGGTGGTGGTGCGGGCCCGTTGCAGGAGGCGGTCCTCTGCCGCGAGGAGGGTGTCGGAGGAGAACTCGGTCGAGTGCTTGGGCCGAAACACCGAGGTGCCATCGGGACGGCGGAACTCCACCGGACTGGTCACGAGCTCGGGTGGGGTCAGGCGCAGGGACGCCTGTTCGGCGGCGTCAGCAACCATGGCGGTGATGACTTCGCGGTCCTCGACGGTGGCGAACCGCCACCCCATCGTCTGGCGCGCGGCTTCGGCCATCAGGTTCCAGCGCCGCCACGTCGAACGCTTCTCACCAACCACCTCAACCACCGACCGCCCCACCTGCCCGATCAGATCCAACGGCACATCATCAGCCCGCAACAGCAACTGCCGCTCCCCCGCCGTGACGCTCCGCGCCCACGCGGTGGCATCCGTGCCGAGCTGCTGGCTGGCGCGGGTGCGCCACTCGGCTGTTAGCTCCGCCAAGGATCGGACCTGCTTCTCTGGGCGGGTCGCGAGCGTGGCCTGGGCGCGCAGTTTCATGATGGTCGCCGGCGACGGGCGTTTGCCGTGCTGGGTCACGTAGTCAGCAATCAGCGCGTCGGTCGCCTCGTTGATGTGCCGGGAGCGGGTCGAGAACTCCGCCACCAGTTCCTCGGGGACGTCGGTGATCGCCCATGACGGGTTCCGGTCACGGCCCATCTCCCGCACCTCCCAGCTCACGCCGAACGTGCGGGTCATGTGATCGGCGAACACGGCCTCGTGCAGCTCCGACAACGCCACGACCGCGGCATGCATCGGCCGCCCATCCAGACTCCGCCACTTCCCATCCAACACCGTTTGGGCCTTGTTGCTGATCACCACATGCGTGTGCAAGTGCGGGTCCCCGGCGCGGGAGTCGAAGTGATCGAACGCCGTCGCTATGAGCCCGGTGACGTCGACCTGTGCAACCGCGCCATCGCCCGCGGTTGCGCCCGTGCGGGTGGCTGCTACTTCGCGCTCCATGAACGCAACCACCGCCGCAACCGCCTCATGATGGGCTTGCGCAATCAACGCCTGCGTCCCCGCGTCCGCAACCGCCCACAACACCGACGCCGACTTCGGCACACTGAACGTGAAATCAAACCCCGCCACCGCACGCCGCGACCCCCGCGCAGCCTCCTCCGCCTCAATCTGCGCAACGACCCGCCCCCGCTCCACCGCCCCCAGGGCAGGGTCCAGCTGCGCGACACGGTCCGCGACCCGCTCCGCCCTCGAGCTGTACACCGGATACGCCCGCCCCAACGGCACACCAGTAATCGGATCCCGCCCCATCCCCACCAGCAACTGAAGCTGCGCCTCCGACACCTGCGCACCCGGGGCAAGTTCACCATGCCCCAGGCCGGTGACGCCGGAACCGAGCCAACGCCCCGGCGGGGTGCCAGCCTCGGCGTAGTAACGGGTCAACGGAGTCGACAGCGACCGGTCACCATCACCAGCCGCCACAGTGCGCAGCAGATATTTGTAACCATCACCAGCCGACATCACCCGCATCGACACCGTCACGCCGAACCACCCCTCTCGCGGAAAGGTGCTCGCGTCCTGGATGTGAGAGAGGGGGTGGCCGTTGCGGCCACCCCCTCGGCGGCGTCGCCGCCAACCTCCTGGATCTTTTCGCACTCTGGAGGTTTTGCCGTCCGCCGAAGTCTCGGGAACGCCACCCCGTTGCCAGGATGGAATGCGCCACGTGGCTACGCCGCGATGCGCTTCTCGCTTCTCAGGGTTCCAGCCGTGAGGTTATCCACGGACCTACGGCCCCTCCACGAGCGTTTTACGACTCCCACCTGCCGCAGGCGTCGTCCAGCAGAGAAAGCGTCGGCATGCCGACCACCTCCTTTTGGGTGCGACGTTCAGTACGTCGCACAGTCAGAGTACCGGCCCGGCGATCTAAGCAAACCGGCTCTTCGCAGATGAGGGTGTAGAAGCTGACGGCGCGGCGGTGTCGGGATAGAAGTCGAGGTCTCCCGAGTATGGAAGTTTTCACACTGCCCATCCGGAAGACCTCGACGTGCACGACGCTACCTTCACTCGCCCTGACCTGACCACGTTCTGCCGACTGGATGAGCTCGGTCTCGAAGCCGTTGGGCAACGGCTCGAGCCCGACCGCGCGGTGATCGCTTGCCGCGTCGTCGAACTCGACCAGTGGTGCCGTCGCTGCGGCTGCGAAGGGGTTCCGCGGGACACGGTGGTCCGGCGGCTTGCGCACGAACCGCTCGGGTGGCGACCCACGACCCTGGAGGTCGTCGTGCGTCGCTACCGCTGCACCGACTGCTGCCATGTATGGCGACAGGACACCAGCCTGGCGGCCGAACCACGGGCGAAGCTGTCGCGCCGCGGGCTGCGCTGGGCACCAGAGGGCATCGTGGTCCAGCACCTCACCGTCGCCCGCGTCGCCGAGGGGCTCGGGGTCGCGTGGAACACCGCCAACCTCGCCGTCCTGATCGACGACGAGCACAGGTCCGACGGGGTGAAGGTCGTCGGCGTCGATGAGCACGTCTGGAGGCACACCCGCCGCGGCGACAAGTACGTCACCGTGGTCATCGACCTGACCGGCATCCGTGAGGGCACCGGACCAGCACGGCTGCTGGACATGGTCGAGGGCCGCTCCAAGCAGGCGTTCAAGACTTGGCTCGCCGAGCGACCGCAGGCGTGGCGCGACGCGATCGAGGTGGTCGCGATGGACGGGTTCACCGGCTTCAAGACCGCCACCACCGAGGCGCTGCCCGACGCGGTCGCGGTGATGGATCCCTTCCACGTCGTCCGGCTGGCCGGCGATGCACTGGACCGTTGCCGCCGCCGGGTCCAGCAGCACACCCAGGGCCACCGCGGCCGCAAGGACGACCCGCTATACCGGGCGCGGCGAACCCTGCACACGGGAGCTGACCTGCTCACCGACAAGCAGAACGACCGCCTGCACGACCTATTCAGCGTCGATGCGCATGTCGAAGTCGAGGCAACCTGGGGCGTCTACCAGCGGATGATCGCCGCCTACCGCGAGCAGGACCGGCGTCGTGGCCGCGAGCTAATGGTCAAACTGATCGACTCGGTCAGCCACGGCGTCCCGAAGGCGCTCACCGAGGTCATCACGCTGGGGCGAACACTGAAGAAGCGAGCCGACGACGTACTGGCCTACTTCGACCGACCCGGCACCAGCAACGGACCCACAGAGGCGATCAACGGACGGCTCGAACACCTCCGCGGCTCCGCACTCGGCTTCCGCAACCTCACCAACTACATCGCCAGATCGCTGCTCGAGACCGGCGGGTTCAGACCCCAACTACACCCTGGATCATGATGAGCCTCATTACCTGGATCGAACGGACCTACCACCGCCGCCGGCGTCAGGCCCGCCTGGGCCGATTGACCCCCATCGAATACGAGACCATCATGAACCCGACCGTCACCCTGGCGGCCTAAACCAAGCTGACACCTGATCGTGCATCAGTCCCGGCCCCATCTGTAGGGGTCTGCCTTCTATCTGGCGACGAGAGTCGTGAGATGACAGGCACACCAAGACGCTGTGTACGGCACGCTGAGCGCTACGCGCGTTGTTTCCATCGAGTGAGCAGCTTCGCTAAGTGCTCGTGTTCACTGGTGATTGTGGTCAGAGTCATGGCTCGCTCTAGTGTCGAGATGGCGTCTTGGTTTCTCCCCATGGCGCGGTAGAGATGGCTTCGCAAGACCCATGCGGGTTGGTAGCTCTCCGCTGCTTTTGGGAGGCTGCTGAGGGCGGCCAGGGCCGCGGCTCCTCCTTCCGCATGCTGAAGAATTGCGGCTCTGGAAACTCGTGCTCCTAACGAGGGGGCGATCCGTAGAAGGTGGTCGTGTTGCCGTAATAGGGCATGCCAGTTTGGTTTTCGAGTGCGCACACCTTGCATGTGGAGGGCTTGGATGCTCGCTTCGATGGCGTAGCGGCCGATTTCTCCGCATCGGTGGACTTCACGAAGATGCCATTCACCCTTCGCCAGATGGCTTGCGTTCCACATGGTTGGGTCTTGATCGTCGAGAGGTACCAGCGCGCCGCTGGGGCTCCGTCGTGCGTTGAACCGTGCCACTGACAGGTGGATGAGAGCGGCAAGTCCGTGAGACTCTCCATCATCGGGGCAGAGGGCGGGAACTAGTTCAGAGAGATAGACCGCTTCTCCAGCGAGGTCTTCGCGCAGATCCGTTGCCGCATTGGCCCACTCGATGGTGAACACCCCGTAGATGGCTTCGTGGATGGACGAGAGGCACGCATGCAGTTCGGATCGGTCGGGCACGTGCATCTGGAGACCATTCGTGGCGATCTTCTTCTTCGCTCGGGTCAGCCGCGCTGCCACTGTCGCGGCGGGCAGGATCATTCCTTCCGCGATACGTCGGGTAGGGAGCCCGAGGACTGCAGACAGCATGAGCAGTGGGCGAGTGGCGGGATCGATGTCGGGGTGTGCGCAGGCTGCGAGAAGTTGGAGGCGGCTGTCGGGGAGCTCATCGAGCCCTGCGTTGACGCTGGGTTGTAGCGCTTCGTGTACTTCCGAGTTCAGCTCGACGCTGGTTCGATGCGCGGCGGACTTCCAGACATCGCGTCGAAGGTTCAGCGCAGTGCGATAGATCCACCCGGAGGGATTGTGCGGGATGCCCTTGCTGGGCCAGGTATGAAGGGCGCGCTCAACCGCACCGGCTACTGCATCCTCTGCACCAGCGATATCGCCGTCTCGTACAGAAAGCAAGGCGATGATCCTGCCCCAGTCATCGTGGGTCAGAACCACCGCCTGCTCCACATCAGGAGACGTCATTGCTGCGACTACTGGTGCCAGCTGCCATCGACGTAGGAAACCCCCGCTGCACGCACCTCGACTGTTCCGTAGCTCGCACCAGGGAACCGCTCAGCCCAAGCCAGTGCCGCCTCGCGGTCGGGAACATCGATCACGAACACACCGGCCAGTGCTTCTTTCGTCGCCGCGAAGGGACCATCCTCGATGACTGTCTTGCCACTGCGTCGCGTCACCGTCGAGGCAGTCGGCGATGGGGTGAGCATCTCGGCGGCCACCATGACCCCGGCAGCCTCGAGTGAGTCGGTGAAGTCGGTCATTAACTGCTGCATCTCGGCCATCTCCTCTGCCGACGGCTGCTCCTCGGTGCTGATGCCTGGTTCCTCAGCATGGAAAGCAAGTACGTATCGCATGTTGGAGTTCTCCTTGTACTACTCAGGGAGAGCGCCGTTCGCCCTCCTGCACTAGAGACGATTCAGCGACCTCACTTTCGACACCCTGCCATATGCGGCTGTCGACGACGGTCGAAAAGGGGCTCTTCACAGATGAGGGTATAGCTGTGGTGCGACCTGGGGCGGCGCGTCGGTGTCGGGGTGAGGGTCGAGGTCTTCCGATGATGGGAGTTCTCACACAACCCGTCCGGAAGACCTCGACGTGCCTGACGCTACCTTCACGCGCCCTGACCTGACTACCTTCACCCGCCTCGACGGCCTCGGTCTGGAGGACACCGGCCAGCTGCTCGAGCCTGACCGGTCCGTGCTGGCGTGCCGGGTCGTGGAGCCGGACGACTGGTGCAGGCGGTGCGGCTGCCAGGGCGTGCCCCGTGACACGGTGAGCAGGGAGTTGGCGCACGAGCCGTTCGGGTGGCGCCCTACCACGCTGGTGCTCACCGTGCGCCGCTACCGCTGCAAGGAGTGCTCGCACGTGTGGCGTCAGGACACCACCGCTGCGGCGCCGCCGCGGGCCAAGATCTCCCGCGCCGGCCTGCGGTGGGGTCTGGTCGGGATCGTCGTCGGCCACCTGTCGATGGCCCGAGTTGCCGAAGGACTGGGCGTGGCGTGGAACACCGCCAACGACGCGGTCCTGGCTGAGGGCCGGCGTCTGCTCATCGAGGACCCGACCCGCCTGGACGGTGTCAAGGTCGTCGGGGTCGATGAGCACGTGTGGCGGCACACCCGGCGCGGTGACAAGTACGTCACCGTGATCATCGACCTCACCCCGGTCCGGGACGGCACCGGGCCCTCACGCCTGCTGGACGTGGTCGAAGGTCGGTCGAAGAAGGCGTTCAAGGACTGGCTGGCCGAGCGGGACCAGGCTTGGCGCGATGGGATCGAGGTCGTGGCCATGGATGGGTTCGCGGGCTTCAAGACCGCCACCACCGAGGAGCTGCCGGACGCCGTCACGGTTATGGATCCCTTCCACGTCATCCGGTTGGCCGGGGACGCTCTCGATGAGTGCCGCCGCCGAGTCCAGCAGGAACTGCACGGACACCGCGGACGCAAGGGCGACCCGCTCTACACCGCGCGGCGGACCCTGCACACCGGGGCTGACCTGCTCACCGACCGCCAGCACGAGCGCCTTGACAAGCTCTTCGCTGGGGACCGGCACGTGCAAGTCGAGTGCACCTGGGGGATCTACCAGCGCATGATCTCCGCCTACCGTCACCCCGACCGAGCAGCCGGCCGCGTCGAGATGAGCTCCGTGATCGACGCCCTCGCCGACAGTGTGCCTGAGGCGTTGGTAGAACTGCGCAAGCTCGGCCGCACCCTGACCAGACGCGCCTGCGACGTCCTGGCCTACTTCGACCGGCCGCGCACGAGCAACGGACCTACCGAAGCCGTGAACGGTCGCCTCGAGCACCTGCGTGGCCTGGCCCTCGGCTTCCGCAACCTCACCAACTACATCGCCCGCGCACTCCTCGAAGCCGGCGGATTCAGACCACACCTACACCCTGAATTGTGAAGAGCCAGCAAACCTCGATCTGCAAGAGGCGTGGCAGCACTGAGGCCACGTTGGGCGCCTGGCTTAGGTGCGCCAAGTAGTTGGCCTAAGCGGCCACTCGTTGGCGTGAGAGCTGGGCGCGCCGTCCTTGGCAGCACGCAGTGGCGCACCCGGATCTATCTTGGTGGCGCAGCCCGGCACTCGTCGCCCGCGATGTGTCCAGCACCCAGGGTCAAGCGCGTCCCAGTTCAATGTCGACGCTAACCCGGGCTCATCTATAGCTCGCCCCCGACGAGCATCCCCAAGGTGCGACCTCAAAGCGATCGGCTGTCGGGACCGGCAAGGTGACGGGCAAGGGATGTGAGGACCATGCTGCGCCAGCCGCCGGTCATACCGTTGAAGGCTTGACGCTGTACCGGGTCTGACAAGTCGAAGCCCTCATGCTCGAGGATGACCCTGGTTCCCTTGCCCTCAGGGACGAGGTGCCAGGTGACAACCGTGTCAAGCGGCCCATTGCGCCACGTGTAGCGAAGGAGCCGTTCGGCCTCGACATGTGCAACTTTGCAGTGGACCGTGCCCCATCGGCCGACATCCAGGGTGAATTCGTGGCCGCTCTCAGGACGAAAGTCGGTGGCCATGAACCATTGGGCGAGCTCGGTGGGGTTGATGAGAGCTTCCCAGACCCGAGCTGCAGGGTGCGCTAGGAACTCGTCGACTTCGATGGTGTGTGTCTGGCTGCTCATGGATTCCTGTCGAGGTGTTCGCGGAGGTCCTTCAGGGTGTCTCTCCAGAAGACTTCGTATGGGCTCAGCCAGTCGGCTAGTGGTTGCAGTTGTGCTGCCTCGACGTGGTAGATCCGTTCTCGGCCGTGCCGCTCCTCCTCGACCAGGCCAGCGTCCTTCAAGATCTTGAGGTGTTCCGAGACGCTGGGGCGTTGCATGTCGAAGCGCGCGGCGAGTGAGCTGACGGATTGCGGCTGGTCGAGCAGGAGGTCGAGTAGCCGCCTGCGGTGGGGGTTCGCAACCGCTGCGAACACGTCATCGACTGTGGGCATTGCCCCATCGTATCGGTAGGGGTTAGCCTACGAGTAATGCGTAGGAACCTGCCTACGTATTGTGGAAGATTGGAGAGGAACCTCATGATCACTCACGTACAGATCGCACATGTCCCGGTTGCCGATCAGGACCGCGCCAAGGAGTTCTACATCGACAAGCTCGGGCTGACGGTTGTGGCCGACATGGACGGTGGGCCTCATGGTCGCTGGCTTCAGGTGGCCCCCGAAGGTGCGGCAACCTCACTCGCCCTGACCCCCGGCGAAGGCAACGCCCAGCCCGGTAGTGCGACGGTGGTGTTCGAGTGCCCTGACGTTGCTGCCGCCCGCGACACGCTGCGCGATCGGGATGTGGAACTGCCCCACGAGATCGAGCACATGCCGTGGGCCACGGCGCTTCGGTTCACGGACCCAGATGGCAACATCATCTCCCTGCAGTCCCCTGCCGTTATGGCCAAGTAGCCCCCAGGTGCTTTTGAAGGACGAACATTCGATGCTCCAGGTGCTGTCGCCCATGCTGAAAGCCTCGTGGTGAAGTACGGCTCGACCGGCGGGTCCGAGGAGGGCGGATCACCGCTCTCCTCGGACGCAACGGCGCTTCCCGGACTCGCTCAGCCAAGGCGGCATGATTCCTACAAAGAGTCGCGGTGAAGAACCCCGATCACCTCCGACGCCACCCGTGCGACGCGGTCATCGCGGTGGAATCTGCCGTCCGTGCAGACATCTCCCATCACTGGACGCTATCTGAACTCGCGGCTATCGCACACCTGTCACACTCGGGACTCGGACGACAATTTATCAAGGTGCACGGCGTCAGCCCCTTCACATGGATCACCCACCAACGCATCCGAGAGATGTCCCGCCTCCTTCGCGAGACCCCTCAACCCGTGCGCGACATCGCCCAAGCCGTCGGCTGGTCGAATCAAGCCCACGCGGCCCAGCAGTTCCGCAAGCTGACCGGGCTGAGCCCGACCGAGTACCGCGCCGAGGTCCGTGAGGCGGCTGTGGCGGAGTGCTTCTGGTGCGGACAGCCCCTCCCCACCCCGGAGAGTGAGGTCAAGTCCTGGGTAGTGGTGTAGCGGTCGGATTCTTCGGGTTCTGTGGTTCAGGCGGTCAGGGCTGGGGTCGTGTGGCCGGGGGTGGTCACCTCCTGGGTGGCGGTCGAGGTGGTGGTCAGGTGGAGCTGGGAGCGGCGGAGGACCTCGAGTCCGAAGTAGCGGCGGCCTTCGAGCCATTCATCGGTCTGTTCAGCCAGGACCGCACCGACGAGGCGGATGATCGCATCGCGGTGGGGGAAGATCGAGACGGCGTCCGTGCGTCGGCGGATCTCGCGGTTGAGGCGCTCTTGGGGGGTTGTTCGACCAGATCTGTCGCCAGATCTCCTTCGGGAACGCGGTGAACGCCAGCAGGTCCTCTCGTGCAGCAGCGAGATGGTCGGCAACCTCGGGCACACGCTCGCTGGTCTGTTCCAGGAGCCGGTCGAACTGGGTGTTCACGGAGGCCGCGTCGGGCTGGTCGAAGACCGCGTGCAGACCTGCCTTCACCGCGGGCCAGGCTGCTTTCGAGCAGGTGCTCATCAGGTTCGCGGCATAGTGAGTGCGGCATCGCTGCCAGGCAGCGCCGGGCAGGTTCGCAGCGATCGCCTCGACCAGGCCCCGGTGGGCATCGCTGGTGACCAGGCGCACTCCGTCGAGGCCGCGGGCGACGAGGTCGGCGAAGAACGTGTTCCATGCTGCTGCGGTCTCGCTCGTCGCGACCTGCATTCCGAGACACTCGCGGTGCCCGTCGTTGTTCACCCCGGTGGCGATCAGCACGACCGCATTGATCACGCGCCCGCCTTCGCGGACTTTCATCGTCAGTGCGTCGGCGGCAACGAACGTGAACGGCCCAGCCTCGCCCAGGGGCCGGTGGCGGAAGGTCTTGACCTGCTCGTCGAGCTCGCCAGCCATCCGGGAGACCTGGGAACGGGAGAGACCGTCGATGCCGAGGGTCTTGACCAACTTGTCCATGCGGCGGGTGGAGACGCCGGCGAGGTAGCAATCGGCGACCACGGTGATCAAAGCGGCCTCGGCCCGCTTGCGACGCTCCAGCAGCCAGTGAGGGAAGTAGCTGCCCGAACGGAGCTTGGGCACAGCCACGTCGATCGTGCCGACGCGGGTGTCGAGCTCGCGGTGGCGGTAGCCGTTGCGCTGGGCGCTGCGGGTCTGGCTGGGCCGGCCGTACTCCGCGCCGGCGACGAGGTCTGCATCCGCGGACAGCAGCATGTTGATCGTGTTCTGCAGCAGATCACGCATCAGATCCGGTGACGCTTCGGACAGGGCGTGACTGAGCAGGCCAGCAGGGTCGACAATATGAGGAGCGGTCATCGTGATGACTCCGTTCGAGTGAGAAGTAGAGAGCTTTCTCGAAGGATCACACGGTGGCCGCGTCCCCGTCCGGGACGATCACGGCGACCACCGCGCTACACCACTATGCGGGACTCCACTGAGAGTGACGGTGATCCGCGCGTGCTTGACGGGTATCAGAGCGTCCATGGCTGAACTGCTGGACTCCCAACCTCGCCATTGGGTAGTTGTGAAGGCCACCGTCACGATGCTCCATCTGGAGCGCGGTGCGCACCTGGCTGGTAAGCCTCCATTGGACTCGCCGTGTCGCGAGGCACCGTGGCACGGCTCGGATCGTGCGTCATTCGGTGGGGATGGACGGCTGGGGATATTTTCCCCAGCCGTGAACCACCTCACCCGGCACCCTCGCGCCCGACGCCGGAGGACGGGACGGTCCCGGACATTTTCCGGAACCGTCACCACCCCAACCGTCCTCGCGGGTACTGGGGTGAGGTGTCCACCTGTGGGGTATGAGGTATGCACGCACCACACCGAACGGGCGCCGGTTGATTGCCGAACCCGTGCCCCGGGGCGAGCCGGACATGGACCGGCTGGTCGCGCTGGTGCTGCACCTGGCCGATTGTCTCCACGCCCAGACCCCGCAGCCCGACCCCGATGCAAGCTCGACGATGAGAGAAGATGCCCATGACCACCCTCGACACACTGGCCTCAACGATCACGGGTGAGGGGCGGGTGACGGCGGTGACCTATCAGCGGGTCTCCACCAAAGAACAAGCCACCACCGGCGGCCGCGACGAAGGATTCTCCATCCCCGCCCAGCGGGAAGCGAACCGCCGCAAAGCCGATGCTCTCGGCGCCGACGTGGTGGCGGAGTTCGTCGACGCGGGTGAGTCGGCACGGTCGGCGAAGCGTCCGGGGTTGCAGCAGTTGCTGGACTACATTGCGACTCATCAGGTCACGTATTGCATCGTGCACAAGGTCGACCGGCTGGCCCGGAACCGGCTCGATGACGTCGACATCCACCGCCACCTCATCGACGCCGGCGTCCAACTCGTCTCCGCCACCGAGAACATCGACGAGACCCCGTCGGGGATGCTGCTGCACGGGATCATGTCCTCGATTGCGGAGTTCTACTCCCGCAACCTCGTCGCCGAAGTCACCAAAGGCATGACCCAAAAGGTCGCCAAAGGCGGCACCCCATCCCGCGCACCCATCGGCTACCTCAACATCCGGCGCACCGATGACCAGGGCCGGGAGTACCGGACCGTCGAGATCGACCCCGACCGGGCACCCCTCATCCGCTGGGTCTTCGACACCTACGCGGCCGGTGAGCACACCGTCCCCGACCTGCTGGCCGAAGCCACCGCCCGAGGATTGACCACCGTCCCCACGCCGAAACGACCATCTGGACCCGTCGGGCGTTCCACGTTCTTCAAACTCTTGCGCAACCCGTACTACATCGGGCAGGTCCGCTACCAAGGCGCTCTCCATCCTGGCGCCCACGAGCCGATCATCGATACGGAGACGTGGCTGCAGGTCCAGACCCTCCTGGACACCCGCGCCACCGCTGGGGAACGACGCCGCAAGCACGACCACTACCTCAAAGGCACCCTGTATTGCGGTACCTGCAACGCCAGGTTGCAGCTCGACTACGCCCGCAACAAACAAGGCATCCGCTACGCCTACTACATCTGCACCGGCCGAGCCACCAAACGCACCCGCTGCACGAGGAAGGCCGTTCCCGTCGGCATCGCCGAACAACTCGTCACCGACTGCTACCAACACATCGCCATCACCGAGCAGACCTACCAGCAGCTCGCACAGCAGGTCGAAGCGGCGTTCGATGAGCGGCTTGCCGAGCGGTCGCAGGCCATCGACGACCTCACCACCACCAAACAGCGGCTCGAAGCCGAAGCGGACAAGCTCCTCGAAGCCCACTTCGCCGACGCCATCGACCTCGACACCCTGAAACGGCATCAAGACCGGATCCGCATCGCCCTGGCCGATGTCACCAAACGGCTGGACGCTGAACGGCACGACCACGAAGGCCCCCGCCAGCACCTCGCCACCGCCCTACGGCTACTAGCTGACTGCGCTCAGATGTATGCCCGCATCGACGACCACGGGAAACGGCTAGCCAACCAAGCCTTCTACCAACGCATCCTCATCACCGAAGACGAAAAAGCGGCGATCCAGCTCAACGAGCCGTTCGCCGCTCTCGCACCCAACGATGTCAGGTGTTCTAATACGTCCAATCTGGTGGATGCCGGTGGACTCAATCCGAGCACGTGGAAGCAGCTGCGACGACTGAGGTCTAAACCCGCCACCCCGCGGCACGCCACATACGGAACACAGGGACACGCTTCCAGTGCCAGCCGGGAGCAACAAAGGCTCTACCGGAGGGTCGTGTTGCGGTAGCGCTGCGTCACTGCTTTGGGGAGCTTGATGGCGAGGTCGTGGACTGTCTGGTTCCGGAGAGTGTCGCGCCAGGCTTGGTCTGCGTTGAGCATTGAGGTCTTGACGATGCAGTCGCGCAAGCAGTCGTCAGGCGATGCTGCGCCGGTGCCTTGTTGGCGGATCTCGGTGCACGTAAAGCTGGGTTCGGCGCCTTCGATGGCCTCGACGATGTCAAGAAGGGTGATGCGTCCTGGTTCGGCGGCGAGCCGGTACCCGCCTGCGGGTCCAGGCACCGCCTCAAGTACCCCGGCGGCGACCAGTTTCTTCAGTTGCTTGGCCAGGTAGGCCTCAGGGAGCCCGAAGTGATCCGCAAGGGAGCGCCGTCCCACCAGGCGATCATCGGCTTGGGTGAGGAGCAGGCAGATGTGGGTTCCCCACTCGACTCCAGCAGACATCTTCATGGATCTATCGTATCCATGGTTATTATGGACATATGACATCCATGATTAGGTCTCAGGGGCGACTTTTGGCGACCGTCCTCACTGCCACGTTCATCGGCCAGTTCGACTTTTTCGTGGTCAACGTGGCCGCCCCCGCCATCCAGTCCAGTCTTGGGGCGACCAACACGCAGTTGGAGCTCGTAGTGGCCGGGTACGCCTTCATGTACGCAGCCGGGTTGATCACGGGCGGCCGTCTCGGGGACCTGTATGGACGGCGACAGGTGTTCATCAGTGGCCTGGCCGCGTTCGCGGTGGCGTCGGCGCTGTGCGGCGTGGCGCCTAGCGCCACAGCGCTGATCGCCTGCCGGGCATTGCAGGGATTGAGCGCAGCAGTGTTGCTACCGCAGGTGCTTGCCTTCATCAACACCGTCATCCCCGCCTCTCGACGAGGCTGGGCAATGGGATGGTTCGGGGCCGCTTCTGGGGTTGGATCGATCGCAGGGCAGGGGCTGGGAGGCTTGCTGGTGCAAGCGGATCTGTGGGGTCTCGGGTGGCGTCTGATCTTCCTGGTGAACGTCCCCATCATGGCCATCGCCATGGCCGCAACGCTCCAGTTCATCCCCCAGATTCCGAGCAACCCGCGCGCAACCATTGATGCGGGTGGCGCGGCGGCGATCTTCACGGGCATGGCGGGCTTGATGGGGGCGGCTCTCCTGGCCCAGCACCAGATGGTCGGGGTCGCTGCGGCTGCAGCATTCGCCGGTGGCGCGGTGCTTGCAGCGGCAATCTGGTGGCAGAGTCACAGGACACAGCGCGGGCTCACGGCGACTCTTGACCCCTCGCTGTTCACTGTCGGGTCCATGCGTTGGGGAAGTGTCGCTTCTGCCACCTTCATGGCCTACTTCGCCAGTTTCATGTTCGTGCTGACCGTCGTGCTGCAGCGACACAGCCAGCTGGATCCGGTCAGCGCCGGGCTGGTGTTCGTCCCCTCCGGCCTGACGTTCATGCTCAGCTCCCTCACCGCAGCCCGCTGGATACAGCACCGCCTCCGGAGCGGACTGCTCAGTGGATGCGCGATCACTGGGCTGGGCGTGGCCATCATCCTCCCCGTAACCGGGACTGGCGTGCCCGCTGAAGTCCTCCCGTGGTGGCTCGTCGTCGCTGTGAGTCTCACCGGATTCGGCAACGGGCTCGTGCTCCCCACACTGACCGGCCTCTCACTGTCCGAAGTAGACCCTGCCCGAGCAGGAATGGCCAGCGGCGTGGTCACCACCCTGCAGCAGTTCGGAGCTGCCCTCGGTGTGGCCGCCATTGCAGCCCTGTTCTACGGCGTTGCCTCCGCATCAGCCTTTCCTCAGGGCATGGCCGCCGCAGCCCTTATCCATCTGACATTGCTCGCCGTGGTCGCCGTCGCCTGCCTCAAAGCAACCCGGCCCAAACCTCGAAGTGCCTGACCCCCGGACTCAACGAAAGGAACCCTCATGAACACGCTCATTCCCACTCCCCGGCCCATTGTCGCCGCCCCCATGGCAGGAGGCCCGACCACCGTCGCGCTCGCCCTTGCCGTTGCCAAAGCAGGCGGTTTCCCCGTTCTCGCAGGCGGATACAAGACCGCCGACGCACTTCACGCCGAGATCCAGCAATTCCAGGCAGAAGACATGCCATTCGGAGTCAACCTGTTCGTACCCGCCACGACCACCGTTGACCCCGCCGCGCTAGCCGCTTATGCCCAAGAATTGTCCCCCGTGGCAGAGCGCTATGGCCTGCAACTCGACCCCGAACCCGTGATGGATGATGACCATTGGGATGAGAAGATCACCCTCCTGACTATGCACCCCGTCCCGCTGGTCTCATTCACCTTCGGGCTGCCACCTGGCGACATCATCACCACCCTGCACAAGCTGGGCAGCAAAGTCCTGATCACCGTCACCACTCCCGAGGAAGCCATCGCAGCGACCGAACACGGTGCGGACGGGCTCATCATCCAAGGACCCGCGGCAGGCGGACACAGCGCTACCTTCGACCCCACACGGATACCACAGCGGGTGGACCTCCCCACCCTTATCGCAAGAGTCCGCAAAGTCAGCACATTGCCGCTGATCGCCGCTGGCGGCATCGACAGCGCCCAAGCAGTGCAGGCGGTACTCGATGCCGGCGCTATCGCAGCAGCAGTAGGAACGCTGCTCCTGCGCACCGACGAAGCTGGAACCTCCACCACCCACCGGGCCGCACTGGCAGACCCCAACTTCCACGGCACCACCATCACCCACGCGTTCACCGGACGACCCGCCCGAGCCCTGACCAACGACTTCATCACCACGCACGAAGCCCACGCACCATACGCCTATCCCGCCGTCCACCACCTGACCCGACCTATCCGACAAGCAGCAGCCAAAGCAGGCCATGCCCAACATGTTCACCTGTGGGCCGGCACCGGCCACCGAAACGCACCCACCGGCCCGGCAGCCAACGTGATCCGCACCTTGTACCCACTACCTGACAACCACCACCCCACAGCATCTTCACCAACAACGCCTTAAAGGCACAGCACAGCCCCCGCGAAGAGCACCATGGACGCGCCCAATGACTACCCAGCGCACAGAGGTCCGCGCAACGGTCGAAGCTATGCAACAGAGCTGGACACTGACCTCCCTCGCGACCTGTGTGGACAAACGCGCGCGACCTGCGGCTCACACAACTTCCATCAGCATGTCACGTGCGGCGTCAGTGAGCGGTCCCTGATGGTCTCAGCCATCGGAACGTTGCCCCTGCCCGGCCGACCCCACTGTCGTCTGTCCAAGGCACATGCCGAGCAGGGAAGGCTCAATGGTTTGCTCGGCCTAGTCTTCGTCAACACCTGAGCCCCTTCGCCCCATGACACCCAGCCCGGAGCATGGTCGACGCCCGCAGTCGCGCCCTTCCGTCGACGAGGAGGCTGGTTCCCGTGCGGTACTCACTCACTTGTCAGTGGTGATGCAGACAGATTTGGCACATCCGTGGTCACTGGCGAAGTTGGCTGAGATCGCGCATCTGTCACCCTCGCGTCTGCGACAGTTGTTCGTCGAGATCTTCGGGATGCCGCCGATCGAGTGGCTGACGCTTCAACGGGTGAGAGCGATGGCTCGAACCATCAGCGCCACCGACGCAACCATCCGACAGGCAGCAGCCGAGGTCGGCTGGAGAAACCAGGCTCACGCAGCGAAGCAGTTCCGCAAGCTCACCGGGAGGTCACCGACCGAGTATCGGGCTGCGTACCGCGATCGAGGCGTGCGGGCGTGCCCGTGGTGCGGTCATGTCTGTTAGCGCAATGCTGGCCACTGCGTTCATGTCGGCGGTTCATGGCTGTGAGGAGAAAGATGTGTTGGACTCACGGGTTGCGAAGCAGCAGGGCTGCCTGTGACGGGCGCGGTGTCACGCGGCGGCTACGACTGTAGGAGCGTGCGTTCACACAGCGGTTCCACATGCCGCTCATGCGGTACCTGGCCCATGTTCGGGCCCACGGGCTAACCGAGCTCCTGGTCGAGACCGACCTTTCAGTCGGTGTCGCCATGACAAAAGTCGGGTGGCGCAGCCGTGGGCATGCCGCACGGCAGTTCATCGCCATCGTCGGGATGAGCCCGTCAAGTAATCGGCGCACTGCGATTGGGCGCACTCTCACGGAGACCAGTCCGTGGCCATCAGCAACGCACGGCAGCCCCGAATCAAAAGCCCCCTCACGACAAGAGTGCCGTGATGCCGTCGGAGAGGATCTCCTGCGGGCTGATGTGGTGCGTCGCGTGGAGTCGCGCATAGGTAGGGGCTTGGTCAGGGTCGATGGCGACACGCTTCTCGTCAGATGCCATGGGGGCGGTCAGGGAGGCGCCGATCACCAGATTGGACAGCCGGTAGGAGGTCCCCAGCGGATCAGGGGTACCCGCTTGTTCGAGCAGGACGCACATCCGCTCGGAAAGGGCCAGGTACGCCGGGCCCCGGGGTGCGCGCATGCCAATGACCTGACCGGCCCACCGGTGGTTCGTGAGGTGCGCGAAGAAGGCATGCATCAAGGAGGGCAGGTCAGCGTTGCGGATCGACTCGGACATCACGGGATCGTCTGCAAGCGCTGTGTCGAGGGCGAGGTCGAACAGATCGTCGACTGATTCCACGCGGGAGTACAGGCTGGCTGGAGCGACACCCACCTGTTGCGCCACAGATCTCAGGGTGAGGGCCCTCAACCCACCTTCGTCCAGCAGCCTCACCGATGCCCTCGCAACCTCCACGATGTCCACTGCGCGGAGGCGTTGCACAGGCTTTCGGTGTTCCCAGTAGCTCACCCCACCAGCCTAACCAAACACGCTTCAGTTAGCTATCCATTCTATGTTAGGTTTAGCGCATGTTGGATGCCACCACCCTTCCGATCACCTTTGAGGACACTCGCCTACGCCCCCTCTCTGAGCTGGACGCAGACGCGTATGCGGCCGGCACCAAGGATGAGGCTGTGCGGCGCTTCGGCCACCTTCCTGAGCCCGACTACACCCCCGAGTCTGTGCGACGGATGATCCGTGAAGAGGTCGCGGCGGGTCTGTCGTCCGGCACGTTGGCAGTCCTTGCACTTGCCGACGCCGAGACGGACCGGTTTGTGGGCTCTTTGGTGGTCTTCGACGTCAGCTCTGAGGCTGCCGAGGTCGGGTTCTGGATTCATCCCGATGCACGCGGAGCAGGGCACGCTCGTCGGAGCCTGGAGCTGGCAGCGCGCTTCGCGCGCAACAGTGGACTTCGAACCTTGACGGCACGCACACTTCCGGAGAACGAGGCCTCTCAGCGGTGCTTGACGAACGCAGGGTTCCGTGAGGTCGAGCGAGCCGTCGGGACCACGCCCGCAGGACAGCACGAGGAGTTGTTCCATTACCGGCGCGATCTCGTGCTCAGCGCCCAGTGGCCGTTGGCGACGGAGCGGCTTCGGCTCCGTCTGCATGGGACAGGCGATGCCGAGTGGCTTCATGAGCTGTACTCGCGACCTGACGTTGCCCGCTACCTGCTGGATGAGCCGTGGACCGCGGAAGTCACCCGCGACAAGCTCGCCGAGCGCCTGAGCAAGACCGGCCTCGATGGCGAGACTAATGCGCTTGCGCTGGTCATCGAGCATGGCGGCGTCCCGATCGGGGACGTCCTGCTGTGGCTGACCGACAAGGAGCGCCGCGTCGCGGAAATCGGCTGGGTACTCCATCCAGCCCATGGCGGCCGTGGTTTCGCGCGCGAGGCGGTCGCCGAGGTCCTCCGCATTGCTTTCGAGCACCACCGACTGCACCGCGTGGTCGCTCAGATGGATGCCCGCAATAGGCCCTCAGCGAGGCTCGCCTCGGCCGTGGGCATGCAGCAGGAGGCCCACCTGCGTCAGGACTGGTGGAACAAGGGCGAATGGACCGACACACTCGTCTTTGCCTCTCTCCTGGACGACCCTCGTCCGCCGGTTTTCGACGTGAATCGACCCACGTAACGAGATAAGCGCTACGCAGAACGATGCTGCGGCGGGGGCTGCTTCTTGGCCGTCTCGGCAGTCATGACATGCCGTCTTCCTGCACGCGGAGAAGGGACCCACGATCGGATGACCTCACGAAGCACCGCCGCGGCAGATGCTGCGGTTCGGCCCGACGGGCGCTGGCTGGTGCTGACAGCGGTCTCACTTGGGCTGCTGCTGGCAACGCTCGACACTTCGATCCTGTACATCGCAGTCCCACCGTTGACTGTGGATCTGGGTGCGTCCACGAGTGAGTCGCTGTGGATCATCAACACGTACCCGTTGGTGATGACTGGGCTGCTCTTGGGAACCGGGACTCTCGGCGATCGATATGGCCATAAGCGGGTCTTCCAGTATGGAATCGTCTTGTTTGGAGTGGCGTCGCTGGTTGCGGCCTTCTCACCGAGCCCCGGTGTGTTGATCTTCGCGCGAGGGCTTTTGGCAGTGGGAGCGGCGCTCATGCTTCCCGCGACCCTGGCGATCATCAGAGTCACGTTTGGTGATGAGAAGGAACGGAACTTCGCTATCGCCGTGTGGTCAAGTGTGTCGATCGGCGGGATCGCGTTCGGGCCGCTTGTGGGCGGACTGCTCTTGGAGTGGTTCTGGTGGGGCTCTGTGTTTCTGATCAATGTGCCCATCGTGATCGCCACCTTCGTGCTGACAGGGCTCTATGCGCCAAAGGCTCAGGAGTCGGGGGCGGTGCCCTGGGACCTGCTCTCGTCGCTGCTCGCGCTCGCTGGTCTGACCGGGATGGTTGCTGCGATCAAGGAGGTCACGCTGCCGGATCCGTCCGCGGTCCTGCTTGTTGGCGCGATTCTGGTCTCCGCGGTGAGCTTTACTCTGTTCGCCCGGCGACAAGCACGGCTGAAGACACCGCTCCTGGACTTCCGCATCTTCAGTAACCGCGGCGTGTCCGCGGGAGTGGTGGCGGCCGGGCTGAGCACCTTCGTTTTCGCCGGGGTCGGAGCCGTAACCTCTCAGCACTTCCAAACAGCCGAGGGATACTCACCGCTACACAGTGGGCTCTTGGTGGGGTGTATCGCTGTCGGAGCGACAGTCACATCGCTGCTGAGTGGTTCGCTGCTCTCCCGCATCGGCCCACGCCCGATGTTGCTTGGCGGGGCAGGTCTTGCTGCCGTTGGCTACGCGGTTGGGGCGCTCCTCCTCCCGGTGAGCCTCGGGGTATTCGCAATCACCCTTGTCACAGCTGGAGCCGGCATCGGCATCCTGATCACGGTGGCTTCTTCCACCATCATCACCAACGTTTCCCCGGAACGTGCCGGCATGGCATCCGGAGTCGAAGAGGTCGCCTACGAATTCGGCAGCTTGCTGTCAGTCACCATCCTCGGAAGCGCCTACGCTTCTGTGGCCCTCACTCCCCTCGGCACTGAGTCAAGCTACCGAACCATTCTGCTGATGGGGGTCACCGCTGCGGTACTCGGACTCATCAGCATCGCTTGGCTTCTCCCTTCCCGCGCCTCAGCGGTCGCCGGGAACGGGCATTGACCGAGCCGGATCTTGGCTCAGGCACCGCGGCCGTTCCCTCAAGGCCGCTCCAGGGAGAGCCAGCGGATCTCCGCTGGACCCGCTTTACGAGAAGAGGTCATCGTGGCGATGAACGCGATGGAGCATGACCTGTCCCGGCCGTGGTCGCTGCGTGATCTCGCAACCACCGCCAAGCTCTCGCCGTCACGCCTGAACCGTGTCTTCCACGACGCACTAGGAGTCAGCCCGATCGAATGGCTAATCCACCGACGTGTCCGAAAGATGACCCAGCTTCTACGCGAGACCCATCAACCCGTGCGTGACATCGCCCGAGCCGTCGGCTGGACCAATCAAGCCCACGCAGCCCAGCAGTTCCGCAAGCTCACCGGACGGAGCCCGACCGAGTACCGAAGCGAGGTCCGTCAGGCGGCTGTGGTGGTGTGTTTGTGGTGCGGGCATCCGATGGAGGATTCGCACGCGCCGTGACGGTGATATGACAGAACGTCACTGCGATCTGCGCTGATCTGCCGTGATCACTGGACCCTGCCAGGTGAGGTTTGGTAGGTCCGGTATGACACGTCAGGTTCACTGTGGATCCTGGCGGTCAGTGTAGGGGTTCCTTGTTGTCCGTCTTCTAGTGCTGGTGGTTCCGGCGTACCTGATGGTCACCGGGTCGGTTCTTCGACCCGGTGGACAGGTTCGCGGAAGGAGACCGGCATGGCAACGTCGGACAAGGATGCTCGGGCGGCGCGGGAGGCGAAGCTTGATGCGCTGCATGAGCGGCTGACTGGTGCGGTCGAGCAGCTGGTCTCGGGTGAGGATTGGGCCCGGGCGTTGGCGTTCGCGGCCCGGTTTCGGGCACGGTCGTTCGCAAACACGATTCTGATCTTCACCCAGCATCAGGAGGCCTACGGGCTGGGTCTGGTGCCGAACCCGGTGCCGTCGCATGTCGCCGGGTATAGGCAGTGGCAGCAGTTGGGCCGTCAGGTGTCGAAAGGGCAGCCGGGGTATCAGATTCTGGCGCCGGTGACGGGACGGTTCGCCTCAGCGACGCCACAGGATGCTGAGTCGTGGCGGAGGCTGGGTAAGGGTGAGAAGCCGCGTGCGGGTGAGACGGTGCGCACGAAGATGGTCGGCGTCCGCCCCGCCTACGTCTGGGACGCCTCCCAGACCACGGGTGAGCCGATTCCTGAGCCGCCGGCGCCGCGGTTGTTGGAGGGGCAGGCTCCTGCCGGATTGTGGGAGGGTTTCGCCGCACAAGTCGACGCGGCCGGGTTCGAGCTACGGCTGGTTGCGGATGCATCGGAGATTTTCGGGGCGAATGGGCTAACCGACTACTCCAGTCGGGTGGTGTCGGTGCGTAGCGACATGGACCCGGCCGCGCAGGTGAAGACCCTGGCCCACGAACTCGGCCACGTCCTGTTGCATGCCCCGGACGCGGGCGAGGCGCGACAGCATCGTGGGATCGGTGAGGTGGAGGCCGAATCGGTCGCGTTGATGGTGGGTGCCGCGCATGGCATGGACACTTCCGGCTACACCGTCCCGTATGTCTCGACGTGGGCGGCCCGGGTGGAGGGCCAGGACCCGGTCGAGGTGGTCAAGACCACCGGGGAACGGGTTCGCAAGACCGCGCTGGGGATTCTGGAGCAGCTCGACACGGTGCAGGTCGGCAACGGCACACCTCCCGGCCTGGAACGTGACACCCCCCACTCGCGACCCCGCGACACGGCAGACCCCTGCTGCACCGGCGGTGTCGGAGCCGGTGGGGCGGGTGGTGTCGGGACGTGAGGCGGTGGCGCTATGAGCCCGAACCTCTACCACCTGGCCCGGCTTCTCGCTCCTGGTTCGGACAGGTCGCTGGGGCGGGTGGCGGGTGATCTTGCTTCGGCGGGTGTGCCGGTGTTCACGGTGGTCTCCCCCTCGGGTGGACGGCATGGCTACTACCCGGCCACGCCGGATGTGGTGCAGCGGTCGTGTCAGGCTGCCCGGGCCGGTGTGGATTTCCGCGGCGATGGCGGCTACATCGTCATCCCACCCTCACACACAGATGCCGGGTCGTATCGGCTGGCGACGGTCCGGCAGGGCGCGGCGGCCGGGATCGACAGCGACGCGGTCCGGGACTTCCTCGATCCCCGCCCTGCCCTGCGACCGCGCGCTGCTGATCGCAGCATGGATCAGAGAGAGCCTGGGGTGGTGGTGTCGTGGGTGGCGGGTTTGGGTGAGGGCGAGAAGAATCGGGGGTTGTTCTGGGCGTCCTGCCGGGCCGCGGAACACGACATCACACCAGCCACCGCAGTCGAAGCACTCGGTGCTGCTGCCGCTGAGGCGGGGTAGGGTCCGCGGGAGATCGCCACCACCGTGCGGTCGGCCTACCGCACCACCCACCCCACCACGTCCACAGCACCCAAGCCCACCGAACCAGCGCTCCGTACGGCGGGTGCCGATCCTGCCACCCGACCGCATCCGCACCCTCCCCTTCGGCACCGGCGTCACCCTGCTCCGCTCCGCGCCGCCGATCATCACCGACCTGACCGCCTGGCCCACCCGTCCCGACACCGAGCCCCTCAAGCGAGATCGCGCCCGGCTCGAACAGCTCCTGCAGAACCCCCGTGCATGACCGGGGTCGCGGGGTGCACCTGACCGGTACCAGCAGCCCACACCACCAGCGGGCTGCAGTCCACGAGTTGAGAGGTACCGCGTCATGGCCATCCGTACCCAGGAATCCCTGTCCGGGTTCATCGCATCCGACCCGCAGCTGACCTACACCGAACGCGGCGATGCCCGCTTCTACGCCCTCTACGGCTAAGAGAACTTCCACCGCGAAGAAGACGGCATCTTCACCAAACTGGAACCCTCCTTTGGCAACCTCGTCCTCTACCGCGCCACCGCCGAACGCGCCTTCGAACGCTTCACCAAAGGCGACCAGTTCGTCGCCGAAGGCTACGCCCACGACTACACCTACGAACGCGACGGACAACGCATCGCCGGCGAAGAGTTCGTCGCTAAGAAGATCAGCCACGACACCGCCCGCACCCGCTAAGACGTAGACCGCACACCCCGCCAAGCACTCGAACGCCAGGCGGCTGGGCAGGCCTTCGAACCACCCCAGCACCAGCAAACCGCACCGGCCGCCGACAGCCTCAGCATGTGACCCGGGGAGCACCGATCATGAACACTCACGCACCCGAGCCCGACGACCAGTACGACGACCCCGGCATCCTCGACGACCTCTACAACAAGTGCGACCCAGCCGAACGACGCATCCTCAACCGCGCCCTGTTCACCTGCATCACCATCGACGACGAAGAGAACGCCACCTACACACCCAACGAGACCACCGCCAGCGTCCTCGCCCACACCAGCATCGATGCCCCGGCCCACGTCACCGCAGAAACAAAACTGCCCCGCCATCAGGCGGGGCAGTTTCGATTTTCTCATCTTACGTGGAGCTAACGGGATTCGAACCCGTGACCCCCACACTGCCAGTGTGGTGCGCTACCAGCTGCGCCATAGCCCCGTTGCTTTTTGCAAGCGAACGGATCTAAAGCTACAACACTGGAATTGAGTTCTCCAAATCGCCAGGTGGCAATGGGGTAACGTGTGGGCGCTACTTGCCTTCCAGCGCGACCGGAACCCAGGAGCTCAGGGTCTGGTCCGGGTTGGACGGCGGGTCGAAGCGCTTGCCGTCCTTGTACAGCAGCGGCGAAGAAACGTCGCCTTCGCGCTTCTCGACCTCCTTGTTGTTCTTCTGAGCGACCTTCAAGCCGTCTTCCTTCACGGATTCATTGCGAATCTTCTCGACCACATCGTTATTCACGCCGATCTTGTCGGCTGCGTTAGCCAGGTCTTCCCAGCTCCACTGGCGGGCAACGGTGGACTGCTCCTCCATCATCAGGCGGTGGATGTTCCAGAAGGCATTCACGTCGCCGGCCTTAGCCACGGCCCAGGCAACGGACGCACCACGGGTGGAAGGACCGGTCTCATCGCCGCGGTCCAGGAAGTTCATGAAGTTGAACTTCACCTTCAGCTTGCCCTCTTCCAGCGCACTCTTCAGATCCTCGCTGGATGCAGATTCGAGCTGTGCACAGTAGTGGCAGCTGAAGTCCTCGAAGACCTCGACGGTCGGCACGTCGTCGCCGGCGTTCTCCGACTCCAGCGTGACGGCGCTTTCGTCGGTCGTCATCTTCACATCCACCTTGTCATCCGGCAGGGTGATGTTATCGACCTTGTGCTGCTGGTTGTTGTACACAATAAAACCGATGGCTACGGCTGCGATAACGAGGATCGCAATGATTCCCCACAGGAAGCCATTGCCCCCTTTAGAAGCGTTAGGGGCTTTGATCTTCTGGCTCACTGAGCGTTCCTTTCAAGATGATGACGTGTCTACTGGGCATGAGGGTATCGCAGTTTTCTGGCAATACCCTGAATCGACCCCGTGATTTTACGCATACCTGCAGGGAACCGCGAAGTTATCCCAGCACGCCGTCGACGACGACCTGCGCTTCCTCCAGCACCTTGTCCAGATGCTCGGCGCCATTGAAGGACTCCGCGTAAATCTTGTACTTGTCCTCCGTGCCACTCGGGCGAGCAGCGAACCAAGCATTTTCGGTAGTCACCTTCACACCACCGATGGCCGCGCCGTTGCCCGGAGCCTCGGTCAGGATCGCTTCGATCTTCTCCCCTGCCAGCTCGGTGGCCTCCACGTCGCTGGCGCTGAGCTTCTTCAAACGCTCCTTCTGCTCACGGTTCGCCGGAGCGTCGATGCGCTTGTACTGCGGTGCGCCCAGCTCCTCGGCTAGCTCCTTGTAGCGCTCGGACGGGCTCTTGCCGGTCGTTGCCTTGATTTCGGACGCCAACAGGTCAGCGATAATGCCATCCTTATCGGTAGACCAGACCTGCCCGTTACGACGGAGGAACGAAGCACCCGCGGACTCTTCTCCACCAAAGCCCACGGATCCATTGACCAGCCCCGGCACGAACCACTTGAACCCGACCGGCACTTCCATCAGCTTGCGGCCCATGCGCGCCACCACGCGGTCGATCATGGAGGAGCTGACCAGGGTCTTACCCACGGCGGCATCCTGCGGCCAATTCTCACGGTGGCTAAAGAGGTACTCGATAGCAACGGCAAGGTAGTGGTTCGGATTCATCAGGCCCGCGTCTGGGGTGACGATTCCATGGCGGTCGGAATCGGCGTCATTACCAGTAGCGATGTCATAGGTAGCCTCACCGGCACCTGCGACCGCATCGACCAGAGAGGCCATCGCAGACGGCGAAGAGCAATCCATGCGGATCTTGCCGTCGGAGTCCAAAGTCATAAACCCGAAGGCCGGGTCGATGGTGGGGTTAACTACCGTCAGGTCCAGGCCGTGCACGTCAGCGATGCGCTCCCAGTAGGCAACAGAGGCGCCACCCATCGGGTCGGCGCCGATGCGCACGCCCGCGTTGCGGATGGCCTCAATGTCGATAACCTCCGGCAGGGCGGCAACGTAATTGCCCAGGTAGTTGTGGCTTTCCACTAGCTCGGTGGAGGTGGAGCGCTGCACGCCAGTCAGGTTCGCATCCAGGTACTCGTTGGCGCGGCGGGCTATCCAGCTGGTGGCGTCTGTATCCGCCGGGCCGCCGGTCGGCGGGTTGTACTTAAAGCCACCGTCGCGCGGCGGGTTGTGGGAGGGGGTGATGACGATGCCGTCGGCGCGGCCAGCATCGGTACCCTCCGGGCCGCCGGGCAACTGCTTGTTGTACTCCAGGATGGCGAAGCTGACGGACGGGGTGGGTACGAAGCCGCGCTCCTGATCCACCTTCACGGTCACCTGGTTACCGGCCAGTACCTCCAGCGCGGTGGCCTCGGCGGGCTCGGACAGCGCGTGCGGGTCGCGGCCGATGAACACCGGGCCGTTGATCCCCTGCTCGCGGCGGTAATCAACGATGGCTTGAGTGGTTGCCAGGATGTGTGGCTCGTTGAAGGCACCGTCGAATGCGCTACCGCGGTGACCGGAGGTGCCGAAGCTCACACGCTGGCCCGGGTCAGCCAGGTTCGGGACCGTGGCGGAGTATGCCTCCAGCAGGGCGGGAATGTCGGTGAGGTCGTCGGGGGTGGCGAGCTGGCCAGCACGTGGGTGCATGATGTTTCCTTCGGTCGGTGCCTGAAAGCATTTTCTTGCTACTCACCATTTATCGTGCCCGATTCCGGCGGGTTTTTCAGCGCTGTCCCCTCGCCCTTCCACCCCGCCCCGCGCTTGTCGCCACTCCTCGCCGCCGCCCCGGCAATTGCAAACAGCCTCAACGAATTTGTCTAAACTCTTCTTCCACACTTGTTTACAGGCGTAACCTCTGTAGTCCATGCAAGACGTTTCCTTCGCCGAATCCCTCCAGAACACTCTGGACAAGATCGACCAGTTTATCTGGAGCCAGTGGCTCCTGATCCCATTACTGCTGCTCACCGGCCTATGGCTAACGATCCGCCTGGGTGGCGTGCAGTTCCGCAAGTTGTTCGTAGCCCTGCGCCACGGGCTTATCGACAGGAACGACGAGGGCGGCGAAGGCGATATCACTCAGTATCAGGCGCTCACCACTGCACTGGCCGCAACTGTCGGCGTGGGCAACATTGTGGGTGTGGCAACCGCAATTTCCATCGGTGGCCCCGGCGCGCTGTTCTGGATGTGGATCACCGGCTTGGTGGGTATGGCCTCTAAGTACTCGGAGGCTTTCCTGGGTGTACGCTTCCGCGTGGCCGATTCCAAGGGCAATGTCTCCGGCGGTCCGCAGCGCTACCTTTCGGAAGGCATTCCGGGTGGGCTGGGCACGTTCCTGGCGTGGTTTTTCACCATCGCAGCCATCATCGCTTCCTTCGGCATCGGCAATCTGACGCAGGGGAATGCCGTTGCCGCGGGTCTGGAGGACACGTTCGACGTCAGCCCCACCGTCACCGGCGCGGTAATGTTCGTGCTGGTCGGAGCGGTTCTCCTCGGCGGCATTAGCTCCATCGGCAGGGTGACCTCGGCCTTTGTTCCGCTGATGATTCTTATCTACATCGGCGGCGGCATCGTAGTGCTGGCTTTGCACGCAGGCGACATCCCGAATGCTCTGGGACTTATCTTTATTGACGCCTTCACGGGGACCTCTGCCACCGGTGGATTCGTAGGCTCCGGCATCATGCTGGCCATGCAGATGGGTGTGGCCCGCGGCATTTTCTCCAACGAGTCCGGCATGGGATCGGCCGCAATTGCAGCGGCCGCCGCGAAGACCACTCACCCTGTGCGCCAAGGCTTGGTCTCTATGACTCAGACATTTATCGACACGATCATCGTGGTGACCATGACCGGCCTGGTGATCATCACCACCGGCGTGTGGGATACAGGCGAGGATAATGCGGCCAACATGACGGCTCAGGCCTTTAGCAAGGGCATCGGCTCGGAGTGGGGTGGCACCATCGTCTCCCTCTCCATCGTGTTCTTCGCTTTCTCCACGATCCTGGGATGGTCCTACTATGGCGAGCGAAACGCGGAGCGCGCCTTTGGATCCTGGGCTTCCCTGCCCTACCGCATGCTGTTTACGTGCGTGGTGTTCGTCGGTGCCACCACGGAAATCGGCCTGGCCTGGACCTTCGCGGACATTGCCAACGGCCTGATGGCGCTGCCGAACCTGGTGGGCATGCTGATCCTCTCTGGGCTCATCGCCCGGGAGACGAAGGCCTACCTGGACTTCGACCCGACCCTGCGGGCACGCCCGGAGGATGTGGAGAAGTTCCTGGTGGATACCAAGAACCCCTGGCGCAGCGCACTGTAACCAACACGCTATAACCAGCGGGCTATAACGCCGCCCACTAGCTGGCGCAGCTGAACTCCACGGAGAGGGCGATCGTACGGTTCGAATCCTCCTCCACCGGGTTTCCTTCGACGACATAGTTGTCGCCTTGGCGCTTCACCGTGGCCGAGGCGGCATGGTCGTCATCGATCTCATATTCGACACCCTTGTATTCGAAGTCCAGGGATTCTAGGGCCGGCTGATCGGTGTAGATGTCGATCTCCAGCTCATCACGATCGTCGTCATCCTTGCCGAAATCGACCTCTAACACTTCGCGTCCGTCGTCCTCATCCTGTTCGCAACGCACCGGGGAGAACAGCTTGGTATCCACTTCCTTGCCATCGACGGTGATCCTATGGAGCTTGCTGCCCGAGTCCTGCTGCGCGGGAGCTTCTTGAGAAGCTCGAGATTGTTCCGCCCCCTCTGGGGCAGAAGATTCCTCAGTACTCTCCTTCACCGTGGACGTGACAGTTTCCTTCTCTGTGGCGCCATCATTCGAATCTTCAGACGAACAGGCGGCTGCCGAGACTCCCAGTGCGCATGCCACTGCTACTGCGGCACTACGGCGAGCAACTTGCGAACTAACAATTTTCTTAGCAAGTAGTAAATTTCTCATGATCCCCACGCTATCAAAACTCAATTAAGCAAAACTCCTCACAGGATTTAGTGATCTGGGTTACAGTCGCGAGCATGACTTTCGCATCGCAGCATGGCCTAAACGCTCCACTTACTCCCCTGCGCTTCTTGCAGCGCTCCGCACAGGTTCACCCCAACAAGATCGCCGCCGTCGACGGGCCACGGCGCATCACTTTCGCAGAGTTCAACGAAGACGCCCAGGCTTTCGCCCACGCCCTGCTCGCAGACCAGGTTGTCGAGGGAGACCGCGTAGGAATTCTCGCGTCCAACAGCTACGAAGCCCTGCTGGCCCAGTTCGCCGTACCACTGGCGAATGCAGTGACGGTGCCGATCAACACCCGCCTCGCCCCAAAGGAGGTTAACTACATCCTCGACCACTCCTCCATCGACGTTCTGGTTGGCGAGAAGGAACTGATCGACCCCATCCTCGCCAGCGGTGAGCGAAACCTGCGCCGGGCCGTTTATATCGCCGACAAGGACGGCGTAGAGCCCCCGATTGACAACGAGGCTGCTGACGCGCAGGGGGCGTCATTAGTAAAGACCTTTAGCGACTACCTGGCCGGGCACCGCGACAAAGAGCCACTTCCCTACCGCGTGCACGATGAGAACGAGACCATTGCGATCAACTACACCTCCGGCACCACTGGCAAGCCGAAGGGCGTGATCTACACCCACCGCGGCGCATACCTGAACGCGATGGGACAGGCGCACACACAGCACTTTAGCCACGACACTGTGTACCTGTGGACATTGCCGATGTTCCACTGTTCCGGCTGGTGCACGGGCTGGGCGGCGATGGCCGTCAGCGCTACACAGGTGGCTCTGCGCGCGGTGCGTGGCCCGGAGATGTGGGAACTGATCCGTGCCGAAGGCGTGACCGCCATGTGCGGCGCTCCGGCCGTGCTCAACACCCTGGTAGATGATGAAAACAAGCGCCGTGTGACCAATCTGCGCGTTACCACCGCTGGTGCGCCGCCGAGCCCTACGACCATCACTCGCTGCGAAAACATCGGCGTGGAGGTCACCCACGTATACGGTCTGACTGAGAGCTACGGGCCTTTCACCGTCTGCGAGGCGCAGCCCGAGTGGGCGGACATGACGGTTCGCCGTCGCGCGGTTCTGAAAGCCCGGCAAGGCGTGGCCTCCATCACCAACGAAGACGTGCGCGTGATCGAGCCGACCGAACACCTAGACGAAGCGCTGGTAGACGTGCCCGCCGACGGTGCAACCCTGGGCGAGATTATCTTGACCGGCAACGGCATTATGGCCGGCTACTTCAAGGACGAAGAGGCCACCGCGCATGCCTTCCGTGGCGGCTGGTTCCACACCGGCGACCTCGGAGTAATGCACCCCAACGGCTATATCCAGCTGATGGATCGCGCCAAGGACGTGGTGGTTTCCGGCGGCGAAAACATATCCACCATCGAGGTCGAACAGGCCGTTATCAGCCATCCCGACATCTCCGACTGTGCAGTCATCGGCGTACCAGATGAGAAGTGGGGCGAGCGTCCGCGCGCATACGTGACCCTGCGCCCGGAAGCCCGCGGCGGCGAAGAAGCCGCTTTGGAGGAAGCCGTGATCGCCTACTGTCGCGCGCACATCGCCGGCTACAAGGTGCCGCGTGACGTGCGCATTCTCGATGAACTCCCCCGCACCTCCACGGGCAAGATTCGCAAGAACGAACTGCGCGAGGAAGCGTGGGCAGGCCACGAGCAGAAGATTAACTAGGTACGGCCTTAGCCGTTAACCCAGTGTTTGCCAGACCTTTCCCTACCCGCTGCTTTTAGGCTGGTTGCTGGTCACGCACACCTTTTACCCTTTGCCTTCATGGGTAGTAAAGGTATTTTTTCTCGACGCCGATTCTTCAAAGCACTAGGTTTCAGCGCTGGTTCCGCGGCCTTCGTGGTGGGGCCACTTGCGAAAGCTGGCGCAGCACCAGGCACAGGCGCGGGCGGTTCCAGCCTGGCGGGCAGTGGGTTGGCCGGGAGTTCAACCCTGGGATCCGCTAGCACTCCAAGCTTGGCGGGGTCGGCGAGCTTCACCCCAAGCAACATCGGCAGCTCCGAGACCGGCTGGGTTATGGGGCACAAGGGCACTGGGCCGAACGGTGCTTTTTTGGCCGGTGACCTGCAGGTAGTCACTGTTACGGAGGATTCAGCGACGATTAGCTGGCTGACGTGGGACGCAAAGGTGAGCATCGCTGAGCGCCCTGTGGGCATGCCGACCGAAGGCACCCTGCGCGTATGGCCGGACGATAACCCGCAGGATACGAAGGTTGTGCGATCGGAGAAGAACACCTTCTTCCACATCATGACTATCGAAGGGCTGCAGCCGGAGACCAAGTACCGCTTCAGCGCTTCCTCCCACGGCATCGAAGCCAATGCGACTCACAACTACTTCCAGGAAAAGAAGAAAGAGTTCACTACCTTGCCTAGATTGTCCGGCGAGGTACTGCAGACCGTGGTCGTTGCGAACGATGTACACATGGGTGAGACTCAGGACGGCCTGTGGTTCGATGGCTTTCCACCGCCGGCGGTGCCCAACCCGAAATCCGCGCCTTACCCGGAGGTGTGCCTGGATGCGGTCATTAAGACCGCTGAGGATTGCGGCGCTACGCACCTGTTTGTCAATGGTGATGTAACAAGTGAAGCTCGCCCGGCCGAGGTTCGGCGTGCCAAGGAAATGCTGGATACGTTCTCCGGCACGTGGCGCGTAACCCGCGGCAATCACGACCGGCCGCACAAAGCCGACGACTCCTCCGGTTACGAAACCGCCACCCCCTACGGCAAAGAACACTTCGACCCCTTCGGTGACGTCTTCGAGCCACGGCAACAGGCCTGGATGATGGATCTAGACCCCGCGGGCGTGCGCGTGATCGGCATTGATTCCACGGAGCTGGACAAGTCTGGCGGACGGATCGAGCCACAGCAATTCCGGCAGATTGAAGGCTTCTTGCGTCGCGACCCAAACAAGCCCACCGTACTGATGCTGCACCACCCCATGACCCGCGAGGCCGGCTGGTCGAACGCGGCTGGACCTGCTTTTATTCTGCGTGACCCGGATCTGATCCGGCTGCAGAAAATGATCCAGGCGGCGCCGGGTGTGAAGCTAGTGCTAGCCGGGCACACGCACCGCGCTCACCGAGACAAGCCGGACGTCGATACCCACGCGGTTTTCCTGGAAACCCCCGCGGCGAAAAACTGGCCCACCGGAGCCACCCAACTGCGCTTCTACTCCGATGGTATTGCCGTGAACTTCCGCCACAACATGGGAGAGGAAGCCTTGGACTGGGCGAGCCGTACACGCTGGACCAACTTCGGCTTGGCGCCGGAGATCTTGCTGGGGCCGACGGACGCACGCAACCTGGTTGTGCGCTACTAGCATCCCTCCCCTCTGGCGCCCCGGATCCCGGCGTCCTACCTGCTGGTGAGTTCTAGCAGCTACAGAACCATTGCCGCGATCCAGCCGGCGATCAGCAGCGGAATATTAAAGTGCAGGAACGTCGGGATCACGGAATCCCGGATGTGATCGTGCTGACCATCCGCGTTTAGACCCGACGTGGGGCCTAGGGTCGAGTCGGAGGCCGGGGAGCCGGCGTCACCAAGTGCACCCGCAGTACCCACAATCGCCACAGTGGCGAGCGGCGAGAAACCCATCGATGCGCACAAAGGCACGTAGATCGTTGCGACAATCGGCAGGGTGGAGAAGCTCGAGCCGATGCCCATGGTGACCACCAGACCGACCAGCAGCATCACCAGGGCGGCAGCGGCTTTGTTGCCCGCGAACAGGTCGGCAGAGGTGTTGACCAAGCTCTCGACCTCACCGGTGGCCTGCATGACAGCTGCGAAGCCCTGGGCGGTGATCATGATGAACCCGATCAGAGCCATCATGCGCATTCCGGCGGTGAAGACATCGTCGGCCTTCTTCCAATCGACCGCGCCGGTACCCATGAAAATCGTCAGACCCACCAGGGCGCCGACCAGCAGCGAATCTGCCTCCATGTCCATCGCCTGCATAACGACCTGCACGGCAAAGGTGGCGATGATCGCAACGACGGAGACGATGATCTTGTAGCGCGAGATTTCCCCCGACGAGTCCTCATCCGTCTCTGTAATCGGGCGCTCCTCGTACTCGCGTGGCTTGCGGTAGGTGATGAAAACCGCAATGAGCAGACCCAAGAACATGCCCAGCGCCGGGATGCCCATGGCCTTCATCACGTTGATGCCATCGGTGCTCATGCCCGCGTTGTCGATATTGCCCAGCAGGATGTCGTTTAGGAAGATCGAGCCGAAGCCCAGCGGGATCCACATGTACGTGGTGATCAGGCCAAACGTCAGAATACAGGTGACCAGACGGCGGTCCAGCTGCAGCTTGTTAAACACGCTCAGCAGCGGCGGGATGATCAGCGGAATGAACGCGATGTGCACGGGGATGAGGTTCTGACTCATCACGGCCATGGCGAGGATGCCGGCCAGCATCAGCCATTTCGTTACGGCGACGGCGCGGCTCTTTGTTTCTTCGTTGGTGACGCCCAGTTTCCCCAGCAGGGAGTCCGCCAGAAGCTTGGGCAGCCCTGCGCTGGCGACGGCCATCGCAAAGGCGCCGAGCAGGGCATAGCTCAGCGCGATTTTCGCGCCGCCGGAGAGGCCTTGCTGGAAGGCCACCATCGTGGCATCAAGGCCAAGGCCGCTGAGGAGACCACCGACGATAGCTCCGATGAAAAGCGCCAGAACCACATGCACCCGAAGCAGGGCGAGGGCCAGCATGACGACGACGGCGACTAGGACTGCATTCATGCACCTTAGAATAGTGTGAGAGGTCAGACAATAGGAAATTCCAACGGTGATTGCTTCTCGTAGCGCCGCGTCTGGCTAGTCAAGCGGGCCGCAATATTGGCTCCGCTGAGCTTGCGCGCCTGCAAGAGGAACTCCCGGCCCTCCTGGCTGCGGGTGTACACCGCACGCATCGGCAGGCCTACGCGCTGGAGTTGGCGCAAGAACTCATCCACGTTCTCCCGGCGCGTGCCGAGCACGTCGGGCACCGACTGGGCGCAGAAGATTCCACGGATGCGAACTTGATGCGCCGGCGCGATGAGGTAGCGCGCGTTGCGGATCTCCCCAGACAGCTGAGTCATGGCGTCCGCAAAAAGCTTCCTTTCGGCGAAGGTTCCGCCGGACAGGCGCACATTCGCCCCGATGGCACCCTCGTCGACGATGGCCATGAGATTGCGAGTTTCGATCAAGCCGAGGGCGCTCAGCGTGCGTGCCAGAGCCGTGGCCTCGGCTTTCAGACGCTTGGTGGTATCCGTCAGCTGTTGAACCTTCCGGGTGCGCATCAGTGCCGCCGCACCGCCGAGCAGCGCGAGCACCCCGAAAGCCAGCCACTGGCCCTCGACCGGGAGGTGCGGAAGGGCTCGCCCCACTACCAGGCCGAACATGACTGCAAGGAAGAAGATGTAGCCCAAGATAACGTCCAGGTAAGGCACCACCCCGGCCGAGGCAGGCTTTTCGACATCGATGCGGAACTGCATCTCGTAGGGCTGGCCATCCGGCACATTCCCCATGTCTAGGGCTTCTAGCCACTGGTTGCGCATGAGGTCCCGCCGGAAGGCCCGGGCCAGCATCTGTTCGTTGGCGGCATCGATGCTGCGATAGGCGCGCAGGGGTGGCTCGGCGAAGCAGCGGTCGAAGCCGTTCTCGATCACCGGCGCATCGGCGCGTGGCGCTACGAAGGCCTCGAAGCGCTTCTGCAGCGAACGCACGTCGTGCGAGCCCAGCACGTCCAGGGACTCCCCCGCGCCGATGTTTAGCGCCTGTGCCCCGCTCTGTGCCACCTGGTCGAGCCACTTCCCGCGCCCGGCACCTTGGCTCGGTTCGCACGTCGCGATGTGCCAGATATTCGCGGTCTTATCCGGAACGGCGGGGTTCACGCGAATCACCCGGCCGCGCATCTGGTTCGTCAGCATAAACGCGCGCACGGAGCTGGCGATGATGAGCGCGTTGGCGCAGGGCGAATCCCACCCCTCCCCCAGCAAGGCGGCGGTGCCCACCAGGATCGTGAACAGTCCCTCCTGGAAGGCGCGGGTAATGGCGGGCACAGACACCCTCGTGCCACCGGAAAAGCGCACCTCCACATACTCGTCATTGAGGTCCTTGGCGGCGGTGAGTTCCCCGTCGAGGTCCGCCGCGAAACGCTTCACCTCGTCCAGCGCCGCGCTCGGGATGACGATTACTGAGCCACTGATGGCGGCAATTTTTGTGGTGCCGCCTACGCGCCGTCGCAGTGCTTCGAAAATGGGGATGACGCCCACGTGGACCAGTGCATCGTCGCTGCCCACGCTGGACAGGTAATCCCGCTGGACGTAATCCGCGAGGATCACCATGCGCAGATTTTCGGACATCGCGGAGACTTCTTCTTCGGCAATGTCACTGACGGCGCGGACCTTACCCGCGGAGTGGGTAAGGATGCGGTTAACTTTCTTCTCCCCGGTGACGGAGATCCGCCCCTTGTTCAGCAGGTTGTTGGCCCGCAGAGCGGAGGCCACCGTCGGGCTGGCGCGGAAGAAGTCGGGATGGTCGATGACGAACTGCAGCCCCAGCTCGCCGGAGAGTTCCGGGCGCTTTTCGCTGAGTATCGCCTGAATATGCGGCGCTATCGGATGCCCAGCAGCAGCGAGAAGGATTTTGAGGGCGTAGAATTTCTCTTCGTCGTCGAGGGCAACCTGCAGCTGTTCATCCGTGAGCCGCCCGAGGTCCTCTGCCAGTTGCGCCAAGATACCCTGCCGTTGCAGGTCCACTAGCACTTCGTTGCCACGCCGGCGCAGCTCGGCGATTTCCTGCTCTTCTTCCTGGCTGGGCTTCGTAACGTAGACGTAGTCCTGATGCGGGCACAGGTTACCGACGGCCACGAGTTCGGGGGCGAATATTTCCTCGTCGATAGGGCCGCACAGCTGTTCATAGCGTTGCCATTCGCTGGGGGTGGAATCGTACGGCGGGGTGGCTGTGAGCGCAATGGTGTTGAGCAATGCTTTTCGGCGGCCCAGCTGGTCCATAAAAGCTGTCAAAGCGCGGTGCCACTGGGAGCGCAGATGGTGTGCTTCGTCGAGGCACACCGTTCCGATGTCGCGTACTGCGTCCAGGATGTCGAGGTCCGCGAAGTCCTCCCCCGTTTCCTCGTCGAGCGCCTGGGTATATGCGGAATACAGCGCCTGGTAGGTGATGACCGTCAGGAAGGCTGGGTTGTGTAGCGAGGTGGAACACCATTCCCGCGGGTTCGATGTGTCGTTGTGTTGAAAGTGCACCGCGAAACGGTCGATCCACTGGTCGCGGATGGTGATGGTGGGAGCCAGGATCAGGGCTGGTTGGCTGAGGCGGCAGATAAGTTCCAGGCCGAGAATCGTTTTGCCCGACCCGGGAGCGGCGACGATGTGGATGCGGTGATTCTGCTTCAGGTCATCGAAGCGTTCGAGGATTCGCTGCTGATACGGCCGGAAGGTTCCGGCAAAGCGCCAGCTGGGTTGCGGTTGTGTCTCGGGCGCTGCCATGCGGGCAAGTCTAACCGATCAGGTGTTACGTATGAGGAGGCTTAGCGCCACCTCCAGGTTCAGACACAGAGAAACCCCAGCTCATTTCTGAACTGGGGCAATGCGTTCTGTGGAGCCGCCGGGAATTGAACCCGGGTCCTTTGCGACCTCGCCAGGGCTTCTCCGTGCGCAGTTCGCACGTGACCTCTGCTCGACCCTCCAGCACTCACGAACCAGCCTGGATGATGGGCCCAGTTGCTCGAAAGGTGTCCCACACGGCCCAAGCAACAAAGCCGTGCGGCAAGTCCCTTAAGTCGATGCCAGCTACCGGGTCAGGGACATACCCGGGCTGACAGACACGCGGTCGCTGTAATTAGGCAGCGAGGGCGTAGTCGCGCTGAGTGTTCTCGGCGCTTATAAATTCGCAGCGACGCTTAAAATCGGTGGTCGTCTGCCTTCACCGGCACGCTTCCCCTGGCTCAATACACAAAGTCGAAACCAAGTCGACCCCATGATTCCTGCTGCGGAAACGCTTGTACAACAGGAAATCTAACCTTACACCCGCGTGTGGTGCTGATTCAAGAATCCGCCTGCTCACTATCTGCTTGGTCGCTGTCTGCCTGCGCATCTTGCCACTTCGCCTTGCGCTCCTTGGACTTTTTGTTGTTCTTCACCGCCATCAGGCCAACCGCGATGCCGATCACCACAGGCACCCATACCTTGCTGTAATCCGCCATGAATTCCACTACGCGCAGAATCGGCTCCATCCATTCGGGCATGTGCCAGTCCGGCCACGGAATCGAGGGAAGGTTGATGTCCGGCCACGGAATGGAAGGCAAGTTAATGTCCGGCCATGGGATCGACGGCAAGTTGATCTCTGGCCACGGAATGTTGATATCCCAGTCCGGTAGGAAGCTCAATAGCCATGCAATTAGCTTGGAAACCAACGGCCCCAGCACGATCACGGCCAGCGCCCAACCGCCCTTCCCCAGGCCGGTAATCAGCGGATAGAACCAGCGCTTGAACGGCGACTCCTCCATCGCCTCCCAACGCTTCGCCGCCCTCGAGCCTTCTGGCGGGTCGAAGACCACCACCCCTTCGTCGTCCTTCACCTTGACCTCGATCATCCAGCTATCCAGGAAGTTCGACGTCCACCCCAGGTACGGCGCGCTGAGCGTCATCTCACCGCCGTACTTCCCAGCCTTAACGGTCGCCTCGGTCTTGCCTAGGTCAATCTTTTGATTCTCGAGGCTCTTGTACCTTGCGATCGTTACCCCGTCGCGACGCACGAGCAGCTGACGGTCCTTATCGAGGTCGTCTAGTTTCTCTTCCAGCCTCTTGTAGAACTTCTCGCTGTCTTCTTTTGTGGACGCCCCCTCGTCCCCCGCATCACCTTCAGCTGCCTCTTCCGCCTCCGGCGCGGCACGGTTTTCCGCGTCAGTTTTCTTATCGGATGCGGGGAAGTCCGGGTCGATTCTACGCAGTGCATCTGGTTCGCCGATAAACAACTCAAGCAGCCCAAACTCCGGATGCTTCAGGGACCAGTGTTCCACGTCGTTAGCTTCCACAGCCCCGAAAGTATCAAAATTCGAACCCCCCCGTTCAATAGGGGTCTTCTATGTACTACCGCACCCTAGCCCTTGATCCCCTTGATCCGTCGACCCATCTCGCGTGTAATCTCACGCTCTTCCGTACGGCGCTTGATGTCTTGACGCTTGTCGTATTCCTGCTTACCGCGCGCCAGCGCCAGCTCCACCTTCAGCTTGCCGGCAACGAAGTACAGCTGCAGCGGGACCAAAGTGTTATTTCCGTCGCGAACCTTGCCCATCAGCGAGTCGATCTCCCGGCGGTGCAGCAGCAGCTTGCGGGTGCGGCGGGGGCTGTGGTTCGTCCAGTGCCCCATGGAGTACTCCGGGATGTGAAGTCCACGCAGCCAGACTTCGCCTTCATCAATGGTGGCGTAGGCGTCAACAAGAGAAGCCTTACCCTCCCGCAAAGATTTAACTTCCGTACCCACCAAAACCACACCGCACTCATAGGTATCGATGATGTGGTAATCGTGGCGTGCCTTGCGGTTGGTGGCAACGACGATCTGGCCAGCCCCCTTCTGACCTGTACCTTTTTGCCCCTTCTGGGACCTACCCTTTTTCCCCTTCGATTTCCCCGAATCGGTGGGAGTGCTCTTTTTTGCTGCCATGACAGCCACACACTACCACCGGGCGCTCCTTCGAGCGAAAATGCTTAAGCGCGCTAAGCAGCGCCGACTTAGCGCAGGCGCAGTGCTAGTTCTTCACATACCAGCGCAAGGTGACCTGCGCGGTGATCGCTGCCACGACCACGCCGACCAGCACCACAAACGGCGCAGCCAACCACAAGTCGCTGTTCGTCACGCGCGCCACGAGCTGCTGGTCGTACACGGCCTTCAAGGCGCGGTCGACCACCAGGATCTTCGCGGCGAACATGCCGCCAACCGCCAGCACCGCACCGATCAGGGCGGCCATCATGGCCTCCAGGACGAACGGCGCCTGCGTGTACCAGCGCGAAGCGCCGACCATGCGCATAATGCTGATCTCACTGCGGCGCGAGTAGGCGGTGATCTGCACCATGTTCATGATCAGGAAGATCGCGGCGATGGCCTGAACCGCGGCCACGATAAAGGAGGCGTTGCGGATGGAGTCCAGGTTGCGCATCGCAGCCTCTAGGTTCTCGCCCTGATCAACGATGTTCGTCACCACCGGATTATCCCGCAGCGCGTCAATGGGGCCGGAGTTCGCCGGATCAGCCAGGCGCACATGGAAGGCGGCGGGCAGCGCATCCTTCTCCGTCTGCTCCACCAGCTGCGGGTCGGAGTCGCCAAACAGCTCCACGAAGCGCTCGTAAGACTGCTCCTTGTTACGGAACGTCACGGACTTCACCGCCTCGTCACCCTCCAGCTGCTGCTTAATCTCGGAGCACTCCGGAGAGGCACACGTTGGGTCGGAGCTCGAAATCTTATCGTCGAGCTGCACCATCACCTCGATGCGGTCGAAGTAGATGTCCTTCGTCCGCTCCGTCATCGCGCTCAGCAGAAAGCCGGTGGCCAGCAGCGCCAGCGCGATGGAGGTGGTGATGATCATCGCGATCGTCATCGTCATGTTGCGGCGCAGGCCCGAAAACGCCTCGCGGAACACAAAGTTGGTCTTCATTAATGTTTCCCTACTGTTCCCTACTGATCTCTACTGATCCGTACTGTTCCCTTGCAGTTCCGCTTTAGTGGCCCACGCCGTACATACCGAGCTCGTCGTCGCGCACGAGCTTGCCTTTCGACAGCTCGATCACGCGCTTACGCATGGAGTCCACCGCCACGTCGTCGTGGGTGGACATCACCACGGTCGTACCGTTCTGGTTAATGCGGTTGAGCAGCATCATGATCTCTGATGAAGTATCGGGGTCCAGGTTGCCTGTCGGCTCGTCCGCCAGCAGGACCAAAGGCTTATTTACGGACGCCCGCGCGATCGCCACGCGCTGCTGTTCACCACCCGACAACTCGTGCGGGAAGCGGTTTTCCTTTCCGTCGAGACCAACGGTCTTCAACGCCGCAGGCACCAAGTGCTGAATTTCCGCGCGCTTCTTGCCGATGACCTCGAGGGCGAAGGCAACGTTGTCGAAGACGGTCTTCTTCGGCAGCAGGCGGAAGTCCTGGAAGACATAGCCAATGCGCTGGCGTAGCTTCGGCACATCCCGCCCCTTGATCTTGTTCACGTGATAGCCGGCGACGTGCAAGTCCCCCGAATCTAGCTCTTCCTCGCGCAGAATGAGCTGCAGAAACGTGGACTTACCGGAGCCGGAGGGGCCGATAAGGAAGACGAACTCGCCCTTTTCGATGTCCAGGGTGATGTTGTCCAGGGCCGGCCGCCCGGAAGACAGATAGCTCTTGGTTACGTTTTCGAAGGTGATCACGAGCACACAGTGTAGCGAAACCAGTGAGGTAAAGATAGTCCAAAGTGACTGTTGTTACTCATAGGGTTTCGTGTGGCTTGGTTGTTTTTAGGCTTCCGCTGTCCCGAGTCACCCCAGAATGTAAAGTCGCAACCCAACCCGGTTGAAGAGTTAGGCGTCAAGAAGAGAAAAGCCCATGAGCGACACGAAGAGCAAAGAAGAGACTACAAAGAGCAATCAACCCGGGGGCTTCCTCGGATTCATCGAGAAAGTCGGCAACAAACTCCCCGACCCGTTCTGGCTATTCGTCATACTCGGCGGGTTGGTGCTCGTCTCCAGCTTCATCTTCAACAAGATGGGGCTCAGCGCCACGAACCCAGAAGACGGCAAGAAGGTAGAGATCGTCAACCTGCTGAGTTCTGACGGGCTCAAGGAGATCCTTTCGGGCGTGGTGGACAACTACGTAACCTTCCCACCGCTGGGTCTGATTATTACGGTCATGCTGGGTGTGGCCGTGGCAGAGCACTCCGGCCTGATTAGCGCGGTGGTACGCGCAACCGTATCAAGGGTCGGGCCGACACTTCTGACCTTTGTTGTGGCTCTGGCAGGTGTAACGGGCTCTGTAGCCTCCGATGCGGTGTACGTGATCCTCATTCCGCTGGGCGCAGTGTCCTTCCGCGCAGTAGGCCGTTCCCCGATCGTCGGCGCGATGGTGGCCTTTGCCGCATCCTCAGCTGGGTTTAACTCCTCGCTGATCCTAAACATCACCGACGTTCTGCTGGGTGGCATCTCTACCTCGGCGGCTCAGATCGTGGACGACGAGTACTTCGTCTCTCCGCTGGCCAACTACTTCTTCGTAGCCGTCAGCGCGGTCGTGCTGGCGCTGATCATCACGGCAGTGACGGAACTGTACATGAAAAAGCGCGCCCTAGACCTTGTTGACCACGACGAGATCGACTACTCGGAGGTCACCTTCAACACCGGCCGCGACGGCGATGACGAGCTCGCCGGAGACGTACCGCAGGAAAAGATCACCGCTGCACTGAAACTCGATGTCGACGAGACGCGTGCACTGCAGAACACCACCATCGTCGCCGTAATCATGACAGCCATCTACTTCGCACTGCTGTTTGTTCCGGGATCGCCGCTTCAAGGCGAAAACGGCGAAGTGATGTCCAGCCCCCTGATCACCGCAGTAGCCGTCCCCATCGGCGCTGCCTTCCTGATCCTCGGCCTGGTTTACGGCCTGGGCATCAAGTCCATCACGAAGGCCAGCGACGTCCCGGACTTCATGGCGCGCGGCCTCAAGACCCTGCTGCCGATGATGGTGCTGTTCTTCGCCGTATCCCAGTTCCTCGCCTGGTTCAAGGCATCCAACCTGGGCGCGTGGACCGCCATTAAGGGCGCAGAGCTGCTACAGAAGACCGATCTTCCACCGCTGCTGCTTTTCGGCGCCTTTGTGATCCTGGTGGCGCTGGTGAACCTCTTCATCACTTCTGGCTCCGCCCAGTGGGCACTAATGGCACCGATCGTCGTGCCGATGTTCATGTACGTCGGATTCTCCCCCGAGGTCACCCAGATGCTGTTCCGTATCGGCGACTCTCCCTCGAACATCATCACCCCGATGAGCCCGTACTTCGCCCTGGCTCTAACCTTCCTGCAGCGCTACTACAAGAAGGCGGGCATCGGAACGCTGATGTCGCTGGCGCTGCCGTACTCCATCGCCATGCTGGTTGGCTGGTTCCTATTCTTCGCCCTCTGGTGGATGATCGGCCTGCCACTCGGCCCCGGCACCCCGATGGACTACCCGGCGCCGTAGCGCCCTAGCCCCGGCGCTGGTTCTGAGCTGGGCTGGCGCACAACTTAGGTTCAGCCCCGTGCTAGCCCTGCCAGAACCTTATCGTTAGTGTGGAAAATGTACCCTGCACACCACTTGGCCAGGGTTCCACATTGCGCCTTGGCCAAGGATCTAAGAATTGAGGTCGGCGTTGAACAGCCAGGCTAATACTCCTTTACCCAATAGCTCCGATGTCGAAGCGGTAGTCACCAAGGCCATCCACCGCGCCGAGCAATGGCTCGAGATCGAAGAGACCTCTGCTTCCACGAAGCAGTTGGCAGACATGGTGCACGATCCCGACGGCGTGGAATTCACCTTCGCCTTCGTCGACCGCGTGGCCCGCCCTGAGGACAACCAAGTTTCGGCCAAGGAGTTCGCCAAGATTGCCAACCCGTTCAAGCGCACCGAGCCGGTGCCGGGATTCATGAGCCTGGTCGATTCCATCCTGGTTACCGCCGGTTCCATCGCGGCCCCACTGCTGCCGAATATCGTCATGCCGATCGCGCGCTCCTACCTGCGCGCCACCGTTGGCCACCTGGTGCTGGATGCGGAATCCAAGGCGCTGGACCGCATGTTGGACGACTACCGCGAAAAGGGCTTCCAGCTGAACCTCAACCTGCTGGGCGAGGCCGTGCTTGGCGAGGCTGAGGCACAGCGCCGCCTGGATAACACCCTCGACCTGCTGAAGAACCCGCGGGTGGACTACGTGTCCGTCAAGGCTTCCTCCGTGGTCAGCCAGCTGAACCACTGGGATTTCGAGGGCTCCATCGAACGTCTGAAGGATCGCCTACGCCCGCTGTACCGCCAGGCCATGAAGCGCGACCCGCACCCCTTCATCAATCTGGACATGGAGGAGTACAAGGACCTCCATCTGACTCTTAAGCTGTTCACTGAACTGCTGGACGAGGAAGAGTTCCAGAGCCTGGAGGCCGGCATCGTGCTGCAGGCCTACCTGCCCGACACCTTCGACGCGCTGCAGGAGCTGGCGGAGTTCGCCGCGCAGCGCCGTGCCAAGGGCGGCGCGAAGATCAAGGTGCGTCTGGTGAAGGGCGCCAACCTCTCCATGGAGCGCGTGGATTCGGAGGTCCACGACTGGCCGCAGGCCCCCTACCTGACGAAGGCGGAAGTGGATGCCAACTACATCCGCCTGCTGGATTGGGTGCTGCAGCCCGAGCACGCAGATAACCTGCGTATCGGCGTGGCCTCGCACAACCTGTACCACCTGGCGCTCGCGCACGAGCTGTCCGTCGCTCGCAACGTGGAGCACCAGCTGGACGCTGAGATGCTGCAAGGCATGTCCCCAGCACAGTCCGCGGCCGTGCGCGACGTCACGGGCAATATGATCCTGTACACCCCGGTGGTCAAGAAGGAAGACTTCGACGTGGCCATCAGCTACCTGGTGCGCCGCCTAGAGGAAAACGGTGCAAAGCAGAACTTCCTCTACGCACTGTTCACCCCGGAGGATGACGAGACCGACGTCACCGGCATGACCCCGATGCAAGGCCAGGAGCTGCGCTTCCGCAACTCCGTGCGCGACCGCTGGGAGACTTTCGCCGGTTCGCGTCGAACCCAGAACCGTCTGGAGGAAGAGGCCGAGAAGAAGGGCTGCCAGTCCGACGGCCTACCCGGCAACTTCGTCAATGAGCCCGACACCGACCCGACACTGCCCGCCAACCGCGAGTGGGCACTGCAGATCGTCGATCCGTCGAGCGATCCTGGCCCCGCCCAGACCCCGGAGGTTACTGACCCTGCGGTTATTGACGCCGCCGTCGCCCGTTGCCGCGAGGCTTCCAAGAAATGGTCGCAGAAGACCGGCGCGGAGCGTGCAGAGCTATTGGACCAGGCGGCACACGCCCTGGCCAACAACCGCTCGAAGTTGATTTCGGCTGCGGTTTTCGAGGCGGGTAAGACCGTCGCCGAGACCGACCCCGAGGTTTCCGAGGCCATCGACTTCGCCCGCTACTACGCGGAGAGCGCCCGCCAGCTAGACCACGTGCGCGGCTCGGTGTTCACCCCGTACAAATCCGTGGTGATCACCCCGCCGTGGAACTTTCCCATCGCCATCCCGCTGGGCGGCGTTTTCGCCGCGCTGGCTGCCGGTTCCTGCGCGATCATCAAGCCTGCTCCGCAGGTACTGCGCATCGCGGAGGTCTTCATGGAGATTCTGCGTGAGGCTGGCATTTCCGAGGATCTGGTGCAGCTGGTCAACGCCGACGAGGCGGAGGCCGGCAAGCGTCTGGTGAGCCACCCGGATGTCGAGTCCGTGATCCTGACCGGTGCTTCCGAGACCGCGAAGCTGTTCCGCGGCTGGAAGCCGCGCATGGTCATTAACGCGGAGACTTCCGGCAAGAACGCGATCATCGTTACCCCGGCGGCGGACCCGGATCTGGCGGTGGCGGATATCTTCAAGTCTGCGTATGGCCACGCGGGCCAGAAGTGCTCTGCCGCCTCGCTGATCATCACCGTCGGTTCGATCGGCAAGTCCAAGCGCTTCATCAACCAGCTGGTCGATGCGGTGCGTTCCATGAAGGTCGGCCCGGGCTCCGACATCTCCACCTTTATGAACGGCGTGATCGAGGAGCCGGGCGACAAGCTGCTGCGCGGCCTGACCGAGCTGGAGAAGGGCGAGAAGTGGCTGGTCAAGCCCCGCAAGCTCAACGACGAGGGCACCCTGTGGTCCCCTGGCCTGCGCGATAACGTGAAGCCGGGCAGCTGGTTCCACACCCACGAGTGCTTCGGCCCAGTGGCGGGCATCATGCACGCTGAAACTCTGGACGAGGCCATCGAGTGGCAAAACTCCACCGGCTTCGGCCTGACCGGCGGCATCCACACCATCGACGTGGAAGAAACCGCTTACTGGCGCGAGCGCGTGGAGGTCGGCAACGCCTACGTGGAGCGCGGCATCACCGGCGCTATCGTGCAGCGTCAGTCCTTCGGCGGCTGGAAGAACTCCGCCCTGGGCAGCGGCGCGAAGGCCGGTGGCCCGAACTACGTCGCCCAGCAGGGCGTGTGGACCGAGGGTGACTTGAGCGAGCTGGCAGCGGGCACCTTGCCGACGCACATCACGCAGCTACTGCGCGAGATCCGCGGCCTGGGTTCCCCTGCCCTGTCCAAGGACGATCACGTGTGGCTGCGTCGCGCTGCGGAGTCGGATGCCTACGCGATGTCTACCGAGTTCGGCGTTGAGCACGACAAGACGGCCCTGGTTGTGGAGTCCAACGTGTTCCGCTACAAGCCGCTGCTCGAGCCGCTGCGCGTCCGCGTTTCCGAGGGCGCCAACCCGCGCGACCTGCTGCGCCTGAAGCTGGCCTCCGCTGCTACGGGCACGGAGCTGGATATTTCCGCCAACCCGGAGATCGCCCGCGAGTGGGGCGAGCTCGGCGAGCAGATGCGTACTTCCTCCGACCGCGACTTTGCCGAGGAAATCGCCATCGCCCAATCCGTGCGCGTCCGCTCGTTGGGTGAGGCTCCGGATGAGTTCTACGAGGCCGCTGCGAAGTCCGGCTCCGTGATCCTGGATCAGGATGTACTGCCCGATGGCCGCCGCGAGCTGCTGCCGCTGCTACTCGAGCAGGCGATCTCCACCACGGAGCACCGCTTCGGCTACATCCACGGCCTCACGCCTTAAGTCGCAGCGCTGAGCCTGGCCGGGCGCGTAGCCCTGGCTCGGCCGCCAGCCCGGTCGCGGCCCGGCGCGCTCGCGTACAGCTCGGCGCGCTAGGCCTGCGCTTCCTGCTGCTGCGCCATGCGCCAGCGGATGCCGGCCTCCAGGAATCCGTCGAGGTCTCCATCCAGCACCTTGCTGGGGTCGTTGACCTCGACGTTCGTGCGCAGGTCCTTCACCATCTGGTACGGATGCAGCACGTAGTTGCGCATCTGGTTACCCCAGGAGTTCGATCCGTCGCCCTTCAGCGCGTCCATTTCGGCCTGTTCTTCTTGACGCTTACGCTCCAGCAGCTTCGCCTGCAGCACCCGCATGGCGGATGCCTTGTTCTGAATCTGCGATTTCTCGTTCTGGCACGTCACCACAATGCCGGTGGGCACGTGGGTCAGGCGTACCGCCGAGTCGGTGGTGTTCACCGACTGCCCGCCGGGGCCAGAGGAGCGGTAGGCGTCCACGCGCACGTCGTTTTCGTCAATGTCGATGTGGTCGGTCTTCTCCACCACTGGCAGCACCTCCACCTCAGCAAACGAGGTCTGGCGGCGCCCCTGGTTGTCGAAGGGAGAAATACGCACTAGGCGGTGGGTGCCCTGTTCCACGGAGAGGGTACCGTACATGTATTCGCCGTGGATGACGATGGTCGCGGACTTAATGCCAGCTTCCTCGGCGTAGGAGATGTCGTAGACCTCCACCTTGTGGCCGGCCTTTTCGGCCCAGCGGGTGTACATGCGCAGCAGCATCTCTGCCCAGTCGGCAGCATCCACGCCACCGGCGGCACTGCGGATGTTTAGCACAGCTTCGCGCTCGTCGTACTCCCCCGACAGCATCGTCGTGACCTCAAGCGATTCAATTTCTTGGCGCAATTCCGCGCGTTCGGCGTCTGCCAACTGCACGGCTTCCTGGGCGGCATCCGGGTCGTCCCCGGCTTCCTCCTCAGCCATGTCGTAGAGCACCGGCAGGTCATCCAAGCGTTGGCGCAACCCCGTGACCTTCTTCAACTTCGCCTGTACGCGGGAGAGTTCGGAAGTCACTTGCTGCGCATGGTCTGGATCGTCCCACAGGGAAGGATCGGCGGATTTTTCCTCCAGCTCGCGGGCGCGATCGCCCAGCTCGTCGAGGTCCAGCACCTTCTCAATGGTGGTCAGGGTGCCGTCCAGGTCGCTTAGGTCTGCAGAAACTTCCGGTTGCATAATGCGCAAGTCTACCCGGCGACATGCACAATGGAATGTATGGCTACTAACGGTTCTGATTCTTCTTCCCCGATCCCAGAGGACATGCTGAACGCAATCATCAAGACGTTCATCGTGGCGCATGTCGACGATTCCGACCATCACCTGGCTCAGGCATTGGTGTACAACGCAGGGCGCCTTGCGTGGCGTATGCGCCAGACGGGTCTGGAAACGGAGCAGAAGACGTCCGTCAGCGATGTCGTGACCGCTGCGGATCGCGCAGCCGAAAAGTTCATTGCCGACGCGCTGCGCGCCATCCGCCCCGACGATGGCCTGTTAGGCGAGGAGGGCACCGCCGTGGAGTCGAAGTCCGGCCGCACCTGGGTGATCGACCCGGTCGATGGCACGTATAACTTCACTACTGGTTCAGATTATTGGTGCTCTGCCCTGGCTCTGGTCGAGGGGTCCCCCGATGATCCGGACGCCCTGTTGTTCGGCGCCGTTCACCGCCCGGCCATGGGCTACACGTGGTTTGGCGGCCCGAACATTCCTACTACTCGTGACGCCGCCGAGATCAGCCTGCCGAACACCACCGCGGAACTGACCTGCCTGGGCGGCTACCTGCACCCCACCGATATCGCGGACGCCACCCGGCTGCACAGCTGGAAGGCCGTGAGCACGCAGTTTGCCACGCTGCGCATGCTGGGGTCTGCGTCTATCGATCTAGCCTGCGTGGCCGGTGGCGAGCTCGGCTGCTGGATGCAGCACAGCGTGGCCAGCTGGGACTGGCTGCCTGGGCGAGCTTTGGTGGAGGGCGCTGGGGGCGTCGCTAAGAAGGAAGAAAAAGACGGCACCACCTGGTTCATTGCCGGGACGCCAGACGCGGTAGAGCAGTCCATTAAGGCGCTGCGCGAAGCCTAGCGAGAAGTGCGCACCCCCCTTCGTCACACTAGCCACATTCTTCCCATGGCTTTACGTGCGCCACGGGGTTATCATGTGTTTCATGACGGACTCAGTTTCCCCATATGCAGATGACTTAACCCTGGCGCTATCGCTGGCCGACGCCGCCGACGCGATCACCATGGCGCGGTTCGAGGCGAACGACCTGAGCGTTGAATCGAAGCCCGACCTCACGCCGGTGAGCGACGCAGACACCGCCGTGGAGAAGGAACTGCGGGAACTCATCGCCGCACATCACCCAGAGGACGCACTGCTGGGCGAGGAATTCGGTGGCGACGTCACCTTTGCCGGGCGCCAGTGGGTCATCGACCCCATTGACGGCACCAAGAACTTCGTGCGCGGCGTGCCCGTGTGGGCCACGCTGATCAGCCTGCTGGCCGACGGCAAGCCCGTGGTGGGGGTCGTCTCCGCACCCGCACTGGGGCGCCGCTGGTGGGCCGCCGAGGGAGCCGGCGCATGGCGACTGTTTAACACCCCGGCTAGCGCTACTGCCACCGGCGGCACTGGTAGCACTGGCGACACCGGCGCCACTGGTAACACAGGCAATGCAGACCGTGGGGTGCCGTCGGTGGGTGCCCGCCGCCTGGAGGTTTCGAAGGTCGCACAGGTCGCGGACTCCTCGATTGCGATTTCCTCGCTCTCCGGCTGGGCGGACTGCGGCAAACGCGAGCAGCTAATCAGTCTGACGGATTCTGCGTGGCGCCTGCGCGGATACGGCGACTTCTGGTCCTACATGCTGGTCGCCGAAGGCGCGGTGGACATCGCCGCCGAGCCGGAGGTAAGCCTCTGGGATCTGGCGGCGCTGACGCCGATCATCACGGAGGCCGGCGGGCGCTTCACCTCTCTGGACGGCCAGGACGGCCCGCACGGCGGGTCCGCCGTAGCTACCAACGGCCTACTGCACGAGGCCACGCTCAGCGCCCTCGAATAGGCGCTAACCGAGCCTGACCCTAGCCGGGACCTAGACGTCGAGCGCCAGGTACACGGTGTCGAGGTACTCCTCGATCCCCTCGAAGCCACCCTCGCGGCCCAGGCCGGACTGCTTCACGCCGCCGAACGGAGCCGATGCATCCGACAGCGCGCCACGGTTCACGCCGACCATGCCGGCCTCCATGCGCTCGGCGAAGCGCAGAGTCTTCTTCATATCCTCGCCCATCACATAGCCAGCCAGGCCGAAGATGGTGTCGTTGGCGGCCTTCAGGGCTTCCTCATCGCTGGAGACGCGCTGCACGGCCGCAACGGGGCCGAAGATCTCCTGGTTAGCGATCTCAAACTGTGGCGTCACGCCCGTAAGCACCGTGGCGGGATACCAGAAACCATTCGGGTCCAGGTTGGGGTGAGTCTCCCCCAGCTTCTCCAAGGCCTCGTTACCGCCGAGGGCAACGTGCGCACCCTCCTCGACAGCCTTGGCCACCATGTCGCGCACTCCATCGCGCTGCTCCTGGCTGACCAGCGGCCCCATGGTCGTCTGCGGGTCGGTGCCCGGCCCCATCACGAACTCGCTCGTCTTCTGCACCAGCCCGGCCTCAAACTCCTCGGCCAGGGACTCGTGGACGATAAAGCGGTTCGCGGCCACACAAACCTGGCCCGCGCCGCGCATCTTCGCCGCGATAGCCTGCTCCACGGCCTTGTCCACGTCCGCATGCTCCAGCACAACGAAAGGCGCGTTACCGCCAAGCTCCAGCGAAGTGCGAATCGTCTTCTGCGCCGCAGTGGCGGCCAGCGCCTGGCCCACCTCCGTGGAGCCGGTGAAAGTCAGCTTGCGCAGACGGTCGTCGTCCAACAGGGCGGATACGCGGCGCGCCGAAGACGTCGGCAACACCTGGAACACCCCATCCGGCATGCCCGCGATGCGCCCCAGCTCCGCAAGGTAAAGCATCGTCAGCGGGGTCAGCTGCGCCGGCTTGGCAATCACGGTGCAGCCCGCCGCAAGCGCCGGCGCCAGCTTGCGGGTAACCATCGCCAGTGGGAAGTTCCACGGGGTAATCGCCAGCACCGGCCCCACCGGACGGTGCGTAGTCACGATGCGCCCGTTGCCCGCCGGGGCGACGCGATATTCGCCAGCAATAGCCGCCGCACGCTCACTAAACCAACGCAGGTACTCGGCGGCATACGTTACCTCGCCCTTGGAATCCGGCAGCGCGCGTCCCAGCTCCAGGGACTGCAGAACCGCCAGCTGATCCGCGTGTTCGTGCACCAAATCGAACAGCCGACGCAGAAGCTCGGAACGCTCCCGCGGGGTGGATTCGGCCCAGTCCACCTGAACCTCCACGGCCTTATCCATGGCCTCCCGCGCATCATCCTCTGTTGCCGCAGCGACATCCGCGAAGGGCTTCCCCGTGGCGGCGTCAATAACCGAAATAGATTCACCGGCAGACCCGGCGCGCCAGGCCCCACCTAAGAACAACCCCGTGGGCACCTCGAAGGAAAGCCCCGCGACCTGAAGAGTGGTGCTGAATTCAGAAGGAATATTGAGTGAAGTCATGCACCCACATATACGCGCCTTTCGGAAGCAGGCTTGCAGACCGCCACGCGCCTGCACCTTTTCCACTACCGTGGAAAGTGATAATTACAGCGACGAAAGGAGCCCAGCTGTGCCTATGCCACAACAACGCGAAGCCGCACATAAGACACGGGAATGGAAGAAGCTCACCGAATTCGCCGACGCAACGCGCGGCACCCAACTGCGAGAGCTCTTCACCGAACAGCCGGGACGCTCCAGCGACATGACCTACAACGTGGGTCCACTGCACGTAGACCTGTCGAAGAACCTCATCGACGAGCGCGGCCTACGCCTGCTACTGGACCTGGCGCGTGCCCGCGGCCTGGAAGACTACCGCAGCGCCATGTTCGACGGCGAGCACATCAACACCACCGAGGATCGTGCCGTCCTGCACACCGCGCTGCGCATTCCGGTCGATCGGGAGTTCAGCATCCTAGGCGGGGCTGACGAGACGCAGGACGTGGCCGCCGATGTGCACGCAGTGCTGGGCCGCATGCGCGACTTCGCCAAGGCGCTCCGCTCCGGCTCCTGGCAGGGCGTGACCGGGCACACCATCAAGCACGTCGTGAACATCGGCATCGGCGGCTCCGACCTGGGTCCGGCAATGGCCGCACAGGCACTGCGCCCCTACATGACGGCCGGCATTACGCCGCACTTCATCTCCAACATCGACCCAGCCGACGTGGCAGGCACCCTCGATGGGCTGGATGCCGAATCCACGCTGTTCGTCATCGCCTCCAAGACCTTCACCACCTCTGAGACCCTGGCCAATGCCCACGCCGCGCGCCGCTGGCTGCTGCGTAACCTCGCCGATGAGGGCGTGGACGTCGAGGGGGACGACGCCATCCGTGACATCACCGCCAAGCACTTCGTGGCCGTCTCCACCGCCGCGGAGAAAGTGCAGGAATTCGGCATCGACACGAAGAACATGTTCGAGTTTTGGGACTGGGTGGGCGGCCGCTACTCCGTGGATTCCGCCATTGGTCTTTCGCTGATGGCCGCCATTGGGCCGCAGGACTTCATGCGCTTCCTAGAAGGCTTCCACGAGGTCGACGACCACTTCCGCACCGAACCGCTGGAAATGAACATTCCGGTGCTAATGGGCATGCTGGGCGTGTGGTACACAGATTTCCTGGGCGCGCAGTCGCACGCGGTGCTGCCGTATTCCGAGGATATGGCGCGCTTCCCCGCCTACCTGCAGCAGCTGACGATGGAATCTAACGGCAAGTCCGTGCAGCTGGACGGCACCCCGGTGGAAGTTCCATCCGGCGAGATCTACTGGGGCGAGCCCGGCACAAACGGCCAGCACGCTTTCTTCCAGCTACTACACCAGGGCACGCACCTGGTGCCGGCTGACTTCATTGGCTTCGTCAACCCGCACGACGATGCCGTTGCCGCCGACGGGACCACCAGCATGCACGACATGTTGATGTCCAACTTCTTCGCCCAGACCCGCGTGCTGGCCTTCGGCAAGAACGCCGAAGAGTTGAAGGAGGAGGGTGTGGCCCCCGAGCTGATCCCGCACAAGGTGATGCCCGGCAACCGCCCGACCACCACCATTCTGGCTGACAAGCTGACCCCGAAAACGTTGGGTGCGCTGATCGCACTGTACGAGCACATTGTTTTCGTGCAGGGCGTGATCTGGGGCATCAACAGCTTTGACCAGTGGGGAGTGGAGCTCGGCAAGAAGCAGGCAAACGCGCTGTTGCCTGCGGTTACTGGTGAGGAGCGTAGTGACGCCGGCGACTCCTCCACCGACGACCTCATCGCCTACTACCGCCAGCACCGGGGCTAGCGATTAGCTGGGGCGGGCGGGCTCTTCGCTACACGCCGCGACTGTTCTGCCTGCCCCTGCACCCCAGCCTGTCCGGCTCCAAGATGTCGGAAACGATGCACTGCCGCAGGGCAAATGTCGGAAACGTTGCACTCCCGTAAGGCAAAAGTCGGAAAACTTGCAAAACGTTCTTGCAAACTATTTCCACCTACATATAAGGGCTGGTCAGGAGGATTTAGAGGCGGAACAGGTGGCGTCGATAGAAAAGAAATGCAACATTTCCGACAATTTGCCTTTGGCCGAGCGAATTCTAGATAACGAAACGAAGGCTCCCCGCTAATGCAGGGAGCCTTATAGACGGAGTTAGCCGTCGAGATCAGAGATCCGTTCAGAGATCAGACTAGAACAGCCCCTTGGTCGGCTTGTGCATAACGTCGGTGGTGGTGACCTCACGGGAGTCGACATTCTGGTCGTTGGAGTTGGACTTGTCCTCTTCCAGACGACCGGTCTGGGTTACGGTGATGTAGTTCTCCAGGCGACCCAGCTTGGTCTTGCCGTCGCCGAAGTTCAAGTTGGCCAGCAGCTTGGACTCGCCCGGGTTAATCGGGTTGGAGAGGGTAACCTCGAAGCTGCGGACGGACTTGTCCTTATCGAAGCCCAGGTCGCGAGTGTATGCACCATTGAACCAGCCCGGAGTGATCAGGCGGTCAACACCCTTCGGCCCCTTCTCGGTGTGCACGTCGATACGGAAGGAGGTAGCCGGGAAGTCCTGGTAGTAGATCTCGGAGCCAACGTTCTTGGCGGAGATGGAAACCAGGCCTGCGAAGCCAGCAGACTTGCCAGCAGCGACGCGGATCTCCGGCTTCAGGTCGTACTTCTCGCCGGACTGCTCAGCCTCGTCCTTAGCGGGCTTCTCGGCCTCGTCAGTGGACGGCTTCTCGGCTTCGTCAGTGGACGGCTCTTCGTCCTCGGCAGCCGGAGCTTCGTCAGCCTCGGCAGCGGAAGCGTCAGAGGCGTCCGCGTTCTCAGCGACAGCAACGTCCTGGTTGAAGCCAGGGGCAACAACTTCATCAGCGAAAGCGTTGCCAGCGCCCGCGAAGGCGGTGGTCACGCCGATAGCGGCAGCGAGGGTCAGGGAAGCTGCGTTCTTCTTCATGTGAGGGGGTTCCTTACTTTTATAGGTGCAGGTCGAAGCATTGCGATAAGCATCGCGCGGCGCATTGAGGTTTGCGCTGCGAGAGGCATTGCGAGGGTTTGCGAGGAGCTTCGAGCCTGCGAACGGGGATCAGCGAAGTTGGTTTATGCCTCGTCGGCGGGCTTGTCGGTCGGCTTCTCAGCCGGCTTGTCGGTCGGCTTCTCAGCCGGCTTGTCGGCCGGCTTCTCGGCATCCTCCGGCTTTGCCGGAACAGCGGAGTCAGCCGGGTTGTCGTACAGCTTCACGTTGACCTGGTTCTTGATCGGAGTCAGCGCGGACCACGGGGTCGGGGTGGACCAGGTGCCGTTGGCCTTGCAGAACTGCTGGGTGCCGGTCATGTTGATGGTGCGGAAGCCGTAGGTGGCCTCGCCGGTGTGGCCGGCCGGGACGTCGTACGGGCCGACGGTCTGACCAACATTCCAGCTCAGGGAGTAGGAAGCCTCCGCGCCGATGGTCTTTGCCAGCTCGTAGGCGATGCCAACGCTGCCCTTGGCATCCTTGGCAGAGCCTTCGCCGCCCAGGTTGACGCTGGTGGTCTCCGTGCGGTCACCCTTGATGCTGATGGAGATGGTCTGAGTCTTGGACAGCTCCTGCGTCAGCGGGATGGTGTTCTTCGACTGGTTGGTGGCAGAGATGGTGCCAGCCGGGGTGAACTTGTCGTCGACCTTGTAGACGACGGTGCGGTAGTCCTCACCGGAGTTGCATACCGGGTGCGGGTTCAGGACGTTGGCCTTGATGTGGTCACTACCGTGGGTGGTGTTGACGATCGGCAGGGTCGGGTTGAGCTTCGGGGTCTCCGGGTAGTGCTCTTCCTTGGTGATAGCGGATGCGGGAGATGCGACGGCTGCCGCAACGATGACGGCGGCAGCGGCTGCGCTTGCGCCGTTCTTCCACAGGTTCTTCATATTTTGTGCTCCTCTTGCACGCCACCGGCCAAAAGTGTGCAAGCTTGATACTCTCCGGCTTGCACGGGCTGGGGCGCGTTGGTGATGCTGCGAGAAAATGCACCGCCAGCCACAAACTTCTGCGAGATTTCGGCCAGGTGACTTTGGGTTTGAATCCGGTCTTAGGGGTGCCCTCTCCCGGGTGCTGCGCGACGAATTGCGAGAGCCGCGGTACACCCAGGCTCTGAGTGACGGAATTTAACTCTAGACCCTCGAAGCAAGGAATTGTTCGACAATTTTGTGTCACCATGCACCGTATTCAACCCAGAGTTCACCGACATTTAAACCAGCGTTCACCAAAAGAGCCTTAGGCAACCCTTAGAGCACTCTACAAGAACTACCGAAACGGGATTCACTGCTCAATTCGCCCCCTAAGCATATCCACTTAGGTAACCCTTGCCCCGACCACCGAAAAACCCTAACAAACGCAACTGTCACCCCGCCCAAATTTCCCCTTCCTTAAAAAATAAGAATCACCAACCCTTTTGCTGTAGAAATTTTTAAAAAATCCCCCATTCCCCAAATGCGTAACTCTAGCTCACATGAACTTTGGGTAAACTCTTGCGACCTGCAATTTCTCCCCTACCAATGGCGCATACCACCCCGTTTCAGGGGTGCTAAATACAGCTAGCGGTCGGCTCATCATGGGGCTCACTAGCGAGCTACGAAGTGATCTCACTAGCGACATCCCGCCGCTGCCACGCCCACCCCCCAATGAAAAACTCACCGCTCCTGGCAATTCGGGCACCACCAGATGATCCGTTCCAACTCCGCCGAATCCAGGTCCGGATCTCCGCCAGCCCAGCGCCCACCCAGCGTCGCCTGCTGGATCGCCGCTCCGCACCGCCGGCACGCCTTGCCCGCACGCCCGAACACCCAGTTTCCCTGCCCGACCCGTCGGTCGCCGGTGAAGACGCGGTGCGGCTCAAAGCGGTTGTCCCACATCACTCTTCGGGCCAGGTCTATTGTTCTTGTGACGCCCACTTCTCCCACCTGCCTCACCTTCACCTCCGGGTGCATTCCCACTAGGAACATCACCTCGGCGCGGTACTCGTTGCCGATCCCAGCCACGTTCTTCTGGTCCAGTAGCGCGGCACCCAATGTTCTTTCCGGCCGTTGCATGATCCGCGCAATGGCTTCTTCCCTGCCGCCAGACTCCCAATCTTCCGCCAGGATGTCCGGCCCCAACTGCGCGATAACCTGCGGGTAGTCCGCGAACTTGAACACCCGCACAAAGCCGAGGTCGTGCCCCACTATCTCGATCTCCTCGCCACCGGTGTGCTGGGGGCTAAAGCGCAGCACGATGCGTGCGCTATATCCGGGTCTGCGCCAGCGCTGGCCCGCGCGGTGGATTGCCCACACGCCTTCCATCTTCAAGTGCGTGTGAATCACCCGGTCGCCAATGTGCATGAATAGGTGCTTGCCGTAGGGCCACACTCGTCGGACTTGTTCGCCGTCGAAGCTCTCTGTGGCAAAGCAGGGCACTCGGATGTCGGTATTCCGCACCGTACGCCCCATCATCCATTGCAGGCGGTTGGAAAGCTGGAGTACGGAATCTCCCTCAGGCACGGATACTCAGCCCCTTTGGAGTCAGGCGTGCGCCTGCGGCCACCCAGTCTGTCGTGGCAATGTCCATCACCGATGAACCGTTGACCTTCTCGATGGTCACGGGGCTCAACCGTCCGGCACGGATGGCTTCCTTGAGTGTTCCGACCACTAAATCGATCTGCGGCGCTGATGCGCCAAGCTCAGCAGAGGTGACGTCACCAAAATCGGGCCGAGCAAAAAGAACCACGTTCTTGCCACCTCGAGAGACATACGCCTCGGCACGACCAGTGGCAATGACGATCATCGCACCGGCGGTGCGCGTGGGTGCCATACCTTCTGCAGCCGAGTATGAGACCTCCGGCCAGGGCAGCGTGGAGCCGAACGGGTTCGCGGGGTCCAAGACGGAGAGCAGCTGAGGCGCATTGTGGGATGTGGCCAGTTCGCCTGCGCCAGCGCCAACGCCAGCACCCGACCTGGCACCGCCGAGCCCATTTTCGCGCCCGTCCTGCGCCCGCCGGAGCTGGGAGATCACGTCGCGCGGAGCGAACTGCGCCCCACCCAGACCTTCGACGATGTAGCCGCGCAACACTTCGCCGGAATCCTCCCAGGCACTCAGCGTCCGATACGCCTCGGCGAAGCCACCGGCGGCTTTTTCCGCCACGACCGCACCTCGGGTGACCACGGCGTAACGGTCGATCCATGCCTCGGAACGCGCCAGGGCCAGCTCCGCGGCGTCGGCAGGGGCTTCTAGCTCCCCTGCAACACCAACGCCAGCACCGTGCACCGCCGACCAACGCCCAGGCACCGAGGAGTGCGCGTTCAGCGACCGCCGCGCTGCTCGCGCAAATCCGCTGCGTCCCATCCGCACCCGGCGCGCCGACCCGCGCCCCTGGTTTCGCCTGGGCGCGCGGTGAGCCTGCTTGCCCGTGGTGCCGGCCTCCGCCAGCCGTGCCCGCAAGGCTGCGAAACTATCGGGTGAAACCAAACCGGCATCGAAGAGCTCCCACAGCGCCGCGTCGACCTCCGCGTGATCCGCCCCCGTCGCCGATTGCAGCTCGGCTGCCAGAAACGCGCCGCCATGCTGCAGGTGCTCGAGGATCTGTGTGGCAACCATGCCCAAGGTGGTCGCTGTTTCTTTATGGACGCCACGTTCCAGCCCCTCCCCGCCTTCCAGCAGGTACTCGGCCATGCCCGCGGGTGTGAAACTCACCCAGGCATCCTTGGCACCGGCCTGCCCGGCACCGACCGCGAGCACCTCGCCGGTACTGAGCAGCTCGTCCAGGTCGCCTGGCTGATAGTCCGGGATGCGGGCAGGCAGCACCAAAGTTTCCCACGCACTGGCGGGGATCGGAACCCCGGCGAGTTGCTCCAGAGCGCTGGCGAGCTCTTCGCGCTGCATCTGACCCAGACCGTGCCAGTCGGCCAGGAATTGTGCGTAGGTCTGCTGGGTCACCGGCTCCAGCGATCCCCGCGCGGCGGCGAGGGTTGCCGAACGGAGGCGGCGGAGCATCCCCGTGTCCACGTACTGGATCTCCCCCTGTGCATCCGCGCTGGTGGGTGCAGGGGCGCCACCAGTGTCGCTAGGACCATCAGACCCACTGAAAGAATCACCAAGGTAGACAAAGTGCCCCGCACTCAAGCGGCGCTGGTTGCCCTTGCTGCGCGTGCCCTGTGAGCCCTGCGTTCCCTCAGCCCAACGAGCCAGCAGCGCTTCGGCGGTCGCGCGCCCCAGGCCGAACTCAGCGGCGGCCTCGGCGGCAGTCGTGGGCCCGCGGTTCTTCATCCACCGCAGCAACAGTTGGTCGATGGCATTGTCTACCTGATCCACCTGTTCGGCGGAGATAGCCACGCCAGGCGGGACGGGTACGCCCAGGCCGTCGCGCAGCAGGGGCATGTCCTCTACTGCGCCGAGTTTCAACTGCCCACCAAAGTGCACCTCCAGCAGGCGCGTGGGAACCAGCTCCCGCAGCTGCGCGAGGCTATCCTCCACCGTCCCAGCCCAGGGTTCGATGCGCTCGCGCACGCCGTCCAGGCTCAGCGGCCCGAGGGCGCGCAGCATATCCACGGCTTGCTCCACGCTCGTAGCCTGTCGCCCCTCGGCCAGCCACTGGGCGGCGTCAACCACCCGGCGGACCGCGGCCGGGTCCAGGGACATGCCTTCCTCCCGGGTGCCCAACACCTTTGCCAGCAACGCGGGATCCACGGCCAGGGCGGCGGCGCGCTCGGCGGAATCTCCCTCGTACATGAACGCGCTGGTGTAGGTGAAAAGCAGCGATTCGGCAAACGCGCTCGGGGCCTCCGTGGTGACCTCTGCCAAGCGCACGCCCCGCTGCCCCAGATTCGCCACCAGTGCTTTGAGAAAGTCCAGGTTGTAGACGTCGTGCACGCACTCGCGCATGGTCTCCACCATCACCGGAAACTCCGGATGATCCCGGGCAACATCCAGCAGTTGAGCGGCACGCTGGCGTTGCTGCCACAGCGGCTGGCGCTTGCCTGGGTTGCGGCGCGGTAGCAGCAGAGCCCGGGCGGCGCACTCGCGGAAGCGAGCCGCAAACAACGCGGAGGACCCAACCTCCTCCATCACATCCCCCAGTGTCGCTTCCGCCCGCTCTGCACCGCTGTACCCCTCACCCAGCAGCAGCTCCATCCCCGGCGGCTCGTCCGAATAAGGCAGGCGGAGCGCCATGCCGTCATCGCCAGCCACGGCCATCGCGTCAATTCCCGTCCGGCGGTTCAGCTCCGCTCCCAGCGCCAGCGCCCACGGTGCGTTCACCCCACGGCCGAAAGGTGTATGCACCACCACGCGCCAGTCGCCGATGTCATCGCGGAAGCGCTCGATCAAAACGGTTCGCTCGTCCGGGATGATCCCGGCGGATTCCTTCTGCTCCTGGTAGTAGGCATCCAGGTTGGCGCGGGTGTGGGCGTCCAAAAAATCGGCCGAGCGAATGTCCGTCAACGTGCCAGAGCCCCAGGTGCGGCGATGCTCGCCGATGGCCTGGCCCAGCTCCACGGGACGGCCCGCGGCATCACCCACCCAGAACGGTAGACGGCCGGTGTGGCCGGCGGCGGGCGCAACAATCACCTGGTCACGATTGATTTCCAGGATGCGCCAGCTGCTCGCACCCAGGGTGAATACGTCGCCGACGCGGGACTCGTAGACCATTTCCTCGTCCAGTTCACCGACCCGCCGCGCGCCGTCGTTTTCCCCGGCGGCCAGGAACACTCCGAACATGCCGCGGTCCGGGATAGTGCCGCCGCTCGTCACGGCCAGGCGTTGCGCTCCGGGGCGGGCCTCCAGGCTGCCGGCCATGGGGTCGTAGATCGCGCGAGCCTTCAGATCCGCGAAGTCGGTGGATGGGTAGCGGCCGCTGATCATCTCAATCACGCCGTCGAAGGCCTCGCGCGGCAGCGTGGCATAGGGATGCGCGCGGCGAACGACGCGCCACCACTCCTCGACACCTAGCGCGCCCGTGCTTTCTGTGCCGCCTGTGTGACTCACTCCTCCCGCGCCAGCCTGCACACTCGCCGCCACCGTTTGCTGCGCCAACACGTCCAGCGCATTATGCACCACCTGCAGTGGCTCCAGCTCCCCCTTCAGCAGCCGATCCACCACAACCACCGTGGCCTCGGCGTCCTGCTTATGCAGCGGGTAGATCGTCGCGCGGCTGGTCGCACCCACGGTGTGCCCGGCGCGGCCACACCGCTGCACCGCCGAAGCCACCGACGGCGGCGCCCCGACCTGCACCACATGATCCACCAGCCCCATGTCGATACCCAGCTCCAGGGAGCTCGTCGCCACCACACAGCGCAGCTCGCCAGACTTCAGCGCCGCCTCAATATCAGCGCGCTCGTCCTTGGAAACCGATCCGTGGTGCGCCCGCGCGACACCCGCCCCGTCCATCCCCTGCACAGCGTCGGACTGCGCCATCAGCTGCGCCGGGTCGCGCCTGGTCGGGGCGGCCAGTGCGTCGGGATCGTGCTCCTTGGCCCATTCCTCGTTCAGCGCCCCGGTCAGCCTCTCCGCCGCGCGCCGGGAATTCACAAACACCAGCGTGGAGCGGTTCTCCATCACCTGCCGGTAGATCGCGCGCTGCACGTGCGGCCACACGCTCTTCTGCTGCGGCAAAGCAGATTCCTTATCCACCCCGCTCGCCACGCGCGCGCCCGCCCCGGCCTGGGTGCTGCCGCCCACTCCTTCGCCGATGAGGCTGGGGCCGAGCAGTGCCTCGTCTATCGGTTCTTCTGTTTCTTTTTCTGACGCCGCCTCCGACTCCGTCACCTCATACTCCGCCAACGCGACGTCTTCTGCCGATGGAGGATCCTGGAAGTCCTCCACCACGCTGGTCACCTGCACATCCCAAGACTTCGGCTGCTCGGGGTTCACCACCGTCACCGGGCGATCGCCTCCCAAAAAGCTGGCGACTTTATCCACGGGGTTCACCGTCGCCGACAGGCCGATGCGCTGCACCGCCTGGCCCGTCAGCATCTCCAACCTCTCCAGCGACAGCGCCAGGTGCGTGCCGCGCTTCGTGCCGGCCACTGCGTGCACCTCGTCCACGATCACGGTGTCCACATTCGCCAGCGTGGCTGCCGCCTTGCTGGTCAGCATCAGGTACAGCGACTCGGGCGTGGTCACCAGAATCTCCGGCGGGTTGCGCAGCAACTTGGATCGCTCCGACTGCGGGGTGTCCCCGCTGCGCACGCCCACTCGCACCGCGGCGGCGGTCTCCCCCATCGCGTCGGCCACCCGGGCAATGCCGGCCAGCGGGGCCGCCAGGTTCCGGCTGACGTCCACGCCCAGTGCTTTCAGCGGGGAAATGTACAGCACCTTGGTGGGACTGGGCTTTTCCGGCGTGGGGGAGTCATTAAAAAAAGATCCCCCAGAAAGTCGTGACAGCGACCATAAAAAAGCCGCCAGGGTTTTACCCGAACCCGTCGGCGCCACCACTAAAGCATTCTGACCTGCGGAAATAGCTCGCCATGCCTGATTTTGTACAATCGTCGGCTCGGCGAAAACGTCTCGGAACCACGCTGCAACGGGGGCATAAAAGGAATCCAGCGGGTCATCAGCCATGTGACCATTTAAACAGACCGCTAAAGTATGAACTATGACGGCTGAACTCAATGATGCGACGCTGGCCCAGAGACTCGCGCAGGGCACCGGAGAGATCCTCAAAGGCGTAAGGAACGTAGGTCTGCTCCGCGGCACCGAGCTGGGCAAGGCCGGCGACGCGCTGGCACAGGACTGGATCGCCCGCTCCCTCATACAACACCGCCCGAACGATGCAATGCTCTCCGAAGAGGCCGAGGACGACCTTGCACGCCTGGACAACTCGCGCGTGTGGATCATCGACCCGCTCGATGGAACCCGGGAGTACGCCGGTGGCCGCCAGGACTGGGCCGTGCATATCGCGCTGGTGGAAAACGGCAAGATCGTTGAGGCCGCCGTGGGCATGCCAGATCTGGGTCGCGTGTTCAGCAGTTCGGAAGTCCGCGCAGTCAAGGGAACCCGCACGAACCGCCTGGTGATCAGCCAGAACACCACCCCGGCGATCGCTGAGTTCATCGCTGAGGATCTGGGTATGGAGCTGGTGACCATGGGATCCTGCGGAGCTAAAGCCGTCTCCGTGATCCTGGGCGATAACGATGCCTACGTCCACGCCGGTGGCCAGTACGAGTGGGATAACGCCGCCCCGGTCGGCATTGCCCAGGCCGCTGGCCTGCACACCTCCCGCCTGGATGGCACGGACCTGTGCTACAACTGCGAGTCGCCGTACCTGCCGGACCTGGTGATCTCCCGCCCCGACATGGCCGACGAGATCCTGTCCTCCGCCGCGAAGTTCCACGACAAGCACGGCGCCTACTCTCTCTAGCCCCTCCCTACCCCTGCATGCTTCCTTTCTCCTTCTTGACGCCCCGTCCGGCCTCCCGCGCGCAGCTGGAGCCGGACGCGGACATTCCCGCCACGCTGCAGGGGCGCTACGTTATCGGGGCACCCGCCAATAATCCGCGGAAGGAACCTACGGAGGAACACCCCTGCCCCCTGGTATTTATCCACGGCACGACGGATAACACTTTCCGCTGGCAGAAAGCCGCAACGTATTTCGCCGCCCAGGGTTACTCTGTGTGGGCTTTTAACTACGGCCAGCCGGAGGAAGGCCGCCCTGCGATCCCGGGTGTGTTTGCCGTGAACGACATCAACGAATCCGCCCTGGAGATCGCGGCGACGATTGATTACATCCTGGAGGTCACCGGAGCCAGCAAGGTGGATCTGGTAGGCCACTCCCAGGGTGGGCTGCACATCAAGAAGTACATTGCGGAACACGGTGGGCAGGATACGGTCCGCCGCGCAGTGGGGGTGGCCGCAACGTATCACGGCACGACGATAGCCGGGATGTCCTCGATCCTGCAGAACCTGGTGGACCGCAACCCGGAGTTCGCGGATCTGGTGGCGGGAAAAGCGGCGATTCAGCAGCTGAAAAGTTCGGAGTTCATTAGTCGGCTCAACGAGCTGCCGGATACCCACCCGAACGTGATGTACACGAATATCTTCACCTCGAAGGATCTGACGGCCACGCCGAACTCTACGTCTCAACTGGAATCCATCGGTGGGGCGGATGTGGCCGAAGCGGAAGTCGGCGAGGTCTGCGGGCTGCTGCTTCCGCCGGGGCATGCGTCACTGCCGGAAAACGAGCACATCATCGGCCTGATCGAGTGGGGTTTGACGCGCGAGCAGGGGGATCACACGCCCGTGCATTCTGGCTGTAACGGTGGTCAGCGTTGGAAATTGGGCTATCGTTTCTTCCATGAAAGTTGATTTCCTCGCACGGGGTCGGGCGCGCCGATCCACCCTCGCTGCCGCCGCAGCGCTGAGCGTTTCTCTCTCCGCCCTCTCTTCCTTCCCCCCTTCTGCCCTAGCTGCTGATGGCGATGCTCCTAGCGCTGTTTCGGACGCCGCAGTCCCCGCCGGTGTAGAAGGCAACCATGTGGCCAAGGCACCTGTGAACAATCCCACCTGTGTTCCCTCCCCGGAGCACCCGAACCCCGTCGTCTTCATCCACGGCACGTCCGATAACTCCACGCGCTGGCAGAAGGCCGCCAACGCTCTATCCAAGCAGGGGTTCTGCACGTGGGCCTTCAACTACGGCAAGCCCACGGACGGCAAACCGAACCTGCTGGGGCGCTACGCCATGGTGGACATCGACGATTCCGCCAAGGAGATCGCTTCGACCATCGACTACATCCTGTCCGTAACGGGCGCGGAGAAGGTCGACCTGGTGGGGCACTCCCAGGGTGGGTTGCACTTGAAGAAGTACATCGCGGAGAACGGCGGTGGCGAGAAGGTTGGCCGTGCCGTCGGCCTGGCCGCGACGTACCACGGCACCACGCTGGCTGGCATGGACAAGATGCTGCGCCCGATCGTCGAGCGGAACCCGAAGCTAGCCGAGTCCGCCGCGGGCAAGGCAGGCGTGCAGCAGCTGGTCGGCTCGGAACTGATCGATCGCCTGAACCAGCTGCCGGATACCGACAAGCGCGTGCAGTACACCAACCTCTACTCCGCGGCCGATACCACCGCGACACCGAACAAGACCTCCATGCTGGAATCGGTCGACGGTGCGGATGTGGCGAACGTGGAGGTAGGGGCGTCCTGCAAGCTCCCCATTCCGCCGGCGCACGCTGCCTTGCCCAAGCACGATCCAACTATCGGGCTGATCCTGTGGGGCCTGACTCGCGAGGCAGGCGACCACACGCCGGCCGCCGAGCACTGCTCTAACCCGACGCGTGGCTCCGCTTCTAGTTCCGCTGCCAGTTCCTAGTCTCGGCTTGTTCATAGCCCAGGCTTGTTAGCCCCTTGGGTGCCACCGTCGCATAGCCGACGTAGACTAAGTGAGACTTTTGAACCTAAGGACCTAAAAGCTTGAAAGGAAGGCGGCGAGCAGTGGCACCCCAGCAGCAGCCGAGTTCCATCCCCACCCCATACGAGGATCTTCTGCGGGAGATCCTTGAAACGGGCACTCCTAAGGGCGACCGCACCGGCACGGGTACCACCAGCCTGTTTGGCCGCCAGATCCGCTACGACCTCTCCGCAGGTTTCCCGTTGATCACTACCAAATCGGTACATGTGCAGTCCGTGGTGGGGGAACTGCTGTGGTTCCTCCGCGGAGATTCCAACGTGCGCTGGCTACAGGAGAACGGTATTCGCATCTGGAACGAGTGGGCTGACGAGAACGGTGATCTAGGCCCGGTCTACGGCGTGCAGTGGCGCAGCTGGCCGACTCCAAACGGTCAGCACATCGACCAGATCGCGGGCGCGTTGGAAACTCTGCAGACTAACCCGAATTCGCGCCGAAATATCGTCAGCGCCTGGAACGTCTCGGAACTGGACAACATGGCCCTGCCACCGTGTCACCTGCTGTTCCAGCTGTACGTGGCCAACGGCAAGCTGAGTTGCCAGCTTTACCAGCGCAGCGCGGACATGTTCCTGGGCGTGCCGTTCAACATCGCCAGCTACTCTCTGTTGACCCACATGTTCGCCCAGCAGGCGGGTCTGGAGGTCGGCGAGTTCATCTGGACCGGCGGTGATTGCCACATCTACGACAACCACGTGGAGCAGGTTAAGCTGCAGCTTTCCCGCGATCCCCGCCCCTACCCGCAGCTGCAGTTGAACAAGGCGGCGGACATGTTTTCTTACAAATTTTCCGATATCGAGTTCACCGGCTACGACCCACATCCGGTGATCAAGGCGAAGGTGGCCGTATAAATGACTTCCAACAACCAACCCCATCGCCCCACCGGCTACGAGCCGGGCGACTACCCGGAGCTCACCGCCGCTGCGGTCAGCTACGCCCTAGAGGCCAAGGGGATCTCCCGAGATCAGGTGGAGATCGGCATGATCTGGGCACAAACCACCGCCGGTGTGATCGGCGATGGCGCGGACATGCCCTGGTACCTGCCGGAGGACTTACAGCACTTTAAGAACGCCACCACCGGCTATCCCGTGGTCATGGGGCGCACCTCCTGGGAAGCGCTCGACGATGGATTCCGCCCGCTGCCGGGGCGCACGAACTATGTGATCACTCGGCAGGATGACTATGACGCCCCCGGTGGCATCATCGAGCCTTCGATCCCCAGCGCACTGGCCAACGCCGCGGAGCAGATCCTCAACGAGCTGAAAGACAGCGCCGCAGACGAGCGCACCCCCACCGTATGGGTACTGGGCGGCGGCCAGGTGTACGCCCAGTGCATGCCTGTGGCCGATCGCATCGTCATCACGGAGATCGACATGGAGGCCCCCGAGCGCTTCCAGGTGTACGCACCTCTGGTTCCCACCGAAGAGTTCGAAGAGCACGCCGAGGAGTGGCAGGAATCGCTAAAGGGCCACCCGGTCGACCAAGAGGTCGATCCCGAGCAGCCCCTGCGTTACCGCTTCTGCACCTGGACGCGGCGCTAGTCAACTAGCTCCGCGCCGTAGCGCGCAGCTAACTACACGCTGTAGTACAGCTCGAACTCCTTCGGGCTTGGCCCCTGGCGCAGCGGCTGGATCTCCAGCTCGTACTTCAGGCGCACATAAGCCTGAAGGAAGTCCTCGTCGAAGACTCCCCCGGCGGTCAGGAAATCGTGGTCTTCCTCCATTGCTGCCAGGGCGGTCTCGAGCGAGTGCGGCACCTTCGGCACCTTCTTCGCCTCCTCAGGCGGCAACTCGTAGAGGTCCTTATCCGTCGGCTCGCCCGGCTCGATGCGGTTCAGAATGCCGTCCAGCCCCGCCATCAGCTGGGCCGCGAAACCCAGGTAGGGGTTCGAGGACGGGTCCGGCGCACGGAACTCAATACGCTTGGCCGCAGGGCTATCGCCGGTCAGCGGAATGCGGATGGCCGCCGAGCGGTTGGACTGCGAATAAGCCAAATTGACAGGTGCCTCGAAGCCGGAATAGAGGCGTCGATAAGAGTTAACGGTGGGGTTCGTAAAGGCGAGCACCGCCGGGGCGTGGTGCAACAAACCACCGATGTAATAGCGCGCCATGTCGGACAGACCCGCATAGCCCGTCTCGTCGTAGAACAGCGGCTTGCCGTCCTTCCACAGCGACTGGTGAGCGTGCATGCCACAACCGCCATCACCGGCCAGCGGCTTCGGCATGAAGGTGGCGGTCTTGCGGTGCTGCTCGGCGGTGTTCTTCACCACATACTTGAAGGTCTGCAGGTCGTCCGCGGCGGCCAGCAGGGTATCGAAGCGATAGTTAACCTCCTGAATTCCGCCGGTGGCGACCTCGTGATGGAAGCGCTCGATCTCGAAGCCGACCTTCTCCAGGTTGTACGCAATATCGTCGCGCACCGGGATGGTCTTGTCGTACGGGGCGACCGGGAAGTAGCCGTCGTTGATGCGGATCTGGTTACCGCGATTCGGCGAGCCGTCCATCATCGTCTCCTCGCCGGAGCGCCACCACCCCTCGTCCGAATCCACGCGGTGAAAGGACATGTTGGTGTCGGAGGCGTATTGGACGGAATCGAAGACGTAGAACTCCGCCTCCGCACCGATCGAGCAAGTGTCCGCCACGCCGGTTTCCTTCAGATGGTTCTCCGCCTTGCGCGCAATGGTGCGCGGATCGCGGCGATATGGCTGGCGGGTCAGCGGATCCTGCACGAAGAACTGCATGTTCAGCGTGGGGTGATCGCGGAACGGATCCACGTAGGCAGTCGTCGGGTCCGGGATCAGCGCCATATCCGACTTATCCACGGTGGAGAAGCCGGGGATGGAGGAGCCGTCGAAGGCGAAGCCGTCCTCCGCCGCCTTGGGGGTTAGCTCGCGTGCCGGGACAGTCAGCCCATGTTCCAGGCCGAACATGTTGGTAAAGCGAATGTCCAGGTAGCGAATGTTTTCCGACTTAATGAAGTCGATAACCTGGTCGATGCTTTTGAACTCCATGGTTCGTTCAGGCTCCTAGGTTAGCTCCGGGGTATCCCAGAGATTCAGTTTGGTGCCGATGCCCTTCTCAAGGGCGTTTTCATACACCTCGGTAGCCCAGGAAACGTCCTCGACGGGCATGCCGCCGATGGAGTAGAAGAAGATCTGCTCGTCATTCTCGCGGCCTGGAGCCTTACCCGCAGCGATGGCACCGATGTTGTGCAGCTTCTCCTTCGGCAGGGTGCCTTCCTCGACCATGTCCCACCAGCGGTTGCCGGGGATTCCCAGCAGGCGCTCGTAGGTGATGTCCGGGCCGTTTTCCTGGAACCATTCCTTGTACAGGCCGTCGTAGTCCAGCACCAGGTTGGATTCGTCGGACTTGATGAAGTCGTCGTCGAAGCGAGCCGCTGCGGGGCACAGCACCAGCGCGCCGGGCTTGAGCCACTCGCGCTTGAAGTACGGGAAGGCCTGCGGGCCGTCCGGGGAGGTGGAAGTGCCGGCGATCAGGATGTCGCTGCCCTCGATGGCCTCCTGCTCGCTGTCGACAACCTGCACGTCCAGGTCCTCGAAGCGGTCACGGATCCACTGTGCTGCCTTTTCGGTGGAACCGGCGCTGCGGCCCTTGATCTTTACGGTCTTGATGCTGGGGCGCTGCGTGATGGAAGAGGCCAGGATGGTGCGGGACATGACGCCCGGTCCGATGATGCCTACGGTCTCTGCGTTCTCTACGGCGAGGTGCTTGACGCCCACAGCGGGAACTGCACCAGTGCGGTACGCGGATAGCAGGTTGGCCGACATGATGGCCTTCGGGGCGCCGGTGACGGCATCGTTGAGGACGAACACGTGGATGGAGCGGGGCAGGCCGGCAGTGCGATTCTCTGCGTTCGAGCCGTACCACTTCACGCCAGCGCCCTTGAACCGGCCGCCAAGGTAGGCGGGCATAGCCATGAAGCGACGGTCGGGGCCGTTGGCGGGCATGCCCTCGTGCTCGGGGTTGTCGGGGAAGTTGACCTGAGCGCCGTGGGAGTTTCCGGAAGCGCCGGCCATGCGGTAGTCGCCCTTATCCAGAAGGATCAGGGTTTCTTCCATGACGTCGACGCAGCGAGCAGAGTCCGTCACCCCCGCTTCAATCATGTCGGGCTCGGAAAGCCACAGGAAGTCGATGCTGGTGTCGGTGGAGCCGGTGGACTGGGTCATCGGCGAAATCTCTCCTCGAAGAAAATCGATTAGTTGAATCTGAAATTTTCTAGATCAAAACGCGCTGGGCGCTAGCCGCAAGCGCTGTACGCTCCGGTTTTTGGCAACCGATACATCTTCAACGATACAAACCTGCGCGAATATTCTAATGAAACAACGTTTTCAATACGATCGCGCAAACCTATGAGTCCGGCAAACCCCCTGCGCTTCACATAAATAATTAAGCAAAATATGCGGCCATTTCTCCACCCCCAGATGGGTATGTGGCCAGAAAGTCCAGTCGACTACGCGGCCGCGGCAGTCACTTCCGATTGATGGAACACCAGCGGACGCGACCTATCGAGCCCCGCGCCCACGCGGCGCAGCTGCGCAGGATCGGTGGGGTCCACGCTGTGTTCAAGTGTTCCGTGCGAAGACTTGGTTCCACAGCGCGAGCGGTCGGAGGGCATGAGCTACGAGAATCAATCAATGTCATGCCACAATGTAAGACACTCCAGCCCCCACACAACTGATCAGAAAAGCACTTCAGACGCATCATCAGCCCTCCGCCCAGCAAACAGCGTAAACACGGCCCTATCGCCATACGCGACATCAGTGAAGTCGACCAAAAAGAAGCCGACAAGAAAGCGCCCAATACCGAAGAACGCCGCAGCCCCAAGGCTCAATATCAGGGCCACGACAGCGTCTAACTAAAAGCCATTCAGATTCATACTCGGCGAAGTTAACTGATTTTTCGCACTAACTTAGGGCTGCAAAACAAAAAGCGCCCCAGAGAGGAATCGAACCTCCGACACCGGCTTTAGGAGAGCCGTGCTCTATCCACTGAGCTACTAGGGCAATCGCACGGAATCCGTGCGAGGTACATAATACAAGCCCACGAACGCTCCCCGTTAACCAGCCCTTTTGGTCACCGCACCCCAGTCCCCCAGCGCACCGGAACGTGTGGGCGTCCACACCAAAGAACCCCCACACCGCACCCGCCACGAGGCTACGATTAAGAAGCATGGGCGAAGCAGTGTCTACAGATACCTACACACCGAAACAACGCACCCGCTTCCGCGAGCGCCTCAACGCCGAGCTCGAGGTCTTCGACAAACACCTGCAGAACGCAGAGTTCATCAACCAGGGCACCATCGGCCTGGAGCTAGAGATGAACCTCGTCGGCGATGACATGCAGCCCAAGCGCTGCAACGTCGGCGTGCTGGAGAAGCTGGAGGAAACCCACCCGGGCGAATACCAGTCCGAGATCGGCTCCTTCAACGTGGAGATGAACCATCCCCCGCTGGCCATCACCGGCCACGGGCTCGAGCAACTGCAGGAAGGCCTCGACGAGCGCCTGCGCGCGGTGCAGAAAGCCGCCAAAGAACTCGGCTCCCACGCCGTGATGATCGGCACCCTTCCGACCCTGACCACCGACTTCCTCAGCGATCCCGCCTGGATCACCGATGAAAACCGCTACAAGGCTCTCAACAACGCCATCCTCGAATCCCGCGGCGAGCTGGTCCGCATCGAACTCGAAGGCGCCCTGCCCGGCCGGGTACTCGGTACCGTCGATTCCTATAGCCACGACTTCGAGGACATCGCGCCGGAATCCGCCTGCACATCTATGCAGCTGCACCTGCAGGTCGCGCCAAACCTCTTCGCCAACGCCTGGAACGCCTCCCAAGCAATCGCGGGCGTGCAGGCGGCGCTCAGCGCCAACTCCCCACTGTTCGTCGGACACAAGCTCTGGCACGAATCACGCATCCCCGTCTTTGAGCAGGCCATCGACACACGCACGGCAGAGCTCGTCAACCAGGGCGTGCGCCCGCGCGTGTGGTTCGGCGAACGGTGGATCACCAGCGTGTTCGACCTCTTCGAGGAAAACGGGCGCTACTTCTCCCCTCTCCTACCGGAGGATCGCCTGGAGGCCGGCACGCCCATCATGTCCGGCGACAGCCCCGGACTGCACTACATGAACCTGCACAACGGCACGATCTGGCGCTGGAACCGCCCGATCTACGACCCGAACCTGGAGCTCTCCCACATCCGCGTCGAAAACCGCCTGCTACCCGCCGGCCCCACCACCGCCGACATCGTCGCGGACGCCGCCTTCTACTACGGACTCGTCAAATTCTTGGGCACGCAAAATCGCCCTGTATGGTCGCGGCTTTCTTTTGAGGACGCCCACAGTAACTTCCTCGCCGGCGCCCGCGAAGGGCTGCGCGCCAGCCTGCGCTGGCCGCGTGTAGGGACTGTGCCGGTCCGAGAGTTGATTACCGAGCACCTACTCGACCAGGCTCGCGAGGGATTGGAACTGCTGGAGGTGGATTCCGAACTGATCGACACGTACCTGGGGATCATCGAAGGCCGCGCCCGCAGCGGACAAAACGGTGCAACCTGGCAGCTGGATACCTTGAACCGGCTGGCTCCGAATAGCGAGCCGGATTCCCCAGAGCGCGCCGAGGCGCTGGCCACCATGATGCAGCGCTACCTCGCTAACCAGGCCAGCGGCCAGCCTGTGCACACCTGGTCCGTGGAAGGCCGCGGCTAGAACGGCAGGGATTTAGCGGCCTCTGAACTGGGGCGCGCGTTTCTCGGCGCGAGCCCGGCGCGCTTCCTGCACGTCCTCGCTGGCCCAGACGTCCACCATCATCTGCTGCAGCTCCGCATCCGCGTGCATGTCTGGGCTGTTGAACACCCGCTTCGAATGCTCCATAGAAAGCGGAGCCTGGCGCGCCACCCGATGCGCAAGGGCGGTGGCGCTGGGGGTGGCGTCATCAAGAACCACAGAAAAACCCGTCGCCCGAGCTTGTTCGGCGCCTACCCGGGCGCCCGCCAAGAACACGTTGCGGGCCAGCGCGCCGCCCATCAGCTCGCGGGCTCGGGCGTGGGTCCACAGATCCAGGGCAAAGCCGTGCTCGGCGACCGGCACCCAGCAGGCCCCCTCGTCGGCAAAAACGCGCAGGTCACAAGCCAAAGCGATCTGGCAGCCCGCGCCGACCGCCGGACCGTGAACATCCGCAATGACAGGCACCGGGGTGGTCCGGATGGCCGAGAGCATGTCCTCCATGGCGGACCAAAAATCATCGGCATACACGCCACCCGAGAGGTCCGCTCCGGCGCAGAAAACGGGCCCCTCGCCGCGGATCAGGATGGCGCGCACCCCGGCGGAGGTGTGGGCGCGGACGGCCTCGGCGACGGCGGTGGCGATGGCTGCGTTGAGGGCGTTGCGCTTCTCCGGTCGGTTAAGGGTGATCACGCCGACCTGCGGGGTAGCGTCCTCGAGCGCGGGAGAACCCGGGGTTGCGGAACCGCCAGCATTGCTTGCAATGTCTGCCCCGACGGTCTCTAGATGAGTGATGACGTGCCCTGCGCTCATGGCTAGCAATGTACCGCAGGGGCGGTGCCATACGCGGGTGTTTCGCGGTAACCCGCGCGGAGTTTCCCTAGCCCTCTAGGCCGGCGTGGAAGGTCAGCGGGTCGCCGCCGATGCGGCCATCCTCCACGTCCAGAGCCTCGATGGCGGAAACCTCGTCAGCGGAAAGCTCGAAGCCGAAGACGTCGAAGTTCTGGCGCACGCGCTCCACCTTGGAGGACCGCGGGATCACCACGTCGCCACGCTGGATGTGCCAGCGGATGATGGCCTGCGCCACGCTCACGCCGTGCTCGGCAGCGATTTTCGCGATGGTCGGGTCGGTCAGGTTCTGCCCCTGCCCCAACGGCGACCATGCCTCGGTGACGATCCCGCGGTCGCGGTTGTCGGCGCGCTGCACATCTCCGGCCTTCACCGCGTCTGCTACGGCACGCCCGACGGCCTCCTCGTTGCCGTAGATCGCGGCGGTATCAATGTGGCGGTAGCCGGTCTCGATCGCGGCGCGCACCGAGGTGTACGTGTCCTCGTCACTCAACTGCCATACGCCCAGCCCCAGCTGCGGAATGGTCTTGCCGTCGTTCATTTCAAGGGTCGCTACCGCATCGTTCTTTTCGCTCGTGGCCTCTTTTGTACGCCACTTAGCCCGTTCTCGCGACGGCGCTGTTAAAGACTCCATCGCCGACCTAATGCTTTCGCATGTGAGACAATATGCAGGATCCTTCTTATTCGATCAAGGGATCACGTTGTAAAGAATCACAAGGAATATATGGAAGCCCTCTATATCAACAACCTCAATAAGAGTTACGGGGACCACCAAGTCCTCCACGACATGACGCTCCAGGTACAGCCTGGTGAGATGTACGGTTTCGTCGGCTCCAACGGTGCCGGCAAGTCCACCACCATGCGCATCGCACTGGGAGTGCTCGCGGCGGACAGCGGCGAAGTGCTCATGGGCGATCGGCCGATCGACGATGACCTGCGCCGCCGCATTGGCTACATGCCGGAAGAGCGCGGCCTGTACGCGAAAGAGAAGATCGGCGACCAACTGCGCTTCTTCGCCCGCCTCCACGGCTTAAACGACGAAGCCGCCGGGAAGAATGCGGACGATCTGCTGGAACAGCTCGGCCTAGCCGAGCGCTCGGACGACAAGCTGGAGGAGCTGTCACTGGGTAACCAGCAGCGCGTCCAGCTGGCGGCCTCGCTGATCCACGATCCGGAGTTGCTAATCCTGGACGAGCCTTTCTCCGGCCTGGATCCCGTGGCCGTGAACGTGATGAGCGACCTGCTTGTCGAGCGCTGCAACGCCGGCGTGCCGGTGCTGTTCAGCTCCCACCAGCTGGATCTGGTGCAGCGCCTGTGCGACCGCGTGGGCATCATCGCCAAGGGGCGCATGAAAGCCGAGGGCACCGTCGACGAACTGCGTACCCGCGGCCCCATCGTCTACGAGGTGCGCACTCCGGCGCGCGATTGGTACCCCCAGGGCACGCGCCTGGTCGAGGACTTCGGCGAGGGCGTGCTGCTCGAGGCCGAAACTACGGACCTGGATCAGCAGATCCTGCAGGCTGCGATGGCCGTCGGCCCGGTCCACTCGTTCTCCCGCCGTATCCCGCACCTTGCAGAGCTCTTCCAGGAGGTCGTCGAATCATGAGTTATTCTTCCCCGAACACCATCGCCACCGTCGCTAAACGCGAAATCCAGGTGGCCTCCCGCAGCAAGGCGATCATGTTCTCCTTGGGCATCGTCATCGCCGTCATGCTCATCGGCGTGTTCGTCGGCGCATGGTTCGCCGACAAGGACGACGGTAACGAAACCCCGAAGCTCGGCCTTGTGGGGATTGAGAAGGAGTTTATTGACGCCGCCCCAGCCTCCACCGAAGGTGCCTCAGAGGGAACTGAAGGTTCCGGTGGCGTGGAGGCGGAAACCGTGGCCTCCCACGACGAGGCTTCCTCTAAGGTGACCGACGAGGACCTCGATGCAGCCCTGGTGAAGACTGATTCGGGCTACGAACTGCTCGCCGAAGGAAAGCCCGACCCCGCGATCCTCAGCACCGTTAGCGCTGCGATCAATGCGCACGCGCAATCCGAAGCGCTGAACAAGGTGGGCGTTTCCCCCGAAGAGTTTGCCAAGGCCACCCCTTCCACACAATTGGAGACAGTGGATCTAGAGGCAGATGATGCAATTGAGGCTAACGGACCGCAGATCTTCACCGCCCTTGTCGGTGTTATGCTGATGGCCTACTTCATCATCCTCTTTGCCGCCAACGTCGGCGGACGCATCACCGAGGAGAAGTCCTCGCGCGTAGTGGAGATCATCCTGGCTTCCGCCCGCCCGATGGATTTCCTGGCTGGCAAGATCATCGGCAACACCATCTTCGGTTTCATTGGCGCCGCTATCCTGCTGACTATTGGCGCGGTCGCAGTATCCGTCTCCGGGCTGTTGGGGGACGTGGACTTCGACTACACGGTGGTGGCCCTCATGCTGCTGGCCTTCTGCATCGGCATGCTGTTCTTCGGCAGCCTATACGCGGCAGCGGGTTCGATGGTCTCTCGCACGGAGGATCTGCAGTCTACACAGGCTCCAATCCTGCTGTTCATTTTCGGCATGACCTATGCCCCACTGTTCGGGCTGAGCAACATGGAATCCACGTTCATGCAGGTGCTGGGTTGGGTGCCGCCGTTTAGCCTGACGGTCGCCCCGATGAACATGGCGGCGGGCACTATGAGCCTGCCGCAGGTTCTGCTCAGCTTCCTCATCGCCACCGTTGCGACGATCCTGGTGATCCTGCTGGTGGCTCGCGTCTACCGCAATTCCATCCTGAACAACGGCAGGAAGATGAGCTGGGCCAAGGCGCTGAAGGGCGCCTAGTCGCCCAAGTTCACGGCGATCAGGCGCCCTAGTTTAAGGCGATCGGGTGCCTTAGTTCACGGCGATAAGGTCAATAATAAAGACCAGCGTGCGACCAGACAGGGGGTGGCCCATGCCGGCCGGGCCGTACGCCTTCTCCGGGGGAATGGTCAGCTTGCGGCGACCGCCGGCGCGCATGCCCGGGATACCCTCCTGCCAGCCCTCGATCAGGCCGGAGAGGGGGAACTCGATGGACTCGCCGCGATCCCACGAGGAGTCGAACTCCTCGCCAGTCTCGAAGTCCACTCCCACGTAGTGCACCTCCACCATGCCACCCGGCACGGTCTCTGCACCCTCGCCGATCACCAGGTCTTCAATCACCAGATCCTTCGGTGCGGGGCCATTCGAGAGATCGATCTGCGGTTTACTCATGGGGGAAGTCTCCTTTGAAAACTGATAGCTTCTCGAAGCTCCACCCTAGCAAAACGCGAAACACCCCCTTGGGGGCATACGCATTGCGTAGCTGAACCCAAGGGGGCGTCACCAAGAAAAGAACAGAGAGTTCTTAGAGCTTGCGCGCACCCTCGCCGGTGTAGATCTGGCGCGGACGGTTGATCTTTGCGGTCGGATCGTTGACCTGCTCCAGGTAGTGAGCGATCCAGCCCGGCAGGCGTCCCATGGCGAACAGGACGGTGAAGAAGTCCGTCGGGAAGCCCATTGCGCGGTAGATCAGGCCAGTGTAGAAGTCAACGTTCGGGTAGAGCTTGCGGGAGATGAAGTAATCATCAGCCAGCGCGATCTCTTCCAGCTTCATAGCCAGATCCAGCAGGTGGTCACCACCCAGGTGATCCAGAATCTCGTGTGCGGACTCCTTGACGATGGCCGCGCGCGGGTCGTAGTTCTTGTAGACGCGGTGGCCGAAGCCCATCAGCTTCACGCCCGGCTCCTTGTTCTTCACGCGGTTCATGAAGTCGGTAGCGTCGCCACCGTTAGCGTGGATCTCCTCCAGCATCTCCAGAACGGCCTGGTTGGCGCCACCGTGTAGCGGACCGGATAGTGCGTTGATACCTGCGGCGATGGAGACGAACATGTTGGCCTGGGAAGAACCAACCATGCGGACGGTAGAGGTGGAGCAGTTCTGCTCGTGATCAGCGTGCAGGATCAGCAGCTTGTCCAGAGCCTTGGTGACTACCGGGTCATCCTCGAAAGGCTCGGTCGGGTAACCGAACATCTGGCGCAGGAAGTTCTGGCGCGCGTTCATGGAGTTATCCGGGTACATGTACGGCTTACCCTTGGAAGCGCGGTAAGCGTAAGCAGCCAGCATCGGCACCTTCGCCATCAGTCGGTAGGTGTTCAGCTTCTGGTGGTCCGGATTCAGCGGATCCAGGGAGTCCTGGTAGTAGGTGGACAGAATGTTCAGGGAGGAAGCCAGAACGCTCATCGGGTGAGCATCGCGCGGGAACACACGGAACTGAGCCTTGAAGTCCTCATCCAGCAGGGTGTGCTTGCGGATGTTGCCGTTGAACTCCTCTGCCTGCTCCTTGTTCGGCAGCTCGCCGTTGATCAGCAGGTAGGAAACCTCATTGAATGTTGCGTTGTTAGCCAGGTCGGCGATGTCGTAGCCGCGGTAACGCAGGATGCCGTTTGCACCGTCGATGTAGGTGATGTCGGACTTGGTGGAACCGGTGTTCACGTAGCCGGGGTCCAGGGTGGTCAAGCCAGTTTCAGCCAGCATCTTACCCAGTGCAACACCGTCGTTACCTTCGGTGGCGTGGACAATGTCCATTTCGTACTCTCCACCTGGGTAGTGGAGAACGGCCTTGTCCTGATTATCAGTAGCCATTGACATCCCTTTCTGAAATGTTCACGTGCCTGCCCGCAGCGAATGTTGTAGCGATTACTTTTGGTAGAAGCTTGCGCCGGCACCGATGGAGCGGAACACAGATTCATGGTTTCACTTGTAAATTGTAGCCACTTTAGGGCTTCCCCGTATGGCGTTACTTGCATAGCAAAGCCGACGGGGGGATACGGCACACTGTAGTGCCTATGTGACGCGCACGACAGACTGCCTGGCTTAAGCGGGGGTAAAACACAGCTTCACCACCCGCGATTCTTATATTTTTGACACCTTTAGGCCATGGGCCTGGCGTGAAGGTCTACCCTATAAAGTCAAGCGCAAAAAATACGAGCGATCAGAGGGAAAGATGAACGCACCTGCCAACGACCAAAACACCCTGCCCACCATCCCCGCGGAGTTCATTCCCGCCGATGGCCGCTTCGGCTGTGGCCCGTCCAAGGTCCGCCCAGCCCAGCTGCAGGCCATCCAGGACAACGCCGCCATTCTGGGCACCTCTCACCGCCAAGCTGGTGTGAAGGACGTCGTCGGTTCCGTACGCGAGGGCCTGTCGCAACTGTTCAACCTGCCGGAGGGCTACGAGATCGTCCTCTCCCTGGGTGGCGCCACCGCTTTCTGGGATGCCGCTTCCTTCGGCCTGATCCGCAACAAGTCCGCGCACCTGACCTACGGCGAGTTCTCCTCCAAGTTCGCCAGCGTCTCCAAGAAGGCTCCGTGGCTGGACGAGCCGCAGATCGTCGCGGGCGAGCCGGGCACCGCTCCGTCCCCGAGCGAGCTGAACGGCACCGATGCCGACCTGATCGGCTGGGCGCACAACGAGACCTCCACCGGCGCGATGGTTCCGGTTACCCGCCCGAAGGCCGCTTCGGACGACACCCTGGTCGCTATCGACGCAACCTCCGGCGCTGGCGGCTTGCCCGTCGACATGAACGAGGCTGACGTCTACTACTTCAGCCCGCAGAAGTGCTTCGCCTCCGACGGTGGCTTGTGGCTGGCAGCCTTCTCCCCCGCCGCCCTGGAGCGCGTGGAAGAGATCGCCGCTTCCGACCGCTACATCCCGGCCTTCCTGGACCTGAAGACCGCCGTGGATAACTCCCGCAAGAACCAGACCTACAACACCCCGGCCGTCGCTACCCTGCTGATGCTGGACGACCAGGTGAAGTGGATGAACGCCAACGGTGGCCTGGACGGCATGGTGGCCCGCACCACCGAGTCCTCCAAGACCCTGTACAACTGGGCCGATGCCCGCGCAGAGGCCACCCCGTTTGTGCAGGACGCGGATGCCCGCTCCCTTGTCGTCGGCACCATCGATTTCGACGAGAGCATCGATGCCGCCAAGATCGCCAAGATCCTGCGAGCCAACGGCATTCTGGATACCGAGCCTTACCGCAAGCTGGGCCGTAACCAGCTGCGCATTGGTATGTTCCCGGCCATCGCCCCGGAAGACGTCAAGAAGCTGACCGGCGCCATCGATTTCATCCTCGACGGTGGCCACGCAGCCAAGTAGCCCATTTTCTGGCTACTGTTTCGCTTTCGGCTAGCTACTGAATCCACTCACCCTCCAACCGTGCTTTTAGATAAGGTTGGAGGGTGATGTTAATAACACCGCCGTCATTTGCCGCATCATCCGTCAGGAGGCCACGTTGCAAGAGCTGAAATTTGTCGTCGCCGATAGCGATGCCTCGTCGCTCGTGATGCGCGCCGTTGACCCCGCCGTCGGCGGCCCTATCGCCGAGTACTTTCTGCCCGTCACCGACGAGTTGCGCGCTTTTCTTAGTGACGCCCCCACGGCCAGCGCGGACAGCGCTTCCGTAGAAGCCGAGGGCGATGCTCGCTCCGGAGCATCCGAAGATTCCGACTCTGGCACCACCAGCGCAGCCAGCACCACCAGCACGCCCAGCCCTGGCGACTCTACCGATGCCGCCACGGATCCCGCAGAGGCACACCGGGAGGAGGAGCAAGCGGCAATCCCCGCTGAGGAAGAAGCGACGGAAACCGAGGTGGCGCCCTTGTTCCAGGGGCGCGGACAGGACCGCCCCAACGCGCGTCCACACCGCACCCGGATTTCGATGTCCCCGCGGGTGATCCAGGACCGCATCCGCCACGGCGCTACCGTCGCCGAGCTAGCGGACGAAGCGGACACGGACGAGTCGCGCATCGAGCCCTACGCCTGGCCGATCCTGCAGGAGCGCGCACGCATCGCAGAGCTCGCGCACGCGGCGCTGCCGGTAAACGGGGATGGCGTATCGAACCAGCCGCTGTGGGAGGTTCTGGCCACTGCTCTGGCGGCGCACGGGGAATCTCTTTCGGACGCCGAGTGGGATGCCTACCAAAACTCCACCAAGCAGTGGATCGTCACCGTGTCCTGGGAAAAGGATGCAGCCGGGCGCACTAACACGCACACCGCGGAGTTCATCATCGAGCTACGCGGCTCGGAGAAGGCACTGGCGCACCCACACAACAGCATCGCCGGCGATCTGGTGAATCCGCGCTATGGGCAGCCGGTGCGCAGCGTTTCCCCGGTGACTCCCCTGCTGCACCCAACGCAGACTCCCGAGGACCAGCACTGGGAGGACGACCAGGCCGATCTGGGTCGGCAGAGCAATCGATCCGATGTGGCCGGAGCCCCCGAGGCTCCCGCAGCGCAGGACACTCCCCCCGCTAGCGGTGATTCCCCTGCGGAGCGAGGCGGACGCGGTGATAATGAATTCCTAATGCACCCCGATGCAAAGGCTGCGAAGCCGAAGCGCAAGCGCAAGGCCGTCACCCCACACTGGGAGGACGTCCTGTTGGGCGTGCGCACCAACCCCAAGAAAAAGAACTAGGCGATAGAAGGAGCCACTGCTGTGACCCTGGTGACCCTTTGGTTTGTAAATGCTGCCAACCCCAGCACCGTGGTGAACCAGGAGCATAAGGTCGACCGTGGCTTTGCCCGCAAGTACCTGGCGCAGCTAAACCCAGCCTGGCCGCTGACGCACATCGGCGACTTTGACATGACCCGTAGCGCAACCCCCGGCACCGATGAGTTTTACATCGGCGGCTACCCGGGGTTGTCCGTAGTCCAAACGGTGATCCCCGACCTGCGAAAACTTTCCGAACTGCCGGAACGCTATCGCACGCTAGTCAGCGCCGCCGATGTATACGCCTCCTGCGTGGTGGCAGACCCGGAAACCGCAGCCTCGACTAAGCCTGGGGACGGTGGAGACCCGGCCTCCAAGGAGGTCGACGAAACTTTCGGCGGCTTCGCCCACTGGGCGGGTGGCCAACTCAAGCGCTCTTTCTGCGCCACCCGCGAGACCGTGTTTGAGGACATCGGCCTGCCCGGCGAGTTCGAATCTGACTACTGGGGCGGAACCACCGAGGCCAGTGGCATCCAACTGCCTTTCATCCCCGCGGAACTAGCTGCCGCAGCCATCGAGACCTGGCTCGGATTTTCAGTCTCCGCCTCCGGGCCGGCACTGCCCATTGCAGCTTTTGCCGTCGACGGCCGACCAGAAGCGAAGTCCTCCGAATACGACGGTCTGACGCATGGGCGCACCACACCGGACGACATGGTCTCCGTCTACGACGATGAGCAAGGCTACGACGATTACGCCGCCCCGTCCCGCGAGAGCGAACCCAGCGGCGCGGAAGTGGCCAAGAACCTGTTGAACTCCCTGAGTCAGGGGGCTCGCAGGGGGCTTTCCGCTGGCCTGCGAGGGCTGCGCGGGGCCTCCAAGAAGATTGGCGACGAAGTGCGCCGCCGCAGCCGCGGGGAGTAGCCCCCTAGCGCACTGCTTCGTAGAAGGCGATGGCCGCCGCAGTGGCCACGTTCAGCGAGTCAGTACCACGGGCCATTGGGATACTGGCGCGCACATCCGCAGCACGCATAGCGTGCTCCGTCAGTCCGGGTCCCTCCGCGCCAACCATCACCGCCACCTTCTTCCCCCGCCCGTGGGCGGCCTCAGTGGCCTCACGGAGCGTGATGTCCCCCGCTGGAGTGAGTGCCACTACCTCGTAGCCGCGCCTCTGTAGCAACTCCAGGTCCCGCTGCCAGGTGGTCGTCGTGCCGGGGAACTTCGCCCACGGCAGACGTAACACGTGTCCCATGGAGACGCGCACGCTGCGCCGGTACAGCGGATCGGCGGTGGCCGCACCGAATAGCACAGCATCCACGTTGAGCCCCGCTGCGTTGCGGAAAATCGAGCCAATATTCTCGTGATCCCCCACTCCCTCCAGTACGGCGATCACTCCGCTAGCTTCAGGGGCTTCTTCCACGTGGTCCAGCACCGCCTCCACGGCGCTGGTTCCGGCGGCCCTTATTCCGGTGCCCTGTGCGCCGGTAACTCCCCCTGTTCCTGCCGGCCCCGTAGTGCTCACAGCGCTTACAGTGCTCGCAGTACTCACCGTGCTCACAGCGCCGATCGGCAGCCGATCCGCCGACGCGACCAGGCCCCTGTGCATGTCGAAGCCCGCGACCTCCTTCAAGACCTCGCGGGAAACCTCAAACACGGAGAAGCTGGCGTCATCACCAGAAAGAGAGCGAGACAGCTCCTCCTCGATCGCCCGCAGCTTCCCTGGGAACCCCACGACCGCGCGGGTCGGATAAGGGCTCGCCAGCAGGCGCGGGACGACCAAAGTGCCCTCGGCGATGATCAACTGCTCGCCGGACTTCTTGTCGGAAGCGTTGAGGTTCCGAAAGTCGTCCAGGCGCGAGTCGCGTGGGTCATCGATCCGAATGGGCGAAAAGTCAGCCATGGCTAGCCCCGCAGCAGATCCATCACCGGATCGGCGGCGAAGTAGACCACGAACATCGCAGCCACCAGGTACAGCAGCGGGTGGACCTTCTGAGCACGGCCGCCAACCAGTGCCATGGCGACGTAGGTGATGAAGCCCACGCCGATACCGTTGGCGATGGAGTAGGTAAACGGCATGACCACGATGGTCAGGAAGGCCGGTAGGGCAATATCGAAGCGCGTAAAGTCAATGTCCTTAATCTGCGCCATCATCATCGCACCCACGATCACCAGAACCGGGGCAGCGGCCTCGATCGGCACGACCTCGTACAACGGGGTGAAGAACATCGCCAGGATGAACAGCAGGCCGGTGACCACGTTGGCCAGACCCGTGCGGGCGCCATCGGCGATGCCCGCCGCGGAGTCCACGAACACAGTGTTCGAAGAACCAGAGACCGAGCCACCGACAATCGCACCGCCGCCCTCGACGATCAGGGCCGTGCGCAGGTTCGGCAGGCGATCCTCCTCATCCATCAGCTGAGCCTGCTTGCCCAGCGCGGTCATGGTTCCCATAGCGTCGAAGAAGTTAGCCAGCACCAGGGTGAAGATCAACATGCAGGCCGCCAGCACGCCAACGCGGCTGAAAGCACCGAACAGATCCACGGCACCAACCAGGGAAAGATCCGGTAGGCCGCCCAGGGAATCCGGGCTCTGCGGTACCGCCAGGTTCCAGCCTGCGGGGTTCGGTTCGCCGTCAACGACGGACGGACCGGTGTTGGTGAGCGCCTCCACGATCATGGCAATGATGGTGTTGGCGACAATACCGATGAACAGGCCACCGCGAACCTTGCGGACAACCAGGGTGCCACAGATCAGCAGGCCGAGAATGAATACGAACGTGGGCCAGGAGGCAATGGAGCCGTTAATACCCAGGCCAACCGGGACGGTCGTGCCCGCGGCATCCGGAATGCGGCGAACGAAGCCGGAATCCACCAGGCCGATCATCGCAATGAACAAGCCGATGCCCACGCCGATGGCTGCCTTCAGCGAGCCGGGGATCGAGTTGAACACTGCCTCGCGGAAGCCCGTGATGGCCAATAGCACGATGAGGACACCGTCGATGACCACCAGCCCCATGGCTTCCGGCCAGGTCAGCCCCTCCGTGCCGACGAAAGTGACCGCCACCAGGGTGTTAATGCCCAGACCAGCGGCGATGCCGAAGGGATAGCGGGCGATGATGCCGAAGGCGATGGTCATTACGCCCGCTGCCAGGGCGGTAACCGCGGCCACGCGGGCGGTGCCCAGCTCGTCGCCGTTGATGTCCGCGCTGGTACCCAAGATCAGCGGGTTCAGGATGATGATGTAGGCCATCGCGAAGAACGTGACCACACCACCGCGGACCTCTGCACCCACCGTCGAGTGGCGCTCCGAGATATGGAAATAGCGGTCTAGGAAGCCACGATCCTGCGGTTCCCCAGATTCTGTCTTGGCGGCCTGTGCATCTGCCATGCGGAATTCTCCCCTACCTGTTCGGTCTGAGCGCGGAAGCTACCTTTCAGCAGAACCGTAGGCAGCCACCACAATTTGAAACGTCAAGTTATAAGTAACCACCCCGCGGGGCATTAATGCAACTATTAGGTACCCGTTCGGGCACCCCAAGAGCACGGGGGTTAGCCAGGGCTAGCCGGACTGGCTGGACTGACTAGGGGGCTGGCGCCCCATTTATTCGAAGCGCGAGAACCCCTCGTCGACGTACACACCGTAACTATTGGTGCCCTCCCCGAGCTCCTCACCGATGGATTCCTCCACCGTCGCCGAGTGCGCGCCGCACCCATAATCCCGTTGCACCACGCGCCCGTCGGCGGAGTATTCGTTCGCGCACACGCCCACACCGTTTTCCACGTTGTCGAATGGCAAGTAGAACGCGCAGGTTTCACACTGCAGGTCTGCCTTCTTCGCAAACTCGGAGCGCGGCCCGTATTCCCCTTCCCGCCATCGTTTGCGGGCTTGGCGTAGCCCCTCGTGCGAAAGGGTGTTGCCCGCCTGCGGGTTTCGCAGGAAGCCATCGCCGTCCTGCAGCTTGGCCCACGCGGAAAGCCGCTCGTCATCCCGGCGCGGTGGGAGGGTATCCCCGGGCCCCAGGTCGCCCGGCTGCACGCGATCCTCGTAAGGCACCCATTCCGGGGCCAGCGAGGCATGCTTGCCGGCCTGCAGGCTGACCTCGTTGATGGTGAGCACCCCACTGCCCGGCACCGTCACCAGCACCACGACCCACTCCCAACCGCGGTAGCCGGGCACTAGGCTGGCGTAGCGGTAAATCGCCAACCCCTCGCCGTCCGTTGCGATGCCGAGGGCCTTCCCCACCTCGTCACCGCCTACCTCTCCCACCGCCGCGCGGGCTGTTTCCTTAGCCTCCGCCGAAAAAAGAATCGGATCTGCCTGTTTCTTCTTACTCACCTGAACCATTATGCCTGCCACCCACTCACTGTGGTGCATGATGGTTGCATGTTCTCTTATCGACGTCACCCTCACGCATCCCTCCCCCAGCCTCGCAAGGGGCGGGTTACTTCCCAGGTGCTCGCAGCTGTCGGAGCTGCGGCTATGGCGTGCGTGTTATCGGCGTGCGGTGCGGACGACGGGGCGTCACCAATAAAACCAGGGACTACAGCTACAGAGTACGACGATGCGCCGATGCTCGAGGTCGCGGTCGACGAGGTACATCCGTGGGACGAGGGTGCGTTTACCCAGGGGCTAGAGACGGCCGACGACGGGCGACTGCTGGTCGGCACGGGACTGTACGGCGAATCGCAGATCTACTACACGGATCTGGAAGGCGAAAAGACGGACGAACAGAGCCTCAGCGAAAACCTGTTCGGCGAGGGCGTGGCGATTCACGGCGATACAGCGTGGCAGCTGACGTGGAAGGAACACACCGCGATCAAGCGCGATGCCCGCACGCTCGAGGAAATTGACCGGGCCGATTACGAAACTGAAGGTTGGGGGCTGTGCTCGCAGCAAGATCGGCTGGTGATGAGCGACGGCACGGGAACGCTGACCTTCCGCGACCCCGAGACCTTCGCCAAAACCGGCTCCGTGGAGGTGGAGGGCACCGACCAACTCAACGAACTGGAGTGCACCGCCGACGGCAAGGTATGGGCCAACGTGTGGCAGACCGACACGATCCTGGAGATCGACCCGGAGGACGGGAAGGTCACACATGTCGTGGACACAGCCGGGCTGTTCCCCGCTGCACAGCGAGACGGCGCGGACGTGCTGAATGGCATCGCGGTCGTGCCGGGCAGCTCTCCAAGCGACCGGCGCTTCTACCTGACCGGCAAGCTGTGGGACGAGATGTACGAGGTGCGCTTTAAAGAGCCGCAGGGCTAAAAGCATCTAACGGGGGCTCGGAGGGTAGCTAGGAGTTAGGGCTTGTCTGGCCAGTGAATTAGGATCGGGAGGCGTGAGCGAGCAAGAGAAAACGAGTCCGAAGCCTTCTGCTAAGCCCGCGCCGAAGCTTTCCAAGAAGCAGCAGCGCAAGCGCGCCCAGCGCAAGCAACTGATGACGATGGGGGCCATCGTCGCCCTCGTGGTGGTGGTCATCGGTGGCGTGCTGCTTTACAACCGCTGGCAGGACGGGAAGATCGAAACGCTGCCGCAGGATCAACGCATCATCGCTGTGGTCGATGGCAAGGAGCACGAGATCGCACCCTACTCCGTCTGCCAGTTGGACGATCCGGACTGCAAGCCCTCTGAGCCCTACAAGTTGCAGGTGGGGGACGCCGAAAAGGTAACGCTGAAGCCGCCGGAGGATGTGTACGACCACGACTGGTCGCTGCTGCAGATCTTCGACGAGCCGGGAGCCAACCAGGACAACTACTACAAGAGCTACGAGCGTGAGGAGGTCACGCTGGATCTGAAGGCTTCCCTGAAGGCCGATGATGGAAGCACCCCACAGCTCAAGGTCTTGGAGCTGCACTCTATGCTGGTCGGCTTGGACGACAACGACGAGCAAACCCCCTACGCAACCATCTGGTCGATCGAGATCGCCCAGTAGCTCCCTTATTATCTAGGGGAACTTTTACTAAGGGAGGGTGCGAGGGGGGGTTGTCTTAAGAAGTGTGAAGCGCGACCGCTAGTTGTCGAGCTCGCGCGCAATGGTGCGCAGGATCTCCGCCACCTGGCGGGCCTCCTTGCGCTCTGGGCGGCGACCGGACTGCAGCACCGGCAGCACACTGCTATCTAGCAGCGTGATCGTATCTTGCACCATCTGGTGAAGCTGCTCGGGGTTGTACTTGTGCTGTGCACGGCGGGGGCCGTTATCCAGCACCGTCATGGTGTGAACCTGCGGCCCACGGCGACCAGCGATGAACTCATACTCAATGCGCTGGCCCTTGACCAGTTCGGTGACGCCGTCGGGCAGCACCTGGGAACCGACGTAGACGTCTTCGTCCCCAGGGTTGCTGACGAAGCCGTAGCCGCGGTCTGCGTCGTACCACTTCACTTTTCCGGTTGGCATGGGATCACCTTATTCCTTGGAGTCAATAGAATGACCTAGGTTAGCGAGAATGCTAAGGCAGAGCAAATTTCACTCGCTAATCACACCAGCCACAGGCGTTACACGACGAATGTGATCTTCGTCACATTACGGAATTATAACAAAATGGATTCATTCCTATAAATTCCAGGTCAATAGGCGTTTCAGGAGATCGCCTTAACGTTACATAAGTTTCAAATCTTGCAAGAAACGTGACACAAACGTGACAAACCAGTACGGTAGCCCATGACCTTAAGGCGAACGAGCAAACGGCTCGACGTCACAAAAGCAAGAAGATCACTGAACTTAAAGGATCGAAGAGATCCAAAAAGACCAAGAGATCTTCGAGAGATAACGAAACAAAAGGCGCCATAACTAAGACAAGGCGCCCGAAGGGAAACTCAGCAAACATGGCACGTCACGCAAAGACCAGCTCTTTCACCACCGCAGCCCGCCTGTCCGTCGCAGGCGTAGCAGTTGCAGCTACCTCTGCACTGCTGGCACCGACCGCTTCCGCGGCACCGGATTCCGACTGGGATCGCCTGGCTCAGTGTGAGTCCGGCGGCAACTGGTCCATCAACACCGGCAACGGCTACCACGGTGGCCTGCAGTTCAGCCCGTCCACCTGGGCTGGTTACGGCGGCAAGCAGTACGCACCTTACGCATACCAGGCCACTCGTGACCAGCAGATCGCCGTCGCAGAGCGCGTTCTGGCTGGCCAGGGCTGGGGCGCATGGCCGTCTTGCTCCGCCAAGCTGGGCCTGAACTCCAAGCCGACCCAGCGCAACGTCTCCGCAAAGCCGAAGGCAAAGCCGGCCGCACCGGCTCCGGTTGTGCAGAAGGCCGCCCGCGACCTGTCCCGCAACTCCAATGCTCTGGCTGTGGACAAGTTCTACGATGAACTGGTGAAGCGCATTGATGACCTCGGTTTCTCCGTGCCGAAGGAAGTCACCGACTACTACAAGGCCAACAAGCACTCCCTGAACCACACCTACAAGCAGTACTCCGCTCAGCTGCAGGCTGTTCTGCCTCACTAAGATCAGGCTAAGCTAACAGCCGGGTCGGCACGCAGGGGCGTGCCGACCCGGCTTTTTGTTGGTCGCAGGCTAGGCGCTGCGAAAGGTGGCGCGCTTCCCCCTCATGGGGAGGCGCGCCACCTTTGTTGGTTTATTAGTTCAGTTACTTGTTAATAACGGTGAACGAGTGCACGTACGGAAGCTCGGACGCATCGACGGGGAACTCGATGTCACCGTAGGGGCTCAGAGCGCCCGCGGTATCAGCCACCAGCTCGGTAACAGCGTGGCGGCCCTCTGGAATATCGGTCGGCCAGCCTGCGTCGACATAGCCCTTCTTCTCAACGTTAGCCATAGTTGTATCTTTGCACATCGCAAAGGAAAAGGACACACGTAGTGGCGATTTCCACCCACATTCCCACCCGCTCCACCGCATTTCCCCATGACCCAAACCGCCACTCGTCCGCCGTCCGTCTGCTGCGCGCCATGCACCGCACCCCAATAACGTTGAGTTTCCAGCTAAAATAGGGGGATTATGCATCACAACTCCGCGAACCCCACCGCTGATGGCAGCTCTTCTGCTTCCCTCCGCAGCGAGTTTCCCTCCTATGGGGACTGGCTGTTCGGACAGACGGACGAAGCGCTCGCGGATCTGCTCTCTCGCTTGCTGGCTTCCAACCCGACCACCTTCGTGGAGAACCTCACCGGCAGCAACGCTGCGCTCGATAGCCTCTCCGCTGCAGTGTCCACGCCGGGTCGCAGCCGCCACGCGGAGTTGTTCGCGGATTCCCCCGATCCGGCGCTACTCCACCTGAACTCCCTTGAGCTCGCGGTCTGCCACGCGGCCTGCGAACTCGATGCGGTGCACCATCCGTGCACGGTGGCGGAGCTCGTCGACATGCTTACCGAGCTCTTTGACATCGCCGGCACTCCCGACACACAGCGCCCTGACGAAGAAGAGATCCGCGCTGCCGTGCAATCCCTCTGCCACTGGGGGCTGGTGTTCGGTCTGGACTTCGCACTGCCCCACCCCGATCTGCCCGGCGCGAAGACGCGGCTGAAGATTCCGCCCCATCTGCCGCGCATGTTCGAGCCCTCCACGGAACAGCTCTGGCGGCTGGTCGATTCCACCCGCTGTCCCATCCCCACCATAGAGCTTCCGCAGGTCGTGGACGAGCTCCCGCCCCGCCAGCGCCGCCTGCTTTCAACTCTTGCTGCAGGAGGCGGCGTGGGACATTCAACCTCCCTACACGAGGGCGCGGACCCCTCTAAGCCCCTGCCCACCCTGGTGCGCCGGGGAATTTTGGACCAGTTGGACGATACGACGGCTCGCCTGACGGGTCGCGTGCAACAGCTGCTACGTGGCACGGTCATCGCCGATCCAGGTGGGCACTTCACCGCCTTCACCCCCTCCACCGCCACCGGCTCCACTGTCCCCACCGGCTCCTCCACCAACTCTCGTGCCGATGACGCTGGCGCGGCCCAGGCCATCCAGCTCATCCAGGACCTCGGCCACCTCATCGAGGATCTCGGCCGCAACCCGATCGTCCCACTTTCCTCCGGCGGCATCGGCACTCGCGAGGTCAATAAGGTCGCCCGCCGCCGTGACGAGCCCGCCGAGACCACCCTGCATCTGCTGACATGGCTCGCCCACGCGAACCTCATCGGCCGCGGTCGCGCTACTCCCACCCCGGCCGGCCAGCCCGCGCGCGACTACTGGGCGCCTACGGAGCTCGCTCTCGACTTCCTGGAGGCCTCCCCCGCCACCGCCTGGGCGATCCTACTGCTCGGCTGGGCCGGCAGCGCCTACGCACCGTGGCTCGTCGACGAGCCCGACGTCCGCCCCTTCGAGGCCGGCACGGCATCCCACGCCGCCCACGGGCTACGTCGAACCTTCCCGTCGCTGTTCGCTGATCTTGACTCTTTGGGTAATGACGCCCCCACGCCCCAGCCAGCCGAAATTCAGCGAGAACTCTGGCGCGTGCGGCCCGGCGAGGCCTGGCGCACCACGCACACCGCCTGGGATGCGGTGTGGGAGGAGGCTAAAGAGGTCGGCGTGTTGGCGTCATTAAGAAGAGACACAGTGCCCACCCGGGCGATGGGTGCACTGCGCGACGTACTGACCGGCAGCACACACCCCGCTGAGAACCCCGTGGCGGATCTGGCCGACGCGCTGGCGGAGATCCTGCCCACGCCGGTGGAGCAGCTGATTGTGCAGGCAGACCACACGATCATGGCGCCGGGGCTGCTGCGTCCAGCCGACCAGGCGATGCTGGCGAAGTTCAGTGATCAGGAATCCGGCGGTATGGCCAGTGTCTGGCGAATGTCCAAGGAATCGGTGGAGCGGGCGCTGCGGGCGGGGCTTGGCGCCGCCGAGGTCGAGGCGTTTCTGGAGGCCCGCGCGCTGGGCGGTGCGGAGAACGTCCCGCAGGCGCTGCGCTACATGCTCCACGACGCGGAACGCAGCCTCTCGCAGGCGACGGCCGGGGTGGCGCAGATGTACCTGAGCGTGACGGAACCCGAGGCGCTGGACCGGATCTTGGCACTGCCGGACATCGACGGGCTGCGGCTGCGGAAAATCGCGCCCACGGTAGCGGTATCCGCAGCACAGCTATCTTTTGTGACAGATCGGCTGGAAGCCATGGGTGTACAGCTTCGACTGGAGGGAGGGCAGGCGCACGCGGACGCCCCAGTGCTTTCGCGGGTGGCCACGCCCCCGCGCGAGGGGCTGCGCGCGACCTTGCACTCGGACCCACACTCGGGAGCGGATGAAGACGCAGGCGCGGACTCCCAAGTGATTGCCAGCGCTATCGAGGGCTTCCGGCGTAGCCACGACAACGCGGATCGGGCCGACGCAAGCACTACGGGCATAGGGGCAGGCACAGTGGTAGGCACAGGGGCAAGCCAGCACGGCAATACCCGCGTGGTGCACACCGCCGAGGAGATGATGGCCGCGATCTCGCGGGCGTATTCCGCCGGCACCATCGTGCGGATTAGCTATGTAAACAACGAAGGCAAGCAAACCAGCGACCAGGTCTCAATCGTCATGATTCGCCCGTCTACCATCGCTGTGGTCTCCGAGATCAGTGGCGAAAGCTTCACCGTGCAGCCGCACCGCCTCAGCAGCGTGGAATACTAGCGCGCTGCAGCAGGCTGCTGCGGGCGGCTACTGTGCGACTACAGGGTGGCTACTGTGCGACTACAGGGCGACTACAGTAGAAGGTTGTCCCTAAGACAAAACAAACCTAGAGCAACCCCCGACCCCCTTGTGAGGAGCATCCAGCTAGTGAGCATCGGCACCGGCCCCCTGATCGTCCAGTCGGACAAGACTGTGCTGCTGGAAATCGACCACGAACAGGCGCAGGAGGCGCGCACCGCACTGGCGCCGTTCGCGGAGCTGGAGCGCGCGCCCGAGCACGTGCACACCTACCGCATCACCCCGCTGGCACTGTGGAACGCCCGCGCCGCCGGGCATGACGCGGAGCAGGTCATGGACGTGCTGGAAACCTACTCGCGGTTCCCTGTCCCGCAGCCGCTGCTCATCGACATTGCCGACACGATGGATCGCTACGGGCGGCTGCAGCTCATCAAACACCCGGCGCACGGGCTCGTGCTAGAGACGACGGACAGGGCTGTGTTGACGGAGATCCGGCGTCACAAAAAGATCAAGCCCATGTTGGGCGCAGAAATCGACGAGGACTCGATCGTTGTGCACCCTTCCGAGCGCGGCAGGCTCAAGCAGGAACTGCTGAAGGTCGGCTGGCCCGCAGAGGATCTGGCGGGCTACGTCGACGGCGAGGCACACCCCATCGAGCTGTCGCAGGAACACGAAGAATGGCAGCTGCGGGACTATCAGGAGATGGCGGCCGATAGCTTCTGGGAAGGAGGCTCGGGCGTGGTAGTGCTGCCATGTGGTGCGGGCAAGACGATGGTCGGCGCGGCCTCAATGGCCAAGGCAAAGGCCACCACCCTGATCCTGGTGACGAACACCGTCGCGGGCAGGCAGTGGAAGGACGAGCTGGTGCGGCGTACCTCCCTGACGGAGGATGAAATCGGCGAGTATTCCGGGGAGAAGAAGGAGATCCGCCCCGTGACCATCGCCACCTACCAGGTGGTCACGCGCAAGTCGAAGGGCGAATACCGGGCGCTGGAGCTGTTCGACTCCCGCGACTGGGGCTTAATCATTTACGACGAGGTTCACCTGCTGCCTGCCCCGGTGTTCCGCATGACCTCCGACCTGCAGTCTCGCCGCCGTCTGGGGCTCACCGCCACCCTGGTGCGCGAGGACGGCCGCGAAGGCGACGTATTCAGCCTGATCGGGCCGAAGCGCTATGACGCCCCATGGAAGGACATTGAATCGCAGGGCTGGATCGCCCCGGCGGACTGCACCGAGGTGCGCGTGCAGCTAACCGAGGCTGAGCGGATGGTTTACGCCACCGCCGAGCAATCCGACAAATACCGACTGGCCGCCACCACCCCGAAGAAAACGAAGGTGGTGCGCAAGATTATGGAGATGCACCCGGACGAGCCCACGCTCATCATCGGCGCGTACATCGACCAGCTGGAGGAGATCGCTGAGGAACTGGACGTGCCCGTCATCGACGGCAAGACCGGCAACGCTAAGCGCGAGAAGCTGTACCAGCAATTCCGCGATGGCGAGCTGAAGACGCTGGTGGTTTCCAAGGTTGCGAACTTCAGCATCGACCTGCCCGGCGCGTCCGTGGCCATCCAGATTTCCGGCACCTTCGGCTCGCGGCAGGAGGAGGCTCAGCGGCTGGGCCGTATTCTGCGCCCGAAGCCGGACGGTGGCGGGGCGTTTTTCTACTCCATCGTCGCGCGTGACACACTAGACGCAGATTATGCCGCGCACCGCCAGCGCTTCCTGGCTGAGCAGGGCTACGGCTACCGCATCATCGACTCTTTCGACCTTTAGAAATTTTAATAACCATCCTCTGCCTTAAGGAGCCCCATGCCCGCCGCCCAGCAACCGATGCAGGTTGACTTCAACTTCGATGTCGACGAGGAGTACGCCCGCAAACACAATGAGTTCCTGCGCGATGCGAAGCGTATGCAGGTTTCGGCGGGCGTGCTGGCCGCCGTCCTGGCAGTGATCGTGGCCGTGCTGCTGATCACCGCGGGCTCTCAGTGGTGGGCTCTGGCGATTAGCTTCGCGCTGGGCGTGTTCGCATTGCTGTGCCTAATCCTGATTCCGGTGCTGCCGCGCAAGATGGGCTCGCCGCAGCAGTACTTCGACATGTACCAGCTGGCTCCGGCGATGATCGCGGAGGTCAACGCACGCGACATGGTTCTGTTGATGCTCGTGGACGCCTCTACCGAGCCAGCGAAGACCGTTCCCGCCCTGGCATACCGCACCGTGACCTCTGTGCCGGGTGTTCCCCGCGAGGTCGGTGCGCGGGTACCTTCCATGGCCGTGACCAGCTACCGGCCTACGCGCGGGCCGAAGGTGTACGAGGAGATTTCTCCCATGCCGGTGGCGTGGGGCACTGGGGATGCGAAGGTCTGGAAGCGCGCGGAGCGGGCAATCAGCACGAACCAGTGGAATCGCCTGGAGGGGCTGCTGGACCAGGTGGACAAGGCCAAGCAGGCCAACCGCAGCGTGTACGTCCTGGAAGAAGATGCCAAAGCTGGCGCCAAGTCTGCTGCCAAGGCTGATGCCAAGAAGGACAAGCAGAACAAAAAATAATGCAGGTCACCGTTGCGACAGGCGGGTGATTGATTTCACAATGGTTGTGTAGGTCACTAAACTGGCACGCACATTGTTGAACAATCCGGCCGAAAGTGCAGCTTCCCGCACTCCCCGGCCACGCAAGGAGTCGATCGCATGTCCACCACCCGCAGTCCGCTTTCCATAGACCTGAACGCCGACCTCGGAGAAACGACCGGCGGCAACCCCGTAAGCGACGACGCCGCAATGGTAGCCATCGTCTCCAGCGCAAACGTCGCCTGCGGCTTCCACGCCGGCGATGCCCACGCGATCTCCAACACCCTGGCCGCCGCTGCGGAGAACAACGTCTCCGTCGGCGCGCACGTCGGCTACAACGACCAGGCTGGTTTCGGCCGCCGTTTCATCGACTACTCCCCTGCCGAGCTGGCCGACGAGGTTCTCTACCAGATCGGCGCCCTCGACGCGCTGGCTAAGGCGCGCGGTACGCAGGTGCGCTACGTCAAGCCCCACGGCGCGATGTACAACACGATCGTCCACCACGAGGCCCAGGCCAAGGCCGTCATCGAGGGAATCAAGGCATTCGGCACGGATCTGCCCGTGATGCTGCTGCCCGGCGCGGTTGCCGCCAACTACGCGGAGAAGGCCGGTCTGCGCGTGATCAACGAGGTCTTCGCCGACCGCGCCTACAACCCGGACGGCACCCTGGTTTCCCGCCGCGAAAACGGCGCCGTTCTGCACGACCCGGAGGTCGTCGCCCGCCGCGTGGTCCGCATGGCCGAGGAGGGCACAATCGAGGCCATCGACGGCTCCACCATCCGCACCGCCGCCGATTCCGTGTGCGTCCACGGCGATTCCCCCGGCGCGGTCGCCATGGCAGAGCGCATCGCCACCGAGCTGCAGTCCAACAACATCACCATCGGGAGCTTCCTGTGAGCCACACCGTTTCCCCCGTCGGCACCCGCGCCGTCATCGTAGACCTACCCGACCTGGCCACCGTCATGGCCTGGCACGCCTCGCTCGTCGCCAGCCCCTTGCCCGGTCAGGTCGAGGCCATCGCCGCTGCGCGCACTGTGCTTGTTTGTTTTGACGCCCACTCCTCCGCAATCGCGGGATTGAACGCCCTGCGGAACTTCCAACCGCACAGCTCTACGGAGACCAACCCGCGGGAGGTCAGTATTGACGTCGTCTACGACGGTGAAGACCTGGCGGATGTCGCGGAGCTGATGGGCATCTCCACCGAGGAGCTCATCACCCGCCACACCCAGCAGCAGTGGCTCGCGGCCTTCGGTGGCTTCGCCCCGGGCTTTACCTACTGCGTGCCGGCTGCAGGCGACCAGTCTTACACCTGGGATGTAGCCCGCCGCAGCTCTCCGCGCACTGCCGTTCCGGCCGGTGCGGTGGGCTTGGCCGGACAGTTCTCCGCCGTCTATCCCCGCACCTCTCCCGGCGGCTGGCAGCTGCTGGGTCACACCACGCAGCCAATGTGGGATACGAATGCAGAGCAGCCCGCGCTGTTGCAGCCGGGCGATACTGTGCGCTATCGCCAGGTACGCGAATCCATCAGCGTTGAGGCTGGCTCCGCAGAGGAGGCCACGGCCGGCGCGCGCGTGGGGGCGTCACAAGACAAGAAACCTATCGTCCCTGTCCGGCCGAGCGTAAAGGTCTTGGACGCAGGGCTGCAGACCCTGTTTCAGGACACGGGACGTGCCGGCCACGGCGACATCGGCGTGAACGGTTCCGGTGCAATCGATCGAGCAAGCGCTTGGGCGGCGAACGACGTAGTCGGCAACGCCTCGAGTGCAACTGTGCTGGAGAACATCGGCGGCATTGAACTGGAGGCACTGGTGGATACCGCAGTGTGCGTGACCGGCGCGCGGGCGAGCGTATCGATCGGCCGGCGGACCTTCGAACTGGGTGCACCGGTGGAAGTGAAAGCTGGGCAGACGCTGAAGGTAGACCCCGTCGGTGGGGCGGGCAACGGCCTGCGCAGCTACGTGGCCGTGCGTGGCGGGCTGGTGACGGATGAGGTCTTGGGCTCCAACTCCACCGATATCCTCTCAAGCCTGGGCCCAGAGCCCGTGGCCACCGGCGACGTTCTGAAGGCCGGGCGCCGCACCGCCCAAGCTTCCGTCGGCACCACGACCACCAACCCCTTTGACGGTACGAACGTGCTGCGCTGCGTGGCTGGGCCGCGCGATGATTGGTTCGGCGACGCAGAGCTGCAGCGATTCACTGAGATCGAATGGAGCGTAACGGGACAGTCAAACCGTGTGGGGCTGCGACTGGCGCTGCCGGCAGGTAGCGAGGGGACAGCGCCCGAGCCCTTGCAGCGCAACCATGACGGCGAGCTAGCAAGTGAGGGCATGGTCAGCGGTAGCATTCAGGTGCCGCCGAATGGATTGCCCGTGGTGTTCCTGGCTGACCACCCGGTAACTGGTGGCTACCCCGTAATTGCCACCGTCATCGACAAAGATCTGGACAAGGCGGGCCAGCTGGCACCGGGAGACACGGTGCGCTTCGAGCTGATCGACTTCGCACAGCAGGCAAGCGCTGGCAATGCATCGCGAGCGGGCACGCCCCAAGCTCAGTAGTACAACCCGACACAACACTTAAATACGGCCAGAACGACGACGTCAAAGACGACAAGACGACACGACCAACAAGGAACGAACCAATGAGCCAAGAGACCTTCCCGCTACAGACCGTCCTCATCGCCAACCGCGGCGAGATCGCCATTCGCATCGCCCGCGCCGCCCGGGACCTCGGCATCCGCTCCATCGCCGTCGTCTCTGAGGCGGACGTGGACAACCTGCACGCCAAGATCGCCGACGAGGCCTACACCCTGCCCGGCAACACCGCCGCCGAGACATACATGAACATCCCGGCCCTGCTGGATATCGCCCTGCGCGCCGGCGCGGACTGCGTGCACCCCGGCTACGGCTTCCTTTCCGAGAATGCGGACTTCGCCCGCGCTGTCGCGGAGGCGGGCTTGACCTGGGTCGGCCCTGCGCCGGAAGCCATCGAGACTCTGGGCAACAAGGTTGCCGCCCGCGCCCTGGCCACCGAGGTCGGCGCCCCGCTGGCGCCCGGCACCCCGGATCCGATTCCGAACTGGGAGCAGGCCCGCGATTTTGCCGACGAACACGGCATGCCCATTGCCATCAAGGCTGCATTCGGCGGCGGCGGCCGTGGCCTGAAGGTCGTGCACGACTACAACGACATCGAGGCCGCCTTCGAGTCCGCAGGTCGCGAGGCCAAGGCAGCTTTTGGCCGTGGCGAGTGCTACGTGGAGAAGTTCCTGACCAAGCCCCGCCACGTGGAGGCGCAGGTGCTGGCCGATACGCACGGCAACGTACGCGTTGTTGGCACGCGCGATTGCTCGGTGCAGCGCCGCTTCCAGAAGCTCGTCGAGGAGGCCCCGGCGCCGTTCCTGACGGATAAGCAGCGCACCGACATCATCGAGGGCTCCCGCTCCATCTGCCAGGCTGCGAACTACACGGGCGCGGGCACGGTGGAGTTCATCGTCGCCGAGGACGGCACCGTCAGCTTCCTGGAGGTCAACACCCGCGTGCAGGTCGAGCACCCGGTCACCGAGGCTGTGACGGGCGTGGACATCGTCGGCGAGCAGTTCCGCATCGCCGCCGGCCTGCCGCTGAGCTTCAACGAGGACCCGGTCAGCGACGGCCACGCCTTCGAGTTCCGCATCAACGCGGAAGATGCCGCCAATGGCTTCGTCCCCTCCCCCGGCACCGTCACCCAGTTCGAGGTTCCGACGGGTCCGGGCATCCGCGTGGACGCGGGCGTGCGTTCTGGCTCTACGATCCCCGGCTTCTACGATTCCCTGATGGCCAAGCTGATCGTCAAGGGCCCGAACCGCGAGGTCGCCCTGCGCCGCGCCCAGGCCGCCTTAGCCGAGATGCGCATCCAGGGTGTGCGCACCGTACTGCCGTTCCACATGGACATCGTCACCCACCCCGCCTTCTGCGGCGACGATCTGCACGTCTACACCGACTGGGTGGATACGGAGTACGAGCCGGGCATTGGCGCGGGATATGCCGGTTCTTCCCCGGAGGATGTCGAGGATGCCTACACCGAGCGCACTACTCTTACCGTGGAGATCGACGGCCGCCTGCACCGCGTGAGCCTTCCTTCTTCCTTCGGTGTTGCCGCCGCTGGCTCTTCTGGTGCGGACGCCACCTCGGCCTCCCCCGCGACCGGTTCCAGCGCGGCCGCTGGTAACTCCGGCGCGGACGCCTCGGCGGGTAGCTCCGCCGGTGGCAGCACCGACGCTAACGCCGTGGTGTGCCCGTACACCGGTGTGCTGGTGAAGTGGCAGGTCGCCGATGGCGATTCCGTGGAGGTCGGCCAGCCGATCGCCACTATCGAGGCCATGAAGATGGAATCCACGGTGGAGGCCAAGTCCGCCGGCACCATCACGCTGGCGCAGCTGAATCCGGGCGACAATGTGTCGAAGGGTGACGCACTGGGGCACATTGCGTAATAAGCTGTACTGCTATGCACTCCCAGTCGGCTATCGCGCATTCAGCTCTCCTTGACGGCATCGCCTCCGGTACCTATCTACCGGGCGAGAGGCTCAATGAGGTGAACGTGGCCCAGTCGCTGGGAATCTCCCGCAACACTTTGCGGGAGGCCTTCGCCACCCTGGTTTCGGAGGGTCTGCTGGAGCGGATCCCCAACCGGGGTGTTTTTATTGCGGAGCCCACTCGCGAGGACTTGGCCGACATGTATGCTGCCCGCATGGTGCTGGAGCCGGGGGCACTTTTGTGGGGCCAGCGGGAGGGGCTGGGCAAATTGGAGGGGATTGTCGCCAGCGCAGAAAAACTGCGGGATTCCGCCGGTTCGAACGCCAGCGAGGAGGACATCCGCGCGATTGCGGATGCGAACCAGGATTTCCACCGCGCTATCGTCGCCAGCGCTGGGTCGGCGGGGCTGAATCACTCGATGGATCGCATTTTGGCGCAGATGCGCCTGGGGTTCGCCCGCGCCAACCGGCTAAACCACCAGTTCCATGTGGAGTTCATTGCGCAGAACCGCACGGTGACGGACCTAATCGCGGAGCAACGCTGGGAGTCGGCGGCTAACCAGCTGGCCGGGTTCCTGCAGCGCACGACCGATAACATCGAGCGCTACTTCGGCTAGCGTGACCCGCCCGGGGTGCGGGATCAGAGGCGCGGACTCCGGGGTGCGGACTCAGGGCACCTGGTACTGCAGGTCGCGCGCGTCGGTGATGAGCATGTGTCCTGGCGCGTGACAGATCGCAAAATCTGGCTTGGATTCCATCACCACTGATTGCGGGGTCACTCCGCAGGCCCAGAACACGGGGATCGTGCCGGCGGGGATATCCACGGCCTCGCCGAAGTCCGGGGTGTTCAGATCTTGGATGCCGATGGCGGCAGGATCACCCACATGCACCGGAGCGCCGTGTACTGCCGGGTAACGGGAGGTGATCCGCACAGCGTCGGCTACTTGGGCGGCCGGGATGGGGCGCATGGAGACGACCATTGGGCCGGAGAACACCCCGGCCGGGTGGGTGGGGATGTTCGTGCGATACATGGGCACGTTCTTGCCCTGGGCGATGTGCTCCACCGGCACGTCGTTATCCAGCAGCGCGGTCTCGAAGGTAAAGGAGCAGCCGATGATGAAGCTGACGAGATCATTGCGCCATATGTCGCGCACGTCCGGAACCTCGCGATCCAGCTGGCCGTTGCGGTACACGCGGTACAGAGGAATGTCGCTGCGGATGTCCCCGTCCGCCAGCAGCTCGGAGGAAACCTGTCCGGCTTCCAGCACGCCGAGCAACGGGCACGGCTTCGGGTTGCGCTGGGCGAACAGCAGGAAGTCGAATGCTTGCTCTTGGGGCAGGGTGATCAGGTTCGCCTGTGCATAACCCCGCGCGTAGCCCGAGGTGTGGGCCACGGTGCCGCTGCGGAAGATCTGACGCGCCTGCTGTGGCGAGAGCGCGCCCGGGTTCTCCTGGTGCTCCTGCCCCACAACTCCCTGTCGTGCAATGTTGTCTGACATCTCCGCAGCTCCCGATTCTTTCCTTATGCCTTAAGCCCTGATTCTTCTTATGCCCAGATTCCCGGCAGCTTGCTCATAGAGCTCCAGCCCAGGTACAGCGTCAGCAGCCAGGTCACGAAGCCAAGGACGAGCAGCCAGGTTGGGTACTTGTAGCCTTGCAGCAGATCGCGGCGGCGCCAGGCCACCCACAGAACGACGGCGAAGCCGATCGGCAGGATCAGGCCGTTGAAAGCACCGGCGAAGATCAGCAGCTTCTGCGGAGCCTGGTTCAGGATCAGGTAGATCACAGCACACACGGCGATGAAAGCCACGACCAGCCAATTGAAGGTGGACTTCTTCATCGACTGCGGGGTAACGAAGGTCAGGGAGGTGTAGGAAGCACCCACCACAGAGGTCAGGCCTGCGGCCCACAGCACCACGCCGAAGAAGCGCACGCCGATGTCTCCAGCGGCGTGACGGAATGCGTCTGCAGCCATGTTGTCTCCGGCCAGCGTCACGCCCGAAGCGACCACGCCCAGGATCGCCAGGAACAGCAGCGCACGCATAATTCCGGTGACGATGATGCCGGAGACCGAGACTTTGGTGATCGTGTCAACGTTGTGTACACCGGTCTGCCCGGAATCAATCATGCGGTGCGCACCCGCGAAGGTGATGTAGCCGCCGACGGTACCACCAATGAGGGTGGTGATCACCAGGAAGTCCACCTCAGTCGGCGCCACTGTGTTCTTCAGAGCTTCGCCCAGCGGCGGTGCGGAGACGACTGCGACGTAAATCATCAGCAGGATCATGATGGCGCCCAGGCCGACGACGATGCGATCCAGAGCCATGCCCGCGCGCTTCGACAGGAAGATAAAGATGGCGATCGCTGCGGACAACCCGCCGCCTAGCAGTGGATCCCAGCCGAGCATCGCATTGATACCCAGGCCCGTTCCGCCGATATTGCCAATGTTGAAGATCAGCCCGCCGATGAACACGAACGCTGCCATGACCCAGCCGAGCCCCGGCAGAACCTCATTGCCCAACTCGTTGGCACGCTTGCCGGATACGCCCAGCACGCGCCAAACGTTCAGCTGAATGGCGATGTCCACCAGGATCGAAACGAGGATTGCAAACGCGAATGCCGCGCCCATCTCCACCGTGAACACGGTGGTTTGGGTGATGAATCCCGGGCCAATGGCACTGGTGGCCATGAGGAACATTGCGCCCAGCGACGCTGTGAATGTAGCCGCGCGGGCAGCTTCGGGCTTGCCGCCTGTGGGCGTGCTGGCTACGGGCGTGCCGCCCTCGTGCTCGTCTGTATTCGACATGTCGGCGCCTTTCTATGAGTGATTTGTATCACTTTAGAATGTTGTTCAACAATCCGCAACTACCTTCCGCAGCCATTCCGCCAGTTCGTCCACTCGCTGCCGCCACACCGCGGGAGCCGCGATAATGTGCTCGCTGTCGTACTCGTAAAACTGCACCTCGGCGCCGCTTTCCTCGAAGTACTTCTTAATGACGCCCCCTGCGGTTCCCCTACTGTCGAACCTCGCAAGGGAGACTGCCGTGGGCACCCCTGCAATATCCACCGCGAACCCCTCCGGGATTCGCGGGCTGAGTGCCACCAGGAAGTCCAGCTCACAATCCGCCCCCAGAGCCGAACTCAGAGCCGACCCCACCACCTGGCCCGCGGCCACTAGCCCGCTGCCGAATACCACCAGGCCGAAAGCCTTCGGCGTCAGCTCCGCCTGGATCTGTGCGACGGCTTCCGCCACGTCCTGCTGAGTAAGATCCCAGGAGCCGTACCCCGGCAGCGGATAAGTCAGATCCACGATGGTCACCCCGGAGCGCTCCGCGAGAGCGGCAAAGAGGGGAAGCCAAAACTGGTCGTGGCTTGCACCGTCACCGAACCAGCCTGGTCCACCGTGCAAGCTGACGGCTACGGCTCCGGTGGGATCAGGGGGCGTCACTACCGTTCCGACAACCCCATCCGGCAGTGCGGGGCGCTGCGACGTCCAGAGTTCGGCCCGCACCTGGGAGGTGTAGGCAACGTGCGGCATGCGGTGGTCCAGCCCAGCGCCCAGCACCAGCAAACTACTGTGCGCCAACAGATCGGGCACTCGTGCCCACATGCGCTCCGTCTCGTCCACCAGCTCCGCGGGAACGGGGCAAGACTGATCCTTGTAGGGAACCCCCTCGTCGTTTACGAGGGAATTGAAAATCTCCGGATAATTATCCTCAAAGAAGTTGCTTAGCTGGTCCAGCTGCTGCTGGGCGCTCAGCGGTTCCACGCCAGCCTGCACGTCGCCGCCAGTACCGGGCAGGTTAACAATGTCGGAGTTCGGGGTCTGCTCGCTCATGGTTAGCCATTGTAGTTTCGACCCTGGACAAGGTTCCCGCTTTAGTCGGCAATCGCCTCCAGCGGGGAGGTTTTCGCCGCCTTATGCGCCGGCCACAACGCGGCCAGCACTCCCACGATGCCGGATCCCACAACCATGCCAACCAGCAGCTGCCACGGCAGGACCGCGCTATCCAAACCTTCGGAGGCCAGCACCTTCACGAAGACCCAACCCAAGCCCACGCCGATGAGCACGCCCACTAGCGCGCCATAGATTGCGATCTGTACAGCCTCGAGAGTGATCATGCGACGTACCTGCTTGCGGAACATGCCCACTGCGCGCAGCATCCCGATCTCCTGCCGACGTTCGATCACGTTCAGCGCCAAGGTGTTGATGATGCCCAAGATCGCCACCAGGATCGATAGCGCCAGCATGGCGTTGAGGATCATCAGCATCTGGTCGATGCCGCTGGAGACAGTACCCGCGTACTCGGTGGGGGTCAGCACGTCGGCCACGATGAACGGTTCCACGGCTTTGCTCACGTTGTCCTTCAGATCCTTCTCGCTGATGTTCCCATCGCCGTGGACGTTAATCTGCAAGATGCTCAGATCCTCAGTCTCGTCGAGGGGCTTGCCCTGCCCCACATAGGGCTTCAGCGCGGCCTCGTTGAGTAGCGTCTGCGACTGCAGCGGCTCGGTGTAGATACCCAGCAGCTTGATCTTGCCCATTTCGCCCTGACCAACGCGGTACATCGGCACCTCGTCGCCGACCTTCCACTTCATGGCCTTGGCCTTACCCTCGGAGGCGTAGAAGCCCGGCTCGTCGGACTTCAGGTCCTCGCCCAGGGACTTCAGCCCCATGGACTTACCGAGCGGCCCCTTGAAGTAGAACGCGTACATTCCCGCGTATGTCACGTTGCTTTCGGCCATGGGCTTGCCCACGCTGACAGGCGCCACCCCCAGGGTGGAGTGCGAGCTCACACCGTCGGCTTCGTCCACGGCCTTCTCCACGCCCTGCGGCAGTGGGAAACCCTGGTTCTGCGGACCACTGACCACCAGGTCGGACTTCACCGTGTCACCGATCATCTCCTCCATGGCACTCTTCATCGTCGCACCGACCATGCCGAACGCCGCCACCAGCGCCACGCCCAAGGTCAGGGCAAACGCTGTTGTTGCGGTGCGTCGCGGATTCCTGCGTGAGTTTGTGGACGCCAACTTTCCAATCGCCCCAAATGGAGCGCCCAAGACGCGCCCCAGTGCGGGGACGATTGGGATGGATAGCGCCGGGGAAATGAGGAAAGAACCAACAATCACCAACAGGGAACCGACTCCCAGGATGCTCGCCCGAGCACCCGTATCGGCGTCCTTAAGAACAAGAGCGGCAATCGCGGCAACAACGCCAAGTAGGAAGACGATGGCGCCGGCGAAGGTGCGCAGTTTCAGCGGCGACGAGCTAGAGACATCACCCGAGCGCATAGCCTCGACCGGGTGCACGCGACCGGCACGGCGCGCCGGCGACCATGCGGAAACCACGGTGATGAGCACACCGATGACGAGGGGCAGAATCACCGCCTGCGGGGTAAGGCTGAGACCAGTACTCGGCAGGCCGAACCCGGCCATGTCCATGATTGCGAAGATGCCCTTGGCCAGCCCCATGCCGGCCACGATGCCCAGTGCCGAGCCGACGAGGCCAACCAGAACGGCCTCGAAGACAACCGAGATCGTCAGCTGGCTGCGGGAGGCGCCCAGGGAGCGCAGCAGAGCGAACTCCCGCATGCGCTGGGCAACGACCATGGAGAATGTATTGGCGATGATGAACGCGCCCACCAGCAGGCTGACGAGGGCGAAGGCCAGCAGGAAGTAGTTGACGAAGCTGAGGCCGTCCTGAATCTCTTTGGTGGCTTGTTCGACGATCGAGTCGCCGGTGACGACCTTGAATTCCGGGAATTCTTCTTGGACAGAGTCCTTGAGCTGCTCCGCGGTCACGCCGTCGTTAGCGGACAGCCAGAAACCGTCGGGGAAGGTTCCGTTGGTATAGCGGTCAATATATACCCGAGTGTCAAGCGCCAGGCCGAGGTAGCCGCCCACGGAAAAGTCAGTGTCGTAGATTCCAACGATCTTGTAGTCATGGCTGTCGCGGACGTCGATGGCTTTCAGAGTGTCACCGATGTGCACGCCGTGCTGCTCGGCGGCATCGGTGTTGATCATCGCCTCCTTCTCGCCCTTCGGCTCGCGACCATCGGCCACGGTAATGGTGGGGCCGGGTGCGTTTTCGCCGGTGTCGTTGGGCAACAGCTCCGAGGGAGCACCACCGGTGCTCAGCTGTTTACCGTCCTTGGCGACGACGGCAATGGTTTCGGATGCCATGGCAACACTTTCGACATCCTCGTTGCCCTCTAACTTGCTTCGCGTTTCCTGCGTGATCGGTTTGGTCGGATCCTTCTGCGTTACTTCGACATCTACAGCGGAATAAACGTTTTCGAATACCCCGTTGAAAGATTTCTGCATCATGTCGGTGAACATGGAGGAACCGGAGATAAACGCGGTTCCTAGCACCACTGCGATGATGGTGAGGAGGAAGCGTAGCTTGTTGGCGAGCACGCTGCGGTAGGAGACTTTCGCGACAGCACGGGCGTGGCTGCTGTTGGACTTCCCGGCATCGAATGGGCTGCGATATTTGTGGCTAGGAGTGGCGTTGGGCATAACTAGTGGACCTCCAGCTTGCCCATGACCCCGAGGATGGCGTCTACGTCGGGCTTTTCAAGCTCGTCGGCGATCCGTCCGTCGGCGAGGAAAACGACTCGATCTGCGTACGAGGCGGCCTTCGGATCGTGGGTAACGATGACGACAGTCTGATTGTCCTTATCCACGGCGTTGCGCAAAATACTGAGGACTTCCGCGGAACTATTGGAATCCAGGTTGCCGGTGGGCTCGTCGCCAAAGATGATCTCCGGTTGAGAGACCAGGGCGCGAGCGCAGGCAACGCGCTGCTGTTGGCCTCCCGAGAGTTCGGACGGTCGGTGGTCTAGGCGGTCCTTGAGTCCGAGGCGTACGACGACCTCGTCGAACCACTCTTGGTTCACTTTGCGGCCGGCGATGTCCAACGGCAGAGTGATGTTCTCTTTGGCAGTGAGGGTAGGAACCAGGTTGAAAGATTGGAAGATAAAGCCCAGACGGTCGCGTCGCAACGTCGTGGTCTGCTTGTCGTTAAGCGTGGAGATATCGGTATCTCCGATGTAGGCTTTTCCACTGGAGATTGAATCCAGTCCTGCCATGCAGTGCATAAGAGTAGATTTTCCGGAACCGCTAGGCCCCATGATTGCGGTGAACTGTCCGTCGTGGAAGTCGATGGAAATGCCGTCGAGGGCTTTCACTTCGGTTTCTCCGTGACCGTAGATCTTCCGTACATCTACGGCGCAAGCGGCGCTGGTTGATTCGTTGGTTTCTGGGTGCTTCATCAGCGTTGCTCCAAGCTTCTCCGGTGGGTTCCCACTGTTTGTGGGGGCAATAAATCCAATAGACGCCCTAGGGGGTAACTATTTGAATAATGCAATTGTAAACGTTGGGGACAACAAAAGCGGAGGCTAAAGACATAAAGGAAACAAATAGGCTCGGAGCCTTTCCCACTACTGAGGAAAGGCTCCGAGCCTTATTCGTTAGTTTTAGTGCCGGCGGTGACTTACTCTCCCACACCCTCCCAGGTGCAGTACCATCAGCGCAGGTAGGCTTAGCTTCCGGGTTCGGAAAGGGACCGGGCGTGACCCCACCGCTAACAACCACCGACAAACCATAATCACAAC
>NZ_JAKRMU010000006.1 GCF_022345965.1 Corynebacterium sp. ACRQK
AACTCTCCATAAAAATGCCATCAGACACATGGTGAGCCTGAAAACCAGGCAAACAAAAAAATTACTGACAAAAAAATTGAAAAAAGGATAAATAAATCACATCAACCAACACCAACAACACAAAACGCTGCTGGTTACTGATCAGACACAACATACATCCCAAAAACTTTTTCAAAACTTTTCCATCAGCCCAACAAGCACCCAAAAAAGGCAACTCCTGCTGGGATACGCACATTACATATCGTGGACACGTTAAAACCACGCTGGCGTAACCACCACCAACCCACAATCCATGCGAGCCAATGGAGCACTGAAACAAGTCACAAAAGCATCAAAGACATACAATGCATCAGAATCAACACAAAGGTTGGTCAACAAAGTATCTAAACTTGGTTCATCACGCTATTGAGTTCTCAAACAACCTACGCACACAACAAACACACCACACAATCGGTGGCAGCCACGTTGCGACGGATTACGAGTGTAAAGCAACCGTGAAGATAAAGCAAATTCCCGGTAAACAACCCGCTGCACTCGCACACACACGAACTGTTTTTACAGCTTTAAAATAATTGGCCAGACGCTTATGACTACCAGCGTTCCGAGAGTCTGTAACCCGCGGTGCTGTGTCGCGCTGACTTGGATAAATGTACACACACCCCACAACAAACACAAACCCGCAGGCCACAGGCCGTTTCTAAGAGGTGTTCTAGGCCTCCGAATCCAGGCCCAGATTCTCTTCGATTGACTCATGAGCCGTATCGAAGCGCCCGATGCCCCATCGCAGCGCTGCGAATACGAGCACTGTCACCACACCCACGACTCCAAAGATTGCGCCAACAGGCCCCAATAGGTCGATCCCAACCTCATCAATCTCTTGAACCGAGACGATGCTTACCGCCATCGCAGCAGACATCGGCATGATGGCCAGCAGGCTGACCACCCACTTCATCCATCCACTGAAGCGGTTGCTCACCCAGAAGCTCACGATTGCCATCAGGCCAAAGACCATTGCCACTGTCGCCGCAACGAGCAGGGTCATCAGTAGACCCTTTCCGCTTACGTGGAGTTCTAGATCGCCGGCCCCCGGGAAGAGCGCACTAAATAGCGCGAACTCCGCCGTCCCGATCAGCACTAGTAAAGCCACACCCGGCATCCACAAGACTAGCCGCCCCATAGCCTTCGCGTACCAGGGGCGTCGGTCACCCGAAAGCACGAGCCAAGTGCGCAAGCTCGAGTTCAGCTTCTCACCCAGGTAGTAGGCAGCTACCAGCAGAATCATCGCTGCTGGGTACAGCCACATCGCACCACTAGGCGTTAGCCCCGATGCGAACCAACCGATCACACCGATGACTATCGCAATGAATCCAGCCAGGTGCATCCAAGCCATGAACCCATCGATCCGCCAGGAGGCAAGGTAGTTGAGCGCCGTGGGGTTGTCGCCCTTCTTTTCTTGTCGACGCCACCTCGACTCCGCATTAAACAATCCAGCCAACGCGGCCTTATCCGCTTGGGCGGTCTCGTCTTCCTCGGCGTCGCTCGTGGAAGCCTTGACGACCTCACTATTATCCCCGACACGTGTCAGAGCCCCGATGATGCTGGCCACATGCACGAGGAAGACGAATCCTAGGACAACCCAGAATGCCGGGATGTGCCAACTGAAAATTAGCGCAAGAACGTAGCCTAAAAGCATCGCTCCGCAGACGACTGCCGATGCAACTGGCATGACTATCAGGAGGTTCCGGCGGATATCCGCCACACTCATTCCCAGAGCGCGAAGCTGCGCTTTGCCCCACACTGTATTGATCGGCTGCAGCCCCAGCGAGAGGCCAAATAGTAGGTATAGCCCCAGCTTAAACCCGTTGATTTCCTCTCCGCCCATTGCGAAGAAGAGGATCAGCAGGATAAACACGTTGCTAAGACCAAGGTTCCCAGCTTTAGGCAGCAGCTGGCGCATGGCCAGTTTCCAGTGCGTTCCCCAGGGCAGTGGCTGGGAAACGTTCGCCACTTTCGAGGTCGCGACTGTAGACGTTGGGGTTTGCATCGCGATTAGAACTCCCTTCCGGTCAGCGCTAGCACCGCCTGCTCTAGGTCCGCGCTGCTCACACGCACTCCACTGCCCTCAATGCGGGCGGCGAGGCCCTGCACGCTACCGGTTTCCAGCCCGTGAGTATCTAGGACTACCCGGCGTAGGCCGGAGGACGTGGCGTCATTAAGAACAGAACCAGTAGCCCCAACCTCGCCGAGTGTGGCTTCGACGGCCGCGGCGGAACCAGAGAGGATCGCGATGCGTTCGGTGATGGCGTCGAGGGTGCCGACTCCCGTAATGCGGCCCTTGTCGAGGAGGACGACGGAATCGAGGATGCGAGCAGCGTCGTCGACGTGGTGGGTGGAGAGGATGAATGTGCGCGGGTTGCGCTCGACATCCTGCAGCAAGAGCTTGTAGAACAGCTCGCGATTCTGCACGTCAAGGCCCAGATAGGGCTCATCGAGGAGGGTGACGGGACACTGCGCAGCCAGACCAATGACGATCGAGACCAGGGACTTTTGTCCGCGCGAGAGTTTAGACAGGGGTTTGCGCGTATCGACCTCGAAGTCTTCGCAGAGCTGGTCCGCATAGCGCTGATCCCAGGTCTCCCAGCGGGCGGCGACCACACTGAGTAACTGCTTGACCTTAATATCTGCGGGCCACGGCACATCGGGACCAGACAGGATCAAGCTGTTCAGTACTTCCGTGTTGTCGTACACCGGCTGACCACCAATAAGGACCTCGCCCTTGGCGCGCAGTTGTCCGGCAATTGTGCGCAGCAGAGTGGTCTTACCTGCACCGTTGCGGCCGATCAGGCCATAGACGCAGCCACCTGGCAGGTGCGCCGTCACGCCATCAAGAGCGTGAGTGAAGCCGAGCCTGCGCCTGACATCACGCAGCTCGATATCGGGGGCGACGCCAGAGGCTGCGTCGGGATACGTAGTGGCAATCATTCGTAGAGTCCTCGACTTTCTGCGACTTTGTCCATGAGGGTTTTCAATTGTGTGCGATTCATGCCCAACTTGGCAGCCTCGTCGACGAGGGGAACCAAATAGCTGGCGGCGAAAGCCTCCTTACGCAGGGCCAGGATTCGCTCGCGGGCGCCGTGCTCAACGAACATTCCCACGCCGCGCCTCTTGGCCAACACGCCTTGATCGACAAGCAGCGCCAACCCTTTTCTGGCGGTTGCGGGGTTGATGCTGTGAAATTCTGCGAGTTCATTTGTCGATGGCGCACGTTCGCCCTCAGGAAGCGACCCATCCACAATCGCATCCGCGATGAGGTCTGCTACCTGCTGAAAAAGCGGAGTCGACGATTCATTCACGGGGCACCTCCTTCGGTCTGCGTCTTAACAAGCTCCCAGTACGCTCTGCGCTTCAGCGCATTCTCAACACACTTAGTTAGTTGGTTGGTTACTTGTGTAACTAACCATACAACAAAGTTTTCAGGCATGCTAGAGGGAAAGAACACGCAAGAACTAGTTACGAACGAAACGAAAAGAGCAATGAACAATGTTGGAACGAACTCAGGTCTATGTCGACACGTCTTACCTGTTAGCGAGCTTTTATAACTCCTGGGACACCGGGGCCCGCGCCCAGTTAGAGATCGACCTCCCGGAGGTCGTGGCGGTCCTCGGCCAGATGATCCAGGACCAACTGAAACAGCCCGTCCACCGGCAGTTTTGGTACGACGGCATCCCCGATTCCGGCCCCCACCGCTACCAGCGCTCCCTGCGCAGCGAGCCAGGCGTGCAGCTGCGCGCAGGGCAGCTGATCGAATGGGGTGACCGCCGCACCCAGAAGGCAGTGGATACGCGCCTGGTCGCCGACATCGTTATCGCCGCAATGAAGCGCCAGGTATCCGACATCGTGCTCGTATCTGGTGACGCCGACATGCTGCCCGGTGTTGAAGAGGCCGTCGCCGCAGGCATCCGTGTGCACCTGTATGGCTTCGGCTGGGATTCCATGTCCTCCGCCCTACGCTTCGCCTGCGATACGACCACGATCTTGGACCCGCGCGAAGACTTCCGCGACACCATGCGCTTGCAAGTACTGGAAGGCCCCCTGCCAGCTGGCGAACAACCCGAACAGCCCGAAGACAAGCCACTGGGCGACGCAGAAGAGCCCACGGACTCGAGCCCATGCGTGCTTACCGCCGCCGATGCTCCCGGAGATGGCTCCGACGGAGACGACGCCGCCGGGAAAAGCTCAGCCAAGGAGGGCGCCGTCGGCAATGCGGATGCGACCGGGCCCGCGGACTCGACCAAACCACAGACTCCGGGTAGTCCCCAGATTCCGGAACCAGTGCGCAGTGGCCCAGCTGCCACCTCCCGGGGCGCCACCCATCCGAGCGTTAACCAGGAGGGCACCCCAACCTCGGCAGCTCAGCCCGCCACAGAAACCGCAGCTGAGGCGGTTGAGGCGGCCGAATCTGCACAAAATGCAGACAGCGCACACCCCACACCCGCGGAGCCCAGCACGTCGACTGAGGCGGCTGCCGAACCGGGGGCGGTGGCGTCACCAAACAAGACAGCAGAAACACAAGAAGCAGAAGCACCTAAGCCGAAACCGCGCCCGAACCCCGGCATGATGGCGCGCCACCGCAAGCTACGCAGCCGCTACGTGCCGCTGCCGAACGAGGTGTGGGCGACCGCGGGCGAGCAGAGCCCGTCTGACATTGGCCAGCAATACGCGGTGTGGTGGTACGACAATGTGGCGAACGAAGAACAGCGCGACAACGCTCACCTGCTTTCGGGCGGCGGACTGCCCCCGGAGATCGACCGGCCACTGCTGCAGTTTGCTTGCGAGACGCTGCACGAATACACGCTCTCCGAAGCGCAACGCGTAGGCCTGCGCGATGGCTTCCACTCGGGAATTAGGGCAATCATGCTGCGCTAACACAGCGGATCAGTGCGAACACGACCCGCACACGGCTTCGAACGACAGGGGTTGTCCGGGGCGTGTGCAAGAATGAAGCAATGAGCTCAAGTTCCGCCACGCAGGCCGATCGGACGGTTCCCTTCACCAAGGACGCACTGTCCGTCCGCCAGACCCTCGTGCGCCTCGTAGCAACCGCTGCGCTTGCATTCGCCGGAACCACCCTGGGGTGGTACCTGATGGCGCACACGAACTTCCCCGCCTTTACAAATAGCTTCGTGCTGCGCGGACTGACCACAGCGGCCATAGTCATCCTGATCGTGTTCACCGGACTGGCTTGCTACTGGTGGATCTACCCCGCGAAGTGGATGCTCAGCGGGCAAACTACCAGTGCCCGGGGCGCGGGTGCGCGGGGATCACAGCGACCAGCGCTACGCGGATGGGTCTCCGTCCTACTGCAGTTAGTCATGCACCTTGCGCCTGCCATGTTGGTGCTGGCAGCGCTGGGAATCCCCCTGGCGGCAACCCAGCTTTACCTCGGCGGAATCAGCGTAGACCAGGCATTTCGAACGCAATTCCTGACCCGCATGACCGACCAGCTGGGCTGGGAGGACATGGCTTACATCGACCAGCCATCCTTCTATCCCGGCCTGTGGTTCTTCAGCGGCGGATTGTTTGCCCGCGCCTTCGGTCTGACCGGCTGGGTAGCGATGCAACCCTGGGCACTCATCACGATGGCGATGGCCGCGAGCATGCTGGTGCCGGTCTGGCAACGCATCTGCGGATCCCTGCCGATCGCCAGCGCCCTAGCACTGATGACCGCGGCGGTTACCCTGACCGTCGGTGGCGACGAGCCCTATGCGGCGATCGTGGCCATGGGAATGGCACCGGCGTTTATTATTGCCCGGCGCGCGCTGCACGGTGGGCGCGTCGCGCTGCTGGGATCCATCATCTACCTAGGGCTTTCGGCCAACCTCTACACGCTGTATACCGCCATCTCGGCTCTGACAGTAGTGGTAGTTGCAGTGGTCGGCGCGATAACTGTGCGTGGCACAAAGCCGCTGATCCGACTTGTGGCTATCGGCGTAGGCTCCATCGCCATCGCCCTGCTGGGCTGGGCGCCGTACCTATGGAGCCTAGTCACCCAGCCCCATGGCTCCACCAACACCGCACAGCACTATCTGCCCGAGGTCGCCACACAGGTGCCCACCCCGTTCTTTGAGTCCGCGGCCATCGGCATCCTCTCCATCATCGCGTTGATCTGGATGGTATTCCGCCGCAAAGACGGCGACGTTCGCGCTCTGACGCTCGGCCTTGTCGTCTGCTACGCATGGGTGATTCTGTCGCTGCTGATGACGGTCTTCGGCACCACCCTGCTGGGCTTCCGCGTGGCCGTGCCAATCAGCATTATCCTCGCCGTTTCAGGCGTGCTGGCCATTGCGGATTGGCGGCTGGTGTACGTTCCGCAGCTCATGACCGCGGCAGGGCGCAAGCCTGAGAATGGCGTGCTGATCAGCCGCGTGATAGCTATCGTGATGGCCGTTTGTGGCATTCACTACGCAACGCAGATCCCCTACGAACACGAAAACCACATCGACACTGCCTACACCGATACAGACGGCGAAGGAAAGCGCGCGGACAAGCTTCCAGGCGATTCCGCCGTGTACTACTCGCAGGTCGACGAAGTGCTCTCCGAAGAGCTCGGTGGCCGGTCTGGCAAGGTGCTACTCACGGACGAGAAGAGCTTCATGGCTTACTACCCGTACCACGGCTACCAGGCCTTTACCTCGCACTATGCCAACCCGTTGGGTGATTTCGCTCGCCGTAACGAGGAGATCGAGGGCTGGAGCAAAATCACGGATCCCAAGGATCTGCTGGCTGCAATGGACGACGCAGAGAAGGCAAACGGATGGAAGACTCCCGACGCGCTGCTCATGCGCGGGCAATTGGATTCTGCCAAAGGCAGCGCTGACAGCACTGACGACGACGGCACATTTACCTACCTGGTGTCAGATGACATCTACCCCAGCCAACCGAATGTACGGTTCCGCGCGATCCACTTCGACGCCTCCGCGTTCTCCGAGGGGTGGAATCTGCACCAGGTCGGGCCGTTTGTCATCGCGGTGCGCCAGCGCTGAGTCACCCAGCGCTGAGCAATCCAGCGCTAGATAACGGAGCCGCGCACCAGCAGATCCCTGACGCTGCACACACTGTAGGTGGCGTCACAAAAACCTTCCTGAGTAACAGGAACTAACAGAAATCCCGGCGAATAGGCTAATTGAGTTCTGTGTTAGCCCGGCCGTAGCCTACAATTACCTGTTGTGTCTAAAGTTCAGCAGCCAACAGGGAAACTAAAGTTAGCGTCCATCGTCTCCGGCCTCATCGGCATGGTGATGTTCCTTTCTTTGCCTTTCCTGCCTGTAAACCAGGTACAGTCCTCGTTCAACTGGCCTCAGGACGATGAACTCACTTCCGTCCAGGCGCCCCTGATCTCCTACGTCCCGCAAGACGTAGACATCACGGTTCCCATCCAGGAAGTCCGCAACCTGGATGAAGGTGCGACAAATGTCTTGTCCACCCTCCCGCCAGAATCCACAGAGGCCACCCTGCGTGGCATGTTCGTCCGCTCCACCGACGACAGCCTCGACGTGGTCGTGCGCAACGTCGTTCCGCTGTCCATTAATAAGGACGCTCTGCGGGAGCTGCCGGACGACGCGCAGCTGCGCATCACCTCCGACTACGAATCCACCCGCGCCTGGGTACCGGACGCAGACAAGCACCTGGACTATGCACTGGATTCCACCATCGATGCCGACGTTCGCCCCGTCCTCACCGGCATCTATACGGATATCAAGAACACGGAGAAGAACTCCAACAGCACGATCGACGCGGGCTTCCAGGCACACGTCACCGTCGATTCGCGCTTCACCTCCTCCCCCTCGGTCATCAAGTACCTGGCCATCTTCGTAGGCATCATCGCCACCGCGATCGCCCTGTACTGTCTGTACCGCATCGATATCCTCGACAAGCGAACCACGTCCCGCCGCCTGTTCCACCGCAACTGGTGGAAGCCCCGACCTCTCGACAGCGTAGTCGGCTTCATCCTGCTGGCCTGGTACTTCGTCGGCGCCAACACCTCGGATGACGGCTACCTGCTGACCATGGCCAAGGTCTCCCATGAGTCCGGCTACATGGCCAACTACTACCGCTGGTTCGGCGTACCGGAATCCCCCTTCGGATCGCCGTTCTACGACCTGCTGGCACTGATGACGCAGGTCTCCTCCGCATCCATCTGGATGCGCCTGCCCTCCCTGATCGCGGGCATCGTCACGTGGCTGGTCCTTTCCCGTGAGGTCATGCCACGCCTCGGCGCCAAGATCAACCAGCGCCAAGTCGCCCACTGGACCATGGCGGCAACGTTCCTGCTGTTCTGGATGACCTTCAACAACGGCACGCGCCCGGAGCCGATCATCGCCGTGCTCTCCCTGCTGGCTTGGGTCTCCTTCGAACGCGCTATCGCCACCCACCGCCTGCTGCCCGCCGCGGTCGGCACGATCATCGCCACCCTGGCACTGGGTGCGGGCCCGACTGGCCTGATGGCCGTCGCTGCCCTGCTGGCTTCTCTGGGCGCGCTGATCCGTATTCTCACCCGCCGCCTACCTCTGCTGGGCGCGCCGAAGGGTGCCCCTAAGAAGACGGTCATCGCCGCCATTCTGGCGCAGATCGCACCATTCCTGGCTGCTGGCACTGCGATCCTCACGGCCGTGTTCGCAGACCAAACGCTGCGTACCGTCACCGAAGCCATCAAGCTGCGTGGCGACATCGGCCCGTCGATGCAGTGGTTCGAGGAGTTCCGTCGCTACGAAGCCCTCATGGAGCAGACCGTCGACGGCAGCTTCCCGCGCCGCTTCACCATGGTCATGCTGTTCTTCTGCATTGGCATCGTCGTGGCCGCCATGCTGCGCAACGGGCGCATCACCGGTGCCGCTAAGGCTCCGTCCACCCGCCTGTTGCTGATCGTTCTGGGCACGCTGTTCTTCATGACGTTCACACCCACCAAGTGGACCCACCACTTCGGCGTGTTCGCGGGTATCGGTGCTGCGTTGACGGCTCTAGCAGCCGTTGCCGCCTCGCGTTTCGCGCTGCAGACCAGGCGCAACCAGCTGCTGTTCCTGGGCTCTACCCTGATGCTGTTCGCCTTCACCCTCGCCGGCCCGAACGGTTGGTGGTACCTGTCCTCCTACGGCGTGCCGTGGTGGGATAAGCCGGTGCAGCTCTCTGGTATCACCGCTAGCACCGTGATGCTTGCTGTATCTGTTGTGGTTCTTTTCTGGGGTGTAATCGTTGGGTTTCTTGCCGACGCCAAACGCGCCCGTGCCACCACTGAATCTGAAGTGGCCGATCTGCAACTGGCCGAGAGTAGGAAGCTCCACCAGTTCCGTGGCCTGACGGCCGCACCGATCGCCGTGCTGACGGCTTTCACAGTCGTGTTTACTCTGGCTTCCCTGACGAAGGGCATGGTCAGCCAGTGGCCCGCCTACTCCGTGGGCAAGGGCAACACCATGGCTCTCACGGGCCAGAGCTGCAACCAAGCCGCGGACGTACTGGTGGAGACCAACACCAATGAGTCTTTCCTCGAGCCCGCCGACGGCAGCTCGTTGAAAGATTCCCTGACCAGCGGTGGTGGCCGTGGCTTCGAGCCAAACAACATCCCCGCGAAGATCGACTCCAAGTCCTCCGGGGACTCCCAGTCGAGCGTGGCCTCCGCCGACCAGTTCCGCAACGAGGATTCCAGTTCCGATGCCACGAGCTCTTCCTCTGAAAGTGACGACACGCAGGCTGCGGCGTCACAAGAAAAGACAACGGACGAAACCACCGGCGAGCAGAGCAACGATACCGGCAGCGACGCATCCGGCACCACCGGCGGCCTGAAGGCCACCAAGGGCGTGAACGGGTCCTACGCTGTGTTGCCGTTCGGCATCGATACGAACAAGGTGCCAGTGGTGGGCTCGTTTACTGAGGGACTACAGACGCCCGCGAACACCACGACCAGCTGGTACAGCCTGCCGGAGGACCGCGAGGGCCTGCCGCTGCTGGTGTTCAGCGTGGCCGGGCAGGTTGGCCACTTCGACATGGACGGCATCTTCAAGTACGGCCAGGAGATCAAGGTCCAGTTCGGCAAGTCCGGTGGTTCCAAGAAGGCTGAGGACTTTGAGGTGCTCGGCGAGCAGATTCCGCTGGATCCGGGCTACGCGCCCGAGTGGCGTAACCTGCGCATCCCGATGGACGAGGTTCCGGAGGACGCGGACTCGGTACGCATTGTGGCGAACGATCCGAACCTGACGCCCACACAGTGGATTGCCGTTACACCGCCGCGCGTGCCGGAGATGGAGTCGCTGAACGACTACGTGGGCTCCGAAGCGCCGACGCTGCTGGACTGGACAATCGCATTCCAATTCCCGTGCCAGAAGCCGTACGACCACTGGGCGGGCGTGGCAGAAGCCGCTGAGTACCGCATCTCGCCTGACCACGACGTGCGCAGCAACCACACGCCGGTGATGGACTACTCCGGTGGTGGCTCCTACGGACTGGTGCAGATGACCTCGGAGGCTGAGGAAGTGCCGACCTACCTGCAGGACGACTGGCAGCGGGACTGGGGTGTGCTGGACAAACTGACTCCGTTCCCGAATGCGAACGGCGATAAGCCGAAGCCGGTGAAGCTGGATACGGAGACGAATAAGCGCTCTGGGCTCTGGTACAACGGGCCGATGAAGTTCTCGGACTAGGTTCCGGGGGCCGGCCACTGGGCAGGGCTGGGCGGGGTGGTGATTTACCATCCCGCCTTTTTCATGTCTTGATCCCTCTTCATGCTCTGGCGCTTATGCATGCCCCTAGGAACCCTGCGGCCTCCACGGTCTGAGGACTCCCCAGCCGCATGCCGCAGTGCCCCGATCCTCCGATGCCACAGCGCCGCGATGCCTCAGCGGATGCCCTGCGCTAGGGGGGACATCCACCTGGTTCCAGCTCGCCGAGGAAAGGATGCTAGACCGTTAGAGGGATGCAAAAAAGCGCCGCCCTGTCAGGGCGACGCTTCTCTCTTTTAGCCGCTAGCTCCCTAGCGCGGAAGCACCGTGTGCTTAGTTAGTAGCGGGAGCCGGGGCTGCCGGCGGAACCGGAGCGGCCGGAGCCTGGTCAGCGGCCGGCGCGGCGGCAGCGTCCGCCGGAGCGGTGCCATCCGGGTTCGCGGACTTGGCGGCGTCAGCCAGCTCAGCAAAGGCATTCGCGTCGGGCTGAACCTCGCCGTTCTCCAGCTTGGCGCTCCAGTTGGAGATGCCGCCGAACTGCTGCAGCAGGTTCAGGATCTGGCCGATGTTTACCGTGCCGCCCTGGTCACCAGCGCCCGGCGCGTAGCCCTGGACCAGCTTCAGGATTGCCTCGACCGGCAGCTTGTTGCCACCAGCGTTGAACTCCTTCAGCGCACCGGACAGTGCGGTGTAGGCGGTCAGCACCTCCTGGGCAGTCTTCACGGAACCGCTTGCCTGAGCGCCCTGGTCCGGGCCCCCAGCGGATCCTGCGACCTGTGCCGGATCCATGCCCTGCAGCTGCTGCTTACCCTGAGTCAGCAGAACGTCCGGGGACACGCGGCCGCCGATAACGCCCAGCAGCTGCATCATGAAGTCGGAGGCCAGAGGGACGTTTACGCCGGTGGCGTGCTCAATCTTGTTGGCGATCTCGGCCTCGCCTTCAACGGCAGGACGCACCGGATCCATCGCCTCGGAAGCCTGGCCTGCAGCGCTATCCGCAGGCATGCCGGCTGCCAGGGCGTTCAGGGCAGCATCGTCACCGTAGTACTTGTTCAGGTCCACCTGGGTCTGTACACCGTTGACGCGGCCGGAGCCGGAGTACTGCCAGAAGGTGACGTGATCCCAACCGCCCGGGATCTTATCCGGCAGGGTGTCGCGGTAGTAGGCCAGCCACAACGGGTACTCGGAGAACTCGGTGGTGTTGGCCATCCGCTGGATCCAGAAGCTGTAGTAGGTGTAGATGATCGGATCGCGACCGGTCTGGACCTTAATCTCATCGATCCACTCGCGGACCCAGTTCTGCAGCTGGGTCGGGTTCAGGCCCTCGTGCTCCTCCAGGTCCAGAACCGGGGGCAGCGAGGGCTGCACGCCGGTGGCCAGAACGCTGGCGTAGTGGCGAGCCTCGGCGCGCGGGTTGCCGCTGCCCGGGCGGGCGTAGTGGTAGCTACCCGGAACCAGGCCGGCCTGCTGAGCCTTTGCGGAGTCCGTGGTGAACGCCGGGTTGGTGTAGGACGTGCCCTCGGTCGCCTTGACGAAGACGAAGGACTGGCCGGACTGCTTCACGGCAGTCCAGTCGATTGCTGCACCACCGGGGTGCTGGTGGGAGGCAACGTCGATGCCATTCAGAGCCCACGAGGGGACGGGAACAACATCGGTGGCGACGAGCGCTGCAACCGTCAAAGCGGAGCCAGCGAGTGCCGTTGCGGTGAGGCGTTTCGGTACGGACGTGCGCGTGGAGCGGCGCCATGGCAGTGAAATCATGAATCACACCATACCCAAAAACCACACGTTTCACATTATTCACATGAACCCCGTGGGGAACATCTTTCACTCCATGAAACCATTAGCTGGAAAACCCCTGCTCAACCGCCTATGTGATATTCGTCACACTCGCTGGTAAAGCGCCACAGCTGGGCAAACACCGCGCTTTTTCCACCGCAGAAACTCCACACTCGTCCACACAATCATCCATACCGCGAGCGCCGCCAGCGCCACCCAGACAAAACCCATCCACAGCAGCTGAAACACTGGCGATACATCTAGCCAGCGAATATTCCACGCAAAGTGCGTCAAGAAGCCCAGGCCACCCCACAACACGACAGCCCCCAGGCGCCAGGCAACGCCGCGCGGCTTCCCCGCCTTCGCCCCCACGAACATCGCGAGGCCGATGCCATAGCCGACAAGCGCGCTGAACATCATGTGCTTCGCAGGTCCGGCGATCACGCGCACGAGGTACGTCGACAAGGCTCCTTGCATGTCAGACACCGGATCCATCACCGCCAGCATCATCGCGTACATCATGTTCTCGAAGACCTCGAAGCCCAGCCCCACCAGCAATCCGGCGATAATGCCATGCCACGGGCGGTTCCACCATGCGCGCCCCATCCACAGCAGGAACCAGATGCCCAGCCCCTTAGCGATCTCCTCCGGGTAGGCGCCTCCGAAGCTGGCCGTCAGCCCGTGCCAGCCCAGCTTGTCTACGGTGCTCACCACTGGCGGCTGAATCACTACTGCCGCCAGCACTACGGACGCCGCCCCTCCCCACAGCACTGCAAGCGCAACCAGCCGCTTAGGCGTACCCCTATATATAGGCAGCGCCCACACGCACAGCAGCGCCCCAGCCAAGTGCAGCGCGCCGATCAGTAGCACCAGCCCCAGAGTTGGGCTCACCAGCGAAGGATTGTTTCCGACCAGCAGAAACACCGACATCACGAGGCTCGGAACAACCAGCAGCCAGTACGCCGCCAGCCAGCCGTCGCGGAACAGTCGCAGTTTCGGGCGCTGCTGGGGCGGGTGCTTCAGGTGAAACTCGAGCGGCACCTCAAACACGCGGTAGTTGCGCGCCTTAAACATCGGATTCACCTGCACTTTCTGCATTGTCGTCCAAGCTGACGCCGCGCACTAACTCATCGACTTCTTCTAGCTGTTTTTCTAATGACGCCGACTTCACCGGCATCTGCACCACCACCATTGGGGCCGTGCCATCGGGTTCGAGGCTGTGCTCCAGTTCGCTATTAGGCTCCCCACCGGCGCCATTGTCCGCGCCGGCATCAGCTTCCGCACCGCCGTCCGATCCCGCATCTGGGTCCCGCACAAACGCGACTGCCACGAATCGCTTCTCCCCTAACTTGTAGGTGTCCGTCACACGCAGTTCCGTGACCTGCATTTTCTTCAACAGTTCCCGGTTCTCTCCCGCGACCCTGTTCAGTACGTCGACCGACTGCAGCTCCACTCCGTCCTGGAAGATCAGCGCGCGCACGGCGCGGTTCACGGCCTGCGAGACGGGTTCCTCGCCGCCCTTCACGTCCACGCCCGACAGGCCGGTCATGCCGTAGCTTTCCCCATCGCAATCCAGTTGCATTACCCCGGGGCGCCCCAGGCCGGGTGAATCGTGGCAGTCCTCCAGGGACGCAAACCGCAGCGGCCACTCAGAATAGGTGAGGATCGAGTCCGCCATCCCCTCCGCGACGGTCAGGGACTGGGGTTCGTCTTCCAGGGTGGCGTCCACAATAAAAACACCCCCAACCAGCAACAACAGCGTGCCTAGAAGATAGGCCGAGTACGCACCGCGGCGCTTCGGACTGGTCGGTGCGGGGCGATATGTGGTCGATGGGGCGGGCTTGGCAGGCTTTGCGGGCGGTGCAGGACGAGCGGGCACTGGAGGAACCGGAGCCATCGGTCGCTGTGGTGGCCGGACGGGCGGCCCCTGTGGCGGCCCCTGTGGCGCGGGATGATGGAACATACGCCATAGCCTAACCACTGTGCGGGACACCCTGTCCGCGGCGGTGTCTAAGGTGGTGGGCATGGTAGAAAACAACGCCGCAAAAACTAACGCTGTAGAAATTCCCGACGACATCTCCGAAGCCGCGCCGCAGAACCAGGCCGGCGAGGCCACCCAGCCTTCGCCGGCGCAGGACCTGTACCGGCACGTCAACGGCGCCTGGCTGGCGACCCACAAGATCCCCAGCGACCGCCCCGTCGACGGCACCTTCCACCAGCTGCGTGACCTCGCCGAGCAGGAGGTGCGCGAGATCGTAGAGGCCGCCGCCACCGACGCGCCGAACGGCCGCGTGGGCGCCCTGTACTCCTCTTTTATGGACGTGCAGGGCATCGCCGCCGCGGGTCTGGCCGGCCTGCGGGAGCCTTTGGGGCTTATTAATGACGCCACCTCGGTCAGCGACCTGGCCAAGGTACTCGGCAGGCTCGATGTGGAGGGCACCGGTGGTGTTGCGGGGTATTGGATCGAGAAGGATTCCAGCCAGGACATCGAGCGTGCCTACCTAGTGCAGACCGGGCTGGGTCTGCCGGATGAGGCGTACTACCGGGAGGAGCAGCACGCGCCGACCCGCGAGGCCTACCGCGAGTTCGTAGAGGACATGTTGGAGCTGGTCAGTGAGCTGGAGCTCCCCGGGAGGTATGCGGATGCGGGCGCTGATGCCGCGGCGGATGCGATCTGCGCGTTCGAGACCGAGCTGGCTCGCGGACACTGGGACAACGTGGCCAGCCGCGATGCCGAGAAGACCTACAACCCGACGAAAGTGGAGGATCTGCCGACGGGCTTCCCCTTCCGCGAGTGGCTGGCGGCCACGGGCGTGGATACGCAGAGCGCGGGCGGGGGCACGATCGTGGTGTGCCAGCCCAGCTACCTGGAACACGTCGCGGCCATGGCCACCGGCGAGGGCGAGAACCCGCAGTTCAGTGGCCTAGACGAGTGGAAGCTGTGGGCCTACTGGCGGGTGATTTTGAGCAGCGCGGCATACCTGCCGACGGAGGTGAACCTGCGGAACTGGGAGTTCTACGGGCGCACCCTGTCCGGCGCTACGGAGCAGCGGGCGCGGTGGAAGCGCGGCGTCGCCCTGGTCGAAGGCGCTGTGGGCGAGGAAGTCGGCAAAAAGTTCGTCGCCCAGCACTTCCCGCCGGAGCACAAGCAAAAGATGCTGGAGCTGGTGGATTACCTGATCGCCGCCTACCGCGAACGCATCAGCGACCTGGCCTGGATGACTCCCGCCACACGCGAGAAGGCGCTGGCGAAGCTGGAGAAGTTCGAGGCAAAGATCGGCTATCCGGATAAGTGGCGCGACTTCGACGGCCTGGAGTTCGGCTCCACCGGCGCGGACCTGCTGGCGAACGTGCGGGCGGCCAGCCGCTTCAACCACAACTACGAGGTTTCCAAGTTGGGTAAGCCCAGCGACAACGAGACCTGGTTCACCACCCCGCAGACGGTGAATGCGTTCTACAACCCGGTGAAGAACGACATCACCTTCCCGGCGGCGATCCTACGCCCGCCGTTCTTCGACCCGGCGGCGGACATGGCCGGCAACTTCGGCGCCATCGGCGCTGTGATTGGCCACGAGATCGGCCACGGCTTCGACGACCAGGGTTCGAAGTACGACGGCGACGGAAATCTGAACTCCTGGTGGACCGAGGAGGATCGCGAGGCATTCACCGCGCTGACCGACAAGCTGGTGGCCCAGTACGACGGCCTGGTGCCGACGGGCCTGCGCCAGCGCGGCATCACCGAGCACACCGTTAACGGCAGCTTCACCCTGGGCGAGAACATCGGTGACCTGGGCGGATTGGGAATCGCCATCGTGGCCCTGCGCCGCTATCTGGCGGACCAGGGGCAGACCTTCGAGACGGCGGAGAAGCTGCCGGTCGAGGGGCTGGTAGATGCCGACGGCAACCCGGACACAACCGAGTACACCGCCCTGCAGCGCGTTTTCCTGCGCTGGGCGCGGATCTGGCAGACCGCGATCCGCCCGCAGATGGCGGCTCAGTACGCCTCCATCGACCCGCACTCGCCGGCGGAGTTCCGCTGCAACGTGGTCTCCAGCAACATCACGGAGTTCTACGAGGCCTTCGACGTCTCCGAGGGCGACGGAATGTGGCTGGCCGAGGACGAGCGCGTCTGCATCTGGTAGCGGTGCTCGCCGAGCTCGCCGAGCCTAACCGGGCGCTCGCTGGGCTTGCCCGACTCGCGAAGCCCAGCCCGGCGCGCTAGAACGCCTGGAAGTTCTCCGGGGCCAGCAAGTCCGGCTCGTGTGCGTCCTCGTCGGGGATGAACTCCTCGATCTCGCAGAGGTTCACCAGAGCGCCCGTCGGGTCCTCGATGGTGGCCATGCGACCGAACTCGGATTCCCAGGCCGGGCGAATCACCTTTCCGCCCAGCTCCGGCGTGTTGGCGATGGCGGCATCCACATCCGCCACACCCAGGTACACGGTCCACATGCCGGGCACCTCCAGCTTGGAGGTATCCCACAGCCCCACCACTGCTGCACCGTCGAACTCGCCGGTGGCATAGCGGAACTCCTCAGCCCCCGCGCCATCCCCTGCGCTCTCCCCCGAGGCCTTGATATCCCAGCCCGCCAGCTCGTGGTAGAACTCCAGCGTCGTATCCCAGTTCTGGGCCACCATCAGCTCGAACCACACCGGGGTTCCGGGCTCACCCGCGGCGATCAACGCATGCTCGTCCGCGGGGTTGCGCAGGCCGATCGTGGCCCCCGACGGGTCGACGATGATGGCCATATCGCCACGCTCGCCCAGCCCCTGCGGCTCCAGCACGGATTTCGCCCCCGCCTGCACGGCCTTGTCGTGCGCTTGCTGCACGTCCGGGGTGTACAGCAGTACTCCCCATACGGACTGGTTGCCCTCCGGGATCTGCGCGATGCCCGCCACCGGCATGCCTTGCTTCTTCGCCACGGTGTAGCCGTCGGAGACCCGCTCGAACTCCCAGCCCAGCAACTCGCTGTAGAACTTCTCCGCCCCTGCCGCATCGGTGCTGGCCAGGTCCAGCCATACGGGCATTCCGGGCTGGGCGATCATTGCGGGCATGGTTCCTCCACTGCTCTTTCTTGTGTTCTTGGGGTGTGTCTGTTGTTTCTTATTGACGCCAACCGGCCTCCGCAGGCCAGGCATTCACCTAACGCTAGATCGCGTTATCCTCGCGGACATCTTCCAGGCTGACATTGCGCCACTTCTCCGGGTCGAAATCATCGTCCGCGGTGGACTCGTCGAAAAACTCGCCGAGGTCATCGTCGGATTCCGCTCCATTCGCATCACCTTCAGCGCCCGCCGCGCCCCTCGCGCCAGCCACCACGGCTCCCGCCAGCACGTCGCCAGTGTCCGCATCCACCAGGGTCACCTCGTCGCCCGGGCGCAGCGCCTTGCCGCGGCGGGTATCCACCGCGCCGTTGACCTGTACAACCCCGGCGGCGATGGCCTCCTTGGCCTCTCCGCCGGTCTCTACCAGGTTCGCCAGTTTGATGAACTGCCCCAGCTTGATTTCGGAATCGCGAATGCTGACCAAAGGAAACTCCATGGGCCTCAGTCTAGCGGGCTTTAGCCACCCACCAGCATCTGCACGCCCTCGAAGGCCAGGAACGCGCCCAGCACGACAAACAGCACCCCGGCCACCATCTCGATAAAGGGGTTGATGCGCTGGATTTTCTCCGCTCCCGCGGCCACCGCCAGGGCGAATCCGCAGAACCACGCCACGCCCACGACAGTCATCAAGACCAGCACCAGCAGCCGGTCCAGCAAGGAAACGTCCACCGGGATGAACTGTGCGAACACCGATCCGAAGAACAGCAGTGCCTTCGGGTTGGAAAGGTTCGTCGCAAGCCCCAGGCGCCAGGAAGCGAAGTCCCCCAGCGGTGCACGCGCAGCAGCCTGTGCTCCATCTGCGGCCGTTGAGGTGCTGGTGGCGTCATTAATAGAAACAGCGGGCAAGACCGCCCGGGCGCGCCAATCGCCGTACCCGGAGCGGAACGCGCCTTGGCCCATGTAGATCAGGAAACAGCCGCCGAACAGGTACAACGCTGTCAGGATCCACGGGAAGGTCGCGATCAGTGCGGCCAGGCCGAGCATCGTGACCACCGGCCACAACACATTGCCCGTACAGATTCCCAGCGCGGCGAACACCGCCGAGCGGCGCGAACGGGCACCCAAACGAATGAGCTGCACGGTGTCCGGGCCTGGCATCGTAATGGCCAGCACCCAGGCACCGAGCAGCCCTAGGTAAGCGGCTAGGCTCAAGCCTGCATCGCCACGTCAGTCGGGTTGATCGGGCGCGGCAGGGCGGTCTCGCCCATCAGCTCGCGATCCAGCTCCGCGGCGGCGGAACGGCCTTCGGAGATGCCCCACACGATCAGGGACTGGCCACGGCCCGCGTCGCCGGCGACGAACACCGGAATGTCCGCGAACTCGGCGTTGGTGGGCTGGGCGCGGAAGGTATCGTCGCGTTCCAGGCGGCCGCGCTCGCCGATCTGCAGTCCCAGGTCCCGCACCACCGGGGTCTCCTCGACGGAGACGAAGCCCATCGCCAGCAGCACCAGGTCGGCATCCATCTCGAAGTCGGACTCCGGGATGTTCTCCAGGCCGTTCTCTCCGAAGCGGCACTCGGCGCCCTTCAGGCCGGTGACCTTCTCGCCGTCGCCGGTGATCTCCACCGTGTTGATGGAGTAACGGCGGATACCCAGCTCGTCGCCCGGCTGGCGCTCGGCCAGACCCAGGGCGGCGATCTCGTCGGCGGACTCGTTGCCGGTCACGCGGTACTCGCCCTCCTCGTGGGCGGACGCCACACGCCAGATACGCGGGTAGGTCGGCCAAGGGGTGGATGCACCACGGGTCTTCGGCGGTTTCGGGGTGATGTCGAACTGGGACACAGAGATGGCGCCCTGGCGCAGCGCGGTGCCGAAGCAGTCAGTACCGGTATCGCCACCACCGATGATCACCACGCGCTTACCCTTGGCGTTGATGGTGGATACCTCGCGGTCGCCTTCGCAGACCTTGTTGGCCTCCGGCAGGTACTCCATCGCCTGGTAGACACCCTGCAGGTCGCGGCCCACGACGGGCAGATCGCGGCCTACGGTAGAGCCGATGGCAACGATCACGCCGTCGAACTCCTTCAGCTGCTCACCGGTGGGCGAGGTGTTGACGACGAACTTCGTGCCCTCGGCCTCCATCTGCTCCAGACGGCGGTCGATCCACTTCTTTTCCATCTTGTACTCGGGCACACCATAGCGCATCAGGCCGCCGATGCGGTCGGCGCGCTCGAAGACGGTGACGTCGTGGCCCGCGCGGGTCAGCTGCTGCGCGGCGGCCAGCCCGGCCGGGCCGGAGCCCACGACAGCCACGCGCTGGCCGGTCTTGAAGCTCGGCTTGATCGGCTTGACCCAGCCTTCCTTCCAGGCGTGCTCGACGATGGTGTACTCGACGGTCTTGATGTTCACCGGGTCGTCGCCGATGCCCAGCACACATGCGCCTTCGCAGGGTGCGGGGCACAGGCGGCCGGTGAACTCCGGGAAGTTGTTGGTGGCGTGCAGGCGGTCGTAGGCCTCGCGCCAGTTGCCCTTGCGCACCAGGTCGTTCCACTCGGGGATGATGTTGCCCAGCGGGCAGCCATCGTGGCAGAACGGGATGCCGCAGTCCATGCAACGGCTGGCCTGGGTCTGCACCTTGTCGTCGGAGAAGTCCTCGTAGACCTCGTTCCAATCCAGCAGGCGCAGCGGGACGGGTCGGTGTGCCGCCGACTCGCGGCGGTGCTTCAGAAATCCGCGTGGATCAGCCATTTACTTCACTTCCTCCATGATTGCGGCGGCGATGCCGTCGTTGTCCAAGCCTTCGGCTTCGGCCCGTGCGATCGTCTTGAGCACACGCGCGTAGTCGCGGGGCATGACCTTGATCAGATCCGCGGCGTTTACCTCCACGGTAGATCCAGTCAGGTCGCGGTGGGTCTGGATCGTCTGCTCGACCCAGCGCAGTTCTTCCTCGTCAGTGATCTTTTCGATGTCGACGAGCTCGGTGTTGATGCGGTCGGTGACGCCACTACCGTCATCCACCAGGTAGGCAATGCCGCCAGACATGCCGGCTGCGAAGTTGTTGCCGATCTTGCCCAGCACGATAACGCGACCACCCGTCATGTACTCACAGCCGTGGTTGCCCACGCCTTCGACGACGGCGGTGAGGCCGGAGTTACGCACGCAGAAGCGCTCGCCCACGGTGCCGCGGATGAACATTTCGCCGTGTACGCCACCGAAGCCCAGCACGTTGCCGGCGATGACGTCGCTGGTCGTATCCTCCGCACCGTGGTTGGCGGCCGGGCGGATGACAATGCGGCCGCCAGACAGACCCTTGCCCACATAGTCGTTGGCGTCACCGTTAAGGGTGAGCGTCATGCCATGGGTGGCAAAGGCACCGAAGGAGTTACCTGCGGAGCCCGTGAACTGCAGGTTCACGGTGTCCTGCGGCAGGCCATCGCGGCCGGCAACGCGGGAGATCAGCGAGCCGGTCATGGTGCCAACGGTGCGGTTGACGTTGGTGATCGGGTAGCTGAGGTCGATCGAGACGTCCTCGCCCGCAGCGGCGCGGCGGATCGTGTCCTCCGCATCAGAACGGATCTGGTTGTCCAGCGCCTTGTCCAGCGAGTGGTCCTGCTCCTTGGTGCGGTGCAGGTCCTGGTGCATGAAGGGGCTGTCCGGCTGGGCGAAGATGGGCGCCAGGTCCAGCTTGCCCGCGGTCTTGTGCTCTACTTCCATCTCGCCGCCGGTCAGGCACTCGGAGTGGCCCACGGCCTCTTCCAGGGTGCGGAAGCCCAGCTCGGCAAGATTTTCGCGGACCTCTTCGGCGATGAACTTGAAGAAGTTCACCACGTGCTCCGCCTGGCCCGTGTAGCGCTTTCGCAGCTCCGGGTTCTGGGTTGCCACGCCCACCGGGCAGGTATCCAGGTGGCAGACGCGCATCATGATGCAGCCGGAGACCACCAGCGGGGCGGTGGCGAAGCCGAATTCCTCAGCACCCAGAAGGGCCGCCACCATCACGTCGCGCCCGGTCTTCAGCTGGCCGTCACACTGCACGGTGATGCGGTCGCGCAGGCCGTTCATCAGCAGGGTCTGCTGGGTCTCCGCCAGGCCGAGCTCCCACGGGCCACCCGCGTGCTTCAGCGAGGTCAGCGGGGAGGCGCCGGTGCCGCCATCGTGACCGGAAATCAGCACCACATCCGCGTGTGCCTTGGACACACCGGCGGCGACCGTGCCCACGCCCTGCTCGGCGACGAGCTTGACGTGGATGCGGGCATCCGGGTTGGCGTTCTTCAGGTCGTGGATCAGCTGCGCCAGGTCCTCGATGGAGTAGATGTCGTGGTGCGGCGGCGGGGAGATCAGACCCACGCCCGGGGTGGTCACACGCACCTCGGCGATCCAGGGGTACACCTTGCTCGGCGGCAGCTGGCCGCCCTCGCCGGGCTTGGCGCCCTGGGCCATCTTGATCTGGATGTCCGTGCAGTTGTTCAGGTAGTGGCTGGTCACGCCGAAGCGGCCGGAGGCCACCTGCTTGATGGCGGAGCGCTTCCAGTCACCGTTCGGCTCCGGCTCGAAGCGGGCCGGATCCTCGCCGCCCTCACCGGAGTTGGACATGCCCTTCAGGCGGTTCATGGCGATCGCCAGGGTCTCGTGCGCCTCTGCGGAGATAGAACCGTAAGACATCGCGCCGGTGGCAAAGCGCTTAACGATCTCGCTGACCGGCTCGACCTCCTCGATCGGGATCGACGGGCGGTTGGACTTGAACTTGAACAGGCCACGCAGCGTAGCCAGACGCTCGGACTGCTTGTCGACCTTTTCGGTGTACTCCTTGAAGATGCGGTACTGGCCGGTGCGGGTCGCGTGCTGCAGCTTGAATACGGTCTCGGGGTTAAACAGGTGGTATTCGCCCTCGCGGCGCCACTTGTACTCGCCGCCGATCTCGAGCTCACGGTGGGCCCGCTCCTCAGGGCGGGGCAGGAATGCGGCGCGGTGGCGCTTGGCCACGTCGTCGGCGATCTCGTCCAGACCGATGCCGGAGATGGGGCTGAAGGCGCCGACGAAGTACTCATCGAGCAGGCTCTGGTGCAGACCCACCACGTCGGCCAGCTGGGAGCCACGGTAGCTCGCCACCGTCGCGATGCCCATCTTGGACATGACCTTTTGGATGCCGGCGGTCGCAGCCTTGATGTAGTTTTCCTCGGCCTCTTCTGCGGTGACGCCCACTCGCCCGTCGTTGGCCATCTCATTAACGGTCTCGAGGGCCATGTACGGGTTGATGGCATCCGCACCGAAGTTGATGAGCATGGCCAGGTGGTGCACCTCGCGGGCTCCGCCGGACTCGATCACCAGCGATGCGCGGGTGCGCGTCTTCTCCTGCACCATGTGGTGGTGTACGGCGCTGGTCAGCAGCAGCGAAGGGATCGGGGCGTAGCGCTCGTCGGACTCGCGGTCGGAGAGGATTAGGATGGTCGCGCCACCCTCGATTGCCTCGGTAACCTGGCGACGGATGCGGTTGATGGCCTCGCGCAAGCCCTTACCGCCGTGGGCGACGGAGTACAGCCCCGGGATGCGCACGGCCTTGAAGGCGCTCAAGTCCACGTCGGAGCCGGCGGCCGCGGCGTTCTCCGCCGCACTCGCCAGGTTGGCCAGTGTCTGGTTACCCAGAATCGGGCTGTCCAGGTGGATACGGTGGGCGGCGTCCGGACCGGGGTTAAGCACATCCGCTTGCGCACCCAGCTGGGTGAACATGCTGGTGACCATCTTCTCACGGTAGCTATCCAGCGGCGGGTTGGTCACCTGCGCGAATCGCTGCGCGAAGAAGTCGTACAGCAAGCGCGGGCGGTCGGATAGGGCGGCGATCGGGGTATCCGTACCCATCGAGCCGATGCCCTCGGCACCCTTGTCGGCCATCGGGCGCAGTAGGGTCTCGAGGTCTTCCTCGGTGTAGCCGAATACCCGCTGGCGCAGGACGATGCGCTCGTGGTTCATATCGATCGGCTTGGCGGTCGGCAGGTCGGACTCGCGGACCAGGTTCTCCTCTACCCACTGCTGGTAGGGCTGGTCGGCCAGCGCCTGCTTGATCTCCTCGTCCTCGATTACGCAGCCGCGGGAGGTGTCGACCAGGAACATCTTGCCTGGCTCGACGCGGGTGCGCTTAACGATCTCGCTGTCTGGGATGTCCAGCACGCCGGCCTCGGAAGCCATGACGACGAGGCCGTCCTTGGTGATCCAGATGCGTCCCGGGCGCAGACCGTTGCGGTCCAGGGTGGCGCCGATGAGGGTGCCGTCGGTGAAGGTGATGGCGGCCGGGCCGTCCCAGGCCTCCATGAAGCTGGAGTGGTACTCGTAGAACGCACGGACCTGCGGGTCGATGTGCGGGTTGCGTTCCCACGCCTGCGGAACCATCATCAACACGGCGTGCGGCAGGCTGCGGCCGGCCAGGTGCAGCAGCTCCAGGGCCTCGTCGAAGCGGCCGGTATCCGAACCCTCCGGGTCGCATATCGGCAGTACGCGATCCAGGTCACCCAGCACCTCGGAGCGCAGCTGGGATTCGCGGGCGCGCATCCAGTTCTCGTTGCCGCGGACGGTGTTGATCTCACCGTTGTGAGCAACCAGGCGGTAGGGGTGGGCCAGCGGCCAGGATGGGAAGGTGTTGGTGGAGAAGCGCGAGTGCACGATGGCCAGCGCGGACTCCATGCGCTCGTCCTGCAGATCCAGGTAGAACTCCCGCAGCTGCGGGGTGGTCAGCATGCCCTTGTAAACGACCGTGCGGGAAGACAGGGAGGGGAAGTACACGGTGTCTCCACCGGAGCCCTCGCCTGCACCCTTGGTGCCGAGTTCACGCTCTGCACGCTTGCGGACAAAGAAGGCGCGACGGTCGAGCTCGAGGCCCTCGAGGGGGGAGCCGTTGGCGTCAACACCAGAGATAAAGAGCTGGTGGAACAGCGGCTCGGCGTCGCGCGCGATGGCGCCCAGGCTCGAGTCGTCGACGGGGACGTCGCGCCAGCCGATGAGGTTAAGACCCTCTTCCTTCACAATGGCCTCGACGGCTCGCACCGCGTCCAGCGCGGCCATGCGGGAGTTCGGCAGGAAGGCGATGCCGGTGGCGTACTGTCCGGCCGGCGGCAGGGTGATGTCCTGCTTGGCCATCTCCTCCCGGTAGAAGCGGTCGGGGATCTGGATAAGAATGCCGGCGCCATCGCCGGTGTTCTTCTCCGCTCCGGCTGCGCCGCGGTGATCCAGGTTCACCAGAGCCTGAATACCCTTGTCCACAATGTCGCGTGTCGCGCGGCCGTGCATGTCAGCCACAAAGGCGACACCACACGCATCATGCTCAAACTGGGGGTCGTAAAGACCCTGGCGTGCAGGGTAGTTTTTCATGATTTACGGCCTAACTTTCGTCACAAGTACTGCATTTGCATATGCGAATAAAGTTGCAATCAGATCACAGGACTGGTGGTGACGTGAGTCTCCACCAGAAAACAGCTGTAGTTCCGGTCACACCATTTCGTCTTGGGTTATCTAGAGTGCACCTGCCGGTGCGAGCAGACAAAATTAGGCTTGCCTTACTCTTTCTAGCCTCTCCTTAGCGTGTGATCGAAGTAACTCTGAACTGCAATGATTGTCATGCATTACTCACATTTTGATACATACTTTAACGCGCGGCAGCCTGAATGATCTTGGTTTCCTCGAAAGCCCCACAAGTTTTTGCACGGTTAGGGATAATTGCGCCCATGACCAACCAGCCTTCTAACAACTCCTCTGACGCTTCCGTCCGCACCCTGCTGCCGCTGGCTACGGCGCCGGGCGCCACCGCCCTTACTGCCACCCCGGTGGAGGATCCCGCCGCCGCCTACAAGACCCTCCTCGCCCCTATCCAGGTAGGAAAGACCACCTTCCGCAACCGCGTGATCATGGGCTCCATGCACACCGGCCTGGAGGATTCCATCGAGGACGTGCCAAAACTCGCCGCCTTCTATGCCGCCCGCGCCGAAGGTGGCGTGGCCGCGATGGTCACTGGCGGTTACCCGCCGGTTCTGGAAGGCAACCTGACTCCCTACGGCACTCCGTTTAACACTCCGGAGATCGCCGAAGCTCACCGTGAGATCACCGACGCAGTGCACGCCGGCGACGCGAAGATCCTGCTGCAACTGCTCCACGCCGGCCGCTATGGCTACCACCCGATGGCGGAATCCGCCTCCGCCTCGCAATCGCCGATCAGCCCCTTCCCCGCCCGCGAGCTTACGGGCGAAGAGGTTGAAAAGCTTATTGACGCCTACGCCACCTCCGCCGCACTCGCCGCTGACGCAGGCTATGACGGCGTGCAGGTGATGGGCTCCGAGGGTTACCTGATTAACCAGTTCCTTGCGGAGCGCACGAATCAGCGCACCGACAAGTGGGGAGGCTCGGTGGAAAACCGCCAGCGCTTCCCCGTGGAGATCGTGAAGGCCATCCGCGCAAAGGTGCCGGAGGACTTCGTTATCGACTACCGCATTTCCGTGCTGGAGCTCGTCGAGGGCGGCCAGAGCCAGGAGGAAATCCTGCAGCTGGCCAAGAAGATCGAGGAGGCCGGCGCCGACCTGCTGAGCTCCGGCGTGGGCTGGCACGAGGCGCAGATCCCGACCATTGTGACCTCCGTCCCCCGCGGCGCCTTCGCTTGGGCGACCCAGAAGGTGCGCGAGCACGTGGACATCCCCGTGGTAGCCTCCAACCGCATCAACACCCCGGAGGTTGCCGAGTCCATCCTCGACGGCAGCTGGGACGGCGGCAACGGCGAACCCGCTGGCACCCCGCAGGCCGACCTGGTCTCCATGGCCCGCCCACTGCTGGCCGACCCGGAGTTCGTCAACCGGGCTACACGCGGCCTGAACACCGAGATCAACCACTGCATCGCCTGCAACCAGGCCTGCCTGGACCACACCTTTGAGAACAAGCGGGCGACCTGCCTGGTTAACCCGCGCGCCGCCTACGAGACCGAGCTGGAACTGCTGCCTGCACAGGGAACCAAGAAGGTCGGTGTGATCGGCGGTGGCGTGGCCGGACTCTTCGCCGCCGAGGCGCTGGCACTGCGCGGCCACGATGTCACCGTCTTCGAAGCAGCCGACACCCTGGGCGGCCAGTTCAACCTGGCGATGCGCGTGCCGGGCAAGGAGGAGTTCGTGCAGGCGCTACACGCGGTGGTCAACCGCCTGGAGGGTCTGAAGGTGAACATCTCCACTGGCAAGGCCGTTACCCCGGAGGAGCTTAAGGCCGACGGCTTCGAGGAAGTTGTTGTGGCCACAGGCGTGCGCCCCCGCATCCCGGAGTTCCCGGGCGTGACTGAGGGTCTGGAAGGCAAGATCGACGGCGTGACCGTCGCCACCTACGCCGAGCTGATCTCCGGAAAGAAGGCGCCTGGCGAGTACGTAGCCGTCATTGGTGCTGGCGGCATTGGCTACGACGTTGCGGAGTTCCTGTTGGAGGATCGCCAGGGTGCGCCGCAGTCCCTGACCTCCTGGAACAGTCAGTGGGGTGTGGTTGAGGACTCGGATGTGCACGGCAACCTCTCTTCCCCGCAGCCTGAGCGTCCGCAGCGCCGCGTGGTGATGCTGCAGCGTAAGCCGACTCGCATGGGCCGCACACTGGGCAAGACGACTGGCTGGGTACACCGCGCGGCGGTGGCCATGGGCGGTACGGAGCAGATTGTCGGTGTGACCTACGAGAAGATCGATTCCGACGGCCTGCACATCACCGTCCCGGTGGAGGACCCGAAGGTCACCCTGAAGAAGATCAAGCAGATCAAGTCCGGCACTTTCGAGGGTCGCACGCTGGACCGTGTCGAGAAGCAGGAGCTGCTGGAGCAGATCGAACGCGAAACCAAAGAAAACCGCGAACCGCAAGTCATCGACGTGGACACGGTCGTGCTGTGCACGGGTCAGGAGTCCGTGCGCCCGGAGGGCGCCGAGAAGAGCGACGCCGAGCAGGACGAAACCTCTAACGTCCACATCATCGGCGGCGCGGATGTCGCCGCGGAGCTGGACGCCAAGCGTGCCATCCGCCAGGCTGTGGAGCTGGCCGCGCGACTCTAAGCACCCTAGAGCACAGGCTTGGCTCTTCCGGGCTATCCAGTCTGGGTGGATCCCTCGGACGGCTCCACGATCCGGTCGTCGACCATTCCGATGGCCTGCATCAGCGCGTAGCAGGTAGTGGGGCCTACGAACTGAAAGCCCCGGCGCTTCAGCTCCTTCGCCAGCGCCTTGGATTCCGGCGAGGTCGAGGGCACCTCAGCCAGCGTTGCTGGACGGGAGTGTTCCGCTGGGGTGAACGACCACACAAGCACCGGCAGACCCGGGGCCAGTCGATTGGCCGCCCCGCCCAGAACCTCGCGGGCGGGTGAATCCTCCGGCAGCTTTTGGTATTCCTCCACACGGCGCAACTCTAGCGTCGCCTTGGCGTTTTCATAGAGCGCCCCGTGCTTGCGAGCATTACGAATCAAACGTTCGTCCTGCAGAGCGGCGCGCCTTTGGGGCTCGCTCATTTCGGTGATGCGCTGGGCGTCAAAAAGAAAGAACACAGAGCGAAAATCCCGCCGCTTGCGCAGGATAGTGGCCCACGACAACCCGGATTGGAAGCCTTCAAGGGCGATGCGTTCCAACAAGCCATGCTCAGTGATGACGGGGCGACCCCACTCGTTGTCGTAATAGTCCAGCTCAATCTCGCTGCGGAAGGCCCACGGCGGACGCGCGACCCCTGATTCATCAACAAGCTGCCCGGTGTTGGTGGTGAGAAGTTGGCCTTCCATCGGGTTCCTTTCAACTACGGCCAGGCACATGAGACAAACATGTGACATGGACTTGGTGTGCGGGATTTGGTGTGCGCTCGCGAGCGCTGGTAGACATTGAACAGCGTAACGAAAAGGTTGGACGGGTTGGCGTGTAGGCGGGCCGCCAACCCATCCAGACAACAGGGTTATCCACAGACAACCCTGCCTGTGAATAGCCCTACTTGGGGGTGGGAACAGGTGGAGGTCATCTGGCATTACACCCCTGGAATTGGGATAGCCCCACAACGAAGGGGCCGACGATACTAGGCTTAAAGAAACCCAACAGTTTCGACTGTTCGTTCCTCTTGCTCTTTAAGTTTTTGTAAGGCTACACGCAGCCCTGCAGAAGCCATGCAGAGTTTCGCCGCTCCTGCGCATGCAGCTGAAACAGAAAGCCCCACTAAGATCTACGAACCGGAGAGGACCGATGCAAAGCCAGCAACGCGATACGGGCACGTTCCGGGCGGTATCCGTCCAACGTGGCGGCTTCGTCGATGAGACGGGCACACCGGCCGTAGACCCACAGAAAAAAGGCCCCCAACCGATGGTTGAGGTGCCTCTGCAGGAAGAGTCCAAAAGTGGCCCCTTCCGCTCCTATTTCTTTATTGGCACGCTGATCTTTATCATCTGCGCACTGATTATCCTGCTGCTCGTACTATGGCTGGACCTTGGCCTTGAAAACGAAAGCACACGCTTGGGGGAAGGCACGCTTTCTATGTTGCCGGTAAGCTAAACCCAGATCCGGCCAGTAACTGCAGCTACTTCTGGCGGTTGCCTATTTCTTGCGGTTTCCGGTGACCAAGCCGACGATGAAGAGCAGGATGCAGGCGCCCAGCAGGCAAGTCAGGAAGCTCCAGAACTTGCCGCCACTGCCGACCCCCAGCAGGCCGAGGACCCAACCGCCCAAGAAGCCACCGATAATGCCGACGATGATGTTGAGGAAGAAGCCCATCTGCTCGTCGGTACCCATGATCTTGGAACCGATCCAACCAGCCAGGCCACCGATGACAACCCAGCCGATCATGCCCAATGGCGGAACTGCAGAGCCCTCAGCGAGTAGGAAAGCATCTGCCGCAAAAATTTCAGTAATCATGCTACTCAGCATACCGACCATGATCAGGAACTTCGACAGCGCGAGCTCCAACGCAAACTCCAGCTAGCCAGATTTCCCCAACCAAATTGGCAGGGTATTCACATATATGTATAGTCACAATCGTGAATCGATCTCTTAGTTCCTTCTTGTCTTCCTTTCAGCGCTTTGCAGTAGCTCAGTAGCTCTGTCGCTCGTGCTCGCCAGCAGGCCATCAAGATCTTCCCGGAGTCCATCAAGCACGGCTGGGAGGGTGCCCCGTACGCAGTAGTGAAGGGTGGAACGGACCTGAAGTTCATCCTGCAGATCATCGATGAGATCGACCGTACCTACAACATCGACCGTGGCCGCATCTACGCCACCGGCCACTCCAACGGTGGCTACCGCCACAACGGCGCCCACTACTTGGCTGTTCGCGACCTGGTGGGTAGCTACGCGAAGCGTAATGGCTGTGGCTACCCGCCGCGCGTCACCCGCATCCGGGGCGGCGAGCGCCACGTGTACCCCTGCGCCCGCAAAGAGCTGCAGTTGATCCTAAACCCGCAGAACCACACCTGGAACCGCGTTCCGGATGCTTCCCAGGAGGTTTGGAACTTCCTGTCGCGCCAGCGCCTCTAGCGCGACCGGCTAGTTAGCCGGCGCCTTAGCTTTCCAGCTGGGGTGCCAGCCAATCTCGGAGCACAACCGCATGGTTGTGCTCTTTTTCTTTCGCGGCATACAGCAGCAGGAGCTCCGGAGCGCCTTCATCGGTCGCCCGCTTCTGGTAGTCGCGCAATTCGGTCAGGGCATCGTCCAGTTCCCCTGCGACTTTCCGTTCCTCCAGCTCCGCCACGTACTTCTCACGGAACTCAGCAAAGCTCAAGCCATTGTGGAACTCTCGGCGCAGGTCGCTGCTGGGCGTTAATTCTTTCGGCCAGCCGGCCAAATCTAGGCTTTCTTTCTTGACGCCCCTAGGCCACAACTGATCCACTAAATACAGACCTTGGCGCTGTCGGTCGCGCCAGTTGTACACGCGGTCGATGTCCATGGGGTTTCCTCCTTAGGAGAAACGTCCGAGGCAGTGCAGCGCTTCGTCGTACATACCCTGCACGACCTCACCGGCGGGCACCTCTGCCCGCAGCAGTTCCACACCCTGCCCCGCGTGCAGCTTCAACTCGCCTGCAAAGTCTCCACCCTCAGCACGAGCTGCTACCAGTTCCTCATCGGTAACCTCCCCTGCTTCGGACAGCGGGCGATACACGTCCACGAATGCATTGCGCACGGTGCGGGTGGGCCACTGCTCCGTATCCCACTTTTGCTTTTCGGCGCGGTCGTAGATGTCGGTCAGCACGGTCCGGCTGGCCGTGGCCTTGATCGCAGCCTGTCGCAGCTCGGGTGCCCCGGAGGCTTCCGGGGAGGCCAGCAGTGCGGTGCCAACCCATGCTGCGTCGGCGCCTGCCACCAACACAGAGGCCACACCCCTGCCGGTGGCAATGCCACCCGCCGCGGCGATCGGCACGCCCGGCGCGTTGACCTGCATGTATTCCATCACGATCTGCAGCAGCGGCAGTGTGCCGATGCGCCCGGTGTGCCCGCCGGCGTCCGTTCCCTGTACACACACGGCGTCTACACCCGCGGCCAGTGCCTGACGCAACTGCGCCATGGTGTTGATGGGAGCCACGACGGAGATCCCCGCCTGGTGGGCGCGGTCCACGTAGGGCTTGGGGTCGCCGAAGCCCAGGCTTACCACCTTCGGCTTGGCTTCCAGCACTGCATCGAACTGGGCCGGATTGTCTTCCAGCGCCCACACCATCAGGCCGATTCCGTAGGGGCCGGCCTCTGCGGCGATGCGTGCGTTCTCCAGGATCCATTCGGGTTTGGTTCCCGCGCCTGCGCCGAACATCCCCAATCCGCCGGCACGGCTCACGGCGGCTGCCAGGTTGCCGTCGGACCGTCCCGCCATCGGTGCGCCGATGATGGGCTTATCGATTCCCCATAGTCTGGTTAACCGGGTATCGATGCGTTCAACCATGGAACACATGCCTCCTCATGGTTTTGGATGGGCAGAGTAGTTGGGTCTGGTTGCCACCCTAGTCCTACTTCTGATTCATTTGCGAAACTGCTCCCCTTATACCCGCGTAGAGTTATGGGCATGTCGAAGAAGAATCAGCTGAACAAGCTCAAGCCCACCGCCTCCCTGAAGCCCGCTAAGGAAGTCAACACCGCATCCGTCGTCATCGCTGGCCTGGTCGGTGGCTGGCTTACCGCCCGCGAGACGGGTATTCGCCCGCTCGGCGGCGTGATTCTGGCCGCTGCAGGTGGCTACGCTGCCCGCTCTTGGAACGCTAAGGCTGGCGCGGGTGTTGCCACGGGCCTGACCGCCGGATACCTTGCCGCGTTTGGCCTTTCCCACCCGCTGGCCAAGAAGATCGGCGCCTGGCCTGCTGTCCTGACTGTCACCACCGCCGCCGCGGGCGCTGCGTGTGTCCTGTCCGACCTGCGCTAACGAGCTCTATCTTTAGGGCTCTTTAAACTATTGACGCCACAGCCTGGCCCACCACCGCCTGAGCCATCGCCTCTAACTCCGCCAGGTGGGGCTCAATATCTCCCGTGAACTCGACGGGTTCGGCCACCGTTTCCCATTCCAGCCCCGTGAGAATGGAGCGCATGGCTTTCTCCGCGCCCGTCGTATCGTAGCCACCTCGGATCCACCAGCTGGTCGGGGTGGCTTTCTTCTCTTCGAGGACGGGCACGTAGACCGTGTCGAAGTAGTGCTTCAGGGCTCCGGAGATGTAGCCGAAATTGGCGGTGGTGCCCAGGATTACAGCGTCTGCTCCACGTAGCTCCTCCACATCCGGCTCCAGTGCCTGGCGTTCCAGCACCTGCACGGCGGGCTGGCCTGACTCCTCGCCTGCGGCGGCGCCCAGCTCCACGTTCACTTCCTCCGCGGCGGCGCGTGCTGCCGCGAGTACCGTGTCGGCGAGTTTCTGCGCCTTCTCGGTCGGGCTGTGGTGAACGACGAGGATCGTTACTGGTTTTCGGCTGGTAGCGTTCTCGCTCATGGTTTCAACGCTACCGATCCTGCAGGGTTGGGTGGGGCATTCGAGGTAAAGGGAAGCGTGGGCGTCCAAAAATAGTTAGGCTAGGAAACATGAATGCAGCACCGATTATCCTTCCGTATCAGGGCAAGACGCCGCGGATCCACCGCAGCGCAATGATCTCCCCGGGTGTGACGATCATTGGGGATGTGGAAATCGGGGCGGATTCCTCCGTCTTCTACGGGTGCGTGCTGCGCGGCGATGTGGGCGCGATCCGCATCGGCGAGCGAACGAACGTGCAAGACAACTCTGTGATGCACGTGGAGCGCGGACAACAATGTGTGTTGGAAGACGATGTAACGATCGGCCACCAGGCGCTGGTTCACTCCTCGCATGTGGGGGCAGGAACACTCATTGGCATGCAATCGGCACTACTATCGGGTTCCACTATTGGAGGCGGCAGCCTCGTCGCCGCGGGTGCGGTGGTACTGGAAGGCCAGCAGATTCCGGCGGGGTTCTTGGCCGCAGGGCTGCCCGCGAAGGTGCGTCGCGAGCTAACGGAGGAAGAGCGCCAGGGCTTCATCGCTCACGCTGCGCGTTATGTAGAAACTGCACGTAACCAGGCCAGCGCTGCAGAGGCGCTGTCTTTGGAGGACGTGTACTTCGAGTAGCCCTCTGCGCCGCCAAGTATGATCGCCACTTCGTTTTGCACCTTCCCGGGTGAGTCGTTTCGATATTTTTACCGCTGGTCAATAAACTTATCCGAGTTATGGCACAGGGAAATTCTTCGGCGGACGATAACGCAGCCAAAAAGGCAGAGCAGTCGAACGCCACAAAGGTAAAGCAACCGGCGGAGGCCAGCACTTCAACCAAGGGCAACTCCGGGAAGTCCGGCGCACGTTCCAGCACGATGCGCTACGACATCGAAGGTTTGCGCGGCCTAGCCATTGGCCTGGTCGTTATCTTCCACGTCTTCGTCGGCAAAGTCAGCTCAGGCGTGGACGTGTTCTTGCTGCTCGGCGGCATCTTCTTCTTCGGCAGCCAGCTGCGCAACGCGCAGAACGCGAAGGGGCTTACCTTCATTCAGTCGCTGATCCGCATCATCCGGCGACTATTCCCGCTGCTGGCAGTGGTGGTCGCCAGCGTATTGGCGGCTTCGATACTTCTAATGAATCGGCTGGTGCACGTGCAGATGGCAAAGGATGCGGTGGCCTCCCTGGGCTACTACATCAACTGGCAGCTGGCGTATTCCGGCCGCGAATACACCTCTGTGCGCACCACCGTGAGCCCCTTCCAGCACCTGTGGTCCATGTCTGCGCAGCTGCAGATCTACGTTGCGTCTCTGGTGGTCGTTACCCTGCTGGCCCTCATCTTCCGGAAGTACGCACGCCAGGCCCTGCTGGTTGTGCTGACCGCCGCGACGGTGCTCTCCTTCGCCTACGCCACGTACTTCCACTTTGAAGACCAGACCATCAACTACTACTCCACGCTGAGCCGCTTCTGGGAGATCGGCCTGGGCGGCCTGCTGGGCATGCTGTTGCTGCGCCGCGACGCAAACGGCAACCCGGTGCTGCGCCCGCTGGGTCGGTGGACCCGCACTGTGATGGGCATTGTTGGCCTGGGCATGATCATCAGCACCGGTCTCTTCCTGGACGGTGCGGATCAGTTCCCCGGCCCATGGACACTGATTCCGCTGGTAGGTGCCCTGATGGTGGTCCTTTCCGGCCACTCCGGCGAGCCCGTCGGCGTGACCCGCTTGCTGTTGACGCGCCCTTTCCAGTTCCTGGGCCGCATCAGCTATGCACTGTACGTATGGCACTGGCCGATTCTGGTGCTGTGCGTCTACTACTTCAACGTTCCGAAGGTCAGCCCCGCCCTCGGCGCAGCCGTGATCGCGGCCAGCGTGGTGCTGGCCTGGCTCTCAAACAAGCTGATTGAACGCCCACTGCGCCAGGGCAAGAAGCCAGAGCGTAACTGGGTGCTGCTCAGCCCGAAGTACTGGGCAAAGTCCCTGTCCGCCTGGCCGAAGGCTGTCTATGCCGTACTGATTCTGGTGCTCGCTGGTTCTGTGGTGGCGTCACCAAAGTATCTACAGCACCGCGAGGACGTGAACAGCGAACAGCTGTGGGACCTGGCTGCGGATAGGTCGATCTACCCCGGCGCGGCAAGCTTCCTGGTGAACGCCCCCGTGCCGGAGAACATGCCGATCGTGCCGCCGCTGGAGGACTTCCATGCGCTGCTGCCGCAGACGCAGCCGGATGGTTGCCAGATCGGCTTCGATAGCGATGCTTTGATCCTGACGAAGAATTTCAACCGTTCCGACGAGGAATGCGCGTACGGCGACGTCAACTCTGACAAGACCATCTATGTGATTGGCGGCTCGCACTCCGAGCACTACATTCCGGCGCTGGACATCGTGGGCCGCAACCGGCACGTGAAGATGATCCCGCTGCTGAAGATGGGCTGCCCGGTAAACGCCAAGATCACGCGCGTCAATGGCGAAGAGTACCCCTCCTGCCTCAGTTGGTCGGAGAAGGTCGTGGACTACATCAAGGAGAATCCGCCGACAGAGGGCATCTTCATGACCGGTACGCGCCCGAGTTCGATCAGTGGCGCTGGCCCGGAGCAAGTGCCGCAAGAGTACAGGGATCTGGTGCAGAGCTTCACGGACCAGGGCATCCACAGCTGGCTGATGCGCGATAACCCGTGGCAGACCACTGACAAGGGTGCACCCCGCGACATGCGCGCCTGCGTTGCCGAGATGATGGAAGGCAAGCAAGGCGAGGTTGCGGAGAATGAGGACTTCCCCGGCCTGGCCAACCCCGGCCGCCCGAACTTCGACGAGGTGCTGGCCATCAACGCCGAGTGCGGCCAGAGCGTCTGGGATTCCCTGCTGCCTGTGGATCCCTCCATCGAGGCGTACAAGGGTATGGACGTGACCCTCATGGATCTGACGGCCGGGATCTGCCGCGAGGATTGGTGCCCGTCCATCATCGGCAACATGGCGGTCTACCGCGATGCGCACCACTTCAACAATATCTTCGCGGAGACGCTGGCTCCGGAGATCGAGGCGCAGATGTTCAACCCGAACCACAAGATTCCGCCGATGAACGTCGGCCTGATGCCGAAGCACAACCAGCAGGCACCGCCGAATCCGCAGAACTAGCGGGCGCTAGTCGGCACCCTCCGCAGCCTCCACCAGCAGCGGCGCCCCGTTCGCCGCGGTGGTGCGCAGAGACCATGTGCAAATTTCCGTCAGGTCGGTGCGCGCGGGCGAGATCTCCACGATGGGCGTGCCGCGCTGGGTCGCGATCGCGGGCAGGCCTGCGGCGGGCCACACCACGCCCGACGTGCCAATGATCACCACCAGATCCGCCGCCCGCATTGCCTCTTCGGCGGTCTCCCACTCCCGGTGTGGCAACGGCTCGCCGAACCACACCACTCCGGGCCGAACCGGATTTCCACACAGCGAGCACGTCGGTGGTGTGGCTCGCTCCACCTGCTTCTCGGGCAATTCGGGCATCCGCGCGGGCTTGCTGCAGATGCTGCAGCGGTAGCTAAACAGGCTGCCGTGCAGGTGCGCCACGTTCTTACTGCCGCCACGCTCGTGCAGGTCGTCGATGTTCTGGGTTGTTACATGTACGGTGACGCCCCCTCGTTCCGCCCACTCACCTATCGCCCGGTGCCCCGCATTTGCCTCTGCGCGGCGGCATAACACCGCCCGCCACAGGTACCAGGCAAGCATGGGCTCGGGATCCTTCGCCCAGGAATCCAAAGTGGCCATCGCCTGGGGATCAACATGCGACCAGATGCCGGTCTGCGCGTCGCGGAAGGTATCCAAACCGGAATCGGCGGACATGCCCGCCCCTGTAAACACTTCCACGTACTTGGCACCGCGCACTGCGGCGACAAGATCCTCCGGCAGGTCCTCCAATCTCAGCGGCTGGAGATTATCGGAGGTGGACTGCGGGCTGGCGATCACGGCGACCATGCCCCCACCCTAGCCGGGCCAGAAAACAGCACATTTTGTTCTCCGGCCAGTATACTCAAAGCTGAATATTGGCTAAGACCGGAGGCACACATGTCGGATACGACAACTTGGACGATCGACTGGATTACAAAGGACAAAGTCGAAGCTATCGCCCGCAAGAGCTTTGCGGGAGCCATTAGAAGAATCAAGGCTAAGCAAAAGAAGAATCTCCAGACGGATCCAACGCTCGTCATCGCACTCAATGCATTGCTTGACATGCCTTATAAAGACGTAATTCGTATCGCTGACGATGTATCAATCGTAAAAACCCTGCAGAATGCTATCGGTGATTTTCATCAGGCAGTTCTTGGAGCAGCCCATGGTTGGAACGATTCCGGAAGCAGCGGTGGAGTTTTCGACATCTACTCTGATGAGAAGATTCCCCTGGCTGGGGATCGCAATGTCGTGGCAGAAGTAAAGATGCGCTACAACACGATTAAGGCCTCGGATGAAGCCAAGACCTGGGACAAACTAAAGGACGCAGTCAACTCAAGGGGTGGAAGTTCTCAATGCGTCGCATATCTGATTCAGATTGTCCCGAAAACTCAGGAATCATACGACCGCCCCTGGAAGGTTTCCGGCCGCAATCAACTACCATATGTTCGCTGTATTGATGGCACCACTGCCTACCATCTCGTAACGGGAGAGCCCGACGCACTGAACCAGTTACTCCACGCACTCCCTGCGATCCTTAAAGAAATCATTCAAGATCCTTCTGACTTGGATATAGACCAAACCAGTTTGATCACTGATGTCTATATCGACCAATCGATACAGAAGAGCCTTCCACCCCAGTCGGCACTAGTCGAAGATAGTCGCTAGTACCTTTTCCTCAGGCTTAGCCTCTTCGTAGCCCTCGGGTACTTCACCGTCAAGCATCGCTTGGATACCGATTCCGACGTGGTAGGCCAAATTTACTGGCACAGCGTTGCCAATTTGCTTGTACTGCTGCGAAACGCTTCCCTGGAAATCCCACTCATCAGGGAAGGACTGAATACGTGCGTACTCTCGCACGTTCAATGGCCTTGTTTCACTCGGGTGGCATCGCTCCGTCTGCTTCTGTGCTGGATTACAGGTAAGTGTCAAGGATGGTTCATCCCAGGAAAGCCTGCGAGCCATCCCGGTTTTTCCGCCGCCTAGGAAGAAGCTTGCCTTCATATACGACCGCTGAATATCTTCAGGGAGGTCACGCCAGTTTCCTCCTTCTGGGACGCGTTCCATCACCTCGTGCTTCCAGTCGTTGTATTCCATTCCCGGCCCGGCCGGGACATCAGAAATAGTCTCCCTGAGGGAAAGCGTGTAGTTTTTCTCCTTCGGGAAGAGAATCGGCAGATCAAGATCTCCGCGTACTGCCAAAATAATCAAGCGTTCACGCTTCTGAGCCACGTCTAGGTATTGTGCTCGCAACAATCTGTAGGCCACTTTGTAACCAAGATCTTGAAGGATTCCAATCATGGTTCTCAAGGTTCGCCCGTTGTCGTGCTTTAGCAGCCCTCGAACATTTTCGCCCATAGCTACCTTCGGACGTGTTTCCCCTACGATCCGTGCGAATTCGTGAAACAGAGTACCGCGGGTATCCGCGAAGCCCTTCTTGTTTCCTGCATAGCTAAATGCCTGGCATGGAAACCCACCCTCAACAAGATCCAAATCCGGATAGCTATTATCAAATGTGAGTTCATGAACGTCACCTTCGACAACATTCCATTCTGGACGATTAGCTCGTAGGGTTTGCGCAGCCCATTTGTCGATTTCATTAACTAGAACGTGCTCAAATCCTGCATTTTCAAGACCAAGCGCTGTCCCCCCGGCTCCTGCGAAAAGATCGATAGCGGTGCGTCCGGTCGGTTTACTTTCAAAGACTTGAAAGCCTCGGCCAGTAGACTCCCCGCTAAGTTTCTTTGCTAGAAGTTCAATCTCATCGAAATCAAACTCTCGTTGACCACGAGCATTTCGGTAAGCCTTTACCAGACCTTTTTTCTCCCAGCGTCGGATCGTGTCTACCGAAACGTCCAGCTTGGTCGCTGCTTCCGAAATCTGGATTAAGCTCATTTTCCGCCCACCTGTCTGACCTATGCAATGGTTACCATAACTCTAGCCAGTCCTTAAGTCTCGGAGCAAACGTGCACTTCGATCCACATTCCGTTGACGCCACCCCTCCACCAACTGAAGTTTTCACGCGCGCGCAGCCCACGCAGTCCTCTATAGTCAGTTGCATAAGCGCTCCCACGGCAGACGTGGGCGTCATTAAGAAAAAACTCGCAGAAAGGCCAACAACGCCATGATCGTCACTACCACCAACAACGTCGAGGGCCACACCATCGGCCAGTACCTGCGCATCGTCTCGGGCGAGACGGTGGCCGGTATCAACATGTTCAAGGACATCGGTGCGGGCTTCCGCAACATCACCGGTGGCCGTTCCTCCGCATACGAGGGCGAGATCCTGCAGGCTCGCGAGTCCGCGCTGAAGGAGATGGTGGATCGCGCGCTGGAGATGGGCGCGCACGGCATCGTCGGCGTGGACGTGGACTACGAGTCCCTGGGCCAGGGCGGCATGGTGATGGTCAGCGCGACCGGCACCGCCGTCACCTTCCAGTAGGCGCTGGTTGCCGGGCTTAGCCCGGCGCGACAGACCCGCCGAGCCATCCCGAGCGCCAAACTTTAGACCTGGTCGAGCGGGCGGATCATGATGGACTCCACGTCCATGTGGCGGGGGCGATCCGCGATCCAGCGGATAGCCTCGCCGATGTCCTCTGCCTGCAGGTTTAGCTTGTCCGCGTAAACCTCCTCGGCGCGCTCGGCATCGCCCTTGAAGCGGTTCAAGCTGAAGTCAGTAGCCACTCGACCCGGGTCGACCTGGCATACGCGCACGCCCGCCTCGGCGAACTCCATGCGCATCACGTCGGTCAGCGCGGTCTGTCCGAACTTCGCCGCGTTGTAACCCGCACCCCCGCGGTAGGCGCCGCGACCGGCGACGGAAACCACGTTAATAACCTGCGGTGCGTCCGCTACCTGCAGCTGATCGAACAGCGCGCGCGTGACCTCTAGGGTGCCCATCACGTTCGCCTCGAACATCCAGCGCCAATCCTCCGGATCGGCTTCCAGCACAGGGTCGAGCCCCCGCGCGCCACCTGCGTTGTTGACCAGCAGGTCTACCTTGGAGCCCGTCAGCTCGGCGAGCGCTGCGGTGAAGTTATGTATTGACGCCCTATCCGTCACATCCAGCACAAGGGGCGTAGCCTTGCCGCCCTCCTGGGCGATCGTTTGTGCTACCTGCTCTAGCTTTTCTGCACGGCGCGCGGCCAGAACCACATACCAGCCATCCGCGGCCAGCAGCTTAGCGGTGGCCTCGCCGATGCCCGCACTCGCGCCGGTGACGACGGCGACGCGGGAGTTGGTTGGTGGGTTGGACGTGGACCCGGCAATCGTGGACTCTGCATTAGTAGAACTCATGAATTCCAATGTAGCGACCAAGTGCAGGCCGCGGGGCTGTTTAATTTTGGTTGGAGGCAATCCCTGCAGAACACTGCAATAGAGAAAGCTATGCATTAACCTTTTCCTTTAGTAAAGGTTAATGGCATACTCTTAAGGAATTCTTATGACTAATAATTACGGAGGCGGTTACCCCGGCTCCGGAGACGGTTCCCAAAACAACCCAGGCCAGAATCCGAATCAGCCCCAGAATCCCTTTGGTCAACAGGGCTACGACAATCAGCAGTTCCCGGGCGGCCAGAACCAAGGCCATCAGGGACAGCCGGGCCAGCAGGGCTACGGTCAACAGGCGTACGGCCAGCAAGCTTTCGGGCAACAGGGGTACGGCAATCAGCAGTTCCCGAATGGGGAGAACCAGGGCCAGCCGGGGCAAAACCCGTTTAATGCGCAGCCCTATGGCGCGTACGGCCAGCCAGGTAACGCCGGAGGTAACGGTGGCGGCGGCAACGGTGGCAAGATCATCGGCATCATCGTCGCCGCAGTTGTCGTAATCGGCCTGATTGTTGGTGGCTACTTCCTGCTGGGTAAGGATGACGAAGAGAGCACGGATGCTTCCAGCTCCTCGTCGAGCTCCGAAGAGTCTGGCTCGTCGGATGAGTCCAGCGAGAGCTCCTCCGAATCCAGCTCGGAATCCTCCACCTCGGAGACCTCGTCCTCCTCCAAGGAGCCCGCGAAGGCCGGCGACGTCGGCGGCCCGGATGATTCGATGGACAAGACCTACGCCGACGCGATGCCCAAGAAAATCCAGGACTTGGTGTACGACTGCAAGAACGGCACCTACGAGCTGGCCCGCGATAACAACCGCAAGGTCAAGGGCATGCAGTGCACCGGCGTGTGGGACTCCGCCTGGGAGTTCAAGAAGGTCGACTTCGTTAGTGATGCGGCGTTCGTGCCCGAAGAGATCGACTACGTGAAGGAACAGGGCGCAGAAATTTGGTCCGATGACCCGAACAATTTCGCCGGCTACCTCATGGAGGACTCCAAGCCGTTCGTATTTGTAATGAACAAGTCCAAGGGCATCGCCATGGAAACCAAGATGTACTTTGAAGACGAATCCACCCTGCAAGAGGTCCTCACCCAGCTGGGCTACGAGAAGCCGTAGAACCTCTTCGTAAGGAAATTTGCCCCCGCTATTCACCCCTATTTCAGTAGAAGAATAACGATTCGGAACATCCCGCAGAGTTCGTACCATTTGACCTACCGAGCGCCGCGGGAAGGCGCCCTTCACACGGAGAGGGCGCCATTGGTTTCCCAGGCCCCGACAACCAAAAGACGACGTTTCCAGAGATTTAAGGACCTGTCCCCTCATGACGAACAACAATCCCTTCGATAACCAGCCCAACCAGGGCGGAAATAACGGGGAGAACAACCCCTTCAACAATGGCTCCAACCCAGGTGACGAGACCACCCAGTGGGGTGCAAACCAGAATCAGCCCCAGGGTGGCCAGCATTACGGCGCACAGCAGCCACAGGCCGGAGGCTATGGCCAGCCCGGTCCGCAAGGCGGGTACGGTCAGCCCGGTACCAATGGTCAGCCTGGGCAGAATCCTTTTAACCAGGGCGGCTACGGTCAGTCCGGACAGCCTGGCCAAGCGGGCCAGAACCCTTTCGCTGGCGGTGCCGCCAGCGCCTATGGCCAAGACCTAAACTCCGGCGGAGGTGGCGGAGGCACCGGCAAGGTTATCGGCATCATCGCCGCCCTCGCTGTCGTCATTGCCCTGGCAGTAGGCGGTTACTTCCTGCTGGCCAAGGATGATGAAGGATCCGACTCCGACGAGACCTCGACTTCCCAGACCGAGGGCGCCGAAGAAAACAGTGAGGAAAACTCCGAGGAGAGCACCGAGGAGACCAGTGAGGAAAGCTCCGAGGAGTCCACTACCTCCGAGACTCCGAGCGCGCCGAGCTCCACCGCCGCGAAGAGGGGCGACGTCGGCGGGCCAGATGATTCCCTCCCCGCCGCCTACAAGGATGCAATGCCTGAGAAGGTCAACGACCTGGTCAATAAGTGCAAGGACGGAACCTTCACCCTGCGGTACTACGACTCCTCCAAGGAGAAGCGCGACATGACCGGCGCGAACTGTAAGGGCGTGCGAGGCTCGGGCTGGGCCTACTGGAACGTGGACTTCATCAACGACAAGGAGTACGTCGAAGTCAAGGAAAAGGAGTTCAAGGATGGCGGCGCGGAGATCGTAAACGACAAGCCGAATGAATATGCCGGCTACGTTGAGGACAGGGGCAACACGATCGTGTTCATCTTTAACAAGGACAAGGACATCGTTCTAGAGTCCAAGCTCATCAACCCGAAGCGCGGCGAGGTCAAGCAGGTATTCGAGGAGCTTGGCTACCCCGGCGTTAGCGAGGACGCCTAACTCACGCCAGGTAGCTAGCGCCTAGCCCCCTTACAGCGGTTGGATCCAGCCCTGCTGCACAGCGTGCTGGTAGCCACCAACCAACGCCGCGCCCAGGGCAACCGCACCTACGATACCGCCGACCCAGGCCAAGATGCCTGCGATCGGCGGTGCATCTTTACCTAGGGAACCTGCGGGGTCGGTGCTACCCAGAGGGAAGGTCTTCAGCAGCCATTCAGCTGCCGGATTCGCGGCTTCAATACTGCCGGCCAGCGAGCCTTCGTTGTTAGCCTTCGGGTTGTTCGGGTTGGAATCGGGGTCGGTGGGCTGGGTGATCGGGGCGGTGCTGGAGCCCTTGCCCTCGGACGGGGCGATAGCCTGCGCCGGGGCGGCTGCGACGGCGCTGATGGTCAGGGCGCTTGCGGTGGCCAGTGCGGTCAGGGACTTGGAAGAAGAAAAGGACTTCATAAGTCCAGTAGTTTAAAGCTGCTCCAGCGCCTGCGCGACATCTGCGAGCAGATCCTCCAGATCCTCAATGCCGATGGAGATGCGCACCAGGTCGCGCGGAACCTCCAGCTGGGAGCCCGCAACCGACTGGTGGGTCATCGTCGCCGGGTGCTCCAGCAACGATTCCACGCCACCCAGTGACTCCGCCAGACAAATCAGCTTGGTGGACTGGCAGAACTTCAGCGCCGCTTCCTCGGAGTGGAAGCGTACGGAGATCATGCCGCCGAACCCCTTGCCGGTGGACTGGCGCTTGGCTACCTCGTGACCAGGGTGCTGCGGCAGACCCGGATACAGGACGGTGGCGACTTCCTCCCGCTCGTCCAAGTATTCGGCGATGGCCTGCGCGTTCGAACAGTGGCGGTCCATCCGAACGCCCAGGGTCTTCAGGCCGCGGGCATTCAGGTAGGCATCGAAAGGCGAAGCAATCGGGCCCGCGCCGCCGAGCAGGAAGTCCAGATCCTCGTCCAGCTGCGCATCGTTGCTGACGATCGCGCCACCGACCACATCGGAGTGCCCGCCGATGTACTTCGTGGTGGAGTGCAGCACCACGTCCGCGCCGTGGTCCAGGGGGCGCTGCAGGTAGGGGCTGCAGAAGGTGTTATCCACGATCAGCTTCGGGCGCGTGGGGGCGTCATTACCAAACTCATCCGCGAGCACCTCGGCGATGGCGGCGATATCGGTCACGGCGAGCAGCGGGTTGGTCGGGGTCTCCAGCCACACCAGTTTCGTCTGCGGGGTCAGCGCCGCACGAACGGCCTCGGGATCAGTGGTGTCCACCACGGTGAAGTCCACGTTCCAGTCTTTGAAAACGGTGGTGATCAGGCGATATGTGCCGCCGTAAGCGTCGTGCCCCATGATCAGGTGGTCGCCGGGCCGCAGCAGCACACGCAGCAGGTGGTCGGTGGCGGCCATGCCGGAAGCGTAGACGCGACCATGCTTGCCACCTTCGAGGGCAGCGATCGTGCGGGCCAGCGAGTCGACGGTCGGGTTCGCCACGCGGCCGTACTCGTAGCCTCCGCGCAGATCGTTCGGCGCATTCTGGGCGAACGTGGTGGAGGCGTAGATCGGCACGTTGATGGAGCCCATGAACTCGTCGGGCTCGTAGCCTGCGTGGATGGCATCTGTGTTGTGGGCCATGGAAACTCCTCTTCGAACTAGTGCTTGGTAGCGCGTCTTAGTGCTTATCTGCGCCGGGAAATCACAGCCCGGTGCGCATCGTTTCAACGATTATAGACCAAGCGGTCTAGTTTTCGGCAGCAATGGGCCAACCTTGGCGGGTTTAGGGCAAGAGCACCACAATGGCTACATGGATCGAAACGCACAGAGAATCGATTTCACCCAACCCGCCGACGTCGTCGCCCCTCTTTTGTTGGGCGCAGTCTTGCGCCACGACGGAGTGGCTATCGAGTTGACCGAGGTCGAGGCCTACCTAGGGACTGCAGACGAAGCCTCCCATGCCTTCAACGGCCCGACCCCTCGTTGCGAGGTTATGTTTGGCCCTCCCCAGCACCTCTACGTGTATGCCAGTTACGGCATCCACCGCGCGGGCAATCTGGTGTGCAGCCCCAATGGCGAGGCCGGAGGAGTATTGCTGCGCGCGGGGAAAGTCATCGAGGGGCTCGATATTGCCCGTGCTCGGCGTGGCCCAAAGCCCGCGGATGAAGCACTAGCGCGTGGTCCGGGAAACCTGGGCGCCGTACTCGGTTTGAACTTGAACCTTAATGGTTCGGCTATTGATCAAGTGTTTTCTGGCACAGACGATACCTCGCCCACCGCTGCCTCATTTACCCTGACCCCACGCACAGCTATCCCAGAGATCACCCGTGGCAAGCGCATAGGGATCACCAAGAACGCGGATGCCCTACTCCGCTTCTGGGTGCCCGGCGATCGCAGCGTTTCCAGCCCTCGCGGCCGACAATTGGGAAACCCACAGCGCACATCCTCGTAGTGGACCGCTAGCAGCGGCCTAGCTCGCGCTGAATCGCCTCCTTTTCCGCCTGCGTGACCCACAGCTGGTACTCCGCCTTCACACGCACCTGGGTGGAGACATAAGTGCAGCGGAAACCCTTATTCGCCGGTAGCCACGTCGCGGCATCACCCGCACCCTTTTGCATATTCGCCGGCCCATCCACAGCCAGCAAGTTCATCGGATCGTTGGCAAACTGCTCGCGCCGCTCCGGGGAAAGCTGCTGCGCGCCCTTCTGCCAGGCATCGGCCAGCGCCACCACGTGGTCGATCTGCACCGCCTGACTAGTTTTCTGCCCGCGGACGAAGTGGATGTGCTGGCCGGTATAAGGATCCTGCAGGTCACCACTGAGCACCTTGCAACCCTTCGGCGCCTCCACGTTGGTGAGGTCACGCGAGAGGATGTCGTTGCGCTGATCGCAACCGTTGCGGTCGATATCCTTCCACCGCTGGCCGAACTCATCGCGGTTATAGCCCGTCTTCGGCGCGCGCCCCTTGACCGCAAGCGTTTCCAGCAGGTCCAGCATGTTCTGCTGGTGCAGCGACCGTTCCGGCGCTGCGGGTTGCTCTGGTTCTTGTTCCGGTTCCGGCTGCTCTGGAGGCTCGGATTGCTCTGGCTGCTCCGGCACCGTTTCTGTGGCCTGTTCTACCGGTGCTTCCGAGATTTGTGACGCCGAACTTCCGCCCTCTAGAAACTCCGCACCCTCGGCACACCCACCGAGTAGCAAACTCACGCCCACTAGCAGCGCACTTACCCTCTTGCTCATAACCCAACACGCTAGCAATCGCCCCGGACAGTCCCGGTAGCCCCGGTAGCTATCCACCTAAAGTTTCGAACAAGCGTGCGGGGCGGCGCGGACGTAGGGGCGTCAATAAAAAGAGAATACTTTTATACCTGCTTGCCTCTGGCGGTCTCGCGGTAGCATAAACGCATCATGAAACCTCTGAAGAAGATTTACCAGGCACAGATGAAGGCAGTTCCGGCCTTCGTGAACAAAATGACCGAAAAGCCGGACCGCATGCGGCGCATGATGAACCTATGGCCGCCGCTGCTATTTTCCGGCATCAAGATGACCAGCGTTTCGCAAGACTGGTCGCGTTCGCGCATCGTGCTGAACCTGCGCTGGTGGAACGCAAACATGCACGGCGCAGCCTTCGGCGGCACCCTGTTTTCTATGACAGATGTGCTGTTCGGCACCCTGATCGCCCGCCGCCTGGGCACCGAATACGAGGCCTGGACCCGCACCGGCACCTTCCAATTCCTCAAGCCCGGCCGCAGCGGGGCATACATGGAAGTAAACCTCACACCAGAGCTGATTAGCTGGATCACCTCCACCGTCGACGAAGACGGCTACTGCAATGTGCCGTACACCTCCATCATTTACAACAAGGACGGCTCCATCGTGGGCATCGGCCAGCAGGATCTGCACGTCCGCCCGCGCGGTGGCGGCAAGCGCGCCGACCGGCCGAAGCAGGCCCTGCAGCCACGCGGCCTGGTGCTGGAGTCGCTGGCAAACGCCGTGGTCTGGCACTGCTTCAAGGATCAGCCGGAGATCCTGACCGTGCTGATGTCCGAACAGCGCCGTATCCCCGATCCCGAGGATCAGATGCGCCACGTGGTGAAAGTTGCGCTAGAAAAATCCACCAAGTCCCGGGAGGACCTGGTGGCTCTAGACATTCCGGAAAAGTACCTGGACGCTTAAGTCAGCCCGGCACTTAGCTCGGCGATTAGCCGAGCACCTTGCCGCAGTTCGGCCAAGCGCCTGCACCCTGCGTGGCCAGGACCTTCTCGGCGATCTCGATCTGCTGCGCCTTCGTGGCCTGGTTAGCGGTCGGGGCGTATTTCGTGCCGCCGAAGCCAGACCAGGTCTGGGCGCTGAACTGCAATCCGCCGTAGTAGCCGTTGCCCGTGTTGATGCTCCAGTTGCCACCGGACTCACACTGTGCGACCTGATCCCAGGCGCTTACCGGTGCGGCCTGTGCGGCCGGGGCTGCCACAGCTGCGGCGGCCGCCGGGGCAGCAACCAGGCCTGCGGCCATGCCGATGCGGGCGAAAGCGGTCTTTACGGACTTATTCATGTAGACGAAAACTCCTTCTGCGAAGCCGGCCGGGTGGCTGGCTTCATATCGATTGTTTGATGTCTACGCGGCCGCGCTTTTGCGACTGCACGCTGGCAGTTACGCGAAGTATCGCGCCCCGGCTACTTGCCGGGCGGCTGCCACTAAGCACGCAAACTTACGCACTATCCCCCGGGGTGCGTCAACCGAAAAAGCGCCGAATTCCGAAAAAATCTCGGATTGATAACGAACATTAAGGGGCTTCTTAGACCCCGCCCCCCTTTTTGAACTATCGGCGCGGGCCGTAGACCGCAGCCGATTCGATGCGGGAAGGCACCACGTACGCGATTGCGGCGGTGCAAACAATCCCCGTGAGCGTGACCAACGTCCCCCAGTCACCACTCAGCAGTCCGCCCGCGAGCACCCATGCGATCGCGGCAACTGCCGCCAGTGCGATAACGGCCATACCAAAGAGGTGCTCGTTGCCCGTACCGGAAACCGGGATGTACAGCAGTCCGGCGAGTACACCGATGACGCCCGCAATCACTCCAGTTAGTACAGCAGGTCCCACGCCCGCGGACGCTTCACCTGGAATCAAGCTCACCAGGAGGTCCACGATGAACACCGCAGCAAAAGTGACAGCTGCGGCTAGAACGGCGAGGACGATGAGGTTCATCGCAACCTTCTTGCCGTCGTAGCGACCGGCCAGCAGGCCTTCGCGCGGGTCTTGCTGGGGCTGGTTGTAGCCAGAGTTATAACCCTGCGGATACTGTTGCTGGTTGTTGTAGCCAGGGTTGTAGCCACCATAACCGCCGTTGCCCTGCGTGTTGAACATGCGGGTCTGATCGTCGTTTCCTTGCGGGTACGTCACCTAACGCTCCTTTCACCGGCGTTTCAGGTGGCCTATGTTACCGGAGTGACTATTGAGTAGTCACCCCTCTCCGCGGCTTTAGTGATCGTCCCAGTGGTCACCGTGCTTGGCGTGGCGGTGACCGTCGTGGATGTAGTCCACGTGATCGCCGTGCGGAACGGCAACGTGGCCGCAATTCGGGCCGTGCTCGTGGTCGTGATCCTCGTGGACCTGGTGCTCCGCGGTCTCACACTCATCCCAGTGGCCTTCGTGCTCGCGGTGCAGGTGGCCGTCGTGGACGTAATCGACGTGATCGCCGTGCGGAACGGCAACGTGGCCGCAGTTCGGGCCGTGCTTGTGATCATGGTCGGCGTGGGTGGTACAGCTCATGATGAACTCCTTCAATACAGGGCAACCATGGAGCCACTGCCATGGGTTAGGCGAGCCAGTAGGTTGCTTCGACGCTTTCTATACTGCCCTCTCACCTGCTACGTTGTCAATACGTTTTCATTAAATATTGATGAGAACCAGTCGGCACTGCACGCAAATACTGTTTCTTCAGCCGATTTTCCACACTGGCGATAAGGCTACGAACGTTGGCGAGTGCACGTTCTTCCTTTTCCTCCAGAGTCAGCGTCTCCGCCATCTGCGTGGTTCCGTCCGGAGTTTTCGTTCCGCGCACATAATCCACACACGCCAAATCACTGCACATGTACGTACCGATGCTGCCGTAGTTATCCTGCGCGGACTTCGTGGTGACGATCGACATCAGCGAGGCGCCACTCGAGGGGTGCAGCGTGCGGCAAATCTGGCACATACGTGCGCCGCCACCGGCCGGGGCCTTACGGATCTCCATGGTGAGGCCCTGCAAACCCTGCGCGGTCTCCGCGACGAGGTATGCCCGCTGGGGCGCCTTGGGGTCCACCCAACTCACAAACACCTGGCTCCCCCAGTCCGCTCCCAGAACGTGTGCCGGAATGTGAATGCGCGCAGCGGCACCCTTAGAGCAGTTGATGAAGCTCTTTCGAATCGCTTTCTCAGAGTAGGTCTGCACGATACTCCACCTTTCCGTCGCGCGAGTTGCACCAAACATGCAGGTACGGTGGCCAAGTGTAACAATCCTCGAAGGGAGCAGATCATGGCACATAATGCGACTGAACCACTCGACGTACTCATCATCGGCGGGGGGTTCGCGGGCACTGCGGCGGGTGTTACCCTCGCCCGAGCTCAGCGGAACGTCCGAATCATCGACAACGGAAAACCACGTAACCGCTTCAGCACCCACTCTCACGGCATCATGGGGCGCGACGGGGCGAACCCAATGGAGCTACTCGACCAAGGGTGCAACGAATTCATGACATTCGGCGGTGAAGTAACCCAGGATGAGGTCACCTCACTCGAGCAAACAGACAACGCATGGACGGCCACTACGGCCGACGGACGACAGTTTCGGGCTCGACAAGTACTCATGTCGACGGGCATTACCGACGAACTGCCGGACGTCCCGGGACTCAGTGAGCTTTGGGGATCACGAGTTTTCCACTGCCCCTATTGCCACGGATACGAGGTCCGAGGGCGCAACCTTGCCGTCATCGGCGGAAGGAATCTCGGGTTCACGACGCGCATGGTGCACCTGATGCGGAAGTGGACTGATCGCGTTACGTTCTTCACCAACGGGCTCTCCCTTGACGAAGCTGACCGCGCACTGTTCGAGAAGCGCGGTGTTGTTCTTATGGACGCCCCCGTCTCCAGCGTGCAGCCCGACCCAGAATCGGAAACGGGAGTTCTGGTGAGCGCCACCGATCCCAACGAAGCTGGTGACTCCACCTCCACAACCCGCGCCTTCGAGGCGTGTTTCACCGGCCCGGATTTCCACCCCAACGATCAACTACTGCTAGCCGCCGGCTGCGAATCCGACAATGGCTGGGTTGTACGACAGCCCAATGGCAAAACCTCCGTGGCGGGCCTATGGACTGCAGGCAACGTCACCAGCTCCCCTGACCAGGTGTCTCAGGCGATGGGCACAGGCGTGGCCACCGCTATCGCGATCGATCAGTTCTTGCTGGACGAAGAGCTGCAGCAGGCTCGAGGGCAAGCTCATGAATAACGAACGACCACAGAGCGTAGCGTTTATTCTTTTCGACGGATTTGAGCTGCTGGATGTCTTTGGCCCTGCCGAAATTTTCTCCAAGGTTCCTGGCCTTCAAGTGAAGTTTGTATCCGCGGATGGGGAACCTGTAGCCAGCTCCCAAGGTGTGAAGATTCTCCCCGACACAACCTTCGATTCCCTCGTGTGCGACACCGTTATCGTCCCCGGTGGTCAGGGAACGCGAGCGCTCGTCAAAAATGCGGATTTCCTGGCCCGCATCTACGAAATGGCGAGCTGCACCTTCCTTGTCTGTTCCATATGCACGGGTTCAGCGGTTTTAGCCGCAGCTGGTTTGCTGGAGGGATACGCCGCCACCAGCAATAAACTTGCGTTTGATTGGGCCACGTCTTTCGGCAAGGACATCGACTGGAAAAGCTCTGCCCGGTGGGTACACGACCGAGATCGCTGGACGTCGTCCGGTGTGGCAGCGGGTATAGATATGGCCGTCGCCTTCGTCTCCCACTTCTTCGGCGCTCCACTTGCGGAGAAGATCGCCCATGACCTAGAGATTCAAGTTAACAGCGACCCCGAGCACGACCCGTTCGCGGTATAACGTTCAACCCAACAAACGCCAACAAAGATCGCTTTACTCGGTACCTACTGCAAAACAATTTAGAAACTAATTCCACTTGGGGCACGGCGCAGCCCAAGAATTGAGCGCGACGAGAAGTTCATCAACGGTATCGGCAACAATAAGCGTGTCGACATCATCTTGACGAATAAATCCCTCGTCTGCCATATGCTTGAGCATCGATACAGTAGGCGCCCAAAAACTTGAACCAAAAAGGGCAATGGGCTTGCGATGAAGCCCGAGTTGTTGAGCTGTCCACGCATCAAAGAATTCGTCTAGGGTTCCAGCGCCACCAGGCAAACACACATAGGCATCGACCAGGTCACTCATCCGTTGCTTACGCTGATACATCGTGTCAACAATCTCAAGGTGCGAAAGACCCGGATGTGCAATTTCGCCATCGACAAGATTCTGGGGAATCACACCGATTACACAGCCACCGTTAGCCAGACAAGCATCCGCCACAGCACCCATAAGGCCGACTCTACCGCCACCATAAATCATCCGTACCCCCTGCTCAGCTAGACCCGCCCCTAGGGCTTCAGCAAGAATTGCATTGGTATGGTTGCGACCACTGCTCGACCCTGTAAATACGGCTACAGAACGCACAGGATTGGCAATCAACTCCGGAAACACTTCATCTTTCAAAAGCGGTGCCAGTTTAACGTTCGACACAGACGGGTTTACCCATGCGCACTCAGCAATTTCTGCAGCTGCCACGGGCTCTACCGAATCTGAATAGTAAAAAAGATCGGCAACAACATCTCTACCGGCTTCGTTAGCCGCAGTTGCACGGTATGTTCCCATCGGAACCAAGAGAGCAGCATCAAGCGAAATCCCCAGCTCTTCATTGACTTCCCGTATCACCGCATCAAGCGAGGACTCCGCAAACTCGAGCTTGCCACCCGGAAGCTGGAACAGCGCGGTGCCCTTCTTACGCACGCATAGGACTTCTCCTCGCGAATTTCTCACTACAACAGCGCTGACATGAATATCAGAAGAAGGCATGCGTGCAAGTTTAGGGCAATCTGTTCGAATCGACGCACCTGCAATCCTCGACTCTTAGACACCAGAAAAACAAAGAAACCGAAGGTCACGAACCCTTTCGAGTTTGTTACCTCCGGTGTCGCAGTTTGTTCAACTGCTTGCTGTGGGCGAAGGGGGACTTGAACCCCCACGTCCCGAAGGACACTGGCACCTGAAGCCAGCGCGTCTGCCATTCCGCCACTCGCCCGAGCGACTATGTAGGACACATGGTCTTTACACTGTCTTACCTGCTAAAGCCGCACATTCCTTTTCAGGAGCGCTGCTCGCTGGCAACGAAATGAAACTCTAGCACGATGCACGCACGCTTCCAAAAAACACATCTGACCTGCAAGAAAATGCACGTGGCCCGCCACTACCCCTATAATGGCCAACTAAACACTCGCAATGTGAGTGATTTTTCGCGCAGGGTAACCCCGCCATGGACTCGCAGCCTCGGGGTTTAGCTATAACGCATAACTTGCCAACCGGCGCCCGTGACTTAAGTTCTTGGGCTCCCCGCCAGGCAGAGCTAGCGCCTGGCACTTAAGGCGCGCGACTGCAGTGGAGAATCACAGGACCACACAGGAGGACTACGGACAATGAGTCTGTTTGGACGTTTCAAGAAGCTCGACAGCTCGCTTCAACGCGGGCTGGACAACGGCTTCGCACGTGTCTTCGGCGGCGAGGTCGTTCCTACAGAGATCGACGAAGTTCTTAAGCAGTACGCCGAAGAGTCCGTCATGACGGATGCCCAAGGTCAACGTTTGGCCCCCAGCTACTTCCAGGTGCTCGTCAGCACCCGCGACTACGCAAGCCTCACCGAGTCCCGCCCGCGCCTGGCCGAGGAAATGGGCGATCGGCTGAGCCGCTTCATCCGCAACCAAGGCTGGCGTACAAACGAGCCGGTCAAGGTGAACGTTTCGGCCCACAACGACTTGCACTCCGGGCAGATGCGTGCCGACGCACGCTTCGACGTTCCGCGCACCGAGGATGGCTCCAGCGCAAACGTCGCGATCGGCGGGGATGCCCAAGCGCCCAGCTCCGGACGGTCTCTAGGGGATCTGGTTTCGTCGGCGGATGGCCGTGCAGCCAGCGCGGCAGGTGTGCACCGTGCCGCCCCGGATTTCGCGCAGAACCAGTGGACGGATCAGACGCAGCAAGAGGAAGATTCTGAGTCCCCGGCATCCCCAGTATCCCAGCAGCCCCAGGAATCTTGGGATTCCCACGACCCCCAACCCCAGGACGAACAGAAGGAAAGTGTCGTGCAAAACCAGCAGGACTGGCAGAACCAGCAGGAAGGCAATGATTTCGAACGTCCGGTGAGCTACCCGGGCACCGAGGTCATTGTGCAGTCCACTCCCTCCCCTGTGCGCGGAGGTGTGGGCGCGGACGGCGGCGAGCGTGAATTGCGGGTCACTCTCACCCTGCACGATGGCTCCGACCGCACCTACGAACTACGCAAGGGCAGCAACATCATCGGGCGTGGCAACGGGGTGGATCTGCGCATCCCCGATACCGGTGTCTCCCGTCAGCACGCAGACATCACCTGGGATGGCTACGATGCGGTGCTGACGGACCTGCAGTCCACCAACGGCACCTCCGTTAACGGCACCCCGATCGAAAACTGGCTGCTGGCCAGCGGCGACGTGATTTCGCTGGGCCACTCCGAGATCGGCGTGGAGTTCCACTAGCCCTGTTTTTCCTTTCCGCCCTACTCCTTCAGGGTCATCTAAACTAGGCTATTCACATACGCATGTGCCCCTCGGGGCTGTGTGCGCCTGTGTCTATTGAGTACTCACTGAGCCCGCCGACCTTAATGAGGAGTTGAATACCGTGCAGACCACGCTGCTTTTGCTGGTCAAGATTGGCCTGCTGCTTTTGCTGTGGTTCTTCATCTGGATGACTGTTCGCTCCCTCAAGAAGGATGCGGATCGTACCTCCGGCTTGGCTCCTGCGGGGATGGCTCCCATCGCGGCGGGATACGCCGGCCCCATGAACGAACCCTCATCTTCCGGACATGCTTTCCGCAGGCACAAGGCGCCTCATTCCCTAGAGCTCACCAGTGGCCCGCTGACCGGCACCACGCTGAACCTCGAGGGATATCAGGATGTCTCCATTGGTCGCTCACAGTCGTGCACTTTGGTGTTGGAGGACGACTTTGCCTCCGGTACTCATGCGCGTCTGATCCGCCGGGGCTCGGATTGGTACGTCGAAGACCTCGACTCCCGCAATGGCACCTGGATCGGTAACGAGCGCCTGGACCAGCCCGTTAAGCTTTCCGCCGGTATGGAAATCCGCATCGGCCAAACCCACGTGAGGATGGACGCATGACCGAGGGTAAAAACGGAAACATCGGGCGCACTCTGAACTACGCGGCGTGCTCTGACCGTGGCCTGGTTCGCGGCAATAACGAAGACTCTGCCTATGCTGGCCCGCGTCTGCTGGCTTTGGCTGACGGCATGGGTGGCCACGCCGCCGGCGAGGTTGCCTCCCAGTTCCTCATTAATGCTCTCAGCCCCCTGGATTCCCCGCTGATCGACGAGCCTAACAACCGCGATCAGCTGGAGAATCTACTGGCCACGGCCACGGACGAGGGCAACCAGGACATCGCCGCACACGTCGACGAGCACCCAAACTTGGACGGCATGGGCTGCACCCTGACCTCCATGCTTTTCCGCGAGGACGAGGTCGCCATCTGCCACATCGGCGATTCCCGTGGCTACCGCCTGCGCGACGGCGAGCTGCGCCAGGTCACCAAGGATGACACGTTCGTGCAGTCCCTCGTCGATGAGGGCAAGCTCGACCCCGCGGATGTAAGCAGCCACCCACAGCGTTCCCTCATTCTCAAGGCCCTCACCGGCCGCCCCGTCGAGCCGACTCTATGGCGCGAAAAAACGCAGGTCGGCGACCGCTTCATGCTCTGCTCCGACGGGCTTTCGGATCCCGTCAGTATCGACACGATCCGCGAGATTCTCTCCCGTGGCACCCCGGAGAAGGCTGCCCGCAAGCTCGTTGAGATGGCGCTGCGTGGCGGCGGCCCGGACAACGTCACCGTTGTTGTTGCCGATGTTGTTGGTTTTGACGCCGACTCCAACGCCCCGACGGACCCAGAGCTCACCCTGCCACCCCGTCCGGTGATGGCGGGAGCTATTGCAGGTGAGGCAGTGGATATGCCACGACCGAATTCTTCGGCAGCCCGCGCAGCGGCAATTCAAGGGCTGTCGACAACGACGGCGGCGTCACCAGAAAACGATAAGGAAGACGACGAACCCGAACCTGCGACGGCCAAGGGTAGCCACGATCGCACAGGTAAAGGCAACAATGTCCACGGCGATGGTCAAGCCGCAGGCGATGCAGAGCCCAGCGCGGCCAAAAAGCCGAAGAAATCCCGGCGCGGGCTGTGGGTGACCCTGGCGATCATTCTGGCCGTTGTGCTGGCGGGTGGCGCGGTGACCTATGTGATGTACCAGCGAGTGAAGGACACGTACTACGTCACCGCGGATAACTCGCAGATCAAGGTGATGAACGGCACTGATTCTTCCGTGATGGGACTCAAGCTGAACTCTGTGCACCAGGACGTCTGCCTGGACGACGAAGGCAAGGCAACCTTCGTGGATCCGGGTGCGGGCGGCGATTGCCACCTGTTTAAGACCTCCGATCTGACTCCGGCAGCGCAGGGCGCACTGTCGGACCTGCCGGAGGATTCCTACGACAAGGTCACCGGCCAGGTCAACCGTTTGGCGGAGCAGACGCTGCCGGTTTGTGTGACGCGGGTGCCGGCGGACGGAGGCAAGAGCGGCTCCGACAAGGACAACGAGGACGACAAGGCCAAAGACAAGAAGGACAGCAAAGACAACTCAAAGAAGAGCGAAGCGCCCGAAGACCTCACGACCCCCGGAGTCTCCTGTCGCGAGGTGAAGTAACTTATGAAGCTTTTTAGCCGACGCACCGAGGCTGGCCTGTTGCTGCTGGCCGCCGTTGTTTTGCTGCTGGCCATCGTGGCGCTGGAGATCTCGCAGGGCAAGGAAATCAGCTCCGAGGTGTTCTACCTGGTCGGTGGATTCTTCGTAACCTTCCTGGTGGCGCACCTAGTGGTGTGCTGGACGGCCCCGGAAGCCGACCAGATCATGCTGCCCATCGCTGCCCTGCTCAATGGCCTGGGGCTGGTGATGATCTACCGGCTGGACCTCGGCTCAGGGCTCACACTGGCGAAGTCGCAGATTATGTGGACCGCCCTGGGTGTGATCCTGTTCTGTCTGGTTATTGGCTTCCTGCGGGACCACCGTTCGCTGCAGAACTACTCTTATCTGCTGGGCCTGGCGGGCCTCATCCTGACGGCCCTGCCGATCATCTGGCCTACCTCCCTGAACGCGGACGCAAAAGTGTGGATCAGCATCGGCCCGTTCTCTATCCAACCCGGCGAGTTCGCAAAGATCATGCTGCTGCTGTTCTTCGCCGCACTGCTGGTGAATAAGCGCCGCCTGTTCAACGTGGCCGGCAAGTCCTTCCTGGGTTTGCAGTTCCCGCGTCTGCGCGACCTGGGCCCGCTGTTTCTGGTGTGGGGCATCGCGCTGATGATCATGGCCGCGCAGAATGACTTCGGCCCTGCCCTGCTGCTGTTCGGCACTGTGCTTGGCATGCTGTACATAGCCACCGGCCGCGCCTCCTGGCTGGTGCTGGGCCTCGGCCTGGCTTTCATCGGCGCATTCGGCGTGTACCAGATTTCGGCGAAGATTCAGGATCGCGTGTCCAACTTTGTGGATCCTCTGGCGAACTACGACGGCAACGGCTTCCAGCTCTCCCAGGCCTTGTTTGGCATGTCCTTCGGTGGCGTGACCGGCCGCGGCCTGGGCGAGGGTTACCCGAACAACATCCCCGTCGCGCACTCCGACTTCATCCTGGCCGCCATCGGCGAGGAACTGGGGCTGATCGGTCTGGCGGCCGTGCTGCTGGCTTACACAGTGTTCGTCTCGCGCGGTTTCAACACGGCCATGCGAGCTCGCGATTCCTACGGCAAGCTCGTTGCCGCGGGGCTGTCGCTGACGATCGCCATCCAGGTTTTCGTGGTCACCGGTGGTATTTCCCGCCTGCTGCCCATGACCGGCCTCACCACGCCGTTCCTGTCGCACGGTGGTTCGTCGCTGTTGGCGAACTACATACTGTTGGCAATTATTCTTCGTATTTCTCATGACGCCCGCACGCCCCTGGCCATTAAGGAAAGGGAGGAAGCATGAACCGCTCTATCCGCGCGGTAGCCATCTTTAGCTTCATCTTGGTGGTCGCCCTCATCGCAAACCTGACCTACATCCAAGGCTTCCAGCAGAAGTCGCTGGCGCAGAATCCGCTGAATTCGCGTCAATTCCTAGAGGCCAAGTCGAAGGAACGGGGCAGGATCATCGCCGGCGACCAGGTGCTGGCGAAGTCTGTGAAGGATTCCGACGACTTCTACGACCGCGAGTACCCGTACATGTCCGCCAAGTACGGCTCCGTGATCGGCTACCTATCCGACCAATATGGTGCCTCGGGTATCGAGTCTTCCCAGAACTCCATCCTGACCGGCGAGGACGATTCCCTATTCGCCACCCGCACGTGGGACATGCTGACGGGCAAGGAAGCCGGCGGGGCGAACGTGGAACTCACGCTCAATCCGCAGGTGCAGGAGGTAGCCTACGACCAGTTGGCCAACAAGGGTTACTCCGGTTCCGTGGTGGCCCTGCGCCCGTCCACGGGCGAAGTGCTGGCAATGGCCAGCACCCCCTCGGCCGACCCTGCGCAGATTGTCGGCCCGCCGGCCGAGCAGGCCAAGACGAACTTCGAAAACTACGCCAACGACGATTCGGCCCCGCTGTTGAACCGCTCCACGCAGCAGATCCAGCCGCCGGGCTCGACGTTCAAGGTCATCACCACCGCGGCCGCACTGGAGGAGGGCGACACCCCGGAGACCTCCGTGACCGGCGCGCCGCAGATCACCCTGCCGGATACGACCACAACTCTGGAAAACTACGGCGGCGCGGCCTGCGGTGGTGGCGGCAACACCACCCTGCGCGAGGCCTTCAAGCGTTCCTGCAACACCGCCTTCGTGGACATCTCCACCCGCCACGGCGCGGATAAGTTCAAAAAGATCTCCGAGAATTTCGGCATCGGGGAAAAGGACGACTACCTGGGCTTGCCGGTGGAGCCTTCTCGCCTGGGTGACATCCCGGACGGTGCGGCTCTGGGTCAGTCCTCCATCGGCCAGCGCGACGTGGCGCTGACTCCGCTGCAGAATGCGGTGATCGCCGCAACCATCGCCAACGGTGGTGTGCGCATGAAGCCTTACCTGGTTAGCAAGATCACCGGCCGCGATCTTTCCACCCTGCGAACCACCAAGCCGCTGAAGGCTCAGCGTGCGGTGCCGGAGGAAACGGCCGATACGTTGAAGGATCTGATGGTGGAGGCCGAAAAGTGGGCCGGCGGCGATGCCTCCATCGCTTCGAAGACGGGTACCGCCGAGCACGGCGAGGATTCTCGCAACTCCGACCCGCACGCCTGGTACATCGCGTTTTCCACCTCCGCCGATGTGGCGGTAGCCGTTCTGGTGGAAAACGGTGGTGACCGCGGGCGGGCGGCTACCGGTGGTTCGGTGGCCGGCCCCATCGGCCGAGCCGTGATCCACGCAGCAGAGAAGGAGCAGCAGTAGGCGATGAGCGATTCCCGTCAACCCGACCGCACCGAAATCGAGCGGACGCAGCGGCTTTTGGGCGAGCGCTTCGAGCTGCAGTGGATCATCGGCCGTGGTGGCATGTCCACCGTGTGGCTGGCCCACGATATCGAAAAGCAGCGCGACGTGGCCGTTAAGATCCTCAAGCCGGAGTACACAGAAAACGAGGAGTTCCGCACGCGCTTCCGCAATGAGGCCTCCGCAGCGCAGGATCTCGACAGCCCTAACGTCGTTGACACCTACGAGTCCGGCGAAGTCGAGGATCCGGACAACGGTACGGTGTTTTGCTACATCATCATGGAGTACATCCGCGGTGAGTCCCTGGCCGATGTGCTCTCGCGCGAATCCTCGCTGCCGCAGAATCTGGCGCTGGACGTATTGACGCAAACTGCTGCGGGGCTGATGACTATCCACGAAGCCGGACTGGTGCACCGCGATATTAAACCGGGCAACCTACTCATCACCTCCGATGGGTTCGTGAAGATCACGGACTTTGGCATTGCCAAGGCTGCCGCCGCAGTGCCATTGACCCGCACGGGCATGGTGGTTGGAACCGCCCAGTACGTCTCCCCCGAGCAGGCTCAGGGCGACCAGGTCGGCCCGGCCAGCGACGTGTACTCCTTGGGCGTGGTCGGCTTCGAGATGCTGGCGGGCTACCGCCCATTTTCCGGCGAATCCACCGTGTCCGTGGCGATCAAGCACATCTCAGAAACCCCGCCGGAACTGCCAGAAGAGGTCGACCCCAACCTGCGGGAATTGATCAAGGTATGCCTCCGCAAAAATCCGCGGACCCGCTACGCCGACGGCGCGGAGCTCGTAGCCGCCACTGTCATGGTGACCGAGGGGAAGCAACCCCCGTCACCGCACAACGTGCCAAACGTAAGCCCCGAGCCACACCCGCTGACCGAGCAGCTAGGCAACGTTGCCAGCGGACCGGGGACTCGAGTGCCCTCAGTGCCTGGGCCCGGGTATGAGCCGGGATCAGGACACGGGCCCGGTCAAGATCCCGGCTACCCTGATTCCCCCGGCCCAGCTGCCGCTGCAGGTGCCCCGGCCACAGGCACGGGCTACCCCGCGATGGCGCGCGGAACGGGTGGGGGGCAGGGGGCGTCACCAAAAAAGAACCGCTTGATCATCGCGGTGCTGGCTCTGGTGAGCATCCTCGCGCTTGCGCTGGCCACCTTCCTGCTGACGAACGGTGGCGACGAAGAAGCGCCTAATCCATCGACAATGACCGTAACCAACGAGGTCACGACCAGCCCGACGGAGGAAGAAGGAGAGCCGGCTAACCCGGATGGCAACGTCCCCGCGCCGGTTGACCCGGGGCCGACGGACACGACAGATGGTCCGGAACCCGCACCGGGGACTGAGACCACGCCGGAACCGCCGGAGACCTCCGACGAGCGAGAGCCTTCGTTCCCCACCTTGCCGACCATTCCGAACGGTGGTGGGCGCGGCAACGGCAACGACAACGGCGGCAATGGTGGTCAGGGCGGCAACGGCGGCAATGGAGATAATCACAACACTGCCCGCCCGAACGGCCCGCAGACGAACGACAACGCAACCTCGGCGGACACCGATGTACCTGCCGAATTGCGCAATATGGAGGCGGATCCGGAAGGCCAACCAGTGCTTTAAGCACGATATTCTTAGGCAATGTGAAAGGGATAGAACTATGTCCACACAGCAATTTGGACTAGGATTTGTTAATCAAAGTGACTAGAGAATCATTTTGGGGTTAACTAGCGGCGCTGAGCCAGCAACATTGAGAGACGCAGACAAAGGAGCAGAAGGCGTGGACCGAATCGGTACAACCTTGGGCGGTCGATACCGCCTCGGTGCCAAGATCGGCACCGGTGGCATGTCTGACGTGTACGCCGCTACCGATGAACTGCTCGGCCGCGACGTTGCAGTGAAGATGATGCGCCCCGACCTGGCGCGAGACACCACCTTTCTGGAGCGCTTCCGCCGCGAAGCGCAGAATGCTGCGAAGCTGAACCACCCCGCCATCGTCGCCGTCTACGACACGGGTCAAACCCCGGAAGAGGACGGTGCGGTGCCGTACATCGTCATGGAGCGCGTCCACGGCGAAACGCTGCGCGACATCATCCAGGACTCCGGCAAGATGAGCCTGAACGATGCCGCGGCGGTCATGTCCCAAGTCTGCTCGGCACTGTATTTCTCGCACGAGGCGGGCATCATTCACCGCGATATCAAGCCGGCGAACGTCATGATCACCAACACCGGCGCGGTGAAGGTCATGGACTTCGGTATCGCACGCGCACTGAGCGATAGCTCCTCTGCTATGACACAAACCGCCGCCGTCATCGGCACCGCCCAGTACCTCTCCCCCGAGCAGGCACGCGGCCAGTCCGCCGATGCACGTTCAGATATTTATGCAGCCGGTTGTGTGTTCTACGAGCTGGCCACGGGCAAGGCTCCCTTCCACGGCGAGTCGCCCCTTTCCGTTGCCTTCCAGCACGTGCAGGAGAACCCGGAGGCGCCTTCCCAGGTTCTGGGCATGCACCTGTCGAAGCGCGAGGCTTTAAGCCTGGACTCCATCACTCTGACCGCTATGGCGAAGTCGCCGTCGGATCGTTATGACGACGCGCAAGAGATGGCGACGGACCTGAAGCGTCTTTCCGAAGACCAACTGCCGCTGGTCGCCCAGGCCTATGCCAATGACGGCGACTCGGCTGATACTGGTTCTCACACCGCGGGCGGTGCTGCTGCCGGTGCCGCTGGCGCTGCGGGGTTGGCTGCCGGTGCCGCTGCTGCGGGCGCGGCGGGTGCGCACGCGAATAATGACGACGCGCAGACGTCAGTGATCCCCGCTAGCCATGGCGCCGCTAACGGAGCCGGTGCCGGTGCCACTGCTGGGGCTGCTGCCGCTGGCAACGGTGGGGGCGATGGCTACCACGACGGCAATTACGATGACGGCAATTACGATGACGGCGAATACTACGACGGCGAGTACGACGATGATTATGACGGCGAGTACGCCGACGAGTACTACGAGGATGAACCCAAGCGCCGCTGGTGGGCACCCATCGCTTGGGTGGCAGGTATCGCCGCATTAATCGCCGGCGGTTACTTCGCCTACCAGGCATTTACCGGTGACGAAGAGCCAGAAAAACCTATCGCCGAAGCCGAGCAGGTGAAGATCCCGCTTGTGGCTAACAAGGACCGCGCCGAGGCGGAGAAGATTCTCAAGGACGCAGGGTTCGAGGTAACGGTCGAGCAGACCACGCACGACAAGATCGCGCGCGGCAAGGCCATCGGCACCGACCCGGCGGCCAACGCATCCGTGGACCGCGGCACCGAGATCAAGCTGTTGGTCTCCAGCGGCCGAGAGATCACCGATGTGCCGGATCTGACGGGCAAGACCACGGAGGAAGCGGTTCAGCTTCTGAAGGATGCGAAGCTGGTGCTGAACAAGGAAGTTAAGGAGGATGCCAGTGATGATGTGCCAAAGGGCAAGATCATCACGCAGACTCCGCCACAGGGGTCGCAGGTCTCCACGGGCACGAAGGTGACAATCACCGTCTCCACGGGTCCGGAGGACGTTCGCGTACCTGTAGTCACCGGCCAGCAGGTCGAGGATGCCCGGGAGAATCTGGAATCCGCTGGCTTTAAGGTGGTTGTGCAAAATGTCGATTCTGTGGAGCGGAAGGGTCAGGTGCTTTCCGCCACCAGCGAGGGTGAGAAGCTAGCCAAGGGCAGCGAGATCACCCTGGAAGTGTCTCTGGGCAACCAGTTCGAGATGCCGTCTCTGCAGGGCAAGAAGTTCGGTGATGTGTTCCGCGAGCTGCAGGCCGCCGGCTGGCGCGGTACCCCGGATCAGCTACACCGGGAGAACAAGAACACCACGGATCTGGGTCGCGTGGACGAGGTCGCGCAGCAGTCCATCCACAGTGGTGAGGTAATCAAGCGGGACGAAGACATCACCGTCACGGTGTACGTCTTCAACCTGCTGCCCTAATAGCAGCGGCGCCCCTAGGGGTCCTAGAGCATTGTGGCTTCGGCGCTGATCGCGCCGGTAACCTCCAGCTGCTCCTGCACCAGGCGATCCACCAGTTCGGCGGGCACTACCTCGCCCTTGCCGCTCAACCGCCCGGCTTCGTTCAGCCAGTTCGCCAGCATCAGGTGACCGTACTGTGTCATCACGGACTCGGGGTGGAACTGCACGGAGTGTATCGGCAGCGCCTGGTGGCGCATCGCCATAATCATGCCGGAATCGGCAGTCGCCGTGACCTTCAGCTCCACCGGAACAGTGTCGGGATCGACGGTGAGCGAGTGATAGCGCGTCACTCGGAACGGGCTCGGCACCCCGGCCAACACACCAGTGCCGTCGTGGGCCACGGGCGAGGTCTTGCCGTGGAAGAGTTCGTCTGCCCGCACGACGTTCGCACCAAAGTGCATGCCGATCGCCTGATGCCCCAGGCACACCCCGAACAGTGGAATCTGCTGTTCAACAGCGATTTTCAGCACGTCCAGCATGTGACCTGCCGCGTTCGGTTCGCCAGGTCCAGGGGATAGCAGAATCGCGTCGAAGCCCTGCAGCATGTCCGCCAGCGCATCTGTCTTGGCCCCGTCTGGGTTGCCGGCGCCGGTGAGCTCGGGGGCGTCATTGCGCAGTACCACACAGTCGTCCCCGCTGAAGCCCAGCTGTCCGATGTATTGCACGAGGTTGTAGACGAAGCTGTCGTAATTATCGATCACGAGAATGCGCATAGCAAAGAGTTTAGCGTGGCAGCGTGCATGGCTTTGTCGCGGTGTGCTGCTACTATCGTCTGGTACGTATTTTGCCCATGGGCGCTCGGTACCTCGTAGGCCGTCCGCTCCGCAGTCAATCGCTTCGAGGTTTTGAACAATGCCAAAGTCCAAGGTTAATTCCGCTGAGGAGAACTACTCCAGCTCCTCTTCCGCGGACCGTCGCACACCCGTGAAGCTGAACTCCAGCGGTACCCCGCGTTGGTACATTGTGCTGATGCTCGCGCTGATGCTTCTGGGCCTGGCCTGGCTGGTTGTTAACTACATTGCCGGCCCGGAGATCCCGTTCATGCGCGATCTGAACGCATGGAACTACCTGATCGGCTTCGCCCTGCTGATCGTGGGCCTGCTGATGACCATGGGTTGGAAGTAGCGCCCGAGTTACCTCCCGGCACTGCTCCTAGTGGGGCGACCCTAGTAGTGCCACTCCAGGCCGGTCCAGATGGTGAAGGCCAGGATGGCCGTCGCGGCGAGTGCTGCGACGGTCTTTTTTCTTGTTGACGCCCCCACGCCCCCGTTGCTTTGCTCCCCAACAGTGCTGGTAATGAATGCGATGACGGCGCCTCCGGCGAGCCCGCCGATGTGGCCCCATAGTGAGACATTGGAGTACATGAGGGAGTATCCGAGGTTCACCAGTAGCAGAATGATGGGCCCGCGGAGGTCGCGCTGCCGTATCCGCGACAGGGAGATGAGCATGGCGAATAGCCCGTATCCGACGGTGGAAGCACCGCCGACGGGGACGTTGGGCTGAAAGTACATGCAGGCCAGCGCGCCGCCAGCGGCGCTGGCGACGATGAGGCTGAGCATGACTACTGGCCCGTAGAAGCGTTCGACATCGCGGCCGATCAGGAAGATCAGCAGCATGTTGAAGCCCAGGTGGGCAAGGCTTAAGTGAACGAATGCGGCGGTGAGGATACGCCACCATTCACCGAAAAGGGTGACATTGGCGGCGTTAAAGAGCATCTCCCGCCCCAGGTTGTTCGAGCTGAGGCCGAACATGGATCGGCCGTCGAGTGGGCTGGCAATGCTGCCGGATTGAAAAACCGTCACCACGTAGACAATGCAGCAGGCTGCGATGAATACGTTGGTGACGGAACAACGCCGGCTATTTCGGCGGGCTTGCGTGTCCAGCCACGGCAAGGAGTTTTTACTCCTGGATCTCGACAGACTCGATGACGACGTCGTCGTTCGGGCGGTCCATGCGGTCAGTTGCGACGCGGGAGATCTTTGCGACGACCTCCTGGGACTCCTTGTCGGTGATCTCACCGAAGATGGTATGGCGGTTGTTCAGGTGCGGGGTGGCCGTCACCGTGATGAAGAACTGGGAGCCATTAGTTCCAGGGCCAGCGTTGGCCATGGCCAGCAGGAACGGGCGGTCGAACTGCAGCTCCGGGTGGAACTCGTCGCCGAACTGGTAGCCCGGGCCACCGCGACCGGTACCGGTCGGGTCGCCGCCCTGGATCATGAAGCCATCGATGATGCGGTGGAAGATCGCACCATCGTAGAACGGGCCTTCGTTGGTACCGGAGGCGTTGGGCTGGGAGTACTCCTTGGTGCCCTGTGCCAGGCCAACGAAGTTGGCTACGGTCTCCGGCGCGTGGTTGCCAAACAGATCGATGGCGATGTCGCCTTGGTTGGTGTGCAGAATTGCGGTTGCAGTCTTGTTAGTCACGGTGATCCATTGTACTAAAAAGCCGCGGCGACTTCCGGCACCTTAGCGACTCAAAAGCGGTATTGGCCATCCGGCGGGGATTTTTCTTTAGGATGGGTGCTAGCACGAACACATATTGAAATACCCAAATAAATCCCCAAGGAGCATCCCGCACGATGAACCCCACCACGTTGAAGCTGGCGCTGCGTGGCGCCAAGCAGGGTCGCACTATGTTGAATAACCGCAAGGAGTTTAAGCGCCGCCAGGAGTTCGACGCGCTGCAGCAGCTGCGTGACAACCTGGCCACGGAGGGCGAACGAGAGGGCATCATCGCAGGTTCTCCGGCTCACGTGAAGGCCGTTGCAGAGCTCATGCTCAAGGAAGAAGATGCTGCGGCGGCCCTTGAGCAGGCACGTGCAGCTGCGGCTGTTGCGGACATGAGCTCCACCGGCTCCCAGAACACTGCCGAGACTTCAAGCAAGGCAGAAAAGGCACACGACAAGGCTGAGAAGAAGGCCGAGGCCGCAAAGAAGAAGGCTGCGAAGGCACAGGCCAAGGCAGCCAAGAAGGCCAAGAAGGTTGAGGGCGATGCTGCTGGGAAGGTGGCGTCGCTAAAGAAGAAGGGCGAAGAATTGAACACCGATGATCTGACCGAGAAGCTCGGCGCGGATGCCGAGAAGTTGCGCAAGAAGATCGACAAGCGCACGCAGAAGCTGCGCAGCCGTTTCGACGAGGCGCAGGAGAGGGCTCAGAAGAAGGCCGGCAAGAAGGCCAAGAAGCGTGAGCAGAAAATCGCTCAGCTCACCACGGCGCTGAAGGAAAACGCTCACGATCTGCAGGAACGCGGCCAGGCTGCGACCAGCAAGCTGTACGAAGAGGCCGAGTCCCGTGGCGGCGACCTGGCGAAGAGCGCCGAGAAGAACCGCAAGCAGTTGGCCAAGAAGCTGGAGGCCACCAAGAAGAAGGCAGCCAAGCGCGCCCAAAAGCAGGCCAAGGGTGCTCAGAAGGATGCCCGCAAGCGCGCCGCGAAGCTGGACAAGAAGGTAACGCGCGCCACCAACAAGGCGCAGAGCAAGGCGCTGGCGAAGGCTGAGAAGAAGGGGCTGAAGAAGCAGGAGAAGAAGGAGAAGGGCGGCCTGTTCGGCAAGTTCCTGCTGCTGGCCATCCTGGTTGCTGCAGGCGCTGCTGCATTTAAGTTCCTGCGTGGTGGCGAGAATGCTCCGAAGAACTCCCCGAAGGTGCAGGACTTCGCGGACAAGGCCACCGGCGCTGCCGAGAAGGCCAAGGCGAAGGCCGCCGAGGTTAAGGAGACTGCCGAGGCCAAGGCCGAGAAGTCCAAGACCGAGGAGCAAGCAGCGGAGAAGCAGGCTCCGGCTGCCCCCGCCGCACCATCCGCACCTGCCCCGGGTGCTCCGGGCGCTCCCGCACCGGGCGTAGCTGTTCCGGGCGCTCCGGCTGCCCCGCAGGCTGGTAGCGACCAGGGCGCTGCCGAGGCCACGGACGCAAACGACGCCGCCGAGGCCGACTTCCCGCTGGCCGATGGCCCGGGCGAGGATCCGGATGAGGGCGGCAAGCACCGCCTATAACCCGCACCCCCAGATCGCGCGCTGAATCCGGCGCGCGATAATGGCGTACATGACCCCGCGCCGCCTCACATTCCACACCATCCCGCTGCCGCAGGCAGACACTCGGGACATCACCGGAAGTGTCGCGCCGCGGGTCTTTTTGTCTGTATTTAATGACGCCCCCACCGCCGCCTGGCTGGACTCTTCCGGCAACGGCGGCGCCCTCAGTGTGCTGGCAAATAGCGCGGGTCCCCTAGCCCGAACGTGGATGCCGCAGGTGGAAAGCTCGAATACGTTCTTCGCGCAGCTCAGAGGCACTTTCGACGAGCCGGTTGAGATTCCGCGAGACTGGCCGTGCGACTTCGCCCTCGGCTGGGTGGGCGCACTGGGATACGGAGTGGAGGACATTGCCCGTTCCCGGGAAGACCACCCAGATGCGGCACTGCTGTTCACCGACCGGGCGGTCGTGATCGACCACGCACACGCGGTGGCCTATGCAATGGCAATACTGCCGAGTGCCGGGGAGGCCCATGCCGAGCAGCTGGAGTGGCTGGACACCACCGTCGCGGAGGTGCGACGGATCGCGGGCGAGGTCTCCGAGACAAGCGGTGCGGGACTAGAAGCCTTGCCGGGCAGCACCCCGCCCCGTGACACGGTGCCCGCCGAGTCCGTGACCATTGAGCGCGCAGCGACTTTCCACTTTGACCAGCCGAAGCGGCAGTATCTGGCGAGCATCCAGCGCTGCCTGGATTACATTGCCGCAGGCGATAGCTACGAGGTCTGCCTGACAAATACCGCCCGCGGGCCGGCACTGCGGGAGCTGGTCAACCCGCGGCTCACTCAGCAGCCTGGCGAGCATCCAGCACTACACCCCGGCGAGCAACCCGGCGCGAACTCGCCCCACGCACCGTCACCGGAATTACTGGCCTACCTGCGGCTCCGCGAGGTCAGCCCGGTTCCCTATGGTGCGTTTCTGCGCTTTAGCCGCCCTGATCAGGCGCCACTGCACATCCTCAGCGCCTCCCCCGAAAGGTTTCTGAAGGTTTCGCCGGAGGGAGAGGTCTCCGCCAAGCCGATCAAGGGCACCCGCCCCCGTTGGGAGGACGAAGCGGCGGATGCGAGGGTGCGTCAGGAATTAATGAGCAACCCCAAGGACCGGGCGGAGAACCTGATGATCGTTGACCTGCTGCGCAACGATCTTGGTCGGGTGTGCATCCCGGGCAGTGTGGAAGTCCCAAAGATTTTTTCGGTGGAGAGTTTCTCGCACGTCCATCAGCTGGTCAGCACCATTACCGGCCAGCTCCGCCCAGGACTCGGCGCCGTCGATGCAATTGAGGCCAGCTACCCCGGCGGTTCGATGACGGGCGCGCCAAAGATTCGGACGATGGAGATTATCGAGGAGCTGGAGCCGCATCCGCGCGGGTTCTATTCCGGGGCGATCGGCTGGGTCTCCCCCAATTCCGCCGCAGAGCTGAACATCACGATCCGCACGCTCGTCGACGATGGCGCGGAGTGTTCTTTCGGAGTCGGCGGCGCGATCGTCGCGGACTCGGATCCGCTGGCGGAGTACCAAGAAACGCTAGTGAAGGCGGCGGCGCTACTAGACGCACTCGGCGGCCAGCTCGGCTGAGTTCTCTATAGCGTCGTAACCCGCACCTGCCCCTATATTGTGGAGTTCATGGAACTTATTCGACTTATCCTCAACATCGTTTGGTTTATCACTGCCGGCCTCTGGCTGGCTATCATGTACGTCATTTTTGGTCTGGTCGCCTGCTTGCCGATTATCACAATCCCATTCGGCGTGGCCAGCTTCCGTCTAGCCAAGTTCGTTATCTGGCCCTTTGGGCGCGAAGCTGTGGAGACCGACATCCCAACTGGGATCGCAGCCGCTGGCAACATCATCTGGTTTATCGTCGCCGGTGTGTGGCTGGCCATCGGACACATCGCGACCGCTGCCGCACAAGCGGTCACGATTATCGGCCTGCCTCTAGCTTGGGCAAACCTAAAGCTGATCCCCGTAACTTGCTTCCCCTATGGCAAGCGAATCGTGAATTCGGAGGATGAGCAGGCACGGCTTTTAGGCCTCAGCCGCCGATAGGTTAGCCTGAAAGAAAGCTATGCATACCCGCAATGGCAGCGATGCTGGAGCGAGTGTGGCTGTAACGGTAGGCGTCACTAAGCAAAAGAGGGGTGAATCTGCGCGTGCGAACAGGCGAACAACACATCGATACCGCCGCGTGGATGCAAGCCATCTTCAACCGCAGCGAGCAGGCAGGTACGCGCCGCGAGCGGACTAAACAGTCGCTACTGCGCGCCGGCATCGAACTGATCGCCGAGGAGCAGACAGACCTTTCCATCCTGGCGATCACCCAGAAGGCCGGGGTTTCCAACGGCAGCTTCTACAACTTCTTTAAAGACCGCACACAGTTCTTCGACGCAGTCGCGGAGTACGCAGTTAACAACCTGGCCAGCATCTTTGATCTGGCGGCGGACCAAGATCTGGACTCGATCGATGCGGCGGCCATGAACATCCGCATCCTGGCGTACGCGCACCGCTTGGTGCCGACACTTTCGAAGTCGATTGTGCGCCGCTCCCCGGACTTCTACACCATGCCCAACGAGCTGGTACGCAAGCTGCGCGAGCGGATCAACGCGGGCGTGAACGATGGCTCCTTCCACGTGGCCAGCACCGAAACGGCTGCAGCCATTGTCTTCGGCGCCAACGCGATGCTAGGGCAGCGTCTGCACGAGGATGCGACGTTAAACAGCAGGACCGCCGGAGACTACCTAGCGCTGGATTTGCTACGCATGCTGGGGGTTAGCGAAGAGCGCGCCCTGCAGGCCATCGCGCGGCCTATCGACGATTACCTGACGCCACCGCATCAGGCACTGGGCTAGTCCTCCCGTGCCACGCCAAAGCCGAAGCGGTCGAGGAAACGGTCTTCCTCCCGGCGCGTGTCCCGCGAATGCTCCGTGATCCAATCCGTGATGCGCTGCTGAAGCTCCGGATTCAGGGGCGCGCGCACCAGGTCGGGCCCTAAGATCCGCTCCCAGGTGGGAACCATGATTCCACGGTAGTTATGGCCGTGACCTGCGGGGGTTTGCTTGGAGGTCAGCATGTCCATCGCCACCTGCCAGCCGGTGGTAAACGGAATCCAACGGAGTTTATGCACTACATCGTTGTGCTGGGTGGCCGGTGCGGGCACGCCCCGGGCGCCGGGTTCGCGCAGCCAGTCGGGTTCCTTCCAAAACAGATCGGCATCCCACCACACGATCGCATCGGAGGCGTGCTGCACCACGGCCACCCGCGGGTGCTGCCACGACTGGCCGTACTCCTGGCCGCGCCAGTCGCGGTCCAGATGGTCGGCGTGGCTGATGAAGCGCACGTGCCGGCCTTGGTCATACAGCGGTAGACGCTCTGGCGAGCCTTCGCCGCGGTAGGTCGTCATGTCCCGGATCATCTTGGTAAAGCGTGGCGCGCCGGACAGCACCGCACCGTCCACCTTCGCCAGCATGTCCTCCAGCCCATCGAAGGCCGCTGCCGTGCCATACGCCCCCAAGGATTCGCCGGTCACAAACACCTTTGGTGGGTGAGACATGCCGTCCAGCAGCTCAAACACGGCGTCAATAAGTAACTTGGCAGCACGCACCGGGGTATCGCGGTCAAGCACATAGGCCACCGGCGACTGCACATAGGAGTACTGCATCGCCACGTTCACGCAGTTGCCGCCTGTGAGGAATTCGACGGTATCCAGCTGCCAATCCGGCACCCATCCCGTGCCCGTCGAGGTGTGGATGACAATAGCCGAGCGGTGCAGGGCGCCCGTCCGCAACAGCTCCCGTTTCACCAGATCAACGATGCTTTCCAGCGTGCGCCCGGGGGCCAGTCCGCCGTAGATGCGAATCGGCTCGTGTACGTCGGTCAGGCCCATTACCTCCGTGATGTCGCGCGCCCGGGGGCCACCGCCAACTAACACACGGCCTTGGGCGCCCAGAGAGATCCACCTTTCGTGCGACCACACCGAACCGGAACGCTCGGGCTCCCAGGGTTGTTGGTAGCCCCAGTACACGCGGCGGTTTACGAGCTCGGCCTTTTCGTTGAAGTTCTCGAGGAACTGCCGTAGCAGGATCTTGTCGGAGATGAGGTAGGCGATGACGCCCACCGCCCCAGCGGCTACAGGCACAGCTACGGGGGCGGGGACGAACCGGCGCAGCGAATGCCGGGTGAGGTCGAAACTGGACTGCAGTAGCTCGCCGAGCAGCAGGAATGCGCCATAGCCGAGGGTGCTGACGGCAATGCCAACGAAGGCGGAGGGGGCACCGAGGCGCTGGCTGTTCACCAACGCAGCGGATTCGCCTTGGCGCTTGTAGAAGCGGTAGGCGGCAGCGGCGGTGGCCAGGGTGAAGGCAGCGTGCATGGCACGGTAAGCCTCGCGGTAGCCGGGCTTGTTCACGAGTTCCCGCAGGTCCAGGCCGGCGGCGCGGAAGGCGGGCAGCACTGCGCTGGCGATGATGGTGCCGTTGAAATGTCCGACCGTCTGGGACGTGGAGGCGTTACCGGCGACGGCCCACCAGGGGTGCGGTAGCAGAGAGGGCGAAAGAGCATTCCACATGCCGATTTCCGCGCCGATGATGGCAAAGCCACGGCGGGGGTCCAGAGCATAGCGCCTGTTCAGGCGCACGCCTGGGAAGAGGTTGGCGTAGAGGTCAATTGCGCCGGCAGCGGCGCGGAAGGAGTAGGACAGCGTGGTGAGGGAGGCCCACTTCGCCCGGCGTTTTAGGCCCGGGAGGATTCTTCGCCGCAGATTACGCATGGGATGGTTTGCTGGATAGTCGCCTAGTTAACGCAGTGCCTAGAACTGCGCCGCACGCAGGGTGGCGTGTGTGACGTAGTACTCTTCGTAGTCCCGCAGGGTGCGGGCTTTCTCGTTAAGGCGGGCCATCACAGCCTCGCGGGCGCTTTCACGGTCGTTGTAGAAGCCCAGCGGGTCGCCTACACGGACTTCCTCACCCCGCTCCACCAGCATGTACGCCTTGCCTTCGGGGCCATCGATGGTTTGCGGAGTGCCGGTGAAGGGGTCGGTGTAGCGATACGTGGTGGTCGTGCTGATCATAAGTCCTGGGGCTCCCTGGGTTGGGGTTTGCGGTTTGTTTAAGCTCGCTCAACCCACATTACTTGCAGCGGCCTGGGCTGATCTACACAAAGCGGGTTTAGCACCTCGGCATAGGCGGATTCGCATCCAGGGCAAGCAGTTCGCTGTAGAACCTGAAGGGAACTAGAGCTTCCCCTCGGCCAGCACGGTCCCACCCGGCGCGGCGCTGGCGGTCAGCTTCGCGGTCGGCGCGTGTACACCTTTGTTCTTCTTTGCGCTGGCTGGCAAGCAGATCGGCACGCGGGTGCATTTCGTGCGTTCCCACCGCAAAGGCATCTCTTATGGCGCGGGCAGCGCTGGCAGTGGCGGTAACGTCGGCGACGGCAGCCTGGAATCTTGCCGCAACTCTGCACCCGATGAGTTGCAGGACTGCGGGCAGGTGCCGACCTTCGCCGGCCTAGAGAGTTGGCAGAATACCGAAGCGCCGGTGGATCCGCGCCATCCGGCGAAGGTAAACGGGAAGCAGAGCATCACCTTGGTGGATTTCTGGGCCTATGCCTGCATCAACTGCCAGCGCGCCAACGAGCACGTCACCAAGCTTTTCGACCGCTACCGGGACAGTGGCCTGCAGGTAGTGGGCGTGCACGCACCGGAGTACGCATTCGAGCACGAGGCCTCCAACGTCGCCGCCGCCATCCGCGACCAGGGCATCCACTACCCCGTCGCACAGGACAACAACTTCACCGCGTGGCGGGCCTTCAATAACCGCTATTGGCCTGCGAATTACCTGGTGGGTCACACGGGCAAGGTCCGCCAGATCCACGAGGGCGGGGGCGCTTATGCCGAGACCGAACGCCTGGTCCGCGAGCTGCTGTCGGCGGCCAAGCCGGGCATCGAGCTGCCTTCGCCGGTAGAGGAAGGTGGGGATTCTTCTAATGACGCCACCAGTTCCCGCCAGCGGAACCCGGAGACGTACCTGGGCACGCGGCGCGCGGAGTATTTTTCTAATCCCGCGGGTGAATACAGGAACGGAACCCACGAGTTTGCGAAGGTGCAGCCGGAGGCGCTGCACTACAGCTTGGAGGGCAAGTGGAAGTTGACGGAGCAATCCATCCGTCCGGTGGATGCGCCGGCGATGTTGCACCTGAACTACCAGGCCAGGCGCGTGCAGCTGGTGGTCTCCGGCAGGGGTGAGATCTCGGTGACCTACGGCGACGGCACTACACGCCGCTTCCCCATCAACTCGGATGGCACGGTGGACATTCTCCGCGAACCCGAGCAGCAACAGGGCGAGTTGAGCGTGGAGGCTGGCAATGGCGTGGAGTTTTACTCGCTGACGTTTGGGTAGTGCTGGCGGGATTTGCGGTATCCCACAACGCCCAGGCTAGTTACGGAGGCAATCGCTGCCAGCACCGCAATTAGCATCAACTTGGAAGCTAACGGGTCAGAAAGACCAAAGGCCTGTCGCAGGACAAACACGACGAAAATCGACAGCACCGAAGTTATCGACAAGGCCTTAAGAACCGAAATCTTGCTCATGCTCATCAACTTCTTTTATCGTCTTTCATAGGTTGAACACATCATGAATGTCTTCAAGGATAGACCCTCACGAGCGTTGCGCAACCCTTCAATTGGAGCCGCAACCCCGTGGTTGGAGTTAGTTAGCCAAGAAAATTCATGGTTAAACACGGATATCGAACTGGCACACCAACTGATGTCGCTCCCCGCCACTAAAATGAGTTCTACACCCACCAGAGATGTCTTAGCACTTGCCCGCCGTAGACAACTGCACAACAGATCAGAAGGAACACGACATGACCGCCGACAATCGCACCGAAGATCAGAAAGTAGCTGCTGTCCGTGCCTCCATGACCATGGCTGGATACGAGATGACGTCCCAAGACGAGGAAGACATTCGCCTCATTTTCCAAGGGGAACTCACTGGCGACGAAGCTGTACTGCAAGTACTGGAACGACGCGGCTACGGCGATAGTGAACGTGCCAAGGAACTCCGCACACGCATCGCCGAGAGCAAGAAGTCGAAGTAAAGCACGCATACATCCACCGAAATGGAGGACTAGGACATGGCCGTCAATTTCAACACCATCCGAGGCGTCGATCAGTGGGCAGACGCCTTCCCTGAACAGTTCCAACCACTTGACCCCACTCAGCGCGCCGACCTTGCGGAAGCCCTAGCGCTCGGAGTTCATGAGGGGTGGAAGCCTACTGCCGAAGATGTTCAAGCGCTCGCCGACCAGGCAGCTGGAAAACGATCCGAGTTAACCATGCAGGACTGCGTAGAGGCTGCGAAAAGACCTACACAAGCCGAGTGACTTCTGACTGATCTAGACGACATCACCGTCGAATTCGAAAGGCAACACCATGACCGCCGACAACCGCACCGAAGATCAAAAAGTAGCTGCTGTCCGCGCCTCCATGACCATGGCCGGATACACCATGACAACCCAAGACGAAGAGGACGTCCGACGTATCTTCCAAGGAGAAATCACCGGCGACGAAGCTGTACTGGAAGTGTTGGAACGACACGGTTTGGGCGACAGCGAACGTGCCAAGTTCCTTCGTAAACGCATCGCTGAAAGCAAGAAGGAAAGCCAAACAGGCAAGAGTGATGACCTAACGGACAATGCGTAGAACTTCCCTGCTAGCCGTCTCCTCAAGGATTCCCACTTTGCTTCAAACTGAGAACCAAAGTGTCAAACTTTGAATGAAAGTGCGACTTTCAACGAATGGTTTCATAGTTTCATTCACACTTAGACTCCAACCGCTACTCGCGGCTGTAAACCGTGGCTTTTCGTCCCTGACCCCCGACCATGGATACGTATCCCTGTGCGAGGAGTGGATCAAGTGCGTAGCGGACCTGCGCAGGAGACAGACTCGTCCTATCCTGCAACTCCTTCATTGTCGCCGATCCGTTCAAGCCAATGGCTTCATAAACTTTAGGAACGTTCTTTCCCAAGGATCGTAGAATCTGCTCGTCCGTGCTCCTACGACGCGCCTTATCGCCAGAACCGGTCTCCTCTCCGGCGGCGTAATAGACGCCGTCTTCGTAATTAAGGAACTCATTATCCGAGAGCTGATCAAGCATCCGTCGACATGCTCTCTCGCCCAACGGGGCGTACATCTGCACGATGCGCTGCCGCGTCGCCCCGCCCTGACTACGTAGATTCACCAGTAGATCTTCCTCAATCGGAACGAGACGCCGCTTTCCTTGTCGTTGCAGATCCTCGAGCCATTTATCCTCGATCTCACTGAAACGTGAACCGCGGGGGAATAACACTTTAAACGTGACACCGGTATCGATGAACTGCGGCTTTGGCAAACGAGCCTCCCTCGTAGCAGTGAGAATCTCTTGAATTCCACCACCCTCACCCTCGATGACGCGCTCGCCATCCGGCGTCCTTAGATAGCGTGCAATCTCATAAAGCCGCTTGTTTACAGGGGCTTTGGTCAGCTCCGGGCTTTCCAGCTGGGATGCGGATAATCCACGCAAACCACCCGGGCTGACCACTACTAGCATCTTCTCCGTAATTCGAACCTCTACTTTTTTTCCCACCTCCACGGATGGCCCCAGATCCCGGTGAACCAGGGCATTCGCCAGCACCTCTCGGATAGCCGAAGGCGGAAACTCCGGTTCATCGACAAGATGGCCAATTTCCGTATACCTGCTCACGGTGTCCGAGTTTTGCCTGATCCAGTTCATAATCTCCACAAGCATCTCCGGCAGTGGACCTTCGATCTCCTTGAGATTTTTATGGCGCCCCATTCCATCACCTCGAGCTAACCTCACCGCAACAGTTGCGCCAAGAGCAGGTTCAACTGACTGAGGCAGATAACCGAGCGCATACAAACCCCCCAAACGAAGATTGCCCTGGTTATCGGTTACGTTAGAAATTTGGAGCAACTGTGAGTCATCGTCAATCCTGGATAGGCGAGTTCTAGACTGGCGCACCGATTCGATAAAGCTCCTTAACACCTCGCCATCGAGCACACCAGTATCGGTTCCGTGGACAATCTGAAAATCGAAGTGCGTTTGTTGGCTAGCCGTTAGCGCAGAGAGCTCTAGCATCTTTAGATCGTTAGAGTTCATCTGATAATCGCCATCAGCTTGACGCAGGTATGCCTTGTTCTTGAACCTTGCCGGTTTCTCTGTCGGTGTCAACGGTGTGACTTCCACCACCAAAACGTGTTTTCCGTCAATAATGTGGTGAAAGAACTCAAGCTGCGGAGCCGGCTTCACTGAAGACCGGCTGACCGATGCGATCGCCTTCTGCATTTCCGCTGGGTTATCAAAACCGGTGACTTCAAAACCTTTTCGCTCGCTAACGCCAAGAATGATCGCGCCAGCTTGCGGCATGTTGGCGAATGCGCATAGCGTCTCACCGATGTTCTCCGGAACACCACCTGCCGCGGTTTTACATTCAACAAGAGTCGTGTCGTCCCCGAAGGCACGGAGCTCCCTGATCATTTCCGCAACACGTTCAGCATTCCAGCTCATGATGATCAGTCTAGATCACTTTTAACACTTTCACTACCTGCTCATTCACAGTTTGAACCTCAAAGTGCGAATTAAAGAGTTAAACAATTAGCAGTTTCACACTTTGATTTATGAGTTTGGAACTTTGAGCACAGCTACGTATTCTCCACAAGCCTGAAGCTCAGCTGCCCACTTCCCGGAAGACGGAACAGTGTTCCGCTATTGTTGCACTTTCGGGTCTACAGGAGACCACGCGAGATTAACCCAGAAAGTGCCTGACCACCGCAGATACAAGAAAATCCCAGGTGCTTTTGTTCCTTGCTGGTCCTTAGCGTGATGGGCTGGTAGTGGATTCCCTGAACGGTCTTGACCCATGCTGAATCCTCCCTTGATCTAATGACACGAGAAGTAATCAAGACTTTGCTTCTGACCAGTAGTAGGGCCCGTTTGCCCCACCGGAACAATCCGATCCGGTGGCGGGCACGGACAGAGGGTTACAGCACGTGCATATTGCCATAAATCTGCTCATCCCGTGAGCTGGCGGAATCTAGTCGATGTAGATGTTATTGGCGAACGAGACTGGCCTAGAAGGCAAAAGGTTAAACTGACGAAATGACCATGTCCATTGACTATGTGCGCTGGATTGGAATTGCAGCGTGGACCAGTGGTTTAGCCATCCCACGAAACTGCCAGGCGTTGGCTGTTCTTCCGGGGGATTCTCCCAGAAGAATCCTAATCCAGAGCGCCGGGGGACGCGCCACAACATTCAAGGACATTGAGCGTGAGTACACACATATCCAGTGGTTGCTAGCCGGAGCTCCTAGCGATGAATCTGTGCTGGATTATGTGAACCACCAGCAGCTCTGTTTAACGCATTATGAGCTCATCGACCATGACTTCGCCATCCTGGATGTCAGCGATAGCGCGTGCGGGAGCAAAAACTACTCCTTCAGGCAGTCGTCTGCCGCTGATCGCCGCCCCGACTACAGTCCCAAGGAAGCATTAGCTGCAGCTCAGCGCCTCAGCAACTCCGCAATAAGATCGGCTCTTTCAGAACATATCCCTGCCTGGAATATGGCCGAGTCATTAGGGCTGCTAGCTCTTGCTGTTCGTGAATACTTCACGAGCGCGGTGGTACGGGAACTTACTCGGAAGTATGTAAAGGATCTTCGTTCGGATTCTCTAAACACCCAGGAAGTGCTTGGTTGTGGCCGCCTCGCCTACAGTGTGGCGTTTAAAGTTAATGATGACTCTGCAACCACCGCTCCGGTGATCACCCTGCACGTTCAGGAAGATGATCCTCTTTTCACAGAATCTGTGTTGAGGCACATCGTTGACCGGGCACAGGCCTTCGCTAGCGCATGTGGAAGTGACGTTCATTGCGAGTCGGTATTCCACAACATCATTTTCCACCAGGCGTTCCCTAGCACCGTCCGTGAACCGGATGCTGAAGAAACACCAATCATTCTGTACCGAATCCCGCTCAGCACCGATCTTCTCCCTGTCCAATCCTTAACGCAGGTGTTGGGTGACAGCGGCGTCCGCACAGCCGATGACGCACTGAGGGAACCTCCCCAACGGACTTCGCTCAGTATTCGTCGACTCCCAGATAGCGGCATCATCCGGGTACGCAGCTTCATCCCAGGAACAAGCATCGTCGATCGTGCAATTCACCGCGGCGGCTATCTCGCATCCTCGGAACTTGTTTCTAAGTTACAACAGGAAAAGGCGATGACTGATCCTGATTGTCTCGTCGCAGCTGTAACACCGGCGCTGATCTGGGAATCTCTCAGCACTTGGGGTCTCGCGTCCGGCAGCACCGCAAGTTCAGTGTGTTCCGTGCTTGGCGTGCGTGCCAATTGCATCTCCGCTGTGGAAAGCTCCATTCATCAACCACTATTGACAGTTGAGGTCGATGCGCAGGCGCCACTCGGCACTGTGGCACATGACGTGTGTGATGTTCTCGGTGACCTGGGCATCGATTCCTTTACGGACTTCCCGATTGAGTTACTGTGGTTCGATCCGCCGAAAGAGGCCGGCGTCAGCACCTCCTCTCCCAACGCTGCACCCCCACAGACCACGTCGCTGGAACTCCCCGTGTTATGGCCCCGTGCTTTAGGGGCACGATCAATAGCTGCCACAAATCAGGCACTCGCGCTCGCCGCCGTTCGCCGAGCTCTGCGCCACTGTTGCACTAAAGGCCTGTCATGGATCGGGGTAGCTCATGCTAGAAAAACGTCTGCCAGTGGGAGGCATCTGATTAGGGTGGCGGTCGCGTTCGAGTCTGAATACACAGACAGAGTGGCCGTCAATCAGGAATTGTCCTTCGCAGTGAATAAGGTTTTTGCCGAAAACTCTATCGGTCCACATGTCACGTGCGAGGTTATCGATGCTAACCAAATAACCGACGTTTCAACATGGGTCACGGCGGCTGGGTACCATCCCGTTACTGGTTTCCTGCCTGCATATATTCAGCTTGAACACCTCAACACCGGCTATGTACCAAATTCTTAATCGCTATCATCCGAGGTTTGGTACCCATGCTGGGGTGGCCTGAGAATTAGGTTCAGTAGGCTTCAGCGACTGCCTGCTGCTTTTTCTTCCAATTCTCCGCATACCTGCCCGGGCTGAGATAGCCCAACGCCGAGTGCGGATGTTCAGTATTGTACCGGCGGGACAAAAGCCATGAGCGCTTCATGCTCACTTGGCCCGGTCCCGCAGGCCACGTGCCATGCCCGACGGTCACCGTCATTAGAGTATTGGCTTATACGGACATTCGATGGAACGAGCCAACCTTCCCGCTTCTCACCATTCACGACCTCCGACACACTGCAGCAAGCATCGCCATCCAAGCAGCAGCCAATGAAAAAGCAGTACAGCGCATGCTGGGACACACCAATGCCAAGATGACACTGGGACACCTACGCGGATCTCTTTGACTCAGATCTAGACCGAGTGGGGACTGAAATCGACTCCCTCATACGCAAGAACGCGGCGTAGAAGAATCCTCGTGTGAAACCAGTGTGAAACAAAACAGTCAGGGCCTTTCTAGGAATGTTCCCGGCAAAGCCCTGACCAGCGTTTTAGTTGTGGAGCATAGGAGAATCGAACTCCTGACCTTCTGCTTGCAAAGCAGATGCTCTACCAATTGAGCTAATGCCCCTTGACTATCGAACCAAGCTTCCGAAACTATATCAGACGCTTTTATCTCTAGCGAAGAGTGTTCGATTGGTGGGCCTAGGAGGACTTGAACCTCCGACCTCTTCGTTATCAGCGAAGCGCTCTAACCGCCTGAGCTATAGACCCTCGAACGAGTAGAAACATTACCCACCAATCCAGCCAATCACCAAATCGCCTGGTCAGTAGCGGTTTTTATAGCTGGAAAGTGGGCGTCAAAAAGAACAAGAGAACTAGCGATCCAGCTGGATGCGCAGACCGCCCAGAATGCTCGACGAGGCGTTGTAGATCAGCGCGGCAACGGGCGCCAGAAGGGTGAAGAGCACGACCTCGAAAAGACCAATGGCCACAACACCACCGAAGTACATGCCGGCGGACATGCCAGAGGAATCCGTCAGGTCACCAATCAACGAATCCAGACGGTCCCACGTGCCCGCAGCGCCGAGGACAATGTAGATCAGCGCCATAGCCACAAACCACACCGCAAACAGCGCCAGGTTGAAGATGAGCGCCATCTTCAGGGCACTGATCGGCTCGATGTACGTGATTGTGCGCTGCACGCCGCGCTTAGCCGGATTGTTGGGCTTCTTGGGCTTGTTGTCGCGCTGGGCGGACTGAGCAGGCTGGCTCGAGCTAGCCGGCTGGGAACCCTGAGCGGGCTGGGCAGGCTGGGCAGCCGCGTTGGTCTCCGGCGCTTTCTGGTCGGCGTTCGCGGTAGCCTTCTGCCCGGTTTCCTCGGCGGCCTTATCACCAGTTTTCGCGGTGGTCTGGTTCTTCGCCGCAGCCTGATCCTGCACCGGCGCCTTGGCCTGCTCCGCCGGAGCGTTCTTAGCGTTCTCCGCCGTTGCCTTCGCGTTCTTGGCCTTCTTCGCGTTCTTCGCGTTCGGCGGGGGCGTTTTGTGCGTCATCGCATCTCCGTACTTGTTCGTACTCTTCAGTACTCGTTCGTGCTCGGTTGTGCTCTTTTGTGCCTTTACGACAGTAGCCTAGCGGTATCGACCGCCAGGCTACTTCGGTTCAAGGCTTACCCTGCAGGCCTACCTGGGCTGCCCGGGGGTTACCCGGCCTATTCGGAATCCGTCTCCGCCTTCACGGTGGCCTCGGCAGACTCCTCTGCCTCTTCCTCCACGTTGCGATCCACGGCAACCAGCTCATTGCCCTTGGCCAGGTCCACCAGGCGCACGCCCATGGTCGCACGACCGCTGTGGCGGATCTGGCTGACCTCGGTGCGAATCACGCCGCCGTTGGAGGTCATAGCCAGGATCTCGTCATCATCGTTGACCGTCAGCGCACCGATCAGCTTGCCGCGCTTCTTGTCATACTTAAACGCAACCACGCCCAGGCCGCCACGGCCCTTCGTCGGGTACTCCTCCATCGGCGTGCGCTTGCCGTAGCCACCAGAGGTAGCCACGAACAGGGAAGAATCCTCAGCCACGACCGTCAGCGCCAGCAGCTGGTCCTCCTCGCGGAAGCGCATGCCCTTCACACCGGCGGTAGCGCGGCCCATCGGGCGCAGCGTCTCATCGTCAGCGGTGAAGCGCATGGCCTGACCTTCTTCGGAAACCAGCAGCAGATCGTCCTCGGCGGTGCACAGCTGCGCACCAACCAGGCGATCGCCCTCGTTCAAGTTGATGGCGATCAATCCACCGGAACGGGCCGTATCGTAATCCGTCAGGCGGGACTTCTTCACCCGGCCATGTGCGGTAGCCAGCACCAGGTACGGGGCATCCTCGTAGGACTGGATCTGGATGACCTGGGCGATCTGCTCGCCCGGCTGGAACTCCAGCAGGTTAGCCACGTGCTGGCCACGGGCTGTACGGGTGGCCTCCGGCAGCTCGAAGGCGCGCAGGCGATACACGCGGCCGAAGTTGGTGAAGAACAGGATCGTGTCGTGCGTCGAGCAGACGAAGAAGTGGCGTACCACGTCGTCCTGCTTCAACTCGGCACCGCGCACGCCCTTGCCGCCGCGGCGCTGGCTACGGTAGCTATCCACCTTCGTGCGCTTCGCGTAGCCGGTGGAAGTGATGGTCACAACCACGTTCTCGCGGGCAATCAGGTCTTCCTCGGACACGTCGCCGGAAGCGGCGATGATCTGCGTGCGGCGCTCGTCGCCGTACTTATCCACGATCTCGGCCAGCTCGGTGCGGACGATGTCGCGCTGGCGCTGCGGGGATTCCAGGATCGCCTTCAGGTCGGCGATGGTCTCCTCCAGCTCCGCCAGCTCGTCAATGATCTTCTGGCGCTCCATCGCGGCCAGGCGGCGTAGCTGCATAGCCAGAATGTGGTCGGCCTGCACCTCGTCGACATCCAGCAGGTCGATCAGGCCGGTGCGGGCCTCGTCCACCGTCGGGGAGCGACGGATCAGGGCGATGACCTCGTCCAGCATGTCCAGAGCCTTCACCAGGCCACGCAGGATGTGGGCGCGCTTCTCGGCCTCGTCTAGGCGGAACTGGGTGCGGCGCACGATCACGTCGATCTGGTGGTCCACGTAGTGGCGCAGTATCTGGTCCAGGCGCAGGGTACGCGGCACGCCGTCCACGATGGACAGCATGTTGGAGCCGAAGCTGGTCTGCAGCTGGGAGTGCTTGTACAGGTTGTTCAGCACCACGCGCGGCACAGCGTCGCGCTTCAGAGTGATGACGATGCGCATGCCCACGCGGTCGGAGGACTCATCGTCGATCTTGGAGATGCCGGCGATCTTGCCGTCACGGATCTGCTCCGCGATCGAGGCCACCAGGTTGTCCGGGTTCACCTGGTAGGGCAGCTCGGTGATGATGATGACCTGGCGGTTGCCCTCTTCCTCGATGCTGGTCACGCCACGCATGCGGATGGAGCCACGGCCGGTGCGGTAGGTGTCCTGGATACCCTTGTCGCCGACGATCAGACCGGCCGTCGGGAAGTCCGGTCCCTTCACCCGCTCCATGCAGGCCTCCAGCGCGTCGGCCTCCTCAGCATCCGGGTTGTCGAGCAGCCAGTAAATGGCTTCCGCCAGCTCGTTCAGGTTGTGCGGCGGGATGTTAGTGGCCATGCCCACGGCAATGCCGCCGGAGCCGTTCATCAGCAGGTTCGGCACGCGGGACGGCAGCACTGTCGGCTCGGTGGTCTTGCCGTCGTAGTTGGGCTGGAACTCGACGGTGTTCTCGCGGATGTCGCGCACCATCTCCATCGCCAGGGGCGTCATACGGCACTCGGTGTAACGCATGGCGGCCGCGCCGTCGTTACCACGGGAACCGAAGTTGCCCTGGCCGTCGACTAGCGGATAGCGCATGGACCACGGCTGGGCCAGGCGCACGAGGGTGTCGTAGATCGCGCTATCGCCGTGCGGGTGGTAGTTACCCATCGTGTCGGCGACGGGCTTCGCGGACTTCACGTAGCTGCGCTCGGGGCGGTAGCCGTTGTCGAACATCGCGTAGAGGATGCGTCGGTGCACGGGCTTCAGACCGTCACGGACTTCGGGCAGGGCGCGTCCGACGATCACGCTCATGGCGTAATCGATGTAGCTGGACTTCATTTCCTCCTGCAGATCGATCGGTGTGACTCGATCGAAGAGGTTGTCGCTACCGTTGTTGTCGTCGCTCACTGTTTTGAGAAGCCTTTCTGTTTAGCCTTCAGACCTATCCATTCTACCCCCTTGTTGTGGGTTTCCTGCGCTTTGGAGGCTTTGTGACGCCACCTTTCCCGCCCCGTTAGGTGAATTCGAAACAAGATCGTCTCTACGGCTTGAACTGATTTGGAACTTATAAATGAATTGTTAATACGCCTGTTACCCCCATAGTGGGGGTAAATCAAAGTGGCTGGTGTGAAAAGTTGCGCAAATGTGCAGTCTCGCGCTGATCAGTCAGTTTAGAAAGAATTCCTCGGAAATACGCCTGGGCAGGAGTTTTTGTAATTTCTAGCGCTGAAGAACCCGAGGCCAGGAGCTACCCTAAAAATGTCCGACGTTTCACCCAGAAGCCAAACTGTTTGGCTTTCCACAAAAAACAGGAGATTGACATGAAGCTGTCCAAGAAGATCACCGCTACCGCCGCTGCTACCGTTCTGGCTTCCGCAGCCCTGCTGACCCCGGTTGCTAACGCTCAGGTAAAGGGGGGCTACCCAGCTCCGGCCGAGGGAGACTACGGCGCTTGCGAAGAGCTGCCAGGCGCTTGCGAAGAGCTGCCAGGCGCTTGCGAAGAGCAGCCAGGTGAAGGCGAGGAGCAGCCAGGTGAAGGCGAGGAGCAGCCAGGTGAAGGCGAGGACCAGCCAGGCGCTGACGACGAGAACGAGCCGGCCGGCTCCTCCAACATGAGCAAGGAAGACAAGATCGCTGCTGGCATCGGTGGCTCCATCGTTGGCCTGGGTGTTCTGGGTGCAGTCCTGGGCAACGCCGGCGACAAGGCCGAGGACGAGGCTGAGGCTCCGGCTGAGGGCGAGGGCAAGCCTGAGGCTCCGGCTGAGGGCGAGGGCAAGCCTGAGGCTCCGGCAGAGGAAGAGGCTGAGGCACCGGCTGCCGACGAAGTGGGTCCGGCTGAGGACGAGGCGGAGGCAGCGGCTGCCGACGAAGAGGCTCCGGCAGAGGACGCGGCTGAGGCACCGGTCGCAGAGGCTCCGGCTGCAGACGCTGAGGCACCGGCAGAGCGCAACGTTCAGCTGGCTAACACCGGCGTTAAGCCGGAGATCTCCATCCTGGCTGGCCTGGCTCTGATCTCCGTGGTCGCTGGCGCTTGGATGATGTTCGCTCGCCGCCAGGCATAACCCACAGTTCAATAGCGTAAAGCGAAGCTTGCCTATAGCTTGAAACCCGGAAAAACCCGCGTCCCTTCACCGTCCGAAGGGGCGCGGGTTTTTGGCCTCTACTGCTGCCTGCCCGAGCTATTACATGGGCTGCCCAGCTCTAGCTAATCCACAATCTCCTTCCAGAACTGCTCCAGTCGATCAGAAACCATCTGCGGCTCCCGCGCCCAGCGGTTGTGCCCCAGCTGCGAATCGAACTGCTCCACCCGAGTCACCTCGGCCGGCAACTCCGCCGCGAGGTTTTCCGCGGACGCAATCGGACAGTCCTCGTCGTTCGCACAGCGTGTCAGCAGCACCGGGGTGCGCACGGACTTCTTCGCCTCTTCGTAGTCCATGTCCTGGTCCGCCAGCTTGTGCAGGCGGTTTGTTTGCCCATAACGGAACCACTCACGCAGCTGCGTGCCCGATTGGCGCCCATAACCCGCCAAATCCAGCACGCCCGCGGGCTGGTATCCAAAAAGCAGGATATTCAGCATGATCTGGTAGGTACCGAAGCGCAACCGCGTACGCTGCTTACCTTCAAACCCCTTGTAGTACGGGGTGCCGGAACCCACTCCCATCATCCCGCGAATGCCTAACTCTGCAGCCTCGGGACGCGCCAGGAAGAGCGCACCGATCTGTCCGCCCATCGAATGGCAAAGCATTAACGTGGGGTGATTTTTATTGACGCCCAGCACCTCCTTCGCCGCCCGGATCGTTCGCGGATAATCCTCAGAGGCCAGGTGGTGGTAACCCCATTGGTGCTTGCGGGTGGCTACGGCCGTGGAACTACCCTGCCCACGCAACTCGCCGGTAACCACCGGGTATCCACGGTCGGCCAGCTCCCAGGCGATCGGGTCGTAATAGCGAGCACCCATTCCGAAGCCCGGCCAGACCACGATCAGGGGGCGCGCACGATCCCACGCGGCATCCGCTGGGCTGTTCGCTGGATTCGCAGTACTGCCGGAGGCGGTGGCGTCAGTACCTTCCTCCCCCACCCTCGCCGTGCCGGGCAGAAACAGGCGAACCTGCGACGTGGTGCCGTCGACCATCTCAACCGGCAGCAGGACCGGCTCCCGGCGCGGCTGGGTACGAGTGGTTTTCGCTTGGTGTTTCGAATCGCTCACAACACTCGATTAAACATCAAGGAAGCGCACGTCGCGCGCGTTTTTGGTAATGAAGCTGCGGCGGGCCACAACATCGTCGCCCATCAGCACGCTGAAGATCTCGTCGGCGGCCGCGGCATCCTCCAGGTCCACGCGACGCAGGGTGCGCACCGTCGGGTCCATGGTGGTTTCCCACAGCTCCTTGGCGTTCATCTCACCCAGACCCTTGTAGCGCTGGATGCCGTCGTCCTTGTTGATCTTCCGGCCCTGCGCCAGGCCTTCCTCGAGCTGCTCGTCACGGTCGCGGTCGCTGAAGGCAAAGCCCGGCTCGCCCTTGGCCCATTTCAGCTTGTACAGCGGCGGCTGGGCCAGGTACACGTAGCCCTCCTCCACCAGCGGACGCATGAAGCGGAACAGCAGGGTCAGCAGCAGCGTGGCAATGTGTTGGCCATCCACGTCGGCGTCGGCCATCAGCACGATCTTGTGATAGCGCAGCTTCTTTATGTCGAACTCGTCGTGGATTCCGGTGCCCAGGGCTGTGATGATGGCCTGAACCTCGTTGTTCTTCAGCACCTTATCCATGCGTGCCTTCTCCACGTTCAGGATCTTGCCGCGCAGCGGCAGGATGGCCTGGTACATGGAATCGCGACCGGATTTCGCGGAGCCACCTGCGGAATCGCCCTCCACGATGTACAGCTCGCTGAGCTTCGGATCGCGGGAACGGCAATCGGCTAGCTTGCCTGGCAGGCCACCGATGTCGGAAGCGGACTTGCGGCGCACCATGTCGCGGGCCTTGCGGGCAGCGTCGCGAGCGTGGGCGGAAGCCACCGCCTTGTCCACAATGGCTTTCGCTTCCGCCGGGTTGGCATCCAGCCAATCAGCCAGATGCTCGTTCACGGCCCTCTGCACGAAACCCTTGATCTCGGTGTTGCCGAGCTTAGTCTTCGTCTGGCCCTCGAACTGTGGGTCGCCGACGCGCACGGAGATGACTGCTGCGAGGCCTTCGCGCACGTCGTCACCGCTGAGTTTCGGGTCCTTGGCCTTCAGTAGCTTGTGATCGCGGGCGTAGCGGTTCATCAGGGAGGTCAGCGCCGCGCGGAAGCCCTCCTCGTGCGTACCACCTTCGATTGTGTTGATGGTGTTGGCGAAGGTGTGGACGGACTGGCTAAAGCCGCTGTTCCACTGCAGCGCAACCTCTACCTCGTGGTCCTCCTCGGCCACGTCAAAAGAGATGATGGTCGGGTGAATCGCGGTGCGCTTGCGGTTGATGTAGGCAACGTAGTCCTTCAGGCCCTCCGGGTAGTGGAAGACACGGGTGCGCGGACCCTTCTTCTTCTCCGCCTCTGCAGCCTTTTCCTCGGCGGACTTCGGTGCGGCCGCATCCTCCGCTGCGGTCTCCAGCTCTTCATCGTCCTCAAGGTGCTCGCGTTCGTCGACGAGCTTGATGGTCAGGCCCTTGTTCAGGAAGGCCATCTCCTGCAGGCGCTTGGCCACGGTATCGAAATTAAACTCGACGGTCTCAAAGATCTCCGGGTCCGGCCAGAAGCACTGCTTCGTGCCAGAGCCACGGGCCTTCTTCACCTGCTGCAGCTCCTCGGGCACAGCCTGGTTGAAGTTTTGACGCCACAGGTACCCGTCGCGCTTAATCTCAGTCTCCATGCGGGTGGACAGGGCGTTGACCACCGAGATACCCACACCGTGCAGACCACCGGAAACGGCATAGGAGTCCGAGTCGAACTTGCCGCCCGCGTGCAGCTGCGTCATAACAACCTGCACGGTCGGCGGGCCGGTCGGGTGATCCTCCACTGGGATACCACGGCCGTCGTCGATGACCTCCACGCCACCGTCGGCCAGCAGCGTTACGCTGACTTCCTTGGCATATCCCGCCATGGCTTCGTCAACCGAGTTGTCCACAACTTCCCACACCAGGTGGTGCAGGCCGCGCTCGCCGGTGGAACCGATGTACATACCGGGGCGTTTGCGAACGGCCTCCAGGCCCTCGAGGATCGTAATTGAACTCGCGCCGTAGTCGCTCTGCTTCTGTGGTTCAGCCACGGTGGGTCAAACTCCTTTTCTCGCGCGTAAATAACCACCCCATTCTAGCGCGTCGCGGGCCTAAAGGTGCCATTGGACAGGCCGTTTGAGCTATTTGAGCCGTGTTTAGATCATCCGAAGTCGTCTCGCGGCCCGCGTCCTTGCACGCGCAGCTTGCCGTATTTCGGCCGCCGGATGTTGGGACCCTCGATCCGCAATTGGGCCACCACGTCCTCGCCGGCACGCTTGGCTATGGCCTGCAGGATCACGGTCTGCATGTAGCGCAGCTGAGTGGTCCACGGGGTGGAATCACACTCGATCACCAGGATCTGTGCTTCTTCCTCATAGCGCACCGGGCGGGTGTGTTCGGCGATTTTGTCACCCACCAGCTCCGGCCAGGCGTTCATGATCCGCGCGACGGTTACCCGCTGCTGCCAACCCTGCCGCTTGATCTCACGCCCGATGAGCGCACCGAAACGCTTCGGCTCCCGGTAACTGCGATCCAGCCGCCCATCCATGCGGGTCTTGTACCTGGTCGCCTTGCGGTACGTGGCCTTCTTGTTCTTTTTTGGTGACGCCACCAGCGGCAACTCAGCCTGCGGGGAACCACCGGCCTTCTTCATGGCAGCGAGGGCTTGGGCTACCGGGTCAGTTGCCATCGGCCTCGCCATCCTTCACACTGCGTTCCGCCGCGCTTGCTGCTGCCTCTTCCGTGGCAATAGTTGGAGCATTTGCTGGAGTATCAGCCAGGACATTAGCAGCGGGAGTCTTGAGTTCATCAATAGTGTAGATCTTCGCCACATCTCGCAGGGCCTCTGGAATGTCCTCATCCACCGCAGCGGTGATGAGGACCTGCTCGGCGCTGGAGATGAGGTCGACGAGGTGGTGGCGTCGAGAAGAATCGAGCTCCGCGAAAACATCGTCGAGGATCACGACGGGCTCGACCCCGTCCCCACGCTGCATAAAGAACGCGGCCAAACGCAGCGAGAGAGCAAAGGACCAAGATTCGCCGTGCGAGGCGTAACCCTTGGCTGGCTGGTGGCCGAGAATCAAGTTCACGTCGTCGCGGTGCGGGCCCAGCAGCGTGGTGCCACGCTCGACCTCCTGGGGGCGCTTGGTGGCGAAAGCCTGCAGCAGCGTGGCCTCGGCGATTTCCGGGCTCAGCAATGCCGTGGGCTGATCCGGTTCACTCACGCCTAGGTGAATGCCCGAGTCAGCGAGTTCCGCATCAATGGTGGACGTGTAAGACATGTGCGCGGGGCGCGATTGAGGGGCCAGCGATTGATATGTCTGCTGCAGGTGCGGGGCGAGGTCGTGGACGATCTGCACCCGCGCGGACATGATCTGCCCGCCCAGCGCGGCCAGCTGGCTATCCCACACGTCAAGGGTGGCCAGGGCGGATTCCGCATCAGCCTTGATGTCCTCCGAAAGGTTATGGCTGGCCCCCTTCGGGGCGCCAACGACGAGCCGCAACGCGAAAGCCGACTGGCGCAGCAGAGCGTTCCGCTGGCGCAGAGCTTTGTCGTAATCTGCCTTCACCGCAGCTAGGCGCGGATAGCGGGCAATCATGATTGTGTCGAGAAAATGGCGGCGCTGTTCGGGCTCACCGCGGATAAGCGCCAAATCCTCCGGAGAGAACAGCGTGGTTCGCACAACCCCCAGCAGATCCCGCTGGGAGTTCATGGCAGCACGGTTAATGTGCGCGCGATTCGAGCCGCGGGCACGGATGGCCAGGTGAGCGGTGAGCTCGCGGCCATTGTTTACGGCGGTGGCGGAGATGTTGGCGATGTCCTCCCCACGCCGCACCAGGGCAGCATCGGTGTTGACGCGGTGCGAGCTTAGGTGGGCAAGGTAACCGAGTGCCTCGACAATGTTGGTTTTCCCGTGGCCGTTAGGGCCGGAGAAGATCGTAATGCCAGGGCTGAGCTGCAGGTCGAGTTCCTCCCACGACCTGTAGTTACTCAGACGAAGATTGGAGACATACACGGCTAGCTAGAAATAAACCTAGAAATCTACCCTGGCTTAGTCCGGCTTAACCCGGCAGGCGCACGGGCATCAGCAGGTAGGTGAAGTCCGTTTCCGGGGTTGCGAAGTTACCCTCTGCATCTGCCTCAGGTAGCTCGCCCGGATCCGGCAGCAAGATTGCGGGACGAGAAGCCATGGTGAAGCCGAAAACCACGCGCGGGGTGTGGATGGCTGCCAAGCCTTCCTTCAGGTAGCTGGGGTTAAACGCAATGACCAGCGGTTCGCCGGCGAAAGCGCAATCCAGGGTTTCCGTAGCCGAACCGACATCGCTGCCACCTGCGGAAAGGGTTACGGTGTTGTCCTTGAAATCCATCCGGATCTGGGAGTTCCGCTCGGCGACGATGGAGACGCGCTTGATGGCCTCCTGCAGCGGGGCGATCTCCACGCTGGCCAAGGCAGTGTGCGTCTTCGGCAATAGTGGGCGGAACTTCGGGAATTCTGCGTCGAGCAGGCGCGTGGTAGTGTGCCGCGACTCGGTGGAAATGCCCAGCAGACCATCAGCGCCGATATCCTCGCCGCTACCCACTGCGATTTCAATGGGATCGGTGTTATTCGGATCCATGGAACGCGCGGTATCAGCCAGGGTGCGGGCCGGGATCAGTAGCTTCGCTTGCGCGTCGGCCTGTGCCGGGTTCCACTGGAAGCTGCGAACGGCCAGACGGAAGCGGTCGGTGGCGACCATAATGACATTCTCGCCGTCGATTTCAACGTGCACGCCGGTGAGCATCGGCAGGGTGTCGTCGCGGCCCGCCGCCACCGCTACCTGTGAGATGGATTCTGCAAAGAGGTTCGGGTCGATAGTGCCAGTGACCTCGGGAAGCTCCGGCAGAACCGGGTAATCCTCGATAGTCATTGCGGGCAATTCGAACTTGGACTTGCCAGTCTTGAGAGTCACAGTAGTGCCGTCGAACTCGATGTTGATCGGTTTATTCGGCAGAGAACCGACGATATCGGAGGCCAGCTTGCCGGCTACGAGGATCTTGCCGGGCTCGTTAACCTCGGCATTGATGCGCACGCGAGTGGAGACCTCGCGGTCGAATCCAGAAAGTTCCAGCCCTTCGTCGTCAGCAATTATCATCACGCCGCGCAGGATGGGCTGGGTCGGCTTGCTAGGCAGGGAGCGGGCTACCCAACCGAGTGCGGATGCGAAGTCATCCTTGGGAACAATGAAACTCACTGTTTGGCTATCCATGCTCAATCTAACTTCCGTGCTCTCGTCGCTCTCGTGGTTCGTCTGATCAAGATTAACCCACAAGCTCTATTTCTGTTTATTCCCTTTTATTTAGAGAGATAGCAGTCGTAGTAGGTGTTGTGGATCCTGTGCACAAACCCTAATCGATGCACGTCGCACCGTGGGTTCGCGTGTTGATGATTCGGTGGACAAGTTGTGAATAAGAGTTCTTGACTGTGGATAACTTCGGCGGGTCGTAAGTTGTACACACCTTGTCCACTGCTGTTTACCCAGTTTAGGCGCAGTTTTCCCCAGGGGACGGGGTGCTGTTTTGTGACGCAGCTAACTTTTCATCCTTCGTGGCGTATCCGGAGACCGCCAAAACCGCTACCCCTTGAATTACAAGTTTGAAATTACACTTGTGGAAAACCCTGTGGAATTGTGGATAACTCAGTCGAATCCCGGTCTAGTAAAGGTCAGACCCTCGTGAGTTATCCACAGCGAGCCTGGGGATAACTCGTCGAATCTGGGGAAAACTGTGGGAAACTCACGCCTCCCACTGTCGCCGGGGGTGGTGCTAGTGGTCGGCGGAGCTAATCCCGGGCATGGGACTTGATCTTTTGTGTTAGTTCCTGCACCTGATCGAAGACTTTCTTGTTCTCCGACAGGGATTCCCGCACGCGCCGCTCCGCGTACATCACCGTGGTGTGGTCGCGGCCGCCGAATGCACTTCCCAGCTTCGGCAGGGATAGATCCGTCAACTCGCGACACAGATACATGGCGATCTGCCGGGCCTGCACAAACTTCTTGGCCCTACCCTTCCCCACCAGCTCGTCCGTGGTCAGGTTGAAGTAGTTCGCTACTACCTCGATGACGTGCTGCGGCACGATCTCCACGTCCTGGTCCGCCGGCGAAATGTCGCGAAGCGCAATCTCGGCCGTCTCTACCGTTAAAGGTTCGTGGCTTAGAGCGCAGTAGGCCGTCACGCGGATCAACGCACCGTCGAGCTCGCGGATGGACTTCTCGTAGCGACTGGCAATCAGCACCTTCACGTCCTCCGGCAACTGCACATTGTCGGATTCGGCCTTCTTCGTCAGAATCGCGATGCGCGTTTCCAGGTCCGGGGTTTGCACGTCCGTAATTAGGCCGCCCTCGAAGCGCGTACGCAGGCGGTCTTCCAGGGTGGTCAGTTGCCGGGGAGGCCGGTCGGAACTCAAGACGATCTGCTTATTCGCCTGATGCAGGGCGTTAAACGTGTGGAAGAATTCCTCCTGCGTGGACTCCTTGTTCTGCAGGAACTGAATATCATCCACGATTAGCATGTCCAGGTTGCGGTAACGCCGCTTGAAGGATTCGCGAGTGTCGTTAGCGATCGAGTTAATGAAGTCGTTCGTCAGCTCCTCCGAACTCACATACTTCACCCGCATATTCGGCTGCAGTTCTTTGGCGTAATGCCCGATGGCATGAAGCAGGTGTGTTTTGCCCAGGCCCGATTCGCCCCAGATAAACAGGGGGTTATAGGCCTTCGCCGGCGCCTCGGCCACAGCTCGACATGCCGCGGCGGCGAAGTTATTCGAGGAACCAACCACGAAATTTTCGAACGTGTAGTTCTTGTTCAGCAGCGACTCGCCGTCGAGTCCATCGTTGAAACTCGAAGATGGCTGCGGCGAAGGTGCGTGCCGCGGGGCCGGACGGTGCGCGGTCTCCTTGTTCGTCCAGCGCGTGGGCGTCGGAGATGGGTTCGGGTCGATACGGTTCTCCGACGCTGCGTATTGCCCGGCGAGTTCGTCGGCGTCATGCTCCCGCTGCCGCGCCGCTTCCTCGGCAGTTTCAGCAGTAGCGCTAACCCCAGCCTGCGCCACGCCGTCCCTCTGCTCGGCCTTGTTGACCAGTTCCTCTACCTGCGACATCGAAAGGTTGTCTGCGGTTGCCACCGACTCTGTTTGTGACGTCCCTTCGTGGGTATTGCCGGCAGAGTCAGCATCAGATTGACTGTCGTTCGTTGTCTCGGCGCGATCCTCGGGCTCCCCGTTGGTGCTGGTGATAGCAAGGCTGACGGAGAGATCCAACCGTGTCTTGAGGACGTGCTTGATGGGGTCGATCAGGTCTTTCTCGATCGATTCCTTGGTCCATTTGTTCGGGGTTTCCAGCACCACGATGCGCCCCATGAGCCCGACTGGTCTGACTTTTCGAAGCAGCGAGCGCTGCTTGGGAGAGATCACCGGTAGGTCTGGGTCGGGATTAGTCGATGAGCTATCGACGAGCCAATCGTGCATGATGGCATCCCACATGTCCGGGAAGTGTTCCTCGATGGAGAAGTTCGAGTTGCTCATGGGGCTCCAGGGTTGGTCGGGGGTGGCCGAAAAGTTAACGGGGGTTAAACCTCGGGTGCTTTAGCAGGTTGCGCTGTTTTGCAGTTGTTCACGGCTAAGTACACAGTGCGAAACGTGGCCTATCCTGCGTTTCCACACAGTTATACACACCTGTGGATATCTTCTTTGCACATGTTATCCCCAAGGTACAGCGCTCTTGTGGATAACTCTAGTTCAGGTGTGAGAATGCTCTTGACCTGCATGTATAAGGTGTAAAGTATAGGTTTAGTGTTTGGGGGTGGAGTAGTTTTCCACAAGGCCTAACGATATTTGACGTAGACCGTTTCCACCCTTATTGGCCTTTGTTCACACCCCAACTCAACCAGCAAAATTGTGTGCTTACGTGGCGGTTTAATGCCTACTAAGGTGGCACCTGTCGCGAAGGTTAACGTGGTGTCTCTCTAAAATTTGGATAACTTCCGTCACAGCACGTATCCTTGACTCGTCTATGGCAACCCACATACGACAGCAGGTCACCACGCTGTCTATCGGGTGCCTCCGGTACCGGCTCTAAAGTCCGCTCGGACTGTGCCGGTGCAATTGTCCACTTGAATTTGTGGGCGCGCCGCTGGCTTAAGCGTTGATCCCAGCCCTCGTAGGGACTGGGTGTCTGTTGTGGCTGCAGGTGGCTCGTCCGCTGCTAGCGAAAGTTAAGGAGTGAAGTACCGTGGCCAAGGGCAAGCGTACTTTCCAGCCCAACAACCGTCGTCGTGCACGCGTGCACGGTTTCCGCACCCGCATGCGTACCCGCGCCGGCCGTGCCATCGTTTCCGCACGCCGCAACAAGGGCCGCAAGTCCCTGACCGCCTAAATTAGGCATAGACGTTCGCTCCACCCCAATATTCTTGGGGTGGATTGTCGTAGGGGCGTCAATAAATAGGAAAGAGCCACCACAGTGCTAGCTCCCCAGCACCGGCTTCGGTCGACCGCCTTGTTCGGGCAGACGATACGTAAGGGTCGGAAGAAGGGTAGCCTCACTGTGGTGGCTCATGTTTTGGTGGGCGGCGGTCGGGCCGAAGAGCTCCCTCTGCCGCTGCAGGAGGGGGCGACTGCAGGTCCGCGTTTGGGGCTCGTGGTTTCCAAGGCGGTCGGCAACGCCGTGACCAGGCACAATACCTCGCGGAAGCTTCGTCATGCCTTCCGTGCCGTGTTGGAGGAAGGTAGCCTGGACTTCCCTTCTGGCACCACGGTAGTGCTCCGCGCGTTGCCTAAGAGTGCCACCGCAAGTTTCGAGGAGGTGGTCGTCGATGTGCGCAGCTGCATCCGACGAGCCCTCCCCCACTAGCGAGCCCTCCCCCAAAAGTGATACGACCGCCAACAGTGACGGTCGCAATGGTCGGCCCGGTAGTGATGGTCGACTGGGGATTGGGGCCCGAATGGCTCGCCGATTGATCCTTGGTTACCAAAGTTATGTGTCACCCCTTAAAATGGGGCCAACATGCCGTTTTGATCCTACGTGCAGCAACTACGCCTTAACCGCTATAGGCCGTCACGGTCTGATTAAGGGGTCGCTTCTCGCGTTGGGTCGTTTGGCCCGCTGTGGGCCATGGCATCCGGGAGGTTGGGACCCAGTCCCACCTCGTCGTCCCCTGCGCTCGTGGGGCAGGCGGCATCGCTAGCTGTGTTCCTTTGTTGGACGCCAGCTATCCGGTGGCGCCGGCCCTACGGGACTTAAAAGATCAACTTCAGGAGAAACCTCGAGTCGCCATGGATTTTATTTATTATCCAGTGTCCGGCGTTTTGTGGTTCTGGCATAAGCTGTTTAGCTACGTCCTGAGCCCAGATTCGGGCATCACTTGGGCGCTGGCAATCATGTTCCTCGTGTTCACCATTCGTATTCTCTTGGTGAAGCCGATGGCCAATCAGCTGCGTTCCAGCCGCAAGATGCAAGAAATGCAGCCAAAGATGCAGGAGCTGCAGCGCAAGTACAAGAACGACCGCCAGACCCTGGCGATCGAGATGCGCAAGCTGCAGAAGGAGATGGGCGTTAACCCGCTGGCTTCCTGCCTGCCAATGCTGGTGCAGATGCCAATCTTCCTGGGTCTGTTCCACGTGCTCCGTTCCTTCAACCGAACGGGCACCGGTGTGGGTCAGCTGGGAATGACGGTTGAGGAGACTCGTAATACGCCGAACTACTTCTTCGGTGTGGACGAGGTTCAGTCCTTCCTGGACGCTCGTATCTTCGGTACTCCCCTTTCCGGCTTTATTTCCATGGACCCGAACAACTACCGTGCATTCTCTGAGGACGGCATAGTTGACTTCACCCGAACCAACATCATCCTGGTCGTCGTGCCGCTGATGTTGCTCGCTTCCGTGCTGATGCACTTCTCTGCTCGCATGTCCATGGACCGAGCTGCCAAGCGTCGCGCGGAGAACCCGATCAAGGCTAATGATCCTAAGGCGATGCAGTCACAGATGCAGATGGACATGATGCAGAAGCTGATGCTGTGGGTCATGCCTGTTCTGTACTTGATGGGCGGCTTCGCGTGGCAGGTTGGTCTTTCCCTGTACATGGCTACCAACATGACTTGGTCCTACCTGCAGCAGTACTTCCTCTACAAGAAGATGGATGCTGAGGAGGCGGCCGAGAAGGAAGCTATCGCCGCTTCCAAGCGCACCTCTGCCCCGAAGGTTGGTGCGCGTCCCGATAACCCCAAGAAGAAGGGTAAGAAGCGGAAGTAGTTCATAGCGCCAGCACTAGCCAAGAGTGCGGCACTTTGTTGCTCCTCGAACCGTCACCGTTATGGTGGCGGTTCTTTTTTCGGCAGCGCCGATCACGTAGCTTTCCGGCACTAGACTCCGGTGATGCTTTGCGACCCACGGGCTATAGAATGGGCTGAGTAAGAGAAGCCGAATGTTTCACGTGAAACATCGCCCCTACCTCCCACTGCTGAAGGAGTGCCTTGATGGGAAATCGAGACGACGAGAACATTCAAAATCCGGAACTTGGTGAACCACCAGCGGCTGCGATAGAGGCTTTCGGCGATCGTCTGTCGCTGGCTCAGGAGTACGCGGAGTTCTTGGCGACTGCCGGTATTGAGCGGGGTTTGCTAGGACCCCGCGAGGTTCCGCGTATCTGGGAGCGCCACATTCTTAATTCCGCTGTACTTGGGGAGGTTGTAGATGAGGGCTCCCGTGTTGTTGATATCGGTACCGGTGCCGGCCTGCCGGGTATTCCGCTGGCCATTGCGCGGCCGGATCTAAAGGTGCAGCTACTGGAACCTCTCCTGCGGCGGTATAACTTCCTGTTTGAGATCAACAATCGGCTTGGTCTGGGTTGTGAGGTTGTTCGAGGCCGCGCCGAGGAGCCCAATGTGGTTACGTCTTTGGGTGGTGCGGATGTGGCTACGTCTCGGGCTGTGGCACCGTTGGGTAAGCTTACGCGTTGGTCACTCCCCCTAGTACGCGTCGGTGGGGCTATGAAGGCTCTCAAGGGAGGTTCTGTCGCCGAAGAACTTCGGCGAGACGCTAAGGAGATCGCTAAAGCCGGAGGTGGTGATGGAAGCATCCAGTTGGTTGGCGAGTCTAAGGTGGCGGAACCTACACACGTAATCACCATTCCGCGTATCAAGTAGGACTCTCATTGAGGCCTCTCCGAGGCTGATCTATCCTTTACATACACCTCGATGTTTCACGTGAAACATCTCTTTTGACTTCAGGATTGGACATAGATGTCGACTTTCGACATGGATGAAACACCCATCGGGCGAGCTGCCCAGCAGGCCGCGCGCTTGAAGAACCCCAACCGGAACAAGCTGCCCCGGCCGGAGAAGTGCAGGAAGATCACCATTGCCAACCAGAAAGGGGGTGTAGGTAAGACAACGTCTACCGTTAACCTGGCGTGGTCACTCTCCCTTCTGGGTATGAAGGTGCTTGTTATTGACTTGGACCCGCAGGGAAATGCATCGACGGCGCTTAACGCGGTGCATCATGCAGGTACACCATCTTCCTATGAAGTTCTTCTGAATGAGATGTCTGTCAATCAAGTGATGCAGGGCAACGAGGAGAACGAGAACATCTTCTGTGTTCCAGCGACCATCGATCTCGCTGGAGCCGAGATCAGTTTGGTTAACGAAGTCCGTCGAGAGTACCGACTCTCCTCCGCCATAAGGGACGAGTGGATCGAAGAGCACGGGTTTGATTACGTCTTTATTGACTGTCCCCCATCGCTCGGACTGTTGACGATCAACGCGATGACGGCCGTGGATGAGGTACTCATTCCAATTCAGTGCGAGTATTATGCCCTCGAGGGCGTGAGCCAGTTGATCGATAACATCGCTATGATTCGTGAAAGCTTGAACCAGAACCTTCATATTTCGGGCGTGCTACTAACGATGTATGATGGTCGTACTAGGCTTTCTCAGAATGTCAGCGATGATGTTCGAACTCACTTCGGATCCGTGGTGTTGGATAACCATATTCCCCGCAACGTGAAAGTATCCGAGGCTCCGAGTTACAACATGACAGTGTTGCAGTACGACGGTGGCGCTCCTGGCGCGCTTGCCTACTACGACGCAGCAAAGGAATTTGCTCAGCGTGGCGACTATCTCCCCACTTCGGAAACGGCGCCCATCGGGATTGCCCCAGAACTACATAATCAGGGTGAGTAATAGTGGGGAAACGCAATAAAAAACAACCCAAATTGTCGAAGAAAGACTTAAGCCTCAACAAAGATAACGTTCTGAAGGCTGCGGATAGGAACGGGAACGCACACGTTGTGCCTAAAACACCGCAGAATCAGGAGAGTTCGTTGCCGAAGAAGAAGCCGGCGGGCGCGAGGATGCCCCAGAGTTCTGGAAAAAGCCTACCGTCGGACGCCGGTCGCGCTCTAGACGCGACCAAATCTAGTAACGGCTCTCGAAAGCCGCAGATGCCTTCCCCTAGCGCCGTAGGTAATGCCCGCCGAGGTGGCCTAGGCCGAGGTCTTGCCTCCCTTATTCCTACCGGTCCTTCTCGCCCTTCTCTAGGGGATGGAGCAGCCGACATAGTTCTGGGTAGCGGCTCAGGTAATGGTGCTGACACAAGAGGTTCCGACACCGACGCGCGTTCGCGTACCGGCGGGACGGATGGCCAGTCAGGCGAATCGACTGTCGACGCTCAAACGAGGTCCGCAGACTCGGAAGCTGGTCGAACCGACTCTGATATATCGACAATTGAACGAACGGGAAACGCCAGGGAGGGTAACCCAGGTATGGAGCCGAAACGTCACAGTGACGTTACAGTTTCGGGTACCCACCGGACTGGCGGTTTGGCTGGTGAAGTCACTGAGGATCGTTCGTCGACAGCGAACGTGTCCAATGTTTCACGTGAAACATCCGATGAGAATTTCGGGGCGACCTACCAAGAGCTAGCCCTCGACGCTATTCGTACAAATGCTAAGCAGCCGCGCGAAGTATTCGACGAAGAGGCTCTGCAAGAGCTCGTCCACTCCATCAAGGAGTTCGGACTCATGCAGCCAATCGTGGTTCGTAAGGCTCCGGATGAGGGGTCTACCTATGAACTCATCATGGGTGAGCGCCGCCTCCGAGCGGCAAAGCGAGCCGGGTTTGAAGTAATTCCCGCTATTGTCCGGGAAACTGCCGACGATGAGATGCTCCGGGACGCGCTGTTGGAGAACATTCACCGCGTCCAATTGAACCCGCTGGAGGAAGCGGCTGCCTACCAGCAGCTGATGGAAGAGTTTGGCGTAACTCAGGAACAGTTGGCGAAGAAGATTGGGCGTTCTCGCCCGCTGATCACCAATATGATCCGTTTGCTCCAATTGCCGGTTTCCGTCCAGCGGCGCGTCGGAGCGGGAGTGCTCAGCGCAGGTCACGCTCGTGCCCTCCTCGGATTGAAAAGCGGCGCAGACGAGCAGGAGAAGCTGGCTACCCGTGTTGTTAGCGAGGGATTGAGTGTGCGCGCCACCGAGGAAGCGGTGACTCTTCTAAACCGAGGGGATACGGCAGCAAATGGCACAAAGCCTAGTGGGCGCAAGCCCCAACAACTCCCGGAGGAGGTATCCAATTGGGTAGACAACGCCTCCGATGCGCTGGAGACGAAAGTAAGTGTCCAAATGGGGAAGAAAAAGGGCAAGATTGTCGTTGAGTTTGGTGGCCCTGAGGATTTCGACAGAATCATCGAACTGTTGAATTTTAAGAAGCACTAGAACGCTTAGGCTAACGAAGATCAAGCCAAAAGAGACGATACCGAACCTGATCAAAGGAGCACATTTTTATGACTCTGACCGTGACCGAAGCTATTACTTTTCGTCGTGCAACACGCAGGTTCACCGATCAGGCGATTCCCGCAGATGTGCTGGACCGTGTGGTTCAAAACGCTCTCGAAGCCCCAAGTGCGTTTAATGCGCAGATGCGTGACCTGGTTGTTGTGCAAGATCAAGACGTCAAGCAGGCCATCTTCGATGCTTCGGGGCAACAGCAATTCCTAGATGCGCCGGTGGTATTTGTTGTTGTTGGTCGCTCTGAGGAGCTTCCAGACGACGCCCAAGACGTGCTGGGGCCAGAGCTTAAGGAGAAGGTTCGTGATTTCAATGGCTCTGCATCGGCGGAGAAGCTACGCGAAATCGGCATTCGGGATGCCATGCTAGTTGCTGGATTCTTGCTACTTGCAGCCCAGGAACAGGGTCTTGCCACCTCTCCCACCACCGGCTGGAACGAAGAAGGCGTCAAGAAGGCTATTGGTCTTGAAGGACGCGATGACCGTTCAATCGCACTGGTAGTGGCCGCGGGTTACGCTGATGAAAAGCCCACTCATCCGGGCCGTGCCGCGAATCGCCGGGTGGATAACCACTTTTGATCTCTGTCCCTTCTTTTGGGAACCCCGATGTTTCACGTGAAACATCGGGGTTTTGTGTAGCAATAAACTGGCGATTTTGCCACGAGAATGATTGGTCCCCTATAGGATTCTCGTAGAAGCCAACCGAACTCTGTGGATTGCCCATTCCAGACTCGCTACCTTCAGGGGCTCCTGGATGTCTTCAACGAACAGAAAGGAGCACTGTGGAAGTACAAATTAAGGCCATTACCCCTCAGTGTTCCGTGGATCTAGAGCCTAGCGCAGCGGCATCGACCTTCTGGGCTCTTCCACCGGACTACGAAAGCCAAAGTGTTTTACCCAAAGACCCAGTGTTCGATAAGCAGGTATGGCTGCAGAACGTCCTCTTGGAATGGGGTATCTGCGGCTACACAGCCTTTGTTGGCACCGGTGATGCGGGTACCCGCCCGGTTCCCGCGGCGACGGTCTTTTTTGCTCCCGCGCGCTACATGCAGGGTATCGCAAACCTTCCTACTGCCCCGATCTCACCTGACGCAATTCTGCTGAGTACGGTACACGTGGCGGTGCCGTACATGGGCCTATACCTGGAGCATCAGCTCATAGATACGGTGCTTACTGAGGCACACCGGCGTGGTGTAAAGGCAGTGGAGGCCTTCGCACGAGTCGAGGACTTTGACGAGGAGTTTGCACGGCGGTTCAACGAGCCTTCGTGGCAGAAGGTGCGGGACGAGACAAAAAAAGAAGAAAGCGGATACAGCGCGCTCAAACCGCTCAAGTATGTTCCGGAGTCCTATCGGGGGTGGAAGACCGCCGCGGAAACCCACGGGGGCAACGCGGACGTTTTGGATAGCGCTCCGATGCTCTCCGAGGACATTCTCGAGGCGGAAGGTTTCAAGGTGGTTAAACACCACCGACAATTCCCACGCTATCGCTTTGAGATCGACGGGCCTCATAGCCTCTTTGGAGACTTTGCTGAAGAGGATCACGCACAGGTGAACGGACCGGAGAAGCTCCCCACCGTTATTGGTGGAAACCAGACGTCGAAAGCATCAGTAACGCCCGGCCGGGTGGCCACCCCCAGTCCGGAGCAGAATCTACTTGTTCGGAAGCTCTTCCTGTAGGAGCTCCACAAAGCTGAAGGTGCCAGTAGCGTGGACGTCCTTGTCCAGCAGATATAGGCGCTTCACGGCCACTACGATGGCCTCGGCGATGGTATCGCGCATAGCGGGATCAGTGAGGATCTCCACGTCCTTCGGGCTCGTCAGGTAACCGGGCACGACCTGCACCGTCGGCATGCTGGTCAGGCGCAGAATGTCCCACGTCTGACCGTGGTTAAAGCAGTTCTGCAGCGGCGTGCGGGCTACAATCTCGCGCTGAATAAAGCCGGAGAGCTTCTCGCCCACCATCGACGAGTAGCCCGTCAGCGAGCCAAAGTAGAAGGTTGCTGCGCCGTTGGCCTTCTCGTTTGGGTAAATGTCGGCACGCAGGCTAATCATGACGTCTGCGCCGAAGGCATTGGCAATGTTCGCGCGATCTTGGTTAGTGGGGTTGGCAGACCGGGGGCGCGAAAGAATAGTTTCCATCCCCGCCGCGATCATACGGCCTTCTACCCTGCCGGCCAGGTCCCACAGGATCTCCTCCTCCGAAATCTGCCCGAAGGGGCCGCTAACGATATATCCCTTGTTCGAGCCACCGAGACCCGGGTCAATCACCACGCGCTTGCCTGTTAGCTGCGGTCCGGCAGAGCGAATCTGTTCCTTCTCTCGAATTGATTGGGGTGAACCGCCGGTAATCCTCCGCCCCAGGTAAGACAGTGCGCGCAGAGTATCTGGGCCGACAACTCCGTCGTTATTCAGCCCGTAGTTCAGCTGGTAGTTCACTACCGCGGAGTGTGTACGCGGCCCGAAATGGCCGTCGACACGGCTGGTGTAGAAACCCAGATCGTGCAACTGAGTCTGCAGCTGCGCCACGTCGTCGCCGACGAACTGGTTGCCCTGGAGCGAGAGCACACGTGCACCCAGGGTGTAGGAGGCCTCACGCAGCGCACGCAATGTGCCGGGAGTGATGGTGCCGTCGGCAATAATGCCACGCTGCTGCTGAAACGCCTTCAGCGCCTCCGCCAGAGCCTCGTCGAAAACTTCTTCCTCGCTGGTCCAGCGCTGCGACTTGCTGCCGGTCGCGTCGCCTTCATACCCTTCCAGCAGCCCGAGACGCGCCAAGGTGCCGCGGACCTCGGCGACGCGCGGGCTGCGGTCGCCGACCTGGAGAAGCAAACGATCCACTGGGTTCAACACTCCAATTCTTCAAACTTTCGCGGCATTGAAGCCACTATGGCCACTGTGAGCCAAATCACATTTGAGATCTTTCGCCAACAGTGGCGAGCCATAGATGCAATTCTAGGGACAAATCCGCCGATCTGCTTTACTTGCAGGTCAGGCGTGTTGCATCAGTTGTTCTAAAGCTGTGCCTCAATTGCAGATCGCAGCGTGTCCCGATCCTGGGCGCCGGTGAATTCCGCGACCTTTTCCCCGTCCTTGAAAACCATGAGGGCGGGAATGGACATGACCTGGAACATGGCACCCAGCATGCGCTCCTCATCGACGTTCACCTTGGCGATCTTCGCTTTGCCATCGAACTCCGCCGCCAGCTCGTCGAGAATGGGCGTCATAGCTAGACAAGGGCGGCACCATTCGGCCCAAAAGTCGACAAGAACGGGCTGGGTGGCCTCGACGACCTCGGATTTGAAGCTGGACTGGGTGACGTTCACGATGTCGGACATAGTGGCGACAAACCTCCTGGGTGGGGGCGCTTTTCTTTAAGTTGGAGGTTACCCTTCAACGTGTAGATATCCTATGTCCGACCGGCCATAGTTACCTAACGGTGACCGAACGTGCCCGATCTGTTACAGGGTGGCGAGGTAAGCCTCGGCGTCCAGGGCGGCACGGCAGCCGGAACCAGCTGCGGTGATGGCCTGCTGATAGTGGGAATCCACCAGGTCACCGGCGGCGAACACGCCTGGCAGGCTAGTGCGGGTGGAGGGCTCGTCGACCTTCACATAACCGTTTTCCTGCAGCTCCACCTGGCCCTTGAAGACGGTGGTGCGCGGGTCGTGACCAATGGCTACGAACATGGCATCCATCGCAACGTCCTGCTGCTCGCCGGTCTGGGTATCCTCCACCACCAGCGTCTCCACGGACTTATCACCCTTGACCTCCACGACCTTCGCGTTGGTCAGGAACTTGATCTTCGGGTTGTTACGGGCGCGCTCTTCCATGATCTTGGAGGCGCGAAACTCGTCACGACGGTGAATGAGGGTGACGGTCTCGCCGAACTTCGTCAGGAAGTCGGCCTCCTCCATTGCGGAATCGCCGCCGCCGACCACGGCGATCTGCTTGCCCTTGAAGAAGAAGCCATCGCAGGTCGCACAGGCGGATACGCCGCGGCCCAGCATCTCCTGCTCGCCAGGAACGTGCAGGTAGCGCGGGGCGGCGCCGGTAGCCAGGATCACGGCGCGGGCCTGGTACTCCTCGCCATAGGCCCACACCTTCTTGATCTCGCCGGTCAGGTCGACCTTCTCCACATCCTCCTGGCGCAGGTCAGCGCCGAAACGCTCGGCCTGGGCGCGCATCTCTTCCATAAGATCCGGGCCCATAATGCCCTTCTGAAAGCCCGGGAAGTTCTCCACCTCGGTGGTCTGCATCAGCAGGCCGCCGTACTCCACGCCCTCGAAAACCACCGGGTTCAGCTCTGCGCGCGCTGCGTACACGGCGGCGGTATAGCCGGCCGGCCCGGAGCCGATGATGATGACGTCATGAACCTTGCCTGCCTCTGCGTTTGCAGCGCCGTCTGCGCTGGTAGCGCTGGCGTTATCCGCGTCCGCGGCACCCTTCGAATCATTGCTGAGAATACCGCTGGCCTGCAGGAATGGCTGATGCATATCTATCCTTTGAGGTCGAAGATGTTGTTCACTTCAGTCTAACCGGCCACAGCCATTCCGTATTCCTCTGCCCCGCCGAGGTGCTTGTATATCATCCGTTTCGCCCGATTCTTCCGCGATTTCACGGTGCCAACGGGAACCCCCAGTTGCTCTGCGACTGAGGCCTCACTTAGTCCTCGGATTTCCGTCAGCACCATCACGTCACGCATTTCGGGCGAGAGTTGTCGCAGGCTACGGTGCACATCCAACCGGGCGACGGTGGCCTCCTCCCTCATCCCCCGCGCGGGCAAAGTCCGCGTACGCTCGTTGAAATCCTCGCGCCCCGGCTGTGCCTCGCGGCTGTAGCGCCGCATGTATGAAAGTGCTGCGTTGCGCATGATGGTGGCCATCCAAGTGCTCACGCTGGCGGAGCGTTCCCCGTTGAAACGCGCGGCGAAGCGGTGCACACGCAGCAAACCTTCCTGGTAAACGTCCATTTGGTGAGCCTCGGGCACGTTCACGCGTCGAACCGCCCACCACAGCGTGCGCTGGTGCCGGTCGATTAGTTCGCGAAAAGCACCGGGTTGCCCCTCGTTGTGGCCGCGCAGCAGCTCGTGGTCGGTTTGTTGCGCTGGCAGTGTGTTGCTCTTTGATCTTTGTGACGCCCCCAGCATCATCTTCCCCCTTGTGTGTCTTCGGGAGCCATGCCGCCCCCCGTGCCCAACACTTTATTCATCGGCGGGCAGATTGTGGGTTTGAAGTTCCTGGCCTGTGGATAACTGGGAACGGCGCCTGCCTCATTGTGAACTTCACAGTTGAGGCAGGCGCCGTGATGCGCTATAGGCTGGCGGTCTATTCGACCGGCTGTACGGGACGTGCGGGGCGAGAGCCCTCTTCCGTGTTGCCCTCGCTGACGTCCGAGTTGTCGGTGCCGGAGGTATCCCCACCGGCATTTTCGTCGCTGGTCTGGTCCAGCCAGTTGCCGGCGGCGGTAACCTCAGCCAACGTGGCGGACTTCGGCAGCGGCAGGCCGGTGATCCAGATCAGCAGGCGGTTGCCCTTGGCGGCGCTGACCTTATCGGTATCGTATTTGCCCTTTTCACGGCCCTTGTTGCTTCCCGCTGCGCCTTCGCTGTCGCCCTCGCCTGCATTTTCGCCCGGCGCGGCGGAGGAGTCTTCGCGGTCGACACCCCAGCTGGAGTCGCCAGTGGTGTCTGCGGTGTCCGCGCCCATGCCAGCCAGGTTCACGGTCGCGTCGGCGGAGTCCGCATGCATGGTCTTAAGAAGCGTTGTCTGGTCCAGAGATGTCAGCTTTCCGTTGGCGTCGGCCTGCGCCAGGCGCAGCTCCAGGGTGGTTCCCCGGGTCAGGCCGCGCAGCTGAACCTGCGACAGGGCGGTGCCTTCTGGCAGTGTCATCAAAAGACCAATTCCGGGCTTCGTGGTGCCAGGCTGGCCACCTAGCTGCACTGATGCCGGGTTGGACTGCCAGAACGTCTCGGGGTCGCCGTCGGTGATAAGACGCGCCAGATCTGGGCGGTCCAGCGGCCAGTTCACATCGGCGGGCAGCCACTCGAGGGGCCGGCCCAGAGGGACCTCCGCCGGATCCACGCCACGGACGGCTTGCGCACCCTGGCGCAGCGAATCGGTGGACAGTGGCGAATCCTTCCGGTCGCCGCCGACCACGCTGATCACCGCCGCTACTAGCGCGGCGACAACCAACACGGAGACGAAAGCGATAGCCGCGGCGGCTGCCATGCCCACCGGGCGGTTGCCGCGGGCTCCGAAGCCGGATTGCGCGCTTGGGTCCGGGGTTTGATCCTCCTCGATCGCCAGGTCACCTGCCTTTAGCTCTCGCAGATCCTTTGCTACCTTGCGCAGGTCCTCCGGACCCACCTTCTCGCCGTCGAGCTCGTGGATCTTCTTGTAGATGCGGGTGAGGTCCTCCGGCACCTCCTCGTAGGGGACGTGCTCCAGCAACAGGCGCAGCGCAACGGCCACGCCGTGGGCATCCTGTGCCGTGTCATCGTTCGGTAGCACACCCGGGAAGGCCAGCACGGCCGCGCCATCGGTGCCGATGCGCACGCGGTCGCGGTGATCCAAGCCCAGTGAGGTGCCACTGTCCTCGGCCTGCGCGGCAGCGTCGGCCAGGGAGGACACGGCGAAGGCCGCCGCCAGCGGCTCTGGTTGGCTTTCCGCCACGGTGGTCAGCGGGGAACCCTGTACCCAGCGGGAAACAATGACCACCAGGTTGCCATAGTCGATTACACGGTTAACCTGTGCCATACCCGGCACGTTGAACTGCTTAAGCTTCGCGGATAGGCGCAGCATCTCGTCCTTCGCGCGTGCCACTTCCACGCCGTTGACAGGCACGGATACGCCGGGGGCGACCTGCGAGCGGGCATAAGCCACCGGATCCATGATGGTCAGAGCCACAATGTCGCCGGTGGCCAGCTCGCGACCCTGCCAGAACCGGGCGGCAGACCAACCGCCGTGGTCGGCGAGCAGACGGTAGCGGCCCTCCAGCAGTGGAGCGCCCGGTACCAAGCGTGGACCGCGCACCCGGCCAGCCGCCAGTGGCGGCAGCGCCACGCCGGCCATCATGTGGTCCAGAGCAATGGCCTCCCGGGCGGCCAACTCCTGGGCCGACAGGCGACGGGGCTGGTCCACTTCGCTGGGTTGCTCGTCGCTGGGGAGTGGGCGTCGGGAAGGAAGAACCCGCGACATACCCGGGATGCGCGACAGGGCACCCACCAGGGTTTGGATCTCCGGCAGCGGGGCGCGCACCAGGATCAGCCCGGTCACACCCAGGAACAGCACGCCGGCGATGAGCAGGCGGATGACGAACCAGGGGTTGGTGAGCGCCGGGAAGGCGAAGTGCGTCAGCAGCACATCCACGCGCCAGGCGACCAGCGCACCGATCAGCGAGGAACCCAGCGCCCACAGCACGGTCTTCGTTACCTTGCGGAACTGCAGGTCCCCCAGCGAGCGCCGCAATAGACGGTCGCCGATGATCGCGCCGGCCATAAAGCCCAGGCCATTGGCCGCACCCAGCAGCACCACGACCAGGCGTGGCTCGGTGGCGATCTGCGGGGCGATGTAGGCGAAGGTCAGCTTCGTCGCGGTAATTCCCGCGATGATGAAGGTGGGGGTCCAGACTTCCTCGCGGGCGTAGAACACGCGCAGGTGCAGCAGCACCAGGGCGTAGGGAATCAGGGTGAACGCGGAGAAGCTGATGGTCCAGCCCAGCACGTTCGCATCATCCAGGGAGAACTCCTTGTAGGCGAACAGCGCGGCGGAGATCAATGTGCCAAAGCAGGTGAAGAAGACGATGATCGGCACCATGGCCAGCATCGTCAGCTTCGAGGCGACGGTCAGGTCGCGCACCACGGCCTTGTCGTCGCCCTCCGCGGCATTCCGGGAAAGACGGGGCATGACGGCCGTAAGCAGCGTCACGCCGATCACGCCATAAGGCATTTGCAGCAGCTGCCAAGCCTGCATGTAGATGGTCGGTGCGACCTCCCAGGTGTCGGAGGCGATGCGGTTATTCAGCAGCCAACCGACCTGGGAGATGGCCACGTACACGACGATGGCGATGGCCATGCCGCCGAAGGACTTCAGGCGCTCGTCAATCCCCCACAGCGGGCGCAGGTTAATGCCAGCCTTGCGTAGGAAGGGCACCATGATCAGCGCCTGCATGACCACGCCCGCGGTGGTGCCCAGGCCCAGCAGCAGCACGTGCGGGTCGGTGATGGTCACATTGTCCGTGGGCTGCAGTTTGGTATCCCGCGGCAGGAACATGTACAGCCCCAGCACGGCGAGCGTGACCACGTTGTTGGCCACAGGCGCCCACGCGCCGGGTTTGAATACTCCCTTGGTGTTCAAAATCGCCATGAACACGGCAAACATGGCGTAGAACATGATCTGCGGCAGCACCAGGTAGGCGAATGCCGTGGACATGCCGATGTTCACGTGGCCCTCGGAATCCAGGCTCATGCGCACCAGCAGCGGCGCGCATGCCACGGAGACCAGGGTGATGACCAGGGTAAGCGAGAACGTGAGCGTCAAAAGTCTTCGTATAAACGCCTCGCCGCGGTCCGCGTCCTCCTTCTCGGCGCGCACCAGCACGGGCACCACCAGGGAGGTCAGCACGGCACCGAGCACCAGCTCAGTCACCAGGTTCGGCAGCGTGTTGGCCGTGTTGAAGGCACTGGCCACCGCACCGCCCAGCGCGGAGGCGATGAACACCGTGCGCAGGAATCCCGTGATGCGGCTGATCAGGGTGGCGATGGCCATGGAGCCGCCGGCGCGGACGATCTGCTCGTCGCTCTGCTTCTGGTTCTGGTTGTCTGTGTTGCCATTGCTGGCGCCGTTACCGTCGCTATCGGTCGGCTCGTCGGTTGCGGTCGCGGTGGCAGCACTGGCAGCGGTCGCGGTACCCGCGGTTGCCGCTACGGCAGTGCCGTTGCCGTTGTGGGCACCGTCGTGCTGGTCACCATTGCTCTGGGTCGGGCTGTTTTGTGACGCCCCGTCTCCACCCGTCGGCGCCCCAGCCTTCGTGCGGTCTTTCTTCGGCGCTAGCGCCGGCGGCTGGGTCGCACGGAAACGTCCGCGCTGTCCGGCCGAGGGCTTAGCCGGTTGGTCTTCCCTCTCTTGCTCAGAAGTCACTACTCCATCTTTATGCAACAATCGTGCATTCCCTAACGGAGCCCCGGGCGTGTCTAGTTTTGATCGCCCTCCTGCGGGCGCGGGGCGGGTCGCAGCGCAGTGGCTGTACTGCGCTTAGTAGCAAGCCCGCTCCGGCGATCCCACAGCATCTTGCCCGCCGCGCCGATGCCCAGCAGCAGCACGGCGATGATGGTCACCCCGCGGGAGGACAGCCCCGGCACGGACTGCACACGCAGCTCCACCGGATCCGAAATGCGGGTTCCGTCTTCCAGATCTCCCTTGCCTTCCTGACTGTTGGTCGCCAGCCACAAAGATAGGTTGACCTGCTCGGACGTGTCCGCAATATCGGTGGTTAGTGACCAGGTGATGGAGCCCTTAGCCGGGATCGTCGGCGAGGCCGTGGAATCCACGTGGACGGTGACATCCGTGTCGGCGTCAGAAGAATAACCAACCTTGGCTGTCACCGGCAGGGGCAGTCCATTGCGCGCAACAACCAGCAACGGCGAGGAATCCGACGTGCGGGTAAAGACATTGCCCGGCGGCAGCAGGCTGATGGAGCGGCGCAGCTGGGAGGTGACCTGCCCCACGCGGGCGAGATTGGTGCCGAGTTGCTCACGCAGGACGTCCACGTGGTCGCGCTCGCGCTTGCGGTAGGTGGAAAGGCCACGCAGAAGATCGGAAAACAGGGGGCTGGTGAAGCCCTCGCGGGTCAGCGCAATGGTGGAATCATTCTGCATAAACAACGTAAGCTCCCGCAGCTTGCGGGCGGCATCCGCCACCGTTCCGAGGTAAGGCGAGGAGTACGCACCGGGGTCGGTGTAAGGCACCGTGGTGCTGCCGGAGCTCACATCCGCCAGCTCGATGTCGCGGGGCTGCACGGCTTCCGGCAGCGGGGCGGGAGTGGCCGAGTGATCGTCCAGGTGCTGGCTAATGGTCTGCAGGAAGCTGCTGGCCTGGGTCTTGTTCACGGACCACGCGGCGGGCGGTACGGCGAGGGTCGGGCGGCCGGAGTCGAGCTCCAGGTTCAGCACTGCTTGCGCGCTGGCCAGGCGGGCGACAGCGCTATCGTCGGCGAGGTTAAAGCGCAGGTCAGGGTTGGAGTACGCGGCAATCTCCGGGTGCTCGCCAGTGGCCTTGAGTACCGTGCCGAGGTCCGCGGAGTACGTTAGTGCGGTGGCGGTGGTCTTCGCACTGTCGGTCTGCGCGCCGGGGAGGTTCACCAGACGTTGGTTCCATGCCTCGTCGGTGGGGTTGGCGCGGTCGATGCTATCTGGACCTGCGTCGCCGGGATCTTGTTCGGGTGCGGCCGCGGGCTGTTCGATATTTACCGTGTTCTCCGCCACCAGCGCGGTGACGTGCCCGGCCTGCGGAATTGCCGGTTTACCCTGCACAGTCTGCTCAAACCGGCGTGATTCGTCGGTCTCTACCGGCTCCACACCCTCCGGAGTTTTGCTGATTCCCGCCGCCAGCACCTGCTGCGCCTCGGGGGAGACGTAGCCGGAGTCCGGGATCACCACGTTTTGCGTCGGCACCACGCCCAGGATCCGCTGAATCACCTCGGTACCCGTGCCTAGCGCGCGCACGCGGAGCCAGTCGGAATCCACCTGCGAAAGCCCATTGATATCTGCTCCGGCGTACGGCAACGCCACCGAGCAGTTGCTCTGTACGACTTCCCGCAGGTCAGCGATCCATTTCTTCGCATCCGCGTTGCCGGGCATGTGCTGGGCGTCTACCTCCTTGCCACCCAGGATCTCGTCCCAAGAGTCGCGCAGCCGCTGCGGCTCCTCCACCGGGTCAGGCGCGCGCTCGCCCACGTAATAGCCCTCGGCCAGGCGGTTTACTGTATCCAGTAGTTCCGGGTCGATGGCGATGCACGTCGCCTGCTTCAGCTTGGTCGACTCCGCCTCGCGGTACGCATCCAGCAGCCCCCGCAGCCTGCCGCCCTTGCCGACCTCGGCCGCCAGCACGTCCTTCGTCACAAACGCGGGCCGCCGCTTCGGCGCGTCGCCCGTCTGCCCCGCCGCCATGTACGTCTGCCCCGCCAGCGGATACACGACCGTCACTGGGGTGCTGGGTTGGTCTTCCTTTCTTGTGGACGCCCCCACGCTCAGCGTTGTTCGCGCCACCGCCAGGTACTGCGCGCTCCCCTGCCCTGGGTCTTCCGGGTTCGTGTCCTGACCGCTCAGGCTAAACAACAGGGGATAAGCGCCGGGTTCCTCAAAAGCATTGGGCGGAAGGTTTAGCGGTTGGGGTGAGGGGGCGTCATGAGAAGAGTCGATGGAGATACCGGCCGCAGGAAGAGTGACCGTGACCTCGCGCGTCTCACCTGGCCCGAGTGTGCCGTCGAGCTGCAGAGGTTGGCTACTGAGGGAGTATTCGCCCTGGTTAGCAAGCTGCGCGACGCGCACCTCCGCGGCAGTGGTGGCCGAGCGATAGAACAAAGTGATCGAAAGGTTGCTGAGCGCATGTGAGCGATCATTGTGGATGCGCAGAGTGTAGGTCTGGCCGGCGGCGGCATGAACGCTGGAGCTGGTGCCGATGCCGATGATCTCTAAGTCCACGTCTTGCTGCGGATCCGTCGCGCGAGCCAGCGGGTTGGCCCAGTTGGAATCCTCATGAGCAGAGGGGTCGGTGGGGTCCGCGGCCCGCCCCTGGGCGGAGTTTTGAGTGGTGGAGGCCGAGGGGACGTCTTTAATAGGGTCAGCAACCACCGGGGCCACGGGCAGGGCGAAAAGGCCACAGAGCGCGACAGAAACACCAAACGCCGTGCAGGCGTGGGGGAATCTAGACATTGCGCTCACCTTTGTGCACGATTACATGCTTACGTAAGTAATTAGTAGTTGTTAGTCGCCAATAGTTCTAACAGCCTGGGCTGGCAATCCGTTAGCGCTCCTTAGCGTGGCGTGGCACGGCCAGCGTCGGCCTCTGCACGCGCCAGGTCAGCGAGGTTATCGAAGGCTTGGCGAGCAAGGCGCCGCTCGTCGGCGTAGGCCAGGTGCTCGATTAGGCGATTAACGGGTAGCCAGCGAACCTCGGTGACCTCCGGGTCTTCGTCGTTCAGGTCCCCATCGACATAGCGAAGCAGGTGGTGGTGGACGGTTTTGTGGATACGGATGCCTTCGGAGACGAACCAGTAGTCGATGGTGCCGAGGTCGGCGATGACCTCCCCGGCTACGCCCGTTTCCTCCCACACCTCGCGCTCGGCGGTGGCGTGCTGGGATTCGTTTGGCTCGATGTGCCCCTTCGGCATGGACCACAACAGCCTGCCACGGCGATCCAGGCGACCGATAAGAGCCACATAGATTGCGGAGAAGTCGACTTCGCCATTGGGCTGCACGGCTTCCGCCAGGCCGGAAAGTACCAGGCCACCCGCCGAGGTCTCCACGGAGATCGGCAGGCTGGAGTGCTCGTCGAAAGAACGCGGGCGCGAGTTGCTGCGGTTGCGACTGTTGGAGTTGGCGCCCTTCTTGCGGTGCGACTGGTTCCGGTTGCTCTTGCGTTTGCCCTGGTTGGAGCTGTTCTGGGTGCTCTGGCCGCGCTGGCTGTTGCCCTGGCCGTTGCCTTGCTGCTGGCCGCTGCCAGAGCGGGGCCTTCTTCTTGAACGGCGGCGCCGGCGGCGGGGCGTGCCGTTTCCGGTGCTGTCGTTTCCACTCATTCTGATAACGATAGCCGGTTATCTGCGCAATGTGGAACTGAACGGAAGCGAATTCGTGGCTGAATGTGTAACTAGTTGCAGGTGGTGCGCCCGCACTGGCTTATGAGGGGGCCGTTGGCACGTCCAAGGGGGCTAGTAGAATCTGGCAACGTGACGAAACCCGCCCACTCCCCCGCAAACTCGGAACCTTCGCAACCCCCCAAGACGGCACAGCAGGCACGGCAGGCGCAGCCGGCCATTGCGTCGGCCAGCCCGCGCACCATTGAAGGCATGCTGCAGGAGGCCTTTACATCCTTGCGCGCCCTCGACCGCGACCTTTTGCCACTCACCCAGGCTTTCCACGACGCTGGCTACAGCCTCTACCTCGTTGGCGGGTCGGTACGCGACGCTCTGCTGGGGCGCCTCTCCCACGACCTGGACTTCACTACGGACGCCCGGCCGCAGACCATCGTCGACATTGTCACGCCCCTGGCAGAGACAGTATGGGACACGGGCATTGAATATGGCACCGTATCCGCGCTGGTCAAGGGACAGATCCTGGAGATCACCACCTTCCGCGCCGACCAATACGACGGCCAGTCCCGCAACCCCGAGGTCTCCTTCGGCGACAGCCTCGACGGAGACCTCATCCGCCGCGACTTTCGCGCTAACGCCATAGCCCTGGAGCTCTCCTCCGACGGAAACCACCAGCTCCGTGACCCCCTAAACGGCCTCGAAGACCTCCAGACCGGAGTGCTAGACACCCCCGATAGCCCGGAGATCAGCTTCAACGACGACCCGCTGCGCATGCTCCGCGCGTGCCGATTCGTCTCCCAGCTGGAGTTCGGCGTCACCAAGAGAGTCAAGGAAGCAATGACGGCGATGAGCGAGCAGATCAGCCGCATCACCGTCGAGCGCGTGGCCGTCGAACTGAACAAACTGATGCTCGGCGCGGCACCGTGGGTGGGCCTGGACCTGATGGTCGAGACCGGGCTGGCCGACCACGTGCTGCCGGAGCTGCCAGCTCTGAAGCTCACGCAGGACGAGCACCGGCAGCACAAGGACGTGTACTGGCACTCGCTGAAGGTGCTGCGCAACGCCGTGAACCTGGAAGCCGAGCGCGGGTTGGAGCCCTCGCTGGAACTGCGCATGGCCGCGCTGCTGCACGACATCGGCAAGCCCGACACCAGGGCTTTTACCGAATCCGGCGCGGTGACCTTCCACCAGCACGAAGTCGTGGGCGCGCGCATCACCCGCCGTCGCCTGCGCAAGCTCAAGTACTCCAAGCAGCACGTTCAGGACATCGGCCAGCTGGTATTTCTGCACATGCGGTTCCACGGCTACGCGGACACGCAAAGCAAGGGGCAGAACCAGGATGCCCGCCGCGGCGTGGGTGAAAAGGACAACAACGAATCCACTTGGACCGATTCCGCCGTACGCCGTTATGTCAACGACGCCGGCGAGCTGCTGCCACTGTTGCACCTTCTGGTTCGCGCCGACTGCACCACCCGCAATCAGCGAAAAGCCCAGAGGCTGCAGCGCACCTACGATAATTTGGAAAAGCGTATCGAGCAGCTGCAGGAGCAGGAGGACCTCGCCGCCGTCCGCCCCGACCTGGATGGCAACGAGATCATGCAGATCTTGGACCTCAAGCCCGGCCCCGATGTGGGCAAGGCCTGGGCATACTTGAAGGAGCTGCGGCTGGATCGCGGGCCGATGGAGCGTGAGGACGCCATCGCCGCGCTGAAACAATGGTGGGGCGAACAGAGAGGTGGGTCGCAAAAGTGAGCGCTGAACAGCAGACGAATGGAGCCGAAGGGCAGCCGGACGGCACTCAGAACGGCACGAACGACCAATTCAACGTGCACCCCGGTGACGTGATCTTCCAAGCACCGGCAGTGGTTGTGGATCCGGATGGTTACCTGGACACCACGGACGTCGACCCCGCACACCTGGAGGCGTTCGTCGACGCCTTCGGCACCTCCCCCGGCGTGCTCGCCGTGCCGGGGTTGCCCGGCGCGGACGCGCTATTGGTGCTGGAAGTGCAGGACAACCCGGAGGCCGACGGCCAGGGGCCCGGCGCCGCGCAGGCCGACGGCGCCACCATCGTGGCCGTCCGCCTGGGTCTCATGAGCAGCGAAGCCGTCGCCAACCACTTGCCTTCGTTGGCGGATAAGCTCACCAAGCCGAAGGTCTTCTTCATCGGCGGCGACAACGAACCCGTCGTGCTCGCCGTTGGCCTGTTGGACGCGGACCGTTTGGAGCTGGACGCCGCGGGCGCCTCCGCCGCCTCCGGCAGCCCTGAAGCCCTAGCCCCCGCCAACCGCTTTGGCGCGCGCGGGCAGTTCATGCTGATCAGCACCGCCGAAGAGGCGCCCAGCGTGGACGAGCAGGTAGCGCAGGTTGTCGGCCATGCGGACCCCTCTATGCTGCGCGGCCTGCGGCTCTTTCACAGCTATGTCTTCCTCAACGCCGCCGACGTGCGTGGCTGGCTGGATTCCGGGATCGCCGGCCTCCAGGCCGCAACCGCAGAGGATGTGTTCACGGACCGACCGGCGGAGACGTGGCGTCACATCATGAAGAACAGCCCCTTCCCCAAGAACCTGTTCGCAACCTGGGCGAGCCACCCGGAGCGCAACTAGGTGGCCGCGAGCAGCACCCACCGCGGCAGAAACGCTGACTGGCGCGCCGGGATTGCCGACGCCTGGCCTGTGGCCTTGGGCATGGTGCCGCTGGGCCTGGCCTTTGGCCTGCTGATCACCCAGGTCGGCTTCGCATGGTGGTGGGCGCCGATCTTCTCCTTCGTCATCTACGCGGGCTCGATGGAGTTCCTGGCAGTCTCGTTGGTCACGGGAGGCGTGGGGCCGCTGAGCGCGGCCCTGTACGGATTCCTGGTGAACTTCCGCCACGCCTTTTACGCCCTGAACTACCCCATCGCCCAGGAGCGCGGCTGGCTGGCCAGGGCTTATGGCATATATGCGCTGACGGACGAGACGTATGCAATCCTCGCCGCCCGGCGCGACGCGAAGTGGTCGACCGCCCGCGTGATGGCGGTGCAGATTCTGCTGCAGGCCGGTTGGGTCGGCGGTGGCGTGCTCGGCGCGCTGTTCGGCAGTGCATTGCCCTTCGAGATTCAGGGCATGGAGTTCGCGCTGATTGCTTTGTTCACGGTGCTGGCGATTGAGGCGTTCGTGAGCTTCAAGGATCTCTCCCTGCCGATTGTGGCGGCGCTGTGCGGGGCGGTCGGCCTGCTGGTCTTGCCGGACAACATGTTGATGATCGGCATGAGCTTGTACTTCTTAAGCCTCATCGTGCGCTTCCTGTGCCCGCCGCTGAACCGTGCGCTGCGCTTGAAGGTCGGCGCGGATAACGCTGTCTCCCGAGAGGTGGAGTAGATGCCCGCCGGCACCATCGCGCTTGCCACGCCCGCCACACATCTGCAGGCCGCCGCGGGCCTTCCCGAGGGCGTGCAGCTTGGCCCCACCCTGGCGATCCTCGGCTCGATCTTCCTGGTCACGCTCGCCCTGCGCGGCCTGCCTTTCGCCGCCCTGCGCTTCTTCCGCGAGTCCGACCTGGTCGCCTGGCTGGGCCTGGCCATGCCCGTTGGCGTGATGACCCTCCTGGTCGTCTACACCGTCTCCGGTCAGGCTGACGCGCCGGGTGGCTTCGCTGCCGTCGCCATCGCCTTGGTCTTCACCGTTGCCCTGCATCTCTGGCGCCGCTCGGCCACGTTGTCGATCTTGCTGGGAACGGTGCTGTATCTGGTGCTGGTGAACCTTATTTTTTGACGCCCCTCCCCCGCCGCACATAGCTCCAGCGCCGTAGAATAGCGCCCATGCCGACCCCTGACTTTATCGTTGAACTACGCAAGAAAATCGGCCACGACGAGCTGTGGCTTCCGGGCGTGACGGCCATTGTCATCCGGGACGTTCCAGAGGGCGCGCCCATCTGGGCCGTGCCGGAGGTGCTGTTGGTGAAGCGCGCCGACGATGGTCAGTGGACCCCCGTGACGGGGATTGTGGATCCGCGGGAGGAGCCGCACCTGGCGGCGGTCCGTGAGGTGCGAGAGGAAACCGGCCTGCACGTGCAGGTGGATGCGCTGCTGGGTGTGGGCCAGGTCGGCCCTGTGGAATACCCGAATGGGGATGTGACCAGCTACGTGGACACCACCGTCCGCTGCACCGTGATCCCCGACCCCGCGACTGGCGAGTTCAACGACGAGCCGGTGATCGGCGATGACGAGTCCACGCAGGTGGGCTGGTATTCGATCTCCCAGATGCCGCCAATGCAGCCGCGTTTCCGCCTGGTGATTGCCGACGCGGTGGCGCAGATGAAGCACCCGGCGGGCTTCCGTCCGCGCATGGGTTACGTCAAGCGGCTGCAGAAGCCGGAATAGGCGCAGTAGGCGCGGGCTCGCCCGGCGCCGCAAGTGCGCGCCGGGGCCGTCCTGCGGTCCGCCTAGCGCCCGTGCGCCTACCAGGTGTGCGCGCCCGCGGTCTTCCCACCCTCCGGGAAGCGCGCGGCATAGGAGCTGGCACGCAGGGAGCAGATCACCAGCTGCACCTGGTGGAAGATCATCAGCGGCAGGATCATCATGCCCAGGCTCGCCCCGCCGAACATCACCGCCGCCATGGGCAGCCCCGAGGCCAGGGACTTTTTAGTGCCCGCGAACTGGATGGCCACCTGGTCGGCATAGTCGAATCCCAGCTTCCGCGAGGTCACGCTCGTCACGCCCAGCATCAGATGCACCAGCGCGATGGAGCCTAGCACCAGTCCCAGAATCGTCAGCCAGTTGACGGAACTCCACACGCCGGAAACGATGCCCTCCGAGAAGCTGACGTACACCACCAGGCCGATGGAGATCTGGTCCACCTTCTTCGTCGCCTTGGAGGCCGCGAACTTGAACACCCACCTGCGCAGCAGCTGGCCGATGGCAAACGGCAGCAGTAGCTGGACTCCGATGTCGAGGAACGTGGTGGCGTCAATATGAAAGCCTTCCGAAGAAGACATAAGCAACAGCACCAGCAGTGGTGTGAAGAGCACTCCCACAAGGCTAGACACGCTGGCCGCGACGATCGAGGCCGCGACGTGGCCACGCGCGATGCTGGTGAACGCGACGGAAGATTGCACTGTCGATGGCACGAGGGTGCAGAAGAGAATGCCCAGGTAGAGCTCGTTTCCGACGACTGCTTTCAGCGGCATCATCGCCACGCCGATCAGTGGGAAGACCACGAACGTGAATGCCATGATCAGCAGGTGCAGCCGCCAGTGCATCAGGCCTTTCAGGGCCTCCTGGGGTGACAAGCGCGCACCGTAGAGGAAAAACAGGAACGCAATGGCGATTTTGGTGATGGTGTTGGCGACATCCGCCGCCTCGCCGCGCACGGGCACAATGATCGCCGCCACGACTGCGATGACGATCAGGACGATGAGGAAGTCCGGCCGGTAATTAATGATGCGGTGCCATAGCGACTGTTTTGCTGCCATGGGCCTTTATCTTATTGACGCCCCCGCCCCCGCGAACCTTGACCGTCCACAACTGGCCAGGCGGTGGGCGGGTTGGGCACCTGCCCGACGCTGATTGGGCGCCGATGGGTTAGACGATGGCGCGGTCGAGCTCCGCGACAGTCTGCTTCGGAATCAGCGCCGCCACGGCCGCGGCGATGCCGAGGATCACCGCTGCGACGATAAACGCGGTGACATAACCCGTGACGGAATCAGAACCCTGCGGGGAGCCGGCGACCTGGAAGACCGGCAGCACGGCAAAGGACACGCCCGCGCCCAGGTTGAAGGCTGCGGAGTTCATGCCGGGGAGGAAGCCCTCGTTATCCTTCGGGGAGTTCACCACGCCCAGGTTGTTGATGACGATGTTGCCGATACCCGCGTAGGTGACGCCCAGCAGGATCACTGTGATGATCAGCACCGGCAGGGAGTGCACGCCGACGAACGCCAGAGCCAGCATGAGGGCCGCGCTGGCGAGGTTGGCGATGATGATCAGCCGACCGTAGCCCACCTTCGGGGCCCAGCGTCCGGCGAAGGGGCCGACGGCCCAGCCGATGAGGGCGTACGGGGTCAGCAGCCACAAGGAGGCCTTGTCGGCTTCCAGGCCGAAGCCCGCATCCGGGTTCTGCGCCAGGGAGATAGCTAGGCCGTTGACTGCGGCGAACACGCCGGTCATGGTCAGCACCGTGGTGGCCAGCAGCGCCCAGGTGTGGCGGCGGGCCAGGTACTTCGGGGCAACCAGTGGCTGGTCGTGGCGGTTTTCGTACTTCCAGAAGGCCAGGAAGACGACCGCGCCGACAATGAACATGGCGATAACGTAAAGCCAGTTCGCTGCCCCGGCCTTGCCTGCCTCATTGACGCCCAACGTGATGCACAGCACCGATACCACCAGCAGAGCAGCGCCCGCCCAGTCCATCTTCACATTGTCCGACGGCTTGGATTCCGGAGCGCCGAAGGCAATGACCAGGGTGGCGATGATGCCCATGATTGCGATGAGCCAGAACACGGAGCGGAAGCCCCATTGCTCGGCCATCCAGCCGGCCAAGATCACGTCGATACCAGCGACGCCACCGTTGATGGCGGCGAGCAGACCCATGAGCGTGCCCAGGCGGACCTCCTCCTTGACCTGGCTGCGCAGGATGATCAGGGTCATGGGGATCGTCGGCCCGGCGATGCCCTGCATGGCGCGGGCGACCATCAGCACGCCAATGTTCGGCGCCAGCGCGGCGATGAGGCCGCCGAGGGACATCACGCCCAGCATGATGACGAGGATCTTCCGGCGGCCGACAATGTCGGACAGACGCGGCAGGAACAGACCGCACATGGCTCCACCGGTGAAGAAGGCGGTCTGGGTAAGACCCGTGGCAGCCTCGTCGGTGTTCAGCTCGCGAGCCATGGTCGCCAGCACCGGCGAGAGCATGGAGGCGTTCAGCTGAAACGCGACGGCCGCGGTGATCAGCACCGTCATCAACAGGCCGATACCGCCGGGACGGGAGTCGACCGGATCCGGGGAGGTTGCCGCAGCTGTGGCAGTGGCCGGCGATGCGGCCGCGGAGTTCGGGTTGTTGGAGTTCATGGGCGGCTCCGATTCAACATCAATTGAAAACCAATTGGGGTTCTAGTAGTTGCAGCTCGAACTTTAAGCGATGAATGCGCGCCTGACTAGAACCGCCTAGCTAGAATCCTGTACTCCCGATCCGTTGCAGCGCGTCGACCAGCAGGTTCCAGAAGCGATCGGCGTCGACGTCCACAGCCACGCGGGTGTGCACGGTAGCGCCCGCTGCGGTGGCGGAGGTGGTGGCGTCAATATCAGAATCATCCGCCGTGCCCAGTGCCGTCGGGTCCTGCCCGCCATCCTGGCTACCCCAGGTGCGGCGCAGGTCCACGACGGTCGCCCCGCGCGTTAATTCGCCCTTGGTCTCCACGTCGATGGGCGCCAGGATTGTGCGCACGACCTGCGGATCTGCCACGGCCGCGACGGCCAGCGGGTCGTGCATCGGCGGGCCGGGGTAGTGGCGCTCTTTCATGTACGCGCCTCCGAAGAACTCCACCAGCTCCGCGATGAACTTCGCCACGTCCGTGTTGACCTCCGCCAGCTGAGCCATCCGCTGCGGCGTGGCCAGCACCTTATGCGTGACGTCCAGCCCGACCATCGTCACCGGCCAGCCCGCGCCGAAAACGATCTTCGCGGCCTCCGGGTCTGCCAGGATGTTGAACTCGGCGCTCGGGGTCATGTTGCCTGCGTGATGCGCGCCACCCATCAGGGTGACGCCACCCACCCGCTCCACCAGCTCGGGATGCATGCGGGCGAACAGGGCAATGTTGGTCAGCGCCCCCGTGGGCACGAGGGTGACGGACCCCGGTTCGTTCTCTCGGATAATGTCCGCGATGAGGTTCACCGCGTGGCGGGGATCCAGCTCGGCCCCGGCGGCGGGCAGCTGCGGGCCGTCCAGGCCGCTATCCCCGTGGATTTCCTCCGGAATAATCTGTGGTGCCACCAGCGGGCGGTCCGCCCCGGCGGCGAAGGGAATGCCGGTGATGTTGCCTACTCGCGCCAGGGCCAGGGCGTTCTTGGTGACCTTCTCCAATGTCTGGTTGCCCGCCACCGTCGTGATCGCCAGCAGATCCAGGTTAGGGTTACCCCAGGCCAGGAGCATGGCGATTGCGTCGTCGTGCCCCGGATCGCAGTCCAGGATGATCTTCTGTGTCATTTATGCGTCTCCTAGTCGACGGATTTCGTTCTCGGTGGCGTAGCTGCCCGCCGCGCCGCGCTTCTGCGTGGCCAGCGCCCCGGCCGCCGCGCCCAACGTGCACGCATCCACTAGGTTCTCCCCTTGCGCCAGCGCCGCCGCGAGCGTGCCGCAGAACGCATCGCCTGCACCAGTGGTGTCCACGACGCGCTCGACGTAGACGGCGGGGATGTGCACCGGTTCGGCGTCACTCTCCAAGATCATGGCACCACGCTGCCCCAAGGTAACAACCACAGAGCGAGCGATGGGGCGGAGCCGATCTAGCAGCTCCTCGATGGGCGTGCCGGGGGCGGCGTCGAGCACCGCGGCGGCCTCACCCTCGTTCAGCACCAGGGGGTCGGCTGCGGCCAGCAGGTCGGGGTCGCGTGTGGTTACGGGTGCGAGGTTCAGCACCAGCCGCGAGTCCGAGCCCGCCACCAGCTTCGGCAGCTCCGCGCTGTGCTCGGGGGTCAGTTCGCCCTGCGCAAGCACGATGGGTACGGGTCCGCGGCGGCGTAGGTCGTCGACGGTTTCGCGCTGCTGAGCGGGGCTGACCAGCTCGTTCGCACCAGAGGTGACGATGATGATGTTCTCGCCGCTCGGGTCGTTCATGATAAACGCGCGCCCGGTTGGCTGCCGACTAATCACGATGTAGTCGGTGTTCACGCCGTGTTCGCGCAGCTCCTTCAGCGCCAAGTCGCCTTGCGGGTCGCTGCCTACTGCAGATAGAAGCACGGTATTAACGCCCATGTGTGCGCAGGCGGCCGCCTGATTGGCCCCCTTTCCGCCCAGCCCCTCTATGCCGGGTTCCGCGATGGTCGTTTCCCCTGGTTGGGGGAAGTTCTGGACAGTGACGAAGGTGTCGACGTTGGTGGTGCCGGATACGACGACGGTGGCGTTGGAGTCTCTCATGGTTCCCCAGAATACTGGGTTACCGGATGGGGCGGTGCTGGGCTAGGCCTGGGCGGAGTCTTGCGCCGAGGCGGCTCGCTGGGCGGCCTCCCAGTCCACGCCGCCGCCCTCGCAGGAGCCATTCAGCGAGCAGCTGCCGCAGGCCTTGCCGCTTGCGCACGCCTCCGCGCTCACCGTACCAGCCTTGGCGCCGGAGCCCGCAGCCTGACCAGCGCGAATGCCAGCACCCTGATCTGCGCCAACGCCAGCGCCCGCAGCGGCCCCAGCGCCAACGCCAGAGCCGTCGGAACAGCAAGCGCCAGCGGAGTCGGAAGCGTCGGCGGCCTCGCTGGAATCGCCGAAGCAGGAGTCCGAGGTGGCGTCACCGCTAGAGCAACAAGAAGAATTGGCGGCCTCGAGCTGGGCAGCACGGGCATCCAGACGGGCGACGGCGTGGGCACCCAATGCGGAGCCCAGGCCAATCAAGAAAGCGGCACCGACCAGCAACAATGCAAAGACCAGCCACATCCAACCGCTCACCTTCAGGGTGATCAGCGCCGCGCCAATGAACGCTGCGCCGGCTCCCATCCAGGCCGGGCCGACGATGCGGTGCGCGGTGTTCCAGAGTTCCTCGGTCTTGCGAACCTCCGGAACGCGCAGGCCAACGACCGGGTTACCCGGCAACTTCCCCAAAGCCCCCAGCAGGCCCGCGATGAAAAAGGCCAGGCCCACGACTACCAACACAACGGTCAACACGATCATGCGAAACAGTCTATTACCGCAGGTGGCCAACAAGCCAAACGCAATAACCTGCCCTGTCCGGGCGACCTACTAGACTGTTGAAGCATGACTAACGGCAGCAATGAAGACAATTCCTACCGCTACACCCCTGGGCTTGCGGCCAAGATCGAGGCCAAGTGGCAGAAGCACTGGGCCGACAACGGCACTTTTAATGCCCCGAACCCGACGGGCGATCTGGCGGAGCCGGGCGCGGAGCTGCCGGAAGACCGCAAGTTTATCCAGGACATGTTCCCCTACCCATCGGGAGTGGGCCTGCACGTGGGCCACCCGCTGGGTTACATCGGCACGGACGTGTTTGCGCGCTTCCACCGCATGAAGGGTGCGAATGTGCTGCATACGCTGGGTTACGATGCGTTCGGCCTGCCCGCCGAGCAGTATGCGGTGCAGACAGGCACCCACCCGCGCACCACCACCATGGCCAACATTGCCAACATGGAGCGCCAGCTGGGCCGCCTGGGCCTGGGCCACGACAAGCGCCGCAGCTTCGCCACCACGGATACGGATTATTACCGCTGGACGCAGTGGATTTTCCTGCAGATTTACAACTCCTGGTTCGACCCGGAGGCCAAGAACGCCAACGGCACCTTGGGCAAGGCCCGCCCGATTAAGGAGCTGGAGGAGAAGCTCGCTGCCGAGCGAGCCGACTGGGCGGACCTGAGTGCTGCCGAGAAGCAGGAGATCCTGGATAGCTACCGCTTGGTCTATCGCTCGAACTCGACGGTGAACTGGTGCCCCGGCCTGGGCACCGTGCTGGCGAACGAGGAGGTCACGGCGGAGGGCCGCTCCGAGCGCGGCAACTTCCCCGTCTTCCGCAAAAACCTGCAGCAGTGGATGATGCGCATCACCGCGTACTCCGACCGCCTGATCGACGACCTGGAGTACCTGGACTGGCCGGAAAAAGTGAAGTCCATGCAGCGCAACTGGATCGGCCGGTCCCGCGGCGCGGAGGTCACGTTCGACTGCCTGGGTCACAACATTGACGTGTTCACCACGCGCCCGGACACGCTGTTCGGTGCGACGTACATGGTGCTGGCCCCGGAGCACGAGCTGGTGGATACGCTCGTCGCGCAGTCCGGTGGTTCTTCTGCGGGTAGTGACGCCTACACGGATGTCGACCCACGGTGGACTTACGGCCAGTCGACTCCGGCTGCTGCAGTGGAGGCTTACCGGGCGGCCATTGCCGCTAAGTCGGACCTGGAGCGTCAGGAGAACAAGGAGAAGACGGGCGTTTTCCTGGGCGTTTACGCCACTAACCCGGTGAACGGTGCGCAGGTACCGGTCTTCATCGCTGATTACGTGCTGACGGGCTACGGCACCGGCGCGATCATGGCTGTGCCGGCGCACGATAACCGCGACTTTGAGTTCGCCACCGAGTTCGGGCTGCCGATCGTGCCGGTGCTGGCGCCGGAGGGCGCTGGTGAAGGTGAGAGCGCCGAGCTCACCGAGGCTTTCCCCGAGGACGGCCCGCACATCAACTCCAACAACTCCGACGGCCTGGAGCTCAACGGTTTGGGCAAGGCGGAGGCCATCGACAAGGCCATCGAATGGCTGGAATCCAAGGGCGCCGGCAGCGGCAACATCCAGTACAAGCTGCGCGACTGGCTGTTCGCCCGCCAGCGCTACTGGGGCGAGCCCTTCCCCATCGTCTACGACGAAAACGGCATGGCCCACGGCCTGCCGGAGGAGACGCTCCCCGTCGAGCTGCCCGAAGTGGAGGACTACAAGCCCGTCAGCTTCGACCCGGATGATAAGGACTCCGCCCCCCAGCCCCCGCTGGCCAAGGCCAAGGAGTGGGTCGAGGTCACCCTGGACCTCGGCGACGGTGAAAAGACTTACTACCGCGACACCAACGTCATGCCGCAGTGGGCTGGTTCCTCCTGGTACCAGCTGCGTTACATCGACCCGAACAACGACAACGCCCTGGTAGACATCGAAAACGAACGCTATTGGGTCGGTCCGCGCGAAGGCCGCCCCTCCGGCGGCGTGGACCTGTACGTCGGCGGCGTGGAGCACGCCGTGCTGCACCTGCTGTACGCCCGTTTCTGGCACAAGGTGCTGTTCGACCTGGGAGTAGTCTCCAGCTTCGAGCCCTACTACCGCCTCTACAACCAGGGCTACATCCAGGCCTACGCCTACACGGACTCCCGCGGCGTGTACGTCCCCGCGGAGGAGGTCACCGAACGCGACGGTAAGTTCTTCTGGGTTCGCGAGGCCGATGAGGCTGAGGGCGTCACGAAGGAAGAAGAAGTATTCCAGGAATACGGCAAGATGGGTAAGTCCCTCAAGAACGCGGTCTCGCCCGACGAAATCTGCGACGACTACGGTGCGGACACCCTGCGCGTGTACGAGATGGCGATGGGGCCGCTCGACACGTCGCGGCCGTGGGCGACGAAGGACGTGGTCGGTGCGCAGCGATTCCTGCAGCGCGCGTGGCGCCTCGCCGTCGACGAGAACACGGGTAAGGGCTCTGTGAGCGATGACGCCCTCACGGATGACGACCTAAAGGCCCTGCACAGGACCATCGCGGGGGTTCACGAAAACTATGCAGAGCTGCGCGACAACACGGCCGTGGCGAAGCTGATCGAGTACGTGAACTACCTGACGAAGACCTACTCCGCCGGGCCGGCTCCGCGGGCAGCCGTGGAACCGCTAGTGCAGATGCTGTCGCCGGTGGCGCCGCACATCGCCGAGGAGATGTGGGAGATCCTGGGCCACTCCGAGGGCATCACTTATGAGCGCTTCCCCGAGTGGGACGAGAAGTGGCTGGTGGATGACACTATCGAGCTGCCTGTGCAGGTGATGGGCAAGCTGCGTGGTCGCATCAACGTGGCGACCGATGCGTCGCGGGAGGACATCGAGGCTGCTGCGCTGGAGGAGCCGAATGTCGCTTCGCACATCGAGGGCAAGACGGTGGCGAAGATCATCGTGGTGCCGGGCAAGATGGTGAACATCGTCGCGAAGTAGCGGCCGGGCGGGGGCGCTGGCGCGTGCTGGTGCGGCCGGGCTGCAGTTTTCCTTTTTCCGGCGGCGCGTTGGCGCCGGCTGCCGCGTGGGGCTTTGGCGCCGGCTGCCGCGTGGGGCTTTGGCGCCGGCTGCCGCGTGGAGCGTTCCTGCTGCCGGGAGGCCACTGCAGGTGCTGCTCGATCGGCGTTCTCCTTTTCTCGGCGGCGCGGTGGGTTCGCGAGCGCACTCATTACAGTTGCGGACGTAAGTCGCGGATCTTTGAGGCACTGAATCGAACTAACATGTGAATTCATACAGCTGAAACGTCACAGTGACGCTCCTGAAAAGTTAGAACTGAAAAATTTCTGGCGATGTGGTGGGCCGCTCGAGGGGGATTGTCCCAAATCTTCCACTCTACTTTTATAAGTTTCTATTTTCGCAGGTCAAAAGCCTGCGGATTCTGTGCTTCACAGTTGCTACCAGCCGAAAGTGGAAGATTTGGGACATCCAGGTGCGGGGTTGGTGGAGACGAGGCGGAGTTTGGAGGACTAGTGGAACTAGAGGTTGTGGTCGAGGAGCAAATACGCGCCGACCGACGTGATCCAAGCCATGCAGAATGGCATGATGAACCAGATCACTGCTACCCATGGGCGCCACCGCTGGTGGTTCTTCCACTTGTAGTAGGTGATGAAAGCAGATCCGAACAGCCCAAAGAACGCCACGGAAGTGGGAACTATAGCGAACAGCAGCTGGAAAGTCCGGCTGCACAGTTGTGCGGAGGAATCTGCATCGCAGTAGGGGCCGCCGATGACTTTGGAGGAAATCCAAATCAGGATCGCCGACAAGGTGGTGGCCACGATCACGCCAGCGAAGAACCAAATCGCCTGGCGAGTGGACTTATTGTTGCGCTCGAGGCGGAGCAACGGGTCGGCCTCGTAGTCCAGCTCGGTGGGGGCGCTGGGACGATCCAGCTCGGATAATTCGAGGTGGGAGTTGTCGGAATAGGAGCCTGCGGGGCGGGAGCCGCCGAGAGTGGAGCCGTCGGGTGAGGAGGCGCCTGGCTGGGAGCCTGCGGGCGACGAGCCCTCGGGCTGGGAGGAAGAATCCGGGTTATCAGCAGGTGAAGGGCCATTGTTCAAACCATCATTGCTCATAATGACCTCAAATCTACACCCGTCGGTGCCTAATCAGAACCCGCGCGGGCGCGGCCGCTGCGCGTTGGGCGGCCAAGCGCGACGCGCAGCGAAGCGAAATCTTCGGCGTATCGGCACGCGGCGTGTAGCGCGGCGGGGTGGCACGCAGCTTGGCGCATGTAGCGCGGCGGAGAGCGTTTAGAGTGCGGAAAGCGCGTCGCGCGAACGGTGTGGCGCATGTAGCGCGGGCGGTGGGAGCACCGCCGCTCCGGGCACTGGACAGCGCGCTAGACGGTGCTCAGCAGGACCGGCACCGGACTGTGCCGCAGAATCTGGTTCGTCGACGGGCCAATGAACACGCGGTGGAAACCACCCAGCGTGCTGGAACCCATCACCAGCAGATCGCCCTTCTTCCACTTCAGGGCGTTGATCGCGCCGGACCAGCCGTAGCCGCTGCCGACCTCCATCTGCACGGTCAGGTCGCTGTGCCTGTTCAGGGCACGGTCCCGGCCCCGGTCCAGCAGCGCCAGCGCCTGCTCACGCCACTCGACCATCATGTCCGAGTTGTCGATGAACTCCGTCTCCGTCGGGTACATTGTCGCCCCGCGCGGGCTAAACGCCACCAGACGCAGCGGAACATTCCAACGGTGCGCCAGGTCGGCGGCGCGGCGTAGAGCCTCGTGCGACTGGTCGGTGTCGATGTAGCTGCAATTGACCCTGGTGACGCCACGTTTCGACAGCTTCGGCGTCCGCGGAGCCAGCAGTAGTGGCAGCGGGGCGTAGTGCAGCAGAGCATCCGCCGTCGAGCCGATTCGGAAGCGAGAATGCGGCGCAGCGGGGTGGGAGCCCAAGATCATCATGTCGGCGTTGAACTCGGCGGCGGCGTCAATAAGAGCCTTCGTTTCCGAGTGATCAACAGTGACGGTAGAGGGCTCGTCGGCGTCTAGCATCTGCTCCGGCAGCTTGGCCAGAGCGAGAGCCTTCTGCGCGGCGGAGGATACGGCCTCGGATTCCTTTTCGATCCACTCCGAGTAGCTATCGAACTCCAGCTCCGGCTGCGCCGTCCAGGAGCGCGAGATGACCGTGGCGGTGCGCAGGGCGATGGTTTCCGTGCGGGCGATCCAGGCGGCGACCTGTGCGGCTTCGTCACCTGCAGATTCGGGGCGCCACGTGAGGAGTAGACGGAGGGGGTTGACGGGCTTGGGGGTGTTGCTCAAGGAAGATTGCTCGCTAGCTCCAGCTCTAGTGCTGGTCGTTGTTCAGCTTTGCCTCTATAGCTTCAGTGTAGCGGCGCAGAACCAGCTCGATGACAGAGGTAGCGTCTGCAACTTCCTTGAGTTCTTCCTCGCTGAGACTGTCCAGCATGCTGGCCAGCTGCTCGGCGCGTTCGTCGCCCAGGCGGCGGAGCTCCTCGCGACCCTTGTCGGTGAGGGCGACGCTCACACCGCGGCGGTCGGAGGTGTCGCGCACGCGGGTGACCAGTTCCATCGTCTCCAGCTGGTTGACCGCGTTGGAGGCGGTGGGCATGCGGATCGTCTCAGTCGCCGCGATCTGGCTGATGCGCATTGGGCCGTTTTCCTCGAGAATCATGAGGATCGACAGTTGCGCCATGCTGATGTGCGAGCTCTCCGTTTGGCGGAAGTACAGCAGGTACAGACGCGTCAACGGGAGGCGTAGTTTCTTGGCAATTTCGAGAGATGTGGAAGCCATAGGTACTAAAATACAACAGTTTTGCAAGTAAATGCTCATGAGGGTCGCCTAGTACGGCTGTTTTGCCCCCACGCTCCCCGTGCCCAGCGCTTAAGCGCCGTTGATGAACTCTTCCAGCTGCGCGCGGGCGACGTCGTCCGGTAGCTGCGTCGGCGGGGACTTCATCAGGTAGCTGGAGGCCGCCTCAACCGGGCCGGCCACTCCCCTGTCCAGCGCGATCTTCGCGGCGCGCACTGCGTCGATGATGATGCCCGCGGAGTTCGGGGAGTCCCAGACCTCCAGCTTGTACTCCAGGTTCAGCGGCACTTCGCCGAAGGCGGAGCCCTCCAGGCGGACGTATGCCCACTTGCGGTCGTCCAGCCACTCCACGTAGTCGGACGGGCCGATGTGGACGTTGCGGTCGTGGACCCTGCCGGCCAGCGGGCTTTCCTGCAGGTTGGAGGTCACGGCCTGGGTCTTGGAGATCTTCTTGGATTCCAGGCGGTCGCGGTCCAGCATGTTCTTGAAGTCCATGTTGCCGCCGACGTTCAGTTGCATGGTGCGTTCCAGGCGCACGCCGCGCTCCTCGAAGAGGCGGGCCAGCACGCGGTGGGTGATGGTCGCGCCGACCTGGGATTTGATGTCGTCGCCGACGATCGGCAGGCCGGCTGCGCGGAACTTTTCGGCCCACTCTGGGTCGGAGGCGATGAATACCGGCAGGGCGTTGACGAAGGCGCAGCCTGCGTCGATGGCACACTGCGCGTAGAAGCGGTCGGCCTCTTCGGAGCCGACGGGCAGGTAGCTGACCAGCACGTCCACGTTGGCGTCGCGCAGAGCCTGTGGCACGTCGACGGGCTCCGCGTCGGATTCGGTGATGCTTTCCTGGTAGTGGCGGCCGAGGCCGTCGAAGGTGTGGCCGCGCTGCACGGTCACGCCGGTGTGCGGTACGTCGGCGATCTTGATGGTGCAGTTCATGCCCGCATCGATGGCTTCGGAAACGTCCTTGCCTACCTTGTCGGCGTCCACGTCGAAGGCGGCGGTCACGTGCACGTCGCCGACCGAGTAGGGGCCGAACTGGGTGTGCATGAGGCCGGGGACGTTCTCGGTCGCGGCGGCGTCGGAATACAGGTGAATTCCCTGGATCAGTGAGGTCGCGCAGTTGCCGAGACCCACGATTGCGATGTTGCAGGTATTAGATGTCATGCGGTCAACGCTAGGTCTTGGCTTGGTGAAAACCGCTCTTCGTCGGCAGGTTTACCGATCAAGCCGGGTTGGTTTATCGATCAAGCTCGCGCGCGGTGGGGGTTGTCCGGGCCGTGTTTAGAATGTGGGTGTGTCGATTTCGCGAAAGGCTATTGATAGGTCACTCGATCGCCGTCGCACTCTTTCTCGGGTGCGCGGGGTCGAGGGCTTTGTTGGTGACGCCACCCCGCGGCTCCTTTCGTCCGCGGAGGTTCTAGGTCAGGCAGTCGACCGCCCGTGTCCGGTGTGCGGAAGGCATGATTTAAGGGAAACGCAGTGGATTCACGGCGATGTATTAGGTGAAAAGTCGGGTACAGCGCGTAGTGTTAGAGAGATCAATGGTGTTATTGATGCGCTAGTGAATGTGCAACAGGATGCTGAGTTCTCGATACACACCGTTGAAGTGTGCATGAAATGTAGATGGAATCACTTGATCCGAGAAGAGCTGATCGGGATCACGATCGACAATCAGGAGACTCGTCTAGTTGAGTAGCGACAAGCCGTCCAAGAACCCGTTATCCCGCGGTGGGTCCGGAAATTCCGGCGCCGGCCGTGGCGGACAGCGGAAGCCGGGGAAACCGGGTAAGCCTGCACAAGGTAAGCCGGCACAGGGCCGGGGTGCTCAGCCAGGTAAGCGCCGTAGCGCCCAGGGGCGCCCAGCACAGGGGCAGCCAGGCAAGCCAGGCCAGTCAGACCAGCGTCGGGCTGCGCACGGCAAGCCGGCGCAAGGAAGGCCGGCACAGGGCCGGGGTGCTCAGCCGGGTAAGCGCCGCAGCGCCCAGGGACGTCCCGCACAGGGTCAGTCTGCCCAGGGACGCCCCGCTAAGGGTCGCCCGGTGAAGGGCCGTCCGTCGCAGGGCAAGCCGTCGCACGGCAGGCCCACGCAGGGTCGCGGCACCAAGCCGGTGAAGTTCGGAGGTTCCCGCCGGGTAGGAGCCGCAGCGGGAGCTGGGGCTGGTGCTGCGGGGGCGGCGGCGTCACAAAGAAAGAGGCCACAGAACAACGGCCAGAACGGGCCCAATAAGAATGGATCACAGACTCGCGTGAAAAAGAATGGATCCCGATCCGTGGGCGACGGAAAGCTAAAGGCAAGGACGCGCAAGAAGCGCAGCTGGCGCGACAAGCGCACCCTGCGTAACTTCTTCGCAGGTCTGGCAGCCGTCATGGCGGTGCTGATTATCGTGCCGTTGGTGGCGTTCTTTACGGCGTATTCGGTGACGAAGGTGCCGGAGCCGGAAGAGCTGGTGAACAATCAGATCTCCTACATTATGGCCAGCGATAACGACACCGAGCTGGCGCGCATCGTGCCGCCGGAAGGCAACCGTCAGAACGTCAAGATCGACGAAGTCCCGATGGCAGTTCGCCAGGCCGTGCTGGCTGCTGAGGACCGCGAGTTCTACAGCAACCCAGGCTTCTCCGTCTCCGGCTTCGCCCGCGCGGCGGTCGGCCAGGTGTTGGGCCGAGAAGGCGCCGGCGGTGGCTCGACCATTACTCAGCAGTACGTGAAGAACGCGCTGGTGGGCGACGAGTTTAGCCTGAGCCGTAAGGCCAAGGAGCTGGTTATCTCCGCGAAGATGGCCCGCGAATGGTCGAAGGACGAGATTCTCGAGGCCTACCTGAACACCATTTACTTCGGCCGCAATGCCTACGGCATCAGCGCGGCCTCTCACGCCTACTTCGACAAGGACGTCAAGGACCTCACCCCGGAGGAAGGCGCAGTGCTGGCCGCAACCATCCAGGCGCCCTCTGGCCTGGATCCGTGGACCAACCGCGAGCGTGCGGAAGCACGCTGGAACTACGTGCTGGATGGCATGGTCAGCATCGACGCGATGAAGGAATCGGACCGGCGGAACGCCGTGTACCCGAAGGTGAAGGATCCGGCAGAAACTGCCGAAAGCACCCAAGCCGTGGGCACCAACGGCCTGATCAAGAGGAAGGTTATTGAAGAACTTGAACAGGCTGGCATCACCGAGGAACAGGTGAACACGGGTGGTCTGAAGATCACCACCACCATCGACGCGAAGATGCAGGCCGATGCGGTGGATGAGATCCACAAGAAGCTCGAGGGTCAACAGGAAGGCCTGCGCACGGCCGTGGTCTCGGTGGATCCGAAGACCGGTGGTGTGCGCTCCTGGTACGGCGGCGACAACCCGGTGGGCTTCGACTTCGCCGGAGCGGGCCTGCAGACCGGTTCTACGTTCAAGATCCTGGCGCTGGCCGCATACCTGGACCAGGGCGGCACCATCAATGACCAATTCGACTCCTCCCCCGTCATGACCGGTGACGCGCAGGTGAACAACGTCAGCGGCGCCAGCTGTGGCACATGCAGCATCGCCGAAGCTCTGAAACAGTCCCTGAACACCAGCTTCATCCGCTTGACCCAGTCGCTGAAGGGCGGCCCGCAGGACGTTGCCGACATGGCGCACCGCCTGGGCGTGGCCGAGGAGCTGCCGGGCGTGGGCAAGACTCTGCAGGAGGCAAACGGCAAGCCGGCAGAAGGCATCACGCTGGGCATGTATCAGTCCAGCCCACTGGACATGGCCACCGCTCTGGCAACCCTGACCAACGGCGGCACCTACCACCGCCCGCACTTCGTGGAGAAGGTGGAGAACTCCAACGGCGACGTGCTGCTGGATAACACCAACGACGATGGCGACCGAGTGGTTTCCGAGGAGGTCGCCAATGGCGTGATCCAGGCGATGCAGCCCATCGCGGCGTACTCCAACGGCAACACGCTGGCCGGTGGCCGTCCGTCGGCCGCGAAGTCCGGTACGGCTCAGCTGGGCGATACCGGCGAGAATAAGGACGCCTGGATGATTGGCTCTACCCCGCAGCTATCCACTGCCGTGTGGGTCGGTACCGCCGAGGGCAAGCCGATTCACAACAGCTACGGCGGCGTGATGTACGGCGCCGGCCTGCCCGCCCAGATCTGGAAGGGTGTGCTGGATCGCCAGCTGGAGGGCAAGGATGTCGAGCAGTTCAGCACCGGCGCAGCGGCCTCCGGTGGCGGTGGCTACGTCGGCGGCGGAGCTGCCCAGGGCGGCGACAGTGGTTACCAGGAGCAGGAACAGGCAGAGCCGGAAGCTCCGGAAGCTCCGGAAGCTTCGGAACCGGCTTCCCCGCCGGCGCCCGCGCCGCGCCCCGAGCCGCAGCGCCCGGCTCCTGGGGGTGGCAACCCACCGCAGAACAATGATCTACAAGACCTAATCGATGGAATCCTCAACCCATAGGAATCCGGCCGCGAGCCCGGGCGCGGAACCGGCCGCGGGCCAGCGCGCAGACCAACGTGTGCTGCCCTCCCGCACCGAGCCGATGGCCCGCGGATTCATCCGCTTCATCGGCGGCCCACCCGGCGCCCACGCCCTTATCGGCCGGGCGAACTGGTGGACTCCCCTGCGCGTCCTGCTCGCCACCGCCGCCACCTTTCTAGTATTCGGTTGGCTGCAAAAGGCACAGTGCATCCGCACCGGCTTCGACGGCGATGGCAACCCCTTTGTGGACTGGTCCGGGAAGCGCCAGTTCACCTCCGCTTGCTATTCCGACACGGTCTCCCTGTATGCCGGCCGCGGGCTGGATAACCTCGACTTCCCCTACTTCACCTCCTTCACCGACGACGGCGTCACGCGGTACATGGAATATCCCGTGCTGACCGGCCTGTACCAGTGGCTGATGGCCGCGATCGCGCGCCCAGTGGAGGCCGTGTGGAGTTTTCTCCCCCTGCCGCAGGCAGCGCCCGCCGCGATCTACTTCGGAGTCAACACATTCTTCTTGGCCCTGTTCTGGCTGATCGCCACCGGACTGATGACGAAACTCACCGGCAACCGAGTGTGGGACACGCTGCTGATGGCGGCCTCTCCCCTGGTCATCGTCCACGCTTTCACCAACTTCGACCTGCTGACCTGCGCGGCGGCTGTCGCCATTTTCATTTTCTGGGCCAACCGGCGCCCTGGCTGGGCCGGCGTGGCCACGGGCGTGGGCGTGGCGCTGAAACTATGGCCGGCGTTCATCGGCGGCGCACTGATCCTGCTGTGCCTGCGCCAGCGCGTCTGGGTTCCGCTGGCGAAGCTGGTCAGCTGGACTTTCGCCAGCTGGCTGATCATCAACCTCCCGATCATGGTCTTCGCGCCGGAAGGCTGGTCGCAGTTCTTCAAGCTGAACTCCGAACGCGGTTGGGAAGGCTCGACCATCTATGCCGTCATTGCTCACCTCTTGGGTAATGACGCCTGGAACGGCGTGTCTCCCACCCGGTCCGTTGAAGGCGCTGAAACTCTCAACCTGCTGACAGGCGTACTGCTGCTGATCGCACTTCTGGCTCTCGCCTGGCTGGTCATCGTCGCAGCGCCGCGCACTCCGCGGGTCGGCCAGGTGGCGTTCCTGGCCACGCTGGCCTTCATGATCACCAACAAGGTGTGGAGCCCGCAGTACTCCATCTGGCTGGTACCGCTGCTGGTGCTGGCTCTCCCCCGCTGGCGATTGGTCTTTGGCTGGGCGGCATTAGAGACTGTGTATTGGTACCTGCGCATGTGGCAGTTCCTGCCCGCGAACCAGGCGGCACCGCACTGGCTGGTTGATACCGTGACCATCGTCCGGCTCGGGCTGCTGGTGTTCATGGCGGTGCTGGTCATCCGGCAGATCATGGGCCGCAGCCCGGATCCGATCCGCGAGGCCCACGGAGGCCGCGATCCTCTGGCCGGAGTGCTGGCCGAGGAACCGGCTGAGGTGCAGGATGGCGTGCCGGCCAACCAGACCGCGTGCGAGAACGGGAATGGTTCCGGCGGAGAAGTGGGCGTCAATAAGAAAGGCGCCGAGAAGAAAGAGAGCAACGATGGATAACACGACGATAATCATCACCATGGCCAGTGTGCTGGTGGGATTCCTGTGCGTGGGTGGTAGCTTCGCGAGCTTCATGTACGGCAAGTCGAAAAAGCAGGTATGGACGCTTTTCAGCTTCGCCGTCTTGTTCTTGACCATCGTGCCGGTGGGGCTGGCAGTATTCGTCGCGGCGTAAGAGCGTGCAGCGCGCGTGGGGGCTGCGCTTGGGGCGCGAGGGGGTCACACGACTGGGCACTGCGGCCGCGCGAACGGGCATTTCTTAAAACGCGGGGCACCAGGTAGGCTGAGAGAGTTGCTGACGCAACGACCCTCCTGCCATGCCCAAAAGGGGTATGGCCGAAACACAAGACCATAGGAGGTGATGAGGTCCGTGCGTCAATACGAGATGATGATCATCATCGACCCTTCCCAGGATGAACGCACCGTTGCCCCGTCGCTGGACAAGTACTTGGATATTGTCCGCAAGGAAAACGGTTCCGTGGAAAAGGTTGATATCTGGGGCAAGCGTCGCCTCGAGTACCCGATCAACAAGAAGGACGAGGGCATCTACGTTGTTCTCGACCTGAAGTGTGAGTCGGCTACCGTGCTGGAAATTGACCGCCTGCTCAACATCAACGACCAGATCCTGCGCACCAAGGTGCTGCGGAAGGACCAGTAGCTTTCACAGCTGCAGGCTCCGAACGGACTGTACAGGCACCTTTAAACCACTAACCTAAGCACTGTAACCACTGAACCTTTTTGGGCTTCTATTCTTTTTGACGCCCACACGTCACCACACAACGTTAGGAAAGAAACATGGCACAGGGAGATACCCAAATCACCGTGGTCGGCAACATCGTTGCGGATCCGGAACTGCGCTACACCCCCAACGGGGCCGCAGTGGCTAACTTCCGCGTGGCCTCCACGCCCCGTCGCTACGACCAGCAGGCTGGTCAGTTCGTCGACGGCGAGCCGCTGTTTTTGACCTGCAACGTGTGGCGCCAACCAGCCGAGAACGTGGCAAACAGCCTGAACAAGGGTGACCGCGTGATCGTGACCGGCCGACTGCGCCAGCGTTCCTACGAGGATCGTAACGGCGAGCGCCGCACCGTCTTCGAGATTGAGGTGGAAGAGGTCGGCCCTTCGCTGCGCTTCGCTACCGCGGATATCAACAAGGCATACCGTGGCGGCGGCCAGGGCGGAAGCGCTGGTGGCAACGGCGGAGGCTTCGGCGGCGGTAATGCCGGCGGCTTCGGTGGCCAGGGCGGTTTCGGCGGGAACGCCGGCAACCAGGGTGGCCAGGGTAATCAGGGACAGAACAACCAGGGACAGAACAACCAGGGCTTCGGTGGCCACAATGCGGCCATGGATGACGACCCGTGGAACTCTGCCCCACAGTCCGGTTTTGGTGATGGCGACGACGAGCCGCCATTCTGATCGGCTAGCTTACAAGCTGCTGGTCAGCGTTAAATTTTTTTGAACATAATTGGTCAAACCAAAGCACAACGAAAGGCTGGATCATGAAGCTGATCCTCACCGCCAACGTTGACAAGCTCGGTGTCCCCGGCGACATCGTAGAGGTCAAGGCTGGCTACGGACGTAACTACCTGCTTCCGCGCGGCTACGCAATTGTTGCTACCCGCGGCGCTGAGAAGCAGATCGAAGGAATTAAGCGCGCGCAGGAAGCACGACAGATTCGCGACCTGGATCACGCACGCGAGGTTAAGGAAGAGCTGGAGAACCTGAGTGGCGTGACCGTTGCGGTCCGCACTGCAGAGACCGGCAAGATCTTCGGCTCTGTCACTGCAGATCACATTGTTGATGCAGTGAAGAAGGCCAACGGTCGTTCCCTGGATAAGCACAGCATCAAGCTGCGCAAGGGCGATGTTAAGGCAACCGGCGTTTACTCTGTGGACGTTCAGCTGCACGACGGCATCGTTGCATCCCTGAGCTTCGAGGTCGTTTCCGCGTAACTTCGCCCGGCTTGGTCGGTGTTTCAGTTGGCTGGGCTTGGCTGGCAGTTCGGCTGGCCCGGCTTTAAAGCGAGCTCCTGCGACCTGTGACTAGACACCACAGGTCGCCTGATTCGTGCCTAGACAACACGGATCGGGTGCCGAGTGTTTGCCTAGTGTTAGGCGCACTGGTCGCGTGCTTAGACACCACGCGGAGGAATTCACACCCAGGAGCTGCTAGAAAAGCCGCTGAGCTGCGAAGATGCGCGTGCGACTATAACGCACCAGAAAACCTAACTTAGACAACAGCAGGAAGAGGCCCCACGCACGAATGCGTGGGGCCTTTTCCGTTGCCCATCATGCCCAGCTGCCAGCGCCAGTAGCGCTGCTGGGCCGTGCTGCTGGGTGATACTACCTGGCCGGACTGCTGGGTCGTGCTGCTGGCAGCCCTGCCAGCGGCGCCAAGTGTCGGAAAAGTTGCACTTCTCAGGGCTAAATGTCGCTAGAACGGGAATACGCTGATTCCCGCGAGGCCCCAAGCGCCTGGCGCAGCGGCTAAACACGCAGCTCAGCGGCCCCTCCGCCACCCTCGCCAGCAGCCAGCGGAGCCGCCGCCTCCAGCGCATCCACGCCGAAGGCCATGTCGTGGGTATTATCCGCACTGGTGTAAGTGCGCCGCTCCTTGATGTAGTCGTGCTCCATCCGCCACGGATCGCCAGCGGCCTGACGCGGCAGAGTCCCCACGCTGCGCTGGATATAACCACTGGACATCTCCAGAAGTGGCAGGTCGGCGGGCTCTCCGTCGGGCAGGACCGGGCACGCCCACTGCTCGCCGCGCGAATCCATGTCCTTCCACAGCTGCACCAAATACCGCGAGGTCATGTCCGCACGCAGCGTCCACGACTGGTTTAAGTACCCAATGGTGTAGGAGAAGTTCGGTAGTCGATTAGCCATCATGGCACGATAAGCCACCAGAGATTCGGTGGGTACTGGTGCGCCATCGACTGAGAAGTTGGCGTCACCAAAAGCAAGAAGTTGTAGTCCCGTGGCGATTACCAAGACATCAGCCTGGATGTACCCGCCGGAGCGCAACCGCACCCCGTCGGCGTCGACGCGCTCGATGTGGTCGGTGACAACCTTCGCACCGTCGCGCACGGCCTTGAAGAAATCGCCGCCGGGAGACTTGCAGACGCGCTGGTCCCACGGGCCGTACGGGGGAGTGAAGTTGCGGCGGACCTCGTCGGCGGGCAGGTATAGGCGGTTCCAGCCGCGGAACACGAGCTTCGCGATGCTGGGGAAGGTCTGGCAGAGGTGGTATTGCGCCATGTCGCGGCTGATGTGCAGGGTGCGCGCCAGGCGGTGGCCGAATTTGCCAGGCTCGGTGCTTAAGCCCAGGCCGACGAGGGAGCTGATCGTGTCGGTCTCCGGCAGCGGCGCAATGTAGGTGGGGGTGCGCTGCAGCATCGTCACGTCCGCACCCATCGCGTGCAGCGCCGGAACCAGCGTAATTGCCGTCGCACCGGAGCCGATTACCGTGACCTTCTTGCCGCGCACGTCCAGGTCGCGGGGCCATTGCTGTGGGTGCAGGGCGGTGCCTTCGAAGGTATTGACGCCCTCAATGTCCGCCGTGAACCCTTCAGCATGGCGGTAGTATCCGGTGGCGAAGTGGAGACGGCGCGTCCACGTGGTGATGGCCGGCTGCTCGGGGTTGGCGGAGACGCCAGACCCGGAGCCGTCGGTGCCTTCGGAGTTGGCGTGGCCGGGGCGACCGACGCGCATGGTGACCTCCCAGAGGCCGCTGTCGGTGTGGAAGTTCACGGATTCGACCCAGGTAGATAGTTGCAGGCGGTCGAGCATGCCGATTTCCTGGGCGGCTTCGCGGCAGTAGTCGCGGATCTGCTTGCCGGAGCCGAGGGTGCCCTTGTGTGGCCACTTCTTGAAGGGGAGGGAGAACGTGGCCATGTCGGAGTCCGAGCGGATGCCGGGGTATTGGAAGGTGGCCCAGGTTCCGCCGACGTCGTAGTTGGAGTCCACGGTGGCCCAGTTCCAGCCGGGGAAGTTTTTGTGTACGTGGTAGGCGAGGTCGATACCGGAGAGACCCGCCCCGACGATGAGGAGGTCGAGGGGGTGCTCGGCGGTAGCTTCTGTGAGCGCGGGGAGCGTTGACGCGGACGGGGACGCGGACAGGTTGGCTGATGGGGTGGTGGACGGGGCGGCTGAGGAGCTGGTGGTTGGGTCGGTGGGTGTGGAATTCATGAGGCACACGGTACTCCAAGGTTTTGAACTACGTCGGAAAAACAATATTTTACTTCCGCTTAGGAAACCGAATCTAAGGGTGTGCGGCGGGTGCTGGGGCGCCGGTGGCGGGGTGTCGGTGGAGGTGGCAGTAGGGCTGGCAGTGGAGGTGGCAGTTGGGCCGGAAGTGGAGACGGTCACGAACGCGGTTATTGCGGTGAATAAAGTGTGAATAATTTAAGGATTTAGGCGACCTGGGGCTTTGCATGGATGCAATCGCCTGGCCTGCGGGTTTGTTTATCCCCAGGTTATCCACCGATGAAAAGAGAAGCTTTCACACCAGTCACACACTTCTGAACTGCATAGATGCAGAAACTCGCAGGTGAGAGCGTCGGCTATCCACAAGTTATCCACAAGCCATCCTGGGGGATTGTGGGTTATGCACATTTCCTCCACAGGCATATTCACAAGGCCTGTGGATAACGTGTTTTGTATTGCCGCTTAGGGGTTGTCCAGCCCTGCCATTAAAGTGGTTGACATGAGCAAGAATGCAGGCATGAACTTCGACGACGGCGCCCCGCTGCCCGACGAACCTTTCGACGATTTCGGCGGTCCCGGCGACCTCGGCGCCGGCTCGTATGCTGGCTCAGGGGGCGCCGGGGGAGCAGGTGGCTTCGAGTCCTCCGGTCGTCGCGGTGGAGGCTTCCAGGGCGGTCGGAGGGGTCGGGGTGGCCAGGGCGGCTCCCCACAGATCGTCCGCGAGATGCCGCAGAACCCGGAAGCCGAGCAGGGCGTGCTCGGCGGCATGATGCTGGATAAGGACGCCATCGCAGATGTCGTGGAGGTCCTCGTCGGCGATGACTTCTACGTGCCGAAGCACAAGACTATTTTTGACGCCATACTTCAGCTGTACGGCGAGGGTAAGGAAGTCGACCCGGTCATCGTCAGCGGCCGGCTGGACCGCGATGGCGTGCTGAGCTTTATCGGCGGCGCTGATTACTTGCACAGCGTCGTCCAGAAGACTCCGACCTCGGCAAACGTCGGCTACTACGCCTCGATCGTGCGGGAAAAGGCCACGCTGCGGCGTCTGGTGCAGGCCGGCACCACGATTGTGCAGCTGGGTTACGCGGGCACTGAGGGTGCGGACGTGGATAACGTGGTGGACCGCGCGCAGCAGGAGATGTTCGCCATCACCAACGATGCTGCGAAGGAGGACTACGAGGTCTTCGCAGAACTGGTCGCCTCCACCGTGGGGGAGATCGAGCAGCTGGAGAGCCAGGATGGCGTGGAGATGGGCATCCCCACTGGCTTTGCCGACCTTGATGATCTGACGAATGGTCTGCGCGGCGGCCAGATGGTGATTGTCGCTGCCCGCCCGGGTGTGGGTAAATCCACGCTGGCACTGGACTTCATGCGTTCGGCCTCGATTCAGCACGGCAAGGCGTCGGCGCTGTTCAGCCTGGAAATGAGTAAGTCGGAGGTTATGATGCGCATCTTCTCCGCGGAGGCGGAGGTGCGCCTGGCTTCCATGCGCGGCGGCAAGCTGACTGACGACGACTGGGACCGCCTGACCGTGCGTATCGGCGAGATCGAGGATGCGCCGATCTACATTGATGATTCGCCGAATTTGACGATGATGGAGATCCGCTCGAAAGCTCGTCGTCTAAAGCAGCAGGTGGATCTGCAGCTGATCGTGGTGGACTATCTGCAGCTGATGTCCTCCGGCAAGCGGGTGGAATCGCGCCAGCAGGAGGTCTCGGAGTTCTCCCGCCAGCTGAAGCTGTTGGCCAAGGAGGTCAACGTGCCGGTCGTTGCGATCTCGCAGCTGAACCGTGGCGTGGAGTCTCGTGGCGACGACGCGCTTCCGCGTGTCTCTGACCTGCGTGAATCTGGTTCGCTGGAGCAAGATGCCGACATGGTTATGCTGATTAACCGCCCGGACTCGCAGAACCCGGATCACGAACGCGCGGGCGAGGCGGACATCATCCTCGCTAAGCACCGTGGTGGCCCCATTGGCACCGTGACGGTGGCCAACCAGCTTCAGTTCTCCAAGTTCTCCGACATGGCCCGCGACATTAGCCCCATGCCTTAGTCCGGGGCGCTGGCTCACGCTACCCGCGCTCCTAGACCCCGTGCATGCGCGCTAGAGTTGTTCGTTCAGCTTCGCCAGGATCGAGTAGAACTGCTCAACTTCCGTATCGGTCAGCCGGTCAAACACTAGCTCGCGCACCTTCGCCACGTGGCCGGGCGCGGCAGTAGTGATCGCGTCGAGACCTGCGGTTTCAAGGACAACATAGGCTCCGCGGCCGTCGGCGTCACAAGTTTCACGGCGCACCAGACCGCGCTTCGCCATGCGCGTGATCTGGTGTGACAAGCGCGAACGGCTCCACTGCATCATGTTCGCCAGCGCGACGATTCGCTGCTGGTAGTCCGGCGATTCCGAAAGATGCACCAGAACCTCGTAGTCGGACAGGGATAGGGAAGTTTCCGCCGACAGCTGCTGCGCCAGCTCGGCATTGATCTGGATGTGGGCGTTGAGCCACGCTCGCCACACCTGCTGTTCGTGACTGTTCAGCCACCGGGTTCCCGCATTCACGATCTCATCTTGCGGGGGAGAGGTGTTTTCTCGTGTCATGTGAACCATTATCGCACATCAGTCAATATGGTTGACACTTCAACTAAGTGGGCGTAGGTTGGGGCCTAGCGCATCAAGAGAAGTACTCACCAGATGCCGCCAACAAGTGCCACGCAACGCGCACCACACAACTGACAACGCCAACTGAGAAAACCAACCTAAATACCAAACGAAAGGTTCAACATGACCAACGTCAACAACTACTCCGGCGACTTCCAGATCGACGCGGCGCACTCCGAGATCGGCTTCGTCGCCCGCCACGCGATGGTCACCAAGGTCCGCGGCGCATTCACCGACTTCGAGGGCACCGCCACCTCCGGCGAGAACTTGGAGGGCGCAAAGATCGATGTCAAGATCGACGTGAACAGCGTGGATACCCGCAATGCCGACCGCGACGGCCACCTGACCTCCGGCGACTTCTTCGAGACGGAGAAGTACCCACACATCACCTTCACCTCCACGGACATCACCGCCGCTGGCGAGACCGCCATCAAGGTCACCGGCGACCTGACCATCAAGGACGTCACGAAGTCCGTCACCATTGACTTCGACTTCACCGGCGAGGTGCAGGACCCGTGGGGCCAGACCCGCGTCGGCTTCGAGGGCTCCACCAGCATCAACCGCCGTGACTTCGGCCTGGAGTGGAACACCGCCCTCGATGGCGGCGGCGTGCTCGTCTCCGAGAAGATCACCCTGAACTTCGACATCTCCGCCGTCAAGCAGGCCTAACCCAGCTAGCTGGGTAATATTGCACCCATGAAACGCCTCCCGCCCATCGCCCTGGTCTTCCTCGGCGGCGCGCTGGGGGCGATTCTTCGTTGGGTACTAACAGTCTGGATCCCCGCGCTCGGCGACCCCACGCAGGTACCCGGCGCGGCCACTCCGCTGAACGTCACCGGCGGAATCCCTCTCGGAGACATTGCATTGCTGGTGGTCAACGTCTTGGGAGCGCTCCTATTGGGGCTCCTGGTCGGCATGATCCCGAACTCCGCCCACCCGCGCCGCGCGTTCTGGGGCACCGGTGTACTCGGCGGTTTCACGTCGTTTAGCTCGCTCGCTGCGGCTATTGACGCCCCCACCGGCTCAACTACTGCCGTCCTCATTGGGGGAGTCTACGGCCTGATCACGCTGGCACTTGGCCTGTTTGCGGCGGTGATGGGGCTGCGCCTCGGGCGGGATCTGAATGCGCTGGCGCGCCTGCGGCATGGGGGCACGCGATGAGCACCGGAGCGACCCTCGTGGAGCTGTTGGCCGTCGCCGTCGGCGGCGGAACGGGCGCGGCTGCCCGCTACGGGCTGGATACTTACCTGAAGTCCCGGCGCGGCTGGGCGCCTCTGTGGAGCCTGGCGGTGGTAAACCTCCTCGGCACTGCCCTGCTGGGACTAGTTCTTGGTTTCACTTCGCAGCACACGGCGGGCACGGGCGGGCTGGGCGGTCCAGTCAGCGCCGACGGGACCGGGGCGACGAGCGCGACCCGGGACATCCTATTTCCCCTGTTAGGAGTGGGTTTGGCTGGTGGGTTCACCACGTTCTCCACGGTGATGGTGGAGGTCTTCACTCGGCCGCAGCCCACCCGTCGCATCGTCGGCGTGGTGGCGATGACCGTTGCCTGCTGCGCGGTGTTCTTCCCTGCGCTCTGGGGCGGGGCGACGCTCGCGGGCGCCTAGCGCCTGCTACTTCTTGGCGGTCACCCAGATGTCGATCTCCACGTAGGTGGATTCCTTGCCCTCATCGTCGGCGAAATGGATCGTCACCGTCACGGTCTGCCCGCCGGACTCCTTGGTGATCTTCTCGAAGTCCGGCAACTCCGCCGTCGCGGTGGCCGTCAGGCTGCCCTTCGACTTCTTCAGGTACTTCGTGCGCATACCCTGCGGCAGCCAACGGTGCGTGTTGGGTATGGACGCCTCAGCCAGCATCCCCATCGCAAACTCCGCCACATTGCACGCCGCAATGGCGTGGAAGGTTCCGATGTGGTTGTTCAGCAACCACCACTTCTTCGACTTCACCTGGCAGTAGCCCGGTCGCAACTCCTGCAGACGCGGCTGTACAGTCAGGAAATAAGGCGCTTTAGCGCTGGCTGCCAGCGAAAACAGACCGTTGCCAAACGGCTTCTTCGCAAGATTCTTGTACATTTTGAAAGTGCTAGACGGATTCGCGTTGGCGTCATAAATAGACATAGTGAGAACTCTAACGTGGAATAAAGCGTGCGTTGCGTAATGTTGGAAAAACATACGCGCCCCTTTAAACGGTGCGCAGTGACAAAGCAGCGACAAGCTTTGAACGAAGCAATCAACCTGAAGGGAAAGAAATGGCGACCACTGAAATCACCGGAGCAAACTTCCAGGAAACCGTGCAGGGCGACGGCATCGTCGTACTGGACTTCTGGGCAGACTGGTGTGGTCCGTGCAAGCGCTTCGCCCCCATCTTCGAGCAGGCCTCCGAGGAGAACCCGGATGCCGTGTTCGGCAAGGTGGATACCGAGGCTAACCAGGAGCTTTCCGCAGCCCTGCAGATCCAGTCGATCCCGACCCTGATGCTGTTCCGCGACGGCGTGCTGCTGGCCCGCGAATCCGGCCTGCTGCCGGGCAAGGCCATCAACGAGCTGATCGCCAAGGCCAAGGAGTTGAACATGGACGAGGTTCGCAAGCAGATCGAGGCCGAGCAGGGCGGGGCGCAGTAAGCGCTTGGGCTACAAGCCCCCGGCGCTACAGTGTGTTGACGTCGATGACGAAGCGGTAGCGCACATCCGAATCCAACACGCGTTGGTAGGCCGTATTGATTTCCTCTGCCGGGATGACCTCCGCCTCTGCGGTGATGCCGTGGGCGGCGCAGAAATCAATCATCTCCTGGGTCTCCCGGATACCACCGATAGCGCTGCCCGCCACGGAGCGGCGCTTACCGATCAGCGCACCGGCACTGATCTGCATCTTCTCCGGCGGTAGCCCCAGCATCACCATTGTTCCGCCACGCGCCAGGGTGGAAATAAACGGCGCCGGATCCAGCGGAGCGCTGACCGTATTAATGATCAGGTCGAAGCTCGCCCTCAAGGGTTTGTGCCAGCCCTCCTCCTTGGTAGCCACATAGCGGCCGGCGCCGAAAGCCCGGCCGTCGGCTTCCTTGGACTTCGAGTGGCTCAATACCGTCACGTCCGCGCCCATCGCCGCAGCCAGCTTCACCGCCACATGCCCCAGGCCACCCATGCCGACCACCGCCACGCGGGAACCTTCGCCCACGCCCCAGTGCTTCAGCGGGGAATACGTAGTAATTCCAGCGCACAGAAGGGGAGTGGCCGCCGCGGCGGCATCCGACTCCAAGTCGGCGAAAGCCTCCGGAATGCGGACCAGGAACTCCTCACGGCAGACGATGTGAGTGGAGTAACCGCCCTGCGTGATGGTGCCGTCTAGGCGATCCGGTGCGTTATACGTGCCGGTCGAACCGTTCTCGCAATAGTTTTCGTCGCCTTCGCGGCAGGCATCGCAATCCAGGCAGCTATCCAACAGGCAGCCGATACCGACCACATCCCCGGGCCGGAAGTTCTGCACCTCCGCGCCCACCTCGGTGACCTCACCGATGATCTCGTGGCCGGGGGTAATGGGGAAGTTATCGTGCGGCCAATCGCCATTCACGGTGTGAATATCCGAGTGGCAGATGCCTGCCCAGCGGATCTTGATTAGGCAGTCGTTGGGGCGCAGGTCGCGCCGGGAAATGGTGGATTTTTCCAGCACTTCGCCGGCGCCGGGGGCTGAGTAACATGCAACGTCCATGCTCCCCAGGCTACAAGGCCGCAGTGGCGCTGCCGGCCTCCAACATCGGCGGGTTCCTGTTGGGCTCGCTGTTGGGAATTTTCGGTGGGGCGTTTGCCCTGGCGTGGGAGTCGGGGGAACCGGGGGAGCGGAAACCGAAGAAGGCTCGGGGCGAGGGCAAGGAAAAGGACGGTGGCTCCGGGGGTGGATACTCCGCGACGATCCCGGACCCGGTGATGGAGGTCGTGTCCCTGAAACAAGTGAAGATGGATCTGTTGCACCTGACCGGGCGGAACATGGACGCCCCGGTGGTTCACCTGTATCCGCTCTAGTGGCGGGCTTGGTCCCCTCTCCCGCTTTCGTCCCATACGCCTCGCGGAAAGTCAGTACGCTGGAACGCAGTTAACTTAAACAAACCACTACATTCCGACTAAGTACCGACTAGATAGCGACACAGGAGTTTTCCCATGGCGAATCCATTTTCTAAGGGCTGGAAATACCTGATGCAGTCCCTCGACACCAAGATCGAGGAGAACGCGGATCCCCATGTGCAGATCCAGCAGGCCACGGAAGCAGCCCGCAAGCAGCACCAGCAGATTTCCGAAAGCGCAGCTCGCGTGATCGGCAACCGCAACCAGCTGGAAATGAAGATGAACCGCCTGCAGGAAGATGCGGAGAAGCTTTCGGGTAACGCCCGCACCGCCATCCAGCAGGCCGACAAGGCCGCGGCCGACGGCGACCAGGCCAAGGCCAACGAGCTGAACCAGACGGCAGAGCTGTTCGCATCTAAGCTGGTCACGGTCGAGCAGCAGCTCGAGGAGACCAAGCGACTGTACTCCGGTGCGGAAGAGGCCGCCCGTCAGGCGCAGCAGCAACAGCAGCAGTCCGCCGCCCGCCTCGAGGATCAGATGGCGCAGATCAACCAGCTGCGTTCCCAGGTGGATCAGGCGAAGATGCAGGAGGCCACCGCGAACTCCATGCAGCAGATGGATGGTCTGGTGCAAAACGATGATGTGCCGACCCTGGACAGCGTGCGCGAGAAGATCGAACAGCGCTACGCCCAGGCGCTCGGCAGCCAGGAACTCGTTGAGAACTCCGTGCAGGGCCGCATGTCGGAGATCGAATCCGCTGGTAACGACATGCGCGCGAGCTCCCGCCTGGAGGAAATCCGCGCCCAGATGAACACTGAGAACGGTGCGAACGCTCTCGAGCGGGGCGAGGGGAGCGGTGACGGCACTGGCGAGGCCCAGGGCGAGCTGGAGCGCTAACCCGCCCACCCCGCTGGGCTCGCCTACCTTGCGGGCACCACTCACCCCTCTGCGGTCAGTAAACCTGGTGTAAAGTATCCAAGGTTCGCGGGTGCGCCGATGCGCCCGCCTTTTCCATCGTGGAGGGATACCTTTGTCTGAAGAACCTTATTCTGACGCCACCGACTCCAACCGCGCGGAGCGCTCCGCCCCTCCCAGCGAGCCTGCGGCTGGCGCGAAACTGCTTATCGGCATGCTAGTAGCCGCAGCTTTCGTGGTGATTCTCAACGAGACCACCTTGGCCGTGGCTCTGCCCGTTTTGATGGGAGAGTTTGGCGTCACCGCCGATGCAGCGCAATGGCTGACCACAGCATTCATGCTCACGATGGCTGTGGTTATCCCGATGACCGGCTACATCATGCAGCGGTTCCGCCTGCGGTCGATCTACATCGCGGCACTGGCGACTTTCCTTGCCGGCACGGTGCTCGCCGCAGCGGCGCCGACGTTCCCGATCCTGCTGCTGGCGCGTGTGATCCAAGCCAGCGGGACGGCACTGGTGATCCCGATGCTGATGACCACCATCATCCGGCTGGTTCCTATTAACCGCCGCGGCGCGGTATTCGGCCTGGTCTCGGTGGTTATTGCGGTGGCTCCGGCGCTGGGCCCGACGTTTTCCGGCGTGGTGCTGGAGGCCTTGGGCTGGCGTTGGATCTTCATCCTCGTCGCTCCGCTGGTTCTGATTGCGCTGGTCGCAGGTCTGTTCCTAGTGAAGAACTTCGAGGAGCCAAGCCGCCCTTCCCTGGACGTGCTCTCCGTCTTCCTCTCCGCGTTCGGCTTTGCGGGCCTGGTGTACGGCCTGGCCGGCCTGTCGGAGTTGGCCGATGGCGTGCCGGTGCAGCGCCTGATCATCCTGGCTGCGGGCGCGGCGATCCTGGTGGTGTTCTTCCTGCGCCAGCGTTCCCTGGAGCGCAGCTCTAAGCCGAACGCCACCCCGCTGCTGAACCTGCAGCCGTTGCGCGTGCGCGAGTACAACCTCTCGCTGGGGCTGCTGCTGTTCACGTTCTCCATGCTCTTTGGTTTCATCATTCTGATGCCGCTGTACGCGCAGAATGTCGCGGGCTTGTCGGAGTTGAAGACCGGCATGGTTTCCCTGCCCGGCGGGCTGGTCATGGGCTTGCTGGGGCCAGCGGTCGGCCGTGCCTACGACGCGCGTGGCACTCGCCCGCTGATTATCCCGGGCAGCATCTTGATCACCATCGGCATGATGGGCTTTGCCGCCCTGGAGCAGACTGAGCACCTGTTCTCTTGGGTTGGTTCCGGCACGTGGCCGGCGTTTGTGCAGCTCACGCTTGTTACGGTTGTGTTGAACTTGGGCATTGCTTTGATGATGACGCCCCTTATGTCCAACGCCCTGGCGGCCGTTCCGGACTCTTTGGCTTCCCACGCGCAGGCAATTTTGAATACTTTCCAGCAGGTTGCCGGTGGCGCGGGCACGGCAATTTTCGTGGCTGTGATGACTTTCGCCTCCACGCGGTACGCCTCTAGCAATGCGGCGGAGTTGGCAGGCCTGGGTGCCACGGATCCTGCGCTGGCTGACGCACAAGTGGTGGGCCAGGGCATCCACGTGGCATTCCTGGTGGCGGCCTTCGCTTCGGTGGTGCTGATGGTGGCCTCGGCGTTTCTGAAGCTGGATGCGCGGGAATCCGCGCACCCGGGAGCGCCGAAGAACTAGAAACTTGATCGGGCAGGTTGCCCCGCAGCGTGGCCGATTACTTCGGCCAATGCCTCGGGACAGCTCCACATCGGCCAGTGCCCCGTGGGAAGATCAATGACGTCGATATTGTCGAGCCGGGCCACTTCGGCGAACATTGCGTGTCCCTCTTCGGCCAACTCCAGTACTCGCTCACTTGGTATAGAGCAGCACACCATCGTGGTCGGCACACTGAAGCGGTCATTGTTGGTTAGTTCGACCGCTGCACGCATGACAGGTCCCGGTTCGGCGACGGCTTTCTCTCGGAAGCGCTGGAGGTGCTCTGCGCTAAGGCCTTCAAGACTGGCCTGTTGACCAAGCTCTTCGAAAGAGGGTAGGGGCACCTCCGCGACCGACTCGGGAAGATCCGGGGCGAAGACGCTACCGGGTAAGACGGGACCCGAGTCCACCCACACAACCCGCTGGATCAGTTCAGGGTTTCGATCGATGACGACACTGACCGGAGCATTGGCACCACTGTGTGCGACGAGAACTACATTGCCTCCTTGCACGTCGATAGCTGATTGGATCGTCGCGACTTGCTCATCGAGAGTCCTGTTTGCGCGCTGTGGGTCTTGATCGTCGAGGCCGGGAAGAGTGATGGGAATGGCGTGCATGCCGTTGGATGTCAGTCGTTCGGCGACTTCGTCCCATGCCCATGCCCCAAGCCAATGCCCTGCGACGAGAATGATTACGGGAGGGGTCTTTTCCTGCTGTTTTGATGTCATGGTGCCATCATGTCAGTGCTGGTGGACAGCTGTGTGTCACTATTTATGTCATGAATTTTGAACGGGCAATTTCATGAAGCGATCCGAGCGTCTTCACGCTCTCACGGATGTTTTGCGGCGTAGCGGCTCCCGAGGGGCCAGCGCTGAGCGACTAGCGAGCGAGTTTGAGGTGTCGGTCCGCACCATCAAGCGTGACCTAGCTGCGTTGGAAAGTGCCGGACTGCCCATCTGGTCGCGCCCTGGTCCGGGCGGTGGATATGGTCTGGTCCCGGGTGCATCGCTTCCCCCGGTGCGGCTGTCCCCGACGGAGGCAATGGCCTTGTTGGCTGCGAGCGTGTCGACTGATGCGCCGTATGCCGACCTGGCAACAGCGGCGGCAGAGAAAATCGTCGACGTTCTTGATCCTCGTACGAGACAGCAAGCTGAGCGACTAGCTGAGCGTGTATGGGTTAATCCCTCTGCCACTTCGTTGAGGACTACACGCTCTGCATTGGAGCAAGCGATGACAGACCAAAAGGTGGCTCGGATCCAGTACGTCACCAATGAGGGGGTCGAAAGCTGCCGCGATGTTGAACCGGTGCTGTTCGCCTTTACCGACGGGCGTTGGTATCTGGTCGCATGGTGCCGATTGCGATCAGCGATCCGTTGGTTCGCGCTGTCACGGGTGAAGAAGGCTGTTGTGACCAGTGAGACTTGTTCTGGTCACGACATCAACGAGGTCGGAATACCGCCTGTCCATGCGCGAAGCGTCAACCCTCAACACTGGTAAAACAGTCGATCAACGGTCCTGGACCATACAGCTACAGCGGCAGCTTGCGCAGGATCGGCAGCGGCAGGTGCTTCAGGATCAGCATGATCGGGCGGAACAGGGGGTGTACCCAGATCAGGGACTTGCGGTTATCCACGGCCTTGGCGATGGCCTTGGCCACGTCTTCCTTGTCCACGGTCAGCGGCGCGTCGTCCAGGTCCTTGGTCATGTTGGTGCGCACCTGGCCTGGGCGGACGGTCAGCACGCGCACGCCGGTGCCACGCAGGGCTTCGTTCAGCATGCGGTAGAAGCCATCCAGGCCGGCCTTGGTGGAGCCGTAGACGAAGTTGGAGCGACGGACCATCTCACCTGCAACGGTGGAGAATGCAACGATCTGGCCGTGGCCCTGCTTCTTCATGTAATCCGCCAGCAGCACGCCGACGGAAACGGCGCCGGTGAAGTTCACCTGCGCGGCCTGTACGGCCAGCTTCTGGTTGGTCCACTGCTTCTCGTTGTCGCCCAGGATTCCGAACGCGACGATGGCCAGGTCCACGTCGCCGTGGCTGAAGATTTCCTCGAAAACCTGCGGGTGGGAATCGAAGTCTACTGCGTCGAAGGTGACGGGTACGACCTCGCTGGCACCGGCGGCGTTCATGCGGGCGGTGGCGTCATCCAAAGACTCGCCAGCACGGGCGGCCAGGATCACGCGCGCGGGGCCGCGGGAGAGGAACTCCTCGACGACGGCGAGGCCCATGTCGGACGCGCCGCCGAGCAGCAGGATGGACTGGGGTTTGCCAACGGCATCAATCATTGTGACTCTCTTTCGGGGTAGCGATACAGCTCTATGCAGTTAAAGCCCTATGCAATTAGAACTCGAGGCGGCGGGACATATCGGAGGCGAAAACCTCCGTCGGGTCGATGCGCTTGCGGGTGGCCAGCCAGCCGGGCAGGCCGGGGTACATCTTGTGGAAGTTCTCGGCGGAGGTGCGGGATTCCTTGGCCAGGTACAGGCGGCCGCCGAATTCCATCACGCGGCGGTCCAGGTCGTCCAGGAAGGCGCCCAGGCCCGGCTTGATCGGGAAGTCCACGCAGACGTTCCAGCCCGGCATCGGGTAGCTCAGCGGGGCCTTGTTGCCCTCGCCGAACAGCTTGAACACGTTCAGCGCGGAGTAGTGGCCGGAAGCCTGGATGTCGCGGATGATCTCCTTGAACGGCTCCACGGCCTCCGTCGGCACGACGAACTGGTACTGCAGGAAGCCCTTGGAACCATAGCCGCGGTTCCACTCGCCGATGAGGTCCAACGGCTGGTAGAACTGCGTGAGGTTCTGCACCTGGTTGCGGTACTCGCCGGACTTCAGCCACCACAGCTCGCCGATCGCCACCATGGATAGCTTGTTCATGGTGAAGCTCGGGAAAATATCCGGCACGGTCATCAGCTGCGGTGCCTTGAACTTCAGCGGATCCTTCGCCAGCTTCGGCGCGTACTCCTTCAGCTGGTCCAGGGTGGCCAGGGAGCCGCGGGAGATTGCGGCGCGGCCCAGCTTCGGCTCCGGGCTGATCGCATCGAACCAGGCGGAAGAGTAGGTGAAGTTGTGTTCCGAACCATCGGAGTGGAAGGCGATGGTTTCGTCCAGGGAGTGCGTCATGTCGCCATTGGCGATGAAGTACGCGGTCTCCGTCTTCGTCATCTCAATGGTCGCGCGCAGGATGATGCCGGTCAGGCCCATGCCGCCGACGGTGGCCCAGAACAGTTCGCCGTCCGGGTCGTCCTCGGAGCCCTCCGGGGTCAGGTGCAGCACGCGCCCGTCGGCCACCAGCAGCTCCATGGAGCGGACGTGGTCGCCGAAGGAACCTGCAGAGTGGTGGTTCTTACCGTGAATATCCGGGCCGATAGCGCCGCCGATGGTCACCTGGCGCGTGCCGGGCAGTACCGGCACCCACAGGCCGTAGGGCAGGGCGGCCTTCATCAGCTGGTCCAGCGTCACGCCAGCATCTACGTCCACGATGGCGGTATCGGGGTTGATGCTGTGGATACGGTTCAACTGCTGCATGTCGATAACGAGCCCGCCGGCGTTCATGGCCGGATCGCCGTAGCTACGACCCATGCCGCGGGCAATCACGCCACGCTGCAGGTGGCTGGGCTTATCCGCGTTATCGTCAGCCACGCGCGCGACGGCGGCGGCAATCTGGTCGACATCCTGCGTAGACAGAACTTCGGCGGTCGTGGGGGCGGTGCGACCCCACCCGGTGAGGGTTCGAGTGCTGGTGTGCAATTCCATGTTCTCTACCCTAGCGCCCGGCTGCGACAACCCTCGGGCGCGGCGCCGCGTGGGGCTCAAGTTGCCAGCGTATTCGCAGTTGCGGTGTGGGCGGCGTCACTAAGAAAGGGCGAGTGCGAGCCAGCAGAGAGTTAGTAGAGCTCCATAATCTGGCGGATCTCCTCCGGTAGTTCCTCGGCCTCGGTGATGGTGGGGCCGTCGTATTCGCGCAGGATGTCGCGCACGCGCTGGCGGCTGGTGCTGTCGAGGATGGGGAGTTCCTGGGCCATGAGGCGCGTCATAAACTCGTTGAGTGGCAGGTTCGTGCGGGTGGAGGCCTCGTAGCTGCTTTCTTTACCGACGCCACCGACTCGCACCGGTGCATTCCTGTGTTCCTGCTCGGCGGGAGAGGCCTTGGAGCGCTTGAAGAGTTTCGCGACGGCGGGGAACCTATCAAAAACAGCCATAGGGAAGATCATAGTCGGTGGTAACCTCCAATAGCGATGAGCACAACTGCCCCTGAAAGCACTGCCACTGGCGCTGGAGCTGCTGAAACCCCTGGCGCACCCGAGCCCGTCCGCTACGACCCGATCATGGTCGTGGCCGTCGCTGGCCCCGCCGACGATCCGACTTTCGCCATCTGGCAGGTGGAAACTGACCCCGACGTGCAGCTCGGTGACTTTTCTGGCGCCTGGCTGATTGACGGCGCGGGCATCCACGGCTTTGCCGCCAGCGCGGACTGGATTGAGGGGACTGACGACCGCGCGGCCATGCTCGCTGCCTTGCTGTGCTATCCCGTGCTGTTTGTGGGCGACGAGGCGGCGGCGAAGGTGCTGCCGAACGACGTTGCGCTGGTTGATGTGGCAGCCACGGAGGTTGCTCTTAATGACGCCCTCGCCTCCGCCAAGCAGCACTTCAGCGACGAGTTTCCGGGGAAGAAGCAGCCGGCGTGGGGGAGTTTCCGCACGCTGGAGGAGTTCCGCGAGGCCGAGGCTGGCGCCGGTGCTGGTGGCGGGAGTAAGGCCGAGCGGGAGGCCGTAGCGGCAGCGCTGCGGGAGGCTGCAGCGCTGCGTGGCTGGATCGCGCAGTACAACGCATTCGACAAGCTGCGAGTCCGCCGACTTGGCTCTGTGATCAGCGAGTTTGTGACGGCTCAGACGCTTCCACTGGTTCTCGCCCAGCGAGGTTAGCCGGGCGCCATTACGCTTAGGTGCATGAATCGCTCATCGCTTTATGGGGCCGCCGGGGGCTATGAATCAGCCGGCGGTTCCACTGCTGCGCGAGCGAACGGGAACGGCGGCGCGGAAGCGGCAGATGCGCCGGAAAAGGCGCAGTCCGCGGAGGCGCCGATCGCGGGCGGGAGCGTGATCTCCCTGTCGCAGATCCGCACCTCCCGACGCGCCGGCGCCGATGGAGCGGAAGCTAACGCCGGGGGAGCGGCAGACAGTGCAGCTGAGGGAGTCAGCACCGAGGGTGCGGCTAAGGGGGTTAGCACCGAGGGGGCGGAAGTGCAGGAAAGCTTGGGGATTATGTCCACACCGGGGGCGGGGACCAGCAGAAACAATGGAGCCCACACCACGGTCTTCACCGTGGTGGTGGAGCATCACTTCCCAGGCGTGGGAAGGTACTCCCGCTTGCTCAGCGTCTCCGGCGCCATGAGTGTGGCCGACTTCGCCGACGCGATCCTCACTAGTTTCGACTGGCCTGAATCCGTGAACCGGGTCCCCGAGGCGCACCCCACCCGCTACGTCGCGCGGGCGGAGCGCGGTACCGGCGCGCCCGACAGCGCCGTCACCGACGCCACCACCGAGCCAACCTGGAGCTTCCGCGCCCGCACTGCTGGCCGCGTGCGCGTCTACGCCAAGGGCGCAAATTCCATCGGCACTGCTCTCGGCGACATTTTTCGCCGCGGGACCATCGGCGTGCTGAAGGTAGGCCGCTACGATTTCAGCGTCAACGTCACAGACACCACCACCCGCCACGAGGAAATCGAGCTCGTCCCCACCGGTTCCCCCTTTGACGCTTCCTTCAACGCGCCGGGCGAGGCGGATGCCGAAGCAGTGCTCCTGGCCGCCGACTTCCTCGCCGATACAGAGGACGATGCGGCTGAGGCGGGTGGCGTCAATAAGAATCAGGATGACGAACTCGCCGCGCACCTGCACCCTGCGGGCATCCCGGCGCGAGTGGATGTCACGGAGGTGAACGTGGCTCTGGCGGGCGAGGACACCGTCGAGCAGATCCTCGCCGAAACCGACCCTGAACTGCGGGAACTTCTGCACGAGCGGGCGCTGTACGAGTTCATTCCGCTGCTGCAGGCGCTGGATTTGGAGCGGCCGGCGAACGTTACCGAGCACGCCGCTGAGCTGCTGGCCGACGCGCCGATCGAGAAGAGCAAGATCGGGCGCGCGGCAGCGTGGGCGCGGATCATCGCGCTGTCCACGCTGGTGGATTCGGAGGTCGACGAGGTCAGCGAGGCCTTCATGTCGGCACTCGGCTTCACGCGCGCGGATGCGAAGCTGCCGCCGACCGATACTGCTTTGGGTACTGACGCCCTCAGCGCCAGCGAGATCAAGTGGCTGTCGCGGCGGACCGGGCGCATCTTGGCGCAGGTCGGGGCAAGCAAATGGGAGCCTCAGCCCGATGACCAGGCGGTTCCTTTGGTTCCGCAGTGCTCGCTGCTGGACCGCTTGGAGATGTACCGCTTCGTTCTGCAGCGCTAGTTTGGGTGTTGGCGGGATTCTGGTCTGTCCGCAGGCTTTGACCACCTGCTGGTTTGTCTAGTTTGGCTTGGCTGCGGAGGTAGCAAAGTAGGGCGAAGCCCGTCTCAAGCTTCCAGATGCACCCCAGCTAGCGCTTGAAGATGAGGAACTTCTGGATCAGGAAGTTCAGCACCGTCGCCGTGCCCTGCGCAATCACAAAACTGATCGCACGCACCCAGAACGCATTCAGGTCGAAGCCCTCCAGCCACGGGATCGACACCTTGTACAGCCCCCACTGCACAATAAAGGTCAGCCCGTAGGTCACCATGGTGATGGCGAATCGGCGCCCACTCGGCTCCGCCTGGAAAGTCCACCGACGGTTGATGAAGTATGCCGTCAGGGTTCCCAGCACGAATCCCAGCGCCTTGGCTACGCCATCGCTTAAGCCAAACGCAAAGGTGAACAGCGCTGTGGAGCCGAAGTCCACGACGGCGCTGAAACCTCCGACCAGCACAAACTTCACCAGCTGCGACTGGATGATGCGCTGCGCCCGGGTGGTGTGCTCGGACTGAAAGTTATCGCCGACCCGCGCGCCCTGCTCGGCAGTGGCATTGTCGGCAGCGGCACCGGAAGCAGCGCCGGCGCCACTGGAGTGCCCGGCCCCAGCGGGATCGCTGGCTGGCTGGGGCGAGGGGGCGTCATTAAAAGAAGGCTTAGACATCCGCATCACCAGCACCAGATCCCGCACCAGCACCAGAACCTGCACCGCCAGTCCGTGGCTCAACTACGCGCACCACCCGGCTGGACTCGCGCGGCTTCGCGCGGAACGTCCACAGCTTGTTGAACAGGAAGTTTGCCGGCACCGCCAGGATCACACCAATGAAGTTGCCCCAGTACGCGCGCGTGCGCAGCCCCGAGGAGTTATCGAAAATGTCCTGCGGCAGGGCGATCGGCGACTCGGGGTTCACCAGCGCCGTCGAGACCACTAGCGTGATCAGCAGTCCGAACACGCCCACGGCCATGAACTGCGGTAGCTGCTTCCACCAAGCGCGCTTCGGCTCGTGGCGGAAGGTCCAGTAGCGGTTCAGGCAGAAGTTCCAGATGTTCGCCAGCAGGAACGCAACCACGGAAAACACGTGGTACCAGCGGAAATGGTATTGGGTTCCGAGGAGGTTCAGGAAGGCATCCTGCACGTGAATATCCCAGCCGGCCTCTGCGAGCTTCTTCGACAGCACGAAGATCGCCTGGTTGACCAAAAACCCCGACGCGCCGACGAGCCCGAATTGGATGAACTGCCGCGCGACATTGCGGCGGCGGTGCGCGCGGGAGAGGGCTGCGTCTTTGGCGTTCTTCTTATTGACGCCAGCGTCGTCAGCGGGCTGCGTGGACTCAATGCTCGGGGTGATCTGGGTTTCGGACACGGTCACTTCGGCTAACTTCATCCTCGGTTAGGTGGTGTTAGGCGGCGCCGGGAGCATGTCTGGGCGTTGCCTTGGGTTTCAGGGGCTCTGGTTCCAGGGCTGCTCAAGTGCTGCTCGGGGCACCGCGATAGTCACTTAAGACTACGCCTGTGACCGGGTAAAAGGGAAAATCCTGGCCGGTGTGTGCGCTTAAAAAGTTGCTTAGAACTCCGGTCGGCGGAACTGTTCGCGCCGGCCGAGCGCGTGCAGCCGCAGCCACTCGGCGAACCCCTTCGGGTCCTTCTTCTGCACCAGGAAGAACCATCCGAAGCGGGCGTACTCTTGCGGCAGCAGCTTGCGCATGCCCGGCTGATTCATGATGTACCCGCGGTTGCGGTACGTGAAGAAGCGCTTGAACTCGTTGTCCGGGTACTGCGTGTGCATCTTCCCGCCAAGGATCGGCTTGAACTCGTCCGACCCGTCGGGGTGCAGGTATGCGCAGTTCAGACACGTTCCAAAGGGCAGGCCACTGCGGACCAGGCGGCGGTGGTACTCCACTTCGTCGCCACGGATGAACAGCCGATAGTCGGGAACGCCAATTATCTCCATCGCCCGCGCACTGATCAGCGCGCCGTTAAACAGGCTGGCGATCCCCGGAAGGAAAGAGCCCTCCAGCTCGGATAGCGTCCGCCGCCACACCAACCCCTGGCGCAGTGGGAATGCCAGCCGTTCCGGATTCTCGATGTTGCACACCACCGGGCTGATTTCCTCCAGCCCCTCGCGCTCCGCAACTTCCTGCAGGGTAGCCAACACGTGCGCGTCGGCGGGGCGTCCGTCGTCGTCAGCGCACCAGATCGCGTCGGTGCCCAGGGAAAGCGCAGTCAGGAATCCCAGCGCGAAGCCCCCGGCCCCGCCTAGGTTCGTCGCGGATCCCACGTAGTGGCCCCGCGACCCGCACACCGCGTCCACCAGCTCGCGCACCGCCGGGTCGTTGCCGTTATCCACGACCACCACATGCGCGACCTCCGCGCCCTCCTGGTTGGCAACCTGGCGCAGCGAGGCCTCCAGCAACTTCACACGGTTATGCGTGACGATCACTGCGGCGACGGTGTCTTTCCTGCTCAGCGGCATGTTTTAGGCCTGTTCTTTCTCTGCTACTAGCTCCTGCACCTCACGGCGGCGCACCTTGCCCAGCTGGTCGGCGGGCAGCTCTTGGAATGCATGGAATACCTTCGGCACCTTATACGCAGTAAGTCGTTCTTTGGCGAAGGCGCGGAAGTCATCGGCGTCAATAACAGCACCATCGGCCAGAACCACAGCCGCAGCGACGGTCTCGGACCCATCCTTGCGCGTCACGCCAACGACCGAAGCCTGCTCGATGGAAGGGTGCTCGCACAGGACCTCCTCGACTTCGGCGGGGTAGACGTTGAAGCCACCGGTGATGATCATCTCCTTGATGCGCGAGACGATCTTCAGGTACCCGTCGGATTCCATGACGGCCATGTCGCCGGTGCGGAACCAGTCCTCGTAGAAGGCGTCGGCGGTGGCGTCCGGGCGGTTCAGGTAGCCCTTGAACACCTGCGGGCCGCGGACGACCAGTTCGCCGGCCTCGCCGTCGGGCATGGTCTCGGCGGGGTTGTCCGGGTTGGCGATGCGGATTTCGGTGGAGGGGAAAGGCACGCCGATGTAGCCCTCGCGTCCCTTGCCCATGGGGTTACCTGCGATGATCGGCGCGGTTTCCGTCAGGCCGTAGCCTTCCACGATTTTGCCGCCGGTGCAGCTTTCCCACTCGCGGACGGTTTCTGCGGGCAGGGCGCTGGCGCCGCTGAAGGAATTACGGATACCGGAGAGCGGCATGTCGCGCTTCGCAGCTTCCTTCATGATGTTCTGGTACAGCGCGGGCACGCCCGGCATCCAGGAGGGCATGTTTTTCTTCATCACGCGCATGACCAGCGGCATTTCAGGCGCGGGCAGCAGTTGGATCTCGCCGCCGACCATTGGTGCGAGGGTGATGTTCATGGTCAGGCCGTATGCGTGGAAGATCGGCAGTGCGGCCAGCATGACCTCCGGCTTCGGCCCCTTGCCCAGTCCCTTCACCCACGCTTGGCCCTGTCGCAGGTTCGCGATGAGGTTGCGGTGAGTCAGCACGGCGCCCTTGGGCTTGCCGGTGGTGCCGGAGGTGTAGAGGATCAGCGCGGGGTCGGTCGGGTCGGTCTTTTTATTATTGACGCCCCCACGCAGCCACTTTTCGCCATTTCCGCCCGTGCGCATGAAGCTCTTCCAGGAGACCGCGGCTGGCGCCGGGCCGGTGAGTTTTTCCTTCATGGCCTTGATTTTCGGGATCGGCAGCTTCAGGGCGTAGCGCAGCGGGGCGGGCATCTCGTCGGGGAGGGTGACGGCGATGACCGTTTCGAGGGGGCTATTCAGCCGCAAGGTCTCGGCGACGTCGCCGACCTTATCCCAGAAGAAAGCCACCTTGGCGCCGTGGTCGTTGAAGGGGTGGCGGAGCTCGGCGGCAGTGTACAGAGGGTTGTGCAGGGTGGGAACTGCGCCGATGTTCTGGACGGCGTAGAAGGCGATGAGGGCCTGCGGGCAGTTCGGCAGCACGATGGCGATGTGGTCGCCGCGCTGCACGCCCAGCTTCTCCAGGGCTGCGGAGGCGATGGCGACCTGGCGGCCGTACTGCTCGTAGGTGGTGGCCTTGCCGAAGAAGGTGAAGGCGTTGCGCTCGCCGATGGTCTCCACCGCGTGCCAGAAGACCTCCGGGATGGTGAAGCCCGCGGGGTTTTCTGCCGGGTCGTCGAGGTTGATGATGTGCTGCGTCCACGGGGTGTAGTGCTGCAGCCAGGCCTTAGAGTTGAAGGCTTCGGATGCGGTTGTGCCGTCGCTGGCGGGGGTGCCTGCTGGTGTGGCTTCTTCGTTGCTGGCGGGGGTGCTTGCGCCGTTGTCGCCTGCTGGGTTGGTCAACTGTTTCACCTGGTTCTGCGTGTGTTGTTCGTAATTGTTCTACGTGTGTTCTGGGGTTTTAATTGCTGGGCGTGGCTGTGCTTACTTGCAGTGTGCGCTGTGGCGCGCCTGCACTATGGAGTGTGCCTTCGGTCACGCTTGCGTGTCCGTGACCGAGTCTAACGCTTCGGACGCTCCAACTGGCGGGGTTCTTTAATTCTCTTTTTATCTCTAGTTTGTGGCTAGCTCGCGCCGGGGCGGGTTGGACGGTTCGCGAAGCTGGAGGTGAAGGCGAACGGGGGCGAGGGCGTCAATAAGAAAGAACAAAAAGGGCTACGACCAGGCGAGCGCGCCGCCGCTCCAGAGGGTGCAAGGCGGGCGGGTCGGGCGCGCGGCGAGGGTGTGGAAATGCTCGTTGACCTGCTCGACTGCGCGGCCGGAAAGGTACGTTTCCGCCGTGACGCGCAGCTGCGATTCGCGCGGGCTTTCGGAGAAGCGGGTGATGAGGCGCGCAGCCGTGCGGGCGCGTTGGGCGCCGTGGCGGATGGGCGCGGTTTCCGGCGTGGCGGTCAGAGTGGCGCCTGGGTCGCGCATCCCGTCTTGCCACGCGCGCCACGTGCGCCATGCGTTCCACGTGATTTTCTTTGTGTGCAGCGCGGCCTCCGTGGCGATGACGGCATCGTCCAGCGAGTGTCGAAGCCCCAGGTCGTGGCACGTATCCAGCAGTCCGCTGGTCCAGATTTCGCCGAACTCTGTGGGGATCAGCACGGCGCGCTGGCCTTGCCCCGGCGCCAGTCTGACTGATTCGCCCCTCGCTGCGAGTCGTTGCATTCTTCGTGCCTCCGAGGGGTTCATCGTGTGAACGTCGAGGAGCAGCTTGGCCTTCCTGCGAGGTGGTACCTGGGGAAATGTGACCTCGCGTGCCCGCCGGGCGAGGCCCGCAGGCGCCCAACCTCGCCAGGGCTAACCCCCAGCGCCCCGCTACCCCCAGCCTCGCAAGCCCCAGCCCCGCAAACCTCAGCAAGCTAACAGCAAAACTAACCCCGGCCCAGGTCCTTCAGTACCCGGCGGACGTGCGCACCAGCCTCCGGCCCCTCATAGGCCTCAACCACATCATCCACGCGCCCCACCTGCCGGACCTCTCCGTGGTCGATCCACAGCGCACTGTCACACAGCTGCGCCAAAAATTCGTTGCTGTGCGAGGCGAAAACCAGGATGCCGCTGCGCTCAATCATCTCCACCAGTCGCCCGCGCGCCTTAGCCATGAACGCAGCATCCACGGCGCCGATGCCTTCGTCCAGCAGCAGAATCTCCGGGTCGATGCTGGTCACAACTCCCAAAGCCAGCCGAATCCGCATGCCCGTCGAGTAGGTGCGCAGCGGCATATCCAGGTATTCGCCAAGTTCGCTGAACTCCGCAATGTCGTCCATTTTCCGCCGCATCGCCTTCCGCGTCTGCCCCAGGAACAGCCCGCGGATCATGATGTTCTCGTACCCGGAGATCTCCGGATCCATGCCCACACCCAGGTCGAACACGGGTGCCACGCGCCCGCGCACAATCGCGGACCCGCGCGTCGGCTCGTAGATCCCACTGAGCAGGCGCAGCAGAGTGGACTTGCCGGCGCCGTTGTGCCCAACCAGGCCGATCCGGTCGCCATCTTGCAGATGCAGATTGACGCCCTTAAGCGCCTCCACCATCACCGTATTCGACGAGTTCCTGCCGATCGCGCCGCCGGCAGCCCCCAGGAATGTCTGCTTCATAGAGCGGGTCTTCGCATCGAAGATGGGGAAGTCTACGCACGCGTCGTAAGTGTCAATCGAAACCATGTCATCTCCTATACCCAGTAGCTCACGCGGAAGCGCCAGCGCCGCATCACCAGCAGCGCCAGCGCAAGCCCGATCACCGTCAGCACGCCCACGATGCCCCAGTGGTAGGCGGGGACTGGCTCGCCGATCATCGGTCCGCGGACGATCTCCAGGTAGTGGTACAGCGGGTTAATCTCCGCTATCTTCGCTCGCTCGGCCACTGCCCCGCCTTGGTCGCGCAGGGTTTTGGTGGTCCAGACGATGGGCGTCATATAGAAGGCCAGTTGGACCAGCGAATCCAGCAGCGGGGCTACGTCGCGGAACCGGGTGGCGATGATGCCGAAGAACATGGTCACCCAGATGCCGTTGGCGATCATCAGGGCCATGGCGGGCACGACCAGCAGCACTTCCCATCCCAGCGAGGGGCGGAACACGGCCAGCAGCACCAGCCAGATCACCAGGTTGTGTAGGAGGAAGAGGAACTGCCTCCACACCAGGCGGTATACGTGCACCGACAAAGCCGACGGCAGTTGTTTGATCAGCCCTTCGTTGGCGATGAACACTTCTGAGCCGTCCTTGATGCAGCCAGAGATAAAGCCCCACAGGATCAGGCCGACGGCGACGTGCGGTAGGAAGCTCGCGAGGTCTTGCTGGAACAGCAGGCTATACAGCAGGCCGAGGGCCAGGGCCATCACGCCGGTGGCGATGGTGATCCACAGGGGCCCGAGGGTACTGCGCCGGTAGCGTTGTTTAATGTCCTGCCAGCCGAGTGCGAGCCAAAGTTCGCGCTGCGCAAGCCCTTTCTTCAGGTCGGCCCACGCCGCGCCGAATGTTTGGGAGTTGCTAGCTGGGATGTCGCCTTCTGCCGCGGCGGTGATCCGCTGTAGATCCGCGGCCTCTGGCATTTTTTGTGACATGTGGTCCTGCTTCTTGTTACTGCTTCGCGTTTTGTTGCTGTTGCTTTGAGGCAGTCTATTTTACTTTGTGACGCCCACACCTCCTATTCCCGGCGAGTCCCGCTTCTGCTTTGCCGGCCGTGCCGGCGGCAGTTCCCCGCGGCGCGAGGCGCCGGTTCGCGGCCGGGACCGGGTGCGGTGTTGCCAGTCGGGATTGGGCGCTAGTATCGGTTGAGGTTAGTTCCCCGGGCTCCTCGCCGGGAGCCGCTGCATCGCGCAGTGGCCCGTTTGCGGCTGGGTCGGGGAGTGGTTACCGCCCTTTGAAGGGGCGCCGTCGCGAGCCGCAAGAATGTGGCGCGAGGTGTGAAAAGTACCGTCCGAAGCAGTTCATACATAAGGAATGTAAGGAGTAGTCCAGTGTTCGATGTACCACGGGTCCGGGGGTTGTATGCATCGCTGGCGGATGGCTGGACGTACTTAAACGCGCAGGATTTCCCGCAGGTGCCAGAAAGGGTGTCTTCGGCTGTGGCGCGGAGTTTCCGGGTGGCTTCTTTGCTGGAGCCGCCGGAGTCCGCGACCGGTTCACATTCCCGCGCGCAGCGCCTGGGTCGCCGCATTGGTGAGTCTTTCGGCGATTCCGCGCGCACTGCGATTGCAGACCTGACGGGCGCGCGGCCGGAGAATGTGGTGCTGGGCGCCTCCCGCGAGGCTCTGCTGGACGACCTGGCGCACGCTCTGTACCGGCGCCTGCGCCTGGGCCAGGAGGTCGTGCTGTCCCGCATCGACGATCCGGCGAACGTTACCCCGTGGAAGCACGCGGCCGATCTCTATGGCGCTCGGGTGCGCTGGGCGGAACCGGATCTTTCCAGTGGTGTGCTGCCGGCCTGGCAGTTTGCGAACTTGGTGGAGCCGGAAACCACGGTGGTGGCGGTCTCCGCCGCAAACCGTTACGTGGGTGCGGTGACGGATGTCCGCGCCATCGCTGATTGTGTGCGGGCGAAGTCCCGGGCGCTGCTGGTGGTGGACGTGGATTCCTTCGCCCCGTACCGCGTGGTGGACGTGGAGCAGATGGGCGCGGACGTGCTGGCCTTGGATGTCGCTAGCCTGGGCGGCCCGAGCGTCGGCGCGCTGGTGTTTAAGGACGATGCCACCCGCCGGGCTGTTTTCCGCTCCGAGCATGGTGTGGGCGTGGGTGGCGTGTCCGAGGGTCTGCTGGGTGGTGTGGCGGAGGCCGTGGACCACCTGGCCCGCCTGGATGATTCCGCCCGTGGCACCCGCCGTACCCGGTTGAAGACCGGCCTACCGCATGCGGCGGACTACCTGAATTCCCTGGCAACGCACCTGGTGGAGGGTCTGCAAACCCTCGGCACCGTTCATGTGATCGGCGTGGATGGCGACGGCCCCGTGCTGGAGGAGTTCGCCTCCGTGGACCGCGTTCCGCGCGTGAGCTTCCTGGTGGATGGCGTGCCCGCGGGCGTGGTGGTGCAACGCCTGCTGGCTAATGGTGTGGTCGCGGGTGTGGTCGCACTGGGCCAGTCGCAGCTGCTGGAGCGCATGGGAGTTTTCGAGGAGCAGCCGGCTGCGCCGGGCGCAAACTCTCGTGGCCGCCACGTTCGCAAGGGCGCGGACTCAGGTACGGCCTCGGCCGCAGACGCAGCCTCTGCGCTGGGTTCGGCACTGGACCAGGCCGGTGCAGTTTCCGTCGGGTTCGCCCCGCACAACACCGTGCATGATGTGGACCAGCTGGTGCGGGTGGTGGCGTCCGTAAGATAGCGTGGCCGTGTGCTTCGACTGATTACTGCGCTTACACCGATAATTTGGGGAACGACGTACATCGTCACCACGAACCTGCTGCCGCCTGGGCGGCCTCTGCTGGCTGGTGTGCTGCGTGCGCTACCTGCGGGTTTGATGCTGCTGCTGTGGTTCCGCAGGCTGCCGCGCGGGCAGTGGTGGTGGAAGTCCGCGGTGCTGGGGGTTGTGAACATCGGCGGCTTCTTTGCTCTGTTGTTCGCGGCGGCGTATCTGCTGCCGGGCGGGGTGGCGGCGATCGTGACGAACACGGCGCCGTTGTGGGTGATTGCCCTGAGCCCGGCGCTGTTGGGCACGCGCATTCAGCCGTACCAGGTGATCGGTGCGCTCGTTGCCGTGGTGGGTGTGGCTTGTTTAGTATTGACGCCCGCCGCGGCCCTGAATGCCGGCGGTATCCTCGCGGGCTTGGGCGCCAGTGTGTGCATGGGTCTGGGTGCGATTCTGGCGAAGAAGTGGGGTAAGCCGGACGATGTGCCGCAGTTGGCGGTGACGGGCTGGCAGCTGACTTTCGGCGGGCTGTTCTTGGTTCCGCTGCTGCTGGTGATGGAGGGGGTGCCGGATCACCTGACCGGCCAGAATGTGTTGGGTTATGCGTATCTGACGATCTTCGGTGCCCTGATTGCGTATGGCATCTGGTTCAACGGCCTGGCCAAGTTGGACGTGGTGCAGGTGGCGATCCTGGGTGTGCTTTCCCCGGTGACGGCGACGTTCCTGGGCGTGGTGTTCGTCGGCGAGCGGCTTTCGTTGGTGCAGTGGGTTGGCCTACTGCTGGTGCTGGCGGCGCTGGTGTTGGTGCAGACGGGCGGGTGGCCGCGGCGGCGTGGGCGCCACGTGAAGTCACGCGCTTAAATGCTTCGCCCGCTGCTTAGGGGGCGCGAGCCGGGCCCGACGCTTTGATAACGCGACCGCCGGGCCTAGCTCTGCGGTAGCTCGAGCACGATCTTGCCGGTGACTTCCCCGGCCAGCAGTGCCTTGTGCGCGGCGGCGGCTTCGGCGATGGGCATGATCCGGTCGATGTGGTGGGTGATCTGCTCGTTTTCCAGCAGCGGCCAGACGTTGCGCAGGGTTTCGGCGACGATGCGCGCCTTGACTTTCGCGTCGCGGTAGCGCAGGCCGGTGGCGCTGATGTTTCCGCGTTTGTTGAGTAGCTTGGCGATGTTCAGCTCGCCCTTCACGCCGCCTTGCATGCCGATGATCACGATGTGCCCGTCGGGGGCCAGGGCCTTTATGTTGCGGTCGAGGTATTTTGCGCCGATGATGTCCAGAATCACGTCCGCCCCGCCGTGTTCGGCGAGGATATCGGCGAAGTCCTCTTCCTTGTAGTTAATGAGGATGTCCGCGCCATAGCGGCGGCATACGTGGAGTTTTTCCTCGGAGCCGGCGGTGACGGCCACGGTAGCGCCGAGTGCTTTGGCTAGTTGGATGCCGAAGATGCCGATGCCTCCGCCCCCGCCGTGGAACAGGATGGTATCGCCTTCGCGTAAGTGGGCGGTCATCATGATGTTGGACCAGACGGTGCAGGCAACTTCCACCACGCTGGCGGCTTCGGCGAGGCTGTATCCGGCGGGGATGGGCAGCAGTTGGCCTTCGGGCACGGTGGCGTATTCGCTGTACCCGCCTCCGGAGAGCAGGACTGCAACTTCGTCGCCGGGATGCCAGGGGGAGCCGTCGGGGCGGGTGGCTCCGTTGGGGGCTTCGATCACGCCTGCGGCTTCGAGGCCGATGATGTCGGTGGTGCCGCGGGGTGGGGGATAGTGGCCTTGGGCTTGTAGGGTGTCTGCTCTATTGACGCCCGCGTAGTGGATGCGCACCAGGGCTTCGCCGGGTTGGGGATCGGCGATGCTGGTGGTCTGCCAGGCCAGGGAGCTGGGGTTTTCGGTATCGGTCTGGATGATTGCGTTTGTGGTGATGCTCATGGTCTCCACCCTAATGAATCATTGTGCGGCTGGGAATGGGTGCGTTGTGGTGTGGGGTGTAAGATGTCTTGAGCGGTATTGAGCCGCGTTGGAAGTATGGCAGAGCGGCCGAATGCACTGGTCTTGAAAACCAGCGATGGGAAACCATCCGGGGGTTCAAATCCCTCTACTTCCGCAGATTTCGTGCCCCCTGGTCGGTTCTTCCATGAACTGGCCCGGGGGGGCGTAGTTTTTGCGACGGGGAGGCTGGAGCCCCCGGTTTAGGCGGGAAGGGGTTGGCAACAGATCTCAGCAAAGTCTGAAGATTAACTTAAGGGCTTGGGGGGTAAAGGGAGGATGTGGCAGATGTTAAAAAGAAAGTATATATAGATTCACTCTATACATAGCTTCATCTTCGCATCTAATAGATTTCCGAATATTCAGGGAGGGCGCTGAAGGAAGCTCAAAGAGTATTACTTTCATCCATTGCTGGAGGGGTTTGTTGATAAGGTGTGTAGATCGTATGTGCTGAACCTTTATTTAATATAAGAAAGTTGCGGTCGCTTTTTGGGGAAATGGGGAGTAAGGTTCTTCAAAGAGGCTTGCGCGCGCATGCAATTCTTGCGTAAATGCAGATCGCGACGGGTGCGGGTCATGGCGTGTGACCTTCTCGGTGCGGGTGGGTCGTCAAGAAACTTAGAGAAGTCTTTAGAAAGGACCTAACTCATGGCAAACTTGCGCGGACGTATCATCCGTACTGGTTTCGGGGCTAAGGCCCTCGGCTTTAAGAACAACAGCATGAAGTCCATCGCAGCCGCTGGTGCTGTGCTGGCGCTGGCAACCACCGGCACCGTGGTGGTGCAGACCCAGACCGCTCCGGCTGCGCTTGCGCAGCCGGAGCAACCGGCTGCTGAGGCGACCGCAGCCCAGGATCAGATCATCGACGCTGACATGATCGCCAGCGGTCGTGTCACCAATGCTGCTAACCTGACCGACGCGCACGGCGTTGGTAAAGGCCTGATTTCCGGTCACGTGTACATGGCTACCCCTGGTGGTAACCCGGGTGCTGCGTACGACAACGGCAACGTGAAGCTGGACGGTATTACCGTCTACGCACAGTTCCGTGACAAGGACGGCTCCTACTCGCCAGTCTTCAGCGCGAAGACTCACACCTTGCCGGGCGTCGTTGGAGGTAACGGCGGCAAGGGCACGTTCGCATTCGGTACTGGGGGTAAGGGCATCACCTGGAAGGACAAGCTGGGCCGTGAGCACACCTGGGCCGCGCGTACTGACCAGAAGCACCGTATCTGGGTGGAGCCGTTCACCAATGATCGCGGCAACAAGGTTGTCATGTTCCGCCAGGCCAACGGCTTCGTCCCTGGTTCTTTCAACGGCCTGGTTGAGAGCCCGCTTGGTTCCTTCGCTGTAGCTGACGGCAACATCCAGCAGATGGCGGCGTTCCTCCAGGAAGTTCCGCCGAACCACGAAACCAGCTGGATGGCCGCTAAGGGCGACAAGCTCGTTGAGGACCCTGAAGGCCCGATCAGCGCGGCTTCTACCCAGACCAAGGTCCCGAACACCATTTCGGGTCGTGTATGGCTCGAGACCGGTGGCCCGGACAAGGGCATTGTGGCTACTGGCCCCGCGATGAACGGTATTGATGAGGCTGCTGACGGCTACACTGTCTACGCGTCTACGCTGACCAAGGACGGCGCCGCAGCGAACCAGAAGCTGCACGAGCAGTACAAGGACGACCCGGGCAAGCTGGCTGGCGCCACCAAGAAGATGCTCGAGGATCACCCCGAGTACATCCTCAAGACCGTCCACGGTAAGACCGATAACAAGGGCAACTACACCCTGCGCTTCGGCAAGTACGAAAAGGGTCAGAAACGCGAAGACATCCTCAACCCGAACCACGTCTTTGTGTGGGTTGAGAACAAGGACGGCGTGGTCCAGAACGGCTACACAGGCTTCCACACCCCGATCTTCCGACGTTTCGACGGCGGCGGTAACTTCCGTGCCTCGGCAATCCCTGGTGAGAACCAGCTGCCGATCGACTGGGGCAATGGTATCGGGTTCCAGAACCTGAACTCGTTGTACAACGTTAACTACGGCATCATGCCGTACACTCCGGTGTCGATCACGGCTGATTACAACGCGACCGACAAGCCGGCTGCCCCTGGCACCAAGGTGACCCCGGAGCTCAACGGCGACCTGTCGGCGCTGTCGTCGAAGGTTGAGTGGCGTGACCAGAAGGGCAACGTTCTCAAGACCTGTGAGCTCGACCAGTCCAAGGGCATAAAGGCCCAGGTCGCCGCGTGCACCTTCGACATCCCGAAGGATGCTAAGAAGGGCGACTACTTCAACGTGGTCCTCGTCTCCGGTGGCAACGGTGTTTCCGCATGGACTGTCCTGGTGACCAAGGATGCCGACGAGTTCGCCCCGTCTTACGAGGACAAGCTGGTTGTTCCTGGTGAGGAAACCAAGTCTTCCCCGACCTTCACTGATAAGGACGGTAAGGACGCCAAGGCTCCTGAGGGTTCGAAGTTCGCTATTCCGGAGGACTTCACTGCTCCTGAGGGTTACGAAGTCAAGATCGATGAGAACACCGGTGAGGTCACCGTTACCTTCCCGGATGAGTCGAAGCTGAACAAGGACACCGTTGAGGAGTTCGATGTTCCGGTCACGGTGACCTACCCGGATGGCAGCAAGGATGACGCTAAGGCGAACTTCAAGCTGGATACCGATAACGACGGTAAGCCTGACACCGAGGACGAGGATGACGATGGTGACGGCATCCCGGACAAGGACGACAGCAACTCGAAGGTTCCGAATGCGAACGAGCACTTCGATCCGAAGTACACCGATGGTTCGGGTAAGCCGGGTAGCGATGTCAAGATCGATGCTCCTTCCTTCACTGATAAGGACGGTAACCCGACTGAGGCTCCTGGGGGCACGAAGTTCACTCCTGGCGAGAACGCTCCGGATGGTGTGACCGTCAACGAGGATGGTTCCGTCAAGGTGACCATCCCTGAGGATGCGAACCCGGGTGACAAGATCACTGTTCCTGTTGAGGTGACTTACCCGGATGGTTCTAAGGACAACGTCGATGTCACCGTCACGGTGACCGACAAGGACAACGGCGTTTTCGAGCCTGCTTACGAGGACAAGCTGGTTGTTCCTGGTGAGGAGACGAAGTCTTCTCCGACCTTCACGAAGGCCGGCAAGGACGAGAATGGTGAGCCGACTGAGGAGAAGGTCGACGCTCCTGAGGGTTCGAAGTTCAAGATCACCGACGGGTTCACCGTTCCTGAGGGCTACGAGGTCAAGATCGATGAGTCCACTGGTGAGATCACGGTGACTGTCGACGGCGACAAGCTGAGCAAGGACACCGTTGAGGAGTTCGAGGTTCCGGTCACGGTGACCTACCCGGATGGCAGCGAGGACAACGCCAAGGCGAAGTTTGAGCTGGACACCGATAATGACACCGTCCCGGACTCTAAGGATAACGACGACGATAACGACGGCTACACCGACGAGCAGGAGGAGGAAAAGGGCTCTAACCCGAAGGATAAGGGCTCGATTCCGGCAACTCCGCTGCAGCCGGGTAACCCCACCGATGCTGCAACTGTTGAGCCTGGTTACGAGGATGGTTCTGGTAAGCCGGGTGAGGATGTGACGGTTCCTGCTCCTGAGTTCAAGGACAAGGACGGTAACCCGACTGAGGCTCCTGAGGACACCACCTTCAAGCCGGGTGATGATGCACCTGAGGGCGTGACGGTTGATGAGAACACTGGTG
>NZ_JAKRMU010000007.1 GCF_022345965.1 Corynebacterium sp. ACRQK
GTTAGCGGTGGGGTCACGCCCGGTCCCTTTCCGAACCCGGAAGCTAAGCCTACCTGCGCTGATGGTACTGCACCTGGGAGGGTGTGGGAGAGTAAGTCACCGCCGGCACTAAAACTAAAGATTGAGGGAGTGTGTACGTGTTTCTACGTGCACACTCCCTTTTTTCATGCCCATTTCCGTATTGCTAAAGTCTCATTCATGAATACACAGCCAGCACCCGCCACACCCCTACAACGCTGGCTGCTTCTTGCCACAGTTGGCGTAGGCATCACCATCATTACGATCGACAACACCATCCTCTACACGGCGCTCCCCAGCCTCGTCGAGGACCTCGGCGCATCCAGCACCCAACAGCTCTGGATCGTCAACATCTACGCCATCGTGATCGCCGGCTTACTACTCGGCACCGGCACCCTCGGGGACAAGATCGGCCACCGACGCATGTTCGTCGCAGGCCTCATCATCTTCGGCCTAGCCTCGCTCATCGCGGCCTTCGCGCCTACCGCCGGAGTCCTGATTCTCGGCCGCGCCCTCCTAGCCGTAGGCGGCGCAACGATGATGCCGTCCACGCTATCGCTCATCCGACTTACCTTTACAAACCCGGCCGAGCTGAATCTCGCCATCGGCATTTGGGGAAGCCTCTCAACCGTTTCCGCCGCCCTCGGCCCGATCGCCGGCGGACTGCTTTTGGAACTGTACTGGTGGGGGTCCTGTTTCCTGATTAACGTTCCCCTCGTTATCGCAGCCCTTATAGCCGTGCCCTTCGTCGCCCCGAAGGATCAGCCACGGCCGGACAAGCATTGGGACTTCATCTCCTCCCTCTACGCGATGATCACCCTGGTGAGTGCCGTCATGCTCATCAAGGAGGGCAGCCATTCCCCGCAGAATTGGCCCGTCATTGGCCTGGCAGCCGTCATGCTCATCCTTGGCGGTTGGGCCTTTACACGGCGTCAGAACGGGCTAGAGCAACCGCTCATCACAATGGACATCTTCCGTTTCCCCGCCTTCCGCGCCGGCGCCCTGGGAGCCGCCTTGTCAATGTTTGCCCTCGCTGGCCTGCAGTACGTCATTACGCAGAAGTTGCAGCTCGCCGACGGCTTATCCCCGCTGCACTCCGGCGTGTACGTGACCTTTGCGGCTCTGGGCGCCTTGTTCACGTCAATCTACGCCGGTGCCCGCCTAACGCGCTTCGGCATTCGGCGCCTTATTGCCGGCGGTTTCGGGCTGGCCACCATTGGTGCGGCGATCGTTTGTCTTTATGGTTTTTGGGGATCGACGCCCCTTCTTCTCAGCGGCCTATTTATTAAGGGCATGGGGCTAGGCGCGGTGATGGCGGTAGCCTCCATTGCGATGATCTCTGGCGTGCCCAGCCATCGCGCAGGCATGGCCTCCTCTATAGAGGAGGTCAGCTACGAGTTCGGTTCTCTGTCTTCCATCGCTATCCTCGGCAGCCTGGTCACGGCCTTCTACTCGGCGTTGATCACTCTGCCAGCTGAAGTTCCTGTGGAAGCAAAGGAAAGCTTGCATTCGGCTGTGCACATTGCGCACTTCTCGCACGCCAGCTGGGCCGACCCGTTGCTAGCGGCTGCAGATACTGCTTACTCTCACGCCTTCGCACTGATCACCGCCCTGGTCGTGGTGACATTGGCGGCCGGTTGCCTCTATACTGCCCGAATCCTGCGCGGTGTGACCGTGGAGCTGCAAGACTGATCCATGGTCTATGGCTCGCTAGAAGCGGCTGATGAACTCCCTTTCCTGGCCGCTCAATGGGTCGGGGAAGCGGAGCTCCTTGGCAATAAGGCCCATGGGGGCGGCAAAGTCCTCGTCCTCCACGTAGACCGGGCGGGGCGTAGGGGCATCAATAGAGAAGAGTGCCGCATCCGTGAGCTCGGTGTACAGAGGATCGTTCAGGATCGGCAACCCCAGCGAGCGAAGGACGACGCGAAGCTGGTGGGTCTTGCCAGTGCGCGGTTCCAGGCGCCACACCAGGACATTACGGCCGTCGCGGTGCTCTGTACGCAGTCCCGTGACCAGGGTAAAGGCATTGGGTGGGCCGTCGGTGAGGATGGTGCTGAGGTGCCCGCGAGTCTTGGACATGGTGTGCTCCAGCCGCCATGGACGCTCCGGCGTAGGAGGATCCCACGAGCGCCAGTCAGCTAGTCGGGGGATGGGGGCGAAGGGAGCCTCCGCGGGCAGGGGAGTCAGCGCCTCGTAGACCTTGTGAGGAATGCGGCGCTCGAACATCGTCTGGTAGGCGCCGCGCACCTCCGGGCGGGCGGTCATCAGCAGCACTCCGCGGGTCAGGCGGTCGAGGCGGTGAGACGGGGACAGCTCCGGAATGCCGAGCTGCACACGAGCCTTGACCAGCGCGGTTTCGGTAATGTGCTGGCCACGGGGGAGGGTGGCTAGAAAAGGGGGCTTATCCACCACGACGATATCCGCATCCTGGTGTAGCATCGCAATCTCCCCGGGGACGGTGCGCTCCGGGGCGGGACGGCGATAAAAGTTGATAAAGCTTCCGGGGCGCAAAACGTCATCCGGGGCAAGCGGCTCACCTGAGTCAAGGCACACTTCTCCTGCGGTAAAGCGCTCTAAAACGGCGCTAAAATTATCATCTTCTGCGCGGTGGCGCTGGGAGGAAATAAGGTGCCACAAAAAATCTTTTGCCACCCACGGCGTGTCGGTGGCTGGGGGAACAAGAATCCGCGTAGGATTTAAGCCACTTTTTACTGGTAAAGGTCCCATCAATCCGTTATGCTACCCGGCATGGATATTGCTGCAATTACCGGTTCCCTGTCTAACCTGTTCAAGAGCGAGCTTGGCGGTGTTCTGCTGAACATCTTCCGCGTGCTCCTCGAGTTCTTCTCCCCGTCCAACGCGCCCGGCGCTGAGGACGTTCCGCTGCCCGGCACCCAGGCCTAGTCCCTCAACCTAAAATCTAAATTCCCACCCAAAGGGTGCCCGATTTGTCCCGAAAAGAGGGGCAAATGGGCACCCTTTCTGCATTGATTGGCGCTTTTAAGGATAATGGGAAGTGGTAGAGGATCAATCAAATAATGCCCTTGCAAGGAAGGATCGTTTCCCATGGCTACCACGAGCGATAAGGAAATCATCGTCGCAGTTGATGGCTCTGATGCCAGCAACGAGGCCGTTAGGTGGGCTGCGAACGCCGCCCTGAAGCGTAAGCAGCCGCTGAAGCTGGTGAGTGCTTACACCATGCCGCAGTTCATGTACGCCGACGGCATGGTTCCGCCGCAGGAGCTATACGACGAGCTCGAGAGCGAAGCCGGCGACAAGATTGATAACGCCCGCAAGATCGTCACCGACTTCAGCGCCGACGTTGAGGTCAGCTACCTGGTCAAGGAGGGTGCCCCGATCGATACTCTCCTGGATCTCTCCGAGACTGCGGAGATGATCGTCATGGGGTCCCGTGGCCTGGGTGGCCTCTCCGGCCTGGTTATGGGTTCCGTCTCCAGCGCTGTAGTCTCCCACGCCGAATGCCCGGTCGTGGTTGTGCGCAAGGACAACGACGTCACCGTCGATAACAAGTACGGCCCCGTCGTGGTCGGTGTGGATGGCTCCGAGATCTCCCGCCAGGCATTGAAGATCGCCTTCCGCGAGGCAGAGGCACGCGGTGCCCTGCTGCGCGCCGTTCACTCTTGGATGGACACGCAGATCCACACCACCTACGTTGGCCTGGTGGATGCTCAGAACCAGATGGATCGCATGATCGTCGAGCGTCAGAACATGATGGAAGACGAGCTGAAGGAGCTCATCAAGGAGTACCCGAGCGTACAGGTCGAAGAGATCGTGGAGCGCGAGCGCCCGGTACAGTCCCTCACCGAGGCGGCCAACGATGCGCAGCTGCTGATCGTCGGCTCCCACGGCCGTGGCGGCTTCAAGGGCATGCTGCTGGGCTCCACCTCCCGCACCCTGCTGCAGTACGCACCGTGCCCGATGATGGTTGTCCGTCCGAAGGACAATAAGCGCAAGTAAGCAAGCGCAAAATAACACAGATCCTGTAGAGTCCAATGGGCTCTACAGGATTTTGTAGACTTATGCGAGTAAGCGTGCCCAAGGCCGACAGCCAGAGATGGCGATGGTGATGGCGATGGCGATGACAAGGAAGACAAAGATAAGGAGAAAGTAGATGGCAACGGCAGAGGATAAAACCCGCACGGCGGGCTCCGCGGCCTCTACTGACTCCTCGGCCAAGGCAGCGGGCGCGAAGACGGCCAAAAAGGTCGCGAAGAAAACGGCCAAGAAAACCAGTAAGGCGACTAAGCAGACAGCGCGCTCCAGCCGCCGCAACCGTCCCGGACCGCGCCAGCGTCTGCTGGCAAGTGCGACGAACCTCTTTACCACGCAGGGCATCCGCGTGATCGGCATCGACCGAATCCTGCGCGACGCAGACGTGGCGAAGGCCAGCCTGTATTCCCTGTTTGGATCGAAGGACAATCTAGTTGTTGCCTACCTGCAGGAGCTGGATCAGAAGTGGCGCGAGGACTGGCATGCGCTGGCGGATCAGCGTGAAAAGCCGGAGGACCGCATCATCGCGTTCTTCGACCTGTGCATTCAGCAGGAGCCAGACAATAACTTCCGTGGCTCGCACTTCCAGAACGCAGCCAGCGAATACCCGCGGCCCGAGACCGACTCGGAGCAGCGCATCCGCGACGCAGCGATGGAGTACCGCCGCTGGTGTCGCGACACGATGGCCGAGCTACTCACGGAACGCTTTGGCTATGCCTCGCAGACGCTGGCCGACCAGCTGATGGTGTTCATGGATGGCGGGCTTAACGGCGCGAAGATGTCCCGCAACACCGTGCCGCTGGAAACCGCTAGAGGCCTGGCGAAGCAGCTACTGCTGACGGCGCCGATGAGCTACAACATCTAGCTATTTCGCTTGGCCTTCCGCTCCAGCTTCTTCTCCTTCTTTCGCTCGACCAGCTGGTTCTTCATCACCTTGTGGTGCTCCAGGAACTCCTCAGAGTAGGGAATCTTGCGATCCAGGATCCGCTGAATGGTGATCGTCTGGGTGGTAGTCCACAGGTTGTTGCCCACCCAGTAGATCATCAACGCGACCGGGCCGACTGCGCCCAGGGCAATGGTAAACGGAGCAAGCAGGACGATGGGACCGATCAGCCACATCAACTTCAGCAGTCCGCGGGCCAAACCTGAGTTGTGATCCACCGTGAGGTAATTCCGGTACATGGAATAACCCCAGTTAGATGTGGTGAAAATCGCCGCCAGAATAGCCATGGGGAACACTACCCAAAAGACCTGCTCTTGCGTGGTGTGGATTTCCGCGAACTGCGAATCCGACATCTGCGCGTAGGCGGCCATAGGCACCCCGAAGAGCTTTGCGGAAAGCAGTGACTGGACTTCCTCGGCATTCAGAGGGCCAAAGCCGTTGACGGAAGCGTTGATCTCTGGGTCCGGGCTGGTGACGTGAATGAGCATGCGGTACAGGCCAATCAGAACCGGAATTTGGATAAGCGCGGGAATGCAACCGTCGGAGAAGCGATACTCGTGTTCCTTCTGTAGCTCGCGCCGCCTCTTTGCCAGCTCCTTGCGGCCTTCCGCCGATTTATCGTCGCTGTATTCCTGTTCCAGCCGATAAACCTTTGGTCGGATGTTAACCAAAATACGGCTGGAATAAGACTGTCGGTAGACGAAAGGCAAAAGCAGCGACCGAACGGTAACAATCAGAAGCACAAGTGCCAGCAACCAAGATTGCGCTGCATCCCAGCCAAGAATGTCGGCAAAAAGGTAATGCCATGCCTTCAGGAATAGGGCAACGGGATACTCGACAATCTTCATGGAGGAGAGCTTACCCGCCATGAGAGATAGCTGCGGGATACGGTGGGGAAACGCCCCAGAACGTAGTACGATGTGACGCATGGCGCGACACCGACGAAAGGCGAAAACACGACTCGACCCGATTAGTGTTTTCGGCGAAATCCTCATCACGTTTGGTGTCCTCGCCTTGCTCTTCGGCTTCTGGGATGTTTTTTGGACGGATGTTCAATCCGGCCGTCAACAAGCCGCCGTCGCCCAGGAGCTGGATGATCAGTGGGATGAAAAGAACCCTCGTCCGCTGACCGAACCGGCTGAAGGCGCCGCCTTTGCCCGGCTATATGTCCCCTCCTTCGGCTCGGACTTTAACTTCTCCGTGGTCAAGGGTGTGGCCGACGAGGATCTGACCAAGGGGCCGGGCCACTACCAAGACACTCAGGCGCCGGGTAAACCCGGCAACTTCGCCATGGCCGGCCACCGCGTGGGACGCGGTTCCCCCTTTAACGACCTAGGGCTTCTGAAAACCTGCGATTCCGTGGTGGTGGAAACCGCCGGCAGCTGGAATATCTACCGTGTGCTGCCGATCGACGTAGCCCCGGGCGAGCGTCAGGCAGCGGCAGAGAAGTGCATGGACTCAGAGCTGGCGCAGAAGATCTCCAGCGGTGAATACGCGGGCGTCAACGGTCGTTATATCACTACCCCGAACGACATCAACGTGATCAACCCCGTCCCTGGCCAGGAGCGCATCGAGGTGCACCCCAAGGTCGATGCGGCGTTGCTGACGATGACGACCTGCCACCCGCAGTTTTCCAACAAGGAGCGCATGATCGTCCACGCGGCGCTCGTCCGTTCGGAGCCGAAGAAGGGCGGAGAACTGCCCGAGGAATTGACGGAGGGAGCTTAAATGTACGCGATGCTGTGGCGTAACCTGCCGGGCCCCTGGTGGATCAAACTGTTGATCGTTCTTGTGCTGCTGGCGGGCATCTTCTTCCTGCTCATGGAGGTCGTGTTCCCGTGGGTCGGACCGATGATGCCCTGGACCGATGTGGGGGTCTCGGAGGGACTACTTAGAGCTTGAGGTTCTTGATCGTCTCCTCGGCGATCTTCTGAGCCTTGACGGACTGTTCCTGTGCGGTGGTGACCACCACGGCGGTTTCGTCCTTCCACACCGCGTACACTGCGCCGGATTCCTCGTCGCCACCACGGCGCCCGCCGCTCCACCCCTCCGGGTCGAGGGCCTTCAGCGTGGAATCGATTGGCGCGGCATGGTCCACTACCGCGATCGCATCGGAGTTGGTCCGCATGTGGCGCACCATTACCGTGGCCTGCGGGTAGTCCTCGTATGACCAAAAAACGCAGGCGGGAGGGTCGAAGCGTTCGTCCGTTCCGGTTCCGGTGAGGCGCTGGCCGTTGGTGTTCTGCAACCATTCGCCGTCTAGGTAGGGGCAGACCTCCTGGCCGCCCTGGCCCACTGGCTCCGGGGCGGCGTCAATCGGCAGCTCGGTTCCCTTCACTGGGTCGACGGTGCGTTCAGCGGAGGTTTCTGAGGTCGGCTCTTCGTCTCCCGTGTCCCCACAGGCGCTAACGCTAAAAGTTAGCGCGGTGCCTGCGACCAACGCTAGGGATGCTCTTTTTATCTTGTGACGCCCCAACTTCGGAAACCTCGAATCTCTTAAAATGAAAAGCGTTTACTTGCCCTGAGCCTTTTCAAACTTTTCGATTACGTCGGCGGAAATACGGCCACGCTCGGAGACTGGAACGTTGTTTTCACGTGCCCATTCGCGGATCATACGGTTGCGCTCCGGATTGGTGTTCCGGCCAGTGGCGCGGCGTCCGACACCACTTCGGGTCTTACGGCGAGCAACCTGAATGTAAGGCTCCAAGGCCTTCTCAAAAGCCGTCCGGTTCTTGGCGGACAAATCTAGGGTGTAATCAATTCCGTTGACGCTGAAATCAACAACATTGACTTCGTCTTCGGAAAGTGGGGCATTGTCCAGATCATCAAAGAACTGGGTAATTTCGCGGCGTGCCATCGGAACATTCCCTTCTTCCAGGCGTTTGTTGGCTTTACTTAGTTAAATCCTTTCGCATCCTAGTTTAACGCATTAAAGGCAGATGTTGATGAGGTGATTTGTTTAAAGTTAAATCATCTGCAAAGGTGCTGGAAAAGGTGGCGTCATTAAGAAAAGAATAATTAAAAATACCCCCAGGTGTGTGCCTGAGGGTAATAAAGCGCCTAAACGCTTTTTAGCGAGCGGAGTGCTTAGCCGGGTCGATGCGCACGTTGGAAGTGTGAATGCCCTCGCCCCATTTGGTGGTGGCGGCCTTGCCGAAGTGCAGCGGCTGGTTCGGCTTCAGCTTGCCGTCCGGAGCCAGGAAGATCCAGTTAGCGTCCACCGCATCCTTCGTTACACGCACGACCGTGTAGCCGTGGGAGTCGAAGTCCAGGTACTTCACGTGGCGGTTCATGTTGGTGAAGGCGTACTCCACGGTGTGGGACAGTGCGTTATCCTCCGGCAACTTCAGAATGTCGTCGATGTTGGAGGAGGTAACGGAGGTGCAGACAATCTCCACGCCTGCGGTACCACCGTTCGGGTAGGTGCCCGGCTTGGCCGGAATGTCGTTGGCCCAGGAGGAGTGGATGTCGCCGGTCAGCCAGACCGTGTTGCGGATCTTGTTGTCCACCAGGTACTTGATCACGCGGCGACGCTCTGCGGCGTAGCCATCCCACTGGTCGAAGTTGTAGGGCATGCCCTCTTCCGGCAGTCCCAGCAGCTGGGTGACGGCCTTGGTGGCCTCCGGATCCAGCGGCGGAATCAGAACTGGGCTGAACATGACGGAGTTGCCGATGAAGTTCCAGCGTGCCGTCGAGGTGGATAGCTTCTTGGTCAGCCACCCGAACTGCTCGGAGCCCAGCATGGTGCGGGAGTTGTCATCGGTCTTGCGGGCAGCGGTGAAGCCGGGCTTTTCGTTGCGGTAGGTGCGCAGATCCAGCATGTTCAGCTCGACCAGGTTGCCGAAGGACAGGTTGCGGTAGATGTGGCCCTTCTCGGACAGCGGGGTGGCGCGGATCGGCAGCCACTCCAGGTAGGCCTGCATGGCGGCGTTGCGGCGGGCGATGAAGTCACCCTCCTTGTCCGGCTGGTGGTTCTCCGCACCGTGGGACCAGTTATCGTTGGCGACCTCGTGGTCATCCCAGGTGACGATCCACGGGCACGCAGCGTGCGCGGCCTGCAGGTCCGGGTCGGTGCGGTGCTGAGCATAGCGCTGGCGGTAGTCGGCCAGGGAGACGATCTCGTTGGCCGGCTCGTGCAGGCGGACGGAGCCGGTCTTACCGGTGTACTCGCCACGCGGGTACTCGTAGATGTAGTCGCCGACGTGCAGCGCGTAGTCGATGTCGCCGCGCTTGGCCATATCGCGGTAGGCGTTGAAGAAGCCAGCCTCCCAGTTGGAGCAGCTAAACAGCGCGAAGCGCAGCTCGGACACGTCGGCACCCTTGGCGGGGGCGGTGCGAGTCTTGCCGACCGGGGAAGTCTGCCCCTTGCGGGGGCCGTCGACGGTGGTGAAGCGGTAAAAGTAGCCGGTGTAGGGCTTCAGGCCTCGAGCCTCTACCTTCACGGTCATGTCGCCGGCAGGCTCAGCCTTCGCTGTGCCGGAGGTGACGATCTGGGTGAACTTTTCGTCGCTGGCGACCTCCCACTTGACGTTGGTGGCCTGGCCTTCGCCGTCACCTGGGTAGTCTTTTTCGTTGGAGGTCACGCGGGTCCACAGCAGTACGCTATCCGGGTATGGGTCACCGGAAGCAACGCCGTGCTGGAAGGCTGCCTTGCCCATCTTCTTGTTGATGGGCGGGTTCGGGCGCTTGGCGGAACCCAGCGGCGCGGCGGAGGCGGTGGAGTTGGCGGCAACGGCGCCGATGCCGGCGGCAGCTGCACCGGCCGCACTGGTCTGTAGGACTTGGCGGCGGGTGAACTGGCCGGACTGGGCCGGGGTGGGGGTGGAGTTTTCCTGAGGCTCGTTCGTCATAGCCTAATGAAACCACGCGTAAATGGGTTTCGCTTGGTGAGATCCCCCAGCTTGGGCTAGCCCTACTTGCGCTTGGCCTTAATCTGGGCTTCCACCAGATCCAGCTCGTTGGATACGGAACGCAGCACACGCTTCGCCTGGCCGTCGTTCATGGAGCGGGAGTTTTCGACGGCCGTATCCAGGTCGTCCATCCGCTCGGAGATGTCCTTAGCGAAGCCGGTCGGCACTCCATCGCCCAGGGACTTGCGGATTTTCTTGATGCGCGCCTGCTGCAGGCCGCCATCGCCAGGGAACTGGGCGGTTGCCTTGGTGGCCAGGCCGCTGCGGCGGGCCGCGGAGCTGTTGGAGGCCTCTTGCAGGGCGGTTGCGCCACGGTAGAACAGCGGGATTGCAAAGGGGGCGGCTGCGCGGGCAGCGCCGGCGATCTTCAGCACATTCTTGGCGTTGAAGCGACCGGCCTTGATCTGCTCCAGCGAAGCCTTCGCCATCTTCTCGTTGTGCTTGCGCTGAGCCTTGAGCTCCTTGGCGTCCATCTTGCGCACCTGCTTGGCCGTCTTGCGCAGGTAGGCCTCCTTGCGCTTCTCCAGCTTCGAGTCGGCCTTTACTTGTGCCTTGGCGCGAACCTTCGCTGCCTTCTCGATGGCCTTCTTTTCCTGACGGCGCTTGCGCATACCGCTGAGCAGTCCCATGTCACTCCGATGCGAATTGATCTGTCTTACTGTTCAACCAGATTACTTAAGAAACATCTTTACTGTACTTGCTTCACTGTACTTCGACACCCCGGGGCGGAAGGCTTAACCCTCTGGGGAGACGCACTGCCTGTCCGGTGGACGCGCTAGGCTTAGAAACTATTGTGAGCCTGCCTGAAGATCTTCCGCCGCTCGGCCCTAGCGACCTCGTGGGCTGCCGCCACCGTGCGGCACTGCGGCGTCAGCACAAACAGCGCCACCAAGAGCAGCGGAAACCATCGGCCAACCCGCGCATCCACATCGCACGGGACCTCGAGGCCTATGTGGAGGCCGTCCAGCACAAAGCCAACGCGGCGCTCCGCCGAGAGCAGGTGTTTCGGCGCTTGCCGAGTAAACCGCGGATGGGCGACAAAGTGTTCCCCACCAGGGTGGATATTGACCCCAGCGAGTCTGATACCGCCGTCGAGCAGACCCTGGAGGCGCTAGCTTCCGGCGCTCGACTGATCACTCGCCCCGTGCTGGCCGAAGGCCCATTTCGGGTGGAGTTGGACCTGCTTGTTCGCGCGGACCGTGGCAAGGGGGTCGACGAGTTTATGCAGTACACGCCCGTCGCCATTTCCTCGCACTCCGTGGCTCGTCGCGCCCGGGCCACACAGCTGGCGGATTGCCGCGTGACGGACATCGGTGCCCTGGGGCTGGCAGTGCCGGCGCCGACTGACTTCCGCCACCGCGCCACTGCGGGGGATGCCCAGAAAGTGGCCATCGCCCACGTCGTACTGCGGAAGTGGGGTTTCGCCGCCAGCACCGTTGCACTTATCGGTCGCGCCGGGCCGGGCAGGCCACGCTGTTTCTTTTTTGACGCCCCCTCCGTGCTCCCCGGGCTGCAGGCCGCGTTGGAGGAACCGATACCAACCGGGCCGCGCAGGATCAAGGAATGCCAGACCTGCGAATTCCACAATCTCTGCCGGGCCCAATTGCTGCAGGCGCAGGAGATCAGCCTGCTGCTGCCGGGGGATAAAGCCCGCAAGTGGCGAGAGAAGGGAATCGAAACTCTCCCGCAGCTGGCGGCCTCTGGGAACGGAGAACAGGCAGAGCTGGCGCAAGCCTGGATGGATGGGCAGGTGGCCTTGCGCCGCCCGAAGAAAGATTGGCTGGAGCAGCCGGAGCTTTGGGGCGGTGGCGCGCGAAGCGCCGCCGGGGCCTTGCGCGACTGGGTGGAGATTGACGTGGACATGGAGGCCCACCCCAACCGCGGCACGTTCCTCTGGGGCACCTTCGATGGCTCGCGCTACATCGGGTTCGGGGACTTTAGCCGGGATGGCGATGAAGGCCAACACGTTGCCGAGTTCTGGCATTGGCTGCAAACGCAGAAAAAGTGCGCCCTGGGGGAGGGAAAGAATTTCCAGGTGTGGGTGTATGCCGCGCAGGGGGAAAACTACTGGCTGCGCCACGCCGCCGAGCACTTTGGCGGGCGCCGCTACACGGTCGCGGGCACTAACGTAAAGGTGACCATGCCCACGCTGGAGGAGGTGAATGCCTTCATCGCCTCCGAGCACTGGTGCGACTGCTTCGGCCTGGTGAAAAAGGCACTGGCACCCACGGACTCGCTGGGGCTAAAGACGATCGCGCCGCTGGCGGGGTTCGAGTTCAGCCAGGCGGGCATCAACGGCAAGGCGGCGGTGGAACTGTTTGAACAGGCCATCGGCGGATCCCGTAGTACGGCGCAGGCGGCCAGGCGTAAGCTGGAGCGCTACAACGCTGACGACTGCGTGGCGACCGCGGCGGTTCGCGCGTGGCTGCGCCGGGGCGCGCCGGGATTGCGGGAGCTGCGGCGTCAATAAGAAAGAGGACAAGGCATGACGAACTTCTTCGAACGCATCATGGCGCTCAATAGCCAGGGACCGTACCGGGCTGAAAGAGTCGGGCCGGAGGACGCACTGAAGGGCGGGCGCACGCCCGTGCTGGAGAACCCGCAGCCGAATGTGGTTCTGGGCACACCGCTTTCCGGCCTGGAGGATAGCTACTGGGCTGAGGCCGCCGGGCTAGAGCAACCCGCGCAGATCGTCCTGGGCTTGGGCTGCTTCTGGGGTGTAGAGCGCATGTTCTGGGGTGTGGACGGGGTGTGGGGGACTTCCGTGGGCTATGCGGGCGGATATACTCCGAACCCCACCTACCGCGAGGTCTGCACCGGACGGACCGGCCACGCTGAGGTAGTGCAGATTGTCTTCGACACCGCCACGGTGAGCCTGGAACAACTGCTGCAGATCGCCTTTGAAAACCACGACCCTACACAGGGCGACCGGCAGGGCAACGACGTGGGCACGCAGTATCGCTCGTGCGTGTACACGCAGGGTGCCGAGCAGTTGGGGCGCGTGCAACAGGCCATCGAGGGTTGGCAGCAGCGCTTTAGCGACGCGGGCTTCGGGGAGATCACCACGGAAGTAGCCGAGCTGGCGGAGATTGGCGACGGGCAGTACTACCTGGCCGAGGACGAGCATCAGCAGTACCTACACAAGCACCCCGGCGGGTACTGCAACCACGGCCCTAATGGCGTGAGTTGCCCCGTCGGGGTGCTGGGGGACTAGCTGTGACTAGCTAGCGTTTGTACCTTAGTGGCCTCCGATTTCCTTGGGGAGGTTCTGGTTCGGGATGCGGCCTTCGGGCACGACCTTGCTGCCATCCCAGCGGAAGGTGACATCAGAGAAGTACTTGCCGGCCATGACATTGGCCTCGCCCGATTCGCGCAATGCCTCCCAGTCGCGCATACGCACCTTGACGGAGTTGGGGGTGGTGCGGAGGATCTCAGTCTGCTGAATCGTGTCGGACGCAATGCCGATGTACTTGCCCTTGTGGAAGAGCATCAGCTGCGTGGCGAATTGAGCATTACCCTGCCTTGCCTGAGTGATCAGCGCGTAGCTGAGATCGGAGCACGGGTTGTAGTTGGTCTGATTCGTCAGCTTCCAACCGTAAGGGTTATGAGGGAGCTTGCTGATGTTTTCAGTGATCTCCGGAGCGTTCGAATCTATCGGGCAATCCTGAGCTCCGTGGGCGCCATTGCCTGTGCGGGGGCTGGAGGCTGCGGCGTTGTACGTCTTGACGTTGGCGGATGCGGCGGGAGCCGCTGCGTCCTCGGGTGCCTTCTCATCACCGCAGGCAGCAGTGCCCAGCAGCAGACCGGACATGGCGATTGCGGTGCCGATCAGACGTGTACGACGGGTGCGAAAAGTGTGGTGGGTGGTCGGAGTCTTCATCGTTCTCTCCAATCTTGGAAGTGTGCGAGTGACTGTCTGCATAGGCCAGGCATGAAAACCGACCCATGCTGTGGATGCTTCCTCAGCTGGGTGAGCGAGAATGTGGGAGTCGAGTGAGTTGAAACCCCGCCCACCTTGATGGCTGGGGACGCAAAAGGCCCCATATCGATTGCCAGAATTTTTCTCCGGTGGATATAGGGCCTGCCTTATTCAGTTGGGAAATTATGAAGTTATGTATGTAGTTCTAGTGCTATGGAGTTGTAGAGTGCTTCGGGCTACTTCTTGGCAGCCTCGTAGCGCTTGGCAACCTCATCCCAGTTGAAGACGTTCCAGACAGCCTTGACGTAATCTGCCTTAACGTTCTTGTACTGCAGGTAGAAAGCGTGCTCCCACATATCCAGCAGCAGCAGCGGGGTCAGGTTGATGGACAGGTTACCCTGCTGATCGGTCATCTGCTCAACAACCAGGTTGCCAGCGATGTGGTCGTAACCCAGAACCGCCCAACCGGAGCCCTGCAGACCCAGAGCAGCGCCGGAGAAGTGATCCTTGAAGGCCTCGAAAGAGCCAAAGTCACGGTTAATGGCCTCGGCCAGCTCACCAGTTGGCTCGCCGCCGCCATTCGGGGACAGGTTCTTCCAGAACAGGGAGTGGTTGGTGTGGCCACCCAGGTTGAAGGCAAGATCCTTGGACAGTGCGGTAACTACGCCAGCGATGGAGCCATCCTTACGGGCGGCCTCCAGCTTTTCCAGAGCAGCATTAGCGCCATTGACGTAGTTCTGGTGGTGCTTGGTGTGGTGCAGCTCCATAATCTCGCCGGAGATGTGGGGCTCCAGAGCGTCGTATGCGTAATCCAGCTCGGGCAGTTCGTACTTAGCCATGGTTTCTCTTGATCCTTTCACACGTTGGAAGTGCCTGTGACAACAAGTGTGACGGCAAAAAACCGTTCCTGCAAGGTTTTTTCTCATGAACTTCTTAATTCTTGACGCCGTATTCCAAAAGTTCAATATTCAGAAACCTTTGACATGAGCTTGATTGGACGTGTCGCTATGCTGGCCGATGGCGTCAGAAAAAACGGCAGCTACCAACTAGCAACCAGCAGCACCTAGCAAGGAAGAAGGCCAAGACGTTGACGGCATCTACTGGGCAAGAACAACCACTTAACCGCAACAACACCGCAGCACCAACCCCCGGCTCCAAGATCGTCCTGATCGGCGCGGGTGACGTTGGTATCGCTTATGCATACACCCTGGTCAATCAGGGGCTCACCGATCACCTCGCCATCATCGACCTGGACGAGCGCAAGACCTGGGGTCACGTACAGGACCTGAACCACGCAGTGCCGTGGTCGCACCACAACACCCGCGTGACGGTCGGCACCTACGAGGACTGCCGCGATGCCGCGATGGTCTGCATCTGCGCGGGTGCGGCGCAGAAGCCGGGGGAAACCCGCCTGGACCTCGTCGCCAAGAACACCGCAATTTTCAAGACGATCGTCGGCGATGTGATGGAGCACGGCTTTAACGGTGTTTTCCTGGTTGCCAGCAACCCGGTGGACATCCTGAGCTACGCGACGTGGAAGTTCTCCGGTATGGACTCCAGCCGCGTGATCGGCTCCGGCACGATCCTGGATACCGCGCGCTTCCGCTACGCGCTGGGCCGCTACTTTGACCTCGCGCCGACCTCCGTGCACGCCTATGTGATCGGTGAGCACGGAGATACCGAGCTGCCGGTGCTATCCGCCGGTTCGGTGGCGGGCACTTCCATCCACCACCGCCTGGAGATGATCGGCGAATCCGCCGACGAGGACGTCGACGAAATCTTCGTGAAGACCCGCGACGCGGCCTACGAGATTATCCAGGCCAAGGGTTCCACCAGCTTCGGCATCGGCATGGGGCTGGCGCGCATCACCCAGGCAGTGTTCAGCAACCAGGATGTCGTGCTGCCGATCTCCACCCTTTTACAAGGCGAGTACGGATTCGAGGACATCTACATCGGCACTCCCGCGGTGATCAACCGCCAAGGCGTGCGCCATGCCGTGGAGCTACAGCTGGATTCCGAAGAAAAGGAGAAGTTCGACCACTCCGCGAACGTGCTGCGTAAGGTGATGGGCGAAGCGGGGCTGATCTAGCCCGGGCTGATCTAACCGGGGCTGATTTAAGTAAACAATACGTGAAACTTGGAGGCAGCCAGGCGTGAGCGGATGCCGGTTGCACGCCGGCGCATTAAAAATAGAGGGTATGAAAATTGTCGCCCACCGCGGAGCCTCCAAGGAACGCCCAGAACACACCCTGGCAGCCTATGAACTTGCCGAACAAAGGGGAGCGGACGGCTTCGAATGCGACATCCGCCTGACCCGCGACGGAGAACTCGTCTGCCTGCACGACCGCACCATCGACCGGGTGGCGGTGGACAAGCCCGCGAAATCCAACGGCGTGGTCAGTGAAATGACGTTGGCGCAGCTGCGGGAGCTCAATGTCGGCACTCCTGAAGAGCCCGCGCAGGTGCTTACCTTGCGTGAGCTTCTGACTTTCTTTAACGATGTGAATTCCTCGCGGATCGATGCCAGGCAGAAGCACAGCCAGAGGCCGGACAATGCGGCCGCTGGAGAGGGGGCGTCACTAAAGAAAGACATCTTTATCGAGACCAAGCACCCGAACCGCTACGGCCCCAAGGTCGAGCACGCCCTGCACTACGAACTGCAGCGGGCGCACTTGGCGGAAAGCCCGCACGTACACCTGATCAGCTTCAGTCCGCAATCCCTGGTGCGCTTCAAGATGATCAACCCGGCGGTTCACCGCATTCTGCTGCGGCGCGAGTACCAGCGCATGCTCAACCCAGGTCTCGAAGCTCTGCATGTTGTGGACGCCCACGGCCTGTCGGTTGCACGTGGTCGGATTCGCCCCGACATCATCGGTCGCTTCGGCGATGGAACCTACGTATGGACCGCCGATAAGGAAGACGAGGTGCGGTGGGCAGCGCGCCAAGGTGTGACCTGGCTGGCAACGAACTACCCCGGGCGGGCGCGAATGTGGCGCGACAATGAGCTAGGGCTGGATAGGCCGGTGTCTGCCAAGCTAGCGGCAGACAAGCCGGGGCCAGCCAGCGAAACCAGTGCTGCTGCATTTTCCTTGGTGCAGCCAGGTACAATTAACGACCGTGGCTAAGAAGAAAAAGAACCAAGAGAACCTGCCCGAGGGTATGAGCCGCCGTCAGGCGAAGCTCGCCGCCCGCGCCGCGGAACGCGCGAAGCTGCAGAAGGACCCGCGCCCCTTCGACGGATTCGCCATGGAGGCCGACCTGATCGCCCTGCAGGAATTCGTCCCTTCGGCGCACTTCGTTGCCGACGTGAAGGACGCAGCGCACAAGATCTCCATCGTTACCGTCCTGCCGGGTGCGGTTGCAGCGCTGCGCCGCTCGGAGGAAGACGGCGGCGAGGCCTTCGTCGCACTGCAGACCCAGCGCCGCGGTGATAACCCGAACCGTGACCTGGCCTTCGCCCTGAACTGGGTAAAGCAGGCCGAGCCGGGCCAGTCCCTGGAGGTCGGCGTGGCCGACGGTACTGAGCCCTCCCTGGCGGACATCCTGAACAAGGACGCTGCTTCCGAGATCACCGTCGCCCAGGACTTCGCCTGGTGGCTGACTGAGGAAAACCGCAACAATCCGCAGATCGCCGCTACCCTGCAGCGCGCTAACGACTCTGTGCTGCCCTCTGAGCGCGTCGAGGCAGACATCAAGGGTGCCGCATGGTGGATCGACCCGTCCGACAAGGCGCACATCCGCTGGGTTCGCCAGGAGGGTGAGGAGGAGCTGCTGAACGCTCTGGCACGCCTGCACGCCGCTGGTGAACTGCACCTGGGCGAGGGGTCCAAGTTCGCCGGTGTGTTCCGCACCCACGGCATCCTGGTTCCGGTGTGGGACCTGGACCGCAGTCGCGAGTCCGCTTCCTGGAAGGAGGGGCTAGAGGCTCTGGATCCGAAGATTGCAGAAGCCCTGGCCAAGGATGCTCCGCTGACTGCCGACGAGCAGAAGGCCAAGCAGACCATCCAGTCCCGCGAGGTAACCATCCGCTAGCAGCGGCTGGCTTGTAGCTGGCTAGCGAGTTAGCCAGCTACTGCTTAACGCAGCTTCGCGAACATCTCCTCTGCGCCGGCATCGTCCCACAGCGCGACGTTGCCGGCGTAAGTGTTTTCGTAACCTGCGATCGGCACGGTCTCTTGCGTCGCGCCGCCGGCGATAGCCAGGCCCAGTGAGGCGAGGTTCCACACGTGGTCGTCCTCGTTGACCGTCATGTTCGCACTGAGGGCGTCGGCGACCTTCAAGTTCTTAAACGGGTTCAGCAGCGTTCCGGGGGATTTGATCTTCTTGGAGAGCGCGGCCAGGAACTTGCGCTGGCGCTCCACACGGTCCAGGTCTCCCTGTGCCGAAGCGTAGCGGGAGCGCACGTACCCCAACGCGGTCGGTCCATCGAGTTCCTGGCAGCCGGCCTGCAGGTTGATGCCCGCCATCGGGTCATCCAGTGGCTCGTCCAGGCACATCTCCACTCCGCCGACCGCATCGACAACATTGGAGAATCCGCCGAAACCGATCTCTGCGTAGTGGTCCAGGTGGATGCCCGTCGCCTGCTCCACGGTCTGCTGCAGCAGTGCCGGGCCGCCGAGGGAAAACGCCTGGTTGAGCTTGTTTTGCCCGTAGCCGGGGATGTCCACCCAGCTGTCGCGCGGCAGAGAGAGCATGGTCGCGTCCCCGCCAAAGCGGGGAATGTGCACCACCATGATCGTGTCCGTGCGCCCCACCGAATCGTCCAGTTCCCCGGCCATCAGACGGTCAGCGTCTTCCTCGCTTAGCCCGGCACGGGAATCCGAACCAACCAGCAGCCAGTTGGTGCCGGAGGTGCTTCCCAGACGGCCGTCGTAATCCTGCAGGGCATCGATGCGCTGGAGTTTCGTATCGATCCACACGGCTGCGCCGATGCTGAATGCCAGCACGATGGCCAGCAACAGACCTAGCGCCTTGAAGAAGCCGAAGCGCTTGCGCTTCCTCGGCCGCTGAGCAGCCCTCCCGCGGGGGCGCCGAGTGGCGCGCGGGGGCTCGCCCCTGCCGGCACTGCCCCTGCCGGAGCGGTCGTCTGGGTAGCCGCCGAATTGCGGATCGCCGAAAGGTTGACCCTGTTGGCCCGGCTGTGGCTGGTAGCCCCGGTCGGCATTGAGGTTGGCATCGCGAGGTGGAAGCGGCTCGGCACGGCGGTAGCGCGGTCCTTCGGGCTGGTCCGGGATCTCGCGGCGCTGGGGCTCTTTGCGCCCGGTGGATCCGGTGGGCCCGTTGTTGCTCGGAGGGATGACGCCCTTACGTACCGGCCGCCCGTAGCGATCCAGGATGGGCTTGCCGTGTCGATCCCGGGCGATCTCCATGCCTCCGGTGCCATCCGTACCGCCGGAATTGTTGGCGGGGCGGCGGGAGCCGAAATTATCGCGAGAATTCATGGGGACAATAATAACGGGTTCCGGGGCTAGGGCTGGCGTCAATGCAGTGGTACGGCGGCGCTCGAACGGCCCAACCGCGCACTAGAACAGCACAGCGTAGCCGACGAATGCGACGGTATCGATCAGCCCGTGTCCGATCACGAGGGGCCAGATCCGCCCGGTTCGTTTGAAGTACCAGAGGTAGATGACGCCCATGATGATGTTGCCTAGTCCGGCGGAATACCCCTGGTAGAGGTGGTAGCTGCCACGGAGCAGCGCGCTGGCGGCGAACACCCACGCCCAGCTGATGCGCAGCTGTCGGAGGCGCGTGCTGAGCCAAGCCACGACCACTAGCTCCTCGGCGAATCCATTGGCCCAGGAGTTCACTATCAGCAACGGAAACCGCCACCAGGATTCATCCAGCTCCGTGGGTACGACTTGCTTTGATAGCCCAAGGTGCACCGCGCCGAAGTAAAACGCCAGTCCCGGCAGCCCGATGATCGCGGCCAGGCCCGCCCCATGCAGCCAGTCGCGCCCCCGGAGCCGCCAGCTGCGCACCAGCGCCGGACGGGGCAGGTGCCGTAGCAGTAGGAACATCGCCAACCCGCCCCAGGCGAAGAGCACGCCGCTGGAGAGCAGCTGCAGTATCGGGTCCAGCCAGGGCAGCACCGACTGCGCCTGGTTGAGGGTGGCTTTTTGCTCGTTGAGTGCCTCCGGGCTGACGGTTGCTTCTATCAGCCGGGCGATGGCGCGCAACCCGGAGGTGCCGAAGGTGATGCCCAGGATGAGCAGCAGCTCCCACCGCAGTGCCGTGCGGTCGCGGGTACTAGTGCTCATGCTCATGGCTGTGGCTGTTGTCGGGCTTGCCGCGGAAATCCAGGGTCTCGATATCGCCCGGCACCGCAACGCTGAGGCTTTCGGCAGGCAGGCGCGAGGCGGCGTCCATAATAAAGGCAGCGAGGGCAAGCAGCGTCGCGGCGCTCGTGCGATTGCCGACCGCACCCAGCATTAGGGCGATCGGCCAGCGGCCAGGCACGCGCTCGGGGGCGACGAGTGGCAGCGTGACGGCCGCCCAGCCGGTTAGATTCCACAGAGTACCCCACGGGGTCCAGGCGGTTTGCGCCCAGAAGTTATCAGCGGGCTTGAGCTGCGAAAATGCCCCGGGAGGCGGCGGTGCACAGGCGAGGGTTGGGGTGGCGATCACGTCGAAGTGCGGCCACGCCCGCTGTGGGTCTAGCCCTACTATCTGTTTTTCTAACTGTTGACGCCGCCATTTCGGCACCTGCCGGCCTTCTTCGCGCAGCCAGGTAGTAATGGGCGACAGCGTGCCCGGCAGATCTGCACAGCGGGCGGCGATGAGGTCGCGGAAGAGCTGGAAGGTGGCCGGGGGATAGGGTGCGGGCGCCTGGGTTACGGACTCGACGCGCGGATGCGTGGTGGCCAGAGCTGTGGCCGCGGCGGTGGCGGCGGCGATCTCCGGGGAGACAACGCTGCGAGTGTGGAAGGGCTGGTTGGTATAGCCGATGCGCAGAGGCTGTGGCGATTGGGCGGGCTCCAGGTGCAGCGTGTCCATATCCGGCTCGGGCAGGCCGTAAGCGCGGGCGGTGGTGGGCAGGTCGGAGGCGATAAACCCCTGTGCGACCGGCGTAAAAGAGCCAAACCGGTGGTTGTGGGTGGGCTTCAACGCGGCAAGCCCGCAGCAGGCCGCGGGGATGCGGATGGAACCGCCGCCGTCGGTGGCGTGGGCAATGTTTACCAATCCACGGGCGACGGCCGTGGCCGCCCCGCCGGAGGAGCCGCCGACCATCATCGCGGAATTCAGCGGGTTAACGGGCTGAGGCATGCCGACGGGCTCGGTATAGGCGGTGGTGCCGTACTCCGCGGAGGAAGACGCACCCACTAGCGTGGCTCCGCCCACTAGCAGCCGGTGGGCGGCCGTGTCGTGGTAGTTGGCCACGAAGCTGTGGTGAACCGAGCCCATGGTCGTGACCTCGCCCGCCACCTGCTGCAGGTCCTTGATCAGCACCTCCTCGCCGCCGAGGGGAAGATCCGGGTGACTGCGCAGGAAGTCGTAGCTGTGGGGGTTGTCGTAGACGCGGGCCACGCCCAATTGTGCGTTGCTGAGGCCGGTATCGCGCCGGGCGCGGGCGAGGCGGGCGGCGAAAGTGCTGGGCTGGTTGGGCGTGCGGTTCATTGCTTCCCAAGGATATACCCGGGGTATCGCCTGGGAGGCTTCGTCTCCGGGAATTCCCGGTGGGGTTCTCTACTAGACTGGCCGCATGAATGGTTGCAAGAACGGTTCGACGAGTGATTCTTCTGTGTGCGTAGCGTTCCTAGGCCCCGAAGGGACCTTCACCGAGCAGGCGCTGAAGCAGTTTAAGCAGCTCGGCGCGGTGCCGGAGGAAGCAACGGAGATTCCTGTCACCTCCCCACGCGAGGCGCTGGACATGGTGCGCGACGGCGAGGCCGACTTCGCCTGCGTGGCGCTGGAAAGCTCTGTGGATGGGCCGGTCTCGCAGACGGAAGATGCGCTGACCTACGGTAAGCAGCTACAGATCTACCGCGAGGTGCTTGTCGCGGTGGAGTTCTCCATCCTGGTACGCCCCGGCACCAAGTTGGAGGATATTAAGACGCTGACCACCCACCCCGTAGGCGAGGCACAGGTACGCAACTGGGTGGCGGAGAACCTGCCGGACGTTTCCTTCGTCCCCGCCTCCAGCAATGGTGCAGCTGCGGCCGCGGTGAAGGCCGGGCAGGCGGATGCCGCCGCAGCGCCGGCCCGCGCAGGGGAAATCCACCAGTTAGATGCCGTGGCCGAGGGGGTGGCCGACGTCGCCGGTGCCCAGACCCGCTTCATCCTGGTCGGCAACCCCGGCAAGCCCACCGAACGCACGGGCAACGACCGCAGCGGCATGGTGCTCTGGCTACCGAACGTGCCCTCCAGCCTGTTGGACGCCATCGCCGAGCTGTCCACCCGTCAGGTGGATATGGCGCGCATTGGCTCCCGCCCCCGCCGTACCGGGGAGAAGGGTGAGGGCGCAGCCAACGGCAATTACGTCTTCCACATCGGCATTGTTGGCCACATCGAGGATGCCGCCGTGGCCGAAGCCTTGGCGGGCCTGTACCGCCGCGCGGAGGACGTGCGCTTCCTAGGCAGCTGGCCCTCGGCGGAAGCTCTACCGGTCGCGGAAGCCGCCACCCATCGACTGCATCGCCATGCGGGCAGTGCCCCGCCGAACTACGCTGAGTCCAGTAGATGGATTGAGGAACTCAAGAGCGGCCAGAAGGGTAGCTAGGCAATGGCACAATCGACACGTCTTTTCCTGGTCAGGCACGGCCAGACGACCTCCAACGCCATTCACGCCCTGGATACCGCGCTACCCGGCGCCGACCTCACCGAACTGGGCTGGGAGCAGGCCGCCGAGGCCGGCCACTGGCTCACCGAGCGCACCCAACGCCTGAAGATCGCCTCCTCGTTCGCCGCCCGCGCACAGCAAACGGCCGTGGGCCTAGCCGGTGCCTTCGGCGGAGAGATCGTTCCTGCGGGCTTCTCCCGCGGGGAATCCTTAGATGACGCCACCGCCTCCGCCCGCGCGACGGATCACATTCAAGCTGCGCTGCAGCGCCTACCTCGGGTCTCCGAGATTCCCGCCGGGCAGTACGAGATGAAGAACGACGAGGACTCACACGAGGCCTACCACTCCATCCTGGGCACCTGGATGCTCGGCCGGGTGGACAAGGCCGTGCCCGGCGGCCTGTCCGGCGCGGAGGTGCTGCGCGAGTACCTTGCCACGCTGCTGGTTGCGCTGGCTGACAACGAGGCGGCGAGCCGGGAGGCAGTGCGAAGAGGAGCTGAGCCCACCGATGTTGCGCTGGTCAGCCATGGTGCCGTGATCCGCCTGGTCGCGCGTTTCCTGGGTGGGGTGGATCCCGAATGGGCCTTCATGCACTACCTGGCCAACGGCAACGTCATTACCCTGCGTGTGCCAGACAACATTGCCGAGTTGGCTGATGTTGCGGTGGGCCGGCCTGGGGCGTCACAAAGAAAGACAGAAAAGAATAATGCGGAGAACAAGGCAGCGCCTTCCGGTGTGCTCGACAGCCTGGAGGGCTCTTTCGAAGTGCTGGGGTGGGGCGCGGCGACGCTCTAGCCCCAGCCGAGCTCGTGCAGGCGGTCGTCGTCGATGCCGAAGTGGTGGCCGAGCTCGTGAATGACGGTGATGGCGACCTGCTCGACTAGCTCTTCCTCGGAGTCGCAGATGTCCTCGAGGGCGTAGCGGTAGATCGTGATCTTGTCGGGCAGGGCGGAGGTGTACTCGGAAGTGCGCTCAGTCAGTGCGATGCCCTCGTAGAGCCCCAGGATGTCTGGGCTTTCGGGGTTGTAGTCCTCGGTGACGATGGCGACGTTGCTGACGTTATCCAGCAGCTCGCGGGGGATGCGCCGAAGTCCGAGGTCAACGAGCTCTTCGAAACGCTCGGGGGAAACGTCGATGGCCATGGAAAGCGCCCGCCTACGGTGCCGGAGTAGGGTCGGCGTTCTCAGCATTCTCGGCATTGCCGGGCCGTGAATCCCGGCGCAGCGGGTTGCGCTTCGGCGGGGTCTTCGGTGGGTGGCCGTTGATGGTGAATTCGCTGCGCACATCGCCGGCCAGGGTGGCGAATCCGCCGCCGGGGCGGCCGAACGTCAACGCGCAGTTTACGGTGCGTGAGCCCGCATCCCAGGACTGGCGCTGCAGCGTGGTCCAGAACGGCGTGAGCGTGGAGTTGTACAGCGCATCGTCGCCGCCTAGGTAATCCTGCGCGTCCTTGGTACAGACCTTGTTCAGGAACTCGTTCTGCTTCTTCGTATCCGGCCACGCGCCGGGGAACTCCTCGCCAAGGTTCACCACGGAGGTCACCTGCCAGGCGTGCGGCTCTTCGCACGGAACCTCGTTGGTCAAATCGCCATCGGCGCGGACGCAACGGTCCTTTTCGAAGTAGCGCGACTGATCCTGCTTAGCGGCGAAGCCGGTGGTCTCGGTGGTGCGGCCGGTGGCGTCCGGCACCATCACGCCGCACAGCATCGTGCGATCGCCGTCGTTCCACGCGGACTGCGGGGGCAGGATCGGGGAGATGGAGTAGCGTCCTTCTGGGTCTAGCTTGCCTTCGAGGTACTGCATCGTCGGCCCGGTGCATAGCTCGTTGGTCAATTCTTCTTGACGCTTCAAGTCTGGCTGCTTTGCGGATGGGCCAAACTCGCTGGTGGGGTACTGGCCGAGGTCTTCACGGGAGCTGACCTCGAAGCGGTGAGGTTGCTCGCAATCCACGGTGGCGAAGCCGGAGTTCACACCGTCTTTGCCGGGCTTCCAATTTACGCAGTCGCCGTAGTTGGCCTCGGTGAACGTGGTGTTGTTTACGTGCTGCCCCTGCTTTTCATCGGCCGGTACCAGCGGGGTGCTGCCTTCGGGGGCGACGAAGGCGAACGCTGCAGCGCTTACACCACCGCACAGGGCGGAGAATAATGCGATGGTGAGGCTGCGTGCTCTGCGGCGGGTTTTCGCTTCGCTGGTGGTCATGGGCTCGCTCTAAATCTGCTTCGTAATTTTCGGCTGTAATTGGAGGCCAGTCTAGTAGGGGTTGTGCCATAGGGGGGAACTGGGCGGACAACTGCGCGGGCGAACCGGCTAAGCTAAGCACCATGATTGATCTGAAGTTTCTGCGCGATAACCCCGATGTAGCCCGTGAATCCCAGCGCACTCGTGGGGAGGATCCGACGCTGATCGACCAGCTGCTGGAAGCCGATTCCCAGCGCCGCGAGGCCATCAGCGCCGCCGACGCGGCCCGTGCGGAACAGAAGGCATTCTCCAAGGAGATGGGGCAGAAGATGCGCTCCGCCTCCGACGAGGAGAAGCAGACTCTGCGCGAGGAGGGCAAGCAGAAGGCTGAGGAAGTCAAGAAGCTAGAAGAGGCACAGTCCAACGCCGAGCAGGCCGTCTACGACCTGCAGATGCAGATCTCCAACATTGTGGAGGAAGGCGCGCCGGCCGGTGGCGAGGAGGACTTCGTCACCCTCGACGTGGTGGGCGAGCCGCCGCAGTTCGACTTTGAGCCGAAGGATCACCTCGAGCTGGGCGAATCCCTGGGGCTGATCGACATGAAGCGCGGCACGAAGGTCTCCGGCGCCCGCTTCTACTTCCTCACCGGCGACGGTGCGCTGCTGCAGCTGGGCATGCTGCAGCTGGCAGCTCAGAAGGCGGTGGAGCACGGCTTTAAGCTTATGATTCCGCCGGTGCTGGTGCGCCCCGAGATCATGTCCGGCACCGGTTTCCTGGGTGCCCACGCCGATGAGATCTACCACCTGGAGGAAGACGACATGTACCTGGTCGGCACCTCCGAGGTGGCGCTGGCCGGTTACCACTCCGAGGAGATTATCGACCTTTCCAACGGCCCGCTGCGCTACGCCGGCTGGTCTTCTTGCTTCCGCCGCGAAGCTGGCTCCTACGGCAAAGACACCCGCGGCATCATCCGCGTCCACCAGTTCGACAAGGTGGAGATGTTCGTTTACTGCAAGCCGGAGGAGGCCACGGAGCTGCACCAGGAGCTGTTGGCCATGGAGCGCGAAATGCTGGCTGCCATCGAGGTGCCTTACCGCGTGATCGACGTTGCCGGTGGCGACCTCGGCTCCTCGGCGGCCCGCAAGTTCGACACGGAGGCGTGGGTTCCCACCCAGCAGACGTACCGTGAGCTGACCAGTACCTCTAACTGCACCACTTTCCAGGGCCGCCGCCTGAAGACTCGCTACCGCGATGCTGACGGCAAGGCGCAGACCGCCGCTACCCTGAACGGCACGCTGGCGACAACCCGCTGGTTGGTGGCTATTTTGGAGAACCACCAGCAGGCCGACGGCTCCGTGGTTGTGCCGAAGGCGCTGCGTCCTTTCGTAGGTAAAGATATTCTGAAGCCCAGCAAATAGCTCAGCGAATCCGGCGCCTAAAACGCCGACTCGGCCCAGTGTGCGACCCCGCGCGCTGGTTGAGCCACAGTTTCCAAGGACCCAGGAGAGGTAACCGCCACCCATGTCGTTGCTCGATAGCTTCAGCTTCCCCGATGGCTACCAGCCCAAGATCACCGGCCACAAGGAAGCCAAGGAGTTCCCCTATGGCTTCCCGACGATCGGCATCGCCAAGCTGTGGTTCCGCTACATGCAGCACCTAGATTGCGCGGTCTACGGCGCGGAAAACATCCCCGCCGATGGTCCGGCAATGATCGCCGTTAACCACACTGGCTACTGGGACTTCACCTACGGCGGCATCCCGGCGCACGTGCGCGGCGGCCGCCTGGTGCGGTTCATGGCGAAAAAGGAGATCTTCGACGTCAAGGGCGTGGGCGCGCTCATGGGCTCTTATAACCACATCCCGGTCGACCGTGCGGACGGCCAAGCCTCGGTGGATCAGGCCATCAAGCAGCTGAAGGCCGGCGACCTGGTGGGCATCTTCCCGGAGGCCACGATCTCTCGATCCTTCGAGATCAAGGAGTTCCGCCAGGGCGCCGCGCGTATCGCCTACCAGGCCGGCGTGCCCCTGATCCCCTTGACGATTTGGGGTTCCCAGCGCGTGTGGACGAAGGGCCGCAAGCCGATTTGGCGGCCGAAGGAGACCCAGCTGGTGATCACCGTCGGCAAGCCGGTCGAGGTCACCGAGGATGCTCAGGCCACCACCGAGCGACTGCACCAGGCCATGGTTGAGCAAATGGATCTGACTCGCCAGCGTTGGGAAGAGCGCTTCGGCTCCATGCCCAAGGGCGAATTCTGGGTGCCGGCTGCCCTCGGCGGAACCGCGCCGACGCTGGAGGAAGCCACCGTCCAGGATCGCGCCGATGCCGCAGCCCGTAAGGAAAAGCGTGCCCAGGAGAAGGCCGAGGCCGAGCGTCGCGCCGCCGCCGAGGCTCGCGAACGCGAGCAGGCCACGGGCATCAATAAGATCCTGGTGCCGCTGCGACAGCGCATTAACCGTCTGCGCAAAAAGTAGGCCCGAGCGATGCAGGATTCCCCGTTGCTGGTGGTCAGCGACGTTGACGGCACCCTGCTCAACAGCAGGGAGCGGGTCTCGCAGCGGATGCGCCGCGCGGTGAATTCGATGCTGCGCCGAGGCACCGTCTTCACCATCGCCACCGGCCGCCCGCCGCGCTGGCTGATGCCCGTCTTCGAGCAGCTGCCCGTCCGGCCCGTTTGCGCCTGCGCCAACGGCGCAATTATTTATGACGCCGACCGGGATCAGATCGTGCACGCCGCGACCCTCGAGCCCGACCTCATCCGGGCGCTCATTGAGCAGCTCAGCGAGTCCGTCCCTGGGGTGGGCTTCGCCGTCGAGCGTGCCGGGACCAGCGCCTTCGACCGTGCCGACGAGCTATTTTCCGTCTCTCCCGGCTACGACCACGCCTGGGATTCCACCGAGCATGCGGTTCAATCCCTCGCCGAGCTTGCCGCCACACCCGTGGTGAAGTTGCTGGTTCGGGATCCCAATCGAACCTCGGCCGAGCTCTTTGCCGCGGTGCGGCCTTTTATTGACGCCACCCAGGCGAAAGCCACCTACAGCTATGAAGGGGGGCTGGTGGAGGTGGCGGCAGCGGGGATCTCCAAGCGCTCCGCGCTGGAATGGATTGCCGCACAGATCGGCGTAGAGGCTGCGCAGACCATCGCCTTTGGGGATATGCCGAATGACACGGAGATGCTTTCCTGGGCGGGGCACGGCGTGGCGATGGGCAATGCCGAGGAATCGCTGAAGGAAATCGCCGATGAGGTCACCCTGACGAATGACGAGGACGGCGTGGCCACCGTCCTCGAACGGTGGTTTTAGGCAGCCATGTCCAAGCTGAGCGAAAGCGTACGTCGGAAGGTAGCCCAGCTGCAGGTGCGCCACGAGGGGCTGAAGAAGCGCAGCTATGGATTCCTGGTCGGCCCGCTGACGCTGCTCATAGGGTGGCTGCTGGTGGTCGGCGGCATCCTCATTATCCCCACTCCCGGGCCAGGCTGGTTCCTGCTGTTCTTCGGCATCGGCGTGCTCTCTTTCGAGATGGCCTGGCCCAACCGACTGTTGGATTGGGGGCTGCGGAAATACGACGACTTCGAGCACTTTTGGAAGGGCCAAGGGCCCGGTATGAAGACCCTTATCGGCGTGCTTTTTCTGCTCGGCTGCGCCGTGGTCTTCAGCGGCATCTTCTGGGTGATGTGGAACACCGGGATGCTCGGCTTCGCTGAAGGCTGGCTGGGGGAGTGGGTGGAGGAGCTGCCCGACTGGGCTGGGTTTAAAGAACCGCTTGCTTGAAATCGCTGCACCGGGCGGCACACCGAGGTGGCGTCATGACCAAAAAACAGTGAGTTAGCGCGGTAACCTGGCAGGCATGACTGAGCAGACACAGAGCGGACAGAACTACGACCTCATCGTTGTCGGCAGCGGCTTCTTCGGCCTTACCGTGGCCGAGCGCGCGGCAACCCAGGCCGGCAAGAATGTGCTGGTGGTGGAGAAGCGTTCCCACATCGGCGGCAACGCATACTCCGAGGCCGAGCCGGAGACGGGCATCGAGATTCACAAGTACGGTGCGCACCTGTTCCACACCTCCAACAAGCGCGTGTGGGATTACGTCAACCAGTTCACGGACTTCACCGACTACCAGCACCGCGTGTTTGCAATGCACAAGGGCACCGCCTACCAGTTCCCGATGGGGCTGGGGCTGATCAACCAGTTCTTCGGCAAGTACTACAGCCCGGACGAGGCTCGCCAGCTGATTAAGGACCAGACCGACGGGCTGGACCCGGCAGAGGCCAAGAACCTCGAGGAGAAAGGCATCGCCCTGATCGGCCGCCCGCTGTACGAAGCCTTCGTGCGCGACTACACCGCCAAGCAGTGGCAGACCGACCCCAAGGAACTGCCGGCCTCTAATATCTCCCGCCTGCCGGTGCGCTACACCTTCAACAACCGCTACTTCAACGACACCTACGAGGGCCTGCCGGTGGAGGGCTACACTGCGTGGCTGGAGAACATGGCCGCCGATGAGAAGATCGAGGTGCGCCTGGATACCGACTGGTTCGAGATCCGCGACGAGGTTCGCGCGGCCAACCCGGATGCGCCGGTTGTCTACACCGGCCCGCTGGACCGCTACTTCGACTATGCCGAAGGCCACCTGGGCTGGCGCACCCTCGACTTCGAGACCGAGGTGCTGAACACCGGCGACTTCCAGGGCACCCCGGTGATGAACTACAACGATGCCGAGTTCCCGTACACCCGCATCCACGAGTTCCGCCACTTCCACCCGGAACGGGGCGACAAGTACCCGAAGGACAAGACGGTCATCATGAAGGAGTTCTCCCGCTTCGCGGAGGAGGGCGACGAACCGTACTACCCGATCAACACCCCGGAAGACCGCGAGAAGCTGGAGGCCTACCGCAAGCTGGCCGCGGCGGAGGCCGCGGAGAACAAGGTGCTATTCGGCGGACGCCTGGGCACTTACCAGTACCTGGACATGCACATGGCCATCGGTTCTGCGCTGTCGATGTACGACAACAAGCTGGCGCCGTTCTTTGAGTCGGGCGAGCCGCTGGAGCAGGAGCGCGGGCACTAGGGCGATTAGTGAGGTAGGGGCCATGGGCGGCAAGTGGGGCCGATTAGGCTCCTAGATTCAGCATGCCAATGCTGTTCACTACTTTGTAGATTCCGACAATCGCGGCGACCCACAGTAACGTCACTTTTGCCTCGTATTCCATTCGAGGGGCAATACGTTCGAGTAGAGGAAGAACCTTTTCTTTGAATGCCAGTGCAAAGGCTGCAAAAGTGAATGCGGGAATAACCATGACTAGGCAGTAGATTCCCACGGTTGAGGCCTTAGCGACTGGCGATACGTCCCAGCTGCTGATAATGCCCATGGCGGCGATGTGAGGGAGCATCGTCGCAGCCTCAGTGAGCGACGCGCCGAGTCCGAGAGCGAGCATTCCGGACACACCGTTTCGGGGGTTCGGTAGCTGTTTTGGCATTTCTCCCGGATTCGACTTTCGCGGGGTGCGTGCAAATACTCCGAAGCCGGCAAGGGCGACGCCGAGTATCAGAGTTATCCATGGGAAGACGCTGGCCTGTGTGAATTGCTTGGCGAAGGTGCTTAGACCCGAGAAGCCGAGCAGTATGGCTATGCCCAAGAGGAAGTAAACGGCTGCGACTGTAGATAGATAGGCCGTCAGGGCGGGGGTTTTCACCGTGCGCGAAGTCGCTAAAGAGTCCGGATTTGCCCCGGGATCTGTGCAATACCACGCTCCAAACAAGGAAATTCTGCTTGCTCACGTGTTCATTCGCTCCTTTCAACGGCAAACCGCTCGTCTGAAAGAAGTGTCAGTGCCAGACGACAGGTTGGAGGCGCATGTAGTGAGGTTTGCTGAGCTTCTCCCTCTCGGGGGCGAACGGTCCGAAGACTCCGCGATGTGGGTTACGTATGGCTCGGCATCGGCCACACGTGATTGGATGGCCGACCTCTACGATCAAGTTCTCCGCTATTTTCAAGGAGCTGTCACAAAGGCACTTGATGGCACGGATCAAGCTGCTCTTAAAGGGCGATTGATCACAGCACTCGTCAACGGTTTAACTCTTGATAATCTGCGGGCCCCGTAGCGGACGCAGATCGCATTGTCGGAGACCTTCGTGAGGGTTTGCGCCTAATCGTCGGTGACTAGACCTGTTGGCTCGAACGATGGCTCCGTACTTTGCTGCACTAATATCGCACGAGTGTCGCGTGAGGAAACCCAAACAAAGGCAGCTCAGCAAGAGCCATCGTCGCGGCGAGTGAGCAAGTTCCTCGCCTTGCCGGTTGCACCGATCCTGTTAGTTCTCGTCGGGTCACTGGGTACCCAAGCTGCGGCGGTACTGGTCACGGACATTCTTACTACGGTCGGCGCGTCGGGCGTATCGGGCCTGCGCATGACTGCCGCCGCCATCATCATGGTGGTTGTCTTCCGCCCGAAGCTGTCTGGCATGACACGCGCCCGCGCCCTCAACATCGTCGTTTACGGCATCGCCATTGGCATGATGAACATGATGGTTTATGCAGCCATCGCCCGCCTGCCCCAGGGGGTTGCCTTCACTATTGACTTCCTTGGCCCTTGCGTCGTGTCTTTTCTAGGACTGACCATCTGGCGCTCCCGCCTGTGGGCTATTGCCGCTTTCGTCGGCGTTACTCTGATCGCGCAGCCTTCCAATGGCCTGGATATCGTCGGTATTGGATTCGGCGCGGTCGGCGCGATTTTCTTCGGCGCCTACACGCTGTTTGCCGCCCGTGTCGGCAAGACCGAGGGTGGTGGCATGCCGGATCTGGCGCTGTCTGTGGTCGTCGCCGCGATAGTGCTCGCACCGTTCTCTGTCCCGGCGGTGCCGCATGTTGACGGCTCGATGTGGGGCATCATCGTCATCTCTGGTTTTATCGGCGCCGTTGTTCCCTATGTAGTGGATACGATCGCTGCTGGAATTGTCTCGGCGGCGGTTGTCGGCACGCTCTTCGCGCTGGATCCTGTGATCGGAGCAATCCTGGGCTGGGCTTTTTCCGGAGACCAGCTCACCTGGTCCATGGTGATGGGCATCGTCCTGATCGCGACAGCCGGCGCGGTTATTACCTGGCGGGGAGCCCAGGAATCTCGGGATCTGACGCCGCCCCCTTATGGGCAGGACTGAAACAAAGTCATTCTGCCTCCGCAGGATCTGTTCACAGCTTCACCAATGTGAAACAGTGCAGGCTTCTTGCGGCGAGTCTGTCATTCTTGCACTGAATGGGAAGAGAAGCATAACACCTAGCTTCCCACTTAACATCCCACAGTGTTATGTTAGGTGTGAAGATGAGTGGGAAGTTGATTTAGGTGGAGCCACCATGGACGAAGGTTCTTTGAAGGAAATCGTCGCGAATCTACGCCTGGTAGGTTCAGACACTCAAGCTGTTGAAGTTAAGGGCAACGTCGGCAAGAGTATTCGTGAAACTCTGAGCGCCTTTGCTAATGCTGGTGGCGGTCTCATCATTGTCGGGCTTGACGAAGATGCTGGATTTGTTCCAGTAGACAAATTCGATGCTCTCAAAGCGCAGGATGCGCTAGAGACGCGCTGCAGGCAAGTGACGCCACCAGTACGACCGCAAATATCGGTGCTTCCTTTTGAAGGCGGCCGTATCGTCGCGGCGGAACTGGAGGAATTCAGCCCCTTCGACAAACCTTGCTACGTAACGGATCAAGGCCGATACGGAGGAAGCTACATTCGTACGGGGGAGGGGGATACCAAGCTTTCAAATTACGAAATCGACAAGCTTCTCGAAGAGCGTACCCAGCCAAAATGGGACGAAAGGCCAGTTCCCGAGGCCACTGTAGAGGATCTAGATCCAGAGGTGCTCGGAGAATATCTGCAGGTGCAGCAACGGCAGCGCCCCAAGACTTTCAAAGAAGGTCGTGAAGTAGCGCTAAAAAGGCTCAGAATCACCAAGGATGGGAGTGCGACCTTGGCTGCCTTGTTGGTCATGGGGGAGTATCCTCAAGAGTTCTTCCCACGCTTGACTGTTACATTTGCGCTCTTTCCAGGGACAAGTAAAGGTAGCGTAACCACTGGTTTGAGGCTTCTCGACAGTGCAAGGCTGACGGGTACTATCCCCGAACTGGTTGACGCCGGTGTCGATATAGTCAAGCGGAATATGCGCACTGGGGCCATGATTAGTGAAAAGTTTCGGACCGATCTTCCCGACTATCCGCCAATTGCCGTACGTGAGGCTTTAGTGAACGCGCTGATGCACCGAGATTACTCGCCATCAGCTCAAGGGAGTCAGGTGCAGATCAATATGTTTATAGATCGGCTAGAGATTACAAGTTCAGGTGGCCTATATGGTGGTGTAACGGTTCGTCATTTGGGGGAACCCGGGGTTAGCTCCACTCGTAACCAACGGATTTCAAGTTTCTTGGAGGAAGTTTCCCTGCCGGGTGAAGGGAATCAGGCGGGGCGCGTGGCGGAGAATCGTGGTACGGGTATCGCAACGATTAATCAGTCCTTGGAAGACGCTCTTATGCCAAAACCTGAGTACATTAATCGGCTTGATAGTTTCACAATAATATTCCACCGTCGGCGGGTTGCTACCCAGGAGAGGTATACAACGGCGCGGGACCATGTTCTGGCAATTCTAAAAGAGGGGTCCTCTTCTTCGACTAGCGAAATTGTAGGGAAAACCCAGTTGAGCCGGACAGCTGTTCAAAAAGCAGTCAATGCTCTGATTGGTGAAGGTTTGGTAGAGCGAACGGAACCTGCGAGGAGCCCGAAGCAGCGTTATCGAATGCTCGAAGATCGGAAGAACCCTGGTAGATAGTGGAAAAGAGTGGAAATCTGCAGCTAGAGGAGGGTGCGGCGACAGCATAACACCTAGCTTCCCACTTAACATCACACAGTGTTATGTTAGGTGTGAAGTTATCAGCTGCTAAGCGTGCGCTTCTCGGCTAAGAGTCCAACTTGGGCTGAACTGGGGCTGTGTCGCACAAGCTCTTGTGACGGGCTTTCATGGATAATCGGATATATTCCAATGTCTTTATTGCCTATGCGGAGGTCTGTGTTCAGCAAATGAACGCTCAGCCAGTGAAAGCCAATACCAACGATGAGTTCGATGCCACCCGCTTGGCGCGCATCTTGCTGCCGAAGCGTGGCGAACCACGCAACGTGCGTTCCCTGTACTTCGTAGAGAACGAGGCCACCACCCCCGGCCGCGTTAACGCCGTCTCCCGTACCGAAGCGATCCTGCCAGCGGGCAGCGAGACGTCCTTCGAGACTTACTTCAACGCCTTCCCCGCCTCCTACTGGCGCCGCTGGTCCCAGCTGGACGAGGTCAAGCTGCGCATCGAAATCACTGGTGAGGCTCGCGTAGACCTATACCGCTCCAAGTACGACGGCTCCCGCATTGGCATCGAGGGCGCCCAGATCGAAACCGACGAAAGCGGCCACGGAATCGCCGAGTTCACCATCTCCCTGGCTCCTTTCGAGGACGGCGGCTGGATCTGGTTCGACCTGACCTGCGAGAAGGAAACCCGCCTGCACTCCGCGGGCTGGTACGCCACCGTCGATGCCGGCGAGCAGACCTTCGAAGGCGAGACGCTGCCGGTCGCTGAGCCGAGCGTCACCATCGGCATCCCAACGTTCAACCGTCCGGCCGACGCGGTCGCAGCACTCCACGCACTCGCTTCCGACCCCGAGGTCGATGGCCGCATCGAGGCCATCATCATGCCCGACCAGGGCGACAAGCACCCCGCCGACGAACCGGACTTTGACGAGGTTGCGGAGCACTTCGGCGACCGTCTGCACATCGTGCAACAGGGCAATTTGGGCGGATCCGGCGGCTACTCCCGCATCATGTACGAGGCTCTCCACGAGGAGCGAGGCACCACCAGCCCGTACATCCTGTACATGGACGACGACATCGCCATCGAGCCCGATAGCGTGCTGCGCGCCCTGGCGGCTGCTCGCTACGCGAAGTCCCCGATGCTGATCGGCGGCCAGATGCTGAACCTGCAGGAGCGCAGCCACCTGCACACCATGGGTGAGGTCATCGACCGTGGCTCCTTCATGTGGACCGCCGCACCCCACACCCACTACGACCACGACTTTTACCAGCACCCGCTACGCGACCTGGGCGATGGTGCGGCCCACAACGCGGCAGGCCAGCCCATCGCGCCGGTGGCCCGGGACGTGGTGAGCAAGGGCTACGGCACCCCGAACAGTTCGGAGAACTCCAAGGATCTGCACCGCCGCATCGACGTTGACTACAACGGCTGGTGGATGTGCATGATCCCGCGCGTTGTCGCGAAAACCATTGGTCAGCCTCTCCCGCTGTTCATCAAGTGGGATGATGGCGAGTTCGGCCTGCGCGCGAAAGATGCTGGCTTCCCGACCGCCTCCTGGCCGGGTATCGCGATCTGGCACATGGCCTGGTCCGATAAGGACGATGCCATCGACTGGCAGGCATACTTCCACCTGCGAAACCGCCTGATTGTCGCTGCGATCCAGCACGATGGAAGCCCGCGTGGCATCGTTGCCTCGATGGCGAAGGCCACCGCCAAGCACCTGCTGTGCCTCGAGTACTCCACCGTCGCAATCCAGAACGAGGCGATGAAGGACTTCCTGGCTGGTCCGGATCAGCTGTTCGACATCCTGGAGACTTCTCTGCCGCGCATTGCGAAGCTGCGTAAGAACTACTCCGATGCGGTCGTTATCCCGTCGGCCACCGACCTGCCCGCCGCGACGGGCGGACCGGCCGACCTCACACGCATTCCGCTGAGCAAGAAGGCCAAGATTGTCACGCTCGCCAAGGGCCTGCTGAACAACGCTAAGCCCGCCGACGCCCGCCACCACCACGCACCGCAGGTAAACCTCCCGCCCATCGAGGCTCGATGGTTCAGCCTTTCCCGCGTGGACGGGGCGACCGTGACCACCGCTGATGGCAAGGGGGTGGTGTACCGCAAGCGCGACCGCGGCCAAATGCTCGCGTTGGCACAGGAGTCCATGCGCCTGCAGAAGCAGGTCGCGGACCGTTTCGGCGAGCTCCGCGATGCTTACCGGGCCGCTCACCCGTACCTGACCAGCCGGGAAGGCTGGGCGCAGATCTTCGAGCCCGAGCGCGCGGCTGAAAACTAACGCCTCATATCTCGACCAAGACCACGCCCCAGACCGAACCCGAGCCAGACTGAAAAGCCAGACTGAAGTTAAGGACAACGCAGAAACAATGAGCTCCACACGCATAAGCGGCGATCCGCTGGGCGAGTCCGACCTGCTGGTCGCGCTGCAAAAGCAGCTGACCGGCAAGCCGGGAGTGCTGCCCACCGCCAGGGGCATGAGCCACTTCGGCGAGCACGCCCTCGGCTGGATGGGCTCCGCCGCCCTGGGCTACGGCCTGGCCGCCGCGCAAGGCAAGCCCGCCGATGGGCCGGAACGCCGCGGATGGCTGACCGTGGGGGTCAGCGCCTTCTTGGCGCACGCCGCCAGCGTGGTGCTCAAGCGCATCATTCGCCGCCCGCGCCCGCACGATCCGCGCATTAAGATCGGCGTGGGTACTCCCTCGAAGCTCAGCTTCCCGTCTTCGCATGCAACCAGCTCCACCGCCGCGCTTGTGGCTTTTACTCAGTCGGCGAACAACCGCACCGGAGCGTTGCCGCTCGTGGGTATCCCGGCGATGGCGCTGTCGCGCATGGTGTTGGGCGTACACTATCCCTCTGACGTCGCCCTCGGAAGCTGCATCGGCGCTGCTACGGCCATCGCCGTGCGCGGGGTTGTCGATGGGGGACGTGGGGGCGTCACAAAGAAAAACAGTGAGGAGAAGAGTCAGTGAGCGAACAGCCTAGCAACGGCCGGCCGGAGCCGTTGATCGGCACGGAGCCGCACACGTCCGGGCTGGAAGATCCCAACCAGGCGACCAGCACCGCCACCGAAACGAAGAAGCTGCGCCCGCCGCGCAACCTGCCGGAGGCGATGATCAAGGCGCTGCGTCCGAAGCAGTGGGTCAAGAACGTGCTGGTCATCGCGGCTCCTGCGGCGGCTGGTGGAGAATTGCTCTTCCACAGCCGGGTGCTGTTGGACGTGCTGATCGCATTCGTTGCCTTCTGCCTGGCGGCCAGCTCGATCTACCTGATCAACGATGCCCGCGACGTGGAGGCCGACCGCGCGCACCCGACCAAGCGCTTCCGCCCGATCGCGGCGGGCGTGCTGCCGGTGGGGTTGGCGTATGCGATGTCGGTGGTGCTGATCATCGCGGCGATCGGTGGTTCACTGTTGGCCTCGTCGGGCACGAACCTGGCGATCGTCGTGGCTGTGTATATCGCACTGCAGCTGGGCTACTGTTTCGGATGGAAGCACCAGCCGGTTATCGACATTGCGCTGGTGAGCTCCGGTTTTATGCTGCGCGCGATGGCCGGCGGTGTGGCCGCTTCGATCCTGCTTTCCCAGTGGTTCCTGCTGGTCGCGGCGTTCGGCTCGCTGTTCATGGCGGCGGGTAAGCGCTACGCGGAGCTGAAGCTTTCGCTGCGTTCAGGTGCGAAGATCCGCAAGTCCCTGGAGAGCTACACCCCGACCTACCTGCGCTTTGTCTGGACCCTGGCCGCCACTGCTGTGGTGTTGAGCTACGCACTGTGGGGCTTTGGCCTGGCGCAGACGGTCGAGTCCGGTGTGGCCGCCGTGTGGTACCAGGTCTCGATGGTGCCGTTTACCATCGCGATCCTGCGTTATGCCGCGGACGTCGACCGTGGTGAGGGCGGCGCACCCGACGAGATCGCCCTCGAGGATCGTACCCTGCAGCTGCTGGCTCTGGCCTGGCTGTTTTGTGTGGCGATGGCGGTTTACATCGTGCCGCTGTTCTAGGTTTAACTCTCTGTTCTTTCTTTGTGACGCCGACTTCTCCTTTGTTGGGGAGTCGGCGTTCTGCACTTTCGGGGGTGGGCTGGGTTTCCAGATTGCGAGTGGTGGGGTTGCAGTGGTGCGAGTGAAGCGAGGGGAGCGGGTGATTAGGTGGATCTAAGGATATGCTGAGAAGCTTCTAGGGGTGTAGCGTTTTGGGGAAGAGATTCGATCATTACGTTGAGTGCAATCGTAAAGATTTGGTAACGTATACGCATCCTGTGTTTCGAGACGAGCCTTCGGCGCGTCTCTCGTCAGAACGTTTCAAGACATTTAGGACTACATGAACACGACTAAGAAGACCAAGGGTCTGGGCTCCAAGCTCACCGCTTTCCTAGTTGCAGTCGCCACTGCACTGGGCATGGCTGTTGTCACTGCACCCACCGCTGCTGCTGACAACCGCGGGCACCTGCGCCCAGGCTGCTACTGGAGCAAGCACAAGTACTACCTGCAGAACTGCTGGGTCTACTCCCCGGCGATGGGTCAGAAGATCCAGGTGCAGATCAAGCCATCTTCCCGTGGTGGTAACGCTGGCGTCTACATGCTGGATGGCCTGCGGGCGCGCCAGGACTGGAACGCTTGGGTTTGGTCGGGCAACGCTGTAAAGAAGTTTGTTAACGACGACGTGACTCTGGTCATGCCGGTCGGTGGCCAGGCTCAGTTCTACACGGACTGGATGGGCCCGTACGGCGGTAAGGGTGGCCCGAAGAAGCCGCGTTGGGAGACCTTCTTGACCCGCGAGCTGCCGGGCTACCTGCAGCGCAACTTCGGCGTGAGCCCGACCCGCAACTCCATCGTTGGTCTTTCCATGGGTGGCACTGCCGCAATGAACCTGGCTGCATGGCACCGCAACCAGTTCAAGCAGGCAACCTCCCTGTCCGGTTACCTGAACCCGACCTGGCCAGGCATGTACGCCGGAATCCAGTACGCGATGTCCGACGCTGACAAGGGTGCGAACCTCTGGGATATGTGGGGCAGCCCGGTCGACCCGCGCCGCTTCCGCAATGACCCGACTGTTCAGGCCGGCCGCTTCCGCGGTATGCCGCTGTACCTGGCCGCTTCCGGTGGTGTGCCGTCTCGTGGCGAGAAGTTCCTGGATAACCCGCGGGGTGTTGCTGCTGGCATCGGCCTGGAGTGGATGGCGCGTACTTCCACCGCAAAGTTCGAGATGGCCGCCCGCGCAGCTGGCGCTCGCCCGGTTGTGAGCTACCCGATCAACGGCCTGCACGCATGGCCGTACTGGGATGCGGAGCTGAATAAGGCTCGTCCGCACATTCTGCGTGCGCTGGGTGCCTAAACTTAGGTCGCTCTAGCGATTTCCTAAACTCTTAAAGCCACTGCCCTAGGTACTGCCTGGGGCGGTGGCTTTTTGCTTGCCTGAGGGTTGACGCTGCGCGTGAGGGGGGGGATTGAGGCTTAATGGCGAATGAGGTGTAGGGGGGCGTCAATAAGAAAGAACATCAAGCGTCACATAAGCGACACTGGTAACACGGTAGGCTAACCCTCAAGTAAAACTTTAAATGCTCCGCGTGTTGTCCATGTGAAAGCGCTTTTGCTTGCCATAATTGCTCACGTGCTAGAAGCGCACCTGCGATAAAAGCTCGAGAAGCTATAGAGAATCCAGGTCGTGATAGACGCAAACGTGAATACAGAATGGCCTAATGAAGCGCCCGGTGGTGTTCGAAGCAGGAGGGGAACCTGCTTCGAGCCAATCAGACCACAGCAGCTAAAGCCACCAAAGCTACTACAACAACCAAAAAGCAACAGAAAGAATGAAGACTATGCGCCTTGCAGCGAACCTCTCCCGTCGCACTCGCTCCGCCCGCAGCCCCCGTCGTATGGGCTCGGCAATCCTGGCCCTGCCGCTTTCCGTTGCGCTGGCAATGCCAATGATGCCGGCTGCCACCGCGCAGAGCTCCCTCGGCGGCTCCATGGGCCCGGGTTCTGGCACCAGCTATCTGGACCCGGACAGCATTCCGAAGCGCACCCCGCGCCAGGTCACCGAGCAGCACCTGGAAGGCCTGCCGGAGGGCGTGAGCGTGGACCGCGTTGAGTGGATCACCGAGCGCTGGGCCAACGTCTTCATCAACTCCGCCGCCATGCCGGACAAGCCCATCAAGGTGCAAATCCTGCTGGCCCGTGACTGGTACTCCCAGCCCGACCGCAAGTTCCCGACCGTATGGGCCCTGGATGGTCTGCGCGCCCGCGAGGACGAGTCCGGCTGGACCCTGTCCACCAACATCGCCAACCAGTACGCCGACCGCAACGTCAACGTGATTCTGCCCGTCGGCGGCGAGTCTTCCTTCTACACGGACTGGCAGCAGCCGGAAAACGGCAAGCACTACAAGTGGGAGACCTTCCTGACTAAGGAGCTGCCTTCCGTGCTGCGCGAGGGCTGGCGCGCCAACGAAGATCGCGCGATCACCGGCCTGTCCATGGGCGGCACCGCCGCAATGAACCTGGCCGAGCGCTTCCCGGACATGTGGAAGTTCGCCGGATCCTTCTCTGGCTACCTGGACACGACCTCCTACGGCATGCCGGAAGCCATCGCCTACGCCACCAACGACGGTAATGGTTACGACGCGAAGAAGATGTGGGGCGAGTTCGGCTCTCAGGACTGGATCGACCACGACCCGAAGCTGGGTGTGGATGCGCTGAAGGACATGACCGTCTACGTTTCCGCGGGTAACGGCAACGCCGGAAAATTCGACAAGCCGGGCACCATCCCGGGCATGCCCGACAACATGGCCGGCTTCGGCCTGGAGGTCATGTCCCGCATGACCACCGAGACTTTCGTCAAGTACGCAAAGAAGGCCGGCGTGAAGCCGATCACGGCCTTCCGCCCGTCCGGTACCCACGACTGGCCGTACTGGCAGTACGAGATGATCCAGGCATGGCCGCACATTGCGGACGCTCTGGGCATCCCGGAAGCTGACCGCGGCGCGAAGTGCAAGATTGGCGGTGCCATCGCGGAGAATATGAAGAACGCCCCGGAGACCCTGGGCGCCTGCATCTCCAACGAGTACGACGCCAAGGACGGCGGCAAGGTTCAGGACTTCCGCGGCGGCCGTGCCTACTGGTCCCCGAAGACCGGCGCCCACTTCGTATGGGGCCGCATCGGCGCCCACTACGCCTCCATGAACGGTCCGGACTCCTGGTTGGGCTACCCGACCTCCGAGGAGAACGTCATCTCCAACGGTCGCGGCCGCTATACCACCTTCGAGAACGGCGCGATCTACTGGACCCACGAGACCGGCGCCCACGCTGTGCCGAAGGACTTCATGGATGAGTGGGGCAAGACCGGCTGGGAGAACGGCCCGCTGGGCTACCCGATCTCCGAGCTGGAGAAGGTCGGCGATAGCTACATGCAGAAGTACCAGAACGGCGTGATTGTCCGCGACAAGGACAACAAGACCCACTACGTCCAGGGCAAGATCGCCGAGAAGTACCTGCAGTTGGGTGGCGTGACCTCTAAGCTGGGCAACCCGAAGAGCGGCGAGCTGAAAATCAAGGGTGGCCGCTTCTCCGAGTTCGAGCACGGCAACATCTACTGGTCCCCGTCCACTGGTGCGCACGTGATCTACTACGGAAACGTGTTCGACGAGTGGGGTAAGCGTGGCTGGGAGCAGGGCAAGCTCGGCTACCCGATCAGCGACCACGAGGACATCCCGGAGGGCGGAACTCGGATCAAGTTCCAGCACGGCGAGATCCGCGAGGTCAACGGACGCGTTGAGGTGCTCTAACTGTGGGCGTCACAAAGAATAGGCAGTTTCGTGTGGCCGCTGGTGCCGCGTGTGCGGCGCTACTGTCGCTGGCCACGCTGACGGCGTGCGGCGGCGATGAGACGGTCGACAATTCGGCGGAGTCCACGACGGTACCTTCAGTGACGGAGTCCGCGACCGAGACCGAAAAGTCCGACGGCGACGACGACAAGGACGGCAAGGACGCTAAGGGCGACGAGGACGGCGAATCTGGTTCTTCGGAAGGTAATGACGCCCCAGAACCCGCCGGTGACCGTGGCGGCGCCCCGGCACAGGATGGCGCCGTGGGCGAGGTCGACGACATTCCATCCGGTGCGCAGCGCAGCGATGAGGACAAGGATTTCCTGAAGCGCCTGAAGGATAGCGGCATCGACCTGGCGAAGGCCAACGACGCAGCGGAGATCGGTGGCCTGGAAGATCAGCTCATCGCGGCTGGTCACGCCCACTGCGCCGCCGAGGGTGGCGGACAGGCCGATGTGTACACCCCGCTGGCTGCGGGACAGCTGGAGGCCAACGGCGTGATCGACGGCGATCCGAAGAAGGCCGAGGACGCTATTCGCAAGGCCGCGAAATCCGCGTATTGTTAGTGGTCACTCGTTTCCCATAACCAGGTTGTCCGCCATAGGTGGCGAGGGCAGCCTGGTTTTGTTTTAGAAGCTCTAGAACCCCTAGAGGAAGGTCTAGAAAGAAGCTATGAAGAAAGTTTTGACCATCCTGGCAGTGCTGGTCCTGCTCGCACTCATTGTGGTGGGCGTGGGCAATTGGCTGCTCACCGGCGACGGTGTTGATGTCCCGGGGCCGGACAAGCCCGCCTCTCCGCCCGCCCCGGAGGCACAGAACCCGCCTGGGTGCGTGGACGTAGAGGTGCTGGCCGCACCGGGCACGTGGGAATCCAAGGCCGACGACGATCCGCTGGCACCGCACGCCAACCCTCACTCGCTGATGCTGAACGTCACCCGCCCGCTGGCCGATGAGTTTTCTCCGGACAAGGTGAAGGTGTGGACCCTGCCGTACACCGCACAGTTCCGCAACATGAACGCACAGCACGAGATGAGTTATGACGACTCCCGTAACCAGGGCTTCGAGCGGATGAAGGAGGAGCTGCGGGTGATGCACGAGAAGTGTCCGGCAACGTCCTTCATCCTGACCGGCTTTAGCCAGGGCGCGGTGATAACTGGTGACCTGGCAGGAGAGATCGGCAATGGGCGCGGCCCCGTGCCTGCCGATCGGGTGCTGGGAGTGTCGCTGATCGCCGACGGTAGGCAGGAGCTGGATAAAGGCAAACTAGTTGGCGCGCAGGGCATACGCGGCATTGGTGCGGAGATTGCGCTGAACCCGGTGAGCGGGCTGATTCAGACGATCGTGCCGGGCGCTACGATGCGCGGCCCGCGCCCGGATGGGTTCGGTGAACTGAACGATCGGGTGAATAACTACTGCGCCCCTGCGGATCTTATTTGTGACGCCCCAGCGGATCTGGGCAACGCTCTTGTGCGAGCCAAGGACCTAGTGGCCGCCAACGCTGTGCATGCGGAGTATGCGACAAACGGGAAGGTCGTGGAGGGCCAGACCGTTCCGGAATACATCGTTGGATGGGCGCGGGATCTGATTAACGAGCGCGTGCAGTAGCCGCTCGCCGTTTCGGCGGGCCCATGCGTGCCGATGTGCCGGAGCTGTGGGGGCACACGGCACACGGGAATGCGAAATTGCCGGGTAACAGGAGCGGTGCCCGGTACGATGTGTTTCACAAGTGAAACTAAATGTTTATGGCGTTAGGGCTATGGCGTTGGAGCTAGGTAGCTAACCCGATACCGTTTGAACCGAGTGGATAAGTAGAGGAGACCCGCGTGGACATCACTGCAGCAATGGGCCAGTTTTACGACGAGCAGGGCGACATCAACGTCCCCGATCAGCTCACCCTTTCCGGCATGTGCGAGATGCTTTACACCATGGCGCAGATGGAGGGCACGGTAGATAATGTGCTGATCCGCTACTGGGACTTCGCCGAGTCCCGCGAGGGCACGGTGCACGAGATCACCCGCGCGCAGGTGAACACCCGCATCAAGGCCGTGTGTGTCCGTCTGCAGCAGGTCGCCAAGCCCGGCGACCGCGTGGCCATCCTGGCTAATAACTCCCCGGAGTACATGTACGCCTTCCTGGGTGCGATGTATGCCCGCATGGTGCCCGTGCCGCTGTATGACCCGAACGAGCCGGGCCACACCGGCCACCTGACTGCCGTGCTGGGTTCCTCCGAGCCGACGGTGGTGCTGACGAATAAGCGCTCCGCCACGGCCGTGCGCAAGCACTTCGCCTCCACGCCCACCACCGAGCGCCCCCGCGTGCTGACGGTGGATGCGCTGCCGGATGCGCTAGCCGACGACTGGCAGAACCCCATGGCCGCCATCATGGCGGATCCATCGCTGGCGCCGAAGTCCAGCGAGGAGGCGTTCCTGCAGTACACCTCCGGCTCCACGCGTACCCCGGCGGGCGTGGTGCTTACCCACAAGTCAATCGTCACCAACGTGCTGCAGATCTTCAAGGCAGCGAGCCTGCAGACTCCGCTGCGCCTGAGCACCTGGCTGCCGCTACACCACGATATGGGCGTGATCCTGTCCGCCTTCGTGATCATCCTGGGCCTGCCCTTCGACCTGATGTCCCCGCGTGATTTCATCCAGGACCCGGCCCGCTGGGTTCGCCAGCTGAACCGCCAGAGCGAGGAAGAGAACGTCTACACCGTCGTGCCGAACTTCGCCCTGGAGCTGGCCGTTCGCTACGCCGACCCGGCAAAGGTCGCGGAGCTGGCCGACGTGGATCTGTCCGCAATCGACGGCATCATCAACGGTTCCGAGCCGGTGCACCACAGCTCTGTGCAGAAGTTCCTGGATACCTTCGGCCCCTATGGCTTTAAGAAGGAGGCCATGCGTCCGTCCTACGGCTTGGCCGAGGCCACGCTGCTGGTCACCACTCCGCAGACTGACGAGCGTCCCCTGACGAAGTGGTTCAAGCGCGAGGAGCTCTCCGAAGGCACCGTCGTGGAGGGCAGCGCGGATGACGCAGACAGTCTCTCCCTGGTATCCCTGGGCCAAGTGTGTGCCCCGCAGACCATTGCGATCGTCGATCCGGAGACCGGCAAGGAGCTGACGGATGGAAACGTCGGCGAGATCTGGGTCCACGGCGACAACATGGCCGCGGGCTACCTGAACCGTCCAGAGGAGACCCAGGAGACGTTCCGCAACTCCCTGCCGACCGCCAACCGCCTGGATTCCGATAGCCGCGCGGGCGACGCTCCGGAGGACAACTGGATGCGCACCGGTGACCTGGCGGTCATCGTGGATGGTCACCTGTTCATCACCGGACGCCTGAAGGACCTCATCATCGTCGCCGGCCGTAACCACTACCCGCAGGACATTGAGGCCACCGCCGACGAGGCCACCGAGCAGACCGCCCCGGCCGTCATCGCCGCCTTCGCAGTGGAGGCCGGTGGTTCCGCAAGCGGTGCCGTCGACGGCGAGTTCGTCGAAGGTCTCATCATCGTCGCCGAGCGCGATCCGGACGCCAGCGAGGACGGGGACGCGGAGGCAATCGAGGCCATGCGCGCGGCCGTCACCGCTACCCACGGTGTGCAGCCTTCCGATGTGCGCATCATTGCACCGGGCACCCTGCCGCGTTCCTCCGCCAACAAGATCGCCCGCCGTGTGGCCGCGAAGGCATATCTGGAGGGCACGCTGGGCGCTTAATCCATAAAGCGACCTCGGCGCGTTAAAATATAGCGCTACTGCGACTCACTCACGCCTTGCATAAGGCATCCCGGCACGAAAGGAAACGCGACCTTCCATGGCAGACAACCAGCAGGGCGCCCCCACAGCTGACCAGCAATCCCGCCCCGCCACGATTCAGCAGATGCGGGAGTGGTTACGCACCTGGGTGGCGAACACCACCGGTTTGGATGCCACGGAGATCTCCGACGAACGCTCGATGCAGGACTTCGGCCTGTCTTCCCGCGACGTCGTAGTCCTTTCCGGCGACCTGGAGCGCCTGCTTGGCACCACACTCGACGCGACGATTGCCTACGAGTTCAACACCATTGCCGCCCTGGCCGAGCACCTGATGCAGGGTCGTGGTTCCGGCGCTGTTTTTGGTAGTGACGCCACCACCTCCGCCGACGCGGCGGCCAGCGCAGGTGGCCCGCTTCCACTGGGCCAGCGCGACATCGCTGTGGTCGGCATGGCGGGGCGCTACCCCGGGGCAGACAGTGCGGATGAGATGTGGGAGCTGTTTTCCAACTACCGCTCCGGCGTGGGCGAGCTGCCCGCGGGCCGTTGGTCGGAGTACTCCCGCGACCCGGAGATGACCCGCCGCATGGAGCAGGCTCAGCTGACGGGCGGCTACATCGAGGACATCGCCTCCTTCGACGCGGAGTTCTTCGGTCTCTCCCCGCTGGAGGCCGCGAACATGGACCCTCAGCAGCGCATTATCCTGCAGCTGACGTGGGAGGCACTGGAGGACGCGCACATTCCCGCCAATCAGCTGCGCGGCAAGCACGTCGGCGTGTTCATGGGCAACACCAATAACGACTACGGCATGTTAATCTCCGCCGACCCGGCGGAGGCGCACCCCTATGCGCTGATTGGTAACTCCAGCTCCATCATCGCCAACCGCGTTTCCTATGCTTTCGACTTCCGCGGCCCATCCGTGGCGATGGATACGGCCTGCTCTTCGTCGCTGGTGGCAATTCACCAGGCGGTGCGCTCCCTGCGTGATGGTGATTCTGAGGTCGCTGTGGCGGGTGGCGTCAACCTCCTGTGCAGCCCCTTTGCAACCGTGGCGTTTTCCGAGCTCGGCGTGCTCAGCCCGACGGGCGGCATTCGTGCCTTCAGCGATGATGCCGACGGCATCGTGCGTTCCGACGGCGCGGGCGTGGTTGTGTTGAAGCGCCTGGAGGATGCGCGCCGCGACGGCGACAACGTGCTGGCCGTGATCAAGGGCTCGGCGGTGAACTCCGATGGCCGTTCGAACGGCCTGACCGCCCCGAACCCGGATGCGCAGGTGGACGTGTTGCGCAGCGCCTACGCCGACGCGCGGATCGATCCGCAGGCCGTGGACTACGTGGAGGCGCACGGCACCGGCACCATCCTGGGCGACCCGATCGAAGCCACTGCCCTGGGGACTGTCCTGGGGCGCCAACGCGACGTGGCCGAGCCGCTGCTGCTGGGTAGTGCGAAGACGAACTTTGGCCACACCGAGGCCGCCGCGGGCGTCGCGGGCGTGATGAAGGTCGTGCTGGCAATGCGCGAGGGCGTGCTGCCGCCGAGCCTGAACTACAGCGGCCCGAACCCGTACATCGATTTCGACCGCGAACACCTGGAGGTCGTGGAGGATCCGCGCGAGTGGCCGGAGTACTCCGGGCGCGCCATCGCCGGTGTGTCCGGCTTCGGCTTCGGCGGCACGAACGCGCACGTGGTCATCGCGGCGCCGAATCTGGAAGAAGAGGCCGCGGCGGGCGTTGGGGCGGCCGGCGCAAACTCCGCTGCCCCCATCGGCCTGGACCGTGAGGATTCCGCGGGCGAGGCCCCGCGCGTGCTGCTGCCCGTCAGCGGGCTGCTGCCTTCCCGCCGTCGCCAGGCCGCGGAAGCACTGGCCGCGTACCTGGAGCAGAACAAGGAATCCTTCACCAAGGCAGGCGATGAAGCCGACCAGCTACGCGGCGTAGCCCTGGCGCTGGCTGGCCACAACCACGGCCGTTCCCGCGGCGTGGTTTCCGCCGCCACCTTCGACGAAGCCATCGCCGGGTTGCAGCGCATCGCCGCCGGCAAGCAGGGCGCGACGGTGAAGACTGCCGACTCGCCCTCGGTAAATGGTCCGGTGTGGGTCTTCTCGGGCTTCGGCTCCCAGCACCGCAAGATGGCCAAGGATCTCTACGAGCTCTCCGATTTCTTCGCCGCCCGCCTGGACGAGCTGGACCAGGTCGTGCTGGCGGAATCCGGCTGGTCTTTCGTCGAGATGGTGCTGGACGACGAGCAGAACTACGACACGGAGCGCGCCCAGGTGGGTATCACCTGCGTGCAAATTGCACTGAACGACCTCGTGCGCGCCCTGGGTGCCAAGCCCGCCGCCGTCGTCGGCCAGTCCATGGGCGAGATTGCGGCGGCCTACGCCGTGGGGGGTATCACCGCTGAGGAGGCCGTGCGCACCGCCTGCCACCGCGCCCGCCTGATGGGCGAGGGCGAGCGCCTGCTGCCAGAGGACAAACAGGGCGCCATGGCTGTGGTCGAGTTCGGCGTGGAGGAGCTCGCGACCTTCACCTCCGAGCACCCCGAATACGCCCAGGTGGAGCCCGCCGTGTACGCCGCGCCGGGCATGACCACCGTCGGCGGCCCCGCCGAGCCAGTGCAGAAGCTGGTGGAGTACCTCGAGGGGGAGGGCAAGTTCGCCCGCCTGCTGAAGGTCAAGGGCGCGGGCCACACCTCGATGCTGGATCCGATCCTGGGCGAGCTCCACTACGAGATCAGCGACCTGGATCCGCAGTCGATCCACACCCCGCTGTACTCCACCGTGGACCGTGGCCGCGTGTACCAGCCGGGCGAGGTCGTCCACGATGCCGAGTACTTCCTGCGCTGCACCCGCCAGCCCGTCTGGTTCTCCGAGGCGACGGGCAAGCAGTTCGACGATGGCTACCGGACCTTCATCGAGTTCTCCCCGAACCCGGTAGCTCTGATGCCGCTGATGAACAACTCCTTCGCGCACAACGCCAGCGATTCCAAGCTGATGTTCCTGCTTAAGCGCAAGGAGCCGGTTTCCCAGACCCTACTGTCCACCCTCGCGGAGCTGTACGTGCAGGGCGCGGATCTGAACCTGAAGGCTCTGGCAGGTGGCTCCCGCGCGAGCCTGCCGAAGGTGCCGGGCACGCAGTGGAACCTGCAGCGCCACTGGACGAGCGCTCGCCCGTCTTCCGGCCCTGCCGTGGACCTGCCGGGCACGCGCGTGGATCTGCCCGACGGTCGCGTTGTCTTCAGCGTGCCGGCCGAGGATGTGCCGAGCATCGAGCTGCTGGCCGAAGCTGCGGCGGAGGTGCTGGCCGACGGTGCCACGGTGGCCGCCACCCGCGACCACGCCCCGCTGCCGACGGCGGGCCAGCTGACGACCATCGCCGCCGGTTCCCTCGGCGGCTGGTCCCTGTCCGTCTACGCCGCCGATGCGCCCGGTGCACAGTCGATGCCGCTGGTCGCGGAGGCTTTCGTCGCTACTCTCGGTGGCGTGGTTGGGGCTCTGGGCGCTAAGGGTACTGACGCCGCCTCGGCCTCTGCTTCCGCGAAGATCAGCGGGGCGCCGAACGCCTCCGCCGCTGACACTTCCACAAAGGAGAGCGCGGGCAACGCGCTGCCCGAAGTAGACGAGTCTGCTGACCGCTGGGATCCGAACTCCGGTGAGTCCGCCGGAGACCGCCTGCGCGCCATCGTCTCCGAATCCATGGGTTATGACATCGAGGATCTGCCGGGCGAGCTGCCCCTGATCGACCTGGGCCTGGATTCCCTGATGGGCATGCGCATCAAGAACCGCGTGGAGTATGATTTCGACCTGCCGCCGCTGCAGGTCCAGGCACTCCGCGATGGCTCGGTGGACGACGTGATCGCGCTCGTGGAGCAGATGATCGCGGAGCGTCACGCAAGCGCTGCCGACGCTGATGGTGCCGACAGTGCTGAGGTCGCTGCCGGGGGAGAAGGTGGCGTCACTAAACAAGACACTGGTGAAGAAGACAGCGCAAACGAAGACGGCGCAGCGACCGACTACACCGCGACCGGGGGCGGCGTGGCACCGCGAGATGCGAGCGAGCGCCTGGTGTTCGCCACCTGGGCAAAGGTCACCGGCAAGGCAGCCCAGGGCGTAACGAGCCAGCTGCCGAGCATCGACGAGGAGCAGGCGCGGGGCATCGCGGACCGCTTGACCGAACGCTCTGGAGCGGAGGTCAGCGCCGAGGATGTGCTGGCCGCCGAAACCCTCGAGCCGCTGAGCGAGAAGGTACGCAGCAGCTTCGAAAGCGAAGTGGAGGGCAACATTCGCGTGCTGCGGGCGCGCCCTGCAGGCAGCACTCAGCCTGCGGTGTTCCTGTTCCACCCTGCTGGTGGTTCCTCGGTGGTGTACGCGCCACTAATGCGCCGCCTGCCGGACGACGTGCCGGTCTACGGCGTGGAGCGCCTGGAAGGCGAACTCGCGGACCGCGCGGCGGCTTACCTGGAGGAGATCATCGAGCTGGCCGACGGCCGCCCGGTTCTGCTGGGAGGCTGGAGCTTCGGTGGCGCCCTGGCGTACGAAGTTGCCCACCAGCTGGGTAAACGCGCCGCAGCGGGCGAACCGAGCGCAGAGGTCGAGCGCATCGTGCTGCTGGACACCGTGCAGCCGAAGAACCCCGCCCCGGATACGAAGGAAGAAATGCACGCGCGCTGGGATCGTTACGCGGCGTTTGCGCAGAAGACCTACGGCCTGCCGCTAGAGGTTCCCCACGAGCTGCTGGACCAGCAGGGCGAGGGCGTGATGATGCAGATGTTCCAGCAGTTCCTTACCTCCCCGGAGGCCAAGGGGATGGGCCTGCCCGCGGGCGTGCTGGAGCACCAGCGCGCCAGCTTCGTGGATAACCGCATCCTGGAATCCCTGGACTTCCGGGCTTGGGCGGAGGTGAAGGCACCCGTCACGCTGTTCCGCGCGGAGCGGATGCACGACGGCGCGATCGAGCTGGAACCGGCCTACGCCGAGGTGGCGCCAGACGGTGGCTGGGGTGAGATCGTCGAGGATCTGGAGATCGTCCAGCTACGCGGCGACCACCTGGCTATTGTGGACGAGCCAGAGATCTCTAAAGTGGGACGTGTGATCGCCAAGCACATTGCGGACGGCGTTTAGCTGAAACGCGCACGGCGACTAAATAGATAGCCCCTTAGTAGAAGGGGTTTGTCGAATACGAAGGGACTTTCACTGTGACTGTTGCCGATGAGGGAGCAACCGCCGCTAACGGCACCGAAGCCACCGGCGCTACCGCCGAGAAGCTGGCGGAGCTGCACCGGAGGTTGGAACAGGCGCAGGACCCGGGCTCCGAGAAGGCCAAGGCCAGGCGCGATGAGGCCGGGCTGACCACGCCCCGCCAGCGCATCGATGCGCTGCTGGACGAGGGCACGTTCGTGGAGATTGGCGCGCTGGGACGCACCCCCGGCGAGGAGGATGCCCCCTACGGCGACGGCGTGGTCACCGGCTACGGCCGGGTGGGCGGTCGCACCGTGGCGGTGTACGCCCACGATAAGACGGTGTACGGCGGCTCGGTGGGCGAGACCTTCGGCAAGAAGGTCTGCGAGGTCATGGACATGGCCATCCGCATCGGCTGCCCGGTCATCGGCATTAACGATTCCGGCGGCGCCCGCATTCAGGATGCCGTGATGTCCCTGGCGATGTACTCCGAGATCTCCCGCCGTCAACTGCCGCTGAGTGGCCAGTCCCCGCAGATCTCCATCCTGCTCGGCCCGTCCGCCGGTGGCGCCGTCTATGCGCCTGTGACCACCGACTTTGTAGTGGCAGTCGAAGGCCGCACGCAGATGTTCGTGACGGGCCCGGCGGTCATCGAATCGGTGACGGGCGAGAAAATTTCGATGGAAGAGCTCGGTGGGGCGCGTCAGCAAGCCCGCAACGGCAACGTCTCCTACGTCGCAACCAGCGAGGAAGACGCTTTCAACTACGTCAAGGACCTGCTGGACTTCCTGCCTTCCAGCTCCTTCGACGAGACCCCGGAGTTCTGGGCGCCTAACGACGAGCTCACCGAGCGAGACTTCGAACTGAACGACATCATCCCGGACGATCCGAACGCGGGCTACGACATCATGGAGGTGCTCACCCGCATCTTCGACGACGACAACGTGCTGGAGGTGCAGGGCGATTACGGCTCCAACGTCGTCACCGCCTTCGCCCGCATCGACGGCCATGCGGTGGGCGTGGTGGCCAACCAGCCGATGGAGCTGGCCGGTTGCCTGGACGCCGAGGCTGCGGATAAGGCCGCGCGTTTTATCCGTATTTGTGACGCCTACAATGTCCCCCTCGTCTGGGTCGTGGATACACCCGGGTACATGCCTGGTGTGGAGCAGGAAAAGGCCGGCCTGATTCACCGCGGAGCGAAGCTGGGCTTCGCCACTGTGGAGGCGACGGTGCCGAAGGTGACCGTGGTCGTGCGCAAGGCCTTTGGCGGTGGCTATGCCGTGATGGGCTCGAAGAACCTGGGCGCGGACATCAACCTGGTGTGGCCGACGGCGCAGATCGCAGTGATGGGCGCGGAGGCCGCCGTGGTGATGATGCAGGGCAAGGCTCTGGCCGCCATGCCGGAGGAGCAGCGCCCCGCGGCGAAGAAGATGTTCATGGACTTCTACAACGCGAACATGACCAGCCCCTATGTGGCGGCCGAGCGTGGCTACGTGGACTCCGTCATCACCCCGGACCAGACCCGAATCCGCCTGCGCCAGGCGATGCGCCAGCTGCGCAACAAGCAGGTGGTGGATACTCCGAAGAAGCACACCATCATGCCGATGTAATCGGTTGGCCTAGAGGCCGATGTTGGTTCCCGCGGGCAGTTTCAGAGTGTCGGCCTTCACGAAGTAGGTGTGCATCGTGCCATTCGTCATCTCCAAGTGATTGGAGAGCGCGTCTGGCGTACCGAGGCCGATCTTCTTGGCAGCTTCCTGCAGCTCCTTCGGCGCCATGTTTGCGTCGATGGGCAGCGGGATCAGCGGCAGCCCGGCCACGCGTGGCGTGACCTCCAGGGAGCTCACTACGATGTGGAAGTTCCCGGTCAGCGTGGTGGTCTGCCCCGGGCCGGTGCGCTGCCAGATGCCACCTTCCGGGGCTGCTCCCGGCGTGGGGAACTGCACGGACAGGTTCGTCAGAACGGCCTTGTCGGCATCGATGCGCAGCGCCGGCTTCGGGCCTTGCGGGGTGGATTGTTGAATCAGCGACATCTTCACGTGCCCAAGCAGGCGCGTGTTGTCTGCCTTGATGATGTACGTCCCCTGCTGGACCGGCTTTTCGCCCTCGATCGGCCCCGGCGGGGTGAGGTCCATCCGCAGGTCCTCCGGCACCTCGGGCGGTGGTGGCGGTGGTGGCAAATCCGGCAGCGGTGGAAGCTTTGGCGCCTCGTTATCCGGAGCCTGCCCCGGGAGTGGAGGAAGCGGCGGTGGCGGCGGAAGCTGCAGCTGCGCTTCGGCGCTCGGCGTGGACTCGACAGCCAGCGCCGCTACTAGCCCGCACATCGACGCCGCTGCGACGACGGCCTTCGCAGCGCTGGAGCCGCCGCGTTTACGCTGCTTGCTCATCTACCTTCCTCTTCTTGCCTTTATTCTTGCCCATCTTTTTGACGCTTTTAGGTGCCCTTTCTTCATCCGTCCACGACAGCGCCAGGGCTCCGCCGATAACGGCGCACAGGGTGCCCAGAACGAAGCCGCCGATATTCGACATAGGCAGAGCCACGATGCCGAGGATCAGGGAGGCCACGCCCGTGAGTAGGCGAGTATCCGGCTTGAACCACGTCATGAGTGCCGAGGTGATCAGCAACGCGCCGATCAGAAGTGTGGATACGCCAGAGATCGTGGATACCTGTATGACGATGTTCGATACCTCGAAGGACAGGTATGCCGGGACGATCATGATGATGCCCGACAGCAGCATGAACAGTCCCGCTGCAAAAGGGCGACGGCGGCGCCAGTTGCCGAAGCCGCGAGTGTTCTTTATCGCGGGAACGTCCTGCTCCTCGACCTCTTGATATGCGGTGCCTTGTATCTCTGTGCCCTGGTTGGCATCGGCCTCTAGGTTTGACTGCAGGTCGTCATCCAGGTCGGGGTCGTAGTTCGGATCTAGCTCTGGGTTCGTGTTGGGATCCGTGCCGGGGTTAGCACTCGGCATTGTCGTTATCCACAATCGCGATCTTGCTGCCGCCAGCGGTCATCTTGTCAGCCGACAGAGAGGTTGCCTCGATGCCCTGGCCCTTCGCAGACAGGGAATCGGCAACGATTCCCCAGCCGCCGTCGGGTGCGTCCTTGTCGACCTTGCCCGCATCAATGCCGATCTGCGGGTTCTTCAGAGTTAGGTCGCCCGTTAGCTTGCGGGCGCCGATCAGCATGTTCTCTGCGGAGAAGTTCTGGCCGGGAACGGTCATTTGGAACTTCTTATCCCCAACGCCCGGAATCTTGATTGGTGCCGTCATACAGACGTCGGTCACCTTGGCATCCTTGATGCGCAGTCGGGAGATCGCCTGGTCGCCATTGTGCATTTTGTCGACGTCGGTGAAGAGGTCGAAGCCCTTACCGTCCAGCTCCCCGACATGCATGTTGAAGATGGTGCCGGAGAGCGCCAGGTGAGCCGACACGCCGCCCTGGGCAACTGCGACGCCCATGCCTGCGGTGGCCAACAATCCCACGCCGAGGATTGATGCGAAACGTAGTTTGCGAGTATGTCCCATGCAAGTGATCTTAAACACACTTTTGGGTAAGTGGGAGGTTTTTATCTAAAAAGATCTGATAGATCTAATAATTTTTCTCGTAAACTTGAGAATGAAAGGGTTATCCGCTCAAGAGCTAAGAACCTGCTGAAAGGGTGCGGGTTGGAGCTAGGGGCGTCATTAAGAAACGGCCTTATCGCGCCGCATGGCGGCGAAGGCGGTGACGAGGGCGACGAGAGTCAACAGCATTAACCACCCGATAAACAAGCCCCAACCGTGGGCGAAGAAGTAACCGGAGACCCAGCCGATGAGGGAGGAGCCCAGGTAGTAGCTCAAGATGTACAAGCTGGAAGCTTCGGCGCGATCCTGTTGAGCGACCTCGCCGACCCACGCGCTGGCGATCGAGTGGGCGGGGAAGAAAGTAGCGGTGAAGATCAGTACTGCCACCAGCGTGGTGGGAACCGTCGGGATGAAAGCCAACAAGAGACCCGCAAGAGCCATGGCGATGCAGGCGACCACGACCTTCGCCTGGCCATAGCGGTTCACCATCTTGCCCGTGCGTGTGGAGGTCCACGTGCCCGACAGGTAGATGACGAAAACCAGCGCGGCCAGGGATTCCGGCAGGCCGAAGGTATTAATCAGCCGGAAGGTCATGTAGTTGTACATGGAAACGAAGCTGCCCATCAAAAGGAATGGCAACAGGAAGAGCTTCAGCAAGATCGGGTCGCGCAGGTGGTTGGCGAAAGCCTCCACCTCGTGTGACAAGGTGATCTTCTTCGGGGTGAAGAAGCGCTGCTGTGGCAGCACCCAGGTGGTCACAAGCGCCATCGAAAACGCGAAGAGAGCGCTGAGCAGGGTGGCAATGCGCCAATCTGTGAACTCCAGGGCGATGCCAGGGATTAGCCTGCCAATGAGGCCGCCCAGTGAGTTGCCCGCAATATAGAACCCCATGATGCGGGGAAGGTAGCTGCGGTCGATCTCCTCGGAAAGGAAGGCCATTGTCACGGCCGGGACACCCGCCACTGCGCAGCCCTGCAGGAGACGCAGCGCGATGATCGACTGGATCGAGGGCAGGGCGACCAAGGCGATGGAAAGGAGAGTGGCTACCAAGACCGATACCTGGATCACGCGGCGGCGGCCGAAGCGCTCGGAAACCACGCTGAGTGGAATGACCATGAAAGCCAGGCCGCCCGTGGTGGCGGAGACGGTCAGCGCGGCCAGCGAGGGTGAAATGCCGAAGTCTTCCGACAGCGCCGGGAGGACAGCTTGGGTGGCGTACAGAGCGTTGTACGAAGCCAGGCCTGAACACAAGGAGGCGATGAGTGCCATCTTGTAGCCCTTATCCTCCGGGGTGAGGGGGCGAACGTCTGCGGTGTTCGCGGTGTCTGCAGTGTCTGCGAGGGTGTCCGGCACCGATGAAGCTCCTTCCTGCGAGTCTGGGCAGTTCTCTAGCGGCTCATGTTCACAATCGATGTGTCTAGTGTGACGCAACCAGTATCAATTCGCTAAATGCAATAAATAGAGTTAGGTGTCCCGGAGAACGCATATGCTGAAGTGTGGGCGTCGATAAGCAGGGCAAGAAGGAAGGCAAGAAGGAAGATACAGAGTGTGAAAGACCTAACGTGGCTCCTGGACCTGGCCGAGACTCAGAACATGGTGGATACGTCGCTGCGCCTGGGGATCAGTCAGTCGGCGCTCTCCCGGCGGCTATCGGCGCTGGAAAGAGAGCTCGGTGCGGAGCTATTCGACCGCAACGGCAGGCACCTCGCCTTGAACGAATGCGGAGCCGCGCTGGCCAGGCACGCCCGCGAGGCCGACGAAGCATGGCAGCGGGGAGTCGACGAAGTACACCGGCTGATGGATCCAGAGCGGGGAACCGTGCGCGTGGACTTCATGCACTCACTGGGCACGTGGATGGTGCCGCAGCTGCTGCGGGAGTTCAGGAACGCGCACCCGCAGGTAAGGTTCGAGCTGGTGCAGGGCGCCGCACGGCCACTGACGGATCGCGTGATAGCCGGGGAATCCGACGTAGCGATGGTAGGGCCGAAGCCACATGCGCTGGTGGAGGCCGGCGAAGTGCGATGGCAGCAGCTGGCCACCCAAAGGCTGGCAATGGCGGTGCCGACGAACCACCGCTGGGCGGGGCGCACAAGCATTAGCATCGCAGAGGCCGCGGACGAGCCCTTCGTGGCCATGCTGCCGGGGTACGGAACCCGTATGCTGTTGGACGATCTGGCGGCCGCGGCGCGCTTCCGGCCACGCCTGGTGTTTGAGTCGATGGAGCTGACCACGATGGCGGGGCTGGTAAGCGCCGGGCTGGGGGTGGCCCTGCTGCCGATGGGGGACCCGAACCTGGTGGTCGCGGGCATAGAAATGCTCCCCCTCGAGGAAGACCGCGAGAGGGAGCTAGGGATGGTCTGGAGTGCACGCGCTCGGTCGGCTCCCGCCGCCGAGGCGTTCCGCGCGTTCGTCGTGGACCAGGCTGTCCGGCGCGACGGCAGGCTGCGCTTCGGCTAGGCGCTGAACCTTAAGCGCCGATGGTGCCGAAGTCGTCCTTCCAGGCAACCACGGTCGCCGGGCGGGCGATGGAGTCGCCACCATCCGGCCAGTGGGAGGTAGAGGTCTTGACGGTGGCCTCTTCGTCCTCACCCGGGTGCTGAACGTTGACGATCACGCGCTTGTCGAAGACCAGCGGGCCACAGGTCTCGGCGCCAGCCGGGACAGTCAGGAACTGCTTGGTCAGACCGCGGGTCTCGCCTTCCAGGGCGACAGCGAATAGGCCGTCGTTGGACTCCAGGGCGTTGCCGTCGGTGGAGACCCACAGGTTGCCGAAGGAGTCGAAGGTGACGTTGTCCGGGCAGGAGATCGGGGAGACCTTGGACTTGTCGAAGCCGCCGAAGTAGGTCTCGGCCTCGTCCGGGTCACCACACACCAGCAGCAGGTTCCACTTCAGTTCCTCGCCGGTGAAGTCGTCCTCGATCTCGAGAACCATGCCGTTCTTGTTCTCCTTGACCGGGGCGTACTCCTTGACCTCTTCGTAGTCCTTGCCCTCTTCCTGCACGCCGCGGTACTTGTTGTTGGTCATCGCAGCGTAGATCTTGCCGGTGGTCGGGTGCGGCTCGACGTCCTCCGGGCGGTCCATCTTGGTGGCACCGACCTTGTCGCCAGCCTCGCGGGTGTAGATGATGACCTCTTCCGCGGACATGCCGTCGACGTGGGACTCTGCGGAACCGTCCTCCTTGACGGTAACCAGCTTGATCCACTTGCCGGTGCCGTCGCACTCCTCGCCCTTCGGCGGGTTCTCCGGGTCGAAGTCCTTGTTGTTGCCCTCGAAGGTGGCAACGTATAGGGTGCCCTCGTCCAGGATCTTCATGTTCTCTTCGCGATCCTTGTCGGTGTTGCCGCTGCGGATCTTGCGGGAGGAGACGAACTTGTAGATGTACTCGAAGCGGGAGTCGTCGCCGGAGTACGCAACCACGGTGCCGTCGTTGGTGACGTGGATGTTGGAGCCCTCGTGCTTGAAGCGGCCCAGAGCGGTGTGCTTCACCGGGGTGGACTTCGGATCCCACGGGTTCACCTCAACCACGTAGTTGAAGCGGTTCGGCTCGTTCGGCTCCTTGGTCACGTCGAAGCGGTCGTAGTGCTTCTCCCACTGACGAGCGGTCTTGGCATCCTCGATGCCGTAGCGGCTCAGGCGCTCGCGGACCTTCTCGTCCTTAACGTTCTCGCCACCAGCGAAGTACTGGTCAACGTTCTCCTCACCGGAGAGGATGGTGCCCCACGGGGTAACGCCACCGGAGCAGTTGTTGAAGGTGCCCTTGACGATCTTGCCTTCCTTGTCGTCAGAGGTCTTCACCAGCTTGTGGCCAACGATCGGGCCACGCAGCTCGAACTCGGTGTTGCCGGTCAGGCGGCGGTTGTACTTGCCCATGACGGGCTTAAGCTTGCCATCCTTGTCGTTGCCCTCAACCTCGACAATGGACATGCCGTGGTTAGCCAGTTCGATGTCGACATGCTCCTTGGAGGGGTTCTCCAGGTCATAGTCCGGGATCATCTGCTGCGGGGTGGTGTACTCGTGGTTAGAGACCAGCAGGAAGCGGTTGTCCTCGCCCTCGATCGGCAGCAGTGCCGCGAAGTCGCAGTTGAAGCCGTACTGCTTAGCGGCCTGCTCCGCGGTCTGGTTGTCTACGTCGAACTCCTCGGCGCCTTCCTCGACCGGGTCGCCCCAGCGGATAACAACCTCGGACTTGTAGCCGGCCGGAACAACAACCTCGTCCTTGGTGTTCGGCTCGACCATTTCGAACTTCAGGCCGTCCGGAGCGTCTGCACTGTTGCCGGAACCGCCATTGTTCTCGCCGTTGCCGCCCTTGGCGTTGCTGCCCTCGCCGTTGTCGTCGCTGCAAGCTGCCAGGAAGGAAGCGCCGCCAACGGTGACCATAGCGGCACCACCGGCGCGCAGTGCGGTGCGGCGCGAGAAGGTGCCCTGGATCAGGTCCATGAAGTAGTTGTTGTCGGACTTGTTGTTCACCGGCTTGGAGCAAGCGTCGCCGCACTTGTACACGCAGGTGCGGTGGGAACGGCTGGACGTGAAGTCCATCTTCTTCAGCAGGTTGCGCCCCTTAAGGCCCATGGGGATCTCTCCTCAGTGTTGGTCAGTGTTTGTCAGTCTTCGTCAGCAGCTAACTGCAGATGGCTTACAAGACCTTAAGCAACGCGAACGAACCTGACGTAGCGCGAAGATGTACGTCAGGTTAATTAAGCTGAAATGTACTTCACTTACCGAATACTCGGCCCATGCGCTTCATGCGAGAAAGTCTGCGCAGCTGTCCCAGGCGGAAAGCACCGCGCCAACCGAACAGCAACAGGCCGCTCATCACGGTGGCTACGATCATGAAAGACCAATGGGGAACCTCCCCGTGGCGCACGCCCCAGATCCCCAGCCCGGCGATCACGTTGACGATCCAGACCAACGCACCGGTGGAGAACTCGAAACCGCTGAAGCCCGCCCCCTTGGAACCTCCCGGTCGGATCACGCCGATCCACAGCAGTGCCCAGGCGATCGCCACACCGATGAGAAAAGGCCAGGAGGTATCCAGCCAGCCGCCGAAGCTCAGCGGCATCTCCGGAGTGTTGTGTGCAATGCGCGCCAGCAGCGCAAACAGCAGGACGGCGATTACGTCGAGAAACAGCGCGACCCCCGGCGATCGTTGGGCGGTGCCGGGGGCGTCTCCCGTGGAGGTGCTATCGAGGTTGCTCATGACCCTAATCTTACTGTGCCTAGTTGAGCCTTAGCGTGCCCTGCCTACGGGTTCTTCCTGCTTTTCTTCTTGACGCCCCGTCTCCGCGGCTGCATCCTCAGCATTGCCTTTGGGGTTGACCATCTTGGTGGCGAAAAAGACGATCCATCCCACCAACGTCAGCCCCACGAAGCTGAGCATGCGGAAGACGATGACGGCTCCGAATGCCTGAACGGAGGTCAGGGTGCCGAATCCGACCAGGGCACTGGTCAGTGCAACATCCACCGGCCCCAGTCCGCCGGGGGTGACCTGCGCTTGCCCCACCAGTTTGGCGGTGAGGAAGGCCAGTACCACGCCCGCGATGGGCGGGGTGGCGCCGACGGCGTAGATACAGGCCAGCAGGCAGAGGATCTCGAAAACCCAGTTGCCCAGGCTGGCGGCGATCGCTACGGCCAGTTTGGTCAGTGGCAGTTCCACGGCCGACAGCTGGCGGGAGAACCCGCGGACATTGTCGGTGAAGCGGTCAACGGGCTTGCCACGGCGGGCGTTGAAAGTCCGCAGTCGGTTGACTAGCCAGCGCTCCACCTTGTCCCGGTTCTTTGCCACCCAGTTGGTGAGGATCGCTAGTGCAACAAGGGCGATCAGGGACATCGCCAACGTCAACGGTTTAACTGTCAGCCCCAGGAAGAACACAGCACCGATGGCCAGGATCGCCATGCCGCCGCCAGCTAGCGCTCCCGAAAGCAGCATGTACCAGCTGGCAATTACGGCAGTGGCGCCCCACTTGAGCTGCTCGCGGAAGATCATGGCCGCCGACAACGCGGGCCCGCCAGGGAAAGTCGAGGACCAGGCATTAGCTGCCAGCCCCAGCGAGTTGGCGCTGATGCGCTTCACTTTCACCCCGGCGCTGCGCAGCAGTACGACCATCACCTCGGCCTGCGCGACCATGGAGGCTGCGAGCGCGAGGATGGCCAGGCCGATCCAGCGCTTGTCGGCGTGTGCCAACTCTCGCCAACCGTCGCCAATGAAGTGCAGGTGCTCCCGGGCGAGGAAGACGATGATGCCAATCAGCACCAGACTGAGCAGAGTCCTGACTTCTGTGCGCCGCCACAAATCACGCATTAGCGCTCGCCTCCGCCCCCGCCGTCGGCCTGAGTGCCAGCACTGCTGCGGCTTTCTTCGACACGCCGCATCAGCTCCGCGAAAGGCAGGTTCCGCTGACGTGCGGGAGCCTCACCGGGGCGCTGGGCGGGCACGGGGGCGATGGCGTCCACACCAGAAAGTTCCGCAACCGTCACCCGCGACGAACGGACAGCAGGCGCTGCTTCGTGCGGCGAGGATTCCAGCTGCTCGTTGTGCCCAACCTTCTCCGACAGGCGCTTGACCCACTTTGGCGCCCACCAGTTGTCGGTGCCCAGCAGGTGCATGACGGACGGGACGAGGAGCATGCGGATGATTGTGGCGTCGAGTAGTAGTGCGATCACCATGCCGAAGGCGATGTACTTCATCATCACGATCGAGGAGAACCCGAAGGCGCCGCAGACCACGATCATGATTAGCGCGGCGGCGGTGATGATGCTGCCGGTGGTGGCCGTGCCGAAGCGGATCGCCTGATCCGTCGACGCACCCCGGGCGCGAGCCTCCACCATGCGGGAGACCAGGAATACCTCATAGTCGGTCGAGAGGCCGAAGACGATGGCGATGATCAGCACCAGTACCGGGGAGGTCAGCGGCCCGGCGGTGAAGTTAAACATGTCCGCGCCGTGGCCGTCGACGAAGATCAACGTCAGCAGGCCGAGGGTTGCGCCGGTGCCCAGGATGTTCATGATCACGGCCTTGGCCGGAATGATCAGCGAGCCGAAGATCATGGCCATCAGCACGAAGCTGACGAGCACGATATACAGCAACATCCACGGCAGTTTCTCGAACAGCGCGTCGATGGATTCGACCTCCAGGGCCGGGGTGCCGGCGACGTACACGCTGGCGCCGTCGACGTTGATGTCCTCCAGAGCGTTGACAATGCGGTCGTTGTCATCGCGGTCGGCAATGCCGGTGGACAGCACCGTCACGTCGTCCTTCGTGGGGCGTGAGACCTGGAACGGGGCCGTCAGTCCCGGAATCGCGTTGGCCTCCTTGTAGACCGCAGCCACGGTCTTGGAATCGCCCTCGATGACCAGCTTGATCGGGTCGGTGCGGAACTGCGGGAACTTCTCGGTGAACTCCTCCTGGTTCACGCGCGTTTGGTTCGACGGCGGCAGGTAGGTCTCGTTCATGCCACCCAGCTTGATGCCCGCAATCGGTACCGCCATCAGCAGCATGCCACCGACGATCACGACCGTAAACAGCTTCGAGTGGCGCATGGCGAAGGCCGGGATGCGGCCCCAAATGCCTTCGACCTGCTCGGAGCGCCGGCGGGTCCGCTTCTTCTTAAACGACCACTTGTCGATGTTCGGCCCGAGCATTGCGAAGACACTCGGCAGCACAGCCACGGACAGCAGCGCGGCCAGACCCACCGCGGAGATCGCGCCGAAGGCCACGGACTTCAGGAAGGCCTGCGGGAAGATGAACAACCCGGACAGCGCCACGGCCACCATCGCCGCAGAGAAGACCACGGTCTTGCCCGCGGTGGCGGTGGTGTTGCGCACGGCGGTGCGGGTGTCGTGGCCCTCCGCCATCTCCTCGCGGAAGCGGGAGACCATGAACAGGCCGTAGTCGATGGCTAGGCCCAGACCCAGCAGCGTGACCACGGACTGCGCGAACACGTTGATCTGCGTGAAGCTAGCCAGGATCGCCAGCACGCCCATGGATCCCAGGATCGACAGGCCGCCCACCAACAGCGGCATAAACGCAGCGATCAGACCGCCGAAAACGATCAGCAGCAGCAGGCCCACAGCGGGCAGCGCGTAGATCTCGGCACGGTGAATATCGCCGGCCATGCCTTCGTCCAGGGAGTCCGAAACCGCCGTGGCGCCGGCGATCTTCACATCTACGCCCGGGGCGCTGATGGCCCGCAGGTCGTCCTCGATCTTGCGGAAGTTAATCAGCACATCGTCTTCGATGCCCTGCAGCCCGATGGATGCGAAGGCCGCGGTGCCGTCCGGGTTGGCCATGGCCGCCGGACCGCGGTTGAAGTAGCTAGTCACGCCCCCGATCTCGTCGGGGTGATCCTTGCGCAGCTGCTCGATCTGCTGGGTTATGGACTGCTTGACCTCGTCCGAGGTTGCAGACCCCGGCTTATCGCCGGTGACCATCAGGATGACATCCCCGTTGGCGTCACGACCAAAAACCTCTTGCTCGATCTGCGCAGCCTTCGTGGACTGCGAGTTCGGGTCGTCCCACCCCTCCTGGCTCATCCGGTCGGCCAGTTTCAGCCCGGCGACGACATACAGCACCAGGATCGCCGCGATGATCACCAGAGGGATCAGCCGGCGGAACCGGTAGGCGACATCGCCCCAAGAGCTAAACAACGTGAGTGGTCCTTTCTATAACGCCAGAATTCCCTCTAGTCTACGAACCCGACCAGGGCGAACAGCAAATTTTCCGGGGCGTGTTAGCTATTTCTTCCGCCACAGGTACTCGCGGATGATGTGTTCCTTGTCCAGGCCCTTGCCCTCGAACTTGGTGATTACCTGGCGGTCCGTCAGCTGTGGAATGTCCGACTGGTCCTCGGGCCAGCCCAGGTATTCCAGCTGCTCTTCGACCTCCACCAGCTCGTCGATCCACTCTGCGTAGTCCGCGTGGTCGGTAGCGATGTGCAGAATGCCGCCCGGCTTCAGGCGGGAGGCAATCAGGTGCAGCGTGCCGGATTGCACGATGCGTCGCTTGTGGTGGCGGGCCTTGGGCCACGGGTCCGGGAAGTAGATGCGCACGCCGGACAGCGACTCGGGTGCGAACATACGCTGCAGAACCTCCACGCCGTCGCCGCGGATCATGCGCACGTTGTGGATGTCTCCGCGCACCACGGAGCCCAGAAGCTTGGCCAGCCCGGGGCGGTAGAGCTCGACGGCGACGATATTCTTTTCCGCCTCCAGCGGCGCCATCGCAGCGGTCGAGGTGCCCGTTCCGGAGCCAATTTCCACAATTGTTTCGGCGTCGCGGTCGAACCATTCGGGTAGGCTAATAACCTCGTCGGAGAGGACTTTGCCCAGCTCAGGCCAGTGTTCGTTCCACAGGGCCTCCTGGTTGTCGGTCAGGGTGCCGCGCCGGAAGCTAAAGTTCCCTAGTCGCGGATAGTCGCGACCGTCGTTAAACTCTGTCTGTAGTGGGCGGCCTGGGGGAAGGCTGCCTGGCGTGTTATCGGAATTATTCATCCAGACCATTCTTGCAGATGGCCTGCGGAATGTCTTAAGCCAAGTGGGGGACCTAACAAAGATGTTGAAGACCATTTCGGTCATTGGCCCGGATGCGCATGCGGTTGCAGAGTGTGCCGCACAGTTGCGTACGCGGATGGAAAGTAGGGGAAGTTCAAGCACAGCGGGGGAGCGTTTCGAGGTAGTGGAGGGCGCTGGCCCAGAGCAGCACCCCGACGTTGTTGTTGCGGCAGTAGGGCACGCTACCGCGGAGGATCGCGAGGTTGCCCGGGCCGTCGCGCAGGCTATGGGCGTGGTGTTGCTCTGGCCCTTTGGTAGTGACGCTCCTTCGTCTGAATGGGCCCGCACCCCAGGCTGGGTATGGTGCGAGGACGTGGACGAGGTGTGTGGGTGGATCCGGGCGCTGGGCGTGGATGTTAACGAGTGGGAGGGTCAGGCGCGCCGGGCGGATGCCGAGCGGCTGGATCGGGTGCGCATCGCCACGCGGCTCAGCGCGACTCGGATTGCCCAGGAGGTGCTGGAAGACGTCGGTGCTGCTGACCAGGCGCGCGGCACTATTGGTGTCAGGGGAGCTGGCGGTGCTAGGGAAGTTAGGGGTGCTAGGGGTGCCGACAGGTTCGAGTATCTGCATGCTGCATTCATGGCGCGATTGCGTGTGGCGGTACTGGAGCAGGGCGTGGTCTTCCCCGCACTTCCGGAAGCACAGGAGGAGGCCCCAGCCCGGCCTGCTATGGCGGTGGGCTCGCGGGCGAGTGTGGTGCTGGCCGCCGCAGCTGGCCTGGCAGCGGGGCTCGGGTTGGGAACTATGGTCGGCCGGCTTTCCGGGCCGGTGGCCGGCGTGATAGTCGGAGTGGTGGTGGCCCTGGCAGTGGTAGGGGCGCGGCTGGTCATGCTGCGCTCTGAGGCGCTGAAAGCCCGCGCCGCCAAGGAGGACGCGGCCTTGCGACAGCATTGGGCGACGGTGGTGACGGAGGTGGTCGCCCGGCTGGAGATCCCGCCGGTGGCACCCCGCATCCGCAGCCTGGCGATGGAGGCGAACTGATGGGTGAACTAATGGAAATGGGTATGTTCGACTTTCCAGATGACGGGATCAATGGGGCAGGCGGTGCCGGGGGTGCTGTTCCGCAGAACCCTCTGGCAGATCTGATTGGCAGCCACGAGTTGCACGAGCTACACGGTGGCGCGCCGGGCACCGTGGGCGGGCTGACTGACGGGCTCGGCGGCCTGACCGTCGAGTACGGCGGGCGCGAATACTACGTGGATGAACTCAACTCTCACGACCCGAATGCCCACGACCCCAATCGAGCCCCCGGTCAGCACAACGCTGCCGGTGCAGACAGCACCAATTCGACCAATACGCGAGCCAACTCGTGGCACGGCAGCGGTGGCGTGGAAGAGTCCGTCACCATCGCCGACGACCAGGGGATGAGCATCCTCAGCGATACGGACGGCGACGGCAAGGTGGACTACGTCTCTTCAGTTTCCTACGACGGACAATGGTCAGCCTGGCGGTGGATAGAGACCGGTGAGGCCGAGGGGGCGTCACAAAGAAAGAATACCAATACCCCCGATCCGGGGAACAATCAATGGCAGGCAGATGCCTGGAAATGCGTTGATCGGGGGGAATGGGGTTAGCCGGGGTGTGATGTACAACCACTGGCCACGGAACCAAAACACGGTTCCGGCGCTTCACGATAGTCTGGGGGCGGAAGGGATACCTGTGTCTTTGCGCAGACCCGGATAATTACAGATCACAGCTATATTGAATGCCCAAAAACCGCAGGATTTAGTAGAGTTAATAATGAATACAACCGGGTTTGAACTGGAAGTTTAAACCGACGGTCGGCTATTGAATGCTTGTGCATATTTGGCCGGGCCGGGTTGTGGGACACAAACACGTAGGGAGAAAATCGATGACCATTCGAGGGCTTGTCGGCGAGGCGCCCACCAAGAACCAGGAAATGCTGAACTGGATCGAGGAGGCCGTGGAGCTCTTCCAGCCAGAATCAGTCGTGTTCTGTGATGGCTCCGAGGAGGAGTGGAACCAGCTGGCAGAGCAGCTGGTCGAGCACGGCACCCTGATCAAGCTGGATGAAAAGGCGCAGCCGAACTCCTTCCTGGCACGCTCCAACCCGGCCGACGTTGCGCGTGTGGAGTCCCGCACCTTCATCTGCTCCAAGACTGAGGAAGACGCCGGCCCCACCAACAACTGGATGGATCCGGAGCAGATGCGCGCCGAGATGCGCGAGCACTTCTCCGGCTCCATGAAGGGCCGTCGCATGTACATCGTGCCTTTCTGCATGGGTCCGATCACTGATCCATCCCCGAAGCTGGGCATCGAGATCACCGACTCCCCGTATGTGGTTATGTCCATGCGCATCATGACCCGCATGGGTAAGGAAGCCCTGGACAAGATCGGCGAGAACGGTGAGTTCGTGAAGGGGCTGCACTCCGTGGGGGCTCCGCTGGAACCGGGTCAGGAAGATTCCACCTGGCCGTGCAACGACACGAAGTACATCACCCACTTCCCGGAGGACCGTGAGATCTGGTCCTACGGCTCCGGCTACGGCGGCAACGCCATCCTGGCTAAGAAGTGCTACGCACTGCGCATCGCCTCCGCCATGGCGCGGGACGAAGGCTGGATGGCAGAGCACATGCTGATCCTGAAGCTGATCAGCCCAGAGGACAAGACCTACTACATCTGTGCGGCTTTCCCATCCGCGTGTGGCAAGACCAACCTGGCCATGATCCAGCCGACCATTCCGGGCTGGCGTGCAGAGGTCGTCGGCGACGACATCGCATGGTTGCACTTCGGCGAGGACGGCCGCCTGTACGCCGTGAACCCGGAGAACGGCTTCTTCGGCGTGGCGCCGGGCACCAACCACGCCTCCAACCCGATCGCCATGAAGTCCATGGAGCCGGGCAACACCCTGTACACCAACGTGGCTCTGACCGATGACAACAACGTCTGGTGGGAGTCCAAGGAAGGCGAGCCGCAGCACCTCATTGACTGGCTTGGCAACGAGTGGACCCCGGATTCCGGCAACAAGGCCGCACACCCGAACTCCCGCTACTGCGTGCCGATCGAGCAGTGCCCGGTTGCCGCACCGGAGTTCAATGACCCGAAGGGCGTGCCGGTTTCCGCCATTCTGTTCGGCGGTCGCCGTGCGGACACCGTGCCTTTGATTACCCAGGCTCGCGACTGGAACCACGCCACCTTCATCGGTGCCACCCTGGCTTCCGGCCAGACCGCCGCTGCGGCCGAGGCCGCCGTTGGCTCCCTGCGCCACGACCCGATGGCTATGCTGCCGTTCATCGGCTACAACGCCGGTGACTACCTGCAGCACTGGATCAACATGGGCAACAAGGGCGGCGACAAGATGCCAGAGGTCTTCCTGGTGAACTGGTTCCGCCGTGGCGAGGACGGCCGCTTCCTGTGGCCGGGCTTCGGCGAGAACTCCCGCGTGCTGAAGTGGATCGTTGACCGCATCGAAGGCCGCGTGGAGGCTGATGAGACCGTTGTTGGCTACACCGCCCGCTACGAGGACATCGACACCGAGGGCCTGAAGGAGACCGAGGAGGACATCCGCGAGGCACTGTCCGTGAACCCGGCTGACTGGGAGCGCGATCTGGCCGACAACGAGGAATGGCTGAAGTTCCTGGGTCCGAAGGTCCCGTCCGAGGTCTGGGACGAGTTCAAGGGTCTGAAGGATCGCGTGGAGGCTGCGAAGTAGCTGGTTCGCTGTGGTGGAGAATTGGCTTCTTGGGAGGGTCGCGCCGCCAAACCAGCTAGGCTTTCGGCGCACCCAGTCCCTAGGCCTTCGGCGTAGTCACCGTGTACTGCCACGCACCCAGCGCAGCGTTTGCGCCAGCGCCCTGGGCAATCACAATCTGCTTGAACGGCACTTCGGTGCAGTCGCCGGCGGCGTACACTCCCGGGATATTGGTGGCATTGTGCTCGTCCACCACAATCTCACCCATCTTGTTCAGCTCCACGCCACTCTCACCCAGCCACTGGGTATTCGGCACCAGGCCGATCTGGATGAACACGCCCGCGACGTCCAGCGACTTCGACTCGTCGTTAGTGCGGTCCGTGTAGGTCAGGCCGGTGACGTTCTTGCCGTCGCCCACGATCTCCGTCGTAGCCGCCGAGGTAATCACGTCGATGTTCGCGGTTTCCTCCACGCGCTGCATCAGGATGTCATCGGCACGGCAGGCCTCGCCGAACTCCAGAACTGTCACGTGCTTCACCACACCTGCCAGGTCCAGCGCGGCTTCGATGCCCGAGTTTCCGCCGCCGATCACGGCCACGGACTTCCCCTTGAACAGCGGGCCGTCGCAGTGCGGGCAGAAGGTCACGCCCTTGTTGCGGTACTCCTCCTCGCCTGGAACGCCCAGGGTTCGCCACTGTGCGCCCGTGGCGATTACCAGGGCGCGGGCGCGCAGGGTGGCGTCATCCCCAAAGTGCACCGTGTGTAGGCCACCCGCCTCGGTGGCAGTGGTCAGACCGGTCGCGGCCTGGGACTTCACCACGTCAATGTCGTACTGGCCGACGTGCTCCTCGAACTCCGCCGCCAGCTTCGGGCCCTCGGTGGCGGGCACGGAGATGAAGTTTTCGATGGAGTTCGTGTCCAGCACCTGGCCGCCGAAGCGCTCGCCGATGAGGCCGACGCTCAGGCCCTTGCGGGCGACGTAGATGGAGGCTGCTGCACCTGCCGGGCCCTGGCCAACGACCAGCACCTCGTAGGCGTCCTTCTCATTCAGCTTCTTCGCCTCGCGCGCGGCGGAACCAGTGTCCAGCTTGCGTACGAAGTCCTCGATGGTGGTGCGGCCCTGGCCGAACTCTTCGCCGTTCAGGTAGATGGTCGGCACGGCCAGGACGTTGTTCTCCTTGACTTCGTCCTGGAATAGCGAGCCTTCCACCGCGGTGTGCTTGATGCGCGGGTTCAGGACCGCCATGGTATTCAGCGCCTGCACCACGGTCGGGCAGTTCTGGCATGTCAGGGACATGTAGGTGACGAATTCGTAGTCGCCGTCCAGATTTTCTACCTGCTCGATCAGGTCCTGGTCTTCCTTGATCGGGTTGCCGCCGACCTGCAAAAGCGCCAGCACCAGGGAGCTAAATTCGTGGCCCATCGGGATGCCCGCGAAGGCCACGGAAATGTCGCTGCCGGTGCGGACGATGCTGAAGGAGGGCTTGCGCTCGTGCGCGTCGTCGTTGCGGCGGGCGGTGATCTTGTCGGACAGCTCGGCGATGTCCTGCAGCAGCTTCTCCAGGTCCTCGGAGGCCGAACGGTCGTCCAGGCTGTACACCAGCTCAATGTCTTCGGTGATGCGGGGGACGAGCTGGCCGAGCTGCTTGCGCAGGTTGTCGTCCAGTAGTTGCTTAGCCATGGGGTGCTCTCTTTCTTTGTTTATTGACGCCACCCTAAGGGGGTGCGCGCCACACGGGGGTTCTGCGGGGAATGGGGTTTATTGGTGAGTTAAAGGCGCTAAAAATGGCGGGCGGGATCCGTAAGTGGAAAGCCCGGCCCGCCGTGGGTTTCCCGCCTGGGTGCGGCGGGGGAGTGGAAGGGGAAGTTAGATCTTGCCAACCAGGTCGATGCCCGGGGTCAGGGTGTCTTCGCCCTCTTCCCACTTCGCGGGGCAGACCTCGCCCGGGTGCTCTGCGACGTACTTAGCGGCCTTGACCTTGCGAACCAGCTCGGAAGCGTCACGGCCGATGCCCTCGGCGGTCTGCTCGATGTACTGGATCTTGCCCTCCGGGTCTACCAGGAACGTTGCGCGGTCTGCCTGGCCGGCGCCCGGGCGCATGTTCTGGAAGTTGTTGGTCAGCTGACCGGTGGAGTCGCCCAGCATGTAGTAGTTAACCTTGCCGACCTGCTCGGACTCTGCGTGCCATGCCTTGTGCACGAAGTGGGAGTCGGTGGATACGGCGTAAACCTCTACGCCCAGACCCTTCAGCTCTTCGTAGTGGTCAGCCAGGTCGCCCAGCTCGGTGGGGCAGACGAAGGTGAAGTCGCCCGGGTAGAAGAAGAAGATGGACCACTTGCCCAGGACGTCGTCCTTGGAAACCTCGGTGAACTCACCGTTGAAGAAAGCGGGGTTCTTGAAATCCAGAATTTCGGTGTTGATGAGGGACATGCTGTGCCTCCTTGGGGGCTTGGTTTCGGGTGTTAGTTGGCAGTTATTCACAACCGTCGCCACAAAGCCTACCGATTTTCTTCAGTCTTGTTTTGGAGCTGAAGTGGATCATCGGGGGCGGCAATGGGGGCTGCTTGGTTGCGATCCACCACCCATTATAGCGATGACTTTGTAAAAGTCAATGATTGATAGGTTTACATTGGTGGCGGGTTATGGGTTTGAATCGGAGGTCGCTATCAATACTGATTCACGGAGCTCGTGTGTGGGGCCACGATACCGCGTGAGTGGTGTAGCTCACCTTGGGCTTGAGGGAGGGGGTGGTTGGCAGCTAGTATGGCCGCATTCAAATAGACAGACAGATCGGTTCATTTTTAGTTTGGAGTTAGGGAACCCATGATTGTCACCGGATTGGTATTAGGTGCTGTTCTCGGCTGGGTCATGCAACGCGGCAGGTTCTGCGTAACTGGCATGATCCGCGACATTTTCTTGAATAAGACGTGGCGAGGCTTCACCGCCCTGCTCATCGTCATCGCAGTACACGCGGTCGGCCTTGCCGCCCTTACGACTGCGGGAGTGATTACGCCCGAGTACAAGCAGTTCGCACCGCTCGCCGTCGTGCTGGGTGGTCTGCTTTTCGGCATGGGCATCGTGCTGGCGGGCGGCTGCGCATCCGGCACCTGGTACCGCTCCGCCGAAGGCCTTATTGGCTCGTGGCTGGCGCTGATCTTTTATGCCGGCAGTGCTGCAGCTATGAAGGGCGGCTCGCTTAACGCTCTCAACGAGGGGATGCGCAGCTGGACGCTGCCCATCACCACCATCCACGGGTCTCTGGGGATCTCCGTGTGGTGGCTCGTTATCCCCTTCGCGCTAGGGGTTGGCTTCCTGACCCGCCACTTCCTCGCTCAGGAAGCTAAGGCGCCGAAGATGGCGACCCTGAAGCCGAAGAAGACAGGCCTCGCGCACCTGATGGCGGAAAAGCCCTGGCACTTCTATCCCACCGCGGCCATCATCGGTGCGCTGGGTGTGCTCGCATGGCCACTGTCGGCAGCGACGGGCCGCAACGACGGACTAGGTATCACCAGCCCATCGTCCAACCTCTCTAAGTTCCTCGTCAGCGGCGAAGATACGGTGGACTGGGGAGTCATGTTGGTGCTCGGCCTGCTGGTGGGTGCATTCTTCGCTGCCAAGGCGTCTGGTGAATTCCGACTGCGCGTTCCCTCTGCCGAGCAAGCTGTTCGTTCCGTCATTGGCGGCGTGCTGATGGGCGTGGGCGCTTCCGCTGCCGGCGGCTGCACCGTGGGCAACGGCATGGTGCAGACCTCCTTGTTCAGCTACCAGGGTTGGGTTGCACTGCTGTTCATCGCCATCGGAATCGGCGTTGCCGCAAAGCTGTGGCTCAAGCCCACCGATGCGGTGCCAGGTCAGACGTCTAATCCTACGACCGACCAGCCAAGCCAGCTAACCGGCCTGCACGCTAGCCAGGCGCAGTCTTCCCCACACGCCGCACAGTCTGTACAGTCCGCCGCAGAGCAGAAGGCCATGGCGGCGCAGTTGGGCTTCCAAACCACGGGCACCCTGCTGCTGGATCGCAAGGCCACGGTTGCGGAAAGCGCCGAATCGGTAGGCGCCAGCGGAGATAGCGACCTCAAATTGGTCGGCGATCGGACCTACAAACTCGACACCCTCGGTGCGGTGTGCCCGTTCCCTCTGATCGACGCCAAGGCGGCGATGGCCGACATGTCCGTCGGGGATTCGCTGCAGATCGACTTTGACTGCACCCAAGCCACCGATGCCATCCCGCGGTGGGCTGCCACCGATGGTCATGAAGTCACGAACTTTGAGCAGACCTCCGACGCTGGCTGGACCATCACCGTTAAGAAGGGCAGCTAGGCTGCCGGCAGCCTATTCGGCCCCACCACCCCATAGTGGGGGTGGTTGGGGCGAGAGGGGCGTCACTAAGAAAAGCGAGCGACGGGCGAGCGCGGCAACAATGGGGAGCATGAGCGACTCACCGGTAACTAGGCACACAATCTTCCAGAACTCCCTGATGACCGCCCTGCTGGACGGCATCTACGACGGCGAGATGACCGTCGGTGAGCTGCTGGGCAGGGGAAACTTTGGGCTGGGGACGTTCGACGCGCTGGATGGCGAGATGGTCATCATCGACGGCGTTTGCTACCAGCTGCGCCACGACGGCAGCGCCACCCGCGCCGATCTGGAAACCCGCAGCCCTTATGCCGTGGCCACCAACTTCGTGCCACGCATCCGCCGCCGCGCGCCGGAAAACATCCGTCGTGCGGACCTGTCGAAGTTCATCGACGGCATGACGCCCTCCTCGAACTACATGTACGCCGTCCGCATTACCGGGCACTTCAGCAGCGTGGTCACCCGCACGGTCGTGAAGCAGAAGCCGCCCTACCGGCCGATGGTTGAGGCGACGGACGATGACGCCGAGCAGCACTTCACCGACGTGACGGGCATTATCGCGGGCTTCCGCACGCCGGTCTATGAGAAGGGAATCTCCGTCCCCGGCTGCCACGTGCACTTTATCGACGACTCGCGCACCGTCGGCGGGCACGTGCTGGACTTCACCCTGGAAGAGGGTAAGATCGAGCTGTGCCCAGGCACCGACCTGGAGCTACGCCTGCCGCTGACCAGTGCGTTCTCCGAGGCGAACCTGGACCCGGAGGATCTGGACGCCCAGCTGCACAAGACGGAGGTTAAGGACTAGCCACCCTCAAAAAGCCTGCCATTGTTTCCCGGTCGATATAAGGTGATCTGCAGGGATTACCGAAGGGTGTTAATCAATGGCTAAAAGAAGCTCGCTGCTATTCGCAGTTGCGCTGATCGCGGCGCTGGTGACAATCGTCGTACCACCGGCACAGGAAGTTCGGGCGGAGGATGAGGGTAAGAACATCCCGCCGACGATGCTGATTTTGGACGCTTCCGGGTCGATGAAAACTCCGGACGCTGACGGGCAGACGCGCCTAGCCGCAGCAAAGGACGCGGCGCAGATGTTTTCTGTGGCCGTACCCAGCGACGCGGAGTTGGGATTCATGGTCTACGGAACGGAGGTCGGCAACTCGCCGGAAGAGCGCGAGGCCGGCTGTAAGGACGTAAAAACCCTGCTGCCAGTGGAAAAAGGGAACGTAACCAAGATTCCTGCAGAAGTCGGCAAGGTCGAGGCTTCCGGTCACACACCGATGGGGCCGGCTTTGAAGCAGGCTGCCAAGGAACTGCCCGAGGACGGCGAGCGCTCGATCGTGCTCGTTTCCGACGGCGAGGACACCTGCGCACCACCACCAGTGTGCGAGGTCGCCAAGGACCTGAAGAAGGAAGGCATTGACCTCACCATCAACACCGTCGGCTTTCTGGTGGATTCTAAAGCCCGCAAGGAGCTGGAGTGCATCGCCGAAGCGGGAGGCGGCGAGTACATGGACGCCAAGGACACCGTGAGTTTGGCTGATTCCATGAAGCGGCTGACTACCCGCACGGCCCAGACCACTGAGACGGAAGCGGAGGAGATCAGCGGAGGAGATGATTACTCATCGGCGGCTGAGGTGCCGGCCGATGTGGAGACGTTCTCCACGAATCTGCGTGAAAAGTCCGATAGCGACCGGGCGGACGAGGACGGCGCCGAGTACTTCAGCACCCCCATCGCCGAAGGCGAGCGCCTGGCGCTCAGCGTGGCCACGATGCCGCCGCCTTCTCAGGGCGATGGGCTGGGGAAGTCTAACTTCACACTCAAGCTGGACGTAGAGGAATCAAACTGCTTCCTGGACAGCAGCGGAGACACCGGGATCATCGATTCCAACGGACCGTTCTTCTCCTCCTACACAACGAAGCGAGCAGGCGAAGACTGCCCAGCGGGCGACTTCAAGTTCAAGGTAGTGCGCAAGAGTGGCCCGTACGAGGGGCAGGAAATTCCCGCGGAGGTCTCCATCAAGCGCTTCGCGAACGAAGACCTCAATGGTGTTCCGGAGCCTTTCGAAGAGGAGAGCTTCTCCCATGAGGATTCCCTGCAAGCTACCGAAGACGTGGAGACGGTGAAGCCGGGGGCGTGGTTCCACAATGCCACGGAGCTCAAGGCGGACGGTAAGTCTACGGTGAAGGCCGACATCGTGCCCGGTGAAACTCACGTGTACAAGATCAACGCTGAGTATGGGCAGAAGCTGCGGGGTGGGATGAAGCTGGTCGCGGCTCCTGACAAGGAGCTAGCGCGCATCTCTGAATTGCAGGTACAAACCCTAAACTCTGTGCGACAAGCAGCTTCTTTGCAGGAAAGTCAAGCCGTCAATTCGGCCACCGAGGGCCAGTCCGTTGCGTTCGGCCACGCCGCCAGGCTGAACTACCGCAACATGGTTGGTGATGGTGAGGAACAACCGGGCGATGTTGCGGCGCGGAAATCTTGGCTGGATGGGGACCAGTACATCGTGGTTTTCTTCAACAACAGCTGGGGCGGCGGCGAGCCCAGGGACCTTTCAGAGGAGAAGAACGAGGCCGCCACCTATGAGCTCACCACAGAGCTCACGGGGGAGAAGATCCCCGGCCCGAAGTTCTCGGAGGCTTCGCATCCGCAAGACGGCGATGACGAAGGCAACTCCAAGCAGGGTGCTGAATCCGAGGAAAAGGACAGCAAGGACAGCGAGGAGTCCGACTCGAGCAGCAACCTGATCTGGTACAGCGTCATCGTGGGAATGCTGCTTGCACTGGGCGGTGGCGGTGTGGCCCTCGCCTACAGCCGCAAGCGTTAGGCACTGAGCCCCCTACCCGCGCATAAATTAAGCCCCTAACTCCAGCGGAGGTAATCCGCAAAGGGAGTTGGGGGCTTTAAGCGTTCTCGCTCTGGGGGACGCCCTTGGGGGCGATGCCCTGGGGCGGAAGAAGGACTACTTCTTCAGGGACTCCAGCGGGGTGAAGCGCTCGCCGTACTTGGCGGCCAGCTCCTCAGCGCGGGCAACGAAGCCTGCAACGCCGCGGGTCGGGTAGTCGCCACCGTCGCGGTCCGCGACCTTGCCCTCTGGCAGGGCAGCGGCGGCCGGGCGGTCGTAGTTCTTGATGTACTGGCGGGTACCGCCGGTCCAGGCCGGGAAGCCGATACCCATGATGGAGCCGATGTTGGCATCCGCATCAGAGGTCAGCACGCCCTCGTCGATGCACTTCTGGGTCTCCAGAGCCTCGGCGAACAGTGGGCGCTCCACCAGGTCGATGAAGGCCGGAGCATCAGCCGGAACGTTGGAGCCAGCAGCCACGCCGCTCGGGTCAGCAGCAGCCTTCTGGGCTGCGCCAGTGGCGGCCGAGTCCAGGCCGGAGCCTGCAACGGTGGACTCGCCGTCGGCGACCTTCACCTTGCCGGCGCCCAGCTCGTCCCACAGGCCGCGCCACAGGCCGGTACGGCGGCCCTCCTCGTTGTACTCGTAGAAGCCCTTGCCCTCCAGCTTGCCCGGGCGGTCGTAAACGTCCAGCATCTTGTCTACGATCTCGGTCACGCCACCGTCGTCGACGGTCAGGCCAGCGGCCTCCTGAGCAGCGCGAGTCTCGGAACCGATCTTGCGGGCCAGCTTCAGGTTCAGCTCGTCCTGCAGCTGCAGCGGCGGTGCCGGGTAGCCAGCCTGGCGGCCAGCAGCCTCGATGACGGCTGGGTCGATGCCCTCAGCCAGCATGCGCATAGCCTCGTTCAGGAAGAAGCCGATGACGCGGGAGGTGTAGAAGCCGCGGGAGTCGTTCACGACGATCGGGGTCTTGCGGATCTGGCCAGTGAAGTCCAGCGCCGCAGCCAGGGTCTCGTCGGAGGTCTCCTCGCCCTTGATGATCTCCACCAGCGGCATCTTGTCTACCGGGGAGAAGAAGTGGATACCGATGAAGTCCTTCGGGCGCTTCACGCCGGTAGCCAGCTCGGTGATCGGCAGGGTGGAGGTGTTGGAGCCCAGCACGCAATCCTCCGGTACGGCTGCCTCGATCTCTGCCCAGACCTTGTGCTTCAGCTCGGTGTTCTCGAACACGGCCTCGATCACGATGTCACAGTCGGACAGGTCGGAGTAGTCAACGGAAGGCTTGATGCGGTCCAGCAGTGCCTTCGACTTCTCCTCGGTGGTCTTGCCGCGCTTCAGCGCCTTGGCCTCCAGGCCCTCGGAGTAGGACTTGCCCTTCTCAGCGGCTTCCATCTTGATGTCCTTCAGCACGACCTCCATGCCAGCCTTTGCTGCCACGTAGGCGATCGCTGCGCCCATCATGCCGGCACCAACCATGCCCAGCTTCTTGAACTGCTTCTTCTCAACGTCCTTCGGGCGGGAGCCGCCACCGTTGCAGTACTGCAGGTCGAAGAAGAATGCCTGCATCATGTTCTTGGAGGTCGTGCCGGTGACCAGCTCCACGAAGTAGCGGGTCTCTACGGCCAGGGCCTCTTCGATGTTCTTCAGCTGTGCGCCCTCAACGGCGGCCTTCAGAATGGCCTTCGGTGCCGGCATCGGTGCGCCCTTGATCTGCTTGGTCACGTTAGCCGGGAAGGAGGGCAGGAACTGCGCCAGCTTCGGGTTAGTCGGGGTGCCGCCCGGGATCTTGAAGCCCTTCTGGTCCCACGGCTGGGATGCTTCCGGGTTCTCCTTGATCCACTTCTTGGCAGCGTCGATCAGCTGGTCTGCCGGAACGACCTCGTCGATCAGGCCGGTCTTCAGTGCGTCCTCCGCACGGAACTGTCGGCCGGTGGTCAGGACCTTCATCAGTGCGTCCTGGATGCCCAGCATGCGGACCACGCGGGTCACACCGCCGCCACCCGGCAGCAGACCCAGGGTGACCTCTGGCAGGCCAACTTTCAGGCCCTTGGCGTCAGAAGCGATGCGGTGGTGCGTGGCCAGAGCGATCTCCAGCCCGCCGCCGAGCGCCGCACCGTTGATAGCGGCGACAACCGGCACGCCGAGGGTCTCGATGGCGCGCAGGCCGGCCTTCATGCCGTTGATCTGCTTGGTGATTGCTTCTGCGTCTTCCGGGGTGGACTTGATCATCGACTTGATGTCGCCGCCCGCAAAGAAGGTCTTCTTTGCGGAGGTGATGACCACACCCTTGGCCTCGCCGGACTCCACTGCGCCCTGCAGCTTCTCCACCAGCTCAGGCAGCTCGCCCTGGAAGGTGTCGTTCATGGTGTTGACCGGCTGGTTCGGGTCGTCCATGGTGATGGTTACGATGCCGTCGCCATCCTGGTCCCACTTGAACATGCTCATGTGTGATGCTCCTTGTTTTATTTATTGACGCCCTCACGCTTGCGTCCGCGGGAGTTTGTCAGAGGAAAATTGAGTGTTTCTTGTGTTTTGGTCTGCGGGAAGGTCGGTTAGACGCGCTCGATGATCGTGGCCACACCCATGCCGGCTGCGACACAGAGGGTGATCAGGGCGTAGCGGCCGCCGGTGCGGTGCAGCTCGTCGACGGCTGTGCCGGTGATGATCGCGCCGGTTGCACCCAGCGGGTGGCCCATGGCGATGGCGCCACCGGAGACGTTCAGCTTCTCGTCCGGGATGTCCAGCTCGCGCTGTGCACGCAGGACGACGGAGGAGAATGCCTCGTTGATCTCCCAGATGTCGATGTCCTCGGGCTTCAGGCCAGCCTTGGCCAGAGCGGCGCGGGAGGCCGGTGCCGGGGCGGTCAGCATGATGGTCGGCTCCACACCGGAGGTGGCGACGGAGACAACGCGGGCGCGCGGGGTCAGGTCGAAGTCCTTACCGGCCTGCTCGGAACCGATGGCCAGCAGGGCTGCGCCGTCGACAATGCCGGAGGAGTTACCTGCGTGGTGCAGGTGGTTGATGCGCTCCAGCTGCGGGTACTTGGTCTGCGCGACAGCGTCGAAGCCACCCTGGTCGCCGATCATGGCGAAGGCGGGCTTCAGGCCGGACAGGCCCTCGACGGTGGTGCCAGGGCGAATGGTCTCGTCGCGGTCCAGCAGGGTGATGCCGTTCTGGTCCTTCACCGGAACGACGGTGCGGTCGAAGCGGCCCTCTTCCCATGCCTTGGATGCGCGCTCGTGGGAGCGGGCAGCGAAAGCGTCGAGGTCCTCACGGGACAGGCCGTCGAGGCTGGCGATGATGTCAGCGGAGATACCCTGCGGGATGAAGTCGTTGTAGAAGTTGGAGGCGGGATCCATTGCCAGGGCGCCGCCGTCGGAGCCCATCGGGACGCGGGACATGGACTCCACGCCGCCGACGAAGACCAGGTCGTCCCAGCCGGAGCGGATCTTCTGTGCGCCCAGGTTCACGGCGGTCAGGCCGGAAGCGCAGTAGCGGTTCACCTGGAGGCCGGTGGCGGTGTACGGCAGGCCGGCGTTCAGGGCGGCGGTGCGGGCGATGTCCATGCCCTGGTCGCCGACGGGGGTGACACAGCCAGCGATGACGTCGCTGATGCGGTTGGGGTCGATGCCCGGGTTACGCTCGATGATCGCCTCGATCAGGCCGGAGAGCAGGTCGACGGGCTTGGCGGTGTGTAGGGAACCGCCCGGCTTGCCCTTGCCACGCGGGGTGCGGACGGCGTCGTAAATGAATGCCTCGGGGGCGCCAGTGTTACTGGTCATGTCAGTCCTATTTCCTATCGTTCTCGACAGTGATCCTTTAGTGCAGTGATCGGCTAGGACAGTGGCTCATGAACCCTGTGGTTCATAAAACCAGCGGCTCATGATTCCAGTGACCTAGCAGGTCGCAACACTAGACTTGTGTCTCACGCCACATTACCCGTTCTTCGAGGAAGTAGTTGTAGTCTTATGTCTTTTTCTTACCCTATAAGGTGCCCCCGCTAGGTTGAGGCTGACCTAGCGCTTCTGAAACACCAGCACCAGGTTGGAAACCGCGAACTCGCGGAGCCCCGGCACTCGCACCATCCACCAGGCCCACCAGGGGTGATAGCGCGGGAACGCGGCCACCAACTCGGCACTTTCGCCGTGCACCTTGCGCGCGTACTCCAGGCCTTCGGCTGCGGAGACGTTGAACAGGCTCTCGCCCCAGCGGTTCTTCGGCGGCTTGCCCATCTTCTTCTCATAGCGCCGGGCGGCGAATTCCCCGCCCACGTAGTGCTGCCACAGCCCGGTTTCGTGCCCGCCGAATGGACCCAGCCACACCGTATAGCTGTAGATCATCACTCCGCCTGGCTTCGTCACCCGCAGCATCTCGTCTGCCATCCGCCACGGATCCGGTACGTGCTCGGCGACATTGGAAGAGTAGGTGATGTCGAAGGCGTCACTAAGAAAGGGTAGGTCCAGCCCCGAACCCCGCACCGAGGTCTGCAACTTAATGCCCGCAGCAGCCATCTCGCCGACGTCGGGTTCGCATGTGTAGTAGTCCGCGCCGGCCTTGTCGAAGGCCACGCCGAAGTAACCCGGGCCGCCGCCGACGTCCAGGATCTTGGTGCCGTGCAGGGGCTCACCCTGGTCTTCAGCTTGTCTAGCCTCCCACCCAGAACCCTGCCCCGCGCCGCGTACGCCCGCGTAAATGTCGCGGATCAGCCCGACGGTGTCCTCGGCTAGGTGGCCGTAGAAGATGTCTGGGCGGGTCTGCTCGTATTTGAAGTCGCTCAGCAGGCCGAAGGAGCGGCGCAGCGTGGCGCGGCGACGGAAAACGCTCAGCGTCTGGCGCTGGCGGTCGGGGTGGTTGTTCTGGCTCATCGAGTGTCTATCTTTTCAGGTTGTGCTAACTCTTTCTGCAGATTCACCAAACCCTGCAAAGTCGCAGGCGGTGGCGACTAACATAGTGTCCATCATGAAAGTACTGCTTCTCTGCTGGCGCGACACAAACCACCCCGAAGGTGGCGGCAGCGAACGTTACTTGGAGCGCGTGGGGGAGTACCTGGCCAACCAGGGCCACCAGGTGGTATTCCGTACCGCACACTATCCCGGCTCCACACGATCGCAGCAGGTCGGCCGCAATTTCCGTTTTTCTCGTGGCGGCGGCAACCTGACGGTTTACCCGCGTGCGCTGGCCGCGATTCTGGCTGCCCGCCGAGGGCGCGGGTCGCTGGCGGATATCGGCCGCCCGGACGTTGTGGTGGATACCCAAAACGGCGTGCCTTTCTTCGCCTCCCTGGTCAGCGGTGCGCCCACGGTCGTTTTGACCCACCACTGCCACCGCGAGCAGTGGTCCGTCGCCGGCCCAATCCTCTCCCGCATCGGCTGGCTGATCGAGTCCACCATCTCGCCGTGGATCCACCGGCGCCGCCGCTGGGTCACTGTCTCCGCACCCTCGGCCGAGGAGCTGGTGGAGCTTGGCGTGCCACGCGGCAACATCGAGATCATTCGCAACGGCATCGATCCGGTCGCTCCTTCTTTGATTCCGGACGCCCCCAACCCCAACTCCGACCACGCCAGCGAGGAGCAGACGATCCACCTGGTGGCGCTATCCCGACTGGTCCCCCACAAGCAGATCGAGCACGCACTGGACGCGCTGGCCGCCGTGGCGCGCACCCATCCGAACGTGCGCCTGGACGTGATCGGCGACGGATGGTGGGCTGACCGCCTGCGCGATTATGCCCGCGAGCTGGGGATTGAGCCATTGGTGGTGTTCCACGGATTCGTGTCTGAGGAGCTTAAGCACCGCATCCTCAACCGCGCCTCTGTGCACGTGATGCCCTCGCGCAAGGAGGGCTGGGGTCTGGCCGTGATCGAGGCGGGACAGCACGCGGTGCCGACGGTCGGCTATGAGCCCTCCGCCGGGTTGCGCGATTCCGTCATCGACGGGGAAACCGGCCTGCTGTGTTCTTCCCCCGGTGGGCTGATGAACGCGGTCGAGTACCTGCTGGATAATCCGGAGAAGCGCCGGGAGATGGGCCGGGCCGCGAAGCGCCGAGCCGAGGAGTTCTCCTGGGACGCCACCGGCGCCGCCTGGGAGAAGCTGCTGCGCCAGGAGGTCGCGCGCGGGCGCTAATCAGCGCTGTCGGCGCTGTGAGTTTTGCCTGTCTTGTCGGGCAGCGGCCGGTTACGGCCGTTGAGCTGCAGCCGACGGGTGACGCGCCACAGCCACACGCACATGCCCCACATCATGAGCATCCAGTAGAACGTCATGCCCACGAACAGTGGCGCGCGATCCTGGACCGGCGAGCGCGGCAGGGTGGGGCTCTGCACCCGGTAGAGGTCGTAGTTATCGGCGCTGAGTACGCGCCGAATGCCCTTGGAGTTCAGCACCTGCAGCGCCTTCGTCATCGCCGCGCCGTCGGTGATGGAATACCAGTCCACCAGCACCCAACTCACGCCATTGCGCTGCAGGGTGTTCTTGCCGTTCATAAGGTCCGACAGGATCCCCATGCTGGTCGGGTTGCCATCCACCACCTGGCCATCGACGATCAGGAACCCAGGATCCATCGGCGATCCCGGCAGCAACTTTAGCCCCGGATCCACGTGCGGTCGGTCGCCGCGGGTGCGGTAGTTGCCCGGCGGGAGTAGCACAATCTTGCCGTTCGGAGCACCAGAGATGATGGTGAACATCTGGCTCCACGTCTCCGAGATCTGCACCCGTTTCAGTGGCGCCATATCCGCCGGATATGCGGGGACGGTCAGTACACACGCAACAGCCAGGCCGGCGGCCGCGGCCCGCGGCGCCCACCGCGAACGGCTGGAATTGTCCGCCTTAGCTGGGGTATCGCGGGGATCCCCAACGCTGCGGCGTGGGTCCATCCGCTCCACCGCCACGGCGATCAGCAGCACAAACCCCGGAATCGCTAGGCAGACGAACTTCGAGGTATCGCGGAACATGCCCGCGCCGGGCACGTGGCTAATTGCAAAGCCCATCAAATCCACGCCCCAGCCGGTGGCCAGCAGAGGGGGCGTCACTAAGGCAAGAACAGTTAGCACCGCAACGCCGCGATAGACGCGCCACAGCTCCTTGAAGCCGAGCATCAGCACCACGCAAAGGATCACGCTTATGACCACCGAAAACAGGGTGCGCGAGGGCGGGATAGCCTCGGCATTCCAAATCCCCGAAAGCCCCATCGTGGAGGCAAGCGGGCCTAAGAAGCTTTCTCCGCGGGCGGAGAACAGGACGGCGGACAGGGCATCGGAGCGGGTCTGCGAAGGATTAGAAACCCAGATCGCCGGCAGCAACCACGGCAACGCGGCGATGATGCTGGCAATGAGGCTGCGCAGGCGCTCCCCGTGCGAGGGGGCGAATACCAGCGCCGTGATCAGCGCCAGGATCAGACCAGTCGGCACAAAGCCACACAAGCAGATCGCCACATACAGCAGACCGTGGGAGCGCGCGGCGGCCAGAAAAGCGACCGCAGGCAGCAGCATGCCCGCAGTGGCGACGGTCCACTGGCCCTGCAGAAAACGCTCGATGACGAACGGATTCCACACCACAAACAAAGCGGCAACCAGCTGCGCGGACATTCGCCCGCCCGCCATATCCCGCACCATCGCGGCGGCGAAGTAGCAGCCCATCAGGCAGGAAACCAGGACGAGTGCGCTGGCCAGGAGCGTAGCGGAGACGGTGGGGGAGAAGAGCGTTAGCACCGCATCCTGCGGCAGGGCGCGCGGGGCGCCGTCGTTGATGCCCAGGTTGTTGGAATTCTCCGGCAGGGAATCGGGCACGAACATGTCCCGCAGCAGAAACGCCTTCGAGGAATCCGGGCGCAGACCCAGCCAGAACGGCCACAAAGTGACGATAGAGACGAGGAAAGACCACCCAAGCGCGATCCGGCGATCGCGCTTGGTGGTGGTCTTCGGCGGCTGTGGCTTCACAGCCAACAGTCTAGTGGCTCGGCGGAAATAATTGCGGGAATTACTTAGCCGCCAGGCGTGCGGAACGGTGAGCGATCCAGCCGACAACCAGCAGGATCAGGCCAACCACGCCCAGGATCCATGGCAGGATGGTGCTCATCAGCTTCATCTTGTCCAGCCCCTCGCTGGCCTTCTTCATCTGCCCCTCGCGGGACTCGTCATCCCATTCACCCGGGAAGTACACGGCGGTGCGGGTCGGGTTCTTGATCTCCTCTTCCTTGTTCTCGAGGATCTGCTGTGCCTCTTCGTCGTCCTGCGCGTAGTACTGGAAGACTTCCTCGGAACCGTTGACGATCACGCCGGTATCCGGCTGCACGCGCAGTACGCGGTGGACGGTGTAGTAGCGGGACAGCTCAACCTCGGGGCCGAGGTCCTCCTTGTCGCCGTCCTTGCCCTCTTCGCCTTCCTTTTTCTCGTCGGCCTTTTCATCCTTCTTCTCGGCCTGTTCGCCGTCTTTGTTCTTGATGTCGGCCGGGTCGATGCCCCAGACCTTCGCCGGGAACTTCAGACGCAGTGCGGAAAGGGTGCCCTTGTCGCCCTTGGACAGTTCGCCGTCGGCCTCCAGGCGCTCGCGCAGAGCTGGGTACAGCTCGGTCGGGGGAACGGTCTGCTCGAAGCGGTAGACCTTTTCGCCGTCCTGCTCTTCCTCACCGACGTAGTCGATCGGCTGGGTCTTCAGGATCTGCATGTCGAAGTAGTCGTAGGACTTGCGGTCCGTGCCCATCGGGAACTGATAGGTGATGCCGGGGCGGGTGAACGGAGCGACGGAAGCCTCTACCTCTTCGTCCTTACCCTCGTTGGCGGCTGCATCCAGCGCCGGGGCGTTCAGCTCAACCGAGGAAGTCGGATCTGGCACAGGCATCTGGGTCTTGCGATCCAGGGTGACGTGGTCGATCGACGCGCTGATCAGGTTCTTCGGCTCTTCCTTGTCCGTACGGAACAGGGTCTGGCCGGCCTCCAGCGTGACGACCTCCTTGTCCGAAGGCTCCTGTGCAGTGGTGAAGCGCTGGGACTGCATCTCCACGTCCTTGTTGATGAAGCAGCTCACCCGGGGGTTGTCGCCCTTGCATTCCGGCTTGTTCTTGTTATCGCCCACAGGCTTGCCGGCAGCTAGCGCACCGGAATCCAACAGGTTACCGGGGGTCTTCGGGGTGCCGGTGGTGGAAACCAAGTCCAGCGGCAGCACCTTGCCCTTGGGGACAACATAGGTGGGCAGGGCGATAGCAAAGACCAGCATCGCTACGCCGAGCACAATCGCTACGGAGGAAAGGATTCTCTTCATAGGAGGGGGTTCCTGACTCTATCTGTTGAAATCGGTTGAAATTTATCTGGTGACTACATTTAGCCCTTAAAGCTTCCAATACTTTAGCCAATCAAAACTAGATACTTCGTAGATTTAGAATATTTTTCGAGAAAAATCGTCGGGGGTGTTTTCGCGTACAGGTCGGTTAGGCTGATCCTGATGAGCACGAAAAAAGTCACAGCCCGGCCCGCGCCCTTTCTGCCTGCACTGGAGGGGCTGCGCGCGATTGCCTGTTCCGGCATTATCATCACCCACGTTGCGTTCCAAACCGGCGCGGATACGGGGAACCTGCTGAACCGCATGATGGCGCGCACGGACTTCTTTGTGCCCGTGTTCTTCGCTCTTTCCGGGTTTCTGCTGTGGCGCCGCCACCGCGCGGACTTTGCGGTATCTACCTCGCAGGACAATCTGCTGACCTTGGCGGGTTACTACGTGAAGCGCCTGGGGCGCATCTTCCCGGCCTACCTGGTTACCGTCGCGGTTGTGCTGTTGTTCTTCCCGGTTGCGGGAGCGCCGACGGTGTGGCAGATGATCTCGAACGTCATCATGGTGCAGATCTACGTCGACGGTGGGCTGATCGGCGGGCTGACCCACCTGTGGAGCTTGTGCGTAGAGATGGCTTTCTACCTGGTGCTGCCTGTGATTGCGGTGGCGTGGGGGCGTCGAGAAAGAAAATGGCGCATCGTGTGGATCGTTGTAGTGGCGGCGGCGAGTTTCGGCTGGGCCTTCATCCCCGCCTTCGCCGAGTCCCCGGCGCCGGGTGGTTTGAACCCGCACATCATGCCACCTGCGTTTATCGCGTGGTTTGGGGTGGGGCTGCTCGGCGCGGAGCTGGAGTCTATCGTGCAGGATCGTGCTTACGCGCGCACGGGTAAGGACGGGGCCGAGGGTATTGACGCCCGGTACCAGCTGCCGGAGGTGCGATTTGTAGCGAAGTTTCGCTGGGGGTTCTGGTTGCTGGCTATCGGTGCGCTGGCGGTCGCGGCCTCGGACGGGCCGGAGGGCCTGACGCACGCGGCGCCGGCGGAGTTCGCCCGCCGGACGCTATATGGCCTGGTGTTCGCTGCCGCGCTGATCGTTCCTTATACGCTGGCGCCGCGGTCGAGGTTCTTGGAGTCGGCACTGATGCAGGCGCTGGGCCGCTGGTCGTATGCGATCTTCCTGTGGCACATGTCGCTGCTATCGCTGGTGTTTCCGCTGCTGGGCGTGCCACTGTTCAGCGGGCACACCGCCCTGGTGCTGGTGGCTACGTTTGTGCTGAGCGTGCCGGTGGCCGCGCTGAGCTACTCCTTTGTGGAGGAGCCCGCGCGCCGGGCTATTAATTCCTGGTGGCGCTCGGTTCGGGATGCCAAGCGCGGGGCTCGCGCTGCAGAGGCTGCAGTAGCCAAGACAGAGACCACCACGGCCAGCAGCACGACGGCGAGCGCGCCGTTCACCACGAACCCGCCCGCGTAGTAGTTTCCGCTGCCCCAGGCGCCGCGGATGCAGAGTAGCAGTGCCAAAAACGCGGCCGCCCCGGTGATGGTTTTGCCCGCCAGAATGGCGCGGCGGAAGGCACGGCTCCGTGGGGTGTGCTCTGTAGCCTGGGCCTTGTCTGCTGCCGCTGTCTCAGCTATCGCTGCCGCCGTACTATCCGGCAGCGCCGACATCCGGCGGGTCCGCCGCACCACGAAGACGCACAGTCCCACCAGCACCAGCGCCGCCATTAGGCCGATGGCCAGCCACGCGCGGTATAGTTTCGTGCCCTCAAAGTGGATGGTGACCAGCCCGGCCTTGCCCTCCGGGACGAGCCACCCTTGCTGCCAGCCATTCACCGTGATCGGCGTGAGCTGCGTGGTTTCGCCGCCTTCTTCCAGCGTGGCGATGCGCCCAGGGTTCGCCTGTGAGGGGCTGAACAGCACGCGCTTCTTATCCGAGGCCTCCAGGCGGGTGGATTGTTCGCCGGGCGCCAGCTGCTCTCGCGGCCTGGCCTGCTCCACCGGCTGTGCCGCCGGGATTTCCCGCACGGCAGCACCGAACAGCGGCTCGGCGACGGAGAGCGCCACCCAGCGCGCCGTGGTGGACAGCACGTGCTTGCCCGCGGACAGGTTCAGGGTGTCGCCGCAGGTATAGTCCTTGCCGTCGATGGTCACGGGCGCCTGGTTCTCGCGGGCACATTCGGAGGTGTGCACCACAACCGGCAGCTCGCCCGGGCCGTTGCCAATTGCTTCCGGCACCTCGAAGCCGCGCAGCATGACGGATTCGTTGATTTCCTGGCCGAATACCCACCGGTTCAGTGTTGATCCTGCGGTCGACCCCGCGTTGGCCTGTGGAGCGTCGCCGCCATCCACCGGGGGCACCGTCGGCACGCGCCGCGGCGTGACATCCTTCTCTCCATCGGCCAGTACCTTCGCCTCGGCCACGCCGAAGTCGCCGAAGGAGCCCACGATCGTCATGCGGATCGCATCGGCCCGCCCGGCGGGAACCTTCACTTTGTTGGTCTCGCCGGTCTTAAGGGTTGCCGACGTGCCCGACACGATTTTCCCCTGCAGGTACGTCGTCACCTGCACACGCGTAGGCCGGCCCTGAATTTCCAAATGCAGGCCCAGCCTGTTGTATGCCTCGTCCATGCGGAACTCGATGTACTGCCCCGCCGCGTTGCCGACCGTCGGCCGCCATGCTGTCCTGTGCGAACCATCCACCGCGGAGGTTGCGGAAGAGTACGTTTCCGCTCCGCCGAAGCTCGTCGGGTCCGCGGCGGTGGAGGAGACCCGCACCTCGCCGCGGCCTTCCACGTGCGTCATCTGCTCCGGCGGAACCTCCTGCCCGTCCGCATCGCGCACGGGGTAGTCGCGCACCGGGTTCAGCACCTGCACCGGGTCGTCTTCGCTGCGGATCTCGCTGTCCGCGCCCACTACGTTGCCGTAGTTGTGGTCGCGCAGCGCGGGCGTGTCCGTCACCGTCTGTGCGGGTAGCTCTAGTTCTTTGCCTTGTGACGCCCCCACACGCGCCCGCGCCGCACCCTGCCTACCCAGGGCCGCGTCCGCCGCTGCCAGGCGGGGGAGGGATTCGGCGCTGGAATGGGAGACGTCGAGGCGTTCGGCGTCAATAATCCGCAGGTCACCCGCAGTGCCCACAGTACCCTCAGTGCCCGCAGTGTCAGAAGCAACAGGATCGACCCGATAGATCCGCACCTGCTCGTCGTCGCCGAAGGCGGCGGCCTTGCTGAAACCTCCGGAGCGTTCGAGGGTGCGTTCGATCCGCTTGGCGCCGGGGGTGTCGGCGGCGGTGGTCAGGTCGTAGCGTAGTGCCAGGTAGCCCACGCCCTGCTGCCACAGTGCGGCGGCGAGGGAGGGGCTGGCGGTGCCGGCTTCCAGCTCCCGCTGCACGCCGTCGAGGCCGCGGATGGCCTCGGGCTGCACTAGCGGCACGGAGTCGCGCACGACCCACGGCACGTCCAACAGGGGCTGGGCGGGTTCGTCGCGGGTGTTTCCCCAGGTCTGGCGAGCAAAGCGCGCCTTGGGGAGGATCATGGTGCGGGCGGGGGCGTGGGTTTCCCCTGCTTCCTTGGCGACTTCCGAGTTCAGCCAGTCCGCGGCCTCGGTCCAGTAGTCGGGCACGCTCCGGTAGGCGTCCGCGGCGGCGATGCGCCCGGACCAGCCCGTGGCGGTGACCACGACGACTAGCAGGCAGATGGCAATGGCGCGGGGGACCTCCGCGTGCTTCTCCGGGTGGAGCCACCGCGCCCAGCGCTCGCGGCTAAACCCCGGCCAGGGTAGGCGCGCCAGGCCGTGGGCGATGCCCACAACCAGCGCCAACCGCACCAGAGGGTCGAACTTGTGCAGGTTGCGCAGCGGGGCGCCCGCGCCGTCCAGGAACTCCCGCCCCCAGGAGGCCAGCGGGGAGATCGGGGCGGTGGCAAAGACCATCGCGGCCACGCCCACCAGCAGGATCGTCAGCCAGCGGCGAGCGAATGGCAGCTGCGGGCGGGTGAGCCCCCACAAGCCTAGGAATGCCACCAGCAGGGTTCCGGCGACGAAGACGGGCTCGCCGACCAACTCGTAGCCGCCCTGGCGCTCGGCGGAGAGGAAGGGAGTCCAGCTGGTGGTGCCGCGCAGGATCTCCGCGAGGTTCATCCAGTTGGTGGTTAGGGATGCGGACTCGATGTAGTCCGTGAACGGCGGGGAGTATTTGCCCAGCAGGAGCAGTGGGCCGATCCACCAGAAGGTGGCCAGCAGGCCTGCGGGCACCCACCACAGCGCGAAGTACAGGCCCACGCGCGGGCGGCGGATGCACATACCCAGCCAGAAGATCACGGCGGGCAGGATGGCCACGGCGGTGGCGATGGCGTTCACCGCGCCCAGGCACAGTACAGCCAGGGCGCTCAGCAGGGCGTATTTAGCCAGGTAGGAGCGTGTGCGACGGTCGGGCCAGCTACGGTTACCTGCGCGAGAGCCAGCAGCATTCCGCGCCAGCATCGCCGCGCTCGCCACGGGTAGTAGTACCCACGGCACCAGCGCGCATACCCACGCCTCGGAGCTAATGGCCCCGAGCGTGGTGAGGATCCGCGGGGAGAGCGCAAAGAGAATGCCGGCGATCACGCACGAGCTGCGGCTGCCGATGCTTAGCCGCTGCAGCAGCAGAACCGTGCCGGCGAATGCGAGAGCCAGCAGCAGCCCCCACCAGAGGCGCTGAGTGACCCAATCGGGCAGGAAAGAGAATATCGCGAAGAACAGGCCGTGCGGGAACAGGTACCCGTAGGCCTGGTTCTGCAGCTGCCCCAGCGGGAAGGTATCCGTCCAGGGGTATAACGCTTGGCGGAGGAATCCCCAGGGGCTGGCCGTGAGGTCCAGCTTCGTGTCGGCTGAGGTCAGCCCGGGGGATTGTAGGAATGCGAAAAGAAACCACGCGAGGGTGCTATACACCCAAGCGCGGCGAGAAAGGGGGCGATGCGCCGTGGTTGGCACGTGATGGTGCGCCTTTATTCGGAAATGCGGCCGCCGTACTGGACGGCGCCCAGGAAGGCGTTGTCCTGGTTCACGGCGATCTGTTCGTCGGTGGGCAGTTCAGTGGTATCGGCCATTGCGCCAGCGCCGAAAGTTGCGGCGCCGCCCAGGACCAGGCCTGCAACTGCGGAGGCGACCAGTGCGCCCAGGCCGCGACGGTTAGAGGCAGTTTCGTTAGCCATGTTAATTCCTGTTCCTAGTGGGATTGTTGTGGTTTTAGCGTACTAGCTTCTTGTAGATCGTACCCAATCAAACGCCAGCAGACCTTCGTTTGGGAAAACTAGTCCTCATCTTCGATCGGCGGGACGATGAGCACGGGACGACCGGCGTTCTTGATGATGCTCTCCGACACGCTGGACTGTAGGAAAGACTTCCAACCCGATAGCGCGCGAGTGCCTGCGACGATCAGATCCACGTCCAGTTCATCGGCCGCGTCAACAATGGCGCTCCAAATAGCTGTTCCGGACTCTACCAGAAAGGGTTCGGTAACAAAACCATGGGAGTTGGCCAGATCCACGCCCTCGTTGCAGATGTTCACGGCCTCTGCGTACGCCGGATCGTCGTCCTCCGGCTGCTCGCCGGTTTCGTTGGACCAATCGTGCTGCATCATGCCGCTCATGCCCGCCGCGCGCGCAGCCTGGCGGTGGATCGGCTCCCACACGGTCAGAATGTAGGCGTTCTTGGCGGACAGGAAGCGTCCGGCGTGCTCCACAGCGCCGTGGGCTTCGGCGGAGCCGTCGTAGGCGATCAGGACGGTATCGCCGCTCGCGTCGAAAGCCGGCTGGTGTGCTTGCTGGGCTTGTTCTGCCTGCTCGGTCATGTGTATCGCTCCTCGGTGGGCACTTCGGTGGCAACTCAGAGGCATTGCACGATTGGTGCACTGCTTGTTGCGTTTGTTACTACGTTAATACTATGCCCCGTAGACATGTAGCCGCTGGCGCTTTAGGTTTCGTTCTTGTTGTTGCCTCTAGCGCTTGTTCCTTATCGACGCCCACTGACCAGCCAGCCGATACCTCCACATCCGCAGCCACTTCCGCCGCACCCAGCTCCGAAAGCTCCGACGCTGCCGAATCCAGCGCGCCCCCAGCGGAGAACCGGCAGGCGTGTGCCCAGGTGGAAGGTAAGGCACCTAGGGAGATGGCTGGCCGGATGCTTGCTGTGGGCGTCACCACCTACGAATCAGCAGAACAAGCCGTCGACGAAGGTGTGCGCCACCTCTTCATTGGCTCGCAGACCGATAAATCCATTCTGAATGGGCAGGGCGATCCCGCGCGTAGCCTGGCAGCGCTCGAGGAACGCGCGGGCGAACCGCTGACCGTGAGCGTGGACGAGGAAGGCGGGCTGGTGCAGCGCCTTTCCGAGATCGTCGGTGAGCTGCCGAGTGCGCAGCAGATGGCGGAGACGATGAGCCCCGAGGAGGTGCGCGACCTCATGGCCGAACACGGCAAGAAGGTCCGCGACTTGGGAATCACCGTGGACTTCGCGCCGGTGGTGGACCTGGCCGGCGGTCAGGAGGTTTCCGATAACGCGATCGGCTCGCGCTCGTTTAGCGCCGACCCGAAGGTGGCGGCGGATTACGCGCGCGCCTACTCGGAGGGCTTGCAGCAGGCGGGAGTGACCCCAGTGCTGAAGCACTTCCCGGGTCACGGCCACGCCACGGGTGATTCGCACATGGGTGCCGTGACCACCCCGCCGCTGGAGCAGATGCAGGGCAACGACCTGCTGCCTTTCCGCGAGCTGGTGGATGTTGAGGGCATGGCCGTGATGGTTGGCCACGTGGAGGTGCCGGGATTGGGTGAGTCTTTGCCGTCCTCGGTGAACCCTGCGGCCTACAGGCTGCTGCGGGAGGGCGGTTATGGTCCGAGGCATGACGCCCCAGGTTTCGACGGCGTGATCTACACCGACGACCTAACGGGCATGAAGGCCGTGACGGATCGTTACCCCGGCCCGGAGGCAGCCGTGGCCGCACTGGAGGCGGGAGCGGACGTGGCGCTTGCCGCAGCGGGAGCCGTGGAGATTCCCGATGTGGTGGAGGCCATCCGCGTGGCGATCGACGAAGGGCGGATCCCTGAGGATCATGTGCGCGATTCTGTGAATCGCACCTGTGTAACGGAGTAAAAGAATTCCCTGTTCGGGGGATTCGCGATACACTAACCTGCGTGAATTCTCAGGATCAGACTAACCGGAGCCGTCGGCCCGTCAAGCCACGCAAGCGCCGCGGCATTCCGTGGTGGGCGTGGTTCTTCGTCGGCTTGATCGGCCTGGGGGGTCTCCTCTACGGCGTGGATCTGGCCATGAGTGAGGGCAAGGTGCCGCGCGGCGTGACCGTCGGTGGCGTGGACATCAGTGGTGTGGATAAATCCCAGGCGGAGCAGCGACTGCGCAATGACTTGGGCGAACGCACCCGCCAGCCGGTGACGGTTCTGGCGGGCAACATGAGCTCCACCATCGAGCCCGCCAAGTCCGGCATGCAGGTGGACTGGGGTGCCACGGTGGACCAGGCGGGCCAGCAGCCGCTGAACCCGATCACTCGCATCCGTTCCTTCTTCGAGACCCGCGAAGTGGGCATTATCTCGAAGATTACGGACGAGGGGCTGAACCGTTCCCTGAGCCGTGTGGAGCGGGAGCTTACCCGCGACGCGGAAAACGCCAAGTTGTCCGTCGGTGCTGACGGCAAGGCGGATGTTAAGGAGGACAAGCCGGGGCAGACCGTGGATCGGGCGCTGCTGGATACCGAGGTGAGGGAAAACTGGCTGAACACCGATGGGCGCGTGAACGTGGAGGCCACGATCACCCCGGCGGATGCGGATAAGGACGCCGCCGAGCGCGCCGCTAAGCAGTACGTAAAGCCGGCGACGGCGAAGAACCTGGTGTTCCACGGACGCGACAAGGTCGATGGTGTGATCACTCCGCAGAACTGGCACGAAATCCTGACCTTCAAGGTAGACGGTGGCGAGTTCATGCCGGAGTGGAACACGGAGAAGGCGCAGGAGATCCTGAGCGAGCAGCTTTCCAGCACTGAGGTGGAGTACCGCGACGCGAGCTTCGAATTCCACGGCGATGACATCACTGTGGTGCCTTCCAAGGATGGTGTGATCATTAAGTGGAAGGAAACGCTAGGCGACCTGCAAGCCAAGGCGCTGGATAAGAAGAAGCGCGACCACGAGGTTGTGTACGAGGACAAGAAGGCCGAGTACACAACCGAGCAGGCGAAGAAGGCCCACTTTGACGATGTTGTGGGCACCTTCACCACTGGCGGTTTCAGCGGCCCTTCGGGTACCAACATTCGCCGCGTGGCGGAGATGGTGAATGGCGCGATTGTGCTGCCGGGGGAGACGTTCTCTCTAGATGGTCACACCGGCCCGCGCGGTACTGCGCAGGGCTTTGTGGAGTCCGGCATTATTATCGATGGCCACGCCGGCAAGGCGGTCGGCGGTGGTATTTCGCAGTTCGCAACTACGCTGTACAACGCCTCGTACTTCGCGGGCATGGAGGACGTGGCGCACACCCCGCACTCCTATTACATCTCCCGCTACCCGGCCGGCCGTGAGGCGACCGTGTATGAGGGTGCGATCGACCTGAAGTTTAAGAACCCGTTCGATACGCCGGTGCGCATCACCACGGACGTGAGCGGGGATTCCATCACTGTGCGTCTGCACGGTGTGAAGCAGGTGGATGTGGAATCGATCCCGGGCGAGCGCACCAATCCGACCTCGCCGAAGAAGATGGAACTGGACGGTGACGACTGCTCGCCATCCTCCGGCGCGCCGGGCTTCACCATCACCGACACTCGCGTGGTGAAGGACCTGAAGGGCAAGGAGCTTTCCCGCGAGACCCAGCGCACGGTCTACGACCCGCAGCCGATCGTGAGCTGTAAGTAGGGGCTAGTTGACTGGCCCTAGGCCTGGCGCGCGGAGCAGCGCGCGCCCAACAGGTGTTGTACACATGCGAAAAGGGGGCGGGAACGAATATCCGTTCCCGCCCCCTTTGGCTACCAAAGCCCGGAGCTTAAAGCTCTAACAGGTCTTAGATGATGATGCCCTGGTTCTTCAGGTAGTTGCCGATGGCGATGCCAACACCAGCGATAGCGCCAACAACAGCGGTGAAGGTCAGGGTCTTGGTCAGGATCCACCAGCCAGGCTGGTTGTCAATCTGCTCCGGGCCCCACAGGTTAGCGCCGTGAACCTTGTCGCCGGTGTTCAGCGCCTTGCCGACGTTCTCGTTAGCCTCAGCGGAGGAGCCGTAGATCGGGGACAGGTTCTGGTGCGTCTCAGCGGAAGCAACAGCGGTGCCAGCCAGTGCAACGGAGGAAGCGGTGGCGATGGCCAGAGCGGCCTTGCGGAAGTTCTTCATGTTAGGAATCCTTTTCCTTAGAAATCGTGTGATGTAAGAAAACTGCAGCTCTGGATTAGCCCAGGAAGCCGTTGTACTTCAGGAAGTTGTAGGCCGGAGCAACGATCAGGCCCAGGACGGAAGCAGCTGCAGCAGCGATGCCACCACCGACGAAGATCTTGGTCCACAGAGGCAGGTCATTCTTGTCCTCGCCGTCGTACTTCGGGTTCAGCCAGTTACCGACCTGGTCACCGGTGAAGTCATCCCACCAGCCCAGCTTCTCCTTCAGGTCGGAGGAGCCGGAGAGGGACGAAGCCGGGGTGTCGTTCTGGTTCTCCTGAGCGGAAGCAACGGAAACGCCGGAGATGGCAACGGTGGTAGCAGTAGCAACAGCCAGAGCTGCGTTGCGGAACTTACGCATCTGAAATGCCTTTCTGTAAGTGTGAGTGGTTCGAAGTCAAGGACTTCACTTAAGTTTCTCTTGGCTCCTTGATCGCCGCTCACTTTTCCATGAGAGATTCCGGCTACGAAGCTGTTGAAACGCTGGCAAGTCCTAACAGATAGCAACCTTAACAGGGAATTTAGGATTTCGCTAAGTAGGGGAGCGTCCTTCTTGGTGATATGTGTCACTTACGGTAAAGTCCTTGGGAACTTTTTCTGAATCCCACGTCATTCCCCCAGGTATATGCATAAAGTTATGTCGATATGAACTCTTTGTGCCTGCTTCACATTAGGGGGTGAATTAAGGGGGTGAAAGGGGTGTGTCTGCTCGAGATTCTTAGAATCTGAGGGAAGGCGCGACTATTCGGCGCACAGTCCCACCTCAGTTTTCGTTCACCCGCACTTAAACCCCGTTAACCTAGAACTGCCCGCAAGATCACCTGAAGGTCACTTCCTGTTCACCTGTCAATTGTAGATTTGCCTGCTATGCGTATGACAGTCTTTGGAACGGGATACCTCGGCGCAACCCACGCCGCCTGTATGGCCGAAATGGGCCACGACGTACTCGGAGTCGATGTTGACCCGGAGAAAATCCAAGCTCTCTCAGAAGGGCGCGTCCCCTTCTTCGAGCCCGGCCTGCCGGAGATCCTCACCCGCAACATCGAAGCCGGCCGCCTGCGCTTCACCACCGACTACGCCGAAGCCGCTGAGTTCGCCGATGTCCACTTCATCGGCGTGGGTACCCCGCAACGCAAGGGCTCCTATGCCGCGGACACCACCTATGTAAATGCCGTCATCGAAACGCTTGCCCCACTAGCCAAGGGCAATCACACCATCTTCGGCAAGTCCACCGTCCCGGTCGGCACTGCGCACGAGCTGCAGCAGAAGGCGGATGAGATCGTGGCGGCGTCCCCAAACAATGCCCGACTCACCATCGCGTGGAACCCCGAGTTCCTGCGCGAAGGCCACGCGGTGAAGGACACGCTGCACCCCGACCGCATCGTCCTCGGCCTCGGCGGCGATAGCTCCAACAGCGACGACCGCGCCGAGCAGCAGCGGGTAGAGGACCTCGCCCGCGAGATCTACGCCCCCGCACTCGAGGAAGGCACGCCCTTCCTGGTCATGGACTTGCCGACCGCGGAGCTGGTCAAGGTCTCCGCGAACGCCTTCCTGGCCACCAAGATCTCCTTCATCAACGCGGTCTCGGAGCTGTGCGAGATCGTCGGCGCGGACGTCACCGCACTCGCCGACGCGATTGGCATGGACGAGCGCATCGGGCGCAAATTCCTCGGCGCCGGCCTGGGCTTCGGCGGCGGTTGCCTGCCGAAGGATATTCGCGCGTTCATGGCGCGCGCAGGTGAGCTCGGCGCGGACCAGGCGCTGACGTTCCTTCGTGAGGTGGACGCCATCAATATGCGCCGCCGCGAGAAGACAGTAGAGCTGGCGCGCGAAACGCTGGGCGGCTCCCTGATCGGCCGGAACGTGACGGTTCTCGGTGCGGCCTTCAAGCCCAACAGCGACGATGTGCGCGATTCGCCGGCCCTGGCCGTGGCCGGCTCACTCTCTCTGAGCGGCGCGAACGTGACCGTGTACGACCCGCAGGGTATGGAGAACGCAGCGAAGATCTTCCCCACGCTGACCTACGCGCCGAACGTAGAGGAAGCACTCGAAGGCGCGGAGATCGTAATCGTGGCAACCGAGTGGAAGCAATTCCAGGAGCTCGACCCGGTAGCCGCCCGCAAGCTCGTGGCCGGTGACAATTCCACCGTGCTGGACGGCCGCAACTGTCTGCCGCGCAAGGAATGGGAGGCCGCGGGCTGGAACTTCCTGGCGCTGGGCCGGGGTTAGTACACGGCTAGCTGGCTGCGCACAGCCCCACACCCGCTAGGCTATAGAGCGTGTTACTTTCAGACCGAGATATCCGTGCCGCCATCAACTCCGGCGAGCTGACGATCGACCCCCACGACGATCAGATGGTCCAGCCATCCAGCATCGACGTGCGCCTCGACGGCCTGTTCCGCGTGTTCAATAACTCCAAGTACACGCACATCGACCCGAAGCAGCCGCAAGAGGAACTCACCACCCTGGTGGAAGTCCCCGACGACGAGGCCTTCATCCTGCACCCCGGCGAGTTCGTCTTGGGCGCGACCCTGGAATGCTTCGGCATTCCCGCCCACCTGGCCGGCCGCCTAGAGGGCAAGTCCTCCCTGGGCCGCCTGGGCCTGCTCACGCACTCCACGGCCGGGTTCATCGACCCGGGCTTCACCGGGCACATCACCCTGGAGCTTTCCAACACCGCCAACCTGCCCATCGCCCTCTACCCGGGCATGAAGATCGGCCAGCTGGCACTTTTCACCATGACTAGCCCGGCGGAAGCCCCCTACGGCAGTGGCGCCCTGGGCTCCAAGTACCAGGGGCAGCGCGGCCCGACCCCCTCCAAGGCCTACCTGAACTTCCAGAACTAGCTGGGGCGCCAGCCTGTAACAGCTATTGCCGGTAGCTAGCCAGGAAGTTACCCAAGCGCTCGATCGCGGTGCGTAGGTCACGAGCCCACGGCAGAGTGACCATGCGGAAGTGGTCCGGGGTCGGCCAGTTAAAGCCCGTGCCCTGCACCAGGTGGATCTTCTCCGAACGCAGCAGGTCGAACATGAACTGCTCGTCGTCGTGGATCTCGTGCACATTCGGATCCAGGCGCGGGAAGGCATACAGCGCACCCATCGGCTTCACGCAGCTCACGCCCGGGATCTCGTTCAGCGCCTCGTAAGCGGCGTTGCGCTGCTCCAGCAGGCGCCCACCCGGCAGCACCAAATCGTCGATGGACTGGCGGCCGGAAATAGCCACCTGGATCGCATGCTGCGCCGGCACATTCGGGCACAGGCGCGTGCCCGCCAGCACATTCACACCCTCGATGAAGCCCTTCGCATGCCCCTTCGGGCCAGTAACCACCATCCAGCCCGAACGGTAACCCGCCACGCGGTACGCCTTCGACAGGCCGTTGTAGGTGATGCACAGCAGGTCCGGGCACAGGGACGCAATGTTGATGTGCTGGGCTCCGTCGTACAGGATCTTGTCGTAGATCTCGTCGGCCAGGATCAGCAGGGAGTGCTCGCGCGCCACGTCCACGATCTGCTGCAGGATCTCACGGGAGTACACCGCGCCCGTCGGGTTATTCGGGTTAATGACCACGATGGCCTTCGTGCGCTCCGTGACCTTCGCCTTGATGTCCTCGATGGAGGGCATCCAGTCGTTCTCCTCATCGCACAGGTAGTGCACGGGGCGGCCGCCGGACAGGGAGGTGGAGGCGGTCCACAGCGGGTAGTCCGGGGAGGGGATCAGCACCTCGTCACCGTCGTTGAGCAGCGCCTGCATCGTCATGGTGATCAGCTCGGATACACCATTGCCCAGGTAGACATCCTCGACGTCGAACTGGGGGAAGCCGGGGATGACCTCGTAGCGGGAGACAATCGCGCGGCGGGCGCTGATGATGCCCTTCGACGTGGAGTAGCCCTGCGCCGTCGGCAGCGCGGCGATCATGTCGCGCATGATCACATCCGGCGCCTCGAAGCCGAACACCGCGGGGTTGCCCGTGTTGAGCTTCAGGATGCGGTGCCCGTCGGCCTCCATTCGCTCCGCCTCGGTGTTCACCGGGCCGCGAATTTCGTAGAGGACGTTTTGCAGCTTCGTCGATTGATCCAGCGTGCGCAGTTCGCTTGGGCGTTTGGGGGTACTCATTCTCCCCATTGTGCCACTGTGCTTGCTATTTTTATAGTTTTTTATTGACGCCCCCTCGCGGTTCGGACGGTCGAGGTGTGGCTGTCGGGAGGGTTAGTCGTCGTCCGGGGCGGCGTTTTCGTCGTCGTCCGGGGCGCCATTGCCAGGACCGTTGCCAGCGCCATTGCCGGTGCCGTTTCCGTTGTTGCCGGTGCCGGGGGAGGGGTTGCCACCGGCATCTCCGCCGATGCCACCGGGGCGAGGGGTGCCTCGGTTTGGCGAGCTGGGGCGCGGTTCGTTATCGCGTGGCGGGCGAGAGGGCTTCGTGCTGCTAGACGGCTCGGAGCTTTCGGATTCGGATTCGGACTCGGTGGGGGTTTCCTGCTCCGTCTGCACGGGCTCCTGGGGCGCGTAGTAGTTCTGGTTGCCGCCTCCGTAGCCGGGGCCCGCGTCTGGGGTTGGCGGCGTTTCGTCTTTGTCGTATTTTCCGGTGGTGGTGGGTTTGGGGTATGAGGGTTTCAGCTGCTCAGTGTTGCTAGAGCTTCCGGGGGCGCCGGTTTCCGTGGAGCGCATGGCGGTGAAGGCGCCGACGGCGACGATGATGGTGGCGATCAGGCCTAGGGTGAGTACCCAGGCCCAGAAAGGCATGATCCCGAAGAACTTTCGGAGGCCCGATTTTGGCTTTTCTTCTTCCAGCTCGTCTGGGTTCTCTGGGTCTTCTGGGGTCTCCGGGGACTCGGGGTTTTCCGGGTTGGCTGGGTTTGCGGGGTTCTCCTGGGCTTCTGGGGTATTGGGGTTAGCGGCCGCGCCCGAGGCTTTGCCAGCAGCCGCGCCACCAGACCCCGCGCCAGCCGCCGTGCTACCGGCGTTTAGGTCAGAGTCGGTGACAGCCTTCATTACGGAGGTTTCTTCGGCGTCGCTGACGGACTTCCCCGAGTTGAGGGGGTTGTTCTTGTCGTTCGAATCAGCGTCAGTCATGGAAACCTACCTCTGTCTGTGGGCGTGAGGCTTGTGCGCACGGGTTCTTTCTATGGGATTTCATTCTAGGATATTGCGCGCCGTGGGTACATTCCCAGCCCCGGGATTGGCTGGAGGGCGGATGTCTCAAATCTTCCACTCTGTTTATATAACTATCTCTTTCGTGCAGGTCAGGGCATTTTGACGATGTCGTCATTTCAGTGAGAAGCGTCAAGAGTGGAAGATTTGGGACATCACGTCGGTGCTGAAAGCAAAAGCGGCGGCAAATCCAGCGTTCTGCTGGATCCGCCGCCGCTATTCAGCGTGTGAGCTAATCGCTTTTACTGCGCGCCTGGTGCGCCAGGAGCACCCGGAGCGCCGGGGACGATGTTGGTCAGCTTAATCGGACCGGCATCGTTGGTTGGCTGTGCCGGCTGTGCCGGTTGTGCTGGCTGAGTCGGTTGTGCTGGCTGAGTCGGAGCTTCTTCTGCCGGAGCCTCCTCGGCCTGTTCGGCTTCAGCCTGCTCGGCCTCAGTCTGCTCAACTTCAGCTTGTGGCTCCTCGGTCGGAGCCTCTGCCTCAGCAGGTGCTTCGGTCGGAGCCTCAGCCTTCGGATCCTCTGCCGGGGCAGCAGCGGGAGCAGCAGCTGCAGCCGGAGCTGCAGGGGCCGGTGCACCCGGTGCACCCGGAGTGGTAGCCGTCAGCTTGATCGGACCGCCATCCTGTGCGGGCTGAGCCGCCGGTGCTGCCTGCTCTGCCGGTGCTGCCGGTGCGGTTGGAGCTGCCGGAGCGGCCTGCGGAGCCTCAGCGGACTCAGTTTCAGCCTCTTCCGGTGCGGCTTCCTGTGCCTCTGCCTGGTCCGAGTCGTCGGAAGCTGCGGCTGCAGCGGCGCTAGCGCCGGCTGCAGCGGCACCTGCACCAGCGGCGGCAGCCGGAGCTGCGGCCGGGGCGGCAGGAGCACCCGGTGCGCCCGGGGCACCCGGAGCGGTGGCGTTCAGCTTGATCGGGCCACCATCCTGAGCCGGCTGCGCAGCCGGTGCCGCCGGAGCGGCCTGCTCAGCCTTCGGGGCCTCTGCAGCCTCGTTGGACTCAGCTGCCGGAGCAGCAGGCGCTGCCGGTGCGCCAGGAGCTGCCGGAGCGCCCGGGGCAGCCGGAGCGTCAGCGGAAGGTGCAGAAGGAGCAGCAGGTGCGCCCGGAGCTGCTGGGGCACCCGGGGCGGCCGGAGCACCCGGGGCAGCCGGTGCACCAGCGGAAGGTGCCGACGGAGCTGCCGGAGCACCCGGGGCAGCCGGTGCACCAGCGGAAGGTGCCGACGGAGCACTAGGTGCACCCGGAGCTGCCGGTGCGCTCGGTGCGGACGGCGCCGCAGCAGCACCCGCAGCGGCAGCGCCGCCAGCAGCAGCCGCGCCACCAGCGGCGGCAGCAGCTTCCTTCTTCTTCTTAGCCTCTTCAGCCTTGCGCTTCTTCTCCTCGGCAGCCTTCTTCTTGGCTTCCTCTTCGGCCTTGCGCTCGGCTTCCTCGCGGGCCAGCTTCTCCTCGTCTACCCAGCCACGCTCAGGCGCAACCAGGAACTCCGGAGACTTCGGTGCCGGCAGCTCGCCGTCGACCAGGACGGACTCGCGGAACATCTGGGCGATATCCAGAACCTGGGTGCGGTCCTGCTTGTTGTCGATGTCGGCCTGACGGTTGTTCACACCGTCGGTCATCATCGTCTTACAGAATGGGCAGCCGATAGCGATGGCTTCCGAGCCGGTGGCCAGAGCCTCGTCCGTACGGTTCAGGTTGATGCGCTCGCCCAGATCCTCTTCCATCCACATGCGGGCACCACCGGCACCACAGCAGAAGCCGGTATCGCGGTTGCGCTCCATCTCCACCAGGTTGGCGCCGGAAGCGCCGATCAGCTCACGCGGAGCCTCGAAGACCTTGTTGTGGCGGCCCAGGAAGCAAGGATCGTGGTAGGTGACCTGACGGCCGTTCTGCGGTGCAGATACCGGCTCCAGGCGACCCTCGCGGATCAGCTTGTTCAGCAGCTGGGTGTGGTGGACGACCTGGTAGTTACCGCCCAGCTCCGGGTACTCGTTGCGCAGGGTGTTGAAGCAGTGCGCACAGGTAACAACAATCTTGCGCTGCTTCGGAGGCACGCCCTCGAAGGCGTTATCCAGCATCTCGATGTTCTGCTCTGCCAGCATCTGGAAGAGGAACTCGTTACCGGCGCGGCGGGCGGAGTCACCAGTACAGCCCTCGCCCTCGCCCAGCACGGCGTACTTCACGCCGGCGGTGTACAGCAGGTCAGCGACGGCACGCGTGGTCTTTACAGCGTTGTCGTCGTACACGCCAGCACAGCCAACCCAGAACAGGTATTCGGTGTCGTCGAAGTTCTCGATGTCCTCACCGAAGACCGGCACCTCGATGCCGTCTTCCTTGGCCTTCTCAATCCAGTCGGAGCGCTTGTTGTTGTTCTGGCCCCACGGGTTGCCCTTGGTCTCCAGGTTCTTGAACAGGCTACCCAGCTCGGTTGGGAAGTCAGACTCAACCAGCACCTGGTAGCGGCGCATGTCGACGATGTGGTCGATGTGCTCGATGTCCACCGGGCACTGCTCCACACAGGCACCACAGTTGGTGCAGGACCACAGAACGTCGGGGTCGATAACACCCATCTCGCCCGCAGCGACCAGCTGCAGCAACGGCATGTCCGCGTGGGCGTCAACAGAAGGATCGTCTAGAACGGCAGTGTCGGTAGCCTCACCGGAGAACATGCCACCTGCGTGGGCGGCGTCCTTACGTGCGGCCTTCAGGTACGGCGCAGACTCGATGGCGTGGTCGCGCAGGTTGGTGATCAGCAGCTTTGGGCTCAGCGGCTTCGCGGTGTTCCAAGCCGGGCACTGCTCCTGGCAGCGGCCACACTCGGTACACGAGGTGAAGTCCATCCAGCCCTTCCAGGTGAAGTCGTCGATCTTGCCAACGCCGATCGAGTCTTCCTCCGGGTCTGCGTTTTCCATGGTCAGCATGCGGCCACCGGAGGTCAGCGGCTTCGCTGCACCCAGTGCGTTGCGGCCGTCGGCGTTGCGCTTCAGGAAGATGTTGAAGAACGCCATGAAGCGGTGCCAGGCAACGCCCCACTTGATGTTCATACCGACGATGAACAGCCAGATCATGCCGGACAGCAGCTTGATCAGCGCGAAGATGGAGACCAGCAGCGGGGATTCCGGCAGGAACTTGGCCAGCTGCATGGTGAAGAAGTCGGTGGCCGCGTGGCCGCCCTCGTAGCTGGCGAAGGTGGCGATCTTGGATGCCTTCACGAACATCATGCCCAGGCCCTCGATCAGCACAACGGCCTCAACGAAGTAAGCCGCGCCGGAGTTGGAGCCGTAGAAGCGGGCCTTCTTGTCCTTGTCGCCGATCTTCTGGCGAATGATGATCAGCGTGATGATACCGATGACGGTGCCCAGGCCCAGCAGCTCGTCCACGAAGTGGTACACGGCCCAGTCACCGATGATGGGCCAGCCGCCTTCAGGGTTGAAGATCTGAATGTAGGCCTCGAACCACACCATGGCTCCCAGCAGGAAGCCGACCATGACGAGCCAGTGGGCGATTGCCACGCCTGGCTTCTTGGCCATCTTGGTGTGACCGACGATCTCCTTGATCAGGTTCATCAGTCGGCCGGCGGGGTTATCTGTCCTCTTCAGCGCCGGTTGGCCCAGTCGGATCGTGGTAAAGATCTGCGCCGCGCCGCGGATGAAGAACACCCAGGCGGGGAGGGATAGCAGTGCGCCAATGATGCCCAGTGGGACGGTGATGCCCCAGGGGATATCGGATGACGTCGCCTGCCCTGCTGCCAGCAGGTCCATGTGAAGCTCCTCGCAAGTCCAGTTATGTATGAAGTAATTACTTACTGGGGCAGATTAGCAGGGCGTGGGGCTATTTTTGAACTTTTCTAGATCCGGGTTGGCCTGGGGTGGAGCTGGCGTTGACCTGCCGAAATAGGCAACATTCGTGTTGTTTAAATGCGGCTGGCGATCTCGATCTGCTCGCGCCGCGCTGCCTTGCCCGCACGGGTGTTGCCGAGGTGGTACATGTGTTGCTCGCCACGCGCGACGATGAGGGTCGTGGCGAGTCCTTGTTCCTTTATTGCTGACGCCCACTCCTCCACGTCTGGCAGCGAAATATCGCGGTCGCCGCAGTAGAGGGTGACTTCGGAGCCTCCGAAAGCTGCTTGGAGCTGGTCGGCGGTGAGGTGCAGGGGGCTCACCCGCGGATCCTCCGTGGGGATTTCCCCCGCCCACAGTGCGCCCTGGCGGCGCAGCTGCACGGGATTGAGGATTGTATCTTTCGGCTCGAAGTCGGGGATGCGCGGGTTGGCGAGGTCCATGTCCAGCCACGGGGCATTCAAGATGAGGCGCGCCGGTGGCTCTAGTTGTTGGGTGTGCTCGGGGGTAGTAGCGAGAGCAGACAGTGCCAACCCGCCGCCCGCTGAATCCCCAATAATGGTGATGTTTTTGGCACCATGTTCTGCCACCAGCTGCTCATAGCAGCGGCGGATTAGCGGTAGCGCCTCTGCGTGGTTGTGTTCGGGCAGTAGGCCGTAGAGGGGGATGTCCACCCGCACGCCCGCATCTGCCAGCTGGGCGACGAAGTCCCAGTTGCGTTGCTTGATCGGGTTCACAAACCCGCCGGGCAGTACGTACAGCACGGCCTTCGTTGCTGCCTGTGCGGGGGAGAGCTCCTTAATTGCTGTGGTGTGCGGGTCGTAATCTCCCGTGTCGCCCGCGCCTCCAAACTCCATGGGGGCCACAGAGTAGACCGTGAACTCGCTGGAATCGCCCTCCGTCCGTTCACTGACGGCAAAGTGTTGGCGCAGGGAATGTGGTGGTTCGGCTGAGGTGGGAGGGGTGGAGGAGCTGGCGTCATTACCTGTTCCGGAAGAACGGCCAACCAGGCGTTTGAGGAAAGACATGGGCACAATTCTAGCTTTTTTAAAAAAAGTTGAGCGAAGTGGGAACAACTTTGAGCAGGCATGGGTTGTAGGAGATGTGAGCGAGTTGAGTGAGACGAACTCAAGTCAGCTTGACTAGACGCGAAAAACGCGGATACTGGTTGGCAGAGACGGGCGAAGTTGAGTCCGCTCGACTAAGGCTCGATAGGTTTTATTCGCCCCAGAAGCAATAGGAGGAACTGATATGGGACGCGCAGTAGGAATTGACTTGGGCACCACCAACTCTGTGGTGTCTGTACTGGAAGGCGGTGAGGCAAAGGTCATCGCCAACTCCGAGGGATCCCGTACCACCCCGTCCATCGTGGCTTTCGCCAAGAACGGCGAGGTGCTGGTTGGCCAGTCCGCCAAGAACCAGGCAGTAGCCAACGTGGATCGCACCATCCGCTCCGTCAAGCGCCACATGGGCACGGACTGGAAGGTCTCCATCGACGACAAGGAGTACACCGCTCCGGAGATCTCCGCCCGTACCCTGCAGAAGCTGAAGAGGGACGCGGAGAGCTACCTGGGTGAGGACGTAACCGACGCAGTCATTACCGTCCCCGCCTACTTCAACGACGCACAGCGCCAGGCAACCAAGGATGCCGGCCAGATCGCCGGCCTGAACGTCCTGCGCATCGTCAACGAGCCGACCGCAGCCGCCCTGGCCTACGGCCTGGAGAAGGGCGACAAGGAGCAGACCATCCTGGTATTCGACCTGGGTGGTGGCACCTTCGATGTCTCCCTGCTGGAGATCGGCGACGGCGTGGTTGAAGTTCGTGCAACCGCCGGCGACAACGAGCTGGGTGGCGACGACTGGGATCAGCGCATCGTCGACTGGCTGGCCGACAAGTTCAAGGCAAGCCACGGCGTGGACCTGACCAAGGACAAGATGGCCCTACAGCGCCTGCGCGAGGCAGCGGAGAAGGCCAAGATCGAGCTGTCCAGCTCCCAGCAGGCCTCCATCAACCTGCCGTACATCACGGTGGACGAGGACAAGAACCCGCTGTTCCTGGACGAGACCCTGAGTCGCACCGAGTTCCAGAAGATCACCCAGGATCTGCTGGACCGCACCAAGACCCCGTTCCAGGCAGTGCTGAAGGACGCGGAAATTAGCGTGGACGAGATCGACCACGTTGTGCTGGTCGGTGGCTCCACCCGCATGGTTGCCGTCTCCGAGCTGGTCACCGAGCTGACCAACGGCAAGGAGCCCAACAAGGGTGTAAACCCGGACGAGGTCGTGGCCGTGGGTGCTGCCCTGCAGGCCGGCGTGCTGCGTGGCGAGGTTAAGGACGTGCTGCTGCTGGACGTCACCCCGCTGTCCCTGGGTATCGAGACCAAGGGTGGCGTGATGACCAAGCTGATCGAGCGCAACACCACCATCCCGACCAAGCGTTCCGAGACCTTCACCACCGCTGAGGATAGCCAGCCCAGCGTGCAGATCCAGGTTTTCCAGGGCGAGCGCGAGATGGCTGCGCACAACAAGCTGCTCGGCTCCTTCGAGCTGGCGGGCATCGCTCCGGCACCGCGTGGCGTTCCGCAGATCGAGGTCACCTTCGATATTGACGCCAACGGCATCGTCTCCGTCTCTGCAAAGGACAAGGCCACCGGCAAGGAGAACACGATCAAGATCCAGGAAGGCTCCGGCCTGTCCCAGGAGGAGATCGACCGCATGGTCAAGGATGCCGAGACTCACGCAGAGGAGGACAAGAAGCGCCGCGAGGAGCAGGAAGTCCGCAACTCCGCAGAGTCCATGGCATACCAGACCCGCAAGTTCGTCGAGGACAACAAGGAGAAGGTCGACGAGGACACCCAGAACAAGGTCGAGGAAGCAGCCAAGGCTGTTGACGAGGCTTTGAAGGGTGACGACATCGAGGCCATCAAGGATGCAGTGGAGAAGCTGAACGCCGAGTCTCAGGAGATGGGCAAGGCCATCTACGAGGCTGAGGCAGCCGCCGGCGCCGAGGGTGCTGGTGCTGGTGCGGACGCAGGCTCCGCCGCAAACGATGACCCGAACGTTGTGGACGCCGAGGTTGTCGACGAGGACACTTCCGCAGAGGATGATAAGAAGTAATGGCTGAAGATCTGAATCAGGACCCGGGCGCCCCGGAGAACACTGACCCGGAGGCAACCTCGGCCGAAAGTGCCGAAGCTGCCGCCGCGGAAGCTGCTGAGGCGCAGGGTGTCGACGAGGGTCTGGCTGATGGTGAGGCGGCCGTGGCTGATGCTGAGGGCGTCAATCCCGAAGACAACAACAGCATCGAAGCCGAGCTGGCCGAACGCACCGAGGACCTGCAGCGCGTGACGGCGGAGTACACCAACTACCGCCGCCGCGTGGAGCGTGACCGCGCGAGCGTGATCACCGGCGCGAAGGCCGAGGTGGCCGCCGAGCTGCTGCCGATCCTAGACGACCTGGAGATGGCAGAGCAGCACGGCGACCTGACCGGGCCGCTGAAGTCCATGTCGGACAAGCTGCAGTCTGTGATGGCCTCCATGAAGGTGGAGAAGTTCGGCGAGGAAAGCGACGAGTTCGACCCGAACTGCCACGAGGCCGTGCAGGACACGAGCAGTGGCGACGACAAGGTGCTGGCCACCATCCTCCGCCGCGGCTACCGCCTGGGTGACCGGGTGCTGCGCAACGCGATGGTCATCATTGGCGATCCGCAATAGTTAGATCCAGAGAGCTCCATGGCTTTTGCTGTGGGGCTTTCTTTTTGTGAGGGCGCTCGAACAGGTGTTCGATTATTGAAGGTTCTTCTGAAGGGGTTGTCCGGGGCGTTTTCTATGCTGATCGCGTACGGAAAACCACGGGACACGAGCCGCGGAATTCGGGCCACGATGCACGAGCTGCGGAACACTGGTGACTTCCATCATCGGAGGGGAATGATGTTCGACCAGCCCACACCACCCGACAGACCGCCGCAATACTCACCACAAGACCCACCACGGAACCAACCGCAAGACCAACCCCAGGGGCCGTTCTGGAAAGTTACCGACCCCACTGACCCGATGAGCGCAGCAATCTGCGACATCAACCGCAACCACGCGCGCCTCGCCTTAGCGTGCGCGCCTCACGAGGACGAATGCATCACCGACGTGACCACCCGCCTGGGCGTCCGCCTGGGCCTCCCGGAGTTCCGAGTGGTCCAGCTCGTCGATGTCGGAACCACCTTCCGCCGCTTCCCATCGCTGGTGGAGCTGGCGGAAACCGGGGCATACTCTATCGAGCTGTGGCGGATCGTCGCGCATAGCCTTGTTGCTGTTAGTGACGCCCACATCTCCGCCGTAGAAGCCGATGTCTACACTGCACTTTCACCCACTCGGCCTAACCAGGCGATGCTTGGGCAGAGTACGATCCGCCAACGCCTGAAGAAGATCGTCATGGATCACGAGCCCTTGGCCTGCCCGATCGATCCTGCCGAACTGACCTCGCCAGCGGGTGCCGGCACGGATGGCGCAGCTAGTGCAGACGGCGAAGGGGACACAGACGGCATGGGTTCAGACGTAGAGGGCGTCAGTACCGAAGACCTGGCGGTCCTAGGCGCCGCAACGCGACTAGCTATCGACGACCGGTCGGCCGACTACACCGAGTTCTACCTGACTCTCCCGAAGCTCGAGGGGCTGGAGCTGATTCAGGCGCTCGATAGCGTGAGGAACAAGCAGAATTGTTCCAGGGTGCGGGCGCTTTTGAGCCTGGTGCGGGGGAGTGCGACCGCAGAGGTGAACCTAAACCTGTACCGCCAGGTGGATGCTCCGGAGGCGCAGATCTGGGCCGCCGGCAGCTGGCTCAACCCGCTGGCCACGAAGGAGTGGATGGAGCGGATAACCCACCTGCAGGCTCCGGGGAAGGCCGCCACTGCCGGCTATACTCCGACGCCCCTCATCCGCGCGAGTGTGGAAGGCCGGGATGGGACCTGCCGCTTCCCGGGCTGCGACACCCCGGCGCACAAATGCCAGCTAGACCACGTCAAACGCTTCGTGCAGGGCAGCTCGAACGGCGGGCCGGATGGCGCCCCGAACGGCGGACCAACCGACACCTCAAACCTCCACTGCCTCTGCCCCAAACACCACAATGCGAAAACGACGGGAGCCTGGGATGTGACAATCAACCCCGACGGGGAGGAAACCTGGACAAGCTTCGGAGATGGCCACACGGTCATCACCACACCAAACGGCCCGCTGGGAAGAATCACCTTCCGGCACCGAGCAGTGAAGCGAGCGCGGAAGGTGGTGGAGCACAACCAGCGGAAGCAGAAGCGCAACCAGGAGGACGAGCCGCCGTTCTAGGAGCGCAACCGCCGTTCTAGCGCTTGCCCTGGTTGATCCTCTCCATGAGGTACGCCGGGGGCTGAATGTCGATCTCCGCCCTGCCGTCACCTTTCGCCTTGATGTCGGTGAACGTGGTGATCTCAGCCATGTGCGAAAACATCAGGCGTGGGCTCAGTGCGCCCGCCTGCCGCGAGAACTCCTGGGCGGTCACGGCCGCCATCATCTTGATGGAACCCAGCATGTCGGTGCCTTCGCCCATTTCTCGAACCAGGGTGATGTGGCGATGCGGCGTGGAAAAAACAAGTCCTTCGCTAGGGTCGATCTGCGGCAGGTAGCGTTCGAGGATCTCGTTCATGAGCAGGGGCACTGATCCCGCATAGTAAGAGCCGCTTTCGATCGCCCAGAAGCGCTCGTTGGGGCGGTCTTCGCTTGCCTGAACGGGCTGCGCCTCCAGGCCGGAATCGATCAGCTCCTGCCAGAGGTTGCGGTAGCCAATCCGGAACAAGTCCTCAATCGGGCCGCGATTGTTCAGCGAACCTGGGCTCAGTGCCATAACGGAGTTTGGTGTATCCAGAACCAGGTTGATGCACAGGTCGTCCGAATAGGGCCGAATTGGCGAATCCGGGTTGAACTCTAGCGCATCCGCCCGCGACTGCTCCGGCAGAAGATCGATCGCCATTAGGCGCGCCCGCAAGTGGGAGTAGAACTCCGCATCCGGGAGCGAAAGCAAATCCCGCTCCGAGCTGGCAGCCGGCCCGACCAGACTATTGACGAAGTGCTCTACCAGCACAGGCATGTCCCTGCCGAAATCCTCGGCATTGGCGCATTGCTTCGCGATGTTCTCGAGCCCCAGGCGCGCACCCTCGCCATAGTCCGGCGCGGGGAGCCGCCCGCCGTAGGGTCCGGGCGTGGGGCCTGGGTAGCTCAGCGGCTTCTGAATGTGCTCGGGCTTGCTGTAGTACACGACTTCGGGCGTGGGGGTTGCGCCGTAGCCCAACCCGTTAAGTGTTCGCACAATCTGCCGGATCAGCGCCGTCGATTGGTGCAGATCCAGGCGGGGCAGCGGCACCGGCGGGTCCTGCGGGCCGGGCTCTGTGGGCACGGGGTCGCCCCCTGCGTTCTGCGGGGTGGCCTGCAATGCGTCCTGCGGGGTGTGGTGTGATGCATCGTGCGAGCCGAAGATCCGATTCAACCAGTTGCGCTTCTTAGGTGCCATGACTCCCACCCTAGCTAGTTTCGGGCTGGCAAGTCTTCGGCAAAGCCTGCTGCAAGTCTCCGGTAATGCACGCTGCAAGGCCCGAAGTGATGTGGGGAGGGAATAAATACGTGGGGGCGTCGTTAAAGAAGATTAGATAACGAAAGTTCAGCGCGGTAGACTCAAGGTTGAGTATTGACACCCCGCGTGAACAGCGCAATAAGGAAGGAGCGACACATGGCGCACAGTGAATGGGCCGAGAAGGATTATTACAGAGACCTCGGCGTGTCCTCCACCGCATCGGCAGAGGAGATCAAGAAAGCTTATCGCAAGATCGCCCGCGAGAATCATCCGGACGCGAACCCGGGAGACACGGCGGCGGAGGAGCGTTTCAAGAAGGCTTCCGAAGCGTACAGCGTGGTGGGGGACAAGGAAAAGCGCGCGGAGTATGACGAGCTGAAGCAGATGCTCGCTAGCGGGGCTTACTCGAGCTTCGGCGGTGCAGGTGGCACAAGCTTTGGTGGCGGCGGCTTTAATGTCTCTGATCTTTTTGGAAATGACGCCGCCAGTGGCGGATTCGGGGATGTCTTCAGCGGACTCTTCGGCGACGATCCGACCGCTGGCGCCTCCCGCAGCCGATTCGGTAGCCGGGGTAGCCGGGGTGGCCGGGCTGGACGCCGCACCCAGCGCAGCCGCGGGGCGGACGTGGAGACGGAGCTGACCCTCGAATTCCGCGAGGCCACCAAGGGTGTGACCGTGCCGATCCGCCTGACCAAGCCCGAACCGTGCGAAAACTGTCACGGTTCGGGCGCTAAGGCGGGCACCTCGCCACAGAACTGTGGCACCTGTAGCGGCAGTGGCATGGTCAGCGAGAATAGGGGAGCCTTTGGGTTCTCCCGCCCGTGCCCGGATTGTTCTGGCACTGGCTCGGTGATTAAGGACAAGTGCCCGGATTGTTCCGGCACGGGGCGGACTACTCAGTCCCGCACGATTACCGTGCGCGTGCCTGCGGGCGTGGTCGACGGGCAGAAGGTGCGCCTGGCCGGGCAGGGCTCGGCGGGGCAGCGCGGTAAGCCGGCTGGCGACCTGTTCGTGACGGTGCACGTGAAGCCCGACAAGGTGTTCAGTCGCGACGGCGACGACCTGAAACTGACCGTGCCGGTGAGCTACCCCGAGCTGGTGCTCGGCGGAGCGGTGACGGTGCCGACCCTGGCCTCCAAGGTGCGGGTGCGCATCCCCGCCGGCACGCAGGACGGCACCACGCTGCGCGTGCGCGGCCACGGTGTGAACAAGCGCAACGGAGCTAGCGGCGACCTGCTGGTAACCGTGAAGGTGGCCGTGCCGAAGAACCTTGACGAGGGTGCGATGAGCGCGCTGCGCAAGTACTCGGAAGAGGAAAAGCGCTCCGGATTCGACCCTCGCGAAGGATGGGAGGGTAACTGATGAGTAAAGGCAAGAACGGCGGCGAGCGCGAGGTTTTCGTGATCTCCGTCGCCGCGCGGATTACCGGAATGCACGCCCAGACGCTGCGCACGTATGACCGGATGGGTTTGGTGACGCCCCAACGCACCAGTGGCGGCGGCCGTCGCTACTCGCGCGAGGATATTGAGCAGCTGCAGGAGATCCAGCGCCTCTCCCACGAGGAGGGTGTGAACCTGGCAGGCATCAAGACGATCATCGCCCAGCAGAACCGGCTGGACGAGCTGGAAGAAGAAAACGCGGCACTGCGCCGCCGCCTGGCGGAGATGCAGGCCCGCGTGGAGCGGGGCGAGGGCGCGGGAGGGCGCTCTCGCGGTGAGATTGTGCACGTCCCGCGCTCTACCTCTGTGGTCCTGTGGGACCGGCAGAAGCGGCGGTAACTAGAGGCTGATCTGGCCGGTGGCGATCAGGTACAAAGCACCGAGGGCGGAGGCCACGACGAGGGCGCTAATGACCCACTCGAAGGCGTTGAACACGCGCCCGCCGGCCTTGATGCGGGTGGCGACGTAGACCACCAGGCCGGGCACGATCAGCAGCGTTCCGAGTAGGACGAACTGCAGCTCGGCGGCGTACAGCAGCCAGAGGGAGTAGCCGAAAGCTACGATACTGATGAGCAGGTGCCCGCGGTTGGTCTTCTTGCTGACCTCCGGGCCGGAGATGTCGAACTTCGAGCCTGCGTCCGGGTGCTTGAACCCATGGCCACGGGTGGCCAGGAACAGCAGGTACAGGCTGGAGAACACGTAAGGCACCAGGTACAGGGACGTAGCCAGCTGCACCATCGTGGTGTACGTGGATTCGTTCAGGTAGAAGATGATGATGAACGCCTGGATAACCACGGCGGACAGGAACTGCGAGACGTATGGGGCGCCCATGTCGTTGGTGCGTCCAACGGCCTTCGGTAGCAGCCCATCCTGAGCCATCAGGGTGATCGGTTCGGCACACAGCATCTGCCAGGAGACGTAGGCGCCCAGAACGGAGATGCACAGGCCGACGGAGATCAGGCCAGCACCCCACGGGCCGACGACGTGCTCCAGGACGGTGCCCATGGAGTTATCGCCCATCGCGGCGAGCTCCTCGCGGGAGACCACGCCGAAGGACAGGAAGCTCACGGCGGTGAGCAGGAAAAACACGGAGACGAATCCCAGGAAGGTGGCCAGGGAAACATCCTTACGGTGGCGTGCGCGCTTCGAGTAGGTGGAAGCGCCCTCCACGCCGATGAAGGCCCACACGGTGAACAGCATCATGCCCTTAACCTGGTCGCCGAGGGAAAGCGCCTGGTCCTGGTTCTCACCGAAGGTGGCGGCGCGACCCCAGAAGTCGGAGGTGAACACGTCCGTGTTGAAGCCGACGAAGGCCACGAGCACCAGGAACGCCAGGATCGGCAGGATCTTCGCCACTGTGGTGATGACGTTCATGATCGCCGCTTGGCGCACGCCGCGGGAAAGAATCAGGAAAATTCCCCAGGTGAGAGCTGATACGCAGATCGACTGCACCAGCGGATGATCGCCGCCGAAAATGGGGAAGAAGAAGCTCAGGGAGCCGAAGAACAGCGTCGCGTAGCCCACCTGGGCGATGATGGTGCCCAGCCAGTAGCCCCACGCGGAGGCGAAGCCGACGAAGTCACCCAGGCCGGCACGCACGTAGGAGTACACGCCAGAATCCAGGTGCGGTTTACGCAGTGCTAGAGCCTGGAAGACGTAGGCGATGCACAGCATGCCCATGCCGGTGATGCCCCAGCCGATCAGGGCGGCACCCGGCGAGGCGACAGACGCAATGTTCTGCGGCAGCGCGAAGATGCCGGCGCCGACGGTGGAGCCGATGATCAGGCTGACGAGCGTGCCCATGCGGACGGTGCGTGGGTCGTCCTTGACCAGCACTTCGGCAGTGGAGGCCTGCGGGTGGTAAGCCTCGGCAGCATCCTGAGTAGATGGGGTATCCCCATTATTAGAGATATTCACGGTTAGTACCGTACAACGTGCCCACTGGTTAGACCAACCGGCTGGGGTTTCTGGTGCTAGCTCTCGCTAGTTGTCCTCGGCTGTGCTCGGCTCCCAGCCCAGCGAAGGTGCAACGTGGGTGGCGAAGTTCTTCAACAGGCGAACATTGGCCTCTACGCCCAGCTGATTCGGGATAGTGAGCATCAACGTGTCGGCCGCGGCCACTGCGGCGTCATTAAGAATATCCTCGATGAGCTGGTCGGGTTCACCAATATAGGTTCGGCCGAAGCTGTCGCCGTTGCTCTCGGTGAGGAGGGTGGAGCTCATGAGGTTGACGCCCACCTGCCCCGCCCACTTGGCCGTTTCGCGCGTGCCCGCGCCCCACCAGACGCGACGGTCCAGGTTAGGGGAGTGCGGAAGCACGGGGATGGAGGCGCTGGGTGTGTACATGTGCGGGTACTGCTTCTCCGCCGAGTGGGCGGTGGCCATGCCTACCCCGCGGATGGCGGCTAGATAGCGCAGGAAATGCTCGCGCGCGATGTCCGCACCTCGAGGGTCGGTGGAGCCGGTGTGACCGAAGGCTTCCCAGCCGCGTTCGACGGCTTCGGGGGCTCCGCGGGAAACGCCGAGGGCGATGCGGCCGTCGGCGATGAGGTCCAGCGCGGCGGACTCTTCGGCGAGGTGAAGGGGGTTTTCGTAGCGCATGTCGATCACGCCGGTGCCGACCTCGATGTTCTTGGTGCGGGCGGCGATGGCGGATAGTAGGGGCATGGGGGCGGCCTGCTGGGGTGCGAAGTGGTGGACGCGGAAGTAGGCGCCGTTCACTCCCAGGCGGTCGGCTTCTACTGCGAGCTCGATCGACTGGTGCAGTGGAGTGGAAAGCGCAGCCTGTATGGCGCCGATACATATGGTGCCGGTATAACATTGATTGTTCTTTCGTGATTTAGAGGGGTGCTTGGTTTGGCAGCTGAAGTGATGAGGAGCACAGAAGATCCGGACCGGTATCGGCCGGACCCGTCACTGAAGGTCGCGCTGACAACCCCGCGGATCCTGGTTCGGGAAATGCTCGCCGGGCTAGTGGTGGGGCTGGCGCTGATCCCGGAGGCGATCTCTTTCGCCGTTATCGCTGGAGTGGATCCGAAGGTGGGGCTTTTCTCGGCTTTCGTCATGGCGATCACCATTGCCTTTGTGGGCGGTCGCCCGGCCATGATTTCCGCTGCGACAGGTGCGGTGGCGTTGGTGGTCGCACCAATTGCTCGGAACTATGGCATGGACTATCTGATCGCTACTGTGTTGTTGGCGGGTGTGTTCCAAATCGTGTTGGCGGTTCTGGGAGTTGCGAAGCTAATGCGCTTCATCCCGCGGAGCGTAATGGTCGGATTCGTGAACTCCCTGGCTATCTTGATCTTTTCCGCGCAGATCCCGGAGCTCATTGATGTGCCTTGGCTGGTTTACCCGCTGGTGGCCCTGGGGATTTTGCTGCTGGTGTTTTTCCCGAAGTTAACCACGGCAATTCCAGCGCCGCTCGTTTCCATCGTGGTCGTTACGGTGCTGGTGGTGGTCTGTTCCATTTCCGTGCCGACGGTGGGCGATAAGGGTGAGCTGCCGCGCAACTTGCCGGAGCTGTTCATCCCCCAGGTGCCGTGGACATGGGAGACTCTGCAGATCATCGCTCCCGTTGCTTTCGCGATGGCGCTGGTGGGGCTGATGGAGTCTCTGATGACGGCGAAGCTGGTGGACGAGATCACCGATACCCACTCCAACAAGACGCGCGAGAGCTTCGGCCAGGGCATTGCAAACATTGCTTCCGGCCTTTTCGGTGGAATGGGCGGCTGCGCGATGATCGGCCAGACAATGATCAACGTGAAGGCGTCGGGCGCGAGGACTCGCATTTCTACCTTCATGGCGGGCGTTTTCTTGATCCTCCTGCTCTTGGTGTTGGGGGACATCGTGGCGATCATTCCGATGGCGGCGCTGGTCGCGGTGATGGTCATGGTCTCTGTGGGCACTTTCGACTGGCACTCGATTAAACCGTCGACGTTGAAGCGGATGCCGAAAAGCGAGACCATTGTGATGTTGATCATCGTTGTGGTGGTTGTGGCCACCCATAACCTAGCGATTGGCGTGGTGGCGGGTGTGCTGACGGCGAGCGTGATGTTTGTGCGCCGCGTGGCCCACCTGATCGATGTACGGCGCGAGGTTGATGACGCCGCAGCTTTGGCCCGCTACACGGTCGAGGGGCAGCTGCTGTTTGCGTCTAGCAACGACCTCACCACGCAGTTTGAGTATGCGCAGGACCCAGATCGGGTTGTAATTGATTTTTCTAAGTCCAACATTTGGGATGCTTCTTCGGTGGCTGCGCTAGACACCATTGAGAACAAGTACCGGCAGCGTGGCAAGACGGTGGAATTTGTGGGTATGAATGAGTTCTCCTCGGCATTCCATACGCGCCTGACGGGCGAGCTGGGCGGCGAAGGCTAGTGGCAGGCCAGATAGGTAGGGCAGTGCTGGAGTTTGAGTTCTTCCCCGGAGGTGAGCTGTTGGCGCTCGCCACGGAACGGGGATTGATGGCCATAGAGTTTGCGCCCTTGCGACAATGCAGTGGCGCAGCTGAGTGGGATACTTGCGCAGGTGAGTGGTGGGGGCGGGAGCTGCCGGCTGCCGAGGGCGCGGCCGCTCAGCATTTGGAGGAGGCTGCGAGGCAGCTGGGGGAGTACCTCGCGGGAGAGCGACGAGAGTTCACCGTGCCCGTGGACTTCAGTGGCGTGGCCACTCCTTTCCGGCGCCGGGCGACACAGGCCCTGGCGCAGATCCCGTACGGGCAGACCATTACATATACCCAGCTGGCGGCGTTGGCGGGCAATCCGCGCGCGGTGCGTGCCGCAGCCTCGGCGTGCGCGCGCAACCCGCTGCCGATCCTGTACCCCTGCCACCGGGTGATCCGCAGCGACGGGAGCCTCGGCCAGTACCGGGGCGGCACGGAGACCAAAAGGGGGCTGCTGGAGATGGAGTGCGCACTCTGATTTCGCACGTTAATTTCGCGGGTTAGCTCCGCACATTAACTTCGCGCATTCACCTCCGGGGACCACATGTAGGAACTGTGGGCGTCGGTCTCCCCGCGGCTTATGAGGTAAAGATCGAGGATCCGGCCCCAGCCGTAGGCGCTCCAGCTGCGGGAGTCTGGTGCAAAGTCTGGCGACGCGGGATCCTTACCGTGCACTCCAAAGCCCGAGGTAGTGGTCAGCCGGATCATGTCGCCGGGCACATGTTCGTTGATGACTTGGCCGTGACTGCCCTGTGCGTCTGGCCGTTCGTCCAGCTGTGTGTTTAGCTTCAGCTCCTCGGCGTGCCGTGCGTGTACGCCGGGGCTGCCCCAGAAGCGCACCTCGTCGGCGGTGAGCCCCTCGCTGCCTTTCGCTGTGGCCTCCCCGACCACAACTGAACCGTAGCTATAGCCAACCACCTGCAGTTTTGCGTCAGGGTGGCGCTCGCGTAGCTGGCGTTGGTGCTCCCGCAATGCCGTAGCGGCCTCCTTCGCCGGCGCCCGGGAGATCGCGCCGGGCAGATCCCCCGGAGCCGAGTAGCCATGCCACGCCACCACCGCCACGTTCCTGCCGTGCGCCGCCGCATCCGCAGCCGTTGCCCGCGCCCACGCCTCGGTGCGCGTTAGTGCGTCCGCACTGCTTGACCCCACGCCGCTGACCAGCGTAATCACCTCGTCGGCGCTCTCGGCATCACCCACCGTCACCACCGGCCCGTGCGGCGTATCGACCCTCTGTACCGGAGGCAGGTTTTGGGGGCCCTTTATTGATGACGCCCCCTCGACTTCACCGACCCCAACATCACTTCGGGGAGGCACAACCGTGCCGCTGATCGCGGAGATTGCGGTGCCGGACACCCGATCCAGCACGCTGGCCAGCTGAAGAGCCCCCCGCAGAATATTGGTCAACACCAGCGCCAGGTTCTGCGCGGCCTCGCCAATGCCCGGGATGAGGGCTAAGTGGCGGGCTGAGACCTCCCCGTCCTGGTGCACCGACATTAATGCCCCGCGAGCCAACCCCACGGTCGTGCGCACCACAGACCGGGTGGGCCCCAGCACGTCGGCGTGGGTGTCTGCCACCTGCCCGATGGTGCTGCTGCTGAAACCGGCGGTATCCAGCTGGTTCGCGGCGGAATCGGTGGCGTGGCCGGCGGCGTCCGCGGCCTGCCCGGACCAGTCTGCGCCCCACTTGGCCTGCTCCCGGGCGTCCGCCGCGTTGCGAGAGGTTTTCTCGCCATTGCGGGTGAAGAGGTCGGCGGCAGAGCGCAGGGCCTCTACATTTGCGCCCTTTAGGGCGTCTACGGTGACTGTGTTGGCTGCTGTACTGATCATCGGCTGGCCCCCGCGAAGGCATCCGAGCCGTCAGCGTCGGCGGTGGTTACGTTGTCGGCGTACACGCCGATGGTGCGGCCCATGTTCGCCAGCTGGCGGCCGAACCCCGTGAATGCTGCGTGGAGCCTGTCGGCGGCCGTATCGATGGCCCGCGTGGTGGCGCCGCCCGGAATGTCCGGTGCCGATGCATTGGCGACCGAATAGCCAGCCGAGGCGCACTGCACTCCGTTCTCGTTAATCACTTCGCAGCGCCTATGGACCGCCGCTGTATCCAGCGCCATTGTGTCCAGATAATCCAAAAATCCCATCGTCGAATAGTTCACGTGCTTACCCCCTGGAGATCGCGACCTGCTTTCTGGGAGTGAGTGTAGGGAGGCTAGGGGCGTCACAAAAGAAAAAGAATTAGGGGCTGTGGATAACTCAGCTTTATCCACAGAGCCAGCGAGATGCCCCTATGAAAAGGGGGGCGCGATGTCGGCAATGTCGCTAGGGTGGACTGTATGCGTATCGCTGTCATCCAGATGAATGCCGAACCGGACGTGGAAGCCAACCTGGCTCGCATCCTGAAGTACATCGCGTCCGGTGCGGCAAATGGTGCCGACCTGGTCGTCTTCCCCGAGGCGGCCATGTTCCCCTTCGATAGCGGGAGGCTGGATACCGTCGCCCAACCGCTGGATGGGCCCTTCGCCCAGGCGATTATCGACACGGCCAAGAAGCACGGCACCACCGCCGTTGTCGGCATGTTCACCCCGGCCGATACGGTCTACCGCACCCCGAGCGGGCAGCTGGTCGAGGAGCAGCCCAGCGATTCTCCGGAGGCCAACCAGTTCCGTCGAGTGAACAACACCCTGCTGGTCGCAGGGCCGGACTACGTGACGCACTACGACAAGATCCACACCTACGATGCCTTCGGCTACCGCGAATCCGATACCGTCAAGCCGGGGAAGCGCCGGGTGGTTATCGACGTCGGCGGCGTGGGAGTGGGGCTGGCCACCTGCTACGACATCCGCTTCCCCGGCCACTTCGTGGCAATGGCAGCCGCGGGTGCGAAGGTGATGGTTGTGCCCTCCAGCTGGGCTGATGGGCCAGGCAAGCTGGAGCAGTGGCGCGAGCTTACCGCGGCTCGCGCGCTGGATTCCGCCAGCTACCTGATCGCCGCGGGCATGGCGCGCCCGGGCTCGCCGGAGCGCTACGGTACTGCGGATGGTCCCACCGGCATCGGCCACTCCGTGGCCATTGGCCCGAACGGCGCCCGGCTGGCGGAGACCGGCTACGCCGCCCAAGTGCTGACCATCGACATCGACCCGAACTACGTGGACAAGGTGCGCAAGAACCTGCCCGTGCTGGAAGGCCACCACACCGACCGCGAGCTCGGCGTGGGAGTCGATCTGGTCGGTGACGTGGAGGAAGCTCAGCAGCTGAAGTAGCAGGAGCGGCCGAAGCAGCTAGGGCACGTCGAAACGCAGCTGCTCGCGGTTCGCGCCGGCGCGGAGGAAAGCCTCCACGGTGTGGCGCTTCATCTCCGGACCACCCGTGATCAGCACCTCGGCATCTCGCCACGAACCGCGCTCGGCGGCCACATCCCCCACCAGGCCGCGCGCCGTGTAAGCCTCGAAGTCCTCCGGGGAGGGCGCATCCTCCTGCACCACCAGGTACAAATCCAGCCAATCGAAGGCATCCTCGAAGCCCACCAGGCCCTGCCACTCGTAAAGCTCATCCGGGTTCTGTGCGCCGAAGAACAGCTGCACCATCGGCGGGCGCTCCTCCGACTGGATGAGGTCCAGCAGGATAGCCCGCACCGGCGCCAAACCCGTGGACCCGGCCACCATCACCACCGGCTTTTCGCCCGAAATCTGCAGGTCGCCATATGGATTGGCCACCACCCACTGCTCGCCGGGCTGGGAGCCCTCCACGATCGCGCGAGAAAACGGCCCGACGGCGCGGACGTGAAACTCCACCAAACCGTCCTCGTTAAAAGGAATCGCCGGGGAAAGCGCCCGCCACAGCTGCGGAGTATGCGGCGTGCGCACCTCCACATGCTGGCCGGACCAATACGGCAACGGCGGATCCATCTGCGTGCGGATCACGGCGATGGCGTCACAAGGATGAAGCACCTCGAGCACCTGTGCGGCCGAGGTCGCAGGCACGTCGGCTTCCTCGTCCTCGAGCGCACCGTAGGCGAGCAAGCTACATCCGAGGTTGATTGTGTCGCTGAGCTTTTTTGTGACGCCCATATACTCCCCAACAGCCTCCACCAACGCCGACTCTAGCGCCTCATAATGCTTAGGGCCCACGCCGAACTTTCGGAAATCCCGGCCGGTAGCGACCAAGAACTCGGCTTGGTCGGTGGCGAATTCACCGCCGGGGGTGACGCCGCGCAGGACGAAGCGGATGGTGCGGTCCAGGTAGACCTCATCCAGCTCCATCGTCTGAGCGAAATCCGGGGTGGGGGTGGCGTACTCGGCGCCCGCGACGTGCGGGAAGTGCACCGCTCTGGGTTTAAGATCCATTGCGTGCAGCTTTGCGCGGGTGAGCTGGACCAGGTCGTGGCGGTGTTCTTCAATGAGCGCGAGGAACTCTGCGAAGCTGTATTCGTCGGACGAAGAGTGGCATGCCACGAACTCGAAGTCTCCTTGTTCTGCAGGGGCGGGCTGAGGCAACCGGGTGAGGGGTCGGTTGGTTGCTCCTCATTGTCGCACCCGAACCTGTGAATTGGAACTCCCCTATTGGAAAGGAGGCCCTATTGGAAAGGAGGCCCTATGGGAAAGCAGGATTGCCGAGCTGCTGCGGGGCAGTGTGGTACTCGATTGGGGTATCGGAGAAGTTGATCGGGTTGCGGACGCTGCGCATGCCCTCGACCTCGACGATCGGATCCAGGCCTAAGGATTCTGCGAACTCGAAGGCCTGTTTGATGTTGTTCACCGGACCGGCGGGGACCCCGGCGGCGCGTAGCTTTTGGAACCACTCCTGGGCGCCGGCCTGAGCCAACGCACCTTCGATGATCTTCGCCAACTCGGCACGGTGAGCGACACGGTCGCTGTTGGTGGCGAAACGGGCGTCATCAATAAACTCCTCGAGACCCAGCACCCGACAGGTCCGGTGGTACAGCGAGTCGTTGCCCGCGGCGATGGCGAGGTCTCCCTCCTGGGTCTTAAAGACCTGGTAGGGGGCGATGGACGGGTGAGTGTTGCCCATCGCCTTGCCGATCACACCCGCGCCGACGAACGCGCTGGCTTGGTTGGCCAGAGAGGACAGTAGGGTGTGCAGCAGGTTGATCTCGATGTGCTGGCCCTTGCCGGTAGAGGTGCGGGAGTGCAGGGCGGCGAGGATGCCCATGCCCATGTGGAGGCCGGTGAGGACATCCACCAGCGCCACGCCGACTTTGACGGGGTGGCCCTCCTCGCCGTTGATGGACATGAGGCCACCGACGGCCTGCACCATCAGGTCGTAGCCGCCGATGTCCGCGCCCTTGCCGGATCCAAAGCCGGAGAGGGAGGCGTAAATCAGACCCTCGTTGTGCTGGCGGAGCGTTTCGTAATCCAGCCCCATGCGTTGCATCGTGCCGGGGCGGAAGTTCTCCACCAGGATGTCGGCTTCCGCGGCGATACGGCGAGCCTGCTCGCGGCCCTCGTCGGTGGAGAGGTCGATCTCCACGGACTTTTTGTTGCGGTTCACGCCGGCGAAGTAGGTGGACATGCCCTGCGTGTTGACGGGCGGCGCCCACGAGCGAGTGTCGTCACCGACGCCTGGGCGTTCGATCTTGATGACCTGCGCGCCCATGTCCGCCAGCATCATGGTCGCGTAGGGGCCGGCGAGGACGCGGGAGAAATCGGCCACGACGATGCCTTCGAGGGGACCCATAGGTTCCTTTCTGGTTGGGAGTGGGATGGGTTGGGGT
>NZ_JAKRMU010000008.1 GCF_022345965.1 Corynebacterium sp. ACRQK
GGGCTGGGGTGAGGCTGGGGTGCGAGGGACTTAGCGGAATGCGCCCTTGCCGGTGAGGGCCTGGCCGATGATCAGCTGGTGCATCTCGGCGGTGCCCTCGTAGGTCAGCACGGATTCCAGGTTGTTGGCGTGGCGCAGCGGCGAGTATTCCAGGGTGATGCCAGAGGCACCCAGCAGGGTGCGGCACTCACGGGCGATCTCCAGGGCGACACGGGTGGAGTTCAGCTTGCCGACGGAGACCTGGTGCGGGGCGAGCTCGCCCTTGTCCTTTAGACGACCGAGCTGCAGGGCCAGCAGGACGGACTTGTTGAGCTCGACGGACATGTTGGCCAGCTTCGCCTGGGTGAGCTGGTAGCTGGACAGGGACTTGCCGAATACCTCGCGGGTCTCGGTGTACTCGATGGCGGTTTCCAGGCTGTCGCGGGCTGCGCCCAGGGCACCCCAGATGATGCCGTAGCGGGCCTCGTTCAGGCAGGTCAGCGGTCCACGGAGGGTGTCGATTTTCGGCAGGCGCTGGGAGTCCGGCACGCGGCAGTTATCCAGTACGATCTCGCCGGTGATGGAGGCGCGCAGCGAGAGCTTCTTGTGGATCTCCGGGGCGGTGAAGCCCTCCATGCCCTTTTCCAAGATGAAGCCGGCGAAGCCATCCTCGGTGCGGGCCCAGACGACAGCCACGTCGGCGACGGGGGAGTTGGTGATCCACATCTTGGTGCCGTTGAGGATCCACTCGTCACCGTCGCGGGTTGCGCGAGTCTTCATGGACGCCGGGTCGGAACCGGCATCGGGCTCCGTTAGGCCGAAGCAACCCAGGTATTCACCGGCGGCCATCTTCGGCAGGTACTTTTCCTTCTGCTCCTCGGAGCCCCAGTGGTGGATGGCGAACATGGCCAGGGAACCCTGGACGGAAACGAAGGAGCGCAGGCCGGAATCCACGGCCTCGATCTCCATGCAGGCCAGGCCGTAGGAGACGGCAGAGGCGCCGGGGCACTCGTAGCCTTCTAGGTGCATGCCCAGTGCGCCGAGCTGTCCGAACTGCGGGCCGAGCTCCTTGGCGGGCAGGGTGCCGTTGTCGAACCACTCCTGAACGTTGGGCTTGAGGGATTTGTTGGCGAAGTCCGTCATGGCTTCTTGCAGCATGCGTTCTTCGTCGGAGAGCAGGCTGTTGAAGGAGGTGAGGTCAAGTGGGGAGGAAGTCATGCCAGTCATTTCCTTACGTATATAGGTATCTGTATACTGATTTGCGTACCAATGAGTGTAGGGGAAGTTGTTTCGTTCCGAAAGGCTTTTGTGAAAATTTCCTCTAACATCGTCGTAGTCAGCCGCCACCCCAAGCCGAAAGGAGCCCCCCAATGCCCGACGCGCCCCACCCAGAGTCCGCGCCGCGGTTCCCCTTTCCCGTCGACCAGCAGCCCGGTAGATCCCACCACCGCACCGTCGACCGGATCGCGGACATCCTGGAGTTCGTGGCCCGCAACCCGCAGCCGCGCGGACTCACGGACATTTCCAAGGCCATCGGCGCCCCGGTAAGTTCCACCCAATCCCTGGTGAATGGCCTGGTCGCGGCCGGATACCTGGAGGAACGGGATAAAGCCTTCCGCCTGGGGTTGGCCCCGTACCTGCTGAGCACCCTCGCCGGTAGCCGCCCCGTGGATCAGGTCACCCACGAGATGCTGGAAGACGTGGTGGAAGAGACAGGCTATATCGCCGTGTTGGCGTCATTGGTAGGCGACAATGTCTACTACCTCGACTATGCGCTGTCGGACCCCGAGTTCGAGTACCTGGCGCAAAACCGTTTGCAGCGCCCGCCGCTCGAGACATCGGCGGGATGGGCGATCCTCTCCGGGCTGGGGCACGAGCAGGTGTGGGGGATTCTGGCTGCTTCCGAGAGCTCGCAGGAGACCATCAATAAGTTCCAGCGCTGGTACCCAGACATGCGCGCGACCGGCGAGTGTGTGGCCCCCGGCGTGGCTTTGAACGGTGCGGATGGTGTGGCCGTGCGCGTCGAGAGCCAGGGGGTGGCGGTTGCTTCGGTGTCCGTCATTGCCTCGACCGAGCAGATCGCGCGCGATGCGGATCGGATTATTGAGGTTTTAAGACGCCACAGCGCCCGCTGGAACCGTTAGCAGCTTAAGCTGAGTTCGTCGTTGAAGAAGTGGCAGTGATTCGCCAGTCCTCTCCCTGGGGGAGGGCGTGCAAGATGGTTTCAAAGGCGCTGGAGATTAGTGCGGGGCGAAAGCTTTCTGCGTAGTACGCCTCCTTGGAAACCTCTTTTCCACCGGAGAATGCGGTGATCTTCCCTCGTTGCTTCATGTGGTGACGAGAGATGGTCTGTTCGAGCGATTTGACGGAGCTGGCCCAAGGTTCGTCCTGTTCATATGCGTTGACGCTTCGCTCGCAAGCGGAGATAGCTTCGATATCGGAAACTGAAGGTATGCCGAAGTCGGAAATCGCGCTCATACTGATGGAGTGGAGAGCTGAGAGTGCGGAACTTGGCAATGCGGAGTCCCACACGGCAAATAACGGGCGAAGAGGGAAGCGATCCTCTTTCGATCGCACGGTTAAGTGTGCGCGAATAGTCTGCAGATCTTCAATAGTGTCGTGGGTAGCATCATTAATTTCCCAAAGGCTAAGAGGGATTACCTTTCCGTCGGAATCGCCGGTGTAGGAAAAACCCAGGGATAATTCGGCCCAGCGAAACCGGTCGAAAAAGAGGTCGGGATCCACATTCTCTTCGGTGAAGGTGGATGCTTGGAGGACAACGTAGCGATCCTTGTGCATGGGGTAAACGCTAATGGATGCTCTGCAGCTTAAACAGGTTTTGAGCAATATGCGTTCTCTAGTGTTTTAGAAAGGAACCCCATACCCGATGGGCACGGGCCAGCTTAAGCAGCTAACTCCGGCACCCACAGCACCAGCTGGGGCCACAGCAGGAAAGCCAGGGCGATGACCAGCATGATCGCGACATAGGGGAATGCTCCCTTGAACACAATCATCGGGTTGATGCGCACGGCCTTGGAGACCACGAACACGTTCAGGCCCATGGGCGGGGTGACCATGCCGGTCTCCGCCAGCAGGACGATGAAGATGCCGAACCAGACGGGATCGTAACCCAGGGCTTCGACGATGGGCAGGGTCACCGGCACGGTCAGGGCGATGATGGCGATCTGATCCATGAAGAACCCCAGGATCAGGTACACCGCGCCGATCAGAGCCATGATTACCAGCGGGTGCAGGGAGGACTCGCCGATGGCGCTGACCAGCTTCGGGGTGACGCGCGTTTCGGTGAGGAAGTGGCCCAGCACGTGCGCGGACATGATGATGGCGAAGATCATGCCGGTGGTCTTCACCGTCTCCAGCACAGTTTCGCCGAACTTCTTGGTATCCCAGCGGCCCTTCGCTATCACCAGGATCAGCGCGGCCAGCACGCCCAGGGCGGCGGCCTCTGTGGGCGTGGCGATGCCGGTGAAGATGGAGCCGACCACCGCCAGGAAGATCAGCAACAGCGGGGAAGCCTTCAGCAGCTGCAGGCCCTTCTCTGAGAGGGGAACCGACTCGCCCTGCGGGGCGCGGGAGCGGTCCTTCAGGAAGCCGATGTACATCACCAGCACCAGGCCCATGGCCACCACCACGCCTGGAAAGAAACCCGCGATCAGAACGTCGCCCACGGGAGCCTCCGCGGTGATCGCGTAAAAGACCAAAATGATCGACGGCGGGATCATTGCCGCCAGCGTGCCGACCACTGCAACCAGGCCGGTGGCGGTGCCTTTGTGGTAGCCCTCCTCGATCATGCGGGTGGAGGACGTCTGCGCCAATGTGGCTGCGGCGGCGGTGGACGAACCCGAGACGGCTGCGAACGCGGTGCCCGCGCCGACGGAGGCGATGGCAGTGCCTCCGGGGATGCGGCCGACGAGCGCCTTAGCGGCGTCAAAAACAGAATCCAGAAGACCAGACATCAGCATCAGCTGCGCCATCAGGATAAACAGCGGCACGGCGGATAGAGAGTTGGAACGCACGGCAGCGAACGGTGAGGTCTCCATGGTGGCGATGGCCAGCTCGACTCCGCCGAGGGCGATGAGCCCGATCGTGGCTGTGCCAAAGATGGCGAAGCTGACGGGGACGCGCAGGATAATCAGCGCGACCAGCAGCACAACGATAGTAAGCGCAAGCATGGTTTAAACCTCTTCCTCGCCGGGGTCATAGTCGGTGTAGGGGCGATCCCATGGGGTGATCACTTCGCGCACAAAGTCCAGCGCGGCGACGAAGGCGCACAGGGCGGCGGCGATGGGCACGATCACGCGGTAGGTCCAGTCGGGAGTGGCTAGGTCGGCCATGCCGGGCAGGGTGGCGTGGCCCAGGGAGAACGCCATGTATGTCTGGTTCCACCCGCCGATGAAGACGAAGATCATGGAGATCACGACGGCCAGGTGGATGAGCAGCAGGATGGTCTTCTGCACTTTGGGGCCGAACTTGCTGAACAACGACTCCACTGCGATGTGTGTGCCTGTGCGGTACGTGGTGACCAGCCCGAAGAACGCGGTGATTGGCAGTAGGTAGCGCTCGGTGACGGAGATGTTCCAGCCCAGGGGGGCGCCGAAGAACTCGCGCGCTACGATCTCGGCCAACGTGACTAGCGCCAGCCCGAGGATGGCCGCGCCGGCGATCCAGGCGCACCCTGCGGATATAGAGTTTTGGATTTTGTCGAAGCCGGGGTGGTCCTCGGTGTGGTAGCCGTATGTACTGCGTTCGGCGGTGCCGTGGTGGCCGATGCGGATGAAGTTGTTGCTGGTCATGATTGCTGCTCCTTTGCTTCCGCTCGAGCCTTCGGGTCGGTGACGCCCGCACCCGCGCGATCCGCATGGCGCTTCAGTGCGGCCCGGAAGTCGTCGACGACCTGCTGGGCGGGGTGCCCATTGGATTCGGCGACTTCGATCCACTTGTCCAGGACGGGCTGGGAGATGTTCTCCCACTCCTTCGCCGTTTCGCCGTCGGTGACGTCGTAGAAGCGCACACCGGCATCCTTCATCTTCTGCACCGACTTTTCGCGTGCTGCGTTGAGTTCTTCGCAGACGGACTGCTGCGACTTGTCCGCCGCGTCGGTGAGTGCCTTCTTCTGCTGGTCGTTCAGCCGGTTCCAGGTATCCAGGTTGATGCCGTAGAAGAAGGTGAAATTGCCTTGTTGTGCACCGTAGGTGCTGGCGTGGACCACGTCTTCCAGCCCGTAGGGAGTGACGGAGATCGGGCTGGCGAGCGTTCCTTCGACGGTGCCGCGGGCCATTGCCTCGTACATGTCGCCGATGGGCATGCTCACGCCTGCGGCGCCGATCTCGTCGATTACGCGGTCCAGGGCGCCGCCGGTGGAGCGGAGCACTGCGCCTTGGAAGCTGTTCGGATGCGAGGGGTCCTGGCCGGCCGTCATGGCCTCGTAGCCGGGGATGGAGCCGGTCCAGAGGGGCATGAATTTCATGGGCTTGAGCTCTTCTTCATAGAGGACGCCCCCTGGCTTCACCAGGTCGCGTAGTGCATAGGCGGTCACGCATGCATCGGAGCTGAACCCTGGAAGGTCGCCCACGCTGCTGAGTGGGAAGCTGGAGCTGACGTAGGAGGGGGAAATGACCGCCATGTCGACCACGCCGCTGCGTACGACGGAGGGGATGTCGGCTTGCTTGCCCATCTGCCCGGAGGCGTAGTATTCGACGTCCACGGAAGAGTCTTTTTCCAGCTGGTCGAGGAAGGGCTGAGTGCCGCCAGTGCCGACGGGGTGGGTAAGCGAGTAGCTATCCGCCATCTTTAGTTCTGCGGTACTGCCGGGGACGTAAGGTTCCGCGGAGGAGTTGGAGCAGGCGGTGAGCGCGCCGGGCAGAGCGGCTGTCATGGCGACTGCGGCGATGGCGGAGGCGATCCGGCGGGTGGGGCGGTGTGGCGTGCTGGACGTGCTGTGGTGTGGGGGCGCTTTCTTTTTGTGGAGTCGGAGCATGGTCCCTTTACCCTCTCGTTACGGATACTTGTTACGGATATAGGTAAGCTGTTCCCGATTTGGATAAGTTTCATCTAACCTTCAAAGCGTGCGAAAGGCGATAGTTTTCGCAGATAAAACTAGATCGGGGGTGAATCTGTGGGGTAAATCACACTGATATACGTAAATTGAGTGGAATAGACTCAAGGTTGTGGTGGTTGAGTCAGGTGTACTCAAGTAAAGTCGGGAGCGTGTAACTGCGACCGGCATGAAGCCGTAGGAGGTAGATGTAGAAATGACGAGCTTCAACCCCACCACAATGACTCAGTCTGCAATGCAGGCTGCACTCCAGGATGCCTCCGCCAAGGGCAACCCGGACATCCGACCGGCGCACCTGCTCGTTGCGCTGCTGGAGCAGGAAGATTCCATCGCCCTGCCTGTACTGCAGGCTGCAGGCGTGGAGCCGCAGGCAATCGCGGCGAAGGCTAAGAACCTGGTCGCCGGATACCCGCAGGCCACCGGTAGCGAGATGGCGAATCCGCAGTTCAATCGCGATGCGCTGAACGCGCTGACCGCCGCCCAGGAGCTGGCAGAACAGCTAGGCGACACCTATGTTTCCACCGAGGTTCTGCTGGCCGGTATCGCCAAGGGCAACTCCGACGCGGCCAAGGTGATGCACGAGGCAGGGGCCACCTTCGAAGCTATCCGCGGTGCTTTCGAATCTGTTCGCGGCAACCGAAAGGTCACCACCGAGGAGCCGGAAGGCCAGTTTCAGGCACTGGAGAAGTACTCCACCGACCTGACTGCACGCGCCCGCGAAGGCAAAATCGACCCAGTGATCGGGCGTGACCAGGAGATCCGGCGAGTCGTCCAGGTGCTCTCCCGTCGCACGAAGAACAACCCTGTGCTCATTGGCGAGCCTGGCGTCGGTAAAACCGCAATCGTCGAGGGCCTGGCCCGCCGCATTGTCGCTGGCGATGTGCCCGAGTCCCTGCGCGGCAAGAAGCTAATCAGCCTGGACCTGGGCTCCATGGTCGCCGGTGCTAAATACCGCGGCGAGTTCGAGGAACGACTGAAGGCTGTGCTGGACGAGATTAAGGAAGCCGAGGGTGAGGTCATCACCTTCATCGACGAGCTACATACCATCGTCGGTGCCGGTGCGGGCGGCGATTCCGCCATGGACGCCGGCAACATGATCAAGCCGCTGCTGGCCCGTGGTGAGCTGCGGCTGGTTGGCGCAACCACCCTGGACGAGTACCGCAAGTACATTGAAAAGGATGCTGCACTGGAGCGCCGCTTCCAGCAGGTATACGTTGGTGAGCCATCGGCGGAGGATACTATCGGTATTCTCCGTGGCCTGAAGGAGCGCTACGAGGTGCACCACGGTGTGCGCATCCAGGACTCCGCGCTGGTGGCGGCGGCGACCTTGTCGGACCGCTACATCACCAGCCGCTTCCTGCCGGATAAGGCCATCGACTTGGTGGACGAGGCCGCTTCTAGGCTGCGCATGGAGATCGATTCGCGCCCCGAGGAGATCGACAACGTGGAGCGCGTGGTCCGCCGCCTCGAGATTGAAGAGATGGCGCTAGAGAAGGAGACCGACGCTGCCTCGAAGGACCGTCTCGAGCGCCTGCGCAGCGAGCTGGCTGACGAGAAAGAAAAGCTGGCCGGCCTGACCGCCCGCTGGGAAAACGAAAAGGGCAGTATCGACAGCCTGCGCGAGCTGAAGGAAGAGCTGGATAACCTGCGCCGTGAGTCCGAGATCGCCGAGCGCGAGGGTGACTTCGCAAAGGTTGCCGAGCTGCGCTACGGGCATATCCCGGACGTGGAAAAGAAGCTAGCTGAGGCCGAAGAGAGCGTGGCTGAGCAGCAAGAAGGCATGATGCTGACTGAGGAGGTCACGCCGGATACTATCGCCGACGTGGTTTCCGCCTGGACCGGCGTGCCCGCGGGCAAGATGCTGCAGGGTGAGACCGAGAAGCTGCTGAACATGGAGCTAGTGCTGGGTGGTCGCGTGGTTGGCCAGAACAGTGCGGTCGATGCCGTGTCCGATGCGGTGCGCCGTGCGCGCGCCGGCGTGGCGGACCCGAACCGCCCGACTGGTTCCTTCCTGTTCCTAGGCCCGACGGGTGTGGGTAAGACGGAGCTGGCGAAGGCTCTGGCCGACTTCCTATTCGACGACGAGACCGCCATGGTGCGCATCGACATGTCGGAGTATGGCGAGAAGCACTCCGTCGCCCGCCTGGTTGGTGCTCCTCCGGGATACGTCGGCTACGACGCCGGTGGCCAGCTGACCGAGGCTGTGCGACGCCGCCCCTACACGGTGGTGCTGTTCGATGAGGTGGAAAAGGCTCACCCGGACGTGTTCGACGTGCTGCTGCAGGTGCTGGACGAAGGTCGCCTGACCGATGGCCAGGGCCGGACCGTGGACTTCCGCAACACGATCCTGATCCTGACCTCTAACCTCGGCGCCGGTGGCACCGATGAAGAGGTTATGGAGGCTGTCAAACGCGCCTTCAAGCCGGAGTTCATCAACCGACTGGACGACGTGCTGATCTTCAACCCGCTGTCTGCTGAGCAGCTGAAGTCCATCGTTTCTATCCAGGTGGGAGCTCTTGCTGAGCGCCTTGCGGCTCGCCGTTTGATTCTGGATGTTACCGATGACGCCCAGACGTGGCTGGCTGAGCACGGCTATGATCCTGCCTACGGCGCCCGGCCGCTACGCCGCCTGATTCAGAAGGCGATTGGCGACCAGCTGGCCAAGAAGCTGCTGGCCGGCGAGGTGCGCGATGGTGACACAGTGCGTGTGGATATCGACCGCAGCGCAGGTGCTGACACCGGCGTGGCTGATGCTCCGGGGCTGGTCATTACGTCGCTCGGCGCCGTTGAAGACGAGGGCTAATGCCCTGACGCTTTTGACAGCCCAAAGCTACTCTGAGCGTCTGGTTTGTTTTGAGTGAGGTTGGGAAAGCCAGGGGATTCCGGCGCGAAGGCTGGCAAACGTTTGGTTTCAAAACTAAAGTGTGAGGCACGCCACAAGGCGACCGGGGTGGCGCGCTGAGCATGGCCGACCCTGGGAACACCCGACCTCTACTCAAAGGAGTACTCATATGACCGTCTATGCTGATCCCGGTACCGAAGGTAGTATCGTCAATTTCAAGGAGCGCTACGGCAACTTCATCGGCGGCCGGTGGGTGCCACCTGTCGATGGCGAGTACCTGGACAACGTTTCTCCCATCAATGGCGAGGTATGTTGCCAAGTCCCACGCTCAAAAGCTGCGGACATTGAGAAAGCAATTGACGCGGCAGAGAAGGCTCAACCCGGCTGGGGAGCGACCTCCGTACAGGACCGCGCCGCCGTCCTATTGAAGATTGCCGACCGCCTGGAAGAAAATCTAGAGATGATGGCCGTCGCTGAGACCTGGGATAACGGCAAGGCGGTGCGTGAAACTCTCGCCGCAGACCTCCCGCTCGCGGTTGACCACTTCCGCTACTACGCCGGTGCTCTTCGTGCCCAGGAAGACCGCACCTCCCAGATCAGCGAAGACCTCATTGCCTACCACTTCAACGAGCCACTCGGTGTGGTCGGGCAGATCATCCCCTGGAACTTCCCGCTGCTGATGGCTGCGTGGAAGCTTGCGCCCGCCATGGCTGCTGGCAACGCCATCGTGCTGAAGCCCGCTGAGCAAACCCCGGCCAGCATCCTGCTGTTCGCAGAACTCATCCAGGACATCGTTCCGGAAGGTGTGCTGAACATTGTGAACGGTTTGGGTACGGAGGCGGGCGCTGCGCTTACCGACTCCGACCGCATCGACAAGATCGCGTTCACCGGCTCCACGGAAGTCGGCAAGATCATTAACAAAGCGGTCGCGGAGAAGCTCATCCCCGTCACCCTAGAGCTCGGCGGCAAGTCCCCGTCTGTGTTCTTTAGCGACATCATGGACCAGGACGACAAGTTCCGTGCCAAGTGTGTGGAAGGCCTGGCTATGTTCGCGCTGAACCAGGGTGAGATCTGCACCTGCCCGTCCCGAGCCCTGGTGCAGGAAGATATCGCCGAAGATTTTCTGGCCCTGGCCATTGAGCGCGTGAAGTCCATCAAGGTCGGAAACCCTCTGGACACGGACGTCATGATGGGCGCACAGGCTTCCCAGGAGCAGATGGACAAGATCACTGGCTACCTGCAGTCCGGCCCTGAGGAGGGTGCGCAGGTGCTGTGCGGTGGTGGTGTGAACGAGATCTCGGGCCGCAGTGGCGGTTTCTACATCGAGCCCACCATCTTTAAGGGCACCAATGACATGCGCCTATTCCAGGAGGAGATTTTCGGCCCGGTCCTGGCTGTGACTACCTTCAAGGACTTCGACGAGGCCATGCGCATCGCCAATGACACGGAGTACGGTCTGGGAGCAGGCGTATGGTGCCGCAACGGCACCATTGCATACAAGGCTGGCCGTGCGATCCAATCGGGTCGTGTGTGGGTGAATAACTACCACAACTACCCAGCTCACGCGGCCTTTGGTGGCTACAAGAAGTCCGGTTTGGGGCGTGAGACCCACCTGATGATGCTCGCGCACTACCAGCAGACCAAGAACCTGCTGTGGTCCTATTCGGATGAGCCGTCGGGGCTGTTCTAGCTCTTTTCTTATGGACGCCACCCCGGCCCCCACCGCACCGTACTTCAGCGCGGAAGGCCGGGGTGTGTCGTACTTGTGGAATTATTCTGACTGGTCAGCGACCTCGACGTTGTAGTGAACGTCGTTGCCATCGACCTTGTCTGCGGTGACGTCAACGCTGTACGTCTCGCCAGAGTCGTGCAGCTTGCACTCAATCTTCGCGCCCTCTTCGGCCTTCAGGCCACTGGGGCATTCGATGCGCTCGGGCTTGCGGCCAACCTCCTTCTCCAGGGAATCGGAGATGCCCTTCTCCACGTCTTCTTGGGCTACTTCTCCTCCTCCTAGCAGCGAGCAGGCGCTCAGGCCGGTGACAGCCAACGCGCCGGTCACGCCGGTCAGAAAAGCTGCGCCGACACGCTTGGAAAAGCGAGTGGAGTCAATAGAGGGGCGGGTGTTCTTCATGTGGGACGGTCTCTTTCTCTCGTTTGCGACGACTGTTGACGGCTAGCGCCATGCTGTTGTGCCTCATCAGGAATCCGGGGTGGAACTATCAGGCATCCGGGCTGTGGAATGCCGCCCGTCGGCGAAAGGTTCCAAGCGTGCAGCACGCTGCACAGTTCGAACTTAACCGATGCTGAGTGTGTTTGCCCGGGAATCGCAGGCGTCAATAAGAGGGTGCGATAAAATGCCCAGAGCAACAGAGCACACACAGCACAAAGAGAATAGATAGAGAACAGAAGAGGGAGCCTCCATGGACTTTACGGTCTTTGACCTGCTGATGGATGTCGGTATGATTTCGGTACTGCTGATCATCGGCACGTTCATGAGGCGCCACTTCGAATGGTTCCGCAACCTTCTTATCCCCGCGCCGATCACTGCGGGCCTGCTTGCGCTGCTCCTCGGCCCCGAAGTGTTGGGCCTGCTGCCGTTCTCCGGCGCACTGGGAGATTACTCCACCCTGCTGATCGCCGTGGTGTTTGCCTCCATGCCGTACAGCATGACCTTCGCCTCCAACGATGCCTCGAAGGCGAAGAACATGTGGGGCTTTTCCACCTCCATGTTCCTCGGCCAGTGGGGTATCTTTATGCTGCTTGGCCTGCTGGTTTTCGCGCCGGTTTTCGATACTCCAGAGTGGTTCGGCATGATGCTGCCCGTCGGTTTCATCGGCGGGTTCGGCACTGCCGCGGCCGTCGGTGGCGCGTTCGGGGATATTGGTGCGGACGCCGCCATGTCCCTGGGGTTCACCTCAGCGACCGTTGGCACGCTGGCCGCGATCATCGGTGGAATTATCTTCGCGAACTGGGGTATCCGCACCGGCCGAACTTCCACCCTTCCGGAGGAACTGCCGTGGGAGCTGCGCTCTGGCCAGATCGAGGACGAAGCCAAGCAGCCTTCCATCGGTAAGGCCACCACGAACCCATCGTCGATTGAGCCCCTGGCTCTGCATGCCGGCTTCATCGCAGTGACCGTAATGTTCGCCTACATCGGCCAGCAGATCATCGGCCACTTCTTCCCGGTGGTATCGGTGCCGCTGTTCGCGCTTGCCTTCGTGGTGGGCATCGGCGGCAAGGTCTTCCTGCACGTCATCAAGCGCCCGAAGTACCTGGACCAGCAGACGGTGAAGTCGATCTCGGGTGCGTCGACGGACTTCATGATCGCCTTCGGTATCGCTTCCATTAAGCCGGACGCGGTGGCGAACTACCTGGTTCCGCTGGCGATCCTGTTCGTGCTGGGAATTGCCTACTGCTGCCTGTTCTTCTTCGTCATCGCGCCGATGTTCTTCGGCGATCAGTGGCTGGAGCGCGGCATCTTCGGCTGGGGCTGGGCCACCGCCGCTGTGGCTACGGGTATTGCGCTGCTGAAGATCGTGGACCCGGATCTGAAGTCCGGCACGATAAACGAGTACGGCATGGCCTACGTGGGCTATGCGCCGATCGAGATTGGCATGAACATCCTCGCCCCGATCGCGGTTATAGCCGGCCTGACCTGGGGTATCGGAGGTATAGCGACTGCCGTGGCGGTGGGCATTATCGTCTTCGCCGCGATGCGGGGCTGGTTCCCAGAGAGGACAGGCAAACGGCCGGGTAAAGGGAAACGTGCCGGCACATCTGTTGCGGCGGGATAGCGTGCGCAACATCGGCGGGCGCGAGGTTCTACACTAAGCAACTATGAGCAACTCTTCTGCCCAACAGCAGCCCGCCAGCCCCTTTGTCTCCGGTGAGGAGATGCTGGAGGCTTTCCGGCGGGGCGAACGCATGACCGTGATCGATTCGCACTGGGCGCGCACCGAAAACAGCGCCTGGGAGGCATACGTGGGGCAGCACATCCCCGGTGCCATGTTCTGTAACCCCTTGATGCATCTGGCCTCTATCCCGTCCCGTCGCAAGGGGCGCAACCCTCTGCCCGAGCCGGAGCGCCTACAGAAAAGCTTCGACGATTGGGGCATTACGGATGGTCGCCCTGTTTATATTTATGACGCCGGCGCCAACCTCTACGCGGCCCGCGCATGGTTCATTTTCCGTTGGGCAGGTGTGCAGAATGTCCGCATCCTGGACGGTGGTACCAAGTCCTGGGAGTCCGCGGGCGGCGATGTTGCTGGCGGTATCGGAGCCCTGCGCGGCCGGGGTAACGTAAAAGTGCGCCCAGGCAGTATGCCGACCCTCGACCTCGAGGAAGTGGAGCAGTGGCGTGAGGAGCGCATCCTAGTGGACGCCCGCGAGCCCTCCCGCTATTCCGGACTCAAGGAGCGATTCGACCACCAGGCGGGCCGCATCCCCGGGGCGATCAACATCCCGGTCAAGGAGCTATTCAACAACCACAGTGAGCGCGACAGCAGCGCCAGTGGCCGCGTGAAGACCCCGGAGGAGATCCGGCAGATCTTCGCCAACCACGGCGTGACCAGTGGCGACGATGTGTGCGTGTATTCCGGCTCGGGTCTGCACTCCTCCCTGCTTATCGCCGCGATGGAGTACGCTGGGCTGCCGGGTGCGACGAACTTTGTGGGAGGTTGGTCCCAATGGTCCGCTTCCGCCTCGCGCCCCATCGAGCGCGACTAAACTGCAGGAGTATGGATCCCAATTTTCCCCTGGATCCCCGTAGGCCTGGCCAGCAGCGTGAAGTGGCTGCGCAGAACTCCTCTGCGAAGTTTCCCGTTGTGACCCCGCTGGCGGGGACAGCCGTCAGCCTCGATTCCGTCCCCGACCCGGTCCTCGCCACCGGCACTGTCGGCGCCGGTGTGGCGGTGATCCCCGACGCAGGCGTGGAGGTTGTGCAGATCCTCGCGCCCATCGGGGGAGTGATGAAGCGCGTGGCGCCGAACATGTTTGTGATCCAGACGCAGTCGGTGCCCGGCGGTTCTCACGCAGAGATGCTGGCTGATCAGCCGTCGATCTTCATGCAGTTGGGGGTGGATACCGGGCGTCTCAACGGCCAGGGCTTCGACGTGCACGTCCAGGAGGGAGACCTGGTGCGTCAGGGAACTCCCGTGTGCACGTACGCTCCTCGGGAATTGGGCCGGATGGGGTTCGATCCGGTGGTGATGGTGTTGGGGTTGCAGATGGGGGCGTCAGAAATAAAGCTAGACGTGTTCTCCGGTGAGCCTGTGATGGACGGCGACAACCTGTTCTGGGTGTAAAGGGGGTGCTTGGGCAATGACACGGAGGATTTTTAGCATCCTGTCGGTGGTCGGCATGATTCTGGCACTGTCGCGGGTGGTGGAGATTTTCACGCCGCAGCAGCTGCAGAGTATCGCCGGGGTTTATTTTGCGGTGTTGGCAGTGCTGCAGGTGTGGCCACTGGCGGCCACGCAGCGCAATAGTTATGGGCATCGGCGGCACCCCGTGAACCGCCTATACACGCTGATGGGCAGCATCGGGCTGGTCGGTACGGCACTGCTGGCATTGGTGTTTTATCTGTCTTCGCCGATCTGGCTGGTGGTTATCGCGGGGTCGCTGATGATCGTGGGGATCGTCGGCGCGGCGGTGCTGGCGCTGTTCGCTGCGCCATGGGACGACTGGTCCACCCGCCGTGGGCGTGACGTCGATGACGAACTTTTTCTGCGCGACGACGAACCCGTGGAGGTTGTCTGGGATAAGAGCTTCCGGACTTAATTCGGACTTAAGCGGCGCGGGGCTGGCGCTGGCGGGGCGGCGCTGGCTGGGTGGCATGCGCCTATAGACCATGCTTCCGGTTGATCAGCCAGTGCATTGCTGAAGTCGGCAGAACGCGCGACAGTGGGAAGACCACCGGCGCCATCGAGCCGGTCGCGTACAGCGGCTTGGGGCGGGCGGCGGTGATGGGCTTTAGGTTTTCCTCAGCCACGCGTTCGGCGGAGATACCGTTGGCCTCGTTGTTATCCAGGTTCGTCAACATGGTAGTGAACTCCGCGCCGTAGGGCCCTTGCAAGTCCACATACTTCGTGCGCCGCGTGGATAGTCCAGTGTTGATGGAGCCGGGTTCCACCACGGATATGCCCACGCCGAAGGGCTGGACCTCGCGCCGGGCGGCGAAGGCGAATCCCTTGATGGCGGCTTTGGAGGCGACGTAACTGCTGCGGTAGGCCAGCGGGAAGCTACCCAGCATGGAGCCGACCATCACGATGCGCCCGAACTCTTGTTCGCGCATTGTCGGGAGGATTTTCTTTGTGACGCCCACTTGTCCCAGAACGTTGATCTCAAATAGACGGTGCAGGGCATCGTCGGGGAGCTCTTCCAGTGGGCCAGATTGGCTTTCGCCAGCGTTGTTTACCAGCACGGTCGGTGGGCCGAGGGCGAGGGCGCGGGTTGCGAACTCGTCGATGCTGGCGGGGTCTTCGAGGTCGAGGGGTAGGTAATCCACCCCGTCGATGGGGTCGGTGATGTTGTCGGGGTTGCGGCTGGTGCCGATGATGCGGTCGGGGACGTAAGTGCCTGCGCCGCTGCTGGATCTGAGCTCCGCGAGGGAGGCAACGGTTGCCCGGCCGATGCCGGAGGAGGCGCCGGTGACGATGGCCACTCCGCCGTTGACGGCGGGAAGTGGGCGAGAAGGGAAGGGGAGGATGCTGAAAAGTTTTGCCATGCTCATTATTTTGGCTGCTGGAATGGGGGGATGCGGGCGGAATGAGATTTTCCGCATTGTCAGGATTCTTTAGTGATCCGTCGCACTACGGCTATGATGTGGGAGAAAACTGCATACATTTTTGCCGCTTTTAGCTGTGGTGGGAGAGGCTCGGCGCTAGCCACGCGCCGGCCGCCGACGGAGCAAATCCTCCCCGGGACACTCTCAGGCCCCAAGTACCGTCACAGTGAGGCAACTCTGGAAAGACCTGCGCGCAGTCGTGTGCACGCGGGCGCCGAAGGAGAAAAGCCGGGTTGACCGGGTGAAGCTCTCAGGCACAAGCGACAGAGTGGGGAGGACTCCTTTTAACGACCGTGCACTTACGACCGGAAAGTCCCTATAAAGCTATGTCTTCTGCAGCTACTCGCCGTAATTCAGCCCCCTTCGTTCAGCGCCACATCGGCCCGAACCAGGCCGATACCCAGGAGATCCTCGAATACCTGGGCTACGAATCTTCCGTCGCGCTGGCCGACGATGCCCTCCCGAAGTCCATCCGCCAGGCCGGCCCGATCGGCCTGCCGGAGGCGCTGGATGAGGCGGATACCCTGGCCGCCCTGCGTGCTTACGCTGACAAGAACGTGCAGAAGCAGCAGCTGATCGGCAATGGCTACTTCGACACGATCACCCCGGCCGTGATCCGCCGCAACGTGGTGGAGAATCCGGGCTGGTACACCGCCTACACCCCCTACCAGCCGGAGATCTCTCAGGGCCGCCTTGAGGCTCTGCTGAACTTCCAGACGATGGTGCAGGACCTGACCGGCCTGCCGGTGGCTGGCGCTTCTCTGCTGGACGAGGCCACCGCCGTGGCCGAGGCCGTGCAGCTGATGGCTCGCGGCAATGCGAAGGCCGCCAAGAAGGGCGGCGTGGTGCTGCTGGATTCCTCCCTGCACCAGCAGTCCATCACCGTGACCCTGGCTCGCGCTGAGGCTGCGGGCATCCCGGTGGAGGTCGTGGACCTGGACGGCGAGGACGGCGCCGGCGAGAGCGCTGCCGCCGCTTTCGAGGGGTGCGAGAACCTCGTCGGCGTGGTGCTTTCCAACCCCGGCTCTACCGGTCGCATGCGCGACCTGTCCAGCCTGATCTCCGCGGCGAAGGAGACCGGCGCGCTGGTGACGGTTGACTGTGACCTGCTGGCTCAGGTTCTGGTGACCTCCCCGGGCTCCCAGGGCGCGGACATCGCCGTCGGCTCCGCCCAGCGCTTCGGCGTGCCGCTGTTCTTCGGTGGCCCGCACGCGGGCTTTATCTCCTGCACCGAAGCTCTGCAGCGTAAGCTGCCGGGCCGCATCGTGGGTGTATCCGTGGATGCCGAGGGCACCCCGGCTTACCGCCTGGCTCTGCAGACCCGTGAGCAGCACATTCGCCGCGATAAGGCCACCAGTAACATCTGTACTGCTCAGGCTCTGCTGGCCGTCGTCGCCGGTTTCTACGCGGTCTGGCACGGTCCGGCCGGCCTGCGCGCCATCGCCGAGGGTGTGCACGCCCGCGCGACTGCCCTGGCCGTTGCCCTGACTGAGGCTGGCCTGACGCTGGCGCACGATACCTTCTTCGATACCGTCACCGTTGACGTGTCTGATTCTTCTCTTGGGGACGCCCCCACGGCTCTGCGCGCTGCAGCCGAGGCAGGCTACAACCTGCGCCAGGTTAACGATTCCTTCGTCGGCATCTCTGTCGGCGAGTCCACCACGGATGAGGACATCGCTAAGCTGATCGAGGTGCTGGGTTCCCGCACCGGCGGGGTCAACTCCGCGGGCTTCGACGTCACCGCCGGCCCGCTGGGCGAGGCCGGCGTGCTGCGCTCGGAGGACGAGGAGATCCTGACCCACCCGATCTTCACCGCCATCACCTCCGAAACCCAGATGATGCGCTACATGCGCAAGCTGGCCGACCGCGACCTGGCGCTGGATCGCACGATGATCCCTCTGGGTTCCTGCACCATGAAGCTGAACGCGGCTTCCTCCATGGAGCCGATCACCTGGCCGGGCTTTGCTGGAATCCACCCGCACGCCCCGGCCGAGCAGGCGCAGGGCTGGCTGGAGCTCATCGAGGACCTTGAGGAGCGCCTGGCAAAGATCACCGGCTATGCCAAGGTTTCTGTCCAGCCGAACGCGGGCTCCCAGGGTGAGTTCGCCGGACTGCTGGCGATCCACCGCTACCACCAGTCCCGTGGTGACGACCAGCGCGACATCGTGCTGATCCCGGCCTCCGCGCACGGCACCAACGCTGCTTCTGCAGCACTGGCGGGCCTGAAGGTCGTGGCCGTGAAGAACGCCGAGGACGGCTCCATCGACGTGCCGGACTTGGAGGCCAAGCTGGAGAAGTACGGCGAGCAGACCGCCGCCATCATGTTGACCTACCCCTCCACCCACGGTGTGTTCGAGGAGCAGGTACGCGACGTCTGCCAGAAGGTTCACGACGCTGGCGGCCAGGTGTACGTCGACGGCGCTAACCTGAACGCCCTGGTCGGCCTGGCCCAGCCGGGCGAGTTCGGCGGCGACGTTTCCCACCTGAACCTGCACAAGACCTTCACCATCCCGCACGGTGGTGGCGGCCCGGGTGTGGGCCCGGTGTGCGTGGCAGAGCACCTGATCCCGTTCCTGCCCACCGACCCGAACGCCGACGTCGTCGCGGGCGATGCTGCACTGCAGACCGGCCAGCCGGTCTCCGGCGCACAGTACGGCTCCGCTGGCGTGCTGCCGATCACCTGGTCCTACATCGCCCAGATGGGTGACGAGGGCCTGACCGAGGCCTCCCGTATGGCCCTGGTGAACGCCAACTACGTTTCCCGCAAGCTGGAGGACTACTTCCCGACGCTGTACAAGGGCGACACCGGCCTGGTGGCTCACGAGTGCATCCTGGACCTGCGCGAGCTGACGAAGGCCTCCGGTATCACCGCCGAGGACGTCTCCAAGCGCCTGATGGACTTCGGCTTCCACGCCCCGACCCTGGCCTTCCCGGTCGCCGGCACCCTGATGATGGAGCCCACCGAGTCGGAGGACAAGGAAGAGCTGGACCGCTTCATCGAAGCGATGATCACCATCCACGGGGAGATTCAGGAAGTTATCGACGGCAAGGTCACCGCCGAGCAGTCCGTTCTGCGCCACGCGCCGTTTACCGCCTATTCTGTTGTGCGGGACGACTTTGAGGAAGCTGTATCCGGTGGTCACTTCAGCCGTGCCAAGGCCGCATACCCGGTGGCCAGCCTGCGACACACCAAGTACTTCACCCCCGTGCGTCGTATCGACAACGCCTATGGCGACCGCAATCTCGTGTGCACCTGCCCGCCCCTGGAAGATTTCGCGATTAACGAGGACTAGGGTCCGCTGGGGCTAAAGGGCGTCACAAAGAGAAGAAGGAGAACAAGACATGACCGAACTAAAGAAGACCGCGCTGCACCTGGTGCACGAGAAGCTGGGCGCGCGATTTACCGACTTCGGCGGCTGGGACATGCCTCTGAAGTACAGCAGTGAGCTGGACGAGCACCACGCTGTACGCAACGCCGTGGGCGTATTCGACCTCTCCCACATGGGTGAGGTTCGCGTAACCGGGCCGCAGGCGGCGGAGTTCCTGGACCACGCGCTGATTTCCAAGCTGTCGGCCGTGAAGATCGGCAAGGCGAAGTACTCGATGATCTGCACCGAATCCGGTGGCATCATCGACGACCTGATCACCTACCGCCTGGGCGAAAACGAGTTCCTGATCGTGCCGAACGCGGGCAACGTGGACAACGTGGTTTCTGCGCTGCAGGGGCGCACCGAGGGCTTCGACGTGGAGGTTAACAACGAGTCCGATGCGACCTCCATGATCGCCGTGCAGGGTCCGAAGGCCGCGCAGGCGATGCTGGAGATCGTGGAGAACGTGGTGGACGCACCCGAGGCATCCGGCGCGGGCGAGACCGTTGCCGAGGCTATCGAGGGGCTGGGCTACTACGCTGCATTCAGCGGTGTTGCCGCAGGTCAGCCCGTGCTGGTGGCCCGCACCGGCTACACCGGCGAGGATGGTTTCGAGCTGATCGTGGCTAACGACGGCGCGGAGATCGTGTGGGCCAAGGCCATGGACCAGGCCGCGCAGCTGGGTGGCCTGCCGTGTGGCCTGGCCTGCCGCGACACCCTGCGCCTGGAGGCAGGCATGCCGCTGTACGGCAACGAACTATCGCTGAAGCTCACCCCGGTCGACGCTGGTCTGGGCATTCTTGCGGCGACGAAGTCGAAGGACTCTTTCGTTGGTCGTGACGCCATCGTTTCCGCCAAGGAAAAGGGCACCCAGCAGGTGCTTGTCGGGCTGGCCGGCGAAGGCCGTCGCGCTGCCCGTGGGGGATACGAGGTGTTCGCAGGAGAGAGCGAGAAGGCCATCGGTGCCGTGACCTCCGGTGCGCTGTCGCCGACGTTGGGCCACCCGGTGGCACTGGCGTACGTCGCGAAGTCCGCCGTTTCCTCCGGTGCGGCCGCCGAGGGTGCGACCGTGGAGGTAGACATCCGCGGCAAGCGCTTCGAATACAAGGTCGTAGCGCTGCCCTTTTACTCCCGCGAGAAATAACAGCCAGCGTCTCGAGCAATGGTGCTTCGCACATCTGAAGCAGCCAGCGCCGGCAGCTTCAGGTGACCGCTGCGGATCGTGGGGCAGCGCGGAGGACGGTGGGCTTTCCCAACCCGGCTTCTTTAGACGGTGCCGGACTCTTCAGCGTCGTAGCGTTGCTGGGCAGTTTCGATAGCGCCCATGTTGTTTTCTGCCCAGGAACGCAAGGCCATGATGGGGGTTACCAATGACTCACCAAGGGGAGTGAGACGGTAATCCACCCGTGGGGGAATGGAAGCGGTGACTTCTCGCAGAGCAAGTCCATCGCGTTCGAGGTTGCGCAGAGTTTGCGTCAGCATCTTCTCGCTGATCCCCGCGATCTCTTCCCTGATCTGGGAATACCGTAAAGTGCGACCGCTCAAGGTGGTGAGCACGAGAGTCACCCATTTACTGCCGATCGTGTCCAAAAGTTTACGGCTGGGGCAGTCTTTCATGAATACGTTGTATTCAATTTTGCGGTTTTTTCGGCGCTGAGAAGCACTCTGGGTGGCCATTGGGGGATCCTCCGGAGATTCTCTTCAGACCATTTGAGTGGCGTGAACAGGAAACTTACTAGCGGGTGCGAACCCGACTTTGAAGTAAGTACTTACCAGAAGAGAGTAGCAATATTATGGTGAGTTTGTCCATCGCGAAGAATTCCGAATTTAGAGGCCGGTTTCGGTTTTCGAGATGGCGTGTGCCGATTCGTGTGCGCACGTGGCATATGTACACCCCGCTATAGAAAGGACCTTCCCCATGAAGGCAATCATCTCCGTCCCAAACACCCCTGAACCACAGCTGGTCGACCGTGATATTCCACGCCCTGCACAGGGCGAGCTACTCGTTCAAGTTTTCGCCTCCACCGTCAATCCTGTCGATGCGTTGTCCCCATCTGCAGACGGCAGGGCAGCATTTGGTCTTCAGAGTGATTTCGGATTGGGCTGGGAATTTTCCGGAGTAGTTGCCGAGTCCACGCACCCTTCGATCCTCCCGGGTGTCAAAGTCATCGGCTTAACTCCGACTATTGGTAACCCGCTGGCTGCGCATTCCCAGTACATCAACGTCAATGCGGACCAGCTAGCCCTGATGCCGGACAACATTTCTTTCGTCGACGCAGCAACGATCCCACTCAATGGCCTCACGGCTTTGCAGTTTTTGGAATTGCTGGATGAGCCAGCAGGCCGGGATCTCCTCATCACCGGTGCAGCGGGCGCCGTTGGAGGTTACGCTCTCGAGCTGGCTAAGGCCTCGGGAAAGTGGGATCGCGTTTACGGCCTAGCTAGGGAAGACGACCGTCAGTTTGTGGAAAAGCGCGGCGCGCACCTTGTCACTTCTCTCGAGCGCCTCATCAGTAGTGGCTTTCAGGTAGGTGCGGTGCTCGATGCTGCCACTATCCCCGATGTGGTCCTGCCGGCTATTTCGGATAACGGCAACTACGTCGGCGTGCTACCTGCTTTCCCGGTGGATGCGCCGCGTGCAATCACTTCGCGATCCGTCCACGTCCACTCTGACCCCGATGCGCTCGCGCATCTGGTGGACCTCGTTAACGACGGGGCATTGATTCCACGCGTGGATCGTACCTACGACGCTGAACTGGAATACCTACGGGCATGGGAGCGACTGGCAACTCCAGGTATCCGTGGCCGCCAGGTGCTCGTGTGGAAGTAACTACTCAGGCACGGGTGCAAGAACTATTGTGGCATTGTCACCTGAGAGTGGCTTAGGACTCGCGTCATTCGTGTAAGGTACCCAGGTGAGTCAAAAGTTTTTCTGACTAGGCGCTCGGCCGTCGCGGCTGGCCTCTGAACAGCGAATTCAACCGAGTGCCCACCTGCGAAGCTAACAACGCTAAGGAGCTAACACACATGTCTGCACTGCCAACCGATTTCCTGTACTCCGAGGAGCACGAGTGGGTTAACACCTCCGCCGTCGTGGAAGGCGAGACCGTGCGCGTGGGCATTACCCACATCGCTGCTGAGGCGCTGGGCGATATCGTGTTCGTCGAGCTGCCGGAGGTTGGCTCCGAGGTCGAGGCTGGAGAGGCTTTCGGCGAGGTTGAGTCCACCAAGTCCGTTTCCGACATCTACGCACCGGTTTCCGGCGAGATCGTGGCTGTGAACGAGGCGCTGGAGGACAACGCTGGCCTGATTAACGAGGACCCCTACGGCGAGGGCTGGCTGTACGAGGTCAAGGTGACCGAGGCTGGCGAGCTGATGGAGGCTGAGGCTTACCAGGCGGCTAACGAGTAAAACAAGACCCTATGGTCGGTTCCATGTTCGCGTTAATTCTCGGCTTGGCCCTGTTGGGCCTCGCCGTGTGGTTACTGCTGCGCGCAAAGAATAACGACGCAGCCGGTGGCACCGACGGGTATGACGGGGGGAATTCATACGGGGACGCGGGTTGGTCCCCGGATGAGGACTATGAGTGGTCCGAGCTGGAGGGGGCTGAGAGTGATCTGGGGGACGACCCGGAGGGCGACTTCGAAGGCGACTCTGAGGGCGACGAATGGCCCGCGGAGGAAAGCGGCGAGTGGACCGAAGCGGATGACGAAGAATGGTCCGCAGCATGGGACGGCCCACAGTTCGATTCGTGGTCCGGGGACGAAGACGACCCAGGCGAATATACCGTCGAATACCCGGTAGAAGATGCGGACGATGATCTAGACGAGAGCTCCGCTGAGGGCTGGGCAGAGGAACCGTCGGAGGATCGGTCCGAAGCTGAGACTGCAGAAGAGGAAGGCGCCGTTTCCCCCGCGCCCACGCCTGCGTCCGGGCCCGCGTCAGCAATGGCGGCTTTCGGTTTTCCCCGGAGGCGGCGTCGCCAATGGGCGACCGACAACGGCTTCGAGTACACGAAGGAAGACGGCGAAGTCGCGCGCGATTGGCCCATCGCTCTCCTGGGGGATCAGCGACGCGGAGTACCGACCCTGCGTGAGGTTGTCAGCGGCTTCGTCGACGGGCACCAGGTACACATCGGCGACGTTGGATCGTCCACGCTGTTGGCCATGCGCCGGGCGGAAGCATCACCAGTTCAGGTGCTGTATTCCGCTGATGGTGCGCAGCCCGCTGGCATGCGCCGCACCGACCTGTTGGACCAGCCCCCGTTCGCCGCATACACCACCGACGTCCGCGCGCTGGACCGCATGTTGGACGCCCGCGTGGAGGACTCTCTAGCCGCACTGTCTCAGGTCGCTCGCGACGTGGCGTGGGGGCAGAACTGGACGGTCGTGCGGATTTCCCGCAAGCTCGATTTCCATGTGTGGCAGGAGATCCTGCCGCGGCTGCGCTCCCTGGTGGACGCCGCGATGGTGCTGCCCCCGGCGCAGACCAGCGCGCCGCTGGAGATGCTGTCTGCCGACCAGTTGCGTCCCCTGCCGGGCGGTCCGCTGCAGGTGAACACCGCCGACCCGGTGAACCAGGAGGAGATCGAGGAACAGGCCGCCGAGACCTCCTCCCGCCGCGCGGCACACTTGCGGGCCGTGCCCGACGGCACTGCGGATGACGCTGAGGATGCCGCTGCGGTTGGCGCTGCCGATACTAGCGCCGAAGGTGGCGACGCCACCGCCTCCGCCGCAGATTCCAACTTCACGCAAGACAGCACTGCCCGCACCGAAGAAGCCGCCGCGCATGCGGAAGTGCCGAACCCGGAGCGGCCCGACATCACCCGCCCCGCCGAGCCGGTGACCTTCCCCTCCCGTACGCACACCCGCTGGGAAGGCGGAGACCCGGACAGCTTCGACAGCTTCGCCGTGGGCGACTACGACGACCCCGCGGAGGATGACGACCTCCACGCGGGGCGGCGACGCCGCCGCGACGGAGGCATCCCGCGCCTGGGCGAAGACCCCGAGCACATGAGCTCGCACAACTCGCAATACGCGCAGGTCATCCGCGTCGAGGCGGAAGAGGCCACCATCTTCGAGGAGTTCGAGGAGACTAAGTCCACTGAAGTGCGCCTGTCTCCAGTGACGCAGCGTCGGCGGAGCGGTGGGCGTCATCGCGCGCCAGAGGCACGCCACGCCCGCCCCGAACCCATCGAACCGATCGAGTACGAAACCGTCGACGGCGAGGTCGTCGAAGACGACCAGCAGTAAGCCCCGCCGGGCACAGACAACGGCACAGACAAAAAGGAGCAACCGAAATGATCGATGAAGCCAAGAAACAGCGCCTCGCCGAGCTCGTCAAGGAGCTGGCGGTAGTGCACGGGCGAGTGACCCTTTCCTCTGGCAAGGAGGCCGACTACTACGTCGACCTGCGTCGCGCGACCCTGCACCACGAGGCATCGCCGCTGATCGGCGAGCTGCTGCGCGAATTGACCGCCGACTGGGACTACGCGCACGTCGGCGGGCTGACTCTGGGCGCGGACCCGGTGGCGACGGCGATCATGCACGCGGACGGTAACCCCATCGACGCCTTCGTCGTGCGCAAGGAAGCCAAGAAGCATGGCATGCAGCGCCGCATCGAAGGCCCGGATATTGAGGGCAAGCGGGTGCTGATCGTCGAGGACACGACCACCACGGGCAACTCCCCGCTGACTGCTGTCGCCGCTGCCCGTGAGGCTGGCGCAACCGTCGTTGGCGTGGCCACCGTCGTGGATCGCGCGACCGGCGCCAAGGATGTTATTGAGGCCGAGGGGGTCGAGTACCGCTCTCTGCTGGGCCTGTCCGACCTGGGGCTTTCCTAGGTATTTTTGATGACGCCCACTTCCCCCGAATCACACGATAAACCCGGACCGACGGAGTGGTTGGAGCATCCCCGAGGGGTGCGCAGCTGGGAAGAAGAACACCCAGACCAGCCCCGCCCGACGGATCCGCGCTTCGACCCCGAGCTGCTGGATGTCGGGGACACACGCAATGTGGTGGATGCCTACCGGTACTGGAAGCAGTCCGCGATCATTGCGGATATTGATACCCGCCGGCATGCGGTGCACATCGCCATTGAAAACTTCGAAAACGACTCGAACATTGGCACCGTCGTGCGGACTGCGAACGCCTTCGCGGTGGATACCGTGCACATTGTTGGACGGCGGCGCTGGAACCGGCGCGGGGCGATGGTAACCGACCGCTACCAGCACTTACAGCATCATGCGACGGTGGGGGAGGTGCTGGAATTCGCCGCCCGGGAGGGGCTAGTTGTGGTGGCGGTGGATAACACCCCGGGGTGCGTGCCGCTGGAATCCGCGGAACTTCCGGAGCGGTGCTTGCTGCTGTTTGGCCAGGAAGGGCCGGGTGTGACCCAGGAGGCGCAAGATGCTGCGCGGATGACGGTTTCTATTGCTCAGTTTGGTTCGACGCGGTCCATTAACGCCGGAGTGGCGGCGGGGATTGCGATGCATGCGTGGATCCGCCAGCACGCGGACCTATCTGAGGCCTGGTAAATGAGGTGTCTCCAGGTCTGGAATGTGGGGATTTCGTGGACCTGGAAGGTGGGAGGGGGGCTAGGCTTTGCTGCTCTACGGACTGTGTTTTCCCGTAAGTGTCGGAAAATTGGTAATTCGTGAATTTGGGCATTGTCTCCAAACTGTAAAAACTCTCTGACCTGCATGTTTGTATAAATAGAAAGCATTGCCATTAACAAATTGCAAGCTTTGCGACATTTGACTGCTGGGTAACGGCATTTGGGAGATGAGCCACGGGTTTTGGGTAGTGGGAAGCGGGATTTGGGAGATGAGCTGCGGGATTTGGCTGGCGGGCAGCGCAGTTCCGGAGGAGGGCTAGACTGTTTTGCAGAGCGCTACAACCGAGTGAGGTGTGCAGAGTGTTTAATCTTCCCGGCAAGAAGAAACGGGGTAGTAAGGCGGCGCAGGGATCTGCCGCTGGACAGACGGAGGAAGCTGGACAAGCAGAGGCGACCAAACCCCCCAATCCCAACCAGGAGATCATCGAGCGCTGGGACCACCGCGCGGACCTCGCCTACCAGGCTGTTTACGAGCGCCACGCCAGCCGCCTCTGGGGCATTCCGCGCACCACGATGGGAGTTATCGCTTGGCCGCCGACCACTCGCGACCGCATGTTCGTCCGCTGGCACTACTGGTGGCAAGCTCATTACATCGACAATCTCATCGATGCCGCCATCCGCCGCCCCACCCGCTCCCGGATGGTCGCCATACGCCGCCACCTCCGCGCCATGCGCATCCGCAACCTTCGCCCCCTGACCGCCAACCACTACTACGACGACAAAGCGTGGCTGGCTCTGGCCCTACAGCGGGTGGCGAACACTCCGAAGATCCAGGCAAAACTCGGCACCCCTCGCGAGCTGGAACCTCTGGTGGAGAACATTTTCGAGGGTGTGGATAGCCTCACGGGCGTGTTGCCGTGGCGCACGCAGGAGACTTTCTACAACGTCCCCACCAACGGCCCTGCCGCCATCCTCGCCGCGCGCAATGGCGATATCGAGACGGCGGAGCGCCTGATCGACTGGACCTTCGACAACCTCATTAACGAAGACGGCCTGGTCATGGATGGTATCCACATGCGGATGGCCGGCCCGGAACCCGTCACGGCGGTGCATCCTTATTGTCAGGGCGTGATGATCGGCGCGTGCGTGGAGCTCGCCCTCGCGCGCAGGCGTGCGGCTGGGGTGGAGGACCGCACGGTTTCAGATGTGGGCGTCAAAGAAATAACCCGCGTTCATGGTCTGCTCCGCGCGATCGAGGTGCACCTTACCGACCGCGATGGTGCGATCAATGCGCGCACTACGGGTGGTGACGGCGGACTGTTTAATGGCATTCTTGCGCGTTATCTTTCTCTTGTTGTGGAGTGTTTGCCGACGCCAGGTCGGCACGGCACGGAGGCTGTGGCCATAGCCCGGCGGATTGTGCTGGCGACAGCCGAGCAGGTGTGGCGTTTCCGCCTGGAGGTCGATGGGCTGCCGGTGTTCTCTGCCGATTGGTCGAAGGATGCGACAATGCCGCAGGCCGGAGGATTGGTAGGCGCGACAATAGCGGGAGCAGTGGCGAGCTCCGATATTGCGGAGCGGGATCTATCTGTCCAGCTTTCCGGGTGGATGCTGATGGAGGCGGTGGCGCGCACCATCGTGGCGGAGTGACGCTCGAGTGGTGGGCGAGTAGCGAGAGACGGGTAGACGAGCGGCGAGAGGCAGTGTGCAGAGAGGGCACGTGGACATAAGGGGGAGTGCTCGCCGGAGTGACTGCACGGCGTTGAATTTGTGGGCATAATTGTGGGCGGAGACTTACCTGCCCTATTCCAAGGAATTGAAGGAGCATCGAAATGCCTATTGCAACCCCCGACGTCTACCGCGACATGCTGGATAATGCGAAGGAGAATGGCTTCGCATACCCCGCCATCAACTGCACTTCTTCCGAGACCATCAATGCTGCTCTGAAGGGCTTTGCGGATGCGGAGTCCGACGGCATCATCCAGTTCTCCACCGGTGGCGCCCAGTTCGGTTCCGGTCTGGCCGTGAAGAACATGGTTGCAGGTGCGGAGGCCCTGGCTGCGTTTGCTCACCAGGCTGCTAAGCACTACGGCGTGAACGTTGCTCTGCACACCGACCACTGCCAGAAGGAAGTTCTGGACGAGTACGTCCGCCCGCTGATGGAGATCTCCCGCAAGCGCGTGGAGGCCGGCGAGAACCCGTTGTTCCAGTCCCACATGTGGGACGGCTCCGCTATCCCGATCGACGAGAACCTGGAGATCGCTAAGGATCTGCTGGCTGACGCCCAGAAGGCCAACATCATCCTCGAGGTGGAGATCGGCGTTGTCGGTGGCGAGGAAGACGGCGTGGAGGCTAAGGCCGGCGCTAACCTGTACACCACCGAAGAGGACTTCGCTAAGACTGTTGATGCCCTGGGCACCGGCGAGCACGGCCGCTACCTGCTGGCCGCTACCTTCGGCAATGTTCACGGCGTGTACAAGCCGGGCAACGTGAAGCTGCGCCCGGAGGTTCTGGACATGGGCCAGAAGGTTGCGGAGAAGAAGCTGGGTCTTTCTGAGGGCTCCAACCCGTTCGACTTCGTCTTCCACGGCGGCTCCGGCTCCGAGAAGGAGAAGATCGAGGAGGCTCTGCGTTACGGCGTGATCAAGATGAACGTGGACACGGACACCCAGTACGCCTTCACCAACCCGGTTGCCCGCCACATGTTCACCAACTTCGACGGCGTGCTGAAGATCGACGGCGAGGTCGGCAACAAGAAGGTTTACGACCCGCGCTCCTACCTGAAGAAGGCTGAGGAGGCCATGTCCGTCCGCGTGGTGGAGGCCTGCAACGACCTGCACTCCGCTGGCACTTCCGTCGCTAAGTAGGTTTCGCTAGCACGATGGCAGAACAGATTCGTCACAGTCGAGACCTCTTCGGCGCGGAGCACCCGGAGGTGCGCCTGCCGCAGGAGCTGGCAAGCTCCATTCCGGTGGAAGGCGGTGCCGGTGCCGGCGGTGGTGCAAGTACTACGCAGTCGCGCGAGTCGCTGGAGGCCGCGGTCTCGGAGAACCTGAAGGATTCCGGCGCATGGGCCGCCCTGGCCGAGGTGCTGCTGGCCGAAGGCCAGCCCGTGCAGGCCTACGCCTGCGCCCGCACCGGCTACCACCGTGGCCTGGACGCCCTGCGTGGAAACGGTTGGCGCGGCACCGGTCCGGTCCCGTGGAGCCACGAGCCGAACCAGGGTGTGCTCCGCGCTATTGGCGCGCTGGTGCAGACCGCCCGCACTCTCGGCGAGGACGATGAGGTCGTGCGCTGCCTGAACCTGCTACACGACTGCGACCCGGCGGCAGCCCCAGCCCTGGGGCTAGACGGCTCCGGCAAGAAGGCCGAGTCCAAGCCCATCACCGAACCCGGCGCCACCCCGCCCGCCGAGGGCTAACCCGTGCCGGAACGGAAATGAACCAACGCCGTTCTTTCTCTCTGCCAGCCCCGAGCCGCGGAGTGAACCGGAACCTCTGCATCGCCACGCTAGTCGTGGCGATCTTCTGGATGTCCAGCATCCTCTGGCCCGCAAACCCCACCGCCGGCTGGCCTTTTGTGGCCGAAATGCAGGCCAGTGCGTGGGTCGCCGGTGTGCTCGCCGCGGCGGGTATCGGCATCCTCCGTTCGGTACGCCGCGCGGCGCTATGCGCGGTACTGGCTTTGCTGGCGGTCTTGATCGTCCCGCGCGTACCGGCGCCCAATTTTTCGGACGCCACCAACCCGACCCGCGTATTCTCCCTGAACACCTACTGGGGCAAGGCCGACGATAAGCGGATTGCGCGTGCCATCGATGAGCTTAAACCGGATGTGGTCTTCCTCCTGGAGACGAACGCCGAGGAGGTAAGCAGCGTGGCGGACAAGACCGGCTATCTCCCTATGACCCAGCCACGACCTGGCAACGATCGGGCGGATAATGTTGTGGCGCTCGTGTCGGCGTCATATAAAGAGAAAACAGGGGCGCACGGCAACATGGTCCGTGGGCTTACTCGCTTCCAGACCCCGCGCGTGAACGCACCTCTGCACGGCAACAGCGAGTTCGTGGGCGTGCATGCGGTAGCGCCGGCGAAGGACGACCGCCCGGCGTGGGAGCGCGACCTAGCGAACCTCAGCGAGTGGGCGAACTCCCGGCGCCACCTGGTGCTGGCCGGGGACTTCAACGCAACGCGCAGCCACCCGCGCTACCGCGACTTCGAGCTCAGCGACTGCACGGGGCACCTGGCGCACACCCCAACGTGGCCGGCGGTGTTCCCCGTGATTCGGCTGGATCACATCATGACCACCGGCGAGTGCCTGGGTGGCGGTACAAAGCGGATCCTGGGCACGGACCATCTGGCCGTGTGGGCGGACGTAACCACCTAGACTGGCGGGCATGGCAGAACCACAACCGCGGCCCCGAACCGCGAAGGAGATGTGGGGCGAGCCGGCCAACCGCCTGCGCCCCGGAGTGCGCGCCGCAGCTCGGAACCTGCGCCGTATCGCGCCGGTGCAGGGTGCAATCCGCGTGCGCGAGGGGATAGTCTTCGCCATCCAGTGCGCTATCGGCGCGGGCCTGGCGCTGCTCATCGCGGAGCAGATTTTCGACCACCAGCAGGCTTTCTTCGCGCCCATCGCAGCGGTTTTGAGCTTGGGGGTGAGCGCTGGTAAGCGACTGCGGCGCGGCTTCGAGCTGGTGCTCGGCGCCTCTGTGGGCGTGGGCATCGGCGACCTGGTGATCAGCAACATTGGTAGCGGATACTGGCAGGTCTCCGTGGTGGTGCTGTTCGCCATTTTGGTGGCGACGTTCGTGGATAAGTCGGTCTCTGTGGCTTTCCAGGCCGCCAGTTCCGCGGTACTGGTGGCGACGATCCTGCCGCCGGGGTCTTCGGGTTCGTGGGACCGCATGATCGACGCGCTGATCGGTGGCGTGATCGGCATTCTGGTGCTGGCGCTGGTGCCGAACTCCCCGCTGCGTCCGGCTAGGCGGGAGGTCTCCACGCTGATCTCGAAGGCTTCGCTGGTGCTGGACGATGTGGCGCAGGGGATGGAGGAGCGTGACGCGGCGAAGATCACCAAGGCCCTGGAGATCGCCCGCGGCACCCAGACCAACGTGAATGCCATGCTGACGAACGTCGTCGGCGGGTCAGAGGTCGTGGCCGTCTCGCCGATTTACTGGACGGCCCGGCGGCATGCGAAGTCGATGAACCGCATCCTGGTGCCTGTGGATAACGTGATGCGCAATACGCGCGTGCTGGCGCGCCGAGCGGAGATCATGATGCTGGACGAGATCGAGCCGCCGGAGGAGATGATCGAGCTGATGCGCGGCATCTCTAACGAGCTGGGCCAGCTGGGTGCGTTGTTCGCCGAGGGCGGTACTCGCGGCACCCGCGATGAGGCGGTGGAGATCCCGGAGATCGTACGTGCCCTGCAGAAACTCGCCGCGGAGGCGGATCTGGCCATCGCGGAGGGTACGGGTTTGTCGGGCACGGTGGTGTTGGCGCAGTGCCGCTCGATTATTGTGGACGCCCTGCAGGTCTGCGGCTACTCGCGTGAGTCGGCTATGGCGTTTCTGCGGCCGACGGTGGATAGGCCGTGGCAGCCGCCGGAGGTGTGGGACGAGCTGGGGGAGTAGGGCTGGGCTACGGGTGGAACCTTAAGAGTGGCGATAGTAGATTCTTAAAGAAGTTGGGGAATTGTTTCCCACCACGGCTTAATGTTGTCTCGCTCTACTATGAGGTATCTCTTATGATGTTTCTTCGCTCCCGCCGCACAATGACTGCTGTTGCGGCTGCATCTAGCCTGGTGCTGAGCGCCACGGCTGTCCCGAACTCTCCATTCTCCCCTCCCCAAGCAGCGGCGCAGGCTACCACGGCTAACAAGACGCAGGACACGAACCTGGACTACCGGTGCAATGTGTACGCCGCCGGTGGATTGGGGAACCAGAATTACGACCTTTCTACAGGCTTTCATGTGACGATGCCGGAACGCGTGGATGCTGGTGAAGTAGTAGACGTCACCGTAAACATTGACTCTATTCAAGTTAGGGAAGAGCAGGCCGGCAAAGTTGGTGGGCAACCCAGTTTCGAGGAGGGTGGGACTATCGGGAATAGAATCCGATTTCACATTCCCGAAGACGTTGAACTCGTTGGTTCCAACCTTAATGCAACCCTGAACAACCATGTCCTCGATGTCACGGGAATGATGCAACCAAGCAAGGATGGTAGCTTGGTGACCATCGCGTTCAAGGAGCTGAAGCTACAGCTTAAGCCCAAGAAACAAGGTACGGTGACGCTTCAAACGCCGAAGAAATTCCCGAAGTTAGACGAAGACGGCCGTGTCGTTCACAGCAATATGGTTTGGGGGCAGGGAATTGTCGGAAAAGTGTTCTGGAAGACGCCTGGTCTGAGGGTCACATGCATGACCGATCAGTACCAGCCGCTGGGTACGACCCAGGTGGGCAAAGACGCTGAAGTTAATGAGCCCAAGTACGACCCCATCCGGGTGAAACAGCAGGATACCGCTACCTCGAAGAACACCGCGCAGGCACCGGCGGGTACCACCTATGCGAAGGGTGCCAACGCTCCGGAGTGGGCAACCGTCGGTCAGGACGGCACCGTCACCGTCAAGCCGGGCCTGGACGTGAAGCCGGGCGACTACACCGTCCCGGTTGTTGTCACCTACTCGGATTCTTCTACGGACAACACCGTTGTGAACGTGACGGTAAAGGAGAAGGAGAAGTCTCTTGCGGAGCAGCACGATCCGCAGTTCGGTGAGGCTACCGTCGAGCAAGAAGGCACCGCCACCATCCCTGTCCCGGAGGGGCTGCCTGAGGGTGCGAAGGTTGCCCGTGGTGAGGGTGCGCCGGAGTGGGTCACCGTCAACGAGGACGGCTCCATCGAGGCAAAGCCAACCCTGGAGACCGAAGTCAAGGATTACACCGTTCCGGTCGTCGTCACTTACGACGATGGGTCCACCGACGAAGCAAATGCCAAGGTGACCGTGACCAAGAAGCCGGACAACCAGATTTACTCCCCGGAGTTTGGCAGCATCACCGTGCAGGCCAACCGTTCCGCAAAGACTCCTGCCATCGAGGGCTTGCCGGAGGGCACCAAGTTCGCCCTGGCTGAGGGTGCTCCGGAGTGGGCCACCGTCAACCCAGATGGCACCGTGACCTTGAAGCCGAGCAAGGACGTCGAGCCGGGTGAATACAACATTCCGGTCGTAGTCACTTACCCGGACGGATCGACCGCCACCGTGGAGCTGAAGGTGAACGTAAAAAAGCAGGAGAATCCGAGCGGAAGCTCCGGATCCAGCAACGGTTCCAGCAGCTCCAGCGGAGTCACTGGCTCCAGCCCGCTGGGTAAGTTCTTCGCAGCCCTGTTCGGAACGATTGCCATCGGCGCTGGCTTGTTCGGTCTGTACAACTGGGCCCGCGCCCACGGCTACGTCCGCTAACTGCCGGCGAGCTTAGTTGCGAACGAACTGTCCATCCCGCAGGTGGCGGTAAAACGTCACCGACTTCAACGGGCGGGGATGCCGCACCCCATCACGGGTAACCGCCAGATCCACCCCACCGGCCTGTAAGGCCCGCCCCCGCAGCACCGTCGGAGAGACGGTACTGCGGGGCTTCTTTATGCGCCCAAACCAGCCCTTGCGGGGTAGCGGAGGCCGCTGCACCGCAGCCAACCCCGGAGCATCCGGCGTGGGAACCAAACGTACACCATTGTTGAAATCGCTGGTGCCCGCCTTTGCCTGCTCATACAGGATCTCGGAATCGACGATCACCTCGCCGATCATCTCCGCCGCCTCCTCGGACTCGCCTGCCGATCCGGTGACCTCCGCCGCGCCCAACGTCACCACGCCATGGTCGTCGCGGATCACCGGAGTCGGCACAGCCGGGGAAGCCAGTGCGAAGGTGAGGTGCTCGGCGGGGGAGAAGGTGGCGTCCAGACCCCACGAAAGAGCAACCGCCGAAGAACCAGAAGGGATAAAACCAACCTCGACCCACAGGGCATCAATGCGCATCAATTTGGACACCACGGCGGCCAAAGCGGCATCGCTGCCCTGCACGATCACGCGCACACGCTCGCTGACCTGGTGCGGGTCGGGCTGCGGGGCACCCAAGTGGGGAGCGTCGGGGCGCTGCATCATCTCCTCCAGCGACGGGGTGGAACCCACCACGAACTGCTCCAGATCATCCAGGCAACGCAGCTCCTTGCGCTTCGGCACCGCGGACAGATCGAGGCACTCCACGGCCTCGCCCGGCAGTACAGGATCGCGCAGCTGATCGCTGGCGGGAACATCGCAACGCAACATAAACAACATAGAAACCCACCATAGCCGTGCCACAAGCACCGGCGAGGTACTAGAATGGAGAAACGTCTAGGTGCCCCGCCCGGTTTCTAACTGAAGTTACAGCAGCGACAGAATATGCAGCAGATGCTTGGAGCGGGGCTACACCCATGAGTACAGAAGTACCAACGCAGAGGACGTGTTTTAGTTTTCATGGCAGCAATCATTGTCGTAGGCGCCCAGTGGGGCGACGAAGGTAAAGGCAAAGCTACCGACATTCTGGGCGGGAAGGTCGACTACGTAGTCAAGCCCAACGGCGGCAACAACGCCGGCCACACCGTCGTCGTCGGCGGCGAAAAGTACGAACTCAAGCTGCTTCCCGCAGGTGTGCTTTCCGAAAACGCCACGCCCATCATCGGCAACGGCTGCGTGGTGAACCTGGAGGCGCTTTTCGAGGAGATCGACGGGCTGGAGGCCCGCGGTGCAAACGCCTCCCGCCTGCGCGTTTCCGCCAACGCGCAGCTGGTGGCGCCCTACCACGTGGCCATCGACCGCGTGGCCGAGCGCTTCCTGGGCAAGCGCGCCATCGGCACCACCGGCCGCGGCATCGGCCCGACCTACGCCGATAAGGTCTCCCGCGTGGGCATCCGCGCCCAGGACCTGCTGGACGAATCCATCCTGCGCCAGAAGATCGAATCCGCACTGGACCAGAAGAACCAGATCCTTGTGAAGATCTACAACCGTCGCGCCGTCGACGTGGACGAGGTTGTGGACTACTTCCTTTCCTACGCCGATCGCCTGAAGCCGATGCTGATCGATGCGACGACGGAGCTGAACCAAGCTCTTGACGCCGGTAAGTCTGTGCTGATGGAGGGTGGCCAGGCCACGATGCTAGACGTGGACCACGGCACGTATCCCTTCGTGACTTCCTCTAACCCCACCACTGGCGGCGCATGCGTGGGTACGGGCATTGGTCCGACGCGCATTACCGCATCGCTGGGCATCATCAAGGCCTACACCACCCGCGTGGGTGCCGGACCGTTCCCAACGGAGCTGTTCGACAAGTGGGGCGAGTTCCTGCAGACCACCGGCGGCGAAGTTGGCGTGAACACCGGGCGCAAGCGCCGCTGTGGCTGGTACGACTCCGTGATCGCCCGCTACGCCTCCCGCGTGAACGGCTTCACCGACTACTTCCTGACGAAGCTGGACGTGCTGACCGGCATCGGCGAAATCCCGATCTGCGTAGCCTACGACGTGGATGGCGTGCGCCACGACGAGATGCCGATGACGCAGACCGAGTTCCACCACGCCACCCCGATCTACGAGACCATGCCCGCGTGGGACGAGGACATCACCGACTGCAAGACTTTCGAGGAGCTGCCGGAGAAGGCGCAGGATTACGTCAAGCGTCTGGAGGAGCTGTCCGGCTGCCGGATCTCCTACATTGGCGTGGGGCCGGGCCGCGACCAGACCATCGTCATCAACGACGTCGCGGAGAGTTAGGGCGCTGCGCTAGAGTGCGCTGCGCTAGAGCGCGGACAGCGTGGCATCCAGCGGTGGTACGGGGAGAGGCTTGAGGTGAGCGCGATTATCCTGCAGGACCTCGAGTCTACTGAGGAGCGACGGGGGTGAATGCCGGAAAGATCCGAATATTTTTAAAAGGAAAATATTCGTTCGGCGACGTGATGCACATCACTCGCTTAAGGTTTGTCTTACATTGCAAGCGCAGACCCCGGCTACAAGGAGAGAAACTATGCCGATCCAGAGCCCACAGCAGGAAATCGACATCCCGAACAGCACAATCTACGACGTACTTTTCGGCAACATCGCCGAAGAAGACCTCGGTCGCATCGCCATCACGGACGATGCCACGGGATCGCAAACCACCTACGGGGAACTCAAGGCTCTTATTGACGCCTTCGCGGGCGCACTGGCCGAACGCGGAGTCAAGCCAGGCACGGTCGTCGGGCTGCACTGCCCGAACAGCCTCGCTTTCGCGGTCGCCTTCCACGGCATTCTCCGCGCCGGGGCGACTGTTTCTACCTTGGGGTCACTGCTGAACGCCCACGACGTGGCAAAACAGCTTAAGGACTCTGGTGCGACGTATGTGCTGACGACCAAGCTGCTGGGAGAAGCGGGCGTCCAAGGTGCGGAAGAAGCAGGCATCGACCCGAGCAACATCATCGACCTCACCGACGAAACAACTGGCCTGAAGGCGCTGGTGGGGGAGCGTCGCTCCGCGCCGGAGGTCACCATCGACCCGGCGACTCACGTGGCGGTGCTGCCGTACTCGTCGGGCACCACGGGCGTGCCGAAGGGCGTGCGTCTGAGCCACCGCAACCTCGTGGCGAACATCCTGCAGATCGGCGTGCGGCTCGGCCCCAACGGCCTGGACCGCGACTCCGTGGTGATGTGCGTGCTGCCGTTCTTCCACATCTACGGCATGAATGTCCTGCTGAACTCCTGCCTGTACGTGCGCGCCCACGTGGTGACCATGCCCAGCTTCGACCTGGAGAAGTTCCTGGCGGCACATCAGAAGCACGGCATCACGTTCACCTTCATCGCCCCGCCGATCGCCGTGGCGCTGGCCAAGCACCCGCTGGTGGACAAGTTCGACATCGGCTCCCTGGAGACCGTACTTTCCGGCGCGGCGGCCCTGGATGGGCAGCTTGCAAACGCGGTGGCCAACCGCCTGGGCGTGCGCATCCTGCAGGGCTTCGGCATGACGGAAACCAGCCCCGTCACTAGCGTGAGTGACGTCGGAGTTACGCCACTGGATTCCATCGGCCTGCCGGTCTCCAACACGGAGGTGAAGATCGTGGACATCATGACAGAAGACCTCGAGGAGATTCACCCGCCCGCGAACGAGGGCGAGCGTTCCATCGAAGGCGAAATGTGGGTACGTGGCCCGCAGGTGATGCTCGGTTACCTTAACAACGAGGAAGCCACCGCCAACACCATCACCCCCGACGGATGGCTGCGCACTGGAGACATCGCGAATCTAGACCACCTGGGCAACGCCTACGTGGTCGACCGCATGAAGGAGCTGATCAAGTACAAGGGCTACCAGGTCGCTCCGGCCGAGCTGGAAGCGCTGCTGATGACCCACGAGGCCATTGCGGACGCGGCCGTGGTCGGTTACCTGCGCGAATCAGATGGCGAAGAGCTGCCGCGTGCATTCCTGGTGCTGCAGCAGGGAGTGGACCCGAACGACCCGGCCGTGAGTGCGGAAGCACTGATGGAGTGGGTTGCCGAGCGGGTGACTCCGTACAAGAAGATCCGCATGGTCGAGTTCATCGCCGCGATCCCGAAGTCCAGCACGGGCAAGATCCTGCGCAAGGATCTGAAGAACGTGCCCGTGGCAGCTAAGGCCTAGCGGCGCTAGAAATCCCAGTCATCCTCCTCCGTTGATTCCGCCCGCCCGATCACGTAGGAGGATCCGGAGCCGCTAAAGAAGTCGTGTGTTTCGTTGGAATCCGGCGCCAGGGCGGCGATGATCTCCGGCTCCGTTTTCGCCGCTTCTTCTTCGTATTGCGGTGGGTACCCCAGATTCATCAGCGCCTTATCCGCGTTGTAGTGCACGAAGGCCATCACGCCGTCGATCAGCGTTTTCTCGTCGGCTAAAGCTTCGCCGTACAGATCTCCGGAGTACTCCTTCTCTAACTCCAGAAGTTCCTCCACTAGTGTGAATGTGAACTCCTCGAGCTCCGCCGAGCGCTCCGGGTGGGCCTCTAGCCCTCGCTGGAATTTGTATCCCGAGTAGTACCCGTGGACGGCCTTGTCACGCAGGATCAACCGGATCATGTCGGCTGTATTCATCAGCGTGCCACGGCAGCTAAACCACAGCGGTAGGTAGAACCCGGCGTATAGCAGCAGGGAGGACAGTAGCGTGGCGGCGACCTTCCGCTTGAGTGGGTCGTCCCCGTAGTAGTGCTGCATCACTGCCGTCGCTCGGCGCTGCAGGGCTGGGTTACCGATGGCCCAGGTATAGGCGGCGTTGATTTCCTCGCTGCTGCACATCGTGCTGAACACACTGCTGTAGCTGCGCGCGTGAACGGCCTGCATAAAGGCGATGTTTGCGTAGACCGCTTGTTCGTGTTCGGTGCGGGCATCCGGGATCTGGCTGATCTCACCAACGGTCGCCTGCACAGTATCCAGCAGCGTGAGCCCGGTGAATACCTTGGTGGTCAGCTCGCGTTCTGCGTCCGTCAGTGCGTTCCAGGCTGGCAGGTCGTTGGACAGCGGTACTTTCTCTGGCAGCCAGAAGTTGCTGGTCAGCCGCTGCCAGATCTCCAGGTCCTTCTGGTCGTCCAGCCGGTTCCAATTCACCGGCCGCAGCGGCCGGGCGGGGTCGTGCGGCCATTGGGGTGGGGTTTGGGAGCGCGTGAGGTAGCTCATTGTTTCCTTTCTGATTCTTCTCGATCGTGTCATTCTGCTTGTGTCTTATTGCTCTGTCTTATGGACGCCACATCTCCCCGCCAGTCCGATCCCAGAACTCCCGGATGCCTTCCCGAACACGGGCAACATCGCGGGCCGTGCCGAGCAATTCAAAGCGATAGAGCTCCGGCACCTGGCACTTGGCAGCGATTGTTGGTCCAGCGCAGCAGTATGCCGTACCGAAATTCCTGTTTCCGCTGGTGATCACACCCCTGATGAGAGAGCGGTTATGTGAATTGTTGAGGAAGGTGATGACTTGCCTGGGCACCGCCTTCCGTGGGTCACCTCCGCCATAGGTTGGGGTGATGAGCACATAGGGCTCGTCGACGATGAGCTCCGGCTCCTTGCGCCGCAAGGGGATGCGGCGGGCGGGAATGTCCAACTTGTCGACGAATCGGCGGGTGTTTTCGGAGGCAGAGGAGAAGTAAACGATGCGCGACTGCGAGACCGCGATTGGTTGCATTGGGGGAGAGGTCCTTTACAGCTTGTTGCTAGTTGGAGCTGGTTGTTCGTTGGGGTAAATATCCATAAACTAGCTTCCAAAAGTTCAATGACACGAACTTTACAACAACAAGATATTGAACTTTTGTGTAGGGTGCCTGGTGTATCCAAGTTCACACCGCGTACGCGGCTGCGTAGTGCGGAATACGCCAGAGAGAAGAAAGGAAAAAGCTCGTGGCGAAGCTAACCCAAGAAATGAAAGACATGATCGATGCACAGCTGCCGTACCTGGCGACTGTGACCGACGGCGAGACGCTACTGCCGGACATCGGTCCGAAACGCAGCTTGCGCGTGTGGGATGACGAGACGCTGATCTATAACGAAAACACCGGCCGGCAACACCTGGAAAACCTACGGGCCGGTTCAAAGGCCGCTGTGGCGGTCGTGGATTGGGCAGAGCTAGACGGGTACCGGTTTATCGGTCCAGCAGAACTGTTTCACGAAGGGCCGGTGTGGGACGCGGCGGTGAAGTTCGCCGAGGAAAAGGGGCACAACCCACCGAAGATGGCGGTGCTGATCCACATTGAGCAGATCTACACCCTCATGCTCGGCAAGAATGCTGGCCGGTTGTTGGCCAGCGATGACGAGTCCCTGATGGTGGACTAAAAACCGTATTCGCGGGCGGTGATAGCCGCCTGGTTAACGATCCACTCCACCATCTCCTGTGTCGGGGCGCCGGAAATGGCCTGGTTGGAGGGGTTATTCATTACGCGGCGCACCACGCCCTCCACGATGATGGCGACCTTCCACAGGCCCAGCACGTGCCAGTAGGCCAGCGCCTGGCGTTCGCGATCGGAATTCTTACCTGCCTTCTGCAGGTATCGCTCCGCCAGCGCCTCCGGGGTGGGGAATCCGTCGGCCAGCGCGGCCTCGAAGCCAGGCAGCTGCAGGCCATTCTTGACCGGCCAATACGCCATCAGGGAGCCGATGTCCGACAGCGGGGCGCCAAGCGTCGTCAATTCCCAATCCAGCACCGCGTTGATCTTTCCGGTATCCGGGTCTGCAATGATGTTGCCGATATGCAGGTCGCCGTGGACCAGCACGGTCTCGTCCTGCTCCGGAATCTTCGCCACCAGCAGCTGCGTCAGTTCGTCCAGCGCCGGCAGCTCGCGGGTCTTCGTCTTATCCCACTGGCCCGTCCAGCGCCGTAGCTGCCGTGGGGCGTAGGGTTTGTGCGACGCCAAGTCGCCCAAACCCACAGACTTCAGATCCACGCTGTGGATCGCCGCCATCGCGTCGATCAGTCCGTCGGCGATCTTGCCGCGCACCTCGGGCGTAATGCTGTCCGCAACCTTCATGGAGTTGACGGTCACACCTTCGATGGCGGACATGGCGATCACCGGCACGTCGGCCACCTGCTTACTGCCTTCGCCGTGAGCTTCACCGCGACTTGCACGGTGGCTTTCCTCCCAGTCCGTCGAGCTGCCGTAGATCTTTGGCACCGGCACATCCGTGTTTTCTAGTGCGGCCATGATCTTGCCCTCGCGGACCACATCGTGGGCGCTGGCGGTCAGCGTGCCCAGGGGTGGACGGCGCACAACCACGCGCTTGCCCTGGGAATCTGTGGCCAGGTACGTCAGGTTCGATTGCCCCGCGCCGATGCGCTGCAGGGAGATGCCGTCCGCGCCGCCTCCCAGTCCGGCTACGTCGTGCAGCCAGCTGGCCAGGTGGGCGTCAGAAAAAGGGTTAGAGTTACTGGTCACGGTACTTCCTCAATTCGGCTCGGGCGATGGTCATACGGTGCACCTCATCCGGGCCGTCGGCTAGGCGCAGGGTGCGCAGGCCCGCCCACATGGCGGCCAGGGGAGTGTCGTCGGTGACACCCTCCCCGCCGTGTACCTGAATAGCCTGGTCAACGATCCGCAGAGCCATCGCGGGGGCGGCCACCTTGATGGCGGCGATCTCTTGGCGGGCGGCCTTGTTTCCAACCGTGTCCATCATCCAGGCTGCTTTCATGGTCAGCAGGCGCGCCTGCTCGATGTCGATGCGAGCCTGGGCGATCTGGTCGCGGATGTTGTCGCGGTTAGCCAAAGGCTTGCCGAAAGCAGTGCGGGACATGGCGCGGGTGCACATGAGCTCCAGGGCGCGCTCGGCCATTCCAATGGCGCGCATGCAGTGGTGGATGCGGCCCGGGCCCAGGCGGTCCTGGGAGATCTTAAAGCCCATGCCCTCGCCGCCGAGGATGTCCTTATCCGGCACGAAGACGTCCTTGAAGTGGACCTCCGCGTGGCCTTCGCGGTCGTGGTAACCGAATACTGGCAGGTTGCGCACGATTGCCACGCCGGGTGCGTCCGCGGGCACGGCGAGCATGGATTGCTGGCGGTGGATCTCCGCGTCCGGGCTGGTCTTGCCCATCACGATCATCACCTTCAGGTGCGGGTGCATGCCGTTGGAGGTGAACCACTTGCGGCCGTTGAGCACGTAGCCGCCGTCGGTGCGCTCCATGCTCATGCGCACGTTGGTGGCATCGCTGGAGGCCACGCCCGGCTCCGTCATGGCAAACGCGGAGCGGATTTCGCCGCTGAGCAGGGGTTCCAGGTACTTCTCCCGGTGTTCGTCGGTGCCGTAGAGCTCGAAGACCTCCATGTTGCCGGTGTCCGGGGCGTTGCAGTTGCAGGCCTCGGGGGCGAGGTGCATGGACCGGCCCATGATCTCCGCCAGGGGCGCGTACTCGGCATTGGTCAGGCCCGGGCGGTTGCTATCCCCACCTGTACCGCCAGCGCTACCAGCCCCGCCAGCGCCGAGGTGGGGGTGGAACAGGTTCCACAGGCCGCGCTTCTTCGCCTCGGCCTTTAGCTCGTCGAGGATGGCGGGGAAGTGGTGCGGGTCGCCGGATTCGCGCATTTGCTGCTCGTACACGGCTTCGGCCGGGTAGATGCACTCGTCCATGAATTCGGTGAGCTTGCCTTGGTACTCCAAGGACCGTTCGCTGTGTTGGAAGTCCACTGTTTTCTTACCTTTCGACGCCAGATTGTCCGTCAGTGGGCTTATCCTTAGCGCTGGAATTTCCGGGGGTGGTCACGTCGATGGTCTTGTTGCCTACGAGCATTCCGCCGTCGACCACGAGGTTCTCGCCGGTGAGCCAGGAGCTGGTGGGTGCGGCCAGGAATGCGATGGCATCGGCGATGTCCTCTGGCTCGCCGATACGGCCAGCGGGGATCAGAGTGGAGGTGGAGTCTTCGTTCTCCTTCCACAGCGCCTCCGAGAGCTTGGTGCGGACCACGCCGGGGGAGATGCTGTTTACGCGGATGCGTGGAGCGAGTTCGCGGGCCATCTGCTTGGTCAGGTGCAGCAGGGCGGCCTTGGAGGCGTTGTACAAGCCGATGTAGTCCTCCATGGACAGGGCACCGATGCTGGAGACGTTCACGACCGCACCGGCGGGGCCGCCATTGCGGGCGGCCTTGCCGAGGCCTGCTTCGATGGCGGCGCTGGTCCAGATGACTGGTCCGATGGTGTTGATCTGGAAGACCTTCGCCATGATCTCCGCTGATTGCTTGTGCACGGGCCCGAACGCGGGGTTCGTGCCCGCGTTGTTGATGAGTACATCGAGACGGCCGAATTCCTTGACCGCCTGGGTGCAGGCCTTCTTCGCTGCCTCGGGGTCTGCAACGTGGGCGGCGATGCCGATCACACGGCCAGCGTTGGGGTTTTGTTTCTGTGCGGCTGCCTGCAGTTCTTCGGCGGCGGGGACGACGGTCTCCGGTTTGCGGCCGGTGATGACCACGTTCGCGCCACTGGCTGCGAGCTGCAGTGCGGTGGCGTGCCCGATGCCACGGGTACCGCCGGTGATGATGGCGGTCAGCCCGGCGTAGTCGTATTTACTCATTCAGGGGTCCTTTGCAGGGTTCGGTACGGGAGTTGGGATTGAGCTTGAGCTGTGACTCGCATCATATGCAGGTGGCGGGCTGCATATGTGAAGGATCGCAAAACTAAAGACATTCGGGTGTGAGTGAGGGACACTGGCCTGAGGTCTTAGAAAAGTTTGGAGTTCTAGAAAATGGGGATTTTGTACCTGGTGCGCCATGGGCAGGCGAACTCTGGAGGCCTGCACACCAGCGATGTCGCAGACGGCGCCATGGAGGAAACCTACGACCGCCTGACATCCCTCGGGCACGAGCAAGCCGCGGCGACCGGGCGTAGCTTGGCCGCGCGTATCGGTGGGGGCGGCGGGGGAGCTCGCGCTGGTGCAGCGCAGGAGAGCGCCGCAGGCGAGAGCGCAGCGCAGCCGGTGGTGTTGTCTGGCCCGCTCGGTCGGCAGCTCAGCACAGCCGAAGGTGTTCATGCGGAACTGGAGGCCGCGGGTCTGGAACCGCAGGCCATCCGCATGGTGGAGCAGTGGCGCGAGTTTAGCTCCGACGATGTGCTAGCTCCCTACTTCCGCGCCCACTCGGACAAGCTCGCAGAGATCCGCCGGGCCTACGAAGCCGCGCGCGACAACCCCCGAGGAATGAAGGAGCACAACCGTCTGCTCGGCCGCGCCATCGACGCCGCCCTACGCGAGTGGCGCTCCACCCCAGCATTCGACGCTTTCTCCGCACAGGTCAGGCAAGGTTTTTCGGACGCCACCTCGCTTGCCACGGGAGATCAACCAGTCGTGGTGGTTACCTCTGGCGGGCCGATCTCCATGTGCGCGGCTGAGCTCATCGGCGCCGACTGGACGCGGCTGATCAACAACATCTTCACCACCTCGGTGAGCGTGTTTAGCGTTCGGAGTGCGGGTAAGGCTCAGCTGCTGAGCTTCAATGAACACGCGCACCTGGACATTCCGGACGCATCGGGGAGCCGCCCGCTGCGCCGCTATCGTTAGAGATGGCGCCGGCTAGGGGGCGCCGGGTTTGCCTTAAAGCTCCCCGGGTTTCGTGTCCTCCATGCCGACCATGCGGAAAGTCATGAGGCTCAGAGTCTTGATCGTGCGCTCTATGATCTCGTCACGGTTTTCATCTGTGACCTCGTAGAAGCCCTGAATAAAGGTGGCATGGCAGAAGCGGGTGAACATCGCAGCAATGGCAGCAGCGGTGTACTCCACGTCCTCCAGCGGCGGGATCATGTTTTTTGTAATCATCGCTTCCAGCATCCGGCGGTTGCGGCCAACCATCTGCTTAGCGATCTGCAACTGACGCTCTGCGAGTTCCGGGCTGAACTGGGAAGACTGTGCAACCAGGTTCATAGCTCCTGCGTTGTTCGCGTAAAAGCGCACGAATTCACGGTTGCTGTGGATCACCGTAGCGCGGGCGTCATCAATGCTGAGCAAGCTATCGTCGAGTGTGGGGTTTAGGTCTTTCTCGACGCTGGCTAGCACGTTCATGAGGAGGTCTTGGCGGTCCTCGAAGTACGTGTACAGGGTGCCGACGGAACAGCCGGCCACCTCAGCGATCTTCGTCAACTTAGTGTGGTGGTAGCCATCGGTGGTGAACACCTTGCGGGCGGCATCTAGGATGTCTGCGCGGCGGGCTGCAGCTTTGGGAGAGAGTGATTCGTTTGAGTGAGTAGCTGCGGTGCCACGTGGGTAATTATTTGAAGCTTCTCGCGAGCTTTCATAGTCGTGGGCCATGGCCCCCATTGTATAAGACTTAAACCCTATTAACTAAACAATAATGAAAGATTTTCGGACTTCTATGATTCAAAATTCATTTTCGACGGGCGCGCAGAAGCCGCGCGTTGTGGCGGATGTGGATACAGGGATCGATGACAGTCTGGCGCTGATTTACTTGGCTGGCCTGCATTCCGCCGGAGAGATTGATTTAGTGGTGACGACCAGCGCGGGAAACACGACCGCACGGCAGGCGGCTGTGAATTCTGCAGAGGTTCTGCGGCTGGCCGGAGCGGCGGACGTGCCCGTTGTGGCGGGTGCGCGATCGCCGTTGAAGGTTCCATTGACGACGACTCCGGAAACGCACGGAGAAAAAGGTTTAGGTTATTATTCGCCTCTGGATGGGGGTGGTGCAGCTGGCGATGCGGGCGATGCGGGCTCGGCGGGCGATGCGCGGGCAGCGGTGGAGTTGTGGCGCGGGGCCTCGCACATCCTGGTTGCGGGCCCGGCTACGAACTTTGTCTGGGCGCTGAGGCACTCAGTGGAGGTAGTCGGTGGCGCGGCTGCGGGTAGCGCGACTGGAGCCGAAATCACAATGATGACCGGCGCCTTTAACTACCCCGGCAACACCACGCCGACGGCCGAGTGGAATGCCTGGGTCGACCCCCACGCGTTGAAGGAGGTCTTCGCTGCTCCCGCCCCCACCCGCCCGCTGTCGACGATTTGCCCGCTTAACGTCACCGAGCAAGTCCTGCTTTATCCCGACCGTTTGCTCAGGTGGCAGGAGGCGCTGCGCCCCACGCGCCCAGAACTGGCGGCCCTCCTCGGTGACGCCCTCCGCTTCTACTTCGAATTCCACCAGTCGGTCGGCGTCGGCTATTGCGCACAGATCCACGACCTCGCTGCGGCCATGGTGATGTTGCGGCGCGTTCCTTATTCTTTTTATGACGCCACCGTGGACGTCGAAGCCGACTCTCCGCTCATGCGCGGCACCACCGTGGCCGACCGGGTTGCGAAGGTTCCCGCCGGTGAAGGGGCTGCGACCAGTGGGGCAGCAGAGGCGCGCGGTCCGTACTGGGATCGCGCGGCGAATGCCCGGATTCTCGAGTCCCTGGACCCGGCCGATGTGTTCGCGGAGTTCGAGCGGGTGGTCTGCGGGCGCTAGATGAAACTAGACGCGCTCGCGAGCCTTCTTAGCGGCAGATACCAGAATCTCCAGGGAGGCGGTGGTCTCTTCCCATCCGCGGGTCTTCAGGCCACAGTCCGGGTTAACCCACAGCAGGGAGGGATCCACGGAATCCAGGGCGGCGGTCAGCAGGTCATCGACCTCCTGCTGCTTCGGCACGCGTGGGGAGTGGATGTCCCACACGCCTGGGCCAACGCCCAGCTCGTAGCCCTCGTCCTTCAGCGCAGCCAGAACCTGCATGCCGTTGCGGGCGGCCTCGATGGAGGTCACGTCGGCGTCCAGGTTGGAGACCGTGTCGATCAGCTCGTTGAACTCGGAGTAGCACATGTGGGTGTGGATCTGCACCTTGTTCTCCGCGCCGGAGGTAGCCAGGCGGAAGGAGCCCACGGCCCACTTCAGGTAGTCCGGCTGCTGCTCCTTGCGCAGTGGCAGCAGCTCGCGGATAGCGGGCTCGTCCACCTGCACCACGCGAGCGCCAGCGGCGATCAGGTCGTCGATCTCGTCGCGCAGAGCCAGTGCAACCTGGTCGGCGGTCTCGCCCAGCGGCTGATCGTCACGCACGAAGGACCAAGCCAGCATGGTCACCGGGCCGGTCAGCATGCCCTTGACCGGCTTGTCGGTCAGGTCGGCAGCAACCTTGTACCAGTCGACGGTCATCGCGTGCGGGCGGGAAACGTCACCGAAGATGATCGGCGGGCGCACGCAGCGGGAGCCGTAGGACTGCACCCAAGCGTGCTCGGTGGACAGGTAGCCGTCCAGCTGCTCAGAGAAGTACTGCACCATGTCGTTACGCTCCGGCTCGCCGTGCACCAGCACGTCCAAGCCCAGCTCTTCCTGGCGCTTGATAACGTCCGCGACCTCGTCCTTCATCGCCTGGGTGTAGGCTGTGTCGTCGATCTCGCCCTTGCGGTGCTTCGCGCGCGCCTGGCGGATCTCCGTGGTCTGTGGGAAGGAGCCGATCGTGGTGGTTGGCAGCGGCGGCAGGTTCAGCTCTGCCTTCTGTGCCTCGCGGCGGGCCTCGATGGAATCGCGGCGACGGTCGGCGTCGGTCACGGCATCCTGGCGCTCGCGCACGGCTGCGTTGTGGGTCAGGGTGGAGTTCTTGCGGTCCTCGATGGCCTCACGGGTCTCGGCGAACAGCTGCTCGTCGGCCTCGGTCTGCTGGCCGCGCAGGGTGCGGGACAGGGCAGCGACCTCGCGGATCTTCTCGGAACCGAAGGCCAGCCACTTCTGCACCTCGGCGTTCAGGTTCTGCTCGCGCTGCAGGGAGTAAGGCACGTGCAGCAGGGAGCAGCTTGTGGAGACAGCAACCGGGCCGCGCTCCTTCAGACCCTGCAGGGTCTTCAACGCTGCGTCCAGGTTGGTGCGCCAGACATTGTGGCCATCCACAACACCGGCGGCCAGCAGCTCCTTGCCGTTCCAGGCGGGCAGCTCGGCAGCAGCGGCGCCGCCGGTGACCAGGTCCACGCCGAAGGCAGCCACGCCGGAGCCGCCCAGTAGCTCGATGGCTGCGTTGCCGTCGCCGAAGTAGGTCTGGATGAGGAGGTTGACGCCCTCATCGCCAGCGCCTGCAGCCTCAACCAGCTTCTCGTAGCCAGCGCGGGTGCGCTTCAGCAGATCCTCGTTGGCGGCCGCATCAGCGTAAGCGAAGTCGGTGACCAGGATCGGCTCGTCGAACTGTACCCACTTCACGCCGCGGTTCGCGATGCGCGTCAGTAGGCGGGAGTAGGCGTCAAAAATTTCCTCGAGGTGAGCGAAGGCATCAGAACCATCGACGGTACGAGACAGCGCCAGGTACGTCAGCGGGCCAACCAGCACCGGGCGAACGGCCTCGCCTGCGCGGGTGACCTGGTCGCGGATGTCCTCGAGGAACGCGGAATCGTCCAGCTCCACGCGGGAGTCCTTGGCCAGCTCCGGGACGATGTAGTGGTAGTTCGTGTCGAACCACTTCGTCATTGCGGAGGCCGGCAGCTCCTTGGTGCCGCGGGCGGCGGCGAAGTAGCGGTCGATGAAGCGCGGCAGGCCGTCGTTGTCGTGGTCCGCGATGTCGGCGACGCGCTCGGGCAGCAGGCCCAGCAGGGCGGTGGTGTCCAGCACTGCGTCGTAGAAGGAGCGGCCAGAGAAGGCTGCGGAATCCAGGCCAGCGGCCAGCAGCTCGTCGGTGTAGTCGTTGACTAGGCGAGTTGCGGTGGTAGCCAGGTTGCGGCCGGTGGAGTTATCGCGCCAGTAGCCCTCGAGAGCCTTCTTTAGCTCGCGGTCGGGTCCGATGCGCGGCACCCCGGCGACGGTTGCGTTGAAAGTCATTGTCTTTCCTGTCTTCCTTTTCCTATTGGCCCCGCCGGGCGGGGCTGTGTCTAGCTGTAAAGCTGTATGGAATTCTTGCCAGTGCGGTTCCCGCGCGGGTGCGCCTTTCCCGGGGCTCCAGAAGGCGCACACGAGTGGCGGGGCAAAGCCTCCGCCGATGCGTGGGTCGCTTGCTCAACTATTTAAGAATAGACAGCTTAGTCTGTCAACTAGGTCACTTAATTCGGGGTTCCATAACCCCCGCCTCCGTGCCTCAAAACCGCTGAATCACCCCGCCGAAAGCCCTGCGATTTGTGCATCGGGTCCGCAAGCTGTAAGCATTTAACCAACATCAAAACCACTGGCCACGCGGGGTGATGCGCGGGTGGAACGTCGAGGTGACATAGACGTTGCGCCCAGCCCGCGCTGGCCGGCCTGAAAGCTAGCGAAATTTGAGGTTTCACCCCATGCGCCCCTTGTCACAAAAAGCCAGTTATGTACTGCTCGGTCTAGCCGCGATTATCATCGTCGTCACCTGGCTGACCCTCGTCATCTGGCAGCCCAGCGACTCCAACTACGAGTCCCTCGCAGACTCCAAGAGTTCCACAATCGCTCTGGTTGGCTTCATCGTCCCCGCCATCCTCGCGCTCATCGCCGTGATCCCGCGCCTGCCCGTGCGCACCCTTGCCCTGCTGCCGGTCGCCCTGGCCATTAACGTCATCCTCGGCCACGTCATCGGCAACATGGGCCTGCCCCTGCCGCTGTACCTGGATTCCACCGGCACCGTGCTGGTCGGCGCCCTAGCCGGCCCGTGGGCGGGCCTGGTTACCGGCGTGCTGTCCGCCCTGGTGTGGGGCACGTTCAACCCCACCGTCGTGGGTTTCGCCGCTGCCTATGCTTTCGTCGGCGTTTGCGCCGGGTTGCTGGGCAAGTGGTGGGGCGGTGCGTATTGGAGAATCGGCTTGTCCGCGTTGCTCATTGGCTTCCTGACGGCCCTGCTCTCCGCGCCAATCGCCTCCTTCATTTTCGGCGGCACTGCAGGCACGGGCACGGGGCTGTTGGTCACTGCTTACCGGACGTTGGGCTTCGAGCCGATGACGGCCGTCTTCCTGCAGTCCTGGACGTCCGACCCGCTCGATAAACTGATCGTGTTCACCATCATTTACCTAGTCATCCGCGCCCTGCCGCAGCGCACGCTCCGCACCTTCGCCCCGGCGGGCAAGGATGGCAACACTACTGCTGATAACACCGCCACAGCAGACAATGCCGTATGAACCCACTGACCTACTTCACCCTCGCCGCCAGCGGGGTGATCTTCGTTCTCGTCGCCGATAGCCTCGCCGTGAGTGCCGTCGCGTGGGGTCTGTGCGGCCTTGTGGCCCTCTTCTTCTCGACGCCCCGTCGTCCCTTCCTGGCAGCCAACCTCTTAGGCCTACCGGCCTTCATCGGCTTCGGTCTGATGTACGCCCCCTTCGGCCAGGAGCCCGGCTGGTGGATCATCACCCGCGACGGCCTGCAGATCGCCCTGTCTCTGGGCAGCCGCTTCCTCGCCGCCACCACGATTGGCCTGACCATCGGCAGCTTCGTGAACCTCGACCAGCTGATGCGCACCGTACAGCCGCGCCTGCCCGCCAAGCTGGTGTACGTCGTCGGCGCGACCGCTCGGCTGCTGCCGCTGGCCCGCGCCCGCTGGCTGACAATCCAGCAGGTCCGCGCCTCCCGCGGCGTGGACGTTGCCACCTTGGGTGCGAAGTGTCGCATGATTCTGCCACTGATTGTCGGCATGGTGGACGATGCAGCCACCCGCGCCCGCCCGCTACAGCGCACCGGTATTGGCGAGCCCGGCCCGCGGACCGTACTGCGCCCCATCCCGGATACTGCTATGGACTGGGCGGTCCGCCTGCTGGCCATTGCCGCCCTGGTGGTGGGATGCTGGTGGGCAGTGCACTAGCTGGGCTGAGGGGGCTCTAGCCAACAGAAGCACTAGCGAGCACAAGCACGAGCAAACGACCAGAAAGATCCTGCGCGAACAATGCCTTTGAGTACCTTCATCTGGGGAGATAGTGGCGTCGGACTATCCGAACATGCCTGGGCGCACGCAGAAAAGACCGGCGCGGCGTGGGTTGGCAACGAGGCCAGCGCGCACATCTCCCTGCTGCGCAACACGGTCGCCGAAGAGCTCGCGTTCCCCATGGAGCAGCGCGGGGTGCCGCGCGCCGAGATGCAGCAGCGCGTGGAGGCCGCCCTGCGACTGTGGGGGTTGGAGGACCAGGCCGAGCAGAATCCCGCCACCCTGTCCACCGGCCAGACCCGCCGCGTGGCCATCGCCGCCGCACTGCTGGCCCGTCCCGAAGCGCTGGTGCTCGACTGCCCCCTCGATGGCCTGGACGCCACCGCCGTCGACACCCTGCGCCGCACCATCGCGGACTTTCCGGGGACCGTCACCGTTTACGATCGTGCGGGTTCGCCCTTAAGTGATGACGCCCCCTCGCACCAGCGCCTGCTAGCCGACGGCACCCTGACCGATTCCCCCGCGCCGAAACCTGCCGCGGAGTCGGTGACTCCGGAGATCACCGAGCAGGGGAGCACGGCGACCGCCTTGCTGGCGCGGGATGTGGTTTTCCGCCGGGGTGGCGTCGGCCCCATAAATCTGGAGATCCCCGCAGGCCGGGTGGTGCACCTGGCCGGGCCGAACGGGTGCGGAAAGACGACCCTATTCCTCGGCGCGCTGGGGTTGTTGAAGTATCGGGGCACGCTGCGCGCGGAGGGGCTGAAGGGCTGGGCGCCCACACAAATGGATCAGGCGGTGACCTGCCGGACCGTGGCCGAGGAACTGGCCGTGGGGGCGGGCGAGGAGCTGGCCACAGCGGCTATTGACTTCGCCAGGTTGGGCAAGTGGGCGGGTACGCATCCGCTGGATGTGCCCGCGGCGAAGCGGCGGATCGTGCTGGTCGCGGCGGCGATGGTACGCGGCGCGGATCTGGTGATGTTAGACGAACCGACCGTGGGGCTGGACGTGCTGGGCTACCGCGAGCTGGCGGAGCTGATGCACCGCTACGCGGGTGGCGAGTATGCGCGGATGATCGGGCGGGGCGGCTCTGGCGCGCCGGGCGAGCCTGGTGGCGCGGGCGCGCAGCAGACGCAGACCGCGCCGACGGTGCTGTGGACCTGCCACGACGCACGCTTTGCGGCGCAGGTCAGCGACCTGCGGATTGATATGGCGGGTTAATCCCGCCGGGCGTGGCTAACTAGTCCGTGATTTCAATCGAGTCGCCATTGCGCTCGACCTTCTTGGCCGGAACCATCGGATCGCGGGAGGGGCCTTCCAGCACATCGCCGGTGGCGACGTCGAACTTGGACATGTGCTTCGGGCAGACCGCCACTGTAGTGTCCCCGGACTTTTCAATGGAATCGATGGTGCCGCCGGCGTGCGGGCAAGAGGTGGAAAACGCCTTGTACTCGTCCTCGCCGGGGCGGGAGAGCACCCAGCCGTCCAGAATAGTCGCGCCGCCGACCTCCAGATCCGCGGCATCGGCCTTCGCCACAACCTCCTCGCTGGCACAGGCTGCCAGCAGGGCACCGGAGGCGGTGGCTGCGGTGGCTACGGCCACGCCGCGTAGGAACGAGCGACGGGAACAGGGCAGGGAGCTGTGACGCTGGGGATTTGGCTGCATTTCACTCATAAAGCCGATCATTCCATCAGGCCGCACGGGCTACAAGCTCGCGTGCGGCGGGGCTGGCAGCGTGAGTATGTGGGCATAAGTAAGGTGAAAGACTATGTACACTCCCGAGGCAATTGGCACTCCACTGACTCCCTCCTCCCTCAAGGTTCTCCTGCTCGGCGCCAGCGAGCTGGGGCGGGAGCTCGCCATCGCCCTGCAACGCCTGGGCGTAGATGTGCACGCTGCGGACCGCTACGCCGGCGCGCCCGCGCACCTCGTGGCCAACAAGGCCCACGTGCTGGACATCCACGACGAGGACGCCATCCGCCAGCTGGTTCGCGAAGTCGGCCCGCACTTCGTCATCCCGGATTCGGAGACCATCCCCGCTGACGTGCTGCAGGAACTAGAGGCCAACGAGGTCGCCTCCGTCGTGCCGACCGCCCTGGCCAATCGCCTGACCATGAACCGCGAAGGCATCCGCACCTTTGCCCACGACAAGCTGGGCCTGCCGAACAGCACCTTCCGCTTCGCCTCCACCGCCGACGAACTCGCCCGCGCCGCCGAGGAAATCGGCTACCCGTGCGTGGTCAAGCCCGTCATGAGCAGCTCCGGCGCAGGCCAAAGCTACGTTGGGGGAGTGGACGAGCTAGAGGCCGCCTGGAACGCGGCGCTGAAGCACTCCCGCACCAACGCCCAGCGGGTAATGGTCGAACAGTACATCCCCTTCGACTACGAAGTCACCATCCTGGCCGTACGCTCCATCGACCCCGCCACCGGCCGGGAAGCCACCTGGTTCTGCGAGCCCATCGGCCACCGCCAAGACCGCGGCGACTACGTGGAATCCTGGCAGCCCGCGCACATGTCCGAGGATGCGCTGGACACCGCCCGCAGCATCGCCGCCCGCATCGCCACCGCCCTGGGAGGCCGCGGAGTGTACGGCGTGGAACTGTTCGTCAAGGGCGACGACGTTTACTTCTCCGAGGTCAGCCCCCGCCCGCACGATACCGGCATGGTCACCCTCGGCACCCAGCGATTCTCTGAATTCGACCTGCACGCACGCGCCATCCTTGGGCTGCCGATCGATACCACGCTGATCTCTCCGGGAGCCTCCGCCGTTATCCGCTGCGAGGATAAACACGACGGCGATATTGAATACGTGGGCGTCAATAAGGCAATGGCAGTAGAAGAAACCAACATCTACCTATTCGGCAAGCCCCGAGCACTCGCGCGCCGACGAATGGGAGTGGCAGTAGCCACCGCCGAGAACATCGACCAGGCCCGGCAGCGCGCCGAAGAGGCCGCCGGGTACATCGAGGTGCGGCCGACGGTTTTCGCAGAAGGCGGGCAGTAGACCTAAAATCCGAGGTATGGGACATAGCGCAACCGACCTCAACGAAACTCGAATCCTGCTGTACTACTGCTTCACCCCGATCGACGACCCGACCGCGGTGATGCTGTGGCAGCGCGCGCTATGCGAACAGCTGGAGCTTAAAGGTCGCATCCTCATCAGCAAGCACGGCATCAACGGCACCGTCGGCGGCTCGCTGGCCAGCTGCAAGCAGTACGTGCGCCGCACCCGCGAATTCCCGGGGTTCAAGAAGATGGAATTCAAGTGGTCCGCGGGCTCGGCCGACGACTTCCCGCGCCTGTCGGTGAAGGTACGCGACGAAATCGTGGCTTTCGGCGCTCCGGACGAGCTGAAGGTAGACGAAAACGGTGTGATTGGCGGCGGCGTGCACCTGAAGCCGGAGGAAGTGAACAAGCTGGTGGAGGAGCGCGGCGACGAGGTCGTCTTCTTCGACGGGCGCAACGCCATGGAGGCGGAGATCGGCAAGTTCAAAAACGCCATCGTGCCGGATGTGCGCACCACCCACGACTTCATCAGCGAGATCGAATCCGGCAAGTACAACGACCTCAAGGACAAGCCGGTTGTCACGTACTGCACGGGTGGCATCCGCTGTGAAATCCTGAGCTCGCTGATGAAGAACCGCGGGTTCGAGGAGGTTTACCAGATCGACGGCGGCATCGTCCGCTACGGCGAAAAGTACGGGGACAAGGGGCTTTGGGAGGGTTCCTTGTATGTTTTCGACGGGCGCATGCACATGGAATTTAGTGATGACGCCGCTACCCTGGGCCGCTGCCGAGCATGTGGGCACGCGACCAACGACTTCCACAACTGCGTGAACGAGCAGTGTCGCGAGCAGATCCTGCTGTGCGAAGAATGCGCCGCGGACCCGGAGAGCGCGACGTGCGGGCGCAAGGAGTGCGCCGAGGTCGCGGCGGAGATGGCGGGCTAGAGCTCCAGCTCCATGGTGACGTGGGGGATGCCCTCCTCGTCGAAAGGCTCACCAACCGGCTGGAAGCCGAACTTCGCGTAGAAGTCCTGCGCCTGGGTCTGAGCATTCAGGGAAACGCGGGCGACCTGGGTGGTCGGGTCTAGCGCGGCGGCGCGACCCTTGCAGACCTCCAGAGCCTGCTCCATGATCTGGGTGGCGATGCCACGCCCGCGCACATCCTTAGCCACACACATACGGCCGATGTGCTGATCCTCCGGCTTGCCGTACACGCGCGCCGTGCCGACCAGACGCAGGGGAGAGCCCGGATCTGGCTGGCCGAAGGGATGCTCCGGGCCGCTGCCTGGGTGAATGTATGCCAGCACGTGGTGGGTGTTCGGGTGCGGGTCGATGTCATCGATCTCCGCAAAGGGGGTTTGCTGCTCGTGGACGAACACGTCCACGCGCAGCTTGTACAGCGGGTGCAGCTGCTGGGCGGGCATTGCTAGCAGCGCGCGCCCGGTGAAGTGAACATCCGGGAACTCGGCGAAATTAGCCATGGCTGCCATGGCCTAGACGTTCTTGCCCTGGGAGTGGTGCAGCATCTCGTCCCACTCGCGCACCTTCTTGCGCTCGCGGCCCTCGGCCTCGCCGAGCTCGCGCTCGTGCTTATCCAGGCTGTACCAGCCCTCCCACGTGGTGTGGGCAATGCCCTTCTCCTCGAGGAAAGCCTCGACGGCCTCCAGGTCCGGCTTCTCCGGGTTAAAACCGATGCCGTTGGCAGCATCCTCCAGCAGGTTGGCGACGGTTTCGTTGGCGTCGCCCTTCGTGTTGCCGATCAGGCCAACCGGACCACGGCGGACCCAGCCGGTGGTGTACACACCGGGCAACCGCTCGCGCTTCTCGGCCGCCGGGTCAGCGGAGCCCGGAACTCCCGCGATGCCATCGGCGGTCGGCCCCTCGGTCAGCACGCGACCACCGACGTTTGGCAGCACGTTCTGACGCTCATCCCACGGCAGGCCCGGCTGCTCATCGGACTTGTAGCCCACGGCGCGGTAAACCGCGCCCACCGGCCACTCGGTGAGCTTGCCGGTGCCAGAGACAGAGCCATCGCCATTGAGCTCGGTTCGTTCGGTGACGAATGCGGTGACGCGGCCTTCGGCGTCGGTCTTAACCTCAACCGGGGACTCGAAGAAGTGGATGTACAGCTTGTGAGGAGCGCCCTTCGGGTCGGCGATGGCGTACTGCTCCAGGCGGGTGCAGACCATGTCCTGAATTTTGGACGCGCGGCGGGCCTGCTCGGAACCCTCGTCGTACTGGATGTCCTCTGGGTCGATAACGATCTCGATCGTGTCGGAATCGTTGAGCTCCTTCAGCTCCAGCGGGGTGAACTTAGCCTGCGCCGGGCCACGGCGGCCGAAGACGTGGATCTCCTTGGCCTGGTTCTCCTTCAGGGAGTCGTAAACATTGTCGGGGATCTCAGTGACCTTCAGCTCCTCGCCAGTCTTGGCCAGCACGCGGGCGACGTCCAGGCCGACGTTGCCCACGCCGACCACGGCGACGGAATCTGCGGACAGGTCCCACTTGTCCTCGAAGTACGGGTTGGCATCGTAGAAGCCGACGAACTCGCCGGCGCCGATGGTGTGCTCGCCGCCGGGGATGTTCAGCGGGCGGTCGTCGGTAGCGCCGGTGGCGTAGATGACCGCATCGTAGAATTGCTTGAGTTCGTCAACGGTGACGTCCTTGCCGACGTTGATGTTGCCGAATAGGCGGATCTCGGGCTTGTCCATCACCTTGTGGAGGGACTTGATGATGCCCTTAATGCGTGGGTGGTCGGGGGCAACGCCGTAGCGGATCAGGCCGAAGGGGGCCGGCATGCGCTCGTAAATGTCGACGCTGACGTCGGCCTCAGACTTCGTCAGCGCGTCGGAGGCGTAGATGCCTGCCGGGCCGGAGCCGATGACTGCAATGCGAAGTGGGCGATTCTCGGGCATGTCAGGTGCAAATCCTTCTTGTTCGTTTCGTACTTCGGTTTCGGGTTGTACTTCGGTTATTGGGTAAACCGCGGTGCCGAGCTCGCGCGTTAGATTCGCGCTCCGAGCTCGCGCGGTGCGTTTGTTGCCGCGCCGCGTGAACCGCATGAAGCGTTCGAGCTGCTCATGAATTTACACATTCTAATGTAGCGAAAATCCACGCAGGGTCACTAAATGGGTCACCGCGGGTAACTCCCCGAACTATAGACAACTCTGTCTATAAAAATCAACATTTCGCTTGAATTTGTCTGGGATCCCATCTAGGCTGAACCGGACAATGTAGACAGACAGATCAGTCTAGATGGAATTTGAGGCACCATGACCACCGGAACGACGACCGGTACCACCGGACCAAACGCTGAGAATAAGCCGGCGCGCCCGCGCCGCAAGAAGCAGCGCAAGCCCCAAGGGCAGTGGGCTGTGGACGGCCGCGAGCCGCTCAACGACGACGAGCGGGTAAAGCAGGAAGACCCCGGAATCAGCGTGATGCAGCGCATCCGCGACATTTACTCCAAGGAGGGCTTCGACTCGATCCCCGCGGAGGACCTCGCTCCCCGCTTCAAGTGGGTCGGTATGTACACCCAGCGCAAGCAGGGGCTCGACGGCGAAAAGACCTCGACCCTGACCAACGCGGAACTGCAGGACAACTACTTCATGATGCGCATCCGCCTGGACGGCGGCGTGGTCAGCTCCGCTGGTCTGCGTACTATCGGCGAGATCTCTGAGAAGTACGCGCGCAACACCGCCGACTTCACCGACCGCCAGAACGTGCAGCTGCACTGGATTCGCATCGAGGACGTCCCAACCATCTGGGACGAGCTGGCGAAGGTCGGCCTGGATTCCTTCTTCGGCTGCGGCGACGTACCGCGCGTCATTCTCGGCTCCCCGGTCGCGGGCATCGCCAAGGATGAAATCATCGACGGCCGCCCGGCCATCGAGAAGATCAAGAAGGAATTGCTACCGGACCCCGAGTTCGGCAACCTGCCGCGTAAGTTTAAGTCCGCGATCTCCGGCCACGCCCGCCAGGACGTCACCCACGAGATCCAGGACCTCGCCTTCATTGGCTCCGAGCACCCGGAACACGGCCCCGGCTTCGACGTCTGGGTCGGTGGTGGCCTGTCCACCAACCCGATGCTCGCCCAGCGCCTGGGCGTGTGGGTGTCGATCGACGAGGTGCCGGAGGTCTGGGCTGGTGTGGTTCGCATCTTCCGCGACTATGGCTACCGCCGTATGCGCAACCGCGCCCGCTTGAAGTTCCTGGTGGCCGACTGGGGCGTAGAGAAATTCCGTGAGGTCTTGGAAAACGAGTACCTCAAGCGCCCGCTGCTGGACGGTCCGGAGCCGGAGGTGTACCCGGGCTACCGCGACCACGTCGGCTTGCACGAGCAGAAGGATGGACGCTTCTACCTGGGCGTTAAGCCCACCGTCGGCCACACTGACGGCAAGCAGCTGCAGCAGCTGGCGGACCTGGCGGAAAAGCACGGCACCACCAACATCCGCACCACCCCGGATAAGGAGCTTCTGTTCCTGGATCTGGAGCGCGAGGCTGCAGAGGCCCTCGCCGCGGACCTGGAGGAGCTCGGCCTGTCCGCCAAGCCCTCGGCCTTCCGCCGCGACATTATCTCCTGCACTGGCCTGGAGTTCTGCAAGCTCGCGCACGTCGTCACCAAGCAGCGCGCTATTGCCCTGGTGGACGAGTTGGAGGATCGCCTAGGCGACCTCGATGTGCCGCTGAAGATCAGTCTCAACGGCTGCCCGAACTCCTGTGCTCGCACCCAGGTTGCGGATATTGGCCTGTCCGGCAAGATCCTTACCACCGACGAGGGGGAGCGCGTGGAGGGCTTTCAGGTGCACCTCGGCGGAACAATCGGCCTGGAGCCGCACTTCGGCAGGAAGGTGCGCGGCAACCAGGTCTACTCCAAGGATCTGGGCGACTATGTGGTGCGCGTGGTGGAGAACTTCAAGTCCCACCGCGCCGAGGGCGAGGAGTTCCGCGATTGGGTTGTCCGCGCCGACGATGAGCTGTTGGTGTAGCTGATGAGTGTTCCGGATAAAGACTCTCTGCCGAGCGTGAACGAGCAGGTCGGCGGCCGTGTGGGCCACCCGAATGCCCGTCGTGCGACGGTGAACAACTGTCCCTACTGCATGTCCCAGAACCTGTTCCCGGACGCGGAGACCGACAACGCCTGGCAGTGCCGGGAGTGTATGCGGGTTTTCTCCGTCAAGTTCCACGGACAGCTGTTGTAACTGACCTTCTATTGACGCTACCTCGCCCCACCTCTTAAGGGGTCATTCGTGGCTTTTGTGCAGTTCGCGGTGGTGGGGCGTCACAAAGAATCTTGAACCCGGTTGTAGGAATGGACAGATTGGTCTATTGTGGTGAAAGCCATAACAGACCGATCGGTCTGTCTAGGGAATAGCCAAGAGTTCCCTCGAGTTCTTGAGAAGCACACTTCGACAAACCAACCATCAACCCCGAGAAGAGGAGCTCATGAGCCTGGTAGATGCGACCGGCCTGCTCGGCGGGAATTCGGATGACTTCCGAGACCCCGCCGAGAGTCCGCAGGGCGCGCCAACCAAGACCACGCCGCTGAGCGACGAGGAACGAGCAACCAACGAGCAGCTCGTCGCAGAGTGGAACGACAAGTTAGAGGGCGCCAGCGCCGAAGAAATCATGGACTGGGTGGCCGAGCACGTGCCCGGCAAGATCGCCGTGACCATGTCCATGCAGGACACCGTCCTGGCTGAACTGGCAGAAGGCCGCCTGGCGGAAGATCGCGCAGAGCTGGTGTTCCTGGATACCGGCTACCACTTCGCCGAAACGCTCGAGACCCGCGACAAGGTCCAACAGCGCTACAACCTGCCGCTGGAGAACATCACCCCGGTGCTCAGCCGCGAGGAGCAGGACAAGGTCTACGGCCCGCGCCTGTACGCCCGCGACAACACCGCCTGCTGCCGCATGCGCAAGGTCGAGCCACTGGCACGGATGCTGAACCCCTTCAATGCCTGGATCACCGGCGTGCGCCGCGTGGATAACGCCCTGCGTGCTAACACCCCGGTGCTGGATGTGGACCGCACCGGCCGGCTGAAGATCAACCCTATCGTCGCCTGGAGCGACGAGGACGTGGAGGCATACATCGCCGACCACGACCTGATCATCAATCCCCTGACCAAGCAGGGCTACCCGTCGATCGGCTGCGAAACCTGCACCCTGCCGGTTGCCGAAGGACAGGACCCCCGATCCGGCCGCTGGGCCGACTCCAACAAGACAGAATGCGGACTTCACACATGAGCAATGAAAACACCACCGCCCTCTCGCCGCACCTGGCGAGCCTCGAGGCGGAAGCAATCGAGATCCTGCGCGAAGTAGCAGGCCAGTTCGACCGCCCCGCGCTGCTGTTTTCCGGCGGCAAGGATTCCGTCGTGGTCCTGGAGCTAGCGAAGCGCGCCTTCCACCCCGCACCGGTTCCCTTCGAGCTGGTGCACGTGGATACCGGCCACAACTTCCCGGAGGTCATCGAGTTCCGCGACAAGATCGCCGCGGATCCGAAGGTGACCCTGCACGTCGCTGCCGTCCAGGACTGGATCGACAGCGGTGCTATCCAGGAACGCCCGGACGGCACCCGCAACCCGCTGCAGACCGTGCCGCTGGTGGAGACCATCCAGAATCGCGGTTACGACGCGGTGCTGGGCGGCGCCCGCCGCGACGAGGAGAAGGCTCGCGCCAAGGAGCGTGTGTTCTCCGTGCGCGATAGCTTCGGCGGCTGGAATCCGCGCCGCCAACGCCCCGAGTTGTGGGGGCTGTACAACGGCCGCCACCAAGTGGGCGAGAACATCCGCGTGTTCCCGATCTCCAACTGGACCGAGGCCGACGTGTGGGACTACATCCGCGACCGCAACGTCGAGGTCCCGGCGATTTACTACTCCCACCAGCGCGAGGTCTTCAACCGCAACGGCATGTGGCTAACCCCGGGCGAGTGGGGTGGCCCGAAGGAAGGCGAGGAGCTGGTCGAGAAGACCGTGCGCTACCGCACCGTCGGCGACATGAGCTGCACCGGCGCCGTCCTTTCCACCGCCACGACCATCGAGGACGTGATCGACGAAATCCGCCAGTCCACCACCACCGAGCGCGGCGCCACCCGTGCCGACGACAAGCTCAGTGAGTCCTCCATGGAGGATCGCAAGAAGGAAGGTTACTTCTGATGTCCACCAACCTGCCGACCCTCCGCCTGTGCACCGCCGGCTCCGTCGACGACGGCAAGTCCACCTTTGTGGGTCGCCTGCTGCACGATACGAAGTCCATCCTGGCCGACCAGTACGAGTCCGTAGAGCGCGTCTCCACCGCCAAGGGCCTGGAGAACCCGGACCTGTCGCTGCTGGTTGATGGCCTGCGCGCCGAGCGCGAGCAGGGCATCACCATTGACGTGGCCTACCGCTACTTCGCCACTGACAAGCGCAGCTTCATCCTGGCCGACACCCCGGGGCACGTGCAGTACACGCGCAACACCGTCACGGGCCTGTCCACCTCGGAGCTTGTCATTGTTCTGGTTGACGCCCGCAACGGCGTGATCGAGCAGACCCGTCGCCACCTGACCGTGGCGGCGATGATGAAGATCTCCCACGTGATCGTGGCCGTCAACAAGATCGACGCGGTCGATTTCAGCGAGCAGGTCTTCAACGACGTGAAGTCCGACGTGGACGCGCTGGTCTCCGAGCTGGGCCTGGCGCACGTCGACGTGATCCCGACCTCCGCGCTGCTGGGCGACAATGTCGTCGAGCGCAGCCAGAACACCCCCTGGTACACGGGTCCGTCCGTGCTGGAGATTTTGGAGACCACCGAGCCGGCGAAGAACAGCGCCGATGTGGAGCGCGGACTGCGTTTCCCGATCCAGATCGTCATCCGCGATCACGCCACCGACTACCGCGGCTACGCAGGTCGCCTCACCGCGGGCAAGGTGTCCGTCGGCGATAAGGTGCTGGCCGATGGCCGTGAGGCGATCATCGAGGGGATCGACGGTCCGGCAGGGGAGCAGCAGACCGCCACCCGCGGCGAGTCAGTCTCCCTGCGCCTGGACCGCGACATCGACCTGTCCCGCGGGGACATCATCGCCGCCCCGGACCTGCCGGAGCCGCAGCAGTCCTTCACCGCGACGGTCTTCCACCTGTCCGAGTCCCCGGTGCGCCTGCGCAGCAATGTGCTGGTGCGCTACGGCACCGCGCTGGTGCGTGGCCGCGTGGACGAGGTCATCCGCCGGGTGGACATCTCCGGCCGCAACCGCAGCGAGGAGGAGATCGCTCACGGAAACGCCGATGAGCTGGCCCTCAACGACATCGCGGAGGTGCGCGTGACGGTGGCCGAGCCGCTGCCCGTTGAAACCTATCGCCGTGGCGGCCGCGTTGGTTCGCTGCTGCTGATTAACCCCGGTAGTGGCGACACCCTGTCCGCAGGTCTGGTGAACTAGCATGACCTGGCCGGCACCCATCATCTGCTTGGCGCATGGATCCCGCCACCCGCAGGCGGATCAGGCGGTCTTCGAGATCGCCGAGCGCATTTCCGCGAGCACTGGGCTGCCGGCCTTCGCCGCCTTCCTGGACTTTCACCCCGCCACCCTCACGACGGTCGCCCATCGTGTTGTCGCGGCGGGCTACACGGAGGCGGTAGTGGTTCCTTTGCTGTTCACGCAGGCTTTCCACGCTCGCTTCGACGTTCCTGCCGCGATTGCCGAGGCTGTTGAGTCTATTGACGCCACTTCGTCCGCCGGCCTGACTCTTCGCCTCACGGATGGGTTGGGAATCGGCGCGGATATGGAGGAGCTGGTCGCCGACTTCACGGCCCAGTACCTCGCTGAAGTTCCCGCGATTGCTGGCACTGTGAGCGCTGAGAACGCTGAGAACGCTGAGAACGCTGACGCCGCGAACGCCGCAGACAGCAGCAGCATCGACAAGCTCGCGCTGTACTCCGTGGGCTCCAGCCAGCCGGGCGCGAACGAGGCCGTCGCCGAGTTCGCCGGCCGCGTTGGCGCCCGCCTGAACATGCGCAGCGCCCGCGCCTTCGTCGCCACCGGGGACAACCCGGGCCGAGACACGGAGGCGCTGCTGGAATTCGCAGACGAACGCACCGTCACCGTCCCGCTGTTCGTCAGCCCCGGCCTGCTGTGGGACAAGGCCAAGATCCGAATGCCAAACGGCCGGAAGTGTACGCGCCACCTCGGTGACGCGGTAGCCCCGGTCGTCATCAACCGCGCCTGTCGCGCCCTGCAACAAGCGCACTAGCCCTTCTAGCCCCTCACAACACGTTTTCCCTCACGGATAGCCCCTCACAGACAGCAAGGACTAACCCCTCATGAAGATCTTGATTTTTGCCCTCGTCGGCGTGGTCGCCCAGTTGGTCGACGGTGCGCTGGGCATGGCATTCGGCATCACCGCAACCACTCTGCTGATTTTCTCCGGCCTGGGCCCCGCCCACGCCTCCGCCGCTATTCACCTCGCGGAGGTCGGCACCACGCTGTTCTCCGGCCTGTCCCATTGGCGGCTGAAGAACGTCCACTGGCCGACCGTCCTGGCTCTCGGTGTGCCGGGCGCCATCGGCGCGTTCACAGGCGCCTATGTGCTCAGCAACCTCTCCACCGAGGCGGCCGAGCCAGTTGTGCCCACCCTGCTGGTGCTTCTCGGCGCCTACGTGCTGGTGCGCAGCGTGGCCGTGCCGTGGAAAAAGAATGAAAACACCCAGCCGGTATCCACCACTCGCCGCTCCCGCTTCGGCCTGGCGGGCCTGGGCCTGGCCGGTGGCTTCCTGGATGCCTCCGGCGGTGGCGGCTGGGGTCCCGTAACCACCTCCACCCTGATGAGCGTGGGCAAAGCCGAGCCACGCCGCATTATCGGCACGGTAAACACCGCCGAGTTCCTGGTTGCCGTTTCCGCCTCCGCTGGCTTCGTTGCCGGCATGGGTTCGGAACTGGCGGAAAACTGGCAACCAGTCGTCGGCCTGCTGGTCGGCGGAGCCATCGCCGCCCCGATCGCCGCATGGATCGTAACCATTATGAAGCCAGAAGTACTTGGCGGCGTGGTCGGAGCCCTGCTGATGCTGCTGAACTCCAGCCGCCTGGTGAACTATTTCGGCTTCCTCGGCGTGGTCGCCGTCATCCTGATCGGCCTGGCCGTGATCGTCGCCCTCGTCGTCGTCCGCAAGCGCTCCCTGTTGGAACGCTCCCTGACCGGCGACGATGCACCGGAGAACTCCCAGCAGGCCACCGCGGCAAGCGACGCGGAGGCTATCGAGGGGCGGGCAAGTGGGCGTCACTACGAAGAAAGAACGAAAGTACAACAGCGCGAGAAAGAGCGCGCCAGGGGGTAGAGCGAGGGCGAACCTTACGTGTAAACCTCGCTGGTACGGGGCTACCAAGGCACAATGGAAGTGAAGTGAAACTCCATCGAGGAAGGTATGTGAGCTGTGTCTATCGCGTCGTCTATCGCGCCCCAAGGAACTGGCACGAACGCCGTCATCTCGCCGATAGCGAGCGCCGCCGTGCGCCGCTCCGACATCTTGGACGCACTGGGGGAGGCAGAGGCAGTCGACATCTTCGACACCATTCGCCCCTCCGCGCCCGACTTCGCCGCCGCCCTCGACGCGGCCTACGGCGCTAAGGTCGACTCCGGAGCCGCTGCCGGTGCTGGTGCCGTACTGCTCGGCACCGGAGAGATCACCTTCGACTCGCGCCTTGCCGCCGCCGCGGGCGCATCCCACTACCTGCTCGCGGGCAGCCCAGCCGACGCCACGGCGCTGCAGCTGGCGTCCGGGCAGCTCGTGCGCTCCGGTCGCAAGCCCGCCGGTATTTCTTTTATTGACGCCACCGCCTCCGCAGCTGCCGCCACAGCCAATGCTGTAGAGGCGGAGGGGCAGGCAATCCGCCACATCGCTCTGGAAGGCATCGCGCAGGCAGCGGTCGGTGGGGCTGATGCTGGTGCGAGTGCCGCGAAGGAGCCCGTGATCGGGCCCGAGCTGTTCGAACGCAACCTGTTGATCAAGGCCCGCGAAAAGAACGCGCACATCGTACTGCCGGAAGGCGAGGACGACCGCATTCTCACCGCGGCTGACCAGCTGCTGCGCGCCAAAGTGTGCCGACTAACCATCCTGGGCAACCCGGACGACATCGCCCACCGCGCCAAGGAGCTGGGACTGGACCTGTCCGGCGCCACTCTGACCGACCCGAGCGAAGGCAACCAGCTGGAAGAATTTGCCGCCGAGTTCGCTGAGCTGCGCAAGCACAAGGGAATCACGCTGGAGCAGGCGCGCGAGACGATGCAGGACATCAGCTACTACGCGACGATGATGGTCCACAAGGGCATCGCCGACGGCATGGTCTCCGGCGCGGCTCACACAACCGCGCACACCATTAAGCCCTCGTTCCAGATCATCAAGACTGTACCGGGTGCGTCGGTGGTCAGCTCCATCTTCCTGATGGTCATGGACGGCGTGCTGTGGGCATTCGGCGACTGCGCCGTGAACCCGAACCCCACCCCCGACCAGCTGGCGGAGATCGCCGCCGTGTCCGCGCAGACCGCCTCGCAGTTCGGCATCGAGCCGAAGGTGGCGATGCTGAGCTACTCCACCGGCACCTCCGGCGCCGGTGCGGACGTGGAGGCTGTGGCCGCCGCCGTGAAGAAGGCGCAGGAGAACAACCCAGACCTCCCTCTGGACGGGCCACTGCAGTTCGACGCCGCAGTGGTGGAATCCGTCGGCCAGAAGAAGCTGCCGGGCTCTGACGTGGCCGGGCAGGCAACCGTGTTCGTGTTCCCGGATCTGAACTGCGGAAACATTACCTACAAGGCGGTCCAGCGCACCGCCGATGCGCTGGCCGTGGGGCCGATCCTGCAAGGCCTGAACAAGCCTGTGAATGATCTCTCGCGTGGTGCGACCGTGCCGGACATTGTGAACACCGTGGCGATTACTGCGATCCAGGCCAACTAGCCGGCAGGCCGGACGAAGAAGAAGAGAGAAGAACAGAGAAGAAAAGTGACCAAGTACGTACTCGTCCTCAACTCAGGCTCCAGCTCCATCAAGTTCCAAGTTCTCGACCCGGAGGCAAGCGCAACGGCGGACCCATTCGTCTCCGGCATCGTCGAGAAAATCGGCGAAAAGAAGGGACACATCCAGATTCAGACGGAAACGTCGAAAATGGAAGACAATCGCCCTATCCTCAGCCACTCTGTTGGCCTAGAACGCGCCTTCGGCATGATGACGCTACTGGGCGTCGGACCCCAAGACCTAGACCTGGTAGCAGCAGGGCACCGCGTGGTCCACGGTGGCGCAACGTTCACAGAGCCCGTGCTCATCGACGACGAGGTGATTGAGCAGCTCAAGGAGCTCATCCCGCTGGCGCCGCTGCACAACCCCGCCAACATCGACGGCATCGAAAACGCCCGAGCGCTGCTGGAACACGTCCCGCACGTGGCAGTGTTCGACACCGCGTTCTTCTCCACACTGCCGGAGCACGCGGCGAATTATGCCGTCAAGAAGGACATCGCCGACGAGTACAACATCCGCCGCTACGGCTTCCACGGCACCAGCCACGAGTACGTGTCCTCCAAGGTTCCGGACCTGCTGGGCAAGCCCGCCGAGGAGGTCAACCAGATCACCCTGCACCTGGGCAACGGTGCCTCGGCCGCCGCGATTCGTGGCGGTGAAGCAGTAGATACGACGATGGGATTGACGCCGCTCGCCGGCCTGGTGATGGGCACCCGTTCCGGCGACATTGACCCAGGCATTATTTTCCACCTGGCGCGCTCCGGCGGGATGACGGTGGATCAGGCGGATAAGCTGTTGAACCGCGAGTCCGGTCTGAAGGGTATGGCTGGCGTGAACGATTTCCGCGAGCTGAAAACCTTGATCGAGGACGGCGATGAAAATGCTCAGCTGGCCTACGACGTGTACATCCACGCGCTGCGTCGCTTCATTGGGTCTTACATGCTGACCCTCGGTGGCGTGGATGCGATTGTGTTCACCGCGGGCGTGGGCGAGAACGCGGTGCAGGTGCGCCGCGATACGATGGCTGACCTGCAGAACTTTGGCATTGAGATTGATGATGCGCGGAATGAGAACTCCGAGGGGATTGTCGGCGCGCGGGAGATCTCTACTGACGATTCGACGGTGAAGGTGTTCGTGGTTCCGACGAATGAGGAGCTGGCAATCGCGCGCCAGGCGACGGAGCTGGCCGAGCAGCAGTAGGGTCTGCCCGGGGCGCCGGGTTGCTCTGGCTGCCCCTGCTGGCGCTGAAATGTCGTTAGAACGCGAATGCGTGCCTCGCCGTGCGGATTTTGTGCTCACTGGGGCTGAAATGTCGGAGAATTTGCAATTCGTTAAGGGTGGTAATTTTCGGTAATGTAAAGGTGCAGGTTATGGACTTGTGCTCAGTGGTGTCTGATTTCGCCTCTCCACGTTTTGCAACTTTTCCGACATTTTGGTCCGGCGCAAATCATCGGGTACGCAGTTTGGGCGCAAATAGGACAATGTGCGCAGTTAGAACCTGAGGGACAGGTGCGCAGTTAGCGCACAACTAGGACAATGTGCGCAGCTAGAACCAGGTGCGGGGGCGGATCTGGTTGGCCATGTCCACCAGGTCATAGCGGTGGCGGGCGAAGGGGGCCTGGCGAGCCAGTTGGCGCAAGCTTGTCTCCAAGCCGGTCCGCAGGCCACGCTCGGTAAACTGCACGTCAAATAGGGGAGCCGTCGCTGCTTGCCGCTTGACCTGAGAACCTCGCTTGCCCTTGGACTTGCGAGAGCCGCGGCTTCTGCCGTCCCCGGCACCCCCCGCCGCGCCATCCAGGCCATCGCTAGCGCCACGCAGCCAATTCAGGCCCGCGCTCAGCACCGCGATGCGAACCTGCGGCAGGCGCGGCTCGTTGGTCGGCAGCGTCTCCAAACGTCTAGCCGCACGGCGGATGCGGGACTCGGTGAGGCTGTTGGCGTCAGAAATAAGCAACAAAATAGACGTCAACCGTGCCAGACGATTGTGCCGCGAGGCCTGCGGCAGCCGGTCCAACGCAGCCACCGCCGAATCGACCATACCCTCCGCGCGCAGCTGCCTGGCCAGTCCAAACGCGCTGGAAACAGTGGACTGGTTCGTGGCCCACACCAACCCATAAAGGCGCATGGCGTGGAAACGTAGCGAAACCGGATCCAGCGTGACGTGCTCCCAACCGGGTACCCCGGTGTAATCCTTCACCGGCAGCTTCTGCGCATAAGCAAGGGCGGAAGCGGCGCGGGAAACGTGCTCGCTCAGCAGCTTCGTGGAATTCACACCCTGCTGTTGCAGCAACAACTCATCGGTGGCGGCCAACGCCAACTTCGGCGCGGGCTCACCAGGCAATATGTAAAGCACTCGGTTGAAGAACTTCTGTGCCTCCGCGAACTGCCCCGTCAGCAGCGCCGCCACGCCAGAGTGCCACTGGAAGCGCCAGTCTTTCTCCAACCACGGCTTCAGCTCGTCCAGTAGATCGTGGGCCTCGCGGGTCTGGCCCACGTCCAGCAGCGCACGCACCATCGTCAGCGGAATCTCCACGGAGTACTTCAGCTCCGGCTGGGCATAAGCAGCGCGCAGGGTATCCAGCAGGTCCCCGGCCTCGGTGAAGCTGGTGGCGGAAAGCAGCCCATACCCCGGGTCCTGAGAATCGGCCAGCGGGGTCGGCAGGGCGCTCACCACCTCCGGAACGGAGATCTCCACGGAACGCACCACGCCGTCGACCAGCTGGTCGGTACGGAACACAATGTGCTTGGTGCCGAACGTACTGCGCTGCGCGGTGAACCGAGTGTACAGGTGCGGGAAGTGGCGGCCGTCGCGAATGGCCAGGATCTCCCGCAGCACGCCAATCAGCTGGTTCGCCATGGCGGTGGCGGAACTAAAGCGCGCCTCCGGATCCTCGTCCGTGGCCCGCAGCAGCAGGCGGTACAGGGACAGGTACTCGCGGAACAGTGGCTCTTCATCCGGGGTGGGAAGCTGCGGGGCGTAGACTCCGTTCTCCACTGGCAGCTTCACAATCAGTGCGGCCAGGGTGCGGCCGACGGTGTAGATGTCGCTGGCCACGGTCGGTCCGGTCTTGGCAATTTCCGGAGCCTGGAAGCCCTTGGTGCCGAAGATATGCCCGAAGGCGCCGATGCCCGTCACCGCGCCAAGGTCGATCAGCTTTACCTGATCCTCGGTGATGAGGATGTTGTCCGGCTTCAGGTCGTTGTAGACCACGCCACGGGAGTGTAGGTAGTCCAGCGCGGGCAGGATCTCCAGGATGTAACCAATCGCTACGTCCAGGTCCAGCACTCCGGCCGCCAGCTTCCGCCGCTGCCCGCGCAGCGATGGCCCGCCGACGTACTCCATCACAATGAAGCCACCGGGGGAGCGGGGGTCGTCGATGAAGTTGAAGATCTTCACGATTCCCGGGTGCGTGATGTCCGCCAGGAACGCCCGTTCGGATTCCGCGACTGCACGCTCTCGCTCGTTTTCTGTGGCCATCATGCCCTTGAGCACTACGTAGCGGTCGGCGACGTTGTGGTCGATGGCGATGTACACCCAGCCCAGACCACCGTGCGCGATTGGGCCCAGGATCTCGTACTGGCCGGCGATGATGTCGCCGGATTTCAACGTCGGCGCTTCCACACCCTTCTCGATCGCCGAGCTGGGGTCGATTACTGCGTCTTCCGGGTTCGTCGGTGCGATGAACGGAAGTTGCACCATGCCGTCGGCCACGGAGGCGCCGGAGCGGTGGGTACCGCGCCTCTTGCGGAACGTCGATAGTGCTTCGATGCGCGAGCGTTCGCCGGAGTCCACGGCATTCGCCGGGGTGCCCACGGGTTCGGTGTGCTGCACCGTCGCGTCTGTGTCTTCGTCGTCAGCGAAGGGGTCGAAGGCGACGGCTTCGGTGCGCTCTTCTGGTTCGCTGTCGGCGAAGGGGTCGAACTCTACGGCCTCGGTGCGCTCCTCCGGCTCGCTGTCGGCGCGGTCGTTACTCTGCATTGACGTTCGCCTCCCTTCGCCGGATCTTGTTGAGTTCCTTTGTCTCTTCCTCGGTGCGGTATTTAATCGGTAGTGATGACGCCGGCCCTAAGTAGTCCGCCAGCCACTTGTCATAGAGGTTCTTCCACGTTCCGTCGCGCCGAATCCTCTCCATGGTGGAGTTCACTTGCATCACCAGTCCGGTCGTTTTCTTTGGGAAGCCCGGTGGGGAGATAGCCACCGAGTAGTAGCTGGTCTCCGGCGCGTCAGCGACCAGGGTCGTGTAGGGGTCCTGAGCCCGCAGGCCGGTGAGGATAGCGTCATCCGTATAGATCGCATCGGCCTGGAAGCGCTGCATGGCCATCAGGCAATCAGTCCATGCCTGGGTCAGTAGCAGGCGCCCCACGTCGTATTGCTTGATGCGCACCGCGGAGGTCGAGTCGCGCGTCACGCACACTGTCTTGTTGTGCAGGTCGTCGAAGCTTTGGATCTGTGAGTTGCTCAAAACCAGCAGCCGCGAGTGAACCCGCAGGTAGGGGATGGAAAACTCCAGCTTCGCTTGGCGGGAAAGCGTCGGCGACATAGTGCGCACCACAATGTCTACGTCGCCGCTTTTCAGAGCCTCGGCCCGCTCGCGGCTTTCCACGTAGCGGAATTCGATTCTGTTCGGGTCGCCGAAAATGTCGCGCGCGATCTCGCGTGCCAGGTCCACCTCGAATCCAGCGACGTCTCCAGATACCGGGTCGCGGAACCCCAGCCGGTTCAGGGATTGGGCCACGCCAACCACCAGACGACCCCGGCGCATGATTTGCGGCACGCGTTCCTTCGGCTTGCGGGTATCTGGCTTGATAGAGCCAAACGGTTCTTCGTCGCCGGTGTTGTCGATGCTTGCGTTGGTATCTGCTGCGGCGTCACCGTCGTTGGGAACATCCTCCGGCTGTACATACGTTGCGCCGTAGGGTAGGTCGTCGCTGGAATTGTGCTGTACGGAAGGCCATTCCGGCAGGTTGGGGCTTTCTGTGGAACAGGCCGAGGTGGCGGCAATGGCCGCAACGGTCAGGGCGGCGACTACAGGCTTGAACACTTGCTTTCTCATTAGAGGAACTCCTGCAGTCGGGGCCTAGTGCCAAAGAAGACGCACAGCGCGGAAAGCACTGTCAGGGTTAGTACAAGGTTGGTCACGCGGCCGGCGGCGGTGCGGCCTTCCACCAGAATGTCGCGCAGTTCTTCGCGGGTGCTGCTGATGAGCTCCTGCATTTCATTGTCCACGACGGTGTAGTCGGAAGTATCCTCGTCGGCGGCGCGCAGGTCCCTCTTTCCGTCTTGCTTTTCTTCGCTGACCTTTGTGTCCAGGGCCGCGGCCAGTGCTTCGGTGTAGCGGCCATTTTGCAGTTCAGAGACCATCTTTGCGTGAGATTCGTCCCAGGAACGCAGCGCTTCCCGGGCGGTATCGATGCGTTCGGGTTGGCTCACCTGGCTGTGCAGGTCTTCCAGCTTGCTGTCGATGTCCGCCATGGCGTCGGAGAACTCCTGCTGGCGATCCTCGCCGTAATCGCGCTGAATCAGCCCCAGCGCTTCCTGAGTGCGCGACTGCTGCACCGAGATGCGCACTGCCGTGAGCTGCTCGAGTGGCCGCACGGTGCCTTGCACGTCTTGGTTACCCGCGTGCCACGTCAAGGCAGCGCTTATTGACGCCCACACGAGGGCGAACAACATAAGCCCAGTAGCGGCTACATATCCGAGGTTAAACCACCTGTTGGTCAATGCCGCGAGCCAGAATTGGGCTATCACCAGCATGATGATTGCCGCCACGATGCCGGATAGTGGGAACCACAGGGGAGCGGAGAGCTTCGCCTGCTGAGTGGAGACTTCCTCCGAGGTGCGGGAGTAGAGCTCCTGAGCGGCTGGCAGCATCGTGTCCTGCATCAGTGTGGAGGCCTGGGCCAGGTAAGAGGCGCCGACGGGGTTGCGCAGGCGGTCGTGTGTCTGCGCGTTGGACATCAGCTTCACGTACTCCGGCATGGAGTTCTGGATGTGCAGTACCAGCTCCATTTCTCGGGACTCGATGTTGTCAATGCCGCTGGTGGCACGGATCAGGGAGGTCGAAGCGCTGGACATTGCCGCGTCGTAGTCCCGGGTGGCAGTGTCGGTGGTGGATTTGCGCAAGAAGCTGGTGGTGGCCACGGAATCTGCCACGGAAAGGGAGTTGAAGAGTTCCTGCGCCGCGTCCGACAGGGGCTCGGTCCGGCTGACCAAGGTGTTCAGTTGTGCCTGGCGGTTTTGCGAGCTGTAGACCATGGCCCCGCCGGCGGCGAGAATGGCCAAAACCAGGATCGTCGAGACGATGGTGAGTAGGCCGGGGGAGGTGGAGGCGAACTTGAGGAACCGGCGCGGGGCTTCGAGCGCCGGGTTCACAAACCCCTTGAACGAGCTGCCTCGACCGGTGGGGTGCTCATCGCTTTCCATCCACCGGTCTGCCTCGAACGCAGTCACAGGGGGCATAGCCATAAAGTATATACAGCCTAAGTAAACCTCTGCCCACAAACTCTGCTTAAACTACCCTCATTGTGGCAGACTAGAACGCATGATTACGGTCAGTTCCCTAACCAAAGCCTATAAAGGCAATACGGTAGTCAACGATTTGAGTTTTGAGGTCTCACCCGGCATCGTCACCGGGTTCTTGGGGCCTAACGGTGCCGGCAAGTCCACCACTATGCGAATGATCGTGGGGCTGGATGAGCCGACCAAGGGAACTGCCCGTATCGATGGCAAGGCGTATGCCGACTACAAGCGTCCGCTGGAGAAGGTCGGCACGCTGCTGGACGCCAAGTGGGTCCACCCCAACCGCAGCGCCGCGGCACACCTGCGCTGGGTCGCTGCAGCCAACGGGTTCTCAAACAAGCGCGTGGATGAAGTCCTGGGCATCGTGGGCCTGAGTGATGTGGCAGGCCGCAAGGCCGGCAAGTTCTCGCTGGGCATGGGCCAGCGCCTGGGCCTGGCTTGTGCCCTACTAGGCGACCCGGAGGTACTGATCCTGGATGAGCCCGTCAATGGCCTGGATCCGGAGGGCATCCGCTGGGTGCGCGATTTCGTCCGCGCACTGGCGCGGGAGGGCCGCACCGTGCTGATCAGCTCGCACCTGCTCAGCGAGATGGCGCAGACCGCCGACCACCTGATCGTCATCGGTAAGGGGCGCCTGGTGGCTAACCAGAGCACCCACGAGTTCATCAAGTCCACCTCCGAGGTATCCACCGTTGTGCGTACCGATCACATCGCGGAGATGAAGGCCGCGCTGAGGGAAGAGTCTGTTGCCTTCCAGGAGGGGAAGGATCTGGATGGCCGTCCGACGCTCACCATCCCACAGCAGGAAAGCGACTGGATCGGTGCCATGGCCTACAGCTATGGCCTGCGCCTGCGCGAGCTGTCGGAGAAGCGCCCGAGCTTGGAGGATGCATACTTGCGCATGACTCAGGAGCACGTCGAGTACCACGCCAGCGTGGAGGCCGGCAAGGCTGAGGCTGACAAGCAGGGCAAGTCCGAGACAGAGGAAAAGGCCGTTCCCAAGGTGGCGCCAGAAGGGGCTGAGCCCACAGGTCGGCGTCATAAAGAAAAGAGCGCCCCAGAGAAGAGCGCTACAGAAAAGAGCGAGGCAACCGGCAACGCCGTGCGCGTGCAGAAGGAAGGGGACAAGTAATGGTGAACCTGATCAAATCGGAGCTGATTAAGCTCCGCAGCACCAAAGCCCTGTGGTGGACCTCCGGGCTGATCCTGTTCTTCTCGCTCGGCTTCGCACTGCTCAATGGCGCCATGACCGGCTCGCTGTTGACCAGCGAAGAGGCGCAGAAAGACCCAGAGCTGTACATGTCCGTCGTCGCGGGCATCGGCTCTGACATGGGCCTCAGCGGGTTCCTTTCCTTCGGCATGATGATCGTGATGATCCAAGCCGTGATGCTGGTGACCACCGAGTATGGCGCGAACACCAGCAAAACCACCCTGCTGGCCACCCCGACGCGCTGGCAGGTGCCGATCGCAAAGTTCCTGGTCTACGGCGTGATCGCCTCGGTGCTTGCGTTCATTTCCAACGTCGTAGGCACGATTCTCGCTAAGTGGTCGCTCGGCTGGAATCTGGAGGATGAAGAGCTGCTGGGCAAGGTCGGCCTCGGCGCCGATGGCCTGTGGGAGCAGATCGGGCGCATCGAGCTGTACCTGCTGCTGACCATCGCCGCCGCCATCGGCGTGGGCTACCTGGTACGCAACACCGCCGGCGGCATCGCAATCATGCTGCTGTGGAACCTGGTGATCGAGGGCACGCTAGTGCAGCTGGTACCGAAGGTCCGCGACTGGCTGCCGCCGTACATGCCGTTCACTAACGCCGATGCGTACACCGGCATGCGGGATCTCGACGGGGCGCCATGGGGTCAAACCGGCTCGATCCTGTACTTCGCCGCCTGGTGTGTGGTGCTCTTCATCGTCGGCGTAGTGACGCTAAAGAAGCGGGACGCTTAAACGCTTTTTCTTAGTGACGCCCCCTTCGCTCCACCGGCCTTGAGGTGCCGGGTGGGGCTTTTTAGTTTTGGATCTGGCTTGCGTTTACCGGGGTTAGTCGGGGTTGCGCTGCAGGTCGTCGACGAGGGACTCCGCAGCTAGGGAAAGGTTCCGCAGGGCGGGCACGCCGCGGCGCAGTTTAGCGATATCGCGCGCGTCCATCCGGTCGGTGGCCTTTGTAATGATGAGCGCCCACTCGTCAGTGATGGAGTTCATCATGTCCACGCCCTCGTCCGTGAGGTAAAGATCCTGAGCGCGCTTGTCCTCCGGGTTGGCCCGGCGGCGGATCAGCCCGCCGTTGATAAGGCGGCGAACGGTCGCCGAAACGTTAGAGGCGCGGAGGAAGCGCAGGCGGGCGACGTCCGACACACCGCAACCGGGATGCTGGGAAATAAACTGCAGTACCTCGATCTCCGACTGGGAGATCTCCAGGGACTGGTTGGGGCGCTCCATGAGGCGACGGGTGGCGGAAAGAAAGTCGTACACTGCCGTGGCGATCTCTGCGACGTCGATCTCCGGCAGAATCTCGGGTGCCTTGCGGCCGCGTACCGGGGGGTGGGAAGGCGTTTGCGGCGACTTCTGGGGTGACGGGGTCATCGGGCGAAACTTTCTTTTGGTGTGCGTATGTAAGTAACTTGTGATTCACCCTATATGACGGCAAAAGTGCTATTGCACTAATCGGCGATAATGAAAACAATCAATTCGCCAACACGGCGCGCTACTGCAGTGCGCTCGTCAGGCGCGCGACGTTATCCACGTACTGTTTGTGCAGCGGGCGGGTGCTCCACTGCTCGGCGGTCAATAGGGCGGAGCGGCCTCGGTACTCCTCCGTCAGGGCCCGCAGGGCCTCCAGCAAATCGCCCTTGCCGACCATCAGCGAAATCTCATAGTTCAGGCCGAAGCTGCGTATATCCATATTGGAGCTGCCCATCACGGCTACCTCGCCGTCGGCAATGGCGAACTTAGAGTGCAAAACCTTGGGGTATGGGTACAGGTACATGTGCACCCCGGCCTTCAGCAGCTCCGAATAGTACGAGGCCTGCGCGTGGCCCACCAGCATCTGGTCCGACTTCTCCGAGACGTACAGTTCCACTCGAACTCCGCGGTAGCAGGCGGTGGTCACGGCTTCCATGAGGGACTCGTCGGGGATGAAGTACGGGCTAATCAGCTTGAGGGTGTGCTTGGCGTGGTGGGCCATGGAGGTAAACAGGCGCAGGTTCGGCTCCGTGGTGAAGCCGGGGCCGGAGGGAATGATCTGCATGATGTCCGCGCCAGTATCTTGGTCGTGCGTATCCAGCCACTGCTTGGCGTCGGTGGGGTTGATGAGGTCCAGTTCCTCGTTGGTTTCGGTGTACCAGTCCACGGCGAACACCGAGTTGATGGTGCTGACGATTGGGCCGGTAAGCTCCGCCATTACATCCACCCACTCGCGGCCGATCTTGTGGTTCTTCGGCTTTTGGTACGGGGCCTCGATCATGTTTTGTGAGCCCACGAAGGCCACCCGGCCGTCCACGACCACCAGCTTGCGGTGGTTGCGCAGATCGGGGCGGCGGAAGCGCCACTTGAACGGCTGCAGGGGCAGCATGACCTGCCAGTCCACGCCCATGGCCTGTAGCCTCTTGCCCAGCTTCTTGTTGCCCTTGTACTTGTGTGCGCCGATGTGATCCCACAGCACGCGCACGGTGACTCCGCGTTGTGCGGCCCGCCCGAGCGCTTCGAAGAAGGGCTCGGTCGTATCGTCCCAGGCCATGATGTAGATTTCGACGTTCACATAGTCTTTGGCCGAGTTAATCGCGCGGGTCATCGCGGCGATCGATTCCTCGTAGTCCGAATGCAGGGCCTGCATGGTGCCGTTCACGGCGGGCAGTGCCGTGAGCTCCCGGTTGAGCCGCACCAGCGAACGCAGCTCGTCGCTGAGCTCGCTGCCCTCGGGAACGTCAGGCTCGTCGGCGCTCATCGTGCGGATCAGCTCATTCGCCTGGTTCTGGATGCGGTGGCGTCGCCGGTTGATCGCCGGCGATCCCATCAGCAGGAATAGAAAGATGCCAATGAAGGGGATCAGGAAGATGGCGAGTAGCCAGGCCATGGCGGACGTTGGGCGTCGTTCCTTAGGAACCCAGCCCAGCGCAAAGATCTTCAGCGAGTAGTCCAGAACGACCAGCGTGATCTGCCACCACTGCAGGTCGTCCGTGAACTCGCTAAACAGGCCGAGGAGGTCGGGGAAGGGCATGGCTTAAGCCTCGCCGTCAACGTTGTAATCCACGATCACCGGCGCGTGGTCGGAGGCCCCTTTGCCCTTGCGCTCATCGCGGTCCACCCGCGCGGTGGTGGGGGTGATTCCGCGAACATACTGCAGGTCGATGCGCATGCCCTCGCCCTTTTGGAAGCGCATGGCCTGGTAGTCCCAGTAGGTGAATTCGTCGGCGATCAGGTCCGTCGCTGCCATCATCCCCGCGTCCTCCAGGGCGCGCAGCCGGGCGCGCTCGTTGGGGGTCACGTGCGTGCGGCCGTCGAAGAAGCTGCGATCCCACACGTCCTCGTCGCGCGGGGCGATGTTGTAGTCGCCGACCAGGCACAGCTTCTCGCTGCTCTTTCTTTGGGACGCCCCCACGATCGAACCCGTCGCATACGCCGCGAGGGCGTCCAGCCACCGCAGCTTGTAGGAGTAGTGCGGATCCGCGATCTCGCGGCCGTTCGGAACGTACAGGCTCCATACCTCTACGCCGCCGCAGGTTGCGCCGATTGCGCGGGCTTCCAGCGCCTGTTCGGCATCCAGATCCTTGTTGAAGCCGGGCTGGCCGAAGTTGGTTTGCTCGTCCGCAAGCCCCACGCGCGACAGGATGGCCACGCCATTAAAGCTGTGCAGCCCGAAGTGGGCCTGCTCGTAGCCCGTGTCAGTGAAGTCGGGGAACTGCTTGTCTGTGCATTTGGTCTCCTGCAGGCACAGCACGTCCACGTCGCTGCGCTGCAAAAACTCGCGCACCCGTTCCTCGCGGGTGCGTACGGAGTTGATGTTCCAGGTGGCGATGCGCATGGTTAAGCATTCTAGCGCGTGCGCAGACTACGGCTGCGGTGGTGTTCGCTGAAACCCAGCTTGTGGTACAGCGCCTTTCCGGCGGTGTTGGAATCGATAACATCCAGGTAGGCGTGCTCGGCACCGTTGTCCGCACCCCAGCTAAGCAGGTGTTGGCACAGGAGGGTGCCCAGGCCGCAGCGGCGAAACTTCGGGGCCACCGCCACTGCGGAGTATCCCAACCAGCCGTCGGTGATGGTGGCGCGGGTGATGGCCGCGAGTTGGCCGTCGACGGTGAGGCGGGCGAAGCCCAGCTGGCCGTCGATGCGGTGGCACAGCAGGTCCAGGGCCTTCTTCGGCAGGGGCTGGCCGCGGAACTTGTACATGGAGAACCAGTCGGCATCCGGGGTGTCGTCGACGGCCAGCTCGATCCGTGCGTCGGCAAGGGACGGATCCAGCGTGTCGTCCAGAGGCGCGTCCGGGGCCGGGGTTTGCTCTGGATTCACCGCCGAGTCGCCGAGCTCCTTGCTCATCACCAGAATCTCCGGGCCACGTTCGCCCGGCAGGTGCTCGGCGGGTCGGCCGATCCGGTCGGGGATCATCAGCTGGCAGGGCAGGTCGTGGGAGCGGTAGAACTCCTCCAGCTGCGCCAGCGGAACCTCCTGCAACCCTGCGCTGGGGCCGATGGGTACGGCGGAGTTACTGCGCTCGGTGATGCCATCGCCCGCGCGCGCCAGCCATCCGCCGATCATCTGGTTTTCGATGCCGGGGAAGGCCGAGGCTTTGGCGGCCTCGAGGGCGCGGATGTCGCTATTGCGCACTGGCTTGGCGCTGAGGGTCTTCAGCACCACAACGTCCTCGTCGGCGATCACTAGGTCGTCCACCTGCAGCGGATTTATGCTGCGCAGCACGCCGATCGCGTCGGTGACGGCGCTACCCGCCCCGTGGCCGGAGGCGGCATCGCCCGGCACGCGGTAGCGTACGACGACCCGTGTGCCCGGGCGGATGCTCACGGAGTCGGTGCGGCGGCTGATGGGGAACCCGAAGCCCTCCACGCGCCGCGCCCCTGCGTGGGCGGCGGAGAACGTCGTGTCTTTATTCATGTCCGAACGGGTCCTCGTCCACGCCGGGGGTCCAGGTGTTGCCCGCGTGGTCCCAGCCCTCGGCCTTGATGGCCTTCTTGGACTTGCGCTTCCATCGGCCGATCAGGGTGTCGGTGTACAGGAAGCCATCCAGGTGGCCAACCTCGTGCTGCAGGCAGCGGGCGAAGAAGCCGGTGCCCTCGACGGTGACTTCCTCGCCGTTTGCGTCCAGGCCGGCTACCCGCGCCCAGTCCGCGCGGCCGGTGGGGAAGGAGTAGCCGGGAACGGAAAGGCAGCCTTCCTCATCTTCCTCCTCGTCCGGCATGGTTTCTGGGATTTCGCTGGTTTCGAGGACGGGGTTGATCACGCAGCCGCGGCGCATCTCGCCACGCTCGGTATCGGGGCAGTCGTAGACGAAGAATCGCTTGTTTACGCCCACCTGGTTGGCGGCCAGGCCCACGCCGTTGGCGGCGGAAAGCGTTTCGTACATGTCCGCGATCAGCGGGGCGAGGTCAGCGATCTCGCTGGGGTCCACCTTGGTGGTGGGGTTGTGCAGTACAGGGTCGCCACAGATGACGATAGGCATGATGGTCATAACAGACAGTCTAGAATCTAGTTCCATGTTGTCAGACCGAGAGATCGCCATTTTGGAGTTCGAGCGCCGCTGGTGGCTGGATGCCAGCGCGAAAAACGAGCATATTCGCGGCGAGTTTGGGGTGGATGCGGTCCGCTACTTTCAGCAGCTCAACCGTCTGATCGAGCGTCCGGAGGCGCTGGACTTCGACCCCGTCTTAGTGCGGATGCTGCTGCGCCGCCGCGATGAAGAACTCTGACGAAGAGTGACGAAGAGTGACGAAGAATAACGAAGAATAAGGCACCTCGCGTGTCAAGCTTGTTACTAGTGTTACGGGAGTTAAGATTTGTGGCGTGACTGAACCGAATCGACCACGCCATGCACTCGAAGACGACACGGACAATGAGAACCTCGGCCTCCCGCTACGCGGCCTGGCCATGATCCTGATTGCCGTAGCCGTTCTGCTGATCGGCTGGGGCGTATTCTCCCTGTCTGACAAGGACTCGGAAGAAACCGAGCGGGCTAGCCAGACCCAGCAGACGCAAGGTCAGCAGGGTCAGCAGGGTGAGCAAGCTAAGCAGGATGAGAAGGCCCCCGCCCCCGAGGGTGAGGATCCCAAGCGCCCGGACGCGGAAGATGCTGAGAAGCCGAAGCTGGAAGACGAGCGCGAAAACCCGGAAGGTGATCGCGCTGATGGTCGCCCCGAGGGTGACGCTGCAGCGGCGGAAGGTGGCGTCAAAAAAGAAGACACTTACGTAGCTGTCCTCAACAACAGCCCCATCGCCGGGCTCGCCGGCGACGTCGCCAACAAGATGCGCGACCAGCAGTGGAACAAGACCGGTGTGGGCAACCTACCGGATGAGTCGGGTGTCTTCCCGACGTCTGTGGTGCTCTACCCGAAGGGTAATGACGCCGAGCGCCAGCTGGCCGAGCAGCTCGCCAAGGATCTAGGGATCGAGGCACGCGAGCGTGACGAGGCTACCGACCGGGCCATCGAAGGCGTAGAGATGCTGGAGGGGGAGCGCCCCGCGGGTGTCGTGGTTGTGACAACAAATGACATGCCCCGCTAAAGTAAAAGCGTTCTTTTAACTTCTGTCTACATATCTTCTAAGGGGCCGCAATGGACTTCCCGGGTTCCGCACCTTCCGTCGGTATTGAGTGGGAAGTAGCCCTCGTCGACCCCGAGGTTCGCGACCTGGTTCCGCGCGCCGCCGAACTAATAGAGCGGATGGACGAGGTACACCCCGGCCACAAGGTCGTCCGCGAGTTCCTGGCCAACACCGTGGAAATGGTCTCCAACGTGCACGACACGGTCCCGGAGGCAGTCGAGGACCTGCATGTGCAGGCAAAGCAGCTGCTGGAATGCGCGGACGACATCGGGGTGAACCTGTTTTCCGCGGGCACGCACCCGTTCGCGCACTGGGGGGACCAGAAGCTCAACGAGAAGAGCAGCTACCAGGAGATCATCGAGCGCACCCAGTATTGGGGCCGCCAGATGCTGATCTGGGGAATCCACGTGCACGTGGGCGTGGGTTCCAAGGAAAAGGTGTGGCCCATTATCAATGCGCTGATGACGCACTACCCGCACATTCTGGCCATGTCCGCCAGCTCGCCCGCCTGGGAGGGGCTGGATACCGGCTACTCCTCCAACCGCACCCTGCTGTACCAGCAGCTACCGACCGCGGGCATGCCCTACCAGTTTGAAAACTGGGAGCAGTGGGAGGAGTTCAACCGGGATCAGGACCTATCGGGAGTGATTAATCACACCGGCTCCATGCACTTCGACGTGCGCCCCACCAAGTACGGCACGGTGGAAACCCGTTTCGCGGATGCCACGATGGAGCTGTGGGAGCTTGCCGCCATCGCCGCCTACACCCACTGCCTGGTGGTGTACTTTGAGCGCCGCCTGGACGCCGGCCACGAGCTGCCGACCCTGCAGCCCTGGCACGTGGCGGAGAACAAGTGGCGCGCGGCCCGCTATGGCCTGGACGCGCTGATCATTACCGATCGGCAGACCAGCGAAGCGCTGGTCACCGACGAGTTGGAGGCCTGGGTGGATAGGCTCACCCCGCTGTCCGAGGAGCTGGGGTGCGCAGCGGAGCTGCAGGATGTGCGCAAGCTGATCGCCCGTGGCGGAGACTATGCGCTGCAGCGCGCCGCGGCCCGCGAGCACGGTGCGGCGCCGGAGCCTGGCACCCGCACCCGTGGAGACGACGGGGTGGAGGGCGGCTTTACGCAGCCGGAGGCGTGGATCGCTGCGGTGGACCTGACGGTCGATTCCCTGCGGAAGTCACTGTAGGTACGCGAAAATTACGTGACAGTTGCGTGGGCTAGCCACGATTACGCGGCTGAGCTTAGAGGTGTAGGGCCTAGAGGCGGGCAGCCGCGCTAGAAGTGCAGGCGGGCAGCCGCGTTGCACAGGGCGCTAGCGATGGAGGTATCGCGGTCCGCGCCGAAACCAACCGCCCACACGCGCTTGGACTTGTGCACCGCGTAGATGAAGGTCACGGTGGCCTCGAAGATGTCGTACTGGTGGAACTCCGCGACCTCCACCGGGAAGCCGTGGTCAGCCAGGATCTCCGTCGTTGCCGAGGAGGCTCCCATCGCGGTGATCTCCACGCGGGTGGACTGCCCGTCAGCGCGCAGGCCGCTGACCTGCATGTCGAAGTCGTGGCGTCCCAGGGAGCGACGGGTGGCCTTCAAGTAGTCCACGCGGATCGCCGCGGGCGCGTAGGTGCGGATGAACTTCTTCCACTCCATGCCGCGCGCTTCCTGGCGCATGCCTACCGGCAGGCGCTGGCCGAAGCGGGCGCGGAACGGATCCTCCGCGAAGGTGCGGGTGCGCTTGCGGCGTTTCTCGATGCGGGTGTGCACCGGCTCGCTGTACGTCTTCGCGGTGGAACGGCGGCCACTGGGGAGCGGGGTGTATACAGGCGCGTCTAGATCTAGGTTCTGGTCCGAGCTAGCGAAGCGGATCAGGGTCGTGGTGTTCGTAGAGGAAACGTTCATGATGACTCGATTTTCTGGAACAAGATCTAGTTGGCCGCAGGCACCCGTTGAATGGGTGCCTATATAGTTCGGTACCTATATAAAGTACTGTTAGTTAAATAATGTAATCCGTCTCACTCTGAGATTCAAACTGTTGCCTATTTCTCATTAAGTGAGATTTTAGGCGCCTAGCTGTGCGCCTCTGCGGTGCGCAGCAGGAATAGCAACTCGGCCGTTGCGATGGCCTCGATCTCGCCCGGATCCACGGACTCGTCCGCGGAGTGGATGGCGCACTTCGGCTCCTCGATGCCGTACAGCGCAAGCTCCGCCTGTGGGTACGCGCCCAGCAGCTTGTTGGTCAGCGGAATCGAACCGCCGGAGGCAACCTCCATCGTCTCCTTGCCGTACACCTCGCCCAGCGCCTCGCCGAGCCGCTGCAGTGCCGGGCCGGAGGTATCCGCCTGGAATGCCTCGGCCAGGGAGCCGCGCTCGATCTCCACCTGCGCGTTCGTCTTCTGGCTTTCCAGGTGCTTTACCAGCAGATCCTGGCACTCCTGCGGTTCGCGTCCCGGCGGCACGCGCAGGCTCACCACGGCCGCGGCGGTTGCGGGCACGGAGTTCACCGAGTCCGCCACCGACAGTGCATCCAGGCCCGTGATCGTGATCGACGGATTCATTACCGTCAGGTCGTTCGGCTGCCATTCGCCGGCGCCGTACAGCTCCACGCCGTCGGTTACCCCGGCGTTGTCACGGAATTCCTGTTCTGTTGGTCCGACGCCACCCCAGCGCTCCTTCGGCTCCAATCCCGGGACGGCCACCAGACCGTTTTCGTCGTGAAGAGTGGAAAGAAGCTGCACCAGCTCGACCAAGGCATCCGGCGCCGAGCCACCGAACTGGCCGGAATGCATCGACTGTGCCAGCGTGCGGGTACGCACCGTGACCGGCGCGGAACCGCGCAGCGCGGTGCACAGGCTCGGCTCACCCAGGGCGTCATTGCCGGAATCGGCAATGAGGAAAGTGTCGGCGGCGAAGAGCTCCGGCTTTTCGGCCAGCAGGTCCTCCAGGCCATAACCGCCGCGCTCCTCCGAGCCCTCGACGACGATCCGGATACCGAGATTCTTGGCGGCGGGGAAGTGGGCGTCCGAAAGAATAGAAAGAGCACGCAGCACAGCAACGTGCATGGCGACGTGGCCCTTGCAGTCGGCGGTGCCGCGGCCATACCAGCGGCCATCGCGCTCGGTGAGGGTCCACGGGTCATCGGTCCACGCTTCGATGTCGCCGGCGGGCTGCACGTCGAAGTGGGAGTACAGGAGGATGGTGGGGTAGCCCTCGGCGGGCTCGCGCAGGCCAATGACGGAGGTGGAGCCATCGGTGGTGACGTGGCCTTCGACGGGGATGCCTACGCTGGTGAACGCGTTGATGACCCATTGTGCGGCAGCAGTATTGGCCTCTTCCAGGCCCGGAGTGGAGTGGACCGACTCGAAGGAGACCAGGGCGGTGAGGTCTTCCTTAAGCTGCGGCATCTGCTTCGCGATGGCGGCACGGGCTAGGTCTAGCTGTGAGGTGTTGGATTCACGGTTGGATTCACTGTTGGTATCGCTCATAGATAACTACTGTAGCGATCGGAAGCGATCGGACGAGACAGCCGATTTGCATGCACGGCACCTTGCAGTCGGTGGGGGAGAGTGCTAAAAACGGGATTAGCACTTGAACTAAGGGAGTGCCAGAAAATAACCGTCAGATGAAGTGAGGGTGAATGTCGCGACATTCATTCACCCGTGCCGTCGCGGGCGCTTGATCTGAGCCGTATGTGTCGCCAACTCTAAACGGAGGATCGAAAAGCCTCATGGCTAAGATGATTGCATTCGACGAAGAAGCACGCCGCGGACTGGAAAAGGGTCTAAACACCCTGGCAGACGCGGTTAAGGTAACCCTCGGCCCGAAGGGACGCAACGTTGTCCTGGAGCGCAAGTGGGGTGCCCCGACGATCACCAACGACGGTGTGACGATCGCTCGCGAAATCGAGCTGGAAGACCCCTACGAGAAGATCGGCGCTGAGCTGGTCAAGGAGGTTGCCAAGAAGACCGACGACGTCGCCGGCGACGGCACCACCACCGCTACCGTTCTGGCGCAGTCCCTGGTGCGCGAGGGTCTGCGCAACGTTGCCGCTGGCTCCAACCCGGTGGGTATCAAGCGCGGCATCCAGGCTGGCGTGGAGAAGGTCACGGCAGAGCTGCTGGGCCACGCCAAGGAGATCGAGACTCAGGAGCAGATCGCCGCTACCGCCGGTATCTCCGCTGCTGACGAGAAGATTGGCGAGCTGATCGCCGAGGCTATGTACAAGGTCGGCGACGGCCAGCTGAACAAGGACGGCGTGATCACTGTCGAGGAGTCCAACGCCTTCGGCGTGAACCTCGAGGTCACCGAGGGTATGCGCTTCGACAAGGGTTACATCTCCGGCTACTTCGCTACCGATGTGGAGCGCGGCGAGGCCGTGCTGGAGGACCCGTACATCCTGCTGGTTAGCTCCAAGATCTCTAACGTGAAGGACCTGCTGCCGCTGCTGGAGAAGGTTATGCAGTCCGGCAAGCCGCTGCTGATCATTGCCGAGGATATCGAGGGCGAGGCTCTGTCCACCCTGGTTGTTAACAAGATCCGCGGCACCTTCAAGTCCGTCGCTGTGAAGGCTCCGGGCTTCGGCGACCGCCGCAAGGCGCAGCTGCAGGACATCGCGATCCTGACCGGCGGCCAGGTTATCGCTGAAGAGGTCGGCCTCTCCCTGGAGACCGCTGACCTGCCGATGCTAGGCACCGCCCGCAAGGTCGTGGTGACCAAGGACGATACGACCATCGTTGACGGCGCAGGCTCCGCAGAGCAGCTGGCTGGCCGCATCAAGCAGATCCGCCAGGAGATTGAGAACGCGGACTCCGACTACGACGCAGAGAAGCTGCAGGAGCGCCTGGCTAAGCTGTCTGGCGGCGTTGCAGTGCTGCAGGTCGGCGCCGCCACCGAGGTGGAGCTGAAGGAGCGCAAGCACCGCATCGAGGATGCCGTGCGCAACGCTAAGGCAGCCGCAGAAGAGGGCATTGTCGCCGGCGGCGGCGCAGCTCTGCTGCAGACCGCCAGCGTGCTGGACGACAACCTGGGCCTGGAAGGCGACGAGGCTACCGGCGTGCAGATCGTACGCGCAGCCCTGGCGGCTCCGCTGAAGCAGATCGCCCAGAACGCCGGCCTGGAGCCGGGCGTGGTTGTAGACAAGGTTGCCAACCTGCCGGTAGGCGAGGGCCTGAACGCCGCAACCGGCGAGTACGTGGACCTGCTGGGCGCTGGCATCTCCGACCCGGTGAAGGTGACTCGTTCCGCACTGCAGAACGCTGCTTCCATCGCTGCGCTGTTCCTGACGACCGAGGCTGTCGTCGCGGACAAGCCGGAACCGGAGGCGCCGGCAATGCCGGGTGCCGATGAGATGGGTGGCATGGGCGGCTTCTAAGCCCTGTGTAAAACAATTAAAAATAGCTAGTTTTCCTAGATTTAACCTAGGTAGACTAGGCGTAAAGACAGCCCCTGAGCTGGAGCTATACCAAATCGTTACCCCCCGGTTGGGGTGGGTTTTAGGGAGGTTCCGCACAGGGGTTGTATCTTTTCGCAGATCCGCTACTCTATTCCCCAGACGGCCTAGAGGGGGCGTCACTACCACAAGGAAATTATCGGGCCCAGGGAACCTGGCGCCCCCGATCTCTTAAGAGGAGAACACAATGTTCGATACCAACATCCTGGACCAGCTGTCCACCTTCTTCGGCGGCTTCAGCGACATCTTCGGTGGCCTGAAGGACGTTCTGGACACCATCTTCGGCTGGATCGGCGGCGGCGAGAAGTAAGCTTCCGCTCAACAGCTAAAACCCCGGCTTCGGCCGGGGTTTTTTCATGCTCTTCCTACCCCGTATGGTTCCGGCACATCTGTATGTCAGGGCCAAAAGCATTAGAATGGAAAGTGCTAATAGAGTTTAGAAATCTTCAGGCGAAGGAGAACCCAGGCACATGGCCGACAAAGAATTCCACATGGTTGATCTTGCCGCTACCGAGGGCTACTTGGTGGACGACTCGGATGAAGACGATCCGGTACTGATCACTCCGGACGGCCATCGGGTTGATACCTGGCGCGACCAGTACCCTTACGACGAGCGCATGAGCCGTGAAGAGTACGAGACCACCAAGCGCGCCCTGCAGATTGAGCTGCTGAAGTTCCAGAACTGGACCAAGGACACGGGCCAGAAGCACATCATCATTTTTGAGGGCCGTGATGCTGCCGGTAAGGGTGGCACCATTAAGCGCTTCAACGAGCACCTGAACCCCCGTGGTGCCCGCATCGTGGCCCTGGAGAAGCCCTCCGAGCGCGAGTCCACCTCCTGGTACTTCCAGCGCTACGTCCAGCACTTCCCGTGCGGCGGCGAGATCGTCTTTTTTGACCGCTCCTGGTACAACCGCTCCGGCGTGGAGCGCGTGATGGGCTTCTGCACCAACGATCAGCACGCAGAGTTTCTGCGTGAGGTTCCGATGCTGGAGAACATGATCATGGGCTCGGGCATCTCCCTGACGAAGCTGTGGTTCTCCGTCACCCAAAAGGAACAGCGTACCCGTTTCGCCATTCGCCAGGTAGACCCGGTTCGCCAGTGGAAGCTTTCCCCGATGGACCTGGCCTCCCTGGATAAGTGGGATGACTACACCCGCGCCAAGGAAGAGCAGTTCCGTTACACGGACACCAATGAGTCCCCGTGGATCACCATTAAGTCCAACGACAAGAAGCGCGCCCGCATCAACGCGATGCGTTACGTCCTGTCCAAGTTCGAGTACGCGGACAAGGATCACGAGGTTGTCGGCGAGCCGGATCCGAAGATCGTCAAGCGCGGCCGCGACCAGATCGGCGACTAATAGAACCCATTCGGACTGGCCGGATCGAGCCAGTACGCGAACAAGCCCCGGCTGCCCTACACAGGGCGGCCGGGGCTTGTGTATGTGGAGGCTAGCTTTCCACGATTTCGATCGGGTTGCCCTGCCACTTCGTTGCGGCGGGCACGTGGTCGCCACGCATAACTAGTGACGCCGGACCGACCGTCGCGGCCTGTTCGATCGCTGCGGCGGGCAGAGCCACGCTGTGGGGTCCTATCGTCGCGCCGTCACCGAGGGTGACGGTATCCAGGCTCATCACACGATCCTGGAACAGGTGCGTCTGCACCACACAACCCGGGCCCACGCTGGCGCCTCGGCCAATGCTGACCAGGTCTGCCTCGGGCAGCCAGTAGGAATCCAACCAAGCGCCCCGACCGATCTTCGCGCCCAGTGCACGCAGGAACATGTTGAGGCTGCCGGTGCCCATCGTGTGCGCCAGGAACCACGGGCCGGCCACGGTCTCCACAAACTGGTCCTGCAGCTCGTTGAGCCACACGAAGGCCGACCACAGCTCGTGCTCGCCCGGCTTGATGCGCTGCACGCACAGCCACTTCATCAGCACCGTCACCGCCGCTGCCACGAAGCCAGCGCCGACCAGAACCAGGCCGGAGACCGCGAAGGTCTGCCAAATGCCCTGGTTTACCAGCATCCACTGCAGCGCCAGCACCACGCCCGCCGCAATCATGGCGGAGGTCATCGGCGCCAACAAGCGCAGGGTCTCCATGATGCCGCGGGCCACCTTCAGGCCGAAGCCCGGGTTGTAGGTGCGGGAATCTCCACCGGCCTCCACGGCCACGCGGCGCAGACGCTCCGGCGGGGAACCCAGCCAGTTGCTGCCGGACTTCGTCTTCACCGGAGTGGAGGAGAGCACGGCCACCAGAGAATTTTTCTTCAGCGTGCGATCCGGGCCGGCGATGCCGGAGTTACCCAGGAAGGAACGCTTACCCACCTTCGTGTTACCGGTAAGCATCCACCCGCCACCGCCGAGCTCGTAGCCGCCGACCATCGTGTCGTCCGCCAGGAACGCGCCCTCGCGCACCTCGGCGAAGCGCGGCACCATCACGGCGGTGGAGATCTCCGCATCCTTGCCCACCTTGGCGCCCAGACTGCGGAACCACAGCGGGGTTAGCTGTGCCGCGTACATCGGGAACAGTTGAGTACGGGCGCTATCCATCAGACGCTCAACCGCCCAAACGCGCCAGCCGCTGAGGCTGCGCACGGCCACCACGCCCGGCTGCAGGCCTGCGGACAGCAGACGGACGGACAGCCACGTCAGTGCTGCGTACGTTGCGAATGCCACCAGGCCACCGACTGCGGCGATGGGAAGTGCCAGCAAGGGGGCGTCAACAGGAACGAGCCACAGCACAAACGCCGCAGCGACGAACACAGCCACCAGGGGCAGGAAAGACATCACGATGGCGCTCAGCGCATAGAGCCAGAACCACATGGTACGGCGCGGGGCGGCCTGCTCCGGGAAACGATTATGCGCCTTGCCGACCTTCACCGCTGGCGAGCCCGCCCACTGCGAACCGGCCTTGACCTTCTTGGCTCCCGTTACGGCGGAGCCGGGCTCGATGTGAGCACGAGCGCCGATGCGGGAACCGGGGAATAGGGTGGAACGGGCGCCGACGGAGGCGTCCTTGCCGACCTCGATGCGTCCGACATGCAGCACATCGCCCTCCAGCCAGTAGCCGGAAAGATCCACTTCCTGTTCGATGGAACAGTGCTTGCCCAGGGTCAGCAGGCCAGTGACGGGCGGCAGGGTGTGCATCTGAGCGCCCTTGCCGACCTTCGCGCCCAGCCAACGGGCATAAGTAGTGATCCATGCAGCACCCGAGACATCGCGCGCGCCGGAGGAATCCGCCACGCGCTCCGCAGCCCAAATGCGCAGGTGAACGGAGCCGCCGCGCTTGTAGTCGCCCTCTCCGATGCCTGCCGTAATTAGACGGATCAACAGCGCGGACAGTGGCAGACGGCCCAGCGGAGTGGCAAAGACAACCACCGCGGCGATGACCACGGCCCACGGCACGTCGACCACCCAGGGTAGGTCGCCCGCCCACGAGGAACCGTGGAACAGGATTGCGTTGAACACCAGGATCCAGGTGACCCACTGCGCACCCGCGAGAGTGAGCGCCGGAACCTGAATCAGGGCCTGTGCAATGCGAGTGCCGATGCCCACCGGCTTGGCAGGCTTGACGTCCTTGGCCTGTGCGGCCTGGCCAGTGCCCGCGCTGCCGGTCTTTTCGCGTAGAGAGTCGATGTGTTCGGCCAGCGCGCCCAGGCGGGAGTGATCGTAGAGATCGCGCACGCTGACGGTCGGAACCTCCTGGCGCACGCGGCTGATCAACGTGGCCGCGCCCAGAGAGGTGCCGCCGAGGTTGAAAAAGTCCGCATCCGGGCTGGTCACGGCCGTGCCGAGCGCGTCGGCGAACAGCCCCGCCAGCCACTGCTGAGTCGGGTTATCGAACTCCGCGTTGCCACTGGAAGGCAGCGGCCACGGCAAAGCCTTCTTGTCCACCTTGCCGGAGGTCGTCACTGGCAGCTCGTCCAGCGCGCATAGGCGCGGAACCATGGCAGCGGGCATGGAGTCGCGCAGCTGGTCCAGCGCCCGCTGCTGGTCGAAATCCTCGACGTTGCCCTCGGTGGAGACGTAGCCCACCAGTACCTTGTCTCCGCCGCCGGTGGTCTGCACCACGACGGTGGAGCTGCGCACTCCGGGAAGGGCGGACAGCGCGGCGTCTACCTCACCGAGTTCGATTCGACGCCCACCGATTTTCACCTGGTCGTCGATGCGACCGACGAAGTACAGGCCGTCTTCCTCGAGGCGTACATGGTCACCGGAGCGGTAGGCGCGCTCCCAGCCGAGCTCCGGCATGGGTGCGAACTTCTCCGCATCCTTTTCCGGATCCAAGTAGCGGGCCAGGCCGACGCCGCCGATGATCAGCTCGCCGGTCTCGCCCCAGCCCACCGGCTGGTTGTTTTCGTCAACGACTGCCAGATCCCAGCCGCGCAGGGGAGTGCCAATAGAAACCGGGCGCACCCCGTCCATGGTGGTGCCGCAGGCCACGACAGTGGCCTCGGTCGGACCGTAGGTGTTCCACAGCTCGCGGGAATCGGTGGCCAGGCGGACGGCCAACTCCGGCGGGCAGGCTTCGCCGCCGAAAATCAGCAGACGGACGGCATCCAGAGCTTCATCGGGCCAGAGACCGGCCAGGGTCGGCACAGTGGAAACGGCCGTGACGCTGCGGGAAACCAGCCACGGGCCCAGGTCCACACCAGAGCGAACCAGGGCACGCGGGGCTGGCACCAGGCAGGCGCCATGGCGCCAAGCCAGCCACATTTCCTCACAGGAAGCGTCGAAGGCCACGGACAGTCCGGCCAGCACGCGGTCGCCCGGAGCCAGTGGCTCGTCCTGTAGGAACATCTCTGCCTCCGCGTCCACGAAGGCAGCCGCGTTGCGGTGGGTTACCGCCACGCCCTTCGGCTTGCCGGTGGAACCGGAGGTGAAAATGATCCAGGCATCGGTCTCCAGGTTCGGGCCGAATGCCTTGCCGGAGGTTGGCCCAAGATCTGCCTGCAGGTTTTCGTCGACTAGCTGCAGCCCATCAGCGCCGTAAATCGCGGCCACGCCGGCCTCGCCGAATACGAGGGAAGCTCGTTCTTCGGGGTCGTCGGCGTCAACAGGTACATAGGCAGCACCGACAGCCAGGGTGGACAAAATAGCGATGTAGAGCGAGCGATCACCGCTGGGCATACGAATGCCGATGCGGTCGCCGCGCCCGAGGCCACGGCTATGTAGCCACTCGGCGGTTTCGTTGATCTCGTCGAGCAGTTCGGAATAGGTAATTACCCCCTTGCCGTCGTCGATGGCGGGGGCTTCAGGGCACGCTGAAGCCGTCGCACGCACAATGTCGATGAGCGTGCGAGGCTCCGGTGCCTCGTGGGAACGGAGGTACCGGGAAGGAATCTGCACTTTTTGCCTAGGCCTCCTCGGTAGAGATGATGGCCTTGGCCAGCTTGCTCAAGTGCTTAAGCTGCTTGGAAGTGGATTCGTCTAGCGCCTTATCCTCTGCGGAGGCGACCAGAGGGGAGAGGCTGGTGTAGGTCTTGGTGCCCTTCTTGGTCACCGAGATGATTTGGCGACGACGATCCTTGGGATCCTTAACTCTCTTAGCAAGGGAGCGCTTTTCCAGGGAGTCAACCAGGCGAACCATATCGGAGCGATCCACCCCGAGGATTTCGCCTAGCGTGGCCTGGCTTGCTGCATCGCCATCGACGAGGCAGGCAAGAACCCAGAATTCGCGCAGGTTGAAGCCCTTTTCCGCGAGCGCGGTCTCTACGAAGTCGCGGGTGCGGCGGCGTAGGCGCTCTAGCTGGAATGAGGGCGAAGACAACAAGTCAGCGGGTAGCGGCGTGTTTTCGGACATGCCTTAAATATAACGCTGACTATGGGGGTTGTCTAATTGTGGGGTTGCCCCACGATAGGTAGTCCGGCGTCTCGCCAGCCGGCCGTGCCGTTAGCAACGTTGATTGCGTCGATGCCATTCTGCTCCAGCCACTGGCAGGCGCGTGCGGAGCGGCCGCCGGACAGGCAGATCAGGTAAATATCCTCGTTCAGATCCAGCTCGCCGTAGCGAGCCTGCAGCTCGGAGAGAGGCAGGTTGGTCGCGCCCTCGGCGTGCCACTGGTTGTATTCATCCACCTCACGGATGTCGATTAGCTGAGCGCCAGCAGGAACATCGGTGGGCTGTACGGTTTCGAATTCACTCATGGCGCCCCATTGTAGGCAAAGGCGGCAAAGGTGGGGCAGCCGGCAGGGTGGAGTCGAATGGCGTGAAGTTAAATAGCGTGGAGTTAAATGGATGGGGCACCCTGGTGGAATGCCGCCGGGCCATCTACGTAGGAGGTTGAATTGGCGCACGCCAGCGAGCAAGCCGGTGCCGAAGAGCTGGCTGACCTTTCGCGGGGCCTCACAGCTGCCGAGGTAGAGGAGCGCACGCGGCGCGGCGAGGTGAATACACAGAGCCGCGGAACCGGCCGGAGCGTGGCCCAGATCCTGCGGGCCAACATCTTCACCCGCGTCAATGCCATCCTCGGCGTACTGTGCGCGATCGTTCTGTCTACCGGCTCGGTCATCAACGCAGCCTTCGGCTTGCTCATCATTGCCAACTCCGCGGTGGGCGTGATCCAGGAGCTGCGCGCGAAGAAAACCCTCGACAAATTGCGCATCGTCGGCGAATCAGAACCCAGCGTCATCCGCGATGGTGAGGAAAAGACCATCCCGCAGCACGAGGTCGTCCTCGGGGACATCATCAAGCTGCGCAGTGGGGACGAGGTCGTGGTGGACGGTACGGTGGTGGCGGGTTCGCTGCGCGTCGACGAGTCCCAGCTCACCGGCGAAGCCGATGCCGTGAGTAAGGGCGAGGGCGACGGGATTCTCTCCGGGTCCTTCGTCAACGAAGGCTCCGCCGTCTTCCGCGCAGATAGGGTCGGCGATGAGGCCTACGCTGCACGCCTGGCCTCCCAGGCCAGCGAGTTTTCGCTGACCGACTCCGTGCTTATGAACGGCATCAACAGCATCCTCAAGGTAATCACCTGGCTGCTTATCCCCACCGGCATCCTTACGATCTGGACCCAGCTGGTTCGCTCCGATACGGGTCTGCGCGAATCCATCCTTTCCATGGCTGCTGCGATCGTCCCGATGGTGCCGGAGGGGCTGGTGCTCATGACCTCCATCGCCTTCGCCGCGGGCGTGATTCGCCTCGGCAAGTACAAAGCCCTGGTCAACGAGCTCGTCGCCATCGAAGGGCTCGCGCGCGTCGATACGGTTTGCACTGACAAGACTGGCACCCTCACCACCAATGAGATGGAGCTGGATTCCATCGTCGCCGCCGACGGCAGCGAAGCCGACGGAGCTTGGGCACGCAACCTCGCCTCCATGCTGAACGCCCAGGACGATCTGAACGACACCGCCCGCTCCATCGCGGCCGGGCTGCGCGAGCGCGGTGTGGAGCCCGGCCAGTGGCAGGGCCGCGAGATTCCCTTTAACTCGCGCTACAAGTTTTCCGGGTTCGCTTGCTCTGACGCCACCGCTTGGATCATGGGCGCCCCCGATGTGCTTCTGCGGGAAGGTGGCCGCAGCGCAGAAACGGCCGCAGATACCGCCAAGCAGCTGGGCGATCGGGGGCTGCGCGTCCTTGTGTTCGGCAAGCTCGAAGACACCGCTGGGGAGGCCTGGGCCAGCACAGACGACCTCAGTATGGATTCCGCCCCGCAGCTGGCCGAACCGGTGCTCGTGGTGTTGCACCAGCAACTGCGGTCCGACGCCCGCGAAACGCTCGCGTACTTCGACGAGCAGAACGTGGACATCAAGGTGATCTCCGGCGATAACTCGGATTCCGTGGCGGCGGTCGCGCGCAAGGCGACCGACCGGGAGCTCGTGGCGGTGGATGCCCGCACGCTGAACAGCCTGGACGACGAAGCCTTCGATGCGGAGATCAAACGCGGAAACGTCTTCGGGCGGGTCAGCCCGGAGCAAAAACAGCAGATGGTGGAATCCCTACACCGCCAGAACCGCACGGTGGCCATGACCGGCGACGGTGTTAACGACGTGCTGGCGCTAAAGAAGGCGGACATTGGGGTGGCCATGGGCTCGGGCGCGCCGGCGACACGCAGCGTGGCGCAGCTAGTGCTGCTGACGAACAAGTTCTCCGCGTTGCCGCGCGTGGTAGCCGAGGGGCGTCGGGTGATCGGCAACATCGAGCGCGTGGCGCACCTGTTCCTGACAAAAACGGTCTACTCGGTGGTTCTGGCGCTGGTGGTGGCGGTGCTGGGGATCTCTTTCCCATTCCAGCCGATTCACGTGACGATCACCGGCTGGTTCACCATCGGCATCCCGGCGTTCATTCTTTCGCTGGCTCCGAACACGGAACGTCCGCGGGACGGCTTCGTCAGGCGCGTGCTGTCTTTGGCGATTCCCTCTGGCGTGCTCATCGGCGGCATCTGCGTGACGATGTGGATCATCATCTACCCCGGTGCGGAGGTGCCGGAAATTCAGCGACAACAGGCCGGTACTGCCGTGCTGCTGGCGCTGATCGTCATGGGTTTGTGGGTGCTGGGTATTGTGGCGCGGCCGCTGAATTGGTGGAAGGTGCTTCTGCTGGCCGGCTGCGTGGGTGGCTACCTGGTGATCTTCCTGGTGTCGCCGCTACGCGAGTTGTTGATTCTGCACACGGGCAACCTGAAGCTCATGTTTACGGGGTTGGCCGTGGGTGCGGGCGGGGCGGCGCTCATTGAGGTTGTGCACCAGATCGCCGCCCGCCGGCAAGCGGCTCTGCGTGAGCCCTAGCTTGCCGGAGCTAGTCCGAACTAGCCCTTGTAGCGCTCGATGGCTTCGTCGAGGATCTTTACTGCTTCCTCGGCGTTGCCCCAACCGGAGCCGTTGACTTCCTTGCCCGGCTCCAGATCCTTGTAGTGGACGAAGAAGTGTTCGATCTCGTTCTTGGTGAACTGATCGATGTCCTCGATGTCCTGGAACTGGTCGAAGCGGACGTCGTCCAGCACGCACAGCAGCTTGTCGTCGCCGCCGGCCTCGTCGGTCATCTTGAACACGCCAACCGGGCGGGCCTCAACGATCACGCCAGGGAAAACCGGCTCCGGCAGGATCACCAGTGCGTCCAGCGGGTCGCCGTCCTCGCCCAGGGTGTGGTCGATGAAGCCATAGTCGGCCGGGTATGCCATCGGGGTGAACAGGTAGCGGTCGAGGTGGACCTTGCCGGTCTCGTGGTCGATCTCGTACTTGTTGCGGGAACCCTTCGGGATTTCAATGGTTACTTCGATCTTTTTGCTCATGTGCACCATTCTAACCGAGCGCCTTTTATCGGCTAGGGTGAAACGAGTGAGTGAGCAGAAGTCCCTGAAAGTATGGCTGTGGAGCATCCTCGCCTTCGTGGTCGTCGTCGCGGTCGTGGTGGGGGCTGCTGTGGTGTGGTCGCTAAACGGTCGCTACGAGGTGCAGGCCGCCGAGCAGCTGGCTGAGCCCACGCCGGTGATGCACGCGCCCGAGGGGGAAGTGCCGGATGTGCAGGCAGCCATTCAGCGCGCTGCAGCGGATCCGGCGCTGGGAGTACTGTCTGCTTCCGTCACCGACGTCGAGACCGGCGAGGTGCTGTGGGCGAAGGACGAAGACCGGAAGCTCACCCCAGCTTCTGCCACCAAGCTGTACACTGCAGCAGCCGCGATCCTGGCGTTGGACGAAGATGGCCGCTGGTCCACCGACTTACTGCAGGATCCGAACGATCCGGGTCGGCTGGTCCTGCGCAGCGATGGCGATGTTTCGCTGTCCCGCGATGGCGAGGGCTTCTTCACCGATGCAGCCTCGGTAGCCAAGCTGGCCGAGAAGGCGAAGAAGAAGCTGGGGGGCCAAGCTGTGACCTCCATCGTCGTGGATAACTCGATCCGCTCCGGCGATCTTTTCAACAAGACCTGGGACCGCGAGGACATCGAAGGTGGCAACGTCGCCAACTTGGATGCCGTCATGCTCGATGCCGGCCGCCTCAACCCCTATAAGTCCGATTCCGCCCGCTCCCACAACCCTGGTGAGGATGTGGGGCGCGCTCTAGCCGATGCGCTCGGCGCGGATGCGGAAGTCACTGTTTCTGCGGAAGTGACGCCCAGTCTCGGTGACCAAGACCCCATCGCAAGCGTTAAGTCCGCACCGCTGAACGTGCGCCTGCGCGACATGCTGGTGCACAGCGACAACATCATGGCCGAAGCCATTGGCCGGGAGATTGCGGAGTCCCAGGGCAAGCCGCAGACCTTCGAGGGCGCCACGAGCGCGACCCTCGACGTGCTGAAGGGGCACAGCATCGATACCAAGGATGCGACCCTCTTCGACAATTCCGGCATGAGCGAGAAGAATCGCCTGACCGCCCACGAGCTAGATGGGGTGCTCTCTAATAAGGAGGTGCGCGACATCTTGGACATGCTGCCGGTATCCAGCGTGGAGGGCACACTGGAGGCGCGCTATGGTTCCGGCTCCGGCGCGGAGGGCTCCGCCGGCTGGGTGCGCGCCAAGACCGGCACTCTTTCCGGCGTGAACGCTCTGGCCGGTACGGTTATGACGGATTCCGGACGGGCGCTGACGTTTGCGTTCCTCTCCAATGAGTCCGATCCCAACTCCGCCCGTCCGGCACTGGATCGGCTGGCGAACGCGGTGCGTTCAGCCAAGTAGGCCCAGTAACAAGTAGGCACAGCAAACCGAGTAAGCCATGAGTGTGCAGTCTCAGATCCGAGCCTGGCTGCGAGAGCTGGAAACCGGGGAAGCGAGCGGAACCAGCCCCGAGCCCGCAGCGTGTGCAACACAGGTTCGCGCCGGGGTAGTAGTGGGGCTTTCCGGCGGGGCGGACTCCCTGGCGCTGGTGCACGGCCTGCTGCGCTGCGGGGTGAAGGTACACGCGGTAGTGGTGGATCATCAGCTGCAGGAAGGCTCCGCGCAGGTGGCGTGTCAGGCCGCGGATACCGCACTGTCTCTAGGCGCGACGGCGGAGATCCGCACCGTCGACGTGGAAGGCCCAGGGGAGGGCCCGGCGCGCCAGGCGCGCTATGAAGCCCTGGGCGCGGCAGCTGCCGGACGGCCCCTCCTGGTAGCCCACACGGCGGATGACGACGCAGAAGGAATGCTCATCGGGCTGGTCCGTGGCTCCGGGGCGGAAGCCATCGCCGGGATGCGATCCGTACACACCGACCACGCGGCCGTGGCCGCGGGGGCCACGTGGCTCGGCCGCCCGTTGCTGAACTGCACCCGCGCAGAGACTGAGTCCGAATGCCGCGCTGCCGGCCTTAGCTGGTGGGAGGATCCGCACAACTCCAGCGATGCCTACCTGCGCAGCCGCATCCGCACCCATGTGCTGCCGTACCTGGAAGATGCGCTCGGGGAGCATATCGGTGCGAACATGGCCCGTACCGCACGGATGCTCCGCGAAGACGTCGAGCTGCTCGACGAGCTCGCTGGGCGGGAACTGCAAGCGGCGGAGGAGGGGGCGTCATTAAACTGCGCCGAACTACAACAACAACCAGCGGCACTGCGGCGCCGAGTGCTCAAACAATGGCTGGCAGATAAGGCCGGACCCCTCACGAGCGCACACCTCAACGCGATAGACGCGCTGGTCATCGCATGGAAGGGGCAAGGAGGGGCAGCCGTGCCGTGGCTCCAAAACCCATCTGCATCCAGCGAGCAACGGCGCACCCACCGACTCGTCGTGCAACGCTGCGATGGTTACCTAAAGTTAGCGACTGTCCCCAGGTAGCAGCTGCGCGCTAGAATGCCAGGCAGGCACAAAACGGCGAAGCCACTGCAGCGGAGCCTAGACAGCGAAGCCACACTGCGAAAGCACTGCAAAACAAATGAGGAAAACGAGGTCTGCGATGCACAGCGAGAAGAACTTCAACGTCCCGGAAAACCCATACGGCGACGATCTGGAAAGTATCCTCATCGACGAAGAAACGCTGCACACCCGCATCAACGAGCTAGCCAAAGCCACCGCTGACCGCTTCCGCGACGAGGAAGACGACCTCATCCTGATCTGCGTGCTGAAGGGCGCGGTGTTCTTCATCACCGACTTCGCGCGGGCGATCGACATCCCGACGCAGCTGGAGTTCATGGCCGTGAGCTCCTACGGAAACTCCACTAGCTCCTCTGGTGTGGTGCGCATCCTGAAGGACCTGGACCGCGACATCGAGGGCCGCAACGTGGTGATCGTTGAGGACATCATCGACTCCGGCCTGACCCTTTCCTGGCTGCTGAAGAACCTGCGCAACCGCAACCCGAAGTCCCTGTCCGTCGTTACGCTGCTGCGCAAGCCGGAGGCGCAGAAGGTGCAGATCGACCTGGCCGAGGTCGGCTTTGACATCCCCAACGAGTTCGTTGTGGGTTATGGCCTGGACTTTGCCGAGCGCTACCGCGACCTGCCCTACGTGGGCACTCTGCACCCGCGGGTTTACCAGTAAAGCGCTGGCCTGAAATCCATTAAGCTCCAAATAGCGCTGTTCACACGGCAATTTAAACCAACAACACTCTAGGAAATATGGACAAGAAGAAGGTACTGAGGATCGCGGGCATTGTCTCTGTGATCCTCATCGCGATCTATGCGTTCGGTGTTTTAACTGATGACGCCCGCGGCTACGACGAGGTCGAGACCTCAATAGCCCTGAAGCAGCTGGAAGACAAGAACGTCAAGGAAGCTCAGATCAACGATCGTGAGCAGCAAGTACAGCTGAAGCTCAAGGACTCTATCGAGGTCGAAGGCAAAAAGGATATCGAGCAGGTCATCGCGAAGTACCCAGGCCGGGCAGCGCCCGAGATCTTCGACGCGGTGAAGAAGTCCGAGGCGGAGAAGTACAACACCAAGGTCACCGAGGATAGCTTCCTGGGCAGCCTGCTGGTGATGCTGCTTCCGATGCTGCTGATCTTCGGTTTGCTGATTTTCATGCTGTCCCGCATGCAGGGAGGCAGCGGCATGGGCGCCTTCGGCTTCGGCAAATCCACTGCCAAGCAGCTGAATAAGGACAACCCGGATACGACCTTCGACGATGTCGCCGGTGCCGACGAGGCCGTGGAGGAGTTGGATGAGATCCGCGACTTCCTGACCGACCCGAGCCGCTACGAGGCGCTGGGGGCGAAGATTCCGCGCGGCGTGCTGCTGTACGGCCCGCCTGGTACGGGTAAGACGTTGCTGGCTCGCGCTGTGGCCGGTGAGGCAGGCGTGCCTTTCTTCACCATCTCCGGTTCGGACTTCGTGGAGATGTTTGTCGGCGTGGGCGCCTCCCGCGTGCGCGACCTGTTTAAGCAGGCGAAGGAGAACTCGCCGTGCATCATCTTCGTCGACGAGATCGACGCGGTCGGCCGTCAGCGTGGCGCCGGCATGGGTGGTGGCCACGACGAGCGTGAGCAGACCCTGAACCAGCTGCTGGTGGAGATGGACGGCTTCGGCGACCGCGACGGAGTGATCCTGATGGCCGCCACCAACCGTCCGGACATCCTGGACCCGGCGCTGCTGCGCCCGGGCCGCTTCGACCGCCAGATCCCGGTGACCAACCCGGACCTAGCGGGCCGCGAACAGATCCTGAACGTGCACGCGAAGGACAAGCCGCTGGCCAAGGACGTGGACCTGAAGTCGCTGGCCAAGCGTACCGCGGGCATGTCCGGTGCGGACCTGGAGAACGTGCTGAACGAGGCCGCCCTGTTGACCGCCCGCGTGGAAGGCAATGTGATTACCGCTGACGCGCTGGAAGAGGCCACCGACCGCGTGGTGGGTGGCCCGCGCCGCAGCTCGAAGATTATCTCTGAGCACGAGAAGAAGGTCACCGCCTACCACGAGGGCGGCCACACGCTGGCGGCTTGGGCGATGAAGGACATCGACCGCGTCTACAAGGTGACGATCCTCGCGCGTGGCCGTACCGGTGGCCATGCCATGACCGCCCCTGAGGACGACAAGGGCATGTACAACCGCTCCGAACTGTTCGCCCGCCTGGTCTTCGCCATGGGCGGCCGCGCAGCCGAAGAACTGGTCTTCGGCAACCCGACCACCGGCGCTTCTGCGGATATTGAGATGGCAACGAACATCGCCCGCGCGATGGTGGTGGAGTACGGCATGAGCCCGGTTGTGGGCGCCGTGAAGTACGGCCAGGACGACGGAGACCCGTTCGTCGGCCGCGGCGGCCAGGGCGGTAACCAGCCGTCCCAGAGCGTGGCCAATCAGATCGACGACCAGGTGCGCATGCTGATGAACAAGGCCCAGCAGGTGGCCTACGACGTGCTGCGCGAGAACCGGGACTACCTCGACACCCTGGCTTCCAAGCTGCTGGAGAAGGAAACGCTGCGCCGTCCGGACCTGGAGGCCATCTTCGAGGGCATTGAGACCCGCGAAGTCTCGGATATCTTCCCGATGCAGGATCTGGACCGTCCGTGCGACCACCGCGAGCCGGTGAAGACCCCGGTCGAGCTGGCTCGCGAGCGTGGCGAGGAGCCGCCGGAGAAGACCAACTTCTTCTCCGCTGCTCGCCGCGCACGCATGGAAAAACGTAAGGCGCAGAACGAGCAGCGCCAGGCCGAGCGCCTGCAGCAGGGTCAGCAGCAGTTCTCGCAGACCCAGCAGGGCCAACACGGCCAGCAGACCCAGCAGAGGCAGCAGGGTCAAAGCATCGCCCGCCCGGTGCCGCCGGAGGAGGAGGAGCGCGGGTTCCGCCTGCCCGAGAACGAGCAGCCGGATCACCAGCCGGAGAAGCCCGCGCAGCAGAAGCAAGCTGTGCAGCCCGAGCAGCAGCCGCAACCTGAACAGCAGCGCTCGCAAGAACCGCAGGCGCGTTATCGTCGCGGCGAGATGCCGGAGCAGACGTTCCCTTGGGATAGGCACAACGGTGGCTACAACGGCAACGAGTCCGGTGGCCAGCACAGGCAGGAAGACAAGTAGTGAATAACCCACAGCAGCCGCTCGCCCCCGGCTCCTTCGACCAGGAGCGGGCAGAGGCGGCCATCCGCGAGCTCCTTTTCGCCATCGGCGAAGACCCCGACCGCGAGGGTCTGCAGGAAACCCCGGCCCGTGTTGCTCGCGCCTACCGCGAGACGTGCGCCGGGCTATACGAGGACCCCACGGAGGTTCTCAACAAGACCTTCAGCGAGGATCACCGCGAGCTGGTGCTCGTGCGCGACATCACCTTCTATTCCATGTGTGAGCACCACCTGGTGCCCTTCTTCGGCAAGGCGCACATCGGATACATCCCCGGCGAATCCGGCAAGGTCACCGGCCTGTCCAAACTGGCCCGCCTGATCGACGGCCTGGCGAAGCGCCCGCAGGTCCAGGAACGCCTGACCTCACAGGTGGCCGACGCGCTGGTGGACAAGCTGAACCCCTCCGCAGTGATCGTTGTTCTGGAGGCTGAGCATCTGTGCATGGCCATGCGCGGCATCCGCAAGCCCGGGGCCAACACGGTGACCTCTGCGGTTCGTGGCGGATTCCAGAAGAACGCGGCCTCCCGCGCAGAGGCGATGGCGCTGATCCGCCAGTGACTGGTTTTACCGTGGCTGATACCAGCATGAACAACCCCAGCACCAACAATCCCCAGCGCACCCTCGTGATGGGCATCCTCAACGTCACCGAGGATTCCTTCTCCGACGGCGGGGCCTACCCGGACACCGCAGCCGCGCTGGCGCACGCCGAGGCGATGGTCGCCGACGGCGCGGATATCATCGACGTCGGCGGGGAATCCACCCGCCCGGGCGCCACCCGCGTCGCCCCGGAGGTCGAGGCTGCCCGCGTCACCCCTGTCATCGAGGAGCTATCCCGCCGGGGAATCGCCACCAGCATCGACACGATGCGGGCATCCACAGCGCAGGCCGCCTGGAAAGCGGGCGTCACCTACCTCAACGACGTCTCCGGCGGCCTGGCGGACCCAGACATGCTTCCGCTGGCCGCGGAATCCGGCCTGCCGATCATTCTGATGCACTGGAACAAAGGAAACGCCGCGGACTTTGCCGGAGCTGAGGGCTACCACGACCACGGCGAGGACATCGTTGGCCACGTCATCGGTTGGCTAGAGCAGAGGATCGAAGCGGCGGAGGCAGTAGGCGTCACAAAGAAACAGATTTACCTGGATCCCGGGATCGGGTTCGCGAAGACTCCGCAGGAAAACTGGCAACTCCTTGGCGCGACTGAACGGCTGGTGCAGATGGGCTATCCGGTGCTGGTGGGGGCCTCGCGCAAGCGCTTCCTCACCGCGCTGCGCCCAGCTAGCGACGGCAACCCCGGCACGCCGGAATCGGCGGACGATGCGACGGCGGCCACCTCCGCGCTGGCGGCGGCAGTTGGCGCATGGGCCGTCCGGGTGCATAAAGTAGCCCCGACACGGGCCGCAGTGGACGTCGCACACGCAATGGCCACCGGACGCGGCCCCGACATCGACGAGCAATGGAGGGCGCGACGTGGCTGACCGCATCGAGCTCATCGGCGTGGAGGCTTTCGGCCACCACGGCGTGTTTTCGGAAGAAAAGAACACCGGCCAGAAGTTCATCGTGGACATGGTGGTGTGGACGGACTTCCGCGCCGCGGCAGATTCGGACTCGTTGGAAGACACGATCAACTACGTGCAGCTGGCCGACATCGCCGTGAACGCGGTCGAGGTGCAGGAGGGGCACGACCTGATCGAAACGCTGGCTTCGAAGATTGCCGACCAGGTTGCGGAGCTGGGCGGGGTGTACGCCGTGGAGGTCACGGTGCACAAGCCGCAGGCGCCGATCGCCCACCCGTTCGGCGACGTGCGGGTAGTGGCTCGGAGGTCCAAGCGATGATCACAGCCTTCCTGGGAATCGGTTCGAATATGCCCGGCGACGTGGGCAGCCCCACCGCACAGATCGAACGCGCCTACGAGCTGCTGGCGATGCACCCGGCCATCGAGATCGTGGAGAAGTCGCGGATCTTCGTCACCCCGCCATGGGGTGGGGTGGAGCAGCAGGAGTTCCGCAACTCCGTGGTGGCCGTACGCACGTCGCTGGACTCGCTCGCACTGCTGCACCACTGCCAATTCGCCGAGGCCGTCGCGGGGCGGGAGCGCGAGGTCCGGTGGGGCCCGCGCACCGTCGATGTGGACATTCTTTTTTGTTTTGACGCCCAGTTCCAGCCCCTGCAATCCCAGGGAAAGTGGGGGTTTGAGCTGGTTATTCCGCACCCCTACGCCCACGAGCGGGCGTTTGTGCTGGTGCCGCTGAGCGACCTGCAGCTGGTCCGGGAACCCTGGTGTACCTTGGGCGGGCGAGGCATCCTGGAGTGGCTGGAAGATGTTGATCCGGCCGAGCGGGAGGCTATCGTCCCGGCGGATCGATCCGAACTATCGGACCCTGGCGAAGGCTAAAGGCTAGGGCCAAAGGATAGAACCAAAGACGAGGGATAAAGAGGCAGCACATGAGCCCGCTGAAGCGCACGAAGATTTCCACGCTGGCAGTCGTGGCGATCGTGTGCGCCCTCATCGCCGGGGTCAGCACGCTGAGCTTTTATGGAAGTTTCCCGCCGATTAAGATCACCGGCTCCGTGCCTCTGTGGATCTTTGCAATCGTGTGCGCCGTGGCGGGTTGGGTGATCCGCAAGCGCATCGGCAGCAGCAGCGGGGTGGGGATGGATCGCACGCAGATGCAGCCGACGACGGTGGTTCAGTGGCTGGCGCTCGGCCAGGCCACGGCGTGGGCCGGGTCGGTGTTCCTGGGAGTGTTCGTCGGGGTGGGAATCTATGTTCTGCCGAATGCGGGGCACCTTATGGCCGCGGAGGCCGATGTGCCGGGCGTGATTGCCGGGGCTCTGGGGGCTTTGGCAGCCGTAGTGGCCGGGGTTTGGCTGGAACGCAGCTGCGAAGCGCCACCGCCGGATGCGCCATTAACGCCCAACGGGCTCGACGTTGGGTAGTGTGTTGTCCATGAGCTTCCAGCAGTCCCCTAAGCCACAGCAGTCTCACCAGCCGCAGTCGCAGCCCTTCGACGGGCACCAGTCCCCGGAATCCCTGGGATACGACGACTCCGCGCGTCAGGGCTCGGACTTTCAGGGCTCCGACTTCCAGGGATCTTCCGTGGCTTCCAACGAGCCTTCGGGACTCTCCCGCTTCCTGATGTTTGGCCTGGTGGTGCTGGCGCTGCTGGCCAGCGTGCTGATGCTGTTTATGGATTCCGATGGCTGGCTGAAGGTGGCGCTTATCGCTGCCCTCTGGGCTGCCTTCTTCGGCGTGGTGTTGGTGCTGCGATACTCGGGTGCTTTGAAGCTGGCGCGCGAGCAGGCCGAGAACCAGGAGAGTTACTTCCAGTCGCAGCTGGAGCATGAGCGTGCTCAGCTGGAAAGGCGCGAGGCTGCGACGCAGGCAAAGTACGCGGCGGAGGCCAAGAAGTCCCAGGATCAGCGAGATAAGCACCTGGCGGAGCTGCGTGCGGAGCTGGCTCACATGCGCAAGCAGCTCTCGGAGCTGACCGGCGAGGACTTCGACGAGGGCGAGCAGCGCGCAGTGCGTGCGACCGCCGAGCGAGTCCGCGAGCTGGGACATAGCGTCGGCGGCCAGGCGCTACAAACTGCAGGCCGCCCGGCGCACCAGTCGGCAGGCCAGCAGCAGCCGGGCCAGCAAGCACAGCCACACAAGGCACAGCACCGCAGTAAGCCGAAGTTCAACACTGGCACTTTCGCTGCCGTGAACTGGACCGGCCAGGATTCCGAGGAGACCTCCCAGCTGCCGCTGGTCGTGGACACTACCGCGATGGACGAGGCCAAGCGCGCAGAGCACAAGGTCGCTCAGCAAAAGACCACTCAGCCGAAGCCCGCGCAGAAGCGCCGCGCTCAGATGCCGAGCGCAGAGGCCGTTCGTCCCAACCATGCCAGCACCGGCGCCGCCCAGGAAGCTGGCGCCCAAGACGCTGACGCGAAGCAGGCTGAGCAGGCTAAGGAGCAGGCTGGGTCGACGGGAACCACCCACGGTCGCCGTCGCGCCGACGAAGTGGAAAATGGCCTTACAGTCGCGGAACTGATGCAGCGCTTCAAGAATCGAGAGAAGTAAAAACCACCTGTGACAGGCCCGGAAACTAACTCGGACATTCAACAGCCACGCCTTTCCGTCGGCATCATCTCCGCCGGGAAAGTAGGCGTGGCTTTGGCGGAGGCCTTCGCACGCGCCGGCCACCACGTGCATGGCATCTATGCGCATTCGGAGCGTTCGGAAGAGTTGGCGTCACAAAGAATCCCGAACCTCCCCCGCATCAACCTAGACAGCACCGCCCATGCCGCGCTCGTGGTGCTGGCGGTGCCGGATCCGAAGCTTCCCGAAGTGGTAGAAGAAGTCGCGCAGCACACGCGCGATGGGCAGATCGTGGCGCATGTCTCCGGGGCGTTTGGTTGCGAGATCCTGCAGCCAATCACCGATACCGGCGCGCTGCCGCTGGCTCTGCATCCGGCGATGACCTTCACCGGAACCCCCGTCGATAGCGAGCGGCTGGACGGCTGTGCGTGGGGAGTAACCAGCGATTCCGAGGTCGGCGACGTGGTCGCGCAAACACTCGTGGCCAGCCTGGGAGGTGTCCCCGTTGCCATCCCCGAACACCACCGGGCGGCCTATCACGCGGCAATGGCGCACGCGGCCAACCACCTGGTGACCCTACTGACGGATGCCCAGGAGATTCTGGACCGCGTAATGGAAGCGCCAGGGGAGAGCCCCGATAGCGCCCTACTGCTGCGCCGAATCGCCCACGCCGCGGTGGATAACGCGCTGGACAAGCGCATCGACGGGCTGACCGGCCCAGTCGCCCGCGACGATGCGGAGGCGGTGATGCGCCACCGCGCAGCGCTGCGGGAGCTGGGGGACGGGGCAGATTCAGCCGCGGAAGGGCCAGCAGAGGCCGCCTACACCGCGATGGCCCGCCGCACTGCACTTAAAGCGGGGGCTATTGAGGTCGAAAGACTGCTGGATCTAGAGTAAGAGCCATGACGTTCACACCTGGCCAAGCAGAGGTTTTCACTGAGATTGAGAAGATCGGGCAGCTCACCCGCGCCATGCGCAAGGCGGGCCGCCCCGTGGCGCTGGTGCCCACGATGGGCGCGCTGCACGAGGGGCACCTCTCACTGGTGCAGGCCGCCCAGCAGATACCGGGCGCACTGGTTGTGGTCAGCATTTTCGTGAACCCCCTGCAGTTCGCCGAGGGAGAGGACCTGGATGCCTACCCCCGCACCCTCGACGAGGACGTCGCGAAACTGAAAGCCGCGGGCGTGGACGCGGTATTCGCCCCCAACCCCCGCGAGATGTACCCCAACGGCCCGCGCACGACTATCCACCCGGGCGAAGCCGGCAGCATTCTGGAGGGCGCCCATCGCCCGACTCACTTTGCGGGCGTGCTGACGGTGGTGAACAAGCTCTTCACCATCACGCACTGCGACCACGCCTTCTTCGGGGAGAAGGACTACCAGCAGCTGCTGCTGATCCAGCAGATGGTCACGGACCTGAACATGGAGGTGCAGGTCCACGGCGTGCCGATCGTGCGCGAGGCCGATGGCCTGGCGAAGTCCTCCCGCAACGTCTACCTTTCCGACGAGGAGCGCGAGCTCGCCCTCACTCTGTCCGCCGCCCTGACTGCCGGCGCTTTCGTGGCCGAGCAGGGCTCTGCGGCAGTGCTGCAGACTGCTGGATCTATTCTGGACGCCGCCTCGGGCGTGGACGTCGACTATCTTGAGCTGCGCGGTACGGATCTTTCCGACACCCCGGAGGACGGCGAGGCCCGCCTGCTGGTGGCGGCGCGCGTTGGGACCACGCGCCTGATCGACAATGTGGGCGTCCCCCTGGGCACCGGCTTCAAGGGGCTGGATGACGGCGGCGAAGGCAGCGCACCTGCCGACAACGCTGGCGAGTAGAGCTGAGCAGAACTGAGTAGAGCTGAGTAGAACCATGAGCGACGATCTAGACACCCTGCAGCGACACTCGCACCCCTTCGTGGACATTTCAGCTGGGGAGTACCGCGCCAGCATCTCTACCTTCGGTCGCGGGCTGCGCAGCCTGGAGTACGCGGGCAAGCCCCTGGTGGTTTCCTACCCAGAGGGCGCCTACCCGCCGCTATCCTCCGGAATTGTGCTGGCCCCATGGCCGAACCGCACTGCCGATGGGGTCTTCGCCCACGACGGCGTGCTGCACCGTTTGGACATCACGGAGCCGGGCCGCGCCACCGCGATCCACGGATTCGTGGGGCAGATGGCCTGGCACGTTGCCGACCAAGGCGAGGACTTCGTGGCGCTGGAGCTGTCCACCGGCCTGCGCCAGGGATGGCCGTGGCCGCTGCGCATGCGGGTGACGTGGTTCCTCGACGCGAATGAGGGGCTGCGTGCCGCCTTCGACGTCCGCAACGAGGCCGATGCTTCCTGCCCCTTCGGCCTGGGCTGGCACCCCTACCTGAGTGCCCTGGGAGCTCCGCTGGATGACTGCGTGCTGCACCTGCCTGTCGGCACGAATCTGCCTTTGGATTCTGTGCGTAATCTGCCGGCCGGCCCGGAGTTTCCGGCTTGCCGGGTGCTTCCGGACCTGGATACCGGCCAGCGCATGGCCGGGGTGTGGCTGGACCACTGCTTCGGCGGTATCAGTGCGCAGGAGGATGCGCCGTCCGAGGCGCGCCTGCTCAACCCGGACGGCGAGGGCGTGCGTCTATGGGTAGGCGAGGGCTTCAACTGGTTTCAGGTGTTCACTGCCGACCCAGCCCGCCGCGAGGGCTACCCCGGTGTGGGGCGGGCCCTGGCCGTCGAACCGATGACGTGCCCGCCGGACGCACTACGCTCCGGTCGAGACCTCATTCGCCTACAACCAGGCGAAAAACACAGCTTCGAATGTGGAATTTCTTTTGTTCCGAGTGAGGGCGTCACAAATTAGAAAAAGTACTTTTGGAAATAGAAAAAAATTTCCGTTAGTACGCCCCGCGGCGTTAGAATACGAGATGCATAAAGTATCCAATAGTTTCCGTCGCTGGTAGTTGAAAAATAAGACGATTGGCGCCTGGGACGGGAACATGACGTTCCTGGAGGTTCGCAGCTATGACAGCTGAAGGACTACGCCTGGACGCAAGCTGGGTAGACTACGCGCTGGTCGCCCTATACTTCGCGTTCGTCCTGGGCATCGGTTGGGCAGCAAAGTCCAAAGTGTCCAGCTCAATTGACTTCTTCCTCTCCGGCCGCTCGCTACCCGCATGGGTGACGGGCCTGGCCTTCATCTCCGCCAACCTGGGCGCCGTAGAAATCGTGGGCCACTCGGCCAACGGCGTGCAGTACGGCTTCGAAACCATGCACTATTTCTGGATCGGCGCGATCCCAGCAATGGTGTTCCTCGGCATCGTGATGATGCCCTTCTACTACGGCTCCAAGGTGCGTTCCGTGCCGGAGTTCATGCTCCGCCGCTTCGGCAAGGGCGCACACCTGGTCAACGGCCTCTCTTTCGCCGTAGCCCAGCTGCTGATTGCCGGTGTGAACCTATTGCTGCTGGCCAAGGTGGTTAACTCCCTGCTCGGCTGGCCGCTGTGGGTCACGCTGGTGGTGGCCGCGGCAATCGTGCTGTCGTACATCACCCTCGGTGGCCTTTCCGCCGCCATCTACAACGAAGTTCTGCAGTTCTTCGTGATCATCGCGGCCCTGCTGCCGCTGACGATGATCGGCCTGCACCAAGTCGGCGGCTGGTCCGGCCTGCAGGAGAAGGTAGCGGACCCGTCGCACTTCCACACCTGGCCGGGCACTGAGATCTCGGGCTTCGATAACCCGATCGTCTCGGCCATCGGCCTGGTCTTCGGCCTGGGCTTCGTGCTGTCCTTCGGTTACTGGACCACCAACTTCGTGGAGGTGCAGCGCTCCATGGCAGCCGATTCGCTGTCGTCTGCGCGCAAGACCCCGATCATCGGTGCGTTCCCGAAGATGTTCATCCCGTTCCTGGTGGTCATCCCGGGCATGGTCGCGGGCGCTACAGTCACCCCGATCATGGATGGTTCCGCCGAGCCGAACGACGCGATCCTGTACCTGATGCGCGACCTGCTGCCGAACGGCCTGCTGGGCGTGGCTATCGCGGGTCTGCTGGCCGCGTTCATGGCCGGCATGGCGGCTAATATTTCCGCCTTCAACACCGTGTTCTCCTTCGACATCTGGGAGTCCTACATCGTCAAGGATCGCGACGACGAGTACTACCTCAAGGTCGGCCGTATCGCGACCGTCGGCGCCACCGTCATTGCCGTGTTCACCGCCCTGCTGGCCTCCAACTTCGGCAATATCATGGACTACCTGCAGACGCTGTTCGGCTTCTTCAACGCGCCGCTGTTCGCCACCTTCATCCTGGGTATGTTCTGGAAGCGCATGACGCCCACCGCAGGTTGGGTGGGCCTCGTTTCCGGTACAGGTGTGGCAATCGTCTACTGGGCTGTGGCCACCTTCGGCAGCACCGACGCAACGTTCTTCAACCTGCCGGGTCAGGGTACGGCCTTCGTTGCCGCCTCCCTGGCGTTCGTCACGGACATCATCGCCTCCGTCCTGGTCTCCCTGGTCACCGAGCCGAAGCCGGACGAGGAGCTGGTGGGCTTCGTCAAGTCCGTCACCCCGAAGGAAAACCTCACGGACGCCGCCGAGGCCACCCTGCCGTGGTACCGCCGCACCGTCCCGCTGGGTATCCTCTGCCTGGTTATGGCACTTGTCCTCAACATCGTGTTCGCCTAAGAGCGCTTAAACTTTCAGAAAGGAGTGAACGGACACAATGGCTAACAACACGGCTAAGAAAACCAAGCGTTCCCACATGGCCGGAGCTTTCGACATCCGCAACGTCATCGGCTCCCTCATGGGGCTGTACGGACTTGTGCTTTTGATCAGTTACTTCCTGCTGGACCCGGGCATGGATGTGACCACCGGCGAGCCGAAGAACGAAACGTATAACCTGGTCTGCGGGCTTGCCATGGTTGCTGTGGCGGCGGTCTTCTTCCTGTGGACCAAGCTGGATCCAGTCAAGATTGACGAACCAGTTGAAACTGCTGAGTCTGCAGATCCCGCCGACTCCGCCGACTCACCGGCCTCGCAATCTAAGTAACCACACTTGCCCGCCTCACCCGGAGGCGGGCATTTTTAAACTAAGCACCATCCCACCCAAGGACTTTCTAGGAAGTGATCCACGCTGTGCAGCACGAATTTAAAGTAACCCGAACCACGCTGGCGGACGGCCGCGAGCTGCTGTACTTCGACGACGAACCGGCTTATGTTGCGGGGGAGAAGCAGCGCGAGCTGCACGATTCCCGCGACCTGCCGCAGGCCACCACGGAATCCGAAATGCGCCAGGATCCCCTGACAGGCCAGTGGTACGTCTACGCTGCGCACCGCATGAACCGCACGTTCATGCCCCCGGCCAACGAGAACCCACTGGCTCCCACCAAGCCCGGCGAGCTGTCCACCGAGGTGCCCGCCGACGACTACGACGTGGTGGTCTTCGAGAACCGCTTCCCGTCCCTGTCGGTCCACATGGAGGTGCCGGAGGACTTCGCCACCAACGTCGACGGCCAGGAGCTATTTCCCCGCAAGCCCGCCATCGGCCGCTGCGAGGTCGTCTGCTTCACCCCGGACGTGAACTCCTCGTTTAGGGATCTGCCCTACGAGCGCGCCCGCACGGTCGTTGAGGCCTGGGCGCACCGCACCGCCGAGCTTTCCGCCATTGAGGGCATTCGCTACGTTTTCCCCTTCGAAAACCGCGGCAAGGAGATCGGCGTGACCCTGCAGCACCCGCACGGCCAGATCTACTCTTATCCTTTCGTCCCGCCGCGCGCCGCCGAGGTGGCTGCACGCGCTCGGGCGTTTAGGGAGCAAACCGGAAAGGATCTTTTTGACGCCATCTTGTCCGCCGAAAAGGCATCCGGCACCCGCGTACTCTTGGCCGGTGAGCACTTCACGGCCTATGTTCCGGCGGCAGCGAAGTGGCCGGTGGAGGTCATCCTCATGGCTAACCGGGCGGTCCCGGATTTCGCGGCGCTGAGTGACGAGGAGAAGGACGAGCTGACCCGCTTCTACCTGGACCTGTTGGGTCGCATGGACCGCTTCTTCGAGGGAGTGGAGCGCACCCCCTACATCGCTGCCTGGAACCAGGCGCCGGTGGGGGAGGACCGGGAGAACGGTCGCCTGTACTTGCAGCTGTATTCGATGATGCGATCCCCAGGACGCATGAAGTTCCTGGCCGGTAGCGAGTCGGGCCAGGAGGCCTGGATCTCCGACACCACCCCGGAGAGGATCGCGGAGCGCTTCCGGGAGGTCGCCGACAATGCCAACTAAGAAAACCAACGCGGCACAGGACGCGGGCACCCCGCGCTGGCTGCAGACCCGCTCCGAGGAGCAGGGCACTGCCGACGTGCAGTCCCTGTTCCAGCAGGTCTACAGCTACGAACCGGCGGGCGTGTGGTCCGCGCCGGGGCGCGTGAACCTGATCGGCGAGCACGTCGACTACGCCGATGGCATCAGCCTGCCCTTCGCGCTTTCCCAGCGCACCTACGTAGCTGCGGCCAAGAACGACGACGGTGTGTACCGCGTGGCCTCCCGCTTCGGCGAGCCCGCGGAGGTTGTCCACTTTGAGATCCCCGTCGCCGAGGTCGGCCCCGGTAATCCCGCCAACTGGGCGGGGTACGCCGTCGGCGCCATTTGGGCCGCTACCGAGGCTGGTCTGATGCCCGCTGGTGGCCTGGACCTCGCCATCGAGTCAGACGTTCCCGTCGGCGCGGGGCTCTCCAGTTCCGCTGCACTGGAATGCTCGGCGGCTCTCGCGGCCTACGACCTCTACGGCGGTACGCCCCTCGATGATGCGGCTCGCAACGAGCTCATGGGGGCGTCCATAAGAGCAGAGAACGAGGTAGTCGGCGCCTCGACGGGCGGTCTTGACCAGCGCATTTCGCTGTTCGGCCAGGCCGGCCACGCGCTGGCCATCGACTTCGCCGAAGATAGTGCTACCCCAGTGCCTTTCGACATTGCGGCGCGGTGGCTGGCGATCCTCATCATGAACACGAACGCCCCGCACCAGCTGAACGACGGACAGTATGCTGCGCGACGCGCGGTGATCGACGGAGTAACCGCAGACCTGGGGGTTAGCAGCCTGCGCTTCGCCGAGGAGGCCGAGGATGCCTCCGTGGGCTGGGCCAAGTCCAACGACATGGATCCGGTGGTGGTGGCCGCCCGCGTGCGCCACGTGGTCAGCGAGATCGAGCGCACCGCCGAGGCGATCCGCCAGGTCAGCGCCGGGGACATGGAGGCCTTCGGGCGATCGATGCAGGGTAGTCACGCCTCCCTGCGCGATGACTACGAGGTCACTGTCCCGGAGCTGGATACTGCCGTGGACGTTGCGATGGCCGAGGGCGCGCTGGGTGCCCGCATGACCGGTGGCGGCTTCGGCGGCTCCGCGATTGCGCTGCTGCGCGAGGATCGGGTGGAGGCGACGGCCGCGGCAGTCTCCAGGGCTTTCGCGGGGAAGGGCTTCAACGAGCCCGAGTTCGTGGTCGCCCTGCCGAGCGACGGCGCGCACCGGAACGCTTAGGCTCCGCTTCGGGCGCCACCCGGGCGCCCGATCTGCGTCGCGCAAAGTAACAGCTAAATAGCTTATTTGGTTAGCCCCGAGTAAGGTGTTCACCCGTGTTGCGAACCATGCTGAAATCAAAGATCCACCGTGCGACGGTCACACAGGCCGACCTGCACTACGTCGGCTCGTGCACCATCGACGCTGATCTGATGGAAGCCGCCGACATCCTCGAAGGCGAGCAGATCGATATCGTCGATATCGATAACGGCAATCGCCTGACGACCTATGCCATCACCGGCGACCGGGGTACCGGCGTGATCGGCATCAACGGTGCCGCCGCGCACTTGATCAGCCCCGGTGACCTCGTCATTATCATCGGCTATGCCCAGTACAGCGAGGAAGACCTGAAGAACTACGCCTCGCGCGTGGTCTTCGTGGACGAAAACAACAAGCAGGTGGAGCTGGGCGGAGACCCGGCCCACGTGCCGGACGGCTCGGGGTTAAAGAACCCGCGCCACCCGGAGACCTAGCTGATCTCGTAGTTCCCGTCGTCGTTGCGCTCTACGTGGATGCGCCACAGCGGGATTCCTTCTTTCTCTAGAGCTTCTTTAGTCGCCGAGAGAGTCTTCAGGCCCGTAACAACGAAGTCGGTGTTGCCGAATCGTATGCCAACCTCCGAGCAATAACGCTGGCTGCCTTTACCTTCATCGGACAAGGCTTGCAGAGCGCCTTCCGCCCTCAACACCTCGAACTCACCGTTGGGAGCCTGTACGCCGATCTCGGTCGGCGGAGTGATCGGTGCTTCATCCTCGTAGGCATACTCCACCTCAACACAGAGCCTGCTGTAGTCCCGCGGATTGTCGATGAGGATCTCAGAGTCCTTCAGTTTCATCTCCACCTTGCCGATTCCCACCTCTTCAGTGGTCGACTCGTCCTTGCCCTTGGCCTTGTCGCGGGCTTCGCGGAAGCTATCGTCCACGAGATCCATCTCGACGCGATCACCGATCTCCAGCGGACCGTCAGCTTCGCCGATGTTCGCTTCCTTACCTTCGAGCTCCTGGTAGCGGTTTGCCAGGTTTGTCAATGAACGCAGCAGGGGTTTGACGGAATCACAGGTGAAGGTGGAGATAACCTCCGCGTATTCCAGTGGAGTGCCCTCCGGGCCGGCAAGCACGCACATATCTTGCATCTCGATGGATTGCCACCCCTTAAGGCCCTCATCGGATAGATCGTTCCATTCGGCATCGTTGGGGGCCATGTTGTCGAGGTTGGAGCCGTGCTTAGTGGCGGATAGTCCGGCATAAATCGACGTATCTTTGAGCTCTTCTGGCTGGTCGCCGCTTACCTGTGGCTTTACATAACCAGAACAAGTCTCCTCGTTGACGTAGACATCGGCCGAATCTAGCGGAATCATTTTCGCGCCATCCACGTAGGCGCTGTCGTAAAACTTCTGGTCCAGCTTGCAGTCGCTGAACTTGCCATCGGCGAAGATCTCTCGCAGCTGGTCGTCGCTGATCTCCGTGGAAACCTCCGAGTAGCTGCTCGGAGCTGGCTGGCCCTTGTCGCCACCGGAGTCGCCGTTCTGGCCCCCGTAGGAGATCTCTTCACTGGCGCCCTCCGGGCGCTGGAAAGCAGAGCAGCTGGCGGTGAAAGTCAAAGCGCCTGCAGCTAGACAGGCTGTCAGAGCGCGGGCGTAAGCACGAGCGTGGCTGCGGGTAGTGGGGCGTGAAGAAGACATGTCGAGTGCTTCCTTTATTTTCTGGTTGTGACTACTTCCGGTTATGACTGGTGAAACTTACTGACTGGTGGAAGTTACCTAGGAGTAAGGGGAACAAAACGTCTTATGTTCCCTAAAGCTAACACCCCCGGGCGACCTGCATGCCTCAATCGATTACCTGTCCGCCCCATGCGCTAGGCTTTGTAAGCGTGACTGACGCAGCAAATACCCCCGCACAAGACCTGCCCGAACAGCTACGCATCCGCCGTGAAAAGCGGCAGCGCATCCTCGAATCCGGCAAGGACGCTTACCCGGTAGAGGTGCCACGCACCCACTCCCTGGCCGAGGTGCGCGCACAGTGGGCAGTGAAGAAGACTGACGGTGAAGCTGAAGAGCAGCCGGTGGAGGCAGAGGGCGTCACTTACCTCGCCGCAGGCGAAGAAACCCAGGATGTAGTGAGCGTGACCGGGCGCCTGATCTTCATGCGCAACACGGGCAAGCTGTGCTTCGCCACCCTGCAGGATGGCGACGGGACGCAGCTGCAGGCCATGCTTTCTCTGGCGGAGGTTGGCGAGGACGCACTCGCGGCCTGGAAGGCTGACGTGGACCTCGGCGACTTCATCGGTGTGACTGGTCGCGTGATCGCCTCTCGTCGTGGCGAGCTGTCTGTCATGGCCAGCGAGTGGGTCATGGCTGCCAAGGCCCTGCGCCCGCTGCCCGTAGCGTTCGCAGAGATGAACGAAGAGACCCGCGTGCGCCAGCGTTACAACGACCTGATCGTGCGTGAGGAGGCTCGCAAGAACGCGATGACGCGCGTGAAGGTCATCCGCGCGCTGCGCGACTACATGGAAGGCGAGGGCTTCGTAGAGATCGAAACGCCAATGCTGCAGACCCTGCACGGTGGCGCGGCGGCTCGACCGTTCGTCACACGCTCCAACGCGCTGGACATCGACCTGTACCTGCGCATCGCGCCGGAGCTGTTCCTGAAACGCGCCGTGGTGGGCGGTATCGATCGCGTCTTCGAGATCAACCGCAACTTTCGTAACGAGGGCGTGGACAAGTCCCACTCCCCGGAGTTCGCAATGCTAGAGACCTACGCTGCATGGGGCGACTACGATGACTGCGCCCGCACCACCCGCGAATCCATCCAGTACATCGTGGACCAGCTAACCAAGGGCACCGACCTGGAGGGCACTGGCAAGGTGCGCCTCGCCGACGGCACCGAGTTCGACTTCGGCGGGGAGTGGAAGGAAATCGAGATGTACCCCTCGCTGAACGAGGCACTTGCGCGCAAGTACTCCGGCCAGCCAGAGGTGACGATCGACTCCACCGTTGAGGAACTGAAGGAAATTGCCAAGGTCATTGGCCTAGACGTTCCTGCCAAGGGCGGCTGGGGTCACGGCAAGCTGGTGGAGGAGATCTGGGAGGTCCTGTGCGAGGACCAGCTGGAAGGCCCCATCTTCGTGCGTAACTTCCCCGTAGAGACCTCCCCACTGACCCGCCAGCACCGCAGCAAGCCGGGTGTCACTGAGAAGTGGGACCTGTACGTTCGCGGCTTCGAGCTGGCTACGGGTTATTCCGAACTGGTCGACCCGGTGATCCAGCGCGAGCGCTTCGAGGATCAGGCACGCCTGGCGGCCAATGGCGACGATGAAGCCATGCGCCTGGACGAGGATTTCCTGGCTGCTATGGAGCAGGGCATGCCGCCGACAGCCGGCACTGGCATGGGTATCGACCGACTGCTGATGGCCTTGACCGGTCTGGGCATCCGTGAGACCGTGCTGTTCCCGATCGTGAAGCCGGAGCGCGAGAACTAGCGGTTAGTTACCAACAGTCAACTCCGGAGGGACTCTGTCGGGGAGGGGGGGGG
>NZ_JAKRMU010000009.1 GCF_022345965.1 Corynebacterium sp. ACRQK
CAAAGGTTGGTCAACAAAGTATCTAAACTTGGTTCATCACGCTATTGAGTTCTCAAACAACCTACGCACACAACAAACACACCACACAATCGGTGGCAGCCACGTTGCGACGGATTACGAGCGTAAAGCAACCGTGAAGATAAAGCAAATTCCCGGTAAACAACCCGCTGCACTCGCACACACACGAACTGTTTTTACAGCTTTAAAATGATTGGCCAGACGCTTATGACTACCAGCGTTCCGAGAGTCTATAACCCGCGGTGCTGTGTCGCGCTGACTTGGATTAATGTACACACACCCCACACCAAACACAAACCCGCAGGCCAAAAGGCTTTTCTGCAGGGTATGAAATCACACTAAAGTGCACATGCACCCGTCTACAGGGTTTTAACACTGCACAGACTCAGCCTTTAGCGCTTCACGCGCTCCACTTCTGCACCCAGTGAGCACAGCTGTTCCGGGAACTCCGGGTAGCCACGGTCAATGTGGTAGACGTCGTGCACTTCGGTCTTCCCGTCCGCCACCAGGCCGGCCAGCACTAGTCCCGCACCCGCGCGAATGTCTGAGCTCCACACCGGCGCAGAAGAAAGCTGCTCCCTACCCCGGATAACCACGTGGTGGCCGTCAATGCTGGCGTCCGCCCCCAAGCGCATCATCTCGTCGACAAACCGGAAGCGGGACTCAAAGATGTTCTCCGTGATCACGCTCATGCCTTCGCTCACAGTGCACAGCGCAATCGCCATCGGCTGCAGATCAGTCGGGAATCCGGGGAAAGGTAATGTTTGGTAGTCCACCGCCTTGGGGCGTTCGTGCTGCACTACCCTAAAGCCGGTCGGGTACGTCTCAACCTGGGCGCCAACAAGCTTTAGCTTCTCCAAAACCAGGTGCAAGTGCTGTGGATCGATACCTCCGACCGTGATGTCCCCTCGCGTCATTACTGCGGCATACGCCCAGGTGCCAGCGACAATTCGGTCGCCAACGACTTCGTGGTCCACCGGGTTTAGTCGCTTCACCCCCTCGACGGTGATGGTGTTGGAACCGGCGCCGCTGATCTTCGCGCCCATCGCTACCAGCATGTCGCACAGGTCTACGATCTCCGGTTCGCGCGCCGCATTGTCCAGTGTGGTGGTGCCCTCAGCCAACACCGCAGCGGTCAGAATGTTCTCTGTTGCGCCCACCGAGGGGAAGTCCAGCTTAATCTGCGCGCCATGGAGCTCTTCTGTCTCGGCGACCAGGCAACCGTGTTCGATCTTGGTGGTTGCACCCAGGAGCTCTAGGCCGGATTGGTGCATATCAAGGGGGCGGGAACCGATGGCGTCACCACCAGGAAGAGCAACCCGCGCCTTGAGGCACCGCGAGGTCAATGGCCCCAGCACCGCGACGGATGCACGGAACTGGCGCACGGCCTCAAAGTCCGCGTTGTACTCGATGTGCTCGGGAGTCGTGATGCGCACGACGTCGCCATCGAGCTCCACCTCACAGCCCAGGCCGCGCAGAACCTCAGCCATATAGGGCACGTCGGCGATTTCGGGGCAATTGGTCAACGTGGTGGTCCCAGGCGCCAAAAGCGCTGCTGACATGAGCTTAAGCACGCTGTTCTTGGCGCCGGACACCTTGATGGCGCCCTGCAGCCTGGTTCCACCTGTCACTACGAAGCTGTCTTTCACGCCCCCCAGCCTATAAAAAAATCGCCCCGCGCAAAGCGGAGCGATTGTTCAAAGCAATATCAGGGCTGAATCAGGGCAATGCGCCGATACGTCGAGCGGCGTTGACCGCCTCGTAACGGGTGTGTGCCCCGAGCTTACGCATCACGGAGCGCAGGTAGCTCTTCACGGTCTCCGCGCCGATACCCATCTCGGCTGCGGCCTCTACGTTCGTATGCCCCAGGGCCACGCAGGCCAACACGTCGAGCTCGCGCGCTGAAAGCTTGGTGGTCTGCTTCACACGCACTGGAGAAACCATCTGGTCGCACAGAGCTTCAATGTCGCGACGCAGGTCTTCGTCCTCCACGCGATTGGCCAGCATGCGCAGCTTGCTGTGCGTGGCGCGCACTTGCTCCCATTCCGCACCGGACATCGACCGGACTTGCTTGTTTGCAGCCGCCCCTGCCGCTGCACCGCGTCCAGCGTCGTTTGCGCGCAGCGCCTCGTTGACAGCAATCTCCTGTTCCAGGCAGCGGGCAGTCATGGTGACCTCTTCGAGCACCTTATCGCCCATGCGGGCACGCGAGTGGACGCCTGCGTAGAGCACTCCCCTGACTTCCCGCTTCACAATCACAGGCACGGCAACGACGGAGTGCAACCCTTCGTCACGGATGTGCCGATCGAAGTCGTGGCTGATGGCCTTTGCCCGGGTGTAATCGGAAACACCCACGGGGCGGCGGGTGGTCACCACGCGCCCACCAACTCCCGCACCCGGGGCAATCTCAAGGTTGTGCAGCGCTGGGGTGCGTAGACCCACCCACTTGGAGATCCGCAACTTTCCGTCCGCCGAGCTCGTGGCGTACATAGTCACCGGAATGCCGGTCGCGTTCTTTAGAGAATTCAGCGCAGAAATGATGACGTCGTCGTCATCGCGTTGCCGCTGCTGGTCCACCTGGTTCACTCCTCAAACTTGACCTGTGGCGCCCGCCCCGAAGGGCTAGGACGTCGTGTGAGAGGGAGTATAGTTCACCCCCTTGTTACCCCCAAAACTGCCCCCATGCTTTTGTTGCAAGAAGGGAAGGGCGCGCGCACGACCTTATCGGGGCTAATCGAACAGAGTTTCTCAGGAAAAGTTAAGCGCTACCTAGGTTTATTATGCGAGCCAAGCTGTTGTCCACTGTCTTATCAGCAGCCTTCAAAAGATGCTTTTCCAGCCTTCCGGCAATCAGCGGCACCGACACATCTGCGATCAGAATCGCCTCTACTGCGGTCTCCGCCGCCCCTTCTGCTGCGAACTCCCCAGCGCCCCCAGTGACGGGTGCGTAGATGAAGTGAGTATCCATCGTCCCCATCTTCATTGGCAGATCCATCTCGGCCTTTACCTCGAACGCGCCGGTTTCATCCGGAGGCGAAACGTAGGTCTCTTGGTATGCGATGGGCGCCTCACCGTCTTTGGCGAGTTCTTTTAGCTCTTTTTGTGACGCCCTCACGCCAACCCGCGCCCATACCCGACCATCTGGCAGAACCTCCCGCTCGGCCTCGATGATCTGGGATTCCGTTTGTTCCACCATCCCTTCGTCCGTCAGCAGGAACGCCTCGCTGGAGACGACCTCATAGACATCATGAATGGACAGGTCAATAGTGCGGTTGACTTGCTTCGAATGCGACATATCCGCAATTGTGCCAGGAATGGCGCCCGGTGGTGCGACTAGCGGTGCTGCCACTCCGGCTTGCGCTTCTCCACGAAGGCCGTCATGCCTTCCTTCTGATCCGCGGTGTCGAAGAGTCGCCAGAACTGCTGACGCTCCGCCTCCACGCCCTCTTCCAGGGTGGTGCGGTAGGCCTCGTCCACCATCTCGGTGGCGGCAGCCGTTGCGACGTGGGACATGCTTGCAACCTTTGCCGCTACCTTCTGCACCTCGTCAGCGAAGCCCTCCGCCGGAAGCACGCGGGAAACTAGACCACTGCGCTCAGCCTCTTCGGCATCCATCATGCGACCGGTGAGGATCAAATCCATGGCCTTGTACTTGCCCACTGCGCGGGTCAGGCGCTGGGTGCCGCCCATGCCGGGGATGATGCCCAGGGTGATCTCCGGCTGGCCGAACTTTGCGGTCTCGCTAGCCAGCAGAATGTCGCCGAGCATCGCTAGCTCGCAACCGCCGCCCAGGGCGAAGCCGGATACGGCGGTAATCAGCGGGGTCTTCAGCTGCGCTAGCTTCTCCCAGTCGCCAAACAGGCGCTTTTCCGCCACCTCGGGGTAGGTTTCATCCTTCATTTCCTTGATATCCGCGCCAGCGGCGAATGCCTTCTCACTGCCAGTAATAACGATGGCGCCGATCTGCGGATCCGCGTCCAGAGACTCCGCTGCCGGAACAATTTCAGACAGCACGGCACTGTTCAGCGCGTTGAGGGCCTTCGGGCGGTCCAGGGTGATAGTCGCGACGGCGCCGTTGACGGCCACCTGGATGTTTTCATAAGTCTGGTTTTCGGTAGTCATGCTTGCCATTGAACCAAATCCCCTGCTGCGGTGCCTGAGAATTTGGTCAAGATCGGAGCGTAGGGGCGTCAAAAAAATTATGAAGCACTTACGAACGCACAGGTCAAGCAACCTAGGTCAAGGAACAGTGGTGTCGAGCGGACGAAAAGTGTAGACTACCCAGTATAGACCGATCAGTCTAGAACGAAAGGATCGCCCCCATGGCGAGGATTTACAACAACATCACCGACCTCATCGGCGGAACTCCGCTAGTTAAGCTGGGCGCATACAGCGAAGGGCTGAAGGCCAACGTCCTGCTGAAGCTGGAAGCTTTTAACCCGGCTAACTCCGTGAAGGACCGCATCGGTAAGGCCATCATCGAGGCGGCTGAGAAGGACGGCACCCTGAAGCCGGGCGGCACCATCGTCGAGGCAACCTCCGGAAACACCGGTATCGCACTGTCCATGGTCGGCGCCGCTAAGGGCTACAAGGTCATCCTGACCATGCCGGAAACCATGTCCAACGAGCGCCGTATCATGCTGCGCGCTCTGGGCGCAGAGCTAGTTCTGACCCCGGGCTCCGCCGGCATGCAGGGCGCAGTCGACAAGGCCAACGAGATCGTCGAGAACACCGACAACGCTATCCTGGCTCGCCAGTTCGCCAACCCGGCAAACCCGGAGGTCCACTACAACACTACCGGCCCGGAGATCTGGGAAGACACCGACGGTGAAGTAGACATCTTCGTTGCTGGCGTGGGCACCGGCGGCACCATCTCCGGTGCGGCTAAGTACCTGAAGGAGAAGAACGACAAGATCGAGATCGTCGGTGTGGAGCCGGCGGACTCCCCGCTGCTGACCGAGGGCCGCTTCGGCCCGCACAAAATCCAGGGCCTGGGCACCAACTTCTTCCCGGAGATCCTGAACAAGGACATCCTGGACCGCGTGGTGGACGCTCCGCTGGAGAACGCAACTAAGACCGCCCGCGAGCTGGCCGTCTCCGAAGGCATCCTCTCCGGCATCTCCTCCGGTGCAGCCGTGTGGGCAGCTGTGCAGGAAGCACAGAAGGACGAGAACGAGGGCAAGACCATCGTCGTCATCGTTCCCGACTTCGGCGAACGCTACGTCTCCACCCTGCTGTTCGACGACCTGCGCGACTAGTTTCGCCCTGGCAGCCACCCGCAACCTAGTGACGGCTGGCTAACGGCTAGTAGCTGCAGGCAAGTAGGCGCTACCGCCTTTCCACCCCAGCGGTGGAATAGGGGGCAGCGCCTTCTCGTTATAGTGGCTGCGAAAGCTTTAAGCCGATCCCCACCCAACCGAAAGACCACACCGTTGAGCATTCTTGGACGCATCCGCGAAGACCTGGCTAATGCCCGCGAGCACGACCCAGCAGCACGCGGAGACGTAGAAAACGCCATTGTGTACTCCGGCCTGCACGCCATCTGGGCGCACCGCGTATCCCACGCACTGTGGAAGCGGGGGCACCGGGGCATCGCCCGCATTATTAGCCAAGCCGCTCGCGGTTTCACCGGCATCGAAATCCACCCTGGCGCCACCATCGGCCGTAGGTTCTTTATCGACCACGGCATGGGTGTAGTCATCGGCGAAACCGCGGAGATCGGCGATGACGTCATGCTCTACCACGGCGTGACGCTCGGCGGCTCCGAACTGGTGCAGCGCAAGCGCCACCCCACCATCGGCAACGGCGTGATGATCGGCGCAGGCGCGAAGGTGCTGGGCCCCATCACTATCGGCGAGGGCTCCGCGATCGGCGCCAACGCGGTAGTGACCAAGGACGCTCCCCCGAACTCCATCCTGACGGGCATCCCGGCGAAGATTCGCCCCCGCAAGCCCAACCAGAACACTCCGCTCGTCGACGCCGTAAAGTGGGTCGACGATATGCAGAACAACATCTAGGCGCGCCCCGCAGCGCGCCCAGTGCGATTGCGCGCACCACGCGCAGCCGACTAGGCCAGCAGCTCCTTAAAGTCCGGGTTCTTCTCCACGAAGGCCTCGACAGCGGAGCAGCTGGCCTTAATCTTTAGCCCCTCCTCCTTGGTCTCCAGCAAAGCCTCGCTAATCAGCGGCTTGGATAGCCCCTGCCCTCGGAACTCCGGATCCACCACGGTGTGATTGAAGTCGCGGACGTTGCCCTCCTGGGAATACTCAGCGAAGCCAGCCTCCTGGTCATCCATGTAAATGACGAAGCGGCTCTGCTCTTGATCGTGAACGACGCTCTTGGTGCCTGACATAGTGCTGGGACTCCCTTCCCTATTTGCTCTTCTTATCCTCTAGTAGCTGTGCTAACTTCTAGCCCCCAGTGTACGTACGGCAAAACCCCGGTAGCATTCCGCTACCGGGGTTAAATGTGGCCAGAGCCGGGATCGAACCGGCGACCTTTCACTTTTCAGGCGAACGCTCTACCAACTGAGCTATCTGGCCTTCGTTGCCCGACCGCTTCCGATTCGAACATCGAAGCGACCCTGACGGGACTTGAACCCGCGACCTCCGCCGTGACAGGGCGGCGCGCTAACCAACTGCGCCACAGGGCCAATCTTGCCTGCGCAACTAAATAAAACGACCAGACCACAACTTGTCTAAGCCGTCCGTTGCACGAGAATAGACTCTACACAGTCTCAAAGTTCTTAAGCAAATCAGCTGTACAAACGCCATTTCCGGCAAGCTTTCGCGTCACTGTTGAAGTGTTCAACACACAAGCTGGGGGCATCACAAAGAAAACAAAAAGAAAAGAACCCCCCGGCGCGAAAAGCACCGGAAAGGCTCTCTATTAGGTCTTTTATGGCGACCCTGACGGGACTTGAACCCGCGACCTCCGCCGTGACAGGGCGGCGCGCTAACCAACTGCGCCACAGGGCCGTACTCCCAACGGGATTCGAACCCGTGTTACCGCCGTGAAAGGGCGGGGTCCTAGGCCTCTAGACGATGGGAGCTCTACAAAGTAAGCCAGCAAGAAACTCTAGCTTTCCTTAGCAGCTTGAACAGTTTAAACCAGGGGCGAGCAGCAGAACAAATCGCCCGGTGAGGTGGGCAAAGTCAGCCACTAACCCCGCTTTGGAACACGTGTTAGTCCGCAGCCGTCGGGTAGTCCGTGTAGCCGCGCTCGCCACCCATATAGAACGTGTCCTGATCTGGCTCGTTCAGCGCCAGACCCTCCTGCCACCGGCGCACCAAGTCCGGGTTAGCGATCAGCTGGCGCCCCACCACCACGGCATCCACGTAATCCAATGCCAGCTCGCGCTGCGCGTCCTCCTTCGTGGTGACGGTGCCGAACCCGTCGTTCATCAGAACCTTGGTCACACCGTTGGCGCGGGCCTTATTCGCCAAGGTCGCAATTAGCTCGCCTTCCGGCTGTGCGTGCAGGAAAGACACGTAGGCAAGGTTCACAGGGGCAAGAGCATCCAGCAGGCCACCGTACGTGGCCAGCATGTCCTCCTCGTCGTCTTCGATGACTCCCTGTACGTTGTGGCCCGGCGAAAAACGCACTCCCACGCGGTCCGCGCCGATTTCCTCTACTATCGCGCGAATCACCATCTCCGGCAGGCGCCAGCGGTTCTCGGGGCTGCCACCAAATTCATCCTCTCGCTGGTTGGCAGATGGTGCCAAGAACTCGTGCAGCAAGTATCCGTTGGCGTTATGCACCTCCACACCATCGACACCTGCGTCAATGGCTCGGCGTGCAGCCCTGCGGAATTCCTCGACGATGCGCGGGAGCTCGTCAACCTCCAACGCCCGTGGAACCGGGGCATCCATCTTGCCGGCAAAGCCACGAACCTGGCCGTCCCAGCCCAATGCGCTGGGCGCTTCCGCCTGCGCTCCGTCGATGAGATCAGGGTGGCTAGTGCGACCACCGTGCATGATCTGCATGAAAAGCACACCGCCGGCATCGTGCACTGCGTTGGCTACGCCCTTCCAGCCGGCCGCCTGCTCCTCATTTGCGATACCTGCCTGGCCCGGAAATGCACGGTTCGTCCACGCAGGAAAGGTCCCCTCCGTAACAACCAATCCGGCGCTAGCACGCTGGGAATAGTACTTCGTGTGCAGCTCGTTCGGCACAGCACTGTGGCCCGCCCGCTGGCGGGTCAACGCTGCCATGGTGACACGGTTGTTCAAGGTAAAACGGCCAAGTTCCAATGGGGTAAACAAAGTTGTCATGCCAGCTCCAACAACCTTCGGTACCGCTTTGTTCCATCCTCGTTTCGCCCTATCAACGGAAAAACCCCGCCGCAGTGCACCATGGAAATCACCATAAACGCGCTGCAGCGGAGTGGTTAAAGCTGTGGGCCCTGCGGGGCTCGAACCCGCGACCTGCGGATTAAAAGTCCGTAGCTCTACCAACTGAGCTAAAGGCCCAACGGGAGCATTCTATCTAATGCTTCTACGAAGCAGAAAATTGCCCCCTAGCGCCAGCCCCTAGCCCTTCATGGAACCCTTCTCCGCCAGGTTGATGTGGAAACTGAAGGCGGATTTCAGGTCGTGCGGAGTCTGCAGGTAATTCCCTGCTGCGCAGGCACGCTCGTAGTACTCCTCCAGCAGCGGTCGGTAGTCCGGGTGCGCAACGGAGATGATCTTCGGCACGCGATCGCGCGGTGCCAGGCCACGCAGGTCGGCGTAGCCGTGCTCCGTGATGATCACCATCACGTCGTGCTCCGTGTGGTCGACGTGGGAGGCGAAGGGCACGATGGCGGAAATGTCGCCGTCCTTGGCCGTAGACGGGGAGATGAAGGTGGACAGGAAGGCGTTGCGCGTGAAGTCGCCGGAGCCGCCGATGCCGTTCATGATGCGCGAGCCAGACACGTTCGTGGAGTTCACGTTTCCGTAGATGTCACAGCCGATCATGCCGTTGGAGGCGATCAAGCCGGTACGGCGGATGACCTCCGGGTGGTTGGAGATCTGCTGCGGGCGCAAGACGATGTGCTCGCGATAGCGTTTCGCCTCATCGTTCATCTTCTTTGCGTACTCCGGGGAAAGCGCGAAGGAGGTTGCGGAGGCGACGGTCATCTTGCCGTTGTCGATGAGGTCCAGCATGCCGTCCTGGATCACCTCAGTGTAGGCCTGGATGTTCTCGAACTTGGAGTCCAGCAGACCCGCCATCACGGCATTCGGCACGTTACCCACGCCGGACTGCATGACGTAGCCGTCGTAGGTCAGGCGACCGGCCTCAACCTCGCCCTCGAGGAGGTCCAGGAAGTGCCCGGCAATCTTCTCGGAGATCTCGTCGGTCGGCTTGAAAGGCGCGTTACGGTCCTCGGCGTTGGTCTTCACCACGGCCACAACCTTGTTCTGGTCGACCGGAATGTACGGCGTGCCGATGCGATCGCCGGGGCGGTTGATCGGGATCGGGGTGCGTTTCGGCAGATCCTGGATCTTGTAGATGTCGTGCATGCCCTCCAGGTCGAGGGACTGCCACTCGTTGACCTCGATAATGACCTTGCGGGCGGAGTTGAGGTACTCCACGTTGTTGCCGACTGCCGAGGAGGGGATGATGTTGCCCGCCTCGTCGATGCGTACGGCTTCCACGACAGCTACGTCCAGCTGCCCGAAGAAGCCTTCCTCAACCTGCTGGCCGAGGTGGGAGAGGTGGATGTCCTGGTACTTGATTTCGCCCGCGTTGATCTTCTTACGCATCACCGGATCGGAGGCGTAGGGGGTGCGGTATCGCACCGCATCCGCTTCCGCCAGCACACCGTCACAGTCAGGCGCGGTAGAAGCGCCGGTAAAGAGGTCAATCTGGAAGTCTTCCCCGCGACCATGCAGTTCCTTAGCCTTCTCGGCGATGGCGGTCGGCAGCGCCTTGGGGTAGCCCGCGCCCGTGAAGCCGGACATGCCGATCTTGTCGCCATGGTTGATGAACTGCGCCGCCTCGTCGGCGGACATGACCTTGGACCTGTAGAACTCGTTGGCGATGCGCTCAGACATCGGTTCCTCCTCCATTACTGTGTAGCGGTTTCTCCGCTTCATTTCCTCAGCCTACATAAATGTGACGTAGCTCGCCCTCACCCTTCAGCCTATTGTTGAACAATCTTTGTTGCTAGTTTGGCTTCTTTTTGGACGCCCTTTGGTATTCTGTCTACCCCGGTGTGACAATGGTGCCCGTGACTACATCGACCACAACCCCCGCCTCCACCACGCCGCAAGATTCAACCGTCCAGGCCGGCTCGACCGGCGGAGCCCCCTCGGCGAACCAGCAGTTCCAAGGACTGCAGATCGGCAAGATGCAGCTCGACTCCCCCGTCGTGCTCGCCCCGATGGCAGGCGTAACCAACGTGGCCTTCCGCAGCCTGTGCCGCGAACAGGAGCGTGAACGCATGGGTTCCGTCGCCGGACTTTACGTCTGCGAAATGGTGACGGCTCGCGCGCTGGTCGAACGCAATCCGAAAACCTTACACATGACGACCTTCGCGCCAGACGAGGATCCCCGCAGCCTGCAGCTGTACACCACCGACCCGGAGTACACCTACAAGGCGGCGAAGATGATCGTCGACGAGAACCTCGCCGACCACATCGACATGAATTTCGGCTGCCCCGTGCCCAAGGTCACCCGCCGCGGCGGCGGCTCCGCCCTGCCTTACAAGCGCAGGCTCTTCGGAAATATCGTGGCCGCCGCAGTCAAGGCCACGGAAGGCACGGACATTCCCGTGACCGTGAAGATGCGCGTGGGTATCGACGACCAGCACCACACGCACCTGGATGCCGGTCGCATCGCCGTGGAGGAGGGTGCGGCCGCCGTGGCTCTGCATGGCCGTACCGCGGCACAGCGCTACTCCGGCCACGCGGATTGGAACGAGATCACGCGCCTCAAGCATCACCTGGCCCACACCGGAATCCCCGTGCTGGGCAACGGCGACATCTTCAAGGCCACTGACGCCCGCGCCATGATGGAGCAGACCGGCTGCGACGGCGTAGTCGTAGGCCGGGGTTGCCTGGGCCGCCCGTGGATCTTCGCGGAGCTCTCCGCCGAGCTACGCGGCCTGCCGGTCCCCAGTGAACCCACCCTGGGCGAGGTAGCGCGCATCATTCTGCGCCACGCGGAACTGCTGGCCGCCCACGACGGTGAGCAAAAGGCCTGCCGCGACTTACGCAAGCACATGACATGGTACCTGCGCGGCTTCCCCGCCGGCGGGGAACTACGCCGGAGCCTGTCCCGGGTAAGCAGCCTGGACGAGCTGAAGTCTGCACTCGCCGACGTGTGGGACTCCCCCGCCCTGGCCGAGGACGCCGACGGCGCCCGCGGCCGCCAGGGATCCCCGGCGAAGGTGGCCCTTCCGGAGGGGTGGCTGGACGACCCGGAGGACGAGACTGTCCCCGACGGGGCAGATATCGAAAACAGTGGCGGTTAACAGTTTTCGGGTCTATGGGTTTTTCGGGGCTATACGCGGGGGCTAAACCTCAGCGCCACCGAGCTCCAGAGACTATAGTTTTTTCACATGCGTAGGGTGTACCGAAACCAACTCCGAGAATTTAAGCACGACATTTCGCTGATGGCGGATTTCGTGCGCACTGCGCTCAATTCCGCTACCCGTTCTCTGCTAGAAACCGACCTGGACCTTACCGAGAAGGTCCTAAGCAGCGTGGATACACTCGAGGATCTGCGAGAAACAGCAGTCAAGGATGCCTTCCGGCTGCTAGCGCTGGAGGCGCCCGTAGCGCGGGACTTGCGCATCGTCGTTGCGGGCCAGCACATTGTCGAGGATTTCACCCGCATGGGCGCGCTTGCGGTGCATGTGGCAAAGGTGGCGCGGCGGCGTCACCCAGAAAACGCTGTCCCTGCGACCGCCCGCCCATATATCGAAGAGATGGCTCGGCAGTGCGACAACTCGGCGGCGAAGATCCAGACCCTGCTGCGCGAGCTCGACGTAAACACTGCCCTCGAGCTCGTCGAAGACGACGATGCGGTCGATGACATCCACCGCCACATCTTCCAGCTCACCACCCAGCGCGAATGGCCACACACCGTGCGCGAGGCCGTGGACGTCACGCTGCTGTCACGCTACCTCGAGCGCTACTCTGACCACGCCGTGGAGATCGCCAACCGAATCGTCTTCATCATTACTGGCCTCACGCCGGACGAGTACCACCGAAAGCAGGAGGACGAAGAGCTGCAGCAGCGGTTCCGCGAGCAGTTCGACGAGAGGCGCTACCGCTACGACACGAACCTGGACTACTAGCCAGGATTATTAACCAGTCGCTCCAAGTGGGATTTAGCGCGCGTACGCCTTCTTCGCGAACTTTGCGGCGTTCAGCGCATCGTCGAGCAGCTGCTCCGGGGTGCGGCTAACGTCCAACTGGATGCCCTTTTCCCCCGGCGTGAGGCGCTGCAGATCCTCCAGCTGCGCGGTCAGCAGCTCGCGTGGCATGTCAGCTTCTCCCACACGGTTCTTCATGCGCTCCGCGAGCACATCCTCGGTGCCGTACAGGTGGACGTAAAACACGGTCGCGTTCTCACCCGCGTCGTTCAGGATCTCGCGGTGGTCGATGCGCAGCGCGGTGCAGGCAGTGACGGTGTTATTGCCTTGGGTGGCCTCGTCCGCAATCCAATCACGCACGATCCCTAGCCACTTATGGCGCCCAGCCTCCGGCGGGAGCTTGCCGTCTTGCAGGATCTCCAGTGCCCCTTCGGGGTGCAGGTCGTCGGCTTCCTGCAGCTGCCAGCCGGTCTTCTCGGCCAGGGCGCGCGCCAGGGTGGTCTTGCCGCTGCCGCTCACCCCCATCACGACGACGTGGAGGGTTGCCGGGGTCTCTTGGCTAGACATGTGGCTCCTTTCTTCTCTGCGGTGGTTCTCTGGGATACCCGTTACTGCCTCCAGTATGCCCATTATTTTTATTGTTGACGCCAAAAGCGGGGTTCCGGCGCTAACCGGAACCCCGCTAGTGGGTGGCAAGCTCAGCGGGAGCCTGCCGAAGACACTTTTTCTAAGATTCTGTACCCGCGTGATACGCAGATAGGAGCTTTATCCGAAGCGACCGGAGATGTAGTCCTCGGTCTCCTTCTTCGACGGGTTTTCGAAGATCTGCTTGGTCGGGCCAACCTCGACCAGCTGGCCGGGCTTGCCGGTAGCTTCCAGGGAGTAGAAGGCGGTCTGGTCGGACACACGGGCTGCCTGCTGCATGTTGTGCGTCACGATGACGATGGTGAACTCTTCCTTCAGCTCGTGGATCAGGTCCTCCACTGCCAGGGTGGAGATCGGGTCCAGCGCTGAGCAGGGCTCGTCCATCAGCAGAACTTCTGGCTCGACCGCGATGGCGCGGGCGATGCACAGGCGCTGCTGCTGACCACCGGACAGGCCGCCACCCGGCTTGTCCAGACGGTCCTTAACTTCGTCCCACAGGTTGGAGCCACGCAGCGCGCGCTCTGCAATCTCACGGAGCTTCTTCTTGTTCTTCGCGCCGGACAGCTTTAGGCCAGCCACTACGTTCTCTTCGATGGACATCGTCGGGAACGGGTTTGCCTTCTGGAAGACCATACCGATGGTGTTGCGGACAGCCACCGGGTCGATCTTCGGGCCGTAAATGTTTTCACCGTCAAGCAGGATCTCGCCATCGACGTAGGCGCCGGGGATAACCTCGTGCATACGGTTTAGGGTGCGCAGCACGGTGGACTTACCGCAGCCGGACGGGCCAATGAAGGCGGTCACTGCCTTCGGCGGGATGTGCAGGTTGACGTCCTGTACGGCGTGGAAGTCGCCGTAGTAGATGTTGACGTCGTTGAGGTCTAGGCGCTTAGCCATTGTGTTGTTCTCCTAGGAAAGGCTTTGTTTGGGTTTTCGGTCCCAGTGGGGCCTAAGGCGATAGGTTCAGCCTTAGACCTTCACCGAGTAGCGCTTCGAGATCAGGCGGGCGCCAATCATCAGGATCGCCACGAGCAGCACCAGGGTCAGTGCGGAGCCCCACAGGCGCTCTAGCACGAACTCGTTACTGCCTGCGCCATACAGGTCAACCATGTACAGCGGCAGGGACTGCTGACCACCTTCGAACGGGTTCCAGTTGATCTTGGTGGTGGAGCCAACCAGGATCAGCACTGGCGCGGACTCGCCCATCACGCGGGCGACGGCCAGCATGATGCCGGTGACGATGCCGGACAGAGCAGTCGGGAGGACGATCTTCACGATGGTCTTCCACTTCGGCACACCCAGTGCGTATGAGGCCTCACGCAGATCCATCGGAACCACGCGCAGCATCTCTTCCGCGTTACGCACGATGATCGGAACCATCAGCAGCACCAGCGCCAGTGAGACTGCGAAGCCGGAGCGCTCAAAGCCGAACATGGTGATCCACATCGCGTAGACGAACAGGGCGGCAACGATGGAGGGAACGCCGGTCAGAATGTCGACCATGAAGGTCGTGATCCTGCCGAGGAATCCGCCGCGAGAGTACTCCACCAGGTAGATAGCGGTGAACACGCCGATCGGGATGGAGACCGCGGAAGTAACCAGAACTTGCATCAAAGTACCGATGATGGCGTGGACTGCACCACCACCGGCCTTGTTACGCGGCTGGCCGACCATGTCGTACATCCACCAGTCGGGGTTAAGAATGGCGGGCAGACCTTCGCCGACGACCTTGATTAAGACCCACAGCAGTGGGACCAGGGCTAGCGCCATGGCGAAGTAGATGATGACGGTGGCGAACTTGTCGACCGCCTTACGCTTACCAGAAATCTGGGTAAACAGCTCGGAGGACGAAGAGGACTTCTTGTTTTCTACAGTTGCTGCATCAGTCATTGTTCTCTTCTCCTACTTCTTCGCCACAACGGCACGGGCGGCAGCGTTGACCAAGAAGGTCAACAGGAACAGGACGAGGCCGGCGGAGATGTAGGCACCCGCCTTCAGCTCGTCGTTGAACTCTGGCGCGGCTGCGGCAATGGCCGTTGCGAAGGTCGTACCGCCATCCATCAGGGAGCCACGGAAGTTCGGCGCACTAGCGATGACCATGTACAGTGCCATGGTCTCACCCAACGCACGGCCCAGGCCCAACATTGCACCGGAGATGTAGCCGGACAAGCCGAAGGGCAGCACGGTCATGCGGACAACTTCCCAGCGGGTTGCGCCCAGAGCCAATGCGGCTTCGACGTGCCCCTTCGGGGTCTGCACGAAGACCTCACGGGTGGTGGCGGCGATGACCGGCAGAATCATGATTGCCAAGACGACGCCACCGGTGAAGATGTTTCGAGAGGTGGAGAACGGCGGGGAGCTACCCTGCTGGTGGTTGAACAGGAAGAAACCGCCGGCCCAGCCAGACAGCCACTCGAAGAAGTCACCCAGCGCCGGGCCGAGGACGTAAGCGCCCCAAATACCGAACACGATGGAGGGCACTGCGGCCAGCAAGTCGATCATGAAGCCCAGGGGCTTGATGAAACGCTTCGGGCAGTAGTTAGACAGGAAGATCGCAATGCCCAGTGCAACCGGCATGGCCAGCAGGAGGGCGACGATCGAAACCAGGACGGTGGTGAAGAACAGGTTCGGGATACCGAACTGCATCCATCCGCCGTCATTGTTGGTGTAGTCGGTGTTCCAGCGTTCACCGTAGGTGAAGAAGCTGAAAATTCCGTCGCGCAGGCGGTTCAGTGCGGGGACTGCCTGCATGATCAGGAACAGGCCGATCAGGCCGATCATCACGGTGATCAGGATTGAGGAGGTCTTTGCCAGCGTTTCGAAAACAACATCGCCAGGGCGCTTAACGCTGCCACCGCCGGAGCGTTGGCTATTCTGCGCCAACTGGTGATCCTGCTTCGGCTGAGGGGCGTCGCCCTCTGCCTTTGCAGACTTGGCGACCTCAACCTTATTGGCGTTTGCCATGAGGGATCCTTAAAAGGTCGTTATTCAATACCAGAATAAAATTGAAAAGTGTTTCGCGTCACTGTAGTTGCCGTATTCAAATCGTAACCCCCGATCGAAGAACGAGCGGGGGTTACGTCACTGTCTGAATGCCAGCGTTTAACTACTTCAGAGCGTCGACAGACTCTTCCAGCTTAGACTTGAACTCGCCGTCCACCGGGATGTAACCCTGGTCAGCCAGATCATCGTTCTGGTTGTCCAGGATGGTGTTCAGGAAGTTCTTAACCAGCTTCGAGGTGTTGTCGTCGTAGCCAGCGGAGCAGACGATCTCGTAGGTGGTCAGAACCAGCGGGTACTCATCCTCGCCGTTCATGCCGTACAGCTTGTCAGCGTCCACGACCAGGTCGTTGCCCTCACCGGAGAACTCAGCCCCACCCAGAGCCTTGTTGACGTTGTCCTTGTTCAGCTCAACCGGGCCGGAACCGAAGTCGATCTTGGCGATGTTGACTGCGTCGAGCTCCTCAGCGAAGCCGGACTCAACGTAGGTGATTGCACCGTTGGTAGCTGCAACCTGGTCAGCGACACCCTTGGACTTCGGAGCACCGGTGCCGACCTTGGTCGGGAAGCTCTTGCCCTCGGAGTCCCACTCGCCGGTGGACGCAGACAGGAACTTCTGGAAGTTGTCGGAGGTACCGGACTCGTCAGAGCGGTATACAACCTCGATCGGTTCGGACGGCAGGTCAACGCCCTCATTCTCGGCCTTGATGGCCTCGTCGTCCCACTTCTTGATCTCACCCTTGAAGATCTTGGCAACGGTCTTGGTGGACAGGTTCAGCTCGTCCACACCCTCCAGGTGGTAAGCGATTGCCACCGGGCCGATAACCATCGGCAGGTGCCATGCGTCGTTGCCGTCGCAGCGCTTCTTGGCGTCCGCAATCTGGTCGTCCTTCAGCGGGGAGTCGGAACCAGCGAAGTCAGCCTGGCCAGCGATGAACTTCTTCTGGCCGTCACCGGAACCAGAAGCGTTGTAAGCCAGGGTAGCCCCGGTGCTAGAGAAAGCCGGGCCGAAGATGTTCTGGATTGCGTTGTCCTGAGAGGAAGCGCCTTCGCCACGCAGTTCGCCGGTGGCCTCTTCCATCTCGCGGGAACCTTCGCCGCTGCCGCCTTCGTTGTTGTCAGCGTTGGAGCAGCCGGTCAGGATCAGGGAACCAGCAAACAGGGTTGCAGCTACAGCGCTGGTGCGCTTCATGGTGAACTTCACGAGGTTTTCCTCCGAAAATTGTCAGAAGTACAGAAAAGTGTCTTACAGGAGAAGCCCGCAGTTGTAGGAGCCACTCTTGCGCCACCAAGAAAGTTAATCGGTGCTTATGGATTTAAAGAGTGCTGTAAGTGAACAGCAGATGAACAACAGTGTTCATGCAGTACAGGCAACTTTGTCGGTTCAGAAAGCATTGCCAAAGCACCCCCAGCGCCACACCTAAACGCTACCCCCACGTGACGGAAGGTGGCTTGATTTAACCCACAGTTAACCTAGGGCGAAGCTGAACCCACTTCACTCTTGGCAATACACGGCAAGTGGGCATAAATATTTCTCAGGTGATACCGATGAACAGTTAAGGCTTCTCGCTCCTTGGCCCCACTACTTAGAGACACCCACGGTAGACCACATCGGTGTGCACCACTTCGAAGCCAAGCCGCTTGTACGTAGAAACCGCGGGCGCGTTGTCCCCCTCCACATACAGCTCAATGCGACCGCAACCGTTATCCAGCAGCAACTTCATTCCCAGCTGCGTGATCGCCTGTCCCAGTCCTCTACCACGAGCATCGTCAGCGAGGCACACGACGTACACCTCACCTGCCCGCTCGCCGGCATCTTTTTCCTTCTCTTCCAGCGGGATCTTCGTCCAGTGGAAGCCCACCAGCCGGAAAACATCGTCGTTCCCCTCGCCCCCATCGGCAGCACAGGGAATACCCACCCGCTCGGCAGCGGACTTCTCATCCCGCACCCACAGCAAGATAACCGCATCCGGATCGAACCAATTAGTGTCGCGAGCAGAACGCAAGTGATCTACGTCCCAGCCACCTTGCTCGGGGTGCCACGCGAAGGCCTCATTATTGACGCGCACCCACTCGGCATCCACGGAATCCGCGTCGAAGCGAGCAACGGATTCGGTGTAAGTCAGAACCTCAATTTCTTGCTCCTCGCAGCGTTTCTCGGCTTCTGCACCGCCCGCCTCAATAGCCTTGGCCGACTTCGTAGCCGGGGCACAGTCCAGCGACATCTTCAGCAGTTCACGGGTTCGGCGGGCATCCAGCGACTCCACAAAGCGTTGGGCTCCGGCGGAATCTCCGTGCGCCCACACGTCAATCGCACCACTCACACCCAGCTGGTCACGCAAAGCTTCGAACAGGGCGACCCCCACCCCGCTGTGGCGAACATCCGGGGCTACAGCCAGCTCGATCACGCGATCCGGGTCGATCGCTAGCACACCAACCACGCGATCGTTGTTTCTTGCCACTACGTGCTTGTGGCCGCGGTTCTCGTCGATGCCGCGCAGGAAAGCCTCGCTGATCGCAGGCACCCCATCTGCCTCAGCGACCTCGCCCAGCACCTCGTGAACCCCCTCCAACACCTCAGAGTGCTCCCACAGGTCTTCAAATGTGTCGTAGGTAATAGCCATGCCCCCAATTGTTCCTCACTTTCGGCATGTTTGGGGTCGATTTCGAGGGTTTCTTAATGCTTCACTGGGATTGCTGCGGCGGAGGCGTGGCGTCATAAAGAAGGAACAGGGGCACCTAGTAACCTGTAGGGAACAATAAAGAGACTCGAGAAGGGGGCCGGCCAGGTGAAGAAAATCGCAATCCGCGGCGCGCTCACCCTCGTGCTGGTGCTACTCGTAGCGCTGATCGCCGATGGTGTGATCGCCGCCCGCGCCGAGCACAAGATCTCCGAGGCGCTGTACGCTGACTCGAACCTGGCCAACCCGCCAAAGGTGCAGGTGGCGGGCTTCCCCTATACGGGTGCCGCACTCAGCCACGAACTCCAGGCCGTCACCGTCGTCGCCAACGACGTCGACGTGCCTGGCTTCGGCCTGATGAGCGTGCAAACCTCGGCACAGTACATTACGGTCTCCGCAGACGATGTTTTCAACGGCACCATTGAAAATGCCCCAGCGCGCAAGGTCTTTACTCGCCTGCAACTGGACGGCGTGCTGTTAGGTAACCGCATGGATATCGAGGCGCTGCAAATTCAGAATCTCGACGACATTTCGCCCCGCGGCGGCTGGGAGACCGAGGCCATCTTCGAGGGCAAACCGAAGGACTTCGCCAAACCCGCGAAGGTCGAAGTTAAGCTGCGCATCGTCGAAGGCACCATGGTGATCACCCCGACCAGGATCCTCTCCACCCCCGACGGTCTAGGCATCAAGGCCAAGAACGTCACCGACGAAACCACGCTCGATCCGGACATCAAAAAGCGGGTTAATGACGCCTTTAGTTTGAGCATCCCGGGCAAAGAACTACCCATGCGGGGCGACCCGGAACAAATCTTCATCTCCGGCGGCTCAGTGTTCGTCGAAGCCTCGCAGGTGTACACAAAAATCAGCTTGTCCGATTTGGCTCCGCGATCCCGCCCCTTGAGTGAAGAAGAACTCCCCAGCCTATAGTCTTGAGGGCATGGCTGAAGAAGAAAAGAAGAAGTTCAAGGTAGACGCTAACGAAGCGGTAAACCTGGCCGCCGAGCAATCCAAGTCCACCAGCGACAAGAACCTGCCGGAATTCGGCGACATGCCCATCCCCGATGACACAGCCAACCTGCGTAAGGGGCCCAACCTGCACGACGGACTGCTGGCCCTGCTGCCGCTGATCGGTGTATGGCGCGGCCAAGGCCAGGCGGCACCTCCCGGCGAGAAGGAGTTCACCTTCGGTCAGCAGGTCGTCTTTGCCCACGACGGTGAGAACCGCATCAGCTACGATTCCCGCACCTGGCGCATGGATGACGACGGGCAGCCGACCGAGACCCCCGGGCGCCGCGAATCCGGCTTCCTGCGCATCAACGATGACGATGAGATCGAGATGATCCTCACCCACTCCGACGGCATGGTGGAAATCCTGTACGGCAGCCCGCTGAACGAGCGCGCCTGGCAGCTGGAAAGTGCCTCGACGATGGCGACGGCCACCGGCCCGACGAACCTCGGGCCGGGCAAACGCCTCTACGGTCTGATGCCGAACAACGACCTCGGCTGGGTAGACGAGCGCCTCATTGACGGCGAGATGGTTCCCTGGCAGTCCGCGCAGCTTTCCCGCGTGGTCGGCTAGCCGGTCACAGCCTCCCAGGCCATCTTTTCCACCTCGTCAGCGACTTCCGGGCGGGGCAGCTGGGTGCCGTCCAGTTCTGTTACCCGTGCCTGCACGCGTACGGAGGAGACCAGCCACACGCCGGCGGCGGCTGTGAGATCCTCGACCCGCAGCACCCGTTCCTCGGTACCCCATCCGCGCTGCTCGGCCAGCTTAAATAGCGCGGCCTGCGAGGTCCCCTTCAGAATTCCCACGTGAGTCGGCGGGGTGACGAGCTTCTTCTCCCCCGTCGTCGGGTCCACCTCCGCGGCAATTACGGTCGAGGTCGGCCCCTCCAGCACGAGCCCCTCGTCGGACAGGAAGATCACGTCGTCCACCCCGCGAGCCTTCGCACTGCGTAGAGCGGCCATGTTGGCTGCATAGGACAGTGTCTTCGCGCCGATCAACGCCCACGGGGAACGTTCCGAAAGGTCGATGCGGAAGCCCCGCTCGGCCGTCATTACCCGCACGCCGTGCTCCCGGTCGTGCAGCACGTGCTCGCTGACCGGTGCCACCGTGACCCAGCCCGTCGGTTGGCCCGTGGATTCCCGCCCGCGCGAGTAGACCCAGCGCAGTGCGGCCTCCTGCCCTTGCCCGTTCCTTTCCTCGAAGTTGGCCACGGCAATGTCGGTCGCGCGGTACCAACGCTCCAGGTCAGGCTCCGGCAGATCCAGCATCGCGGAGCTATTGAGGAAGCGGGTGGCGTGGCGCTCGCGGTTGCGCACGTTGCCGCCGCGCAGCATGAAGGTCTCGAACACCCCGTCGCCGCGCACAGCAGCCAGGTCGTCCGCGTAGATCATCGGCACGGTCGTATCCCGTACCTGTGGGTCTGTGTCAGCGCCTGTGCCAGCGCCGTCCTCACCCAAAACGTCAACGACCACGAACTTTGCTCCCTGATTGCTCATGTTCCTCATTCTATTCCCGCACTGTTCTCGGACGTTTTACAAGCCCCATGGAGACCCGCCATTGGCAAGCCAACCCCACCCCGTCCTACGATGGGTGATGTGTTTGATCTGACTCACAGCCCGATCGTCGACCATGCACCTTCCGCCAGCCCGTTGACTGGCAGTGAAGCTGCCGAAGCTTCAGAGGCGCCGGATGCCCAGAGCAGCGCGACCGCCTGGCACTACGGCAACCCCCTCACCGAGCAGTCCCGTGTAAACGGCGGCAAGCCCGGCCTCGTGGATTTTTGGGATCGCGTGGCCATCCGGGTCTCGGGTCCGGAGCGCCGCGATTGGCTCAACAACCTGATCTCCCAGAAGGTCAACGCCATCGAACCCGGCCAGGCCACCTTCGGTCTAATCCTCGACCTGAAGGGGCATGTCGAACATTTCTTTGGCATTCTCGCCACCGATGACGCGCTGATCCTCGACACCCCAGCCGCACAGGCCGACGCGCTTGAGGATTATCTGAGAAAGATGGTCTTCTGGTCCCAGGTTTCCGTAGAGCGCCTACCGTGGGCACGGCTCACGGTGATCGGATCGAATCTCGCAGCGGATTCTTCGCTCTTTACTAATGACGCCACCTCCTCCGCCGCTCTTCCTACTCAGCTAAACATCGCCATTTCGGAAGGTCTAAACCTGCAACTGTGGAGAACCGGAACTATCGGTGAGGTAGACGCCGTGGATCTGTGGATTCCCCGCGAGGACATCACCCGCGCCTGGGACATGCTGACTGGCGTCGCACAACCCACCGGGCGCATGGCTTATGACGCCTTCCGTGTACAGGCACGCCTTCCGATCCTGGGCGTGGATACCGACGAGCGCGCCATCCCCCACGAGGTTCCCGCCTTCATCGGCAAGGGAATCAGCGGCGCCACCCAGCTGGACGACGTTTCCGCCGGCCCCACCGAGGCCGCCGTGCACCTGAACAAGGGCTGCTACCGGGGGCAGGAAACGGTTTCCCGAGTGCATAACCTGGGCAAATCCCCGCGAGTGCTGGTGATGCTGCACCTCGACGGATCCGCCAACCGACTGCCCGGCGTGGGCACCGAGCTCACTGCGGGCGGTCGTGGAATTGGCCGGGTTGGATCCAGCGTGCACGATTGCGACTACGGGCCGATCGCGCTGGCTTTGGTGAAACGGAATGTGGTGGAGAAGGTGGCGTCCAAAAATAGCGACGTACCCCCGCTACTAGCCGATGGGATCGACGCATCGATCGACCCCAGCGACCTTGCGAATGCAACGGGTGACAACTCGATCCGACCGGGGCGGGCGGCGATCAACCGGCTGCGCGGGAAAAACTAGAAAACCCTCACATTGGCTTGCCCCCCCTTTGCTGCGCAATAACTCAGCAGTTCAAAGGGTGATTCGGCGTGGAAACCCCCGCGTCCGCACCTTCGGTAGGAGGGGGATTTTGGGAAAAAATGATTGCTAACCGCTATGGTGTAGGGCAGGAAGAAACTTAACTTGTAAACGAAAAGGGTGGCCGAACTCCCGCGCCACTCGAGGACACCGCAAGGGGGTCAGGCCATGGGTCGCGGCCGTGCCAAGGCAAAGCAAGCCAAGGTTGCTCGTCAGTTGAAGTACAACGCTCCGGAAATGGATCTGGAGAGGCTGCAGAGGGAACTCTCTGGCCAGTCGCAGAACCGGGGTTCCGGTTCCCGCGGCAGTAGCGCGTACGACGAGTACGAGGATGACTACAGCGATTACGCTGCAGAATACGACGACTACAGCGACGAGTACGCCGACGACTACGAGGATAAGTACTCCAACGGGTCGCGGTAAAAGCCAACCTATTCACTAAAAACTCCCGCAGCTGGTGCTTTTGGAAAGCACAGCGCGGGAGTTTTTCTTGCCGTTTGCCCTTGCCCCGGCTCTGGTTGGCTCTAGTTAGTCGCCCCTAGTTCACGGGGCTGCGGTATTCGCCGTCCAGGATCGCACCGGACTGGCCATCCTGTGCCGGGCGAACTTCGCCCAGTCGCCAGGCATCAATGTGGCGGGCAGTCAGCATCGCCAGGGCGCGCTCGGCATCGTCCTCCGCGACGACGGCGACCATGCCCACGCCCATGTTGAAGGTCTTCTCCATCTCCTCCTGCGAGACCTGGCCTTCCTCCTGGATCAGACGGAAGATCGGGCCAGGGGTCCAGGAGGAACGCTCCAACTCTGCGACCAGGCCATCCGGGATCACGCGCCCCAGGTTGGCGGCCAGACCACCGCCGGTGATGTGGGCGAAGGTGTGAACGTCACACTCGCTGGCCAGCTTCAGACAATCAAGGGCATAGATGCGGGTCGGCTCCAGCAGCTCCTCCCCCAGCGTGCGGCCGAGGGATTCGATGTGCCCGTCCAGCGGCAGCTGCTTGGTATCCAGCAGCACGTGGCGAGCCAGGGAGTAACCGTTGGAGTGCAATCCCGAGGAGGCCATGGCGATCACCACGTCACCCGGGCGCACGCGATCCGGGCCCAGCAGGTTAGCCTCTTCGACCACGCCGACGGAGGTGGCGGAGACGTCATACTCGTGCGGTTCCATCACACCCGGGTGCTCGGCGGTCTCGCCGCCTAGCAGTGCACATCCGGCTTCCTCGCAGCCCGCAGCGATGCCAGAAACGATGCTGGCAACGTGCTCGGGCACAACCTTGCCGATGGCAATGTAATCCTGCAGAAACAACGGCTCGGCGCCGCAGACCACCAGGTCATCCACACACATGGCAACCAGGTCGCGGCCGATCGTATCGTGCTTATTCATCGCCTGCGCCACGGCCAGCTTGGTGCCCACGCCGTCGGAGGATGCGGCCAACAGCGGCTTTTCGTAGTCCCCCAGCGCAAACAGTCCGGCGAAGCCACCGAGTCCGCCGCGTACCTCGGGGCGGGTGGCCTTCTTAGCTAGCGGCGCGAAAAGCTCTACCGCCCGGTCGCCGGCCTCAATGTCTACACCGGCAGCGGCGTACGATGCGCCCTCTGCCTGCTTCGGAGTGTTATCGGGGTGCTCACTCATGGCTTGTCCTTGCTTTCCTAATTCTTCGCCTGCTGCTTCAGCATCGTTTCTACCAATGCCGTGTTCGGGTTGTCGCTCGGCATGCCCAGTGGGAACACGCCGTCGAAGCATGCTGCGCACAGCTCGTCGCTGCTTTGTTGTGACGCCTCTATCATCGCCTCGGTCGAAACGAATGCTAGGGAGTCCGCGTCGATCTCCCGGCGAATTCCCTCTACCGGGTCCGAAGGATCTACATTATTCGCAATCAGCTCGGTGGGCGAAGCGAAATCGATGCCATAGAAACACGGCCACTTTACCGGCGGCGAGGCGATACGGACGTGCACTTCCTTTGCCCCAGCTTCGCGCAACATCTTGATAAGTGCGCGCTGGGTGTTGCCGCGGACAATTGAATCGTCCACCACGACCAAGCGCTTGCCCTCGATGACCTCGCGCAGCGGGTTTAGCTTCAGGCGAATGCCCAGTTGGCGGATGGTCTGTGACGGCTGGATGAAAGTGCGCCCCACGTAGGCGTTCTTCATCAACCCCTGACCAAAGGGAATGCGCGAGGCCTGGGCGTAACCCACCGCCGCAGGCGTGCCGGACTCCGGCACGGGGATCACTAGGTCGCCCTCCGCCGGGGCCTCCTCGGCCAGCTTGCGGCCGATCTCCAGGCGAGTGCCATTTACCGAACGGCCACGGATGACGGAATCGGGCCGGGCCAAGTAGACATACTCAAACACGCAGCCCTTGTGCTTGGTCTCCGCAAAACGGCGGGAACGCACGCCGTCACCGTCGATGGCCACCAGTTCGCCCGGCTCGACGTCGCGAACGAAACGCGCGCCCACGATATCCAGCGCCGCGGTTTCGGAGGCGACCACCCAGCCGCCGCTAGCCAGCTGACCGATGGACAGCGGGCGCACGCCCCGCGGGTCGCGGACAGCGTACAGTGCGTCGCCGTCGGTAAACAGCACACAGAAAGCACCCTTGACCTTTGGGAACAGCTCCATGGCCGCTTCCTCCACGCCGTGCCCCTCACGGGTGTCAGCGGCCAGCAGGGCACACATGACCAGTGAATCAGAGGGGTTTTCCTTAGGATCCACCAGGCCCAACCGGGCGGCTTCCTGGGTGAGCTCACGGTGGTTCACCAAGTTGCCGTTATGCCCCAGCGCCACATCGGTTCCGTCGGGCGCCATGCGGAACATGGGCTGCGCGTTCTCCCAGCTATTACCGCCGGCGGTGGTGTAGCGGTTGTGTCCCATGCCAATGTGCCCCTTGAGGGCCTCGAGCGACTGCTCGTCAAACACCTGGCTGACCAGACCCAGATCCTTGAACACGACGATCTGATCGCCATCCCCCACCGCGATACCCGCAGCTTCCTGACCACGGTGCTGCAAAGCGTACAAGCCGTAGTACGTCAGTTTGGAGACGTCCTCCCCCGGCGCCCATACCCCGAATACGCCACATTCCTCCCGGGGCTCTGTTTCGCCCCGGTCGTCGAACGGGCTCAGCAACGGTTCTGCCTCTGCTTGTTTTCTCTGGCCTTGAATGTTTGCCACTATGTCGACTCTACTAGCCCATCCGCACTAACCCAAAGGGATGCCATTTCGCCACCGGAGCGATCTTACATTCTAAGCAACGGAAGGTGCTCGGCGATGGCGGAGGCGCGGGTGCCGGAAGTGTCCGCGTCCGAACCAGAAAGATCCTCAGCCCCCACAACCAGACGCAGCCACGTAATCGGCGAGCACTGAACAACGTTGGGCGGAGTGCCACGGCGATGCTCCAGCCCCGCGATGCACTGGATGGCGGCGAAGGGAGGAATGCGCACCTCGACGGAATGGCCGGGAGCCAGCTCTTCCAGGACAGCCGCAGACAGACGAACCGCCGCAGCTACGTCGGCACGTGGCGGACGAGGCTGCTCCGCGGGGTTCCTTACCCAGGGCAAAACCGCTTCAACCGCACTGCGAGCAGCAGCGGATAGTTCCGGTCCGTGTAAACGCTTCATGCCTAGAAATTGTAGTGCGGGATTTGTAGTGCTCTTACGAACACCGAAGTGTGGGGCGCGTTAGTATTGGGAAGTTGAAGACGAAAGAAGTACAGGTAATTTAGTAGAGGGAATTTAAGGAAGGCAGTGACCCGTGGCGGAAAGTGCAGAAAACACCACCCCAAGCGAGCACAATGCATCTGATAACACAGCGGAGGCTTCCCATGAGCGTAGCCCGAAGGTGACTCTGCGCTTCCTCGCCGCACCGACAGACGTACTGATGGCAGGGGCGATGGGCGTACACGGTGGGCGCGTGCTGGAGTGGATCGATAAGGCCGCCTACGCCTGCGCCGTCGGCTGGGCTCAGTCTTACTGCGTGACCGCCTACGTGGGCCACATCCACTTCACCCGCCCGATCCCCTCGGGCCACATGGTGGAAGTCCGTAGCCGCATCGCCTACACCGGTCGCAGCTCCATGCACATCGTCAATGAGGTGCTGTCCGCCGACCCACGCGAGGGCGTGTTCACCCGTGCCTGTGACTGCCTGGTGATCTTCGTTGCCTTGGACGAAAACGGTAAGTCCAAGCAGATCCCCTCCTATGTGCCGACGACCGATGAGGAAAAGCGCGTGGAAGATGCCGCGCTTTCCCGCATCCAGCTGCGCAAGGCCATCGAAGAGGAAATGCTGCGCCAGACCTACACCGATAAGTCCACCGCGCCGGAGCTGGTGAACCGCTTCCTGGCCAAGCCGACGGACGTGAACTGGGGCGGCAACGTACACGGTGGCACCGCCATGGAATGGATCGACGAGGCGGCCACTGCCTGCACTATGCAGTGGACCGGCGAGCGCACCACCGCGGTGTACGCCGGTGGTATTCGCTTCTACCGCCCGGTGCACATCGGCGACCTCGTGGAGGTGGATGCACGCCTGGTGCGCACCGACGAGCGTTCGATGACAGTGATGGTGCACCTTCGCGCGGGCGACCCGCGCGAGGGCAAGGGCAACCTGCCGGTGGCCATTCACGCATCGATGACTTACATCGCTATCGACCTGGACGGTAACCCGCTGCAGGCCCGCAAGTACACGCCAGTGACCAGCGAGGATAAGCGCCTGGAGGAGCACGCCTCCACGCTGCGTAACCTGCGCAAGGAGTTCCTGCCGCGGCCGTTGGTTAGCCCCAGCAACCGCGATTTCCGCTTTGTGGAGTAAAGCCGGCCACGGCGTTTAAACACAGCAAAAGGGGCTCGCGACCTTACCGGTCGCGGGCCCCTTTCTTGGTTCTAGCTCTTCTCTTCCTTAGATGACGGAGTTATTTCCTGCTGCGTGGCTAAACAGCGCGGGCAGCGTGGACGTCCACGCATTCTCCGCCGCCTCCAGGGAGAGGACGACGTCGAAGTCCTCGTCATGCTGCTTGGCCGGGTCGAGTTCGACCTCCCCGCCGAAGGGCAGCACCGGGTACACGCCGGATCCGAAGCGAATGACCGGCTGGTCTGCTGCGTCGTTCGCGCCGGTCAGGCCGATCCAGCCACCGGTCAGACCCGTCTGGGCCAGTTCGCGCATCAGGTCGCCGTAGTCCTCGCTGCGTACTGCCAGCAGCACACGGGAAGCGGTCTCGGAGAACAGCCCCACTGCCGCCTGCTGGGCCAGCGTGCGGCCCTCCACAGCGGCGGACTCGTGCTGGCTGAGCATCGGGTTCACGGCCACTCCGCGACCGGACTGGATTGCCAGCTCCACGACAGCCTGCGACAGGCCCCCCTCGGAGAGGTCGTGGGCGGCGACGATCTTGTCGCGCTGCGCGGTGATGAAGGCTCCCAGGCGCTGTTCCACGGACAGGTCCACCTGCGGTGGCATGCCGGCCAGTTCGTCGTGGACGACCTGCTGCCAGATGGAGCCGCCGAGCTCCTCGCGGGTCTCCGCGCCCACCAGAACCAGGTGGTACTCTTCCTGCTTCTCGCCCTCGACACCTGGCTTCGGCAGCTGCTGTGGAATCCGGCGGGCGCAGTCGTCAATGGTGCCCAGCACCGCGATGACCGGGGTCGGCAAAATGGCGGTCTCGCCGGTCTGGTTGTAGAAGGAGACGTTACCGCCGGTAACCGGGATAGCCATCTCCTTACAGCCATCGGCCAGCCCGTGCACGGCCTCGCGGAACTGCCACATCACGCCCGGATCCTCCGGGGATCCGAAGTTCAGGCAGTTGGACACTGCCACCGGAGTGGATCCCGTGACGGAGACGTTGCGGTAGGCCTCAGCCAGCGCCAACTGGGCGCCGGTGCGGGGATCCAGGCGGGTGTAACGGCCGGAGGCGTCGGTAGAAACGGCGATGCCGCGACCGGTCTCCTCGTCGATGCGCAGCACCCCCGCGTCCGCGTCCTTGGCCGCAACGGTGTTGCCACGCACGTAGCGGTCGTACTGCTCGATGATGAACTCACGGGAGCACAGCGCCGGGGAGGCCGCCAGGTCCAGGATCTGTTGACGAACCTCCTGGGAGGTCTCAGGCAGCTCCACGCCGCGGATCTCGTTCAGCTCGTCCTGCTCCGCCGGGCGCTCGTAGGGCCGCTCGTAGACCGGGCCTTCCTCGGCCATGGTGTGCGCAGAAGCGTCTACCACGATCTCGCCGCAGTGCTCGATGACGAGGTGCTCGCCGTCGGTCACACAGCCGATGTCGGAGGCCAGCACGTCCCACTTACGGCAGATCTCCATGAACGCATCCACGTTCTCCGGCTCCACAATGGCGCACATGCGCTCCTGCGACTCGGAGGACAGGATCTCCGCGGCGGTCATGCCCTCGGCGCGCAGGTGCACGTTGTCCAGGTTGATGTGCATGCCGCCGTCACCGGCAGAAGCCAGCTCTGCGGTTGCACAGGAAAGCCCGGCGCCGCCGAGGTCCTGAATACCCACCACCACGTTGGCGCGGTACAGGTCCAGGCAGCACTCAATCAGTACCTTCTCTGCAAAGGGGTCGCCCACCTGCACGGCGGGCAGCTTGCGCTCTGCGCCTTCCTCAAAAGTGTCAGAGGCCAGCACAGACACACCACCGATGCCGTCCAGGCCCGTGCGGGAGCCGAAAAGGATCACTCGGTTGCCCTTGCCAGAGGCGAAGGCCAGCTTGAGGTCTTCGGTCTTCAAAGTGCCCACACACAGTGCATTTACCAGCGGGTTACCCGCGTAGGTGGCGTCAAAAACAGTCTCGCCGCCAATGTTCGGCAACCCCAGAGAGTTGCCATAACCGCCCACACCCGCGACCACGCCGGGCAGCACGCGCTGGGTATCCGGCAGGTCGGCCGGACCGAAGCGCAGCTGGTCCATCACAGCCACCGGGCGGGCGCCCATTGCCATAATGTCGCGGACGATGCCGCCCACGCCGGTGGCTGCGCCCTGGTAGGGCTCCACGTAGGAGGGGTGGTTGTGGGATTCGACCTTGAAGGTCACCGCGTGTCCATCGCCAATGTCGATCACGCCAGCGTTCTCACCGATACCGGCGAGCATCTTGGACTTCATCTCTTCGGTCGTGGTCTCACCGAAGTAGCGCAGGTGCGTCTTCGAGGACTTGTACGAGCAGTGCTCGGACCACATGACGGAGTACATGGCCAGCTCCGCGTCGGTCGGACGGCGGCCCAGCAGTTCCTTAATGCGCGCGTACTCGTCGTCCTTTAGGCCCAGCTCGTGATACGGCTGCTCCAGGTCCGGGTTGGCCTTAGCATCGGCGACCGTGTCGTTGTGAATCATGAGGATCGGGTGCTCCTTGTAAGAAGAAAGATTAGGAAACGAGCGCGGACAAAACAGACTGGAACAGCCCCAGGCCATCCAAGGACGGGCCCGTCAGGGTTTCCACGGCGTGCTCCGGGTGCGGCATCAGGCCAACTACGCGACCGTTTTCGCTGCACACTCCGGCGATCGAGTTGCGGGAGCCGTTGTGGTTCTCGACGTAGCGGAACACCACGCGGCCTTCGCCCTCCAGGCGCTCCAGCGTTTCCTCGCTGGCCTGGAAGCGGCCTTCGCCGTGCTTCGACGGAACCAGGATCTTGCTGTCCTCGGCGAACTGGTTGGTCCATGCCGTGGAGGTGTTTTCCACCTCCAGGTAAATGTCACGGCACACAAAGTGCAGCCCCTCGTTACGGGTGAGGGCGCCGGGCAGCAGGCCGGCTTCCTGCAGAATCTGGAAGCCGTTGCAGATCCCCAGCACCGGGGTACCGCGCTCCGCGGCAGCCACCACGGATTTCATTGCCGGGGCGATAGCGGCGATGGCACCGGCGCGCAGGTAGTCGCCGTAGGAAAAGCCACCGGGGACGACCACAGCGTCGACGTTCTTCAGATCCTCGTCTGCGTGCCACAGCTCCACTGGCTCCGCACCCGCCAGGCGCACAGCGCGCACGGCATCGACATCGTCGAGGGTGCCGGGGAAGGTAATCACTCCAATGCGGCTGGTCACTTACTTGGCCTCCACATCTGCGCCTTCGATGACCACGTCGTAGTCCTCGATCACGGTGTTTGCCAGCAGGTCGGAGGCGATCTTCTCCAGATCCTCGCGCGAGACCCCCTCGCCGACCTCCAGCTCAAAGCGCTTACCCTGGCGCACATCCTCCACTCCCCTGATGCCGATTCGGCCCAGGGCGCGGACTACGGCCTGACCCTGCGGGTCGAGGATTTCCTTCTTGGGCATAACGTTGACGACAACACGAGCCATGGCTTCTACATTCTCCCAGCTTTGCGGTATTTTCCCGGTTGGTTACCGCCCTATCGTAACACTGGTGGGCGACCGCCCCCTTAAGCTACAGAAGCCTGCTGGCGTGCCACGTAATCGCAGTAGTTCGCGGACTCGTAGCCGGCCTCGCGCAGCAACTCGAGAATGCGCAGCATATCGCCCGCCACGTCGTCTTTTCCGGCCTTCGCCGCGCTGATGGAAAGGCGGATGTCTTTGCCCTTCGCGGCACCGCGGCGCACGCTATTGAGGACGTTGCGACGCCACCACTTCACCGCCCCAAAGCCATCACCAAACGCGAGCACACGCACCGGATGGCGCTTTTCATTGCCGAGATCCCGGATGGTGTACGCATCCGCCGCGACCACGAACCCTAGCTCGCCGGCGGCCTGCAAAGCTTCCTCCGACGCCAGCCAGCGCGTCGGGGCGAAAGCTTTAGGCGCCAAGCCGAGCGCATCCAGCTGGCGGGTGGCAGCGGAGAGCCGCAGCGTTGACTCGTGGCGGCCGAGCCGGTGGAACTCCCCTTTGTCAGGCGCCCCACCCAGCGGCCCGAGCCCGCCTAACAGCAGCTCGTGGCCACGGGCAGCGGAATCGTGGACCAGCTCAAGCGTCGCGTGGTCATCCTTCAGACGCCAATTCGGCCCCTGCACCGTGAGCACCAAACCGGCGTGAAGATCCAGCGCCCGCGCTGCGTCGCGCATCTTCTCCGCCGCGGTGACCGTGCCCTGGCGCAGACCGGTGATGGTCAGCAGAACGCGCGGGGCACGCTGGACGCTGGGGCTGGACTGTGCGGGGCTCATAGATACTTAGCCTGCACAACACAGGTGAACGGGAGGTAACGCCCGCCCTACATCTGAGCGTCGAATTGTTAAAAGCTCGTCTCCTCGACGGACTTGTCCGTCACCAGCAGCTCGGCGGCGCCCATCTTTTCCAGCTCCCAGGCCGTCTCGAAGGCCGCCTGGCGCCACTTGGCATAGCGGCCGGATACGCCACCGTGGCCGGCCTCCATGTCGATACGCAGCAGCGTGTTCTCGGCACCCACCTCGCGCAGCTTGGCCACCCACTTCGCGGGCTCCACATACAGCACGCGGGTGTCGTTCAGGCTGGTCACCGCCAGAATCGGCGGGTAGATCAGGTCGGCCGCGACATTCTCATAAGGCGCGTAGCCCGCCATGTAGTCGTAGACCTGCGGGTCGTGGAAGGGGTCACCCCACTCGTCCCACTCCGTCACAGTCAGCGGCAGTTCCGGCATGAGCATGCTGGTCAGCGGATCTACAAAAGGAACCACGGCCTCAATGCCCGCAAAGCGATCACCTGCCAGGTTGGCCACCGCCCCCATGAGCATGCCACCGGCGGAGCCTCCCTCGGCCACCATCTGCTCTCGAGTGGTCATGCCTTCGCGTAGCAGGTGGTCGGCGACGGCCACGAAGTCCGTGAACGTGTTGCGCTTCTCCAGCCCCTTGCCGTGGTCGTACCACAGTCGGCCCATCTCGCCGCCACCGCGGATGTGCGCGATGGCGTACACCACGCCGCGGTCCAGCATGGACAGGCGGAACAGGGAGAATCCTGGATCGATGCAGTTTTCATAGGACCCATAGCCGTATAGCAGCACCGGGTTTGCCTGAGTGATGTCCACGTCCGTGCGGTGGATGAGGGATACCGGGATGCGTGTGCCGTCCTCAGCCGTAACCCACAGTCGCTGGGAGGTGTACTGGTCGGGGTCGAACTCCCGACCGTCCGGGTCGGCCAACACCTGCTGTTCCTTGCGTAGGATCTTCTCCCCCGTCGCCAGATCGATGTCGTAGATCCGCGGCGGTGTCGTGAAGGCAGTGTAGGCCACGCGCAGCACCGGGCTCTCCCACTCGCTGTTGCCCACGGCCCCAACGCCGCAGAGTTCCCCGGGGAACTCGATCCGCTCGAACTCGCCGAAGGCCGGGGCGGAAGAGTCGCCGGTCGAGGTGTCGGCGTCGCCAAGCTTCATGATGTAGCTGGTCTCCAGCGCATTCTCCCGAGCTTCGAGGACAATATGGTCGCTGAAGACATCCACGCCCTCCAGGCGCACGTCCTCGCGGTGTGGCACAAGAGCTTGCACGTCGTCCCACGAGGCGACCTGGCCGGTTGGGTGGTAACCCAACTCACAGTTCGGGCCGGTCTTGTTGTGCAGCACCAGCCACAAGTCCTGGCCGCCCACAACCGCGTGATCCACCGCATACTCCACATCGGCCTCGCGCGGGATCACGCAGGTCAGCTCCGCATTCGGGTCCTCCAGGTCGAGGTACCACACCTCGCTGGTCACCTTCGACCCCGTGTGGATCAACAGATAACGATCGGAGCGGGTCGTCGCCACCCCCGCCCAAAAACGTTCGTCGTCTTCGCGGTACACCAGCTCGTCTTTATCGACGCCCTCACCGATTGTGTGGCGCCAGACCTCGTGCGGTCGCCACGCTTCATCCACGCGCTGGTAGTACACGGTATCCCTGCCGACCCAGGTGGCACCGTAGAAAACATCCTCGATCTCGTCCTCCAGATCCTCCCCCGTGGTGAGCTCGCGGATGCGCAGGGTGAAACGCTCAGAGCCGGTCTCGTCCACCGAGTAAGCCAAGCGCGTACCATCCTGGGTTACGCTGGCCGCGCCCAGGCTAAAAAACTCCTTGCCCTCGGCTAGGGCGTTGCAGTCCAAGAAAGTCTCCTCGCCCGGCGCGGGGATGCCGGGCTCGATCGTCGGCGGGGTCCAGTCGTCCTCGTCGGCGATGGGAACGCGGCACATGGTGCCATAGCTCTTGCCTTCCTCGGTGCGGGAGAAGTACCACCAGCCCTCGGAACGCACGGGCAGGGACATATCGGTCTCCTGCACGCGGGCCTTGACCTCCTCGAACAGGCGGTCTTCCAATGGCTTGAGGTGGGCGGTCTGTTGGGTGGTCCAGGCGTTCTCCGCCTCTAGGTGCTGGCGAACCTCCGCGTTTTCCTTGTCGCGCAGCCACTCGTAGTTATCCACGAACTCGCGGCCGTGGAAGGTGCGGGTGTGCGGCACCCGCTTGGCGACCGGCGGAGCCGCGATCGGGTTGTTAGCTGTCTGGGACGCGTCGTTATTAGGCATACGCGCCATGCTACTCAGGCCAAGTTACTAGGGCCTGCAGCCCCCTAGACGCACTGGCCGATCCAGTCGGAGAACCGCTTGCCGGATAGTTTCTCGTAGGCCTCGATGTAGCGGGAGCGGGTGGCTTCCACCACGGAGCCCGGCAGTGGCGGCGGGGGCGTGCCCTCGGACTTGTCCCAGCCGGACTTCGGGCCGGTTAGCCAGTTGCGCACATACTGCTTGTCAAAGCTGGGCTGCACCTTGCCCTCTTCGTAGCCCTCGGCGGGCCAGTAGCGGGAGGAGTCCGGGGTCAGCACCTCGTCGGCCAGCACCAGAGTGCCGTCGGCATCCAGGCCGAACTCGAACTTGGTGTCGGCCAAGATCAAGCCGCGCTCCTCGGCGATGGCGGCGGCCTTCTTGTAGATCGAGAGGGTGGCCTCGCGCAGTTCGTTGGCGCGCTCCTCCCCTAAAGCCTCGACGACCACGTCGAAACTCACGTTCTCGTCGTGGTCACCCAGCTCGGCCTTGGTGGCCGGGGTGAAGATCGGCTCCGGCAGGCGGGAGGCCTCCACGAGTCCCTCGGGAAGCTCCACGCCACACACGCTGCCGGTTTCCTCGTACTCCTTCAGGCCGGAGCCGGTCAGGTAGCCACGGGACACGCATTCGAAGGGAATCATATCCAGCTTCTTGCACAGCATGGCGCGGCCGAGGACGTACTCGGGGATCCGTTCGTCATCCAACGCACCGGCCAGGTGGTTTGGGAAATCAATCTCGTCAAAGAAAAAAGCGCTCACGGCAGTGAGCACTCGTCCCTTGTCCGGGATCTCGGTATCAAGGACGTAGTCGTAGGCGCTGATCCGGTCGCTGACAACCATCAGCAGGTTGTCGTCATCGACCTCATAGATCTCCCGCACTTTACCTGCGGAATGGTGCTCGTACTCGCACAGTTCTGGACGCATGAGTAGACAGTGTAGCCCTGCACCAAGCTTTTGACTATTTGTGGCCGGAACTGTGCGATTCTTCGGCGTTTGCGCAGCTACAGAATCTCGCCCGGCGTGTAGGCAGCGGCCTCCGGATGGCGGTTCTTAACTTCTTCGATGTGCGCTAGGACGCGGGACACCTGGGACTCGGCTGCGCCGATGAATGCGTGGCGATCCGCCAGCGCCTCCTCCAGCTGCGGCTCGTCCAGCGGGAAGCGGTCGTCGCCCGCGAGGCGCTGCACCAGATCCTGGTCGCCGCCGTTCTCGCGCATGTTCAGCGCCACTGCCACGGCGTGCTCCTTGATCAACTCGTGGGCCGTCTCGCGGCCTACCCCGGCGCGCACGGCCGCCATCAGGATGCGCGTGGTGGCCAGGAACGGCAGGTAGCGCTCGAGCTCTCGGTCGATCATTGCCGGGAAAACTCCGAACTCGTCCAGGACGGTCAGGAAGGTCTCACACATGCCGTCGAAGGTGAAGAAGGCGTCGGGAAGAGCAACGCGGCGAACCACAGAGCAGAACACGTCGCCCTCGTTCCACTGCGCGCCGGCCAGGTCGGCGGCCATGTTTAGGTAGCCGCGCAGCAGAACCTGCATGCCGCCCACGCGCTCGCAGGAGCGGGCGTTCATCTTGTGCGGCATGGCGGAGGAACCGACCTGGCCTTCCTTGAAGCCCTCCGTGACGGTCTCGTTACCCGCCATCAGGCGAATCGTCATCGACAGCGAGGACAGGGCGGCGCCGATCTGAGCCAGGGCGCTCAGCGCGTCCATGTCCAGGCTGCGCGGGTAAACCTGGCCAACGGAATCGAATACGCGGGAGAAGCCTAGGTTCTCGGCGATGGTGCTTTCCAGCGCCGCCAGCTTGGACTCGTCGCCGCCCACCAGGTCCAGCATGTCCTGGCTGGTTCCCATCGGCCCCTTGATACCACGCAGCGGGTAGCGGCCCAGCAGGTCCTCGATGCGCTCGAGCCCCACCAGCAGCTCATCGGCGGCAGAGGCAAAGCGCTTGCCCAAGGTCGTTGCCTGGGCGGCCACGTTGTGGGAGCGCCCAGCCATCACCAGCGACTGGTTCTCCGCCGCGCGGCGGCCGATGCGGGCCAGGACGGCAACTGCCTTGTCGCGGGCCAGCTGCAGGGAGCTGAAGATCTGCAGCTGTTCCACATTCTCCGTCAGGTCGCGGGAGGTCATGCCCTTGTGGATGTGCTCCTGGCCAGCCAGCGCGTTGAATTCCTCGATGCGGGCCTTCACGTCGTGGCGGGTGACCTTTTCGCGTGAGGCGATGGATGCAAGGTCTACGTTCTCGATGACCTTCTCGTAGGCCGAGATAGCCTCGGCCGGGACCTCCACCCCGAGGTCAGCTTGGGCCTTCATGACGGAGATCCAGAGCTTGCGCTCCATGATGATCTTGTCCTCCGGGGACCAAATGGCGGTCATCTCCGGGGAGGCGTAGCGGTTGGCAAGGACGTTGGAAATATTTTTCTTAGCAGGCACGTCCCCGAGTTTATGCGTACCGCCGACTTTTAGGAATCTGCGAACTTCTCCAAATCCTTAATACGCCCCGCGGCAATCACCAGGTCGCCGGAGCGAATCACATACCCCGCCGGCGGCGTAGAGAAGTGCCCGTCCGCCGAGCGCACCGCGACGATGGCGATCCCCTGCGGCGTCTCCTCCACTTTTCGGCCGTGCATGTGCAGCGGGGGCGCCAGCTTGGCCATCGCAAAGTCGCGGTCGAACTCTATGTACTCCTGCACGTGACCTGCGATCAGATGCGCCACGCGCCGCCCGGTATCCCTTTCGGGACGCACGACGTGGTGCACACCGATCTGCGTCAGGATCTTCGCGTGTTGCTGGTTGTCTGCCTTCGCCCAGACATTGGGCACCCCTAGATCCATCACGGCAGAAGCCGTAAGTAGTGACGCCCCCATGTCTGAACCGATGCCGATGACAACACGGTGGGCATCCTGCACCCCGAGCTGGCGCAGTGCATCCTGATCGGTGGTCTCGGCGATGACCGCGTGCGTCAGCAACGGGGCGGCTTTCGTCACCACAGCTTCGTCCACGTCGATGCCCAGCACCTCCACGCCGGACTGCACGAGTTCTTCGCCGAGGGCCATGCCGAAGCGGCCCAGGCCGATGATGACGACGGGAGGGTTAGCTGGGCGGGAAAAGAACTTAGCCAATGAACGGCCTTTCTACTGGGTAGGAATAGAGGCGTTTGTTAGTGCGGGCGGCCAGAGCCGCCACCACGGTGATGGGGCCAATGCGCCCGAGGTACATCAGCACGACCAGCCATATGCGGGCGAAGTCCGGCAGCTCCGGGGTGATGCCGGTGGTCAGACCCACGGTGGCGAAAGCGGAGATGGTCTCGAAGGTGATCTGGTGGGAGTCGTACTGTGGCAGCAAAAGTTGCAGCGCCATGATAGATACTCCGACCACTAGGAAGGCCATCATGAATACCGCCATGGCTTGGCGCACGATGCGGCTCGGAATGCGCCGGCCGGCGACCAGGAGCTGCTCGTCGCCGCGTACCTCCGCGATCAACACGGCCACCAGCACCGCGGCGGTCGTCACCTTCACACCACCCGCGGTGCCGCCCGAGCCGCCACCGATGAACATCAGGAAATCCGTCAGCATCAGCGAGGATGGACGCAGCTCCGTCAGATCCACCGAGTTGAAGCCGGCCGTACGGGAGGAGACAGAGTGGAAGAACGCCGCTTGCAGCGCCGATAGCGGCGTGAGGTCGCGCAGGGCGTTGGTCCACTCCATCAGCGCGAAGCCGACCGTACCCACCACCAGCAGGATCGCGGTGCCGGTGAGCGTGAAGATCAAGGTCAGAGATGGCGGGTGCTTCACCTTCGAACGCCACCGCGCCCGCAGTTCCAGCAACACGGGGAAACCCAGGCCGCCTATGACGATGCCAGCGGCGATGGGCAGGATGATGCCCGCGTCGTTGACGTAGGGCATGAGGTTGTCGGAGCGCAGGCCGAAGCCAGCGTTGTTGAACGCGGAGATCGCGTGGAACGTACCCTCCCACACCGCCGGCAGGAAGCCGTAACCGTATCCGAAGGCGAAGCGAAAGGTCAGCACGATGGCTATAGCTAGCTCAGTGGCCAGGGAAAAGCCGATGGTGCCGAAGATGATGGTGCGGATCTCGCCCAGGTTCCTTCCGCGTTGTTCCGCGGCGGCGCGCAGGCGCCCTTTGACGCCCATCTGTCCAGCCAAAACGAAGCTCACCACCGTGGCGAGTGTCATGATGCCGAGGCCTCCGACCTGGATCAGCAGCATGATGACGACCTGCCCGAAATGGGACCAGTAGGTCGCGGTGTCCACGACGGTGAGACCGGTCAGGCAGGTGGCCGACGTGGCGGTGAAAAGAGCGGTGGTGAATTCCGGGCTCTCCGGCCCGCTACGGGATATGGGCAACAGCAGTAGTGCCGTACCTACGAGGATAAGCAGCAGGAAACTGACGGAGACCAGCTGCGCGGGGCTGAAGCCTTGCCAGCCTCGCCGGCGACTTTCGACTGGGTGTGCAATCACAAAAGGTTACCTTAAACCCATTGCACCCAGTGCGAAACCCTTATGCAATCTTTACACCCAAATGCTGTCAAAATAGCGTTCGGGTACTAGATGGAAATGTGGCCCTCAACTGCGGGAAGAGCGATATCGGAGCGGTAGTGCGAACCTTCCAGTTGGATGCACTGCAGGGTCTCATAGGCCTGCTTGCGTGCCTCCGCCAGGGTGGCGCCGGTGCCGATGACATTCAGCACGCGGCCGCCGGAGCTCACCAGCTGACCATTCTGCTCCGCCACACCTGCGGCCAGGATCCCGCGGGATTCGTTGCCCGGCTCCGCCCCGACGATCGGCTTGCCGGTAACCGGGCTGGCTGGGTAGTTCTCCGCGGCCAGCACGACGGTCAGTGCGTAGCCGTCCTCCCACTCCAACGGCGGCAACTGGTCCAGGGTGCCGGTCGCTACAGCATTCAGCACTCCACCCAGCGGGGTCTTCAGCAGGCGCAGCACAGGCTGAGTCTCCGGGTCGCCGAAGCGGCAGTTGAACTCCACCACAGCAGGGCCTTCGCTACCCCATGCCAGACCTGCGTACAGCAGGCCGTTGAAGGGCACACCCTCGGCGACCATCTGCTTGGCCACCGGCTCCACGACCTCGGTCACGATGCGCTGCACGCCGTCTTCCGGCAGCCACGGCAGCGGGGTGTAGGCGCCCATGCCGCCGGTGTTCGGGCCTTCATCGTTATCCCCCACTCGCTTGAAATCCTGTGCAGGCAGCAACGGCACCACGGTCTCGCCATCCACCAGGCAGAACAGGGAAACCTCGGGGCCGTCCAGGAAACTTTCCAGAAGCACCGGGTTGCCGCCTGCGTGCACGGCGTGAATGTGCTCCAGAGCCTCCGAGCGGTCGGCCGTGACCACCACACCCTTACCGCCGGCCAGTCCATCGTCCTTGACAACGTAAGTCGGGCCGAACTTGTCGAGGGTGGCGTCAATAAAAGAATCGCTAGATCCGACAGGAACAGCGACGGCATCGGCGGTACGGACCTGCGCCTTGGCCATGATGTCCTTCGCAAAGGCCTTCGAGCCCTCGATCTGTGCGGCGGCGGCCGACGGGCCGAATACGGCGAAGCCCGCCGCGCGAAGCTCGTCGGCAACACCGGCGACTAGCGGGATCTCGGGGCCGATAACAACCAGGTCCGCCTCGATCTTGCGGGCCAGGGCCACCGGTTCGCCGTCCGGGTGCAGGGTGGCCACGGCCGTCATCCCGGCGTTACCCGGGCTGACGTGGACCTGTTCGACGGAGGGATCCAGGGACAGAGAAAAAGCCAGTGCGTGCTCGCGGGCACCGCTGCCGATAACAAGAATGCGCATGGTTCCCCAGTCTAGCGAAGCTAACCCCCGCCACCAGATACATTTAACGCGCTAACATCGGCAGCATGGCTACGGTATTCACGAAAATCCTGAACGGCGAGATCCCCGGTCGCATCGTTTACCGCGACGAAACCGCGGCAGCGTTTTTGACCATCGAACCCGCGGCATACGGCCACACGCTGGTCGTGCCGATCGAGGAGGTCGATCGCTGGACCGATATGGATGCGGCGACGTGGGTTCACTGCAACGAGGTCGCGCAGCTAGTGGGCAAGGCCATCGTCGAGGCTTTTGACGCCCCTCGCGCTGGCTACCTGATCGCTGGATTCGAGGTGCCACACGCCCACATCCACATTTTCCCGGCTTCCGACATGTCCGGCTACAGCCTGCAGAACGTGATGCGGATGGACGAGACGGATCCGGAGAAGATGGATGAGTCGGCTGCCAAGATTCGCCAGGCGCTGCAGGCTCAGGGTGTCGACGGGGCCAAAATCCCTTCCGCTTAAAGAATCCTTTTTCTTTCGTTACATTGTCCTTTCGTTACATTGTCATTGCGGTGGATAACCAGTGGAAAACGACAACGCCAACGACAAAGTCAACGGCAACGACGTGGTTGACCCAGAATTCGACCCAGAGGTCGATCCAGAACTGGATCTAGAGGAACTTGCCGAGGTCGATCCCCCGGCGGGTGCAGCCGTGGCAGAAAACCTCGAGGACTCCGAGAGTTCCGAGAACTACGATGACTACGACCCCGCCAATGCGGGCGACGTCATTGGTCCCGCCCCCGATGACCGCAGCTGGCTTAGCCGCCTTGGCAGTGGCATGGCCAGCGGCATTTCCAACACCGGGCGCTTCCTCTGGGACATTCCGGGGCGCATGACCCGCCCACAGTTACCGCAGCTGCGGGGAGCCATCCCCGACCCGCCGCTGGGCGCCCGCCAAGTCTCCCCCGGTTATGCCGATGATCTCTGGCAGGCGCGGCCCACCATCGACCGTCCGTACCCAGTAATCCTGATCCACGGGACGATCAGCTCGAAGAACGTGTGGCAGAACCTAGTTCTGCGCCTGCGAGACGACGACTTTGTGGTTTTTAGCCCGGACTACGGCGTGCACGGTACGCAGGATATTCCGACCTCTGCCCAGGACATCGGCGCCTACATCGAACAGGTGCTGGCCGCCACGGGTGCGGAGGCCGTGGATATCGTAGGGCATTCCCAGGGAGGTCTCCTGGCTCGCTACTGGATCAACGAACTCGGCGGCGAGGATTACGTCCACCACCTCATCACACTCGGCGCCCCGCACCAGGGCACCACTCTCATGGGCATGCTGGGCGGCATGTTCACCACGGACATGAGCCAGCGCGTGGCAGCCGCTACCATTCGCGGGGTCTTTGGCGCGGCGGGCATGCAACAGGTCATCGGTTCGCCGCTGATGGAAACCCTGGCGGCCTCTCCCGAAACCCGCAACCACATTCGCTACACCTGCTACGCCACCCGCAACGATGCCACCGTCGTGCCCCACGAAAACGCCTTTTTGGGCGACCGGCAGCCCACTATCCCCAGTGACCACACGACGTTCCAGCTCGAGGATGGCCATTCGATTGACACAGGCGAGGCCATCATCACGAACTACTTCCTCCAGGATCTGGGCGTATCCAAGTGCAAGCACGAGGAACTGCCAACGAACCCGGACGTGCAGGACATCGTCCACCTGGCACTCCTCGATGGCTTAGAGGAAGACGATACGGAGGTCTAAGCACCCCCGCATACTCCGCGGGACGTTATTCCACCTCGGGCGCCTCGGGCAGCACGATCCGGAAGCGCGTGCCCTTGCCTTCTTCGCTATCCACGGTGACCGTGCCGCCGTGGACCTCCACCAGCCCCTTGACGATCGATAGTCCCAGCCCCGAGCCGCCTGAAGCACGGGAGCGCGAGACGTCCGGGCGGTAGAACCTTTCAAACAGATGTGGCACATCTTCAGCCGGAATTCCTTGGCCGTTGTCCTCCACGTCCACAATCACGTGGTCGTCGCGCTTATCCAGGCACAGCTTCACCTCCGCGTCTTCGCCCGCGTGCCGCAACGCATTGGTCACCAGGTTGCCCAGCACCTGATGCAGGCGGTTCACGTCGCCGATGACAATCGGCACGTCCCCGGTTTCGTTGACGACCTGCACCGTGCGGTTCGGGAAGCCCGCGCGCGCCGACTCCGCAGTTTCCAGCACCAGTTCCAACATGTCCACGCGGTTCTTCGCCAGCGGTCGGCCCTCGTCCATGCGGACCAGCGCGAGGAGATCCTCGACCAGCAGACTCATGCGTCCGGCCTCTTCAGAGATACGGTCGATGACCATAGGGGCGTCATCAGTAGCACCCGATTGGTACAGCTCCGCGTAGCCGCGCACCGACGTCAACGGCGTGCGCAGCTCGTGTGAAGCATCCCCGATGAAGCGACGCATCGACGCCTCGGAGCGGCGCGCTTGCTGTTCGGAAGCGCCGATCGCCACGAACGCTGCCTGAATCTGCGCGAGCATCTTGTTGAGCGCCTGTGAGAGCCGCCCGACCTCCGTGTTGGGCCGCCAGTTCGGCACGCGTTGCCCGAGGTCGCCGTTCGAAATTTTTGACGCCGTCAGTTCCACCTCGTTCAGTGGACGCAAAGCACGGCGCACCAGATACATCGATGCCAAGATGACGAAAGCGACGACCGTCAGGCCGATCACTGCCTGCAACAGCACAAGACGGGAAATAATGTGCTCTTCTTCCGCCAAAGGCAAGGCGACGATCGTGATGGTGCCGTCGTCATTGCGGAAGCTGGTGGCACGCCAGCTAATGTGCGTGCCGGAATCCTCGCGCGAGCCGACGGTCACGGGCATGGTGGGCTGCCCCAGACCACGGATCTCGGGGCGGGCCTTCAATGGAGAGTTGAAGTACTCATAGGAGACCTGGTCATCGACGACCAGAATGTAGAAGTCGCTAGGTGGGCGGGTAACACCGGTGACGGGATTCGGCGGCTGCTGGAGGTTCAGCACACCGAAGCCTTCCAGCCCCAGAGCGGTGCTATCGCTCCCGCTCGGCGCACTCTGGTCTTCTGAATTACCTTCGGCGAGGCCGGACCGGTGAGCCCAACCATTTGTCGCCTGATCCAGCTGTTCATCAACCCTTTGAATGAGGAAGCGCTGCAGGGTAGTCGTCACGGAAACACCGGAAACTGTTAGACCCATGGCGACCAGCACCGCGATCACCACCACCAGGGAGATGCGCAGCGGATAGTGAGACAGAAAATGCCCTGGATGGCCGGAACGGACGGGGACGGCGGAGCCTACAGGAGACGCAGCAGGCTCAGCCGCACCGGTGTTTTCAGCGTTGGACATAGGAATTAGGTTTTAGGTGCGGGGCTTACGCAGGACATAGCCCACACCGCGGACGGTCTGGATGAGGTGAGGCTCTTCCGTGTCGATCTTGCGGCGCAGGTAAGACACATAGGACTCGACGACGTTGCCGTCGCCACCGAAGTCGTAATTCCACACGTGGTCCAGGATCTTCGCCTTGCTCAGTACAACCTCCGCGTTGACCAGCAGGTAACGCAACAGCTTGAACTCCGTAGGCGATAAGTCGACTACTTCGCCGGCCTTTGTGACCTCGTGCATGTCGTCATCCAGAGTGATGTCCTCGTAGGTGATCAGGCTAGATTCCTGCTCTTCCTCCGAGGACACCCGGCGCAGGATCACGCGTAGTCGGGTAATAACCTCTTCCAAGCTGAATGGTTTGGTCACATAATCATCGGCGCCGATGGTAAGACCGTGGATTCGATCCTCCACGCCGTCCTTAGCGGTAAGGAACAGCGCTGGGGCATCGTGGCCTGCGGCACGGAGCTTATTGAGCAGTGTGAAGCCGTCCATGCCAGGCATCATGACGTCCAGGATGAAAGCGTCCGGTTGGTAGGTTTCCGCCAGCGCCAGTGCGTCTTGGCCGTTGTCGGCCGTTTCCACATCAAACCCCTGAAACTTCAGGCTTACCTTGAGGAGGTCAGAAATATTGGCCTCGTCGTCGACGACGAGAACCTTCACCGGCTGGGTGTTAGGCATTGTCATGCACCTCATTGTGCTGCAGAGAATTAGCGTCTATCTGCATGATAGCTGGATGTTTCCTGTGAACCCTGTAGCAGCTTCCCTACCGCCGCGTACCCTCGCGGAATGCTTGCGGAAATACTCTTGCGGCCTCCGCTCACCAACTAGATTGCTTTCGAAAGCAGCAATGGTTCTGGAAAGAATCTAAAAATTAACCCGTGATTCAGTGCACATATTCCCGATAAGACCCGATAAGCTATCCCCATGACGAAATCCAACTCTCGCTCCCTCCGCCACCGCCTCGCTGCTGCCGGTGTCGCAACCATGATGGCTGCTTCCCTGGGCACCGGTGCCGCCTCCGCTGCTCCGCTGGGCTCCTCTCAGCAGGACATCAACAACTTCGTTCTGGGCGCCCGCGATAACGTCCACAACAGCACCCGTGGTCTGCCAGAGCCCGCCCGTGGCCAGATCAACCGCGCAGCCGACGATGCCGCTAATTTCTTCGCTCCCGGCGCCCTGGCCGCCCGCGAGCGTGCCAACAAGCCCGCACCGCGTCCGGCTCCAAAGAAGCGCCCCGCCCCGGCACCACGCAACACTCCGTGCCCGAAAAACGCCCGCGGCTGCGTTAGCCTGCGCAACCAGACTGCCTGGCTGCAGCGCGGCGGAAAGACCAGCTACGGCCCGGTAAAAGTTTCCACTGGTAAGCGTGGCTACGAAACTCCGAAGGGCTGGCACGTCATCACCCGCAAGGTAAAGGACGACTACTCCCGCACCTACGGCAACGCTCCGATGCCCTACTCCGTGTACTTCACCAATAACGGCCACGCCTTCCACCAGGGCTCCCCGAACGTAATGTCCCACGGTTGCATCCACCTGGCTGCCCCACACGCCAAGAACTTCTTCAATGCACTGAACGTCGGCGACCGAATCTACATCTACTAGGACACCCACACAAGGTTCACCAGCCTAACCACCCACCCCCAGGGCAGGCGCCACACCTGAGCGCCTTCGCCCTGGGGGTTGCTTTCGCTACGCTTATTCTTATGACTTCTCACAAAGACGCCCCTGAACAGTTCACCTTCCGTCGCGCGGTCGAAGCCGACCGGCCCTTCATTCACAAGATGAACGCTGAGACGGATACCTGGGGTGACCCGAACAGGGAGTACTCGGAGACCTTCGACGAGGACACTGTGTTCTACGTGGATGGCTGGACCGAGGGACAAGGTGGCGTCATCGTCGAAGAAAACGGCGAGTCCATCGGCGCAGCATGGCTGCTCGACTCTACGGAAGAAAACCACGGCTACGGCTACGTATCCGAGGAATATCCCGAGGTAGCGATCGCGATGGCGCCCGGCAACACGGGCAAGGGACTAGGCACGAAACTGATGCAGGCAGTGCTGGATCAGGCGAAGGCCGACGGCAAGCCGGGCGTAAGCCTGTGCGTCGTTTTCGGCAACGACCGCGCGAAGCACGTCTACGAGAAGATCGGATACGTCGAAAAGGGCGTGGACGAGGCCGAGCACGCGCACGTGATGCTGTACACGTTCGAGTAACGCTGGTTCAGGGAGTTAATCGACGTCGCCGTCGGACGGCTTTTGGTTTACCGGTGAATCAAGGCTGGCTAGGTATTCTTCCGGGGTTTCGTAGAGTTCATCCCAGCCTTCCTCGAGGATGCTGTGCGGCTGCCACATCATTCGAACGGAAATTGGGCCCTGCACAGGCCCCGTAGCACCCTCGTCCCACTCTGGGTTGAAGCCGTAGCTTTCCAACTTATCGACGATGATTTGCCTCGCCTCGGTCACTTGGCCCGAGAAGGACCGGACGTAGAACTGGATCTCTACTTCCTGCAAATCAAAATCTTCTGCGATCTCATAGGGGATGAGTGCCTCGCCGATCTCTTCGTCGTCACTGTCTATCGACCCCCAGTCATCGAAAACCCAGATGCCCACACCTTCGGCGCGCATTTCCAAGATGGAGCATTGCAGGCGATCGAAATCGGTGACTTTTCCTGCCCAGGGTTCCATTTCAGCTGTCAACGTCAGGGCTACCTCGTCCAGAAAGTCCTTGGACAAGTCAAGGTAGTTGTCCTGGTGAGTTGGTAGCTCTGCTAGGCGCTGTTTCCAATCTTCAGGAACATCCAAGAAATCCGGGAAATTAACCAGAGTACCTACAAGTCCGTCATAACTTTCCGCGCCAGATACCAGTGCGGCTCGGAGCGAACGGATCAGTACCTGTGATTCCTTAGGAGTAAGCAGATCAGCGATTTTTTGTGGTGAGCGTGTGGGTTTAGGCATACCAAAACCATACCTTTGAAATTTGAGCCGGCGACGAGAATCGAACTCGCACTCTCAGCTTGGGAAGCTGATGTTCTACCACTAAACTACGCCGGCAGCTCCAGCACGCGGGTTGCATCGATGCAGCCCCTAGCGTGCTGTCGAACACTCTAGCACCAGGGTTTCGGCAGCCACGAAAGGCGGGCGAACTCCCTGGGCGTGAGGTGAGCTGGAGACGAGACTTGAACTCGCAACCTACGGTTTACAAGACCGTTGCGCTACCGATTGCGCCACTCCAGCACTGATCCACCTTTATTTGCGAGTTTTAGGAACCAGCAACGGCCGGTGCTCACCCGCAGGCGATGGACTTTCCAAGCCTAGCAAGCCACACCTGCGAACGGTAAAACTCCCTCCTGTCACCCCATCCCACCTGGGGGAACAGGCTCTTGTGAAATCTCCCTAGCCCCGATGTACGGTGTGGAGGTGTCTAATTTCATGTCGAGGGCATTGAGAAGGAGCTCTAACCTGCTATTTTCCGGCAACAGGGCAACGATCGATGCTATCCGCTTAGCACCGCCGCCATCCCCTTTGGCGCCGGTGGATCTTTCCGATCCCGTAAAGGTTCACGCAGTGATGGATCTTGCCAGCCGCATCGGCGACCAGCTCCTCACCGCGGGCACCAGCAATTCGGATGCGAAGGCACAGATCCGAAGCATCATGAGTGCCTACGGCCTGAACAACACGCACGTCGACATCACGTTGAACACGATCTACGTCTACTCGCGCTTCAACGAAAACACGCCGCCGACGAACATGTTCCGCGTAGTGCGGCAGCTGTCGACAGACTTTTCCCGCATCACCGAGGTCGACCGACTCATCCGCTCGATCGTCGCGGGCGCCACTCCCCTGGAGATGGCGCAGAAGATCCTCTTCGACATTGAAACTTCCTTGCTGCCCTACCGCAACCGCTATGCACTAGCCAGCTGGGGCGGGTTCGCCGCTGCCGTCGCGCTGCTGCTCGGGGGTGGTTGGGCCGTGGCTATCGTTGCCGGCATAACCACTATCTTCACTATGTTCGCCAACGCCTGGTTGGCCTCGAAGTCCCTGCCGCTGTTCTTTCAGAACGTCCTCGGCGGATTCGCGGCGGTGATCCCGGCGGCGGTGACGTATTCGATTGCGGATCGGATCGATTTCTACCTGCCGCCCTCGCTGATTATCGGTTCTTCTATTGTCGCCCTGCTCGCAGGATTGACGCTGGTCCAGGCGCTACAGGACGGCATAACGGGCGCCCCGGTCACCTCCGCTGCACGTTTCTATGAGACGGTTCTGCAAACCGGCGGCATCATTACCGGCATTGCTGCCGGCATTCAGACGATGGCCGTCATGGGTATTACCCTGCCGCCGTTGGATACGACTCATACCTCGGGTGTGCTGGGTTCGGTGACCATTCAGATCATCTCTGGTGCTGTAGCCACGGCGTTCTTCTGCAGCGCTTGCTTCTGCGAGCGGCGCGCCACCGTGGTCGCCAGCCTGACGGCTCTAATTGCCTCTCTGGCCCTGTTCAGCGTGACGAACGTGCTCAACTGGCCCGGCACCTTCGGCACCGCAATGGCCGCCCTGGTCGTCGGCCTGGCCGGTGGTCTGCTTTCCCGTCGCTACATGATTCCCCCGCAGATCACCGCTGCCGCGGGCATCACCCCGTTCCTGCCCGGCCTGGCGCTGTACCGGGGCATGAGCTCCGTCCTCAACGACCAATTCGTCGTCGGTATGTCCAATCTGGGCCTCGCGCTGACAACCGCGACCGCACTGGCTGCGGGCGTGGTGCTGGGCGAGTGGATCGCCCGCCGCATTCGCCGCCCCCGCATTCTGCACCGCTACCAGCAGCTGCGACGTCCCCGCGTGGATCCGCGACGGACAAACCAGAACGAACCCCGGATGGGTGCCGATGGACGGGTTCGCCAGCCTTTGCACTGGCGTAGGCGCCGCAGGAGCGCGTCGAAGAGTACGTGGCAGCTGGCTAGCGAGATGCGCGCGGCAGAGGGCGAAGAACAGACCGAAGACCACCCGGCGGGCACGAGCGAACACTAAATCGCGTAAAATATTTAAAGTTGAGACTTAAAGTTCCGTACGTCGACTTTGTAGAAATGGGGTCAGGCTCGTGCCTCCGAAGGTCACCGACAACCGTTCCGCCAACAATGAATCCCTGCACGCGGTAGAAGCGGAAACCGCACAGGCAGCGCAGCGCATCGTCGCGACCTTCTCCGAGGACTTCCTCGACGCTGCAACACTGATGTGCATGCTGGGCGTGGAGCCGGAGGGGCTGATCCACCGTCGCGTGGTTGCCGAGCTCGAAGAGGCGGAGCAGGAGGCCAAGAAGTCCACTCGCAAGACCACCAAGAAGGCCGCAAAGAAGACGGCCAAGAAGTCTACGAAGAAGACCACTAAAAAGGCTGCGAAAAAGTCGACGAAGAAGAGCACCAAGAAGGCCGCAAAGAAAACCACTAAGAAGACGGCGAAGAAGGCTACCAAGGCTAGCGAGTAGCACATAGCGAATAAACCGCCTAACTGCACCGACACGGGTGATACACATGCAGTCCGATTTTCTGGTTGTCGCCAATCGCCTTCCCGTCGACCGCAACGTGGATGGGGCCACCGGGGAGGTCACGTGGGTTCCTTCCCCGGGTGGGCTGGTCACTGCACTGAAGCCAGTACTGGAATCTAACCGCGGCGCGTGGATCGGCTGGCCGGGGGCGACGGATGAGGTCGCGGCTGAAGACATGCCCGCACCGGAGGAAGCCGGCATCCAGATGGTTCCGGTGAACCTGGACGCGCAGGATTTCGCGCAGTTCTACGAAGGTTTTTCCAACGCCACCCTTTGGCCCCTGTACCACGACCTGATCGTGCACCCCACCTACGATAAGCGCTGGTGGGAACGCTATCAACAGGTTAATCAGCGTTTTGCCCAGGCGGCGGCGGATACGGCCGCGCAGGACGCAACCGTCTGGGTGCAGGACTACCAGCTACACCTGGTTCCCGGTCAGCTGCGCGAACTACGCGACGATATCTGCATCGGCTTCTTCCTGCACATCCCCTTCCCCGCCCCTGAGCTTTTCCGCCAGCTGCCGTGGCGCCGCCAGGTGCTGGACGGCACGCTGGGCGCGGACGTGGTGGGCTTCCACACCCAGGATTCCGCACGTAATTTCATGGTGGCGCTGCGGGCCATGGATTATTCGGTGCAGATCGTGGACGATTCCGAGTCCGCGAACTTCTTGCGCGGCGCCCGGCTACCGGAGGAGGCGCAGGTGGTCGGCACCGTCACGCTGGATTCTGGCCGCCAGGTCAAGGTGGGCGTGTTCCCCATTTCCATCGACTCCGCGAAGGTAAACGCGCGGGCCAATCAGCCGGATGTGCTGGCTCAGGCTAGCGACCTGCGCGCCCGGCTGGGTAACCCGAAGGTACTGATCGCGGGCGTGGATCGGCTGGACTACACCAAGGGCATCCAGCACCGCCTAGAGGCCATCGAGTTCCTCTTAGACTCCGGCCGCCTGGCCCCGGAAGACGTGGCTATGGTGCAGGTCGCCACCCCATCACGCGAGCGCCTGGATGATTATCGGCGCACCCGCCAGCAGGTGGAGGCCATAGTTTCCCGCATCAACGGCAACCATGGCAGCCTGGGGCGTTCACTGATCCACTACATGCACTCCGGCCTGCCGTTCGAGCAGATCGTGGCACTGTATACCGCGGCGGACGTCATGCTGATCACCCCGCTGAAGGATGGCATGAACCTGGTGGCCAAGGAGTACGTGGCCTGCCACTCGGACGGTTCCGGCGCGCTAGTGCTCTCGGAGTTCGCGGGCGCGGCCACACAGCTGGTGCAGGCGTACCTGTGCAATCCGCACGACGTCGACTCCATCGCCGACGCGCTGCAGCTGGCCATCGAGGACGAGCCCGCGAAAAAGATTCGCCGCATGCGCCAGATGTGGGAGCACCTGCAGGATCACGACGTCAACCGTTGGGCCGATGCGTTCTTGCAGCAGCTGAGGGAGGTTGAATAATGCGCCGTGCCGCTACTTTCCTCGCTCTTGGTTTAAGCGCTGCAACCGTGGCCGGCCTTTCGGCGTGCTCCGATCCAGAGGCGCCGCTGGGCAACTCCCAGTGGCAGGTTTCGGCGATCTACGATACGGACGTGCGTGGCGGCCTACTGCCGGAAGCTCAGCAGGGCCGCAGTTACATGATCTTCGGCATGGAATCGCTGAACGGCGCCAGCGGTTGTGTTCACTTGACTGGAAACGTGGAGTGGAAGGACGAGTCCATACACATCACCGACTTCTCCTCCTCCCGCATCGACGGCGCCCAGTGCCTACCAGGCGACGAGGACACTGCCGACCGCCTGAAGTCCGTCCTCAACGACCAGGACCTCACCTACACCCGCCCTTCCGATAACTCGCTGAAGCTGCAGCAGCCCGCGCCGGAGGACAAGCAGGATTGGCAGTCCGTCCCGGCGGTTGAGTTCATTAGCGGTCCGCAGGAGGGTTAGGCGCATGGATGGTTCGTTACTGCCCTTTCTTTCTGACGCCGACCTCTCCAGCCTGGCCGCCGCCCCAGACCTACTGGTAGCGATGGATTTCGACGGCACCCTGGCCCACTTCTCGGACGAGCCAACGGGTGTGCACGCCGTGCCGGGTGCGATGGACGCTCTGGAGAGGCTGGCGGAGCTGCCAAACACGGTGGCGATGGTGATTTCCGGGCGCAACTTGGAGCAGCTTGCGCATGCGACGATGCTGCCCGCGCACGGCCCGGTGCGCCTGGTCGGCAGCCACGGCGCGGAACCCGCCGACGGTGGCACGGCGAGCCTAAGCCCGGAGCAGCAGTCCTGGCTGAACAAGCTGCGTTCCCACGCGGAGGCCATTGCCGCTGAGCACGAGGGTGCGTGGGTGGAGGTCAAGCCCCTGGCGGTGGGACTACACACCCGCCTGGTTCCGGATAAGCAGCTGGCCGCGCAGCTGAATCAGCGCCTGGCGGATTTCGCCGCCACCAGCGAGCTTTCCCAGGTGACGTGGGGTAAGGACATTCTGGAGGTCGCGGTGGATAAGACCACCAAGGGCTCCTACATCGAGGATTTCCGCCGCGCTTACGCACGCCAGCACGGCCGGGAGCTGCGGGTGCTGTTCGCGGGAGATGACACGACGGACGAGACGGTGCTCTCCACGCTGCGCTACTCCCCTGCCACCTCACCGGGCACCCCGCCGGCCGCCGCGCCCGGCTCGGACGTCGGCATCCGCGTCGGCGGCGGGGAGACCTCCGCCACGCTTCGCTTGGATACCCCGGAGGATGTCCGGGACTTCCTGCAGGATCTACTGCGGCGCCGCGACGGACGTTCCGCGGATTAGCTCAGTCTCCAGCAGCACGCTCGGCGCCGCTGCCCGGCGGGCGGGTTTGGCCGGGTTTTCGCTCAACCGCTGTTCGATGAGTTCGGCAAGCATATTGCCGCTCTCCAGACCTTTGTCTTTGCTGGGTTGGCGGACGGTTGTGATGTGGGCGTCAATAGCTTCGGGAATACCGTCGAAACCCGTAACAGAGAGCTGGCTCGGTACGCCGATCCCCTGCTCGGCTGCGTAACGCACCACCCCAAGGGCCTGCGAATCGGTGGTGCAGGCGACGGCGGTGAGCTCGGGGTGGTTGGTCAGCAGCTCCTGGGCGGCTTCGAAGGCGGTCTGGGGATTGTTGATGTGCCGCTCGACGATGGGTGCGTCCGAGATCCCGGCTTCCTCGAGCACGTCCAGGATTCCCAGCACTCGCGAGCGCTGTACGTGCATGTGCGCGCCCTGGATGCGTTCGTTGCTCACCGGCCCGTTGTTCGGGGTGCGGTCCAGGCGGATGCACAGCACACCGATGTGGCGGTGACCTGCGTCGACGAGTTCGCGGATGGCGGGCTTGATGGCCTCGCGGTCGTCGATCCCCACGAAGGGGTCACCTACTCCGGCGGGCTGGTCGCACACCACGGTTGGCAGGCCGCGGTTGCGGACGGCGGCGAGGTACGGGTCGTCGACCGCCACGGAGTAGACGATGAACCCGTCCACGCTGGCCTGGTTCACCAGTTGTGCGGGGCGGTCGGCGCTGGGGGTATCGTCCACGCCCGCCGGGATGAGCAGCATGGAGGCATCCATCGACCCGCAGCTCACCGACACACCGGAGACGAATTCCAGCGAGGCCTGGTCCTCGAACGCATAGGGCAGTTCTTCGGTCAGCAGCACGCCGATCGCCCCCGCCCGGCGCGTGCGCAGCGAGCGCGCCATTGGGTCCGGCCCTGGGTAGCCGACCTTTTCTGCGAGATGCAGGATCTTGTCGCGCAGCTCGGGCGAAAGCTGGTCCGGGCGGTTGTACGCATTCGATACCGTGGTGCGCGAAACGCCCAGTTCGGCCGCAATGGAGGCCAAGGTGCCGCGCCGTGCTGGTCTGTTCATTCTCTTAAGGGTAGTCGCCGGTTCTTCCTTCTTGGGGGTTGACGCCACCTTCTCCTGGCTGCCGCGGGGTTCCGTGGAAGATTCAAACTTCATATTGACGATCGTTTTCGTGACCACTAACCTCGGAAGAATGAAGAAAATGGTTGCCAATATCGCAGCAGTGTTTAGTATCACAACGTTGGCGTTGGGCGTAACCGCCTGCGCCGGCGGCTCCGAGGATCCCGCCGCCGATGGAGACGAGATCAAGCTCGTCGCCTCCACCTCCATCTGGGGCAGCATTGCGGAAGACATCACCGAGGGAAACGATGACGTTGAGGTGACCACCATCCTCAGCAGCAAGGACGACGACCCGCACGAGTACGAGGCCACTGCCCGTGACATCGCGGCGGTTAAGGACGCGGACATCGTGGTCGCCAACGGCGCGGGCTACGACAACTGGCTGACCGACAACGTGGAGGAGGGCACTCCGCTGGTTACGGCCCAGCCGCTGGCCGAGGCGCACCACCACGGCGACGAGGGACACGAGCACGGTGCGGAGGGGCACGACCACGGTCATGACCACGAGCACGGCGAAGATGCCGAGCACGATGAACACGAGGGTCACGACCATGAGCATGGTGACGAGCACGATCACGAGGGTCACGACCACGGTGGAGCCAACCCCCACGTCTGGTTCGACCTGGACGTCGTCTCCGAGTTCGAGCAGAAGCTCTCCGCCGAGCTGCACAAGCTCAACTCCGACATCCCAGAATCCAACGAGGACGTAACCAAGAAGACTGACGAACTGAAGCAGCGCATCGAGAAGCTGAGCGGCAAGAACGTCATCCTCACCGAGTCCGTCGCCGCCGAGCTGGTGGACGATTCCGAGCTGAAGGACGTCACCCCGGAGGGCTTTGCCCACTCGGTGAATAACGAGTCCGAGCCTTCCGCAGCTGATCTGGCAACCACCCGCCAGCTGATCACGGACAAGAAGGCCGACATCCTCATCACCAACGAGCAGTCGGAAACCCCGGCAGCCGAACAGCTGACCGACGCCGCCAAGGAAGCTGGCATTAAGGTAGTAAACGTCAACGAAACCCCCGATGAGGGCCAGGACTACTTCGAGTACGCCGACGCCCTGATCAAGCAATTGGAGGATGCAACCAAGTAATGGTCCTCGCTCTCCGCGATGCGGCAGTCGAACCCCTCTGGCGCGACCTCAACCTCGAGGTCGCGCCAGGGGAGTTTTTGGCTATCTTGGGCCCCAACGGAGTGGGAAAATCCACCCTCCTGAACGTCGCCCTCGGCACCCGCAAACTCAGCCGCGGCAGCGTCAGTGTGACGGAAAAGCTGGGCTACATCCCCCAACAAAGGATGTTCGACCCGACCATTCCGCTACGCGCGAGAGATCTGGTCAGCCTCGCGCTCGCAGCGGGCGTCATAAAGAATAGGCGACCGAAGAAAGCCCAGATCGACGCGGCGCTCGAAGAAGTAGGTGCGACCGGCCTGGCCAATCGGCGGGTCGGCGAGCTGTCGGGCGGGCAGCAACAACTGATCCGGCAGGCGCAGGCGATGGCACAGGACCCAGAGCTGCTGCTGTGCGACGAGCCGCTGCTTTCCCTGGATCTGCGCGCGCAGAAGAAGACCGTGGAACTACTGGATCGCAGGCGGCGGGAACACAACACAGCAATCGTGTTTGTCACCCACGGCATCAACCCGATCCTGAACGTGACCGACCGGGTGCTGTACCTCGCCCCGCACGGCCACACGATCGGCACGGTGGATGAGGTCATGAACAGCGAGACGCTCTCCCGCCTGTACCAGACGGACGTGAAGGTAGTGAACGTAGACGGAAAGCTGGTGGTCGTATGAGCAGCCAATTCCACACCGGCGACTGGTGGGAAGACACCCTCGCACTGCTTTCGGTGGACTTCGTGCAGAATGCGCTGCTGGCGGCGCTGCTGCTGGGAATTGTCTCCGGCGCGATCGCCCCGCTGATCGTGATGCGGAAGATGAGCTTCGCCGCGCACTCCACCGGCGAGCTGGCGCTGATGGGCGCCGCCGCCGCGCTACTGTTCGGCTTTAGCGTGAGCTGGGGCGCGCTAATCGGCGCGGTGCTGGCCGCCGTAGCGCTGACGGCGTTGGGGCAAAGGGAGCAGGACGCCATCGTGGCGGTGATCTTGAGCTTCGGCATGGGCCTATCGGTGTTGTTTATCCACCTCTACCCCGGCAGGTCTTCCGCGGCTTTTAGCCTGCTGACAGGCCAGATTGTGGGCGTAAGCTCTGCCTCGCTGGGCATCCTAGCGGTACTGGCCGTGCTGGTGGTGGTGACGATGGCGTTGCTGTGGCGGCCACTGTTGTTCGCCACGGTGGATCCGGTGCTGGCCGCAGCCTCGGGTGTGAAGGTGCGCGTGTTGGCGCTCGTATTCGCCGCGCTGATTGGTGTGGTGGCCAGCCAGGGTGTGCAGATCGTCGGAGCTTTGCTGCTGATCGCGCTGCTAATCACGCCCGGCGCGGCGGCGGTGAAGGTGACCAGCAACCCGGTGTTGGCTGTGGTACTGTCGGGCGTTTTCTCCGTGGTGTCGGCGGTCGGCGGGCTAGTGGCATCGCTGGCGCCGGGGCTGCCAGTTTCGGTGTTCGTGACCACCTTGAGCTTTGTGATCTACCTGATCTGCCGTGGGATCGCCTGGATGCGTTCCCGACACGTGCAGGCGGATGCGGTGCGGGCGCGGGAGTATTCGGCTGCTGGCGAGTCGATCTCGAAGCAGACCAGCAACGAGGCCGCAGGCCATGCACACCACGCCTAAACAAGCCGGGCGCATAAAGCGCATAAAAACATAAGCACCTCCCCCGGAAGAGGGACAGAGGCAGCGCGGCTCGTTAAGGTAGCACTTGTGATTACCGAGACGTCTGCGAACCCACAACCCTCCAACCCCTGGATCGTCCGTACCACCACCGGCCTGGTTAAAGGGCACGCGGAGAACGGCGTAACCGCCTTCCGCGGAATCCCCTACGCCGAAAAGCCCACCGGAGAGCGTCGCTTCCGCCGGGCCGAGCCCATCGCACCGTGGGAGGGCGTTTTTAACGCCGCGACCTCCGGCGACGCATGTTCCCAGTACCGTCCGGCGCGCAAATCCGCAGGCAACTGGGAGGGCACGGAGGACTGCCTCTGGCTCAATGTAGTGGTTCCCCGTCCCGCGCACTCCCCCACGCCCGCCATCGACCCGGAAGCTTGCCGCCCGGTGGTGGTCTATTTCCACGGCGGATCGAACATCCACGGCTCGGCGAACAAGCCCCTGCTGTCCGGCGAGTACTTCACCCAGGCCATCGACTGCGTGTATGTGGCCGTGAACTACCGCGTGGGTATCTTCGGCCAGTTGGCCCTGGGCGAGGGCACGCACACTCCCGACGACATGGATACCAACGCGGGCCACTCCGACCTGCTGACGGCTCTGCGCTGGATCCACGATAACGCCCGCGTTTTCGGCGGCGACCCTGACCGCGTGACCATCATGGGCGAATCCAGCGGCGGCTCCATGGTCACCTCCCTGCTGGCCACCCCTTCAGCGAAGGGGTTGTTCAGCGCCGCCATCGCGCAGTCCCCCGCCCCGATGATCGCCCACACTCGCTCCAACGCGAAGTATTGGACAGACTTCGCCGCCCGCTGGCTGCACCGCATGCGGGCGGAAGAATCCCTGCCTCTGGACCAGCGCGCCCCGGTTCGCCAGGCACCACCGGAGCTCAGCGATGAGGAGCTGCAGGCCGCCACCGCAGACCTTCTGACCGCCGAGCACGCAACCTTGGGCCGCCTCTCGGACGAGATGGTGCGCTTCCACGCGGACAACCCGATCTCTAAGGCCGGTCCGTTCGCTCCGGTGATCGACGGCGACCTGCTGCCGGAGCACCCGCTATCCCCCGGCGCGATGATGGATGTTCCGCTGCTCATCGGCTCTAACCGCAACGAATACGACATGATGCACCTAGAGCCGAAGCCCAGCTCCATTCAATACGCGCGCAGTCGCACCTTCGCACACGCGATTTCTGGCTCCGCCGCACACGCCACCGACATTCTGGACCGGCACTACGGCGGACCGAAGTCCCGCAAGTTAAAGGGCCGCTTCTTTGGCGATGCGCTGTTCACCGGCCCCTCCTGGTACCTGGCGCAGAACCACCCGAGTGACCGGGCATGGGTTTACCGCCTGGACACGACCACCCCGTTCCTGCGCGCTACGGGCATGGGCGCAGTACACGCCCTAGATCTGCCGATCCTCTTCCAGCGCTACGATCAGGACAAGGGGCGCATTGCAGTACTACTTGGCGGTCGCGACGAGATGCGCGCCACCTCCGTCGCCATGCAGTCGCGGTGGAGGCAGTTCGTGCACTCTCACGACCCAGGTTTTGATCCCTATTCGCTGGGCTTCGCCACGCAGGTTTTTGACGCCCACTTCCCCACCGGCGAGGAAACCATCTACGACCCACAGCCCGAGTTGCGGGAGGCGTGGGCACAGGTCCAGTGGGATAAGCAGGAGGAAATGTTCGGCTAGCGCCAATTATCGGCTCGCGCTGGAGCCGGCTACGGCTGGGACGAACGGGCGTCACTTAGCAGCGCGACGCTTCCGCCACGAAGCCAGGGCGACCATGCCCACACCGAGCGCAACCCAACAGCACAGAACAACCACCGCATGGGTAATGCCGTGGCCATCGAAATAGCCGACGGACCGCACCGCAGTGCCAGCTGCGCCGATAGGTAGGTACTGGCCGAACCAACCCCAGGGGCTAGGCAGCCACTGCCAACCCGTCGCGATGCCGGACAGCGGGTTGGAAACAAACAACGTGATGATCGCGCCGATGCCCAGACCTGCGCCGCCGAGCAGGGATTCCATGCCGAGGACGAACATCGAGGTACCGGCGATACCCAGCGCGAGGATTCCCGCCAGCTCAATATAGTTTCCGTCGAACAGGTCATACCCGTACTGCATGATCGCACCGAGCACCAGACCGGCCAGAATGGAGAACACGGCTGCGCCGACCACCCGGCCCCAACGGCGCCCCTTGAGTCCGAAGGTCAGCAGCGCGGCCGAGGACATGCCTCCAAAAGCCAGCGGCAGAGCAAGGGTGTTTAGACCCATGCCAGTGGGATCACCATCGGGCAGCGGGGCGACATCCTCCACGGTGACCTTCTGGCCTTGCTGCTTCATGCCATCTGCGAGGCCGGTCATGGTCTGTTTGAAGGTAAAGCCGGCTCCGCTGGCAATGGTGACGACTGCACCATCTTTACCGAGGGAGATGCCACCGATCGCTTCGCGTTCCAGAACCTTCGTTTTTACCTCGTCTGGATTGTCGTAGGTGGTGACGTCGAAGGCACCGGGTTGCTTCTGCTCGAGCATCCCCTCAATTTTCTGAACAGCAGGCGCCGGGCCAGAGACCGCGAGGGGGAGATCCTTCGGGCCGGAGTGCATGCTGGGAGTAAGGAACGCCAACAGCATGAGGGTGATGATTCCCGTGAGCGCGACGACGATGGCGGTGAGGCGACCGATACCACTGCGCTCGGGGGTCGGGGGCGTTTGGGTTGGTAGATTCTTCTGCGTATCTACAGCGTTGGACATGGGTTTCCCCTTTCTACTTCCCATTAATCGGAACGCTTTGTTCCGCTTGAACAAAGTGGATCATAACGCTCCGTTTAGATAGAATGCAAGTGCTAGAGCAAAAGTTTTCGGAAGGTTTGTAATGCGCGCGGATGCACACGAGAACAGGCAGGCAATACTCACTGCAGCTTGGAAACTGTTTTCCACCATCGGAATCGACGTCTCCATGCGCACCATCGCCAGCGAAGCGGGCGTGGGCATCGGCACCCTCTACCGCCACTTTCCAGCCAAAAACGACCTACTAATCGGTATTTTTGACTACGGGCGCGAGCGACTCATCAACATCATCGACCGTCACACGACGGGATGGGACGACGCTCAACAAGCTGCCGAAACGTGGAACAGTTTCGTCCATAGCGTAGCGGAGCTCAAGCTAGGGGTCATCGTCACGCAGGTAGGGCCCACTATTGTGGAAAACGTGGACTTCGAGGCAGACCTCGCCCCTCGAATGAACGAGCTGATGGAACAGTTAGAAAGGGTGCTTCACCGGGCACGCCGCTGGGCACTCCTCAGAGAGGACGTAGACACACTACATTTCCACCTCGGCCTGGCGGTGGTCGCCCGCCCCCTCACCGACGATGCACGAAAGCTTGTCCCCGATTATCAGCCTTGGCTCGTGGAGACATACATCCGGGGACTCAAACCTTAGAGAATAGAAGCCCCCGCTGAGAAACACGGAGGGCGAAAACGAAAGGGCGTCACTTAGCAGCGCGACGCTGGCGGGCGAACTCGCTGAGCACCACGCCCGCGGCGACCGACGCATTGAGGGATTCCACCCACTTGGCCATGGGGATCGACATGATCGTGTCGCACGTCTCCGAAACCAGGCGGGACAGCCCCTTGCCCTCCGAGCCGACGACGATGACGGTCGGGGTGGTGCCGTCGTAGGTATCGAGGGTGTGGTCGCCACCGGCGTCCAGGCCTACAACCTGGTAGCCGGCCTGCTGGAACTGCTTCAGAGAGCGCACCATATTGGTGGCCTTCGCTACCGGCAGGCGCGCGGCCGTGCCCGCAGAGGTACGCCAAGCAACAGCGGTCACGGAGGCGCTGCGGCGCTCCGGGATGATCACGCCGTGGCCGCCGAATGCCGCTACGGAGCGGATGACCGCGCCGAGGTTACGCGGGTCGGTGATGTTATCCAGCGCGACGATCAGACCGGGCTGAGGAGCGGAGGCAGCCCGCTCGATTAGGTCCTCGACCTGCGTGTACTGGTAAGGCGGGATCTGCAGGCCAATCCCCTGGTGCATGCCGTTGCCGGTCATACGATCCAGCTCTGCGCGGGAAACCTCCAGCACGGAGATGCCTCGGTCGGCGCAGGTATGGACGGCCTCTGCCAGGCGCTCGTCGTTCTTGGTGCCCTCCGCGACGTACAGCGCGGTGGCGGGAACCTTGGCGTGCAGGCACTCAATCACCGGGTTGCGGCCAACAACCAGCTCCACCTGGTTATCGTCCTTTGCGAAGCGGTCGTGCGCACCAGATGCCCGGCGCTTGGCAGCCTGCTTGCGCTTGTATGCGGCGTGGTAGACGCGATCCTCCGCCTTCGGCGTGGCCCCCTTGCCCCGCAGGCTGCGGCGCCCCTGGCCGCCAGAGCCCTTGGTTGCGCCCTTCTTGTTCTTCTTGCGCACGCCTCCGCTGCGCTGGGTGTTGCCCGCCACTGTGATTGCCCCTCTTACCTGGTCGACTACGTGCGTTTGTGTATGTTACTTCCCGGCACCCAAAACTGGAACCAGACTCACGAGTATGTGGACACCAAAGCACCCCACCTGCTGTGAATTTGTTACTTCCACTGCCAATCCTGTCGGCACCAGCTGGAACGACCAACAATTCTTCGCAGATGGGGTGGTGTGGTGCTTCACCTCTAGACGTTGATGCCGAAGTTCTTTAAAACTCCGCGCCAATCCACGTGTCCGGAGGCCAGTGCCCCTACCCCAATCACTGCCGCAATGGCGGCGATCACACCGGCCGCGATGCCAAGGGGCGAGCTTTTGGAACTGCCACTAGAAGAACCGGAGAACCCGCTTGCGCTTCCCTGCAGTTCCTGCGGGGTTACATTTTCTACCTGCTTGCCATCGTCATAGTCCAGCAGCAGATCCACATCCGCGCCCTCCAGCTTTTCGCCCTCATTGTAGCGGAGTAGAGATCTCTGCAATCCGATACCGGCCGTTGTGGGACGGTTCTGGGCGACGAAATCCTTACCTGGATCAATCGGGGCTTCCAGGAGGAAGGTCACGATTACTTCATCGTCGCCGCGCTTGTCTAGCTGCGTAGGATCGTTCGCCGTGTTACCGGACAGGGAGTAGTCCCCGATAAGCGATACCGTTTGACCTGTGACATTCAACTTCAAGTCGAAATAAGAGACATCCAAAGCTGGTCCGCCGTTCTTACCAAGACCTTTGTATGCGGTCACATGTGCGCTGCCGTCCAGGGCAATCGTGCCATTACCCTGCGGGTCCAGCTTCGTTTCTTGGGTGTTGACCGGGAACACAAACTGGTTTCCCTTAAACTCCGCACCTCCATCACCGATGACAGTCCCCCTAGCGACCGGCCCCTGCACATGCTTAAGGAAAGAGGTTTTGATCGGCCAAGCAAAAGCACCGGCTTCTAACACTGGGGCGGACACTTCCTCTGCCTGTGCTACAGGAACCGCCATGCCGCTTAACGCGACGGAACTGGCCAGGGCGCTGGCAACGAAGTGGCGGGAAGTGGACTTGGACAAGAAAGGTGGATTCACGCGCAGACTCCGTAAAGATCTGTGAACAGTGCAAAATTCATACCAAAAGCATCGATGGCTTCCTCAATCAATGCGGAACGCTGCTGCGTTGTGAGTGGCAGGCTATCGAGGCGCTGACGGTAGTTGGTTCGGTACGGAGGGATCTTGCCAATAGCGGAGAAGTCATAGAACTTCAATGCCTCGGGATCGACATCGTAGAGGTCTGCTACACGCGCAGCGATAACCTGACCGCCGGAAATATCCCCGAGGTAGCGGACATAGTGGTGAGCGATCACTCGTACAACGTCTTGTTCCCCGAAAGAGTCGAGTCGATCTACATACCGCCGGGTGGCGGGCAGTAGTTCAAGTTGTTTGCGCCAATCGGAGCCGAGGCAATACGTCAGATCGTGGTCCAACGAAGCGCGACGTTGCAGGCGCGGATCTGCAATAACCGACCCGATGGGAGTGCCGGAGACTCTGTCTACAGCGTTCTCCAGAGCGCTGTAGACAAACCAGAGTTGTCCCGAAAGCGCATACACCGCTTGAGCGTCAAGCTCGCCTTTGAAAAGGGTGCTCATGAACTCAGAGCCTTCTGCGCGCCCGTGCGCCTCCGCAGTGGCATTGCGCAGTGCCTGAGAAATCGGCTCGGCTGTGTTAAAGCTTGTGTTTGAAAGTGTGGAGGTCGAAGCCATCACGTTATTCCTTTCGAAAGAGTTTCAAGGTCCGCGTGGAATCTGAAATTGGTCGCTGAACGAGAACAGGGAACTCGTTATTAGCGCAAGTTGTGGTGGCGCAGGAATTCATCAATCTTCTTGTGAATGCCATCGAGAGCGCCAGACACGTTGATCGCGTGTCCAATGATCGCCAACATGCCTAGGATTCCGACCGTGCCAAGAATGTAGTTCCACACCTTTCCAAACTTGCCCAGCGAACCTTGGCCTTGCCCCTGGTCGTCCGGGTTGCTCGGGTTATCCGAGTTGTCCGGGTTGTCCGGGTTGTCCGGGTTGTCCGGGCCGGAACCACCTTCATCACCCGGATTCGGCTCCCCTGGCGATTCACATTTCTTCTCGGTGGTCAGAGAAACATTGATGTCATCCAGCTCTGGCTTGTACTCCGCCGAGTAAATGCCCATGAATAGGACGTCTACGCCCTCCACAATGTTCTTGCCCCCATCCGTTCCTGGCTTAGGAACGTAGGTCATGCTGCTTGCATCCAGCGTGACAGTATCCCCGTTGACCTTCCAGTCTCCGTTACCCTTCGAGAACACGTCCCTGCCGGAAACTTTGTTCTTTTCGATACGGTCCTCAGGCGTATATTCAGTCATGTGCTTGCCAGGCACGTAGTATCCCTCATAGCTGGCGCCGCCCTGAATACTAGCTCCCTCGGCCGTGATGTAAGGGGACTTGAAGTTCGAGTACAACGCGCCATGATGGCCTTCGAAAACGACATCGGACGGCTTGGTGCCGATCTCTGCCTTGGTTACATTGCCCTCGGAATCGACCTCAATGCTAGATACACTTGGGTCTACCTGGAATTGGAATTGGAAGTCCTTGGACTTCTTGTTGGCAGGATCAGATTCCTTAACCTCACCCTTCGTCTCCCAGCTTCCCTTAGCGATATTCCCCAGAATGTAGCTGCGGAAACTCTCCTTCAATCCCCAGTTGAAGGTACCGCCAGTGATAACAGTTTTGCATTCAGGTTGAGCTTGAGATGCGCCATCCTGTGCCGATGCAACGGGGACGGAAAGTGCAGCAGTGCCCAGGGCGAAAGTCATCACAGTGCCGAGCATGACATTTCGAGTTGACTTAATAGACATGAGAATTACTCCTGATGAATGGATCCTAGGGACTTAGCCCTAGTGAATGGGATGGATTGATATGCAGAAAGCAGTTGAGCTACTGCAGCTGGCGGATCCCTCCGCCGCGGACGGACAGAGACGTCATTATCCGCACTGCGGACAACTTCGATGGGCCAGTCATAAACGCTGGAGAGAATCTCGTCGGTGTAGACCGAATCAACCGATCCAGCGGCGGCAATTCGCCCATTGGATAGACAGACGATGTGATCGCAATACGCCGCAGCTGCGTCGAGGTCATGCAACACAATCACCACTGCAGTTCCAACTCTGTGAGCGATCTGCTGCATCAAGCTCAAGACTTGTTCCTGATGACGGATATCCATCGCCGCGGTCGGCTCGTCTAACAACACCACCGGTGTTTGCTGGGCCAGAACCCGGGACAACGCAACCCGAGCACGTTCGCCACCGGAAAGAGTGACGATGTCACGAACTGCCAACGCAGTGGAACCGGTGGCGTCCAGAGCAGCGTCAACAATGAGCTCATCCACACTGCTATCGACTGTCCCTCGCCACGGTCGCCGTCCCATCGCCACAACATCTCGAACAAGAAACTCAAACGCGACTTGGACATCCTGAAGCAACACCGCACGGCGCTGCGCCATTGCCCTTACATCGGCCCGAGAGGGGTCTAATCCGGCGACGGAAACCACACCCTCAGTAGGTTTAATATCCCCAGACAGCGCGGCGAGCAGCGTCGACTTACCAGCACCATTCGGCCCAATGAGCCCTGTGACCTCGCCGGCACGAGCGACAAAACTAATGTCACTGAGCAACCGCTTGGCGCCAACGTCGACGGCGAGGCCAGATACCTCAATGGCCTTATCGCCGATAGCCATACTGTTAGTAGTCGCATCGCTACCGTGAACACTCATGCGTGCATCCCCTTTCTCATCATTCGGCGCAGCAGAACGAAGAAAGTCGGGCCGCCGACAAGGGCAGTGAAGATGCCAATCGGCAAATCTGCGAATTCAATCAACGTGCGGGCAGCCACATCGGCCAGACCAATCAAGACCGCCCCGCCAAGCGCAGAAGCAGGGATGAGGAGATAATTCTCCGGTCCCATGACCGTTCGCAACAGGTGCGGGATAATCAGCCCTACGAAGCCGATGAGCCCAGCAAAGGCAACTGCACCTGCAGTGAGTACGGTCGCAGCGATGATCACAATCGCTCGCAATTGACTTACATTGATCCCTGTGTGACCAGCGGCTTTCTCACCCAAAGCAAGCACGTCTAGTGCCCCACCCATCCGTAGGGCTACGGCAATTCCCACCATCGTGATCGGCAAAACCGCCCAAACGTGCTTCCACTGGGCACCATTTAGGGATCCCATCTGCCAAAAGATGATCTCTTCCCGACTTGCGGTCGGAGCCAAATAGACCATGAAGGAGATAATTGCTCCACACACGGCATTGACGGCGATACCTGTGAGAACCAGATTGATAACCACAACTCGGCCTTGACTTCGTGCTAGCTGGTAAATCAGGCCAGCGGCAACCAATGCGGAAAGAAAGGCGAAGAACGGAACGGTGAACGTGCCGAAGAAAGCAAGGTTAAAGACGATTGCCAACGCCGCACCAACCCCGGCGCCCGAGGTCACGCCAATAATCGATGGCTCGGCCAGAGGGTTGGCAAACACCGCCTGCATCAATGTTCCAGCCACACCCAAGCATGCGCCGACTAGGAACCCCAGCAGGATGCGTGGCAAGCGAATATCCCACACTACGCTGGAGGCCAGACCTGAATGATGGTCTTTCCCCAGCAAGATTGAACCTAAATCCTGCAGTGGCACGTAGTACTGTCCAAGCACGATCGATAGCACCGCAGCAACAAGCATTAGCACCACCAGTGCACCGAAAATCCCTACCCATCGGCGCGTTCGCGCCCGGAGAAACTCGTTCGTATTAACCGTGTGGGTCATATAACGCCTTCGCTGTCCGCAAAAGTGTTTGCCCAGTCATGGGGCCGAACGCCAACGATTGACCATCTGGAATCGTGATTACGCGCCGCTTCTGTCCTGCCGTGGTTTGAGCTATGCCGGGGCGTTTGAGCAGGCCTTCGATCCCTCCGGTGGATTCCAACCCGCCGGTCATCATGATGAACGCATCTGGGTTTAACCTAGCTAGCGACTCCGCATTGGCTGGTTCGATGTAGGAAAGGTTGTTCTCCGTCCCCACGTCAACCGCACCAACGCCCTCGATCAGGTCTTTTGCTCCGGTCCCTTCGCCCATGATGAAGAACACTCCACCATTTCCACGGGCATAAAGGAATGCCACCCGCATCGGTGTGGAGGGCACCATCTTCTTGATGGTCTCTTTATCCAGATTTATTTCCTCGACTGTGCGATCCGCAAGCTTTTCCGCATCCTCCGGGAGGCCCACGACAGCACCGAGCGTGGTGATGTCCTCGGCTACCGAATCGATCGTGCGGGTCGGTTCCATGACCACGGTGGTCACGCCCGCCTGACGAATCTGATCGATAGCGTCCCGTGGCCCGATGGAGTGGTCCACGATGACGATATCCGGCTCCAACGACAACACGGCTTCCACGTTGATGTTGTGCCCACCTTGAGTGACCACTGGCCTGTCGGCCAAGATGTTTTCAGTAGAAGAGACCGTGCGGCCTACAATCCGATCGGCAAGACCCAGGCCAGTAAGGGTTTTAGTGTAAGTACCGTACAGGTCAAGAGCCAGAATCCGATCGAGCTTATTAACCTTGACATCGTGGCCGTCTGCGTCGGTCAGCTCCACCGGCAGCTTCGGGGATGGATTCTTGGTCACAGGCTCCACATCCGTGAAGTCCTTGACCTCCGAAACGCCCTCAAAGCTACGAGGATCCTGCAGATCAGCAGCATTCTTGATGTCGTTTCGCAGAGCAGCATCAGCTTCGGATTCATAGGCGCCCTTAACACCACACGCAGCGATGCTAGCCGTGCAGATAAACAACACACAGGTGCGGAACGCTAACCGCACAGTTCGATTAAGAACAATGGACATTAAAACGTGCTTTCTAACTAAGCAGTGTCTTGCCACCTAGTAGGCGGATTAAGACGGATTACTTACAACCAGTCGACCGATGCTTCCACCTGCGACGATGACTCCTACGATCAATCCGAGAAGGTAAGTAGCCGGGTTCTCATCCTGACCCTCAGCCGCAGCAGGCTTAACCTTGAATTTGCTCGATCCGTTTTCGTACCCCGCCGATGAAGAATCGCCGTCGACGCCATTGCCGGAACCGTCCTTATTGCCGGCGAGCTTCGCGGCGGCAGCATTGTGCGCGGCAGAAGAACCACCGCCCGATCCACCCGCACTCGATCCAGATGCTGTCGTACCGCCCACTGCGTCGCAGTCACCCTGGCCACCTAGCTGGGCGCTGAAAGATATGGGCGCTAGTTGAGTTCCCGGATCGTAAAATTCGGCGAAAGCCACAGAGCCATCCTGGGTCAGCGATACACTCGCCTCTCCGCTTACTGAGTTATCCGAGATATCAAGGGAACTAAAGCTCAGGTCTCCCAGCACTGTGCGCCCGAAGTCTCGCTTCTCCCCTTCCATGTTTGAAGAACGAACATCGGCAACAAGCCTTCCTGTTCCACCGTTGAACTGGATCTCCGGATTCGCAATGTTCAGGTCGAGAATTCCGTTGTGACCGGTGAATTGCATCGCGCCACCATAGGAAATCGTTCCCTGCTGAGAAGACGTATCGACGTTGCCGCCGTTGCCGGTGAACTGATACTTGCCGCCGCTGTATCCGACCCCGCTCAAATCCCACTTGCCCTTAGCGATAGAGCCGGTGATGTACGACTGGAAGGATTCCTTCAGAGCCCACGATGCCTTGGCGCTTTCGACTGCCTTGACCGACTCGCAGTGCAGGTCTCCACCGCCACCAGCTGCTCTACCTGCTGTGGCACCGCCCCGGGTTGTTCCGCCTCCGCTGGCGGCCGACCCGCCGCCTGTTCCGCCGTTTCGCGCACCACTGTTCCCTGCTCCAAGCGATGCTCCGCCAGAGGCCGACCCACCACCAGAACCGGAGTTGGAGTTAGAGTTCGTTCCGGAGGTAGAGCTAGTTCCGGAGTCGCTTCCGCTAGAAGATCCGTTCTTTACGCTCCCGCGATTGACGAAAGATTCATACTCGTCCAAGAAGGCTTGGGAGTTACCCATGAAAGTGGTCAGGGCGTTCATCGTGTCGTTCGTCTCAGACAGAATTCCCATAGCTTCCTTGTTAAAGCCGGTGAAGTTGCCATCGATCGTGGTCAGCGTACGCTTTTCGCCCGATCCCGAGCCACTGCCCGAATCTGATCCACAGCTGCCGTCCAAAGCCACTGAGCCACTGGTTGGATCCATCGAGGTTCCCGCATTGTAAGCGAGAAACAGCCGGCTGCCACCTTGAGTAAGTGTCGTAGAACCAGAAAGGTTCACGCTCCCTGAGCCAGGGGTCACCGGGGTGGACAGGTTCACCTTGGCGATGACTTCATCGTCGCCAGTGATTTTGGCTCCTCGCTTGCTCTTATTGACCATGTCCGACTCATAGGAGACATAGTCCACCAGGATCTCGGCGGTTTTTCCCTTTGCGCGCACCTTCCAATCGGAGAGCGTCATATCTAACAGGTCATCACCGCCATAGTTGTGGCCGTTGAAACGGAGAACTCCGTTGAGCGGAACCGTCACCGTATCACCGTTTACCTGGGGCTTTTGGGGGCGGAACTGGAAGGCCCCATTCGGGCCGGTCTTATCGCCATTAAAGCCGATACCGTCGCCACCCCATCCGCCTTTAGCGACAGGGCCTTGGATATAGGCACGGTAGCTCTGCTTGATACCCCAATTGAATTCACAGGTTCCCGCCGCTGAGGCAACGGGGGTAGCGACCGTGGTAAATGCTACGGGAGCGAAGGCAAGTACGGAGGTGGCGGCCACGGCCGTGGATGCGCGGACGAACAACCGTCGCGAGGAGCCTCGACGTGATCCAAACGGTGAAAAATGCATGCTGATCCTACTCAAAACTGAAACATCAAAAGACTTGCGCCGCCTTACCTCTACCTAGGTTTTACCCATTGCCTTAGGATAGTGTTACCTTAATTAGGTAAGGCTCTACTTAGCTGAAAGTATCATGAGTCAGCCTAAGAGACGAAAGCATCTTGTGTTTAGTTTCGTCCCCCACCCCCACCTCTCACCCCCGAGAAAGGACGCGAAGAATGACCGCATACACCCCGGCCCCTCTGGCCAACCTCTACCCTGAAGTAGACCCCCACCAGGCAATTCCGCTTTCCGCGACCGAACGCTTTGCCCTAACCGTATCGATCGGCGTGATGGCATACGGCGCAGTAGTCGGCGACTTCATTATCGCCGGAGTCGGGCTGGCACTAGTCGCCATCGCATGCGTCGTATGTTCTCAGAAAACGCAGCGCCGGATCCGCTCCCAAGCCCGCAGCCGCTTCCCCAGCGAGGACTGGGTCGAATACAGAACCGCAAACAGGTTGAATCTGAACCTCTTCCTCCCCCTGTGTATCGGCTCCATCGGCGCCCTGATTGTGGCCGGTTTTTGGTACATCCCGCCGGAGCACGCAACACTGGGCGGCATCATCATCGCCATCGTTTCTGCCGCCACCATTTGGTTCTTGCCAGGCCTGAACCCCATGTGGTCGAACGACGAAGAATATTTCGTACCCGAAGAAATGTATGACGACGAGGTCGAGCTTCCGGGATCAGAGTTACAACCCGACGAGTACGTCTATGGAACTACCCCTTCAACGACCACTTCGCGCCATCGGCTGTATCCGTAACCTCAATGCCAGCCTCGGCCAGGCGGTCGCGCACCTCGTCGGCGGTGGCCCAGTCCTTGGCCGCGCGGGCCTCGGCACGGCGCTCCAACTCGGCCTTCACCAGCACATCCAGGGCGCCCATCGCCACGTCGGACCCGCCAGCGGCGGCCTTGGTGGATTCCAGCCACGTCTCGCTCAGCGGATCCACGCCCAACACGGCAGCCATCGCACGAACCTGCCCGGCGATCTCCTTAACCTGCCGCTTCGCCTCGTCCGTAGGCTTTGCATCCAGTAGCTTGTTGCCCTCGCGGACCACGTCGTGGATCACAGCCAACGACTGCGGCACGGCCAGGTCGTCGTCCATCTTCTCCGCGAACTGTTCCGGCACTTCGCCCACCGGCAGCGCCTGCGGGTCCACAGCGGTCTCTCCGGTGACGTACTCAATAGCGCGCACCAGGAACTTCTCGATACGGCGGTAGCCCGCAGCGGCCTCACCCAGCGCAGCCTCGGAGTACTCCAGCATCGAGCGATAGTGCGCGCTGCCCAGGTAGTAGCGCAGCTCAACCGGCCGCACCAGCTTCAGCACATTCGGGATAGAAAGCACGTTGCCCAGAGACTTCGACATCTTCTCGCCGGACATCGTCACCCAACCGTTGTGCATCCAGTAGCGCGCGAACCCATCGCCCGCTGCGGTCGCCTGCGCGGCCTCGTTCTCGTGGTGCGGGAACTGCAGGTCCAGGCCACCGCAGTGGATGTCGAACTCGCTCCCCAGGTAGGTCGTAGCCATCGCGGAGCACTCGATGTGCCAGCCCGGGCGACCACGACCCCACGGGGTGTCCCAGGCCGGCTCACTCGGCTTGGCTGCCTTCCACATGGTGAAGTCGCGCGGGTCGCGCTTGCCGGTACCCGCGGATTCACCCTGATCCATCTCGTCCAGCTTCTGGCCGGACAGGAAACCGTAGTTATCGATCGTCGCGGGTTGCGCGTACACGTTGCCGTCTGCGGCGTAGCCGTGGCCGTTGCCGATGATGCGCTGCATGTACTCGATCATCTGCGGTACGTGCCCGGTGGCGCGAGGCTCGATGGAAGGTGGGGTGACGCCCAACTGGTCATAAGCCCAGTTAAACGCGCGCTCGTGCGTGGCTGCCCACTCCCACCACGGGCGGTTATTCTCCGCGGCCTTGGTCAGGATCTTGTCATCAATATCGGTGACGTTCCTTACGAATGCAACGTCCAGCCCCTTGGCCTCTAGCCAGTTGCGCAAGATGTCGAAGGCAACTCCACTGCGCACATGCCCGATGTGCGGGATCGACTGCACGGTCGCTCCACACAAATAGATCGAGGCATGGCCTTCACGGATGGGCTCAAAGTCGCGGAGCTGGCGGGCGGCAGTGTCGTAAATTCGCAAAGTCACACCACACAGTATAGGCATGCGCGTCCGGCCTCTTTGCCCATGCGTGTCAGTATCGTGGAAGACATGAGCACTCAAAACACCCCGCGATTTGCCACCATCCGCCTCAATGACCGGGGTGCATGGCGCCCAATTGCAGTCACTTCCTTCTCTGCCGATGGCGGTGAGGGCAAGCTCCTTGCCGAATTCCCCTACAAGGCGCAGATCAGCAGCACGGAGCTGGATTTCCTCCCCTCCGTTTCCTTCACCGCCGACCAGCTGGGGCCGGTCGTGCCGAACCCGGGGAAAATTTTTTGTGTCGGCCTGAACTATCGGGAACACATCGCGGAGATGGGCCACCCGATTCCGGATCACCCCACCCTGTTCGTGAAGTACGCCTCCGCCTTGGCGGGCCCGTTCGACGAGGTCGTTGTGCCCCCGGAGCTCTCCGCGCAGGCGGACTACGAGGGCGAGCTCGCTGTCATTATGGGCGAGTCCGGCCAGATCGCGGGCTACGCCGTGATGAATGATTTCTCTCAGCGCGATTGGCAGTACCGCACCCAGCAGTGGCTGCAGGGCAAGAACCTGGACCGTTCCAGCGGTTTCGGCCCGTGGATGGTGCCGGCCGAGCATTTCGATCCGATTGCGGAAGGGGCCGTCTTGCGCACCTGGGTCAACGGCGAACTCCGCCAGGAGCACAGCGTTGCCGACCTGGTGTTTAAGCCGCAGGATCTGGTGGATTACATCAGTAATTTCGCCTCGTTGGCACCTGGTGACGTCATCGTGACGGGCACACCAGAGGGCGTCGGCCACGGCATGACCCCACCGCAGTACCTGGCCGATGGCGACGAGGTGCGCATCGCTATCGACGGCATTGGGGAAATATGCAACCGCATTAACTGCTGAGCTGTGCCAACCGGGGCTCAGCCTTCTTGATGGCGCTCCGCACTGCCGCGAAAAGTAGCAGGCAGATGGGAAGCGCAATCACAATCACATCGATCCTGGGCGACCAGAACAATGGCAGGTATGTACTAGGCAATACCGATATGAGCAGGCACTGAGCGGCAGTTAGCAGCAGCAGGCCATAGAAACTCTTGCGCAGGTCCGCTACGAGGCATGCACCGAAAATCACCGACAATGCAATAAGCGTGTACTGCAGCATGCCTGGGTTGCCCAGGAGCGCGACAACGCCGCATTCCCCCAGGCAAAGCCCGAGGAAAAGCCAGTCACAGGCCGCCCACGTGCGAACAGTTAGTTCTTCTAGCTGGGAAAGCCGGTTATCCCAGAACATCACCGCGGAGCTAACGATGGCGATGGAGAACACAAAGTTAAACGGAACAACTCCGGACGAACTCCACGAAGCCCAGGGAATGGGAATCGTGGTCGTACCGAACAGGACGGCGCCCACGACGCCGAATACCTGAAGCATCACCGCATAGGTCGCGGAATGACCGCGCCAATAAATTTGTGCTCGATGCTGGGCAGACACTATCCCTCCCAGCACTCGGAGTTCGCCCGATCCAGGATGAACGTCACGTCCACTCCCTCATTCGTGCCATGCACCCCGCGCCACTGCCCGGATGGAGTCAGTGTGGCTCGTTCCAGTTCTTCTTCCGTCAGATCGGGAAGAGCCTCCGCGACTGATACTGGTTCCTGCGGAGTTCCCCAACACGATGGTGCCCCCTTAAGCGCAGGTTCGTTGCTGAGGAGATCGACCAGGAGCGCGTGCTTTACTTCCTGTTGCTGGCTCGAGCGGACGAGCCAGATGTCGCCGTCCCGTTGCGTCTCGGCGTCGATCAGCCTATAGGTAGTGACGCCCAAAGATTCCCACACCTTGCGGTTAGCATCTACCTGCTCAGATGGGGTTTCGCGCCAGTAACATATTGCTCCGTCGCAGATCATGCGCTCTTGGGGACGGGGCATCGCGGAATCGTAGTTTCCATCTTGGGCGATTCCGTAGCCTAATCCACAGCTCACACCGAGTAGAACAATGGCGACCACGCGAAGTGGCCACGCGGAAAGTCCCGGAAACCAATTTCCATGAAAAGCAGCGGTCAACAGCAACGAGCAAACGCAAATTGCCCCCAGCACCAGCGCCGAAGCCTTCCACAGAATCGGGTCCACGCTCTGTGATACTTGGCAACAAGAGCTGAACGGCTGCCCGAACATTTGTCGCCACGCCACGTTTGAGAGCGACACCGGGTAAGCGACCAGGATATAAGGAAGAAGCAAGCCGACAGCGATCGCCACAATTGCTGGTAGGTACAGCCCTAAAGTTGCCCCCAAGCTCAGCCATGCCACGCCGTGAAGAACAATAAAGACCAGCCCCGTTGCAAGGGACTGTGCGGACTCTACGTATCCGATATCCGCCAGCTGCACTGCGAGGTACGCCAACACCACTACCACCGCGAGCAATAGCGGAATCGTCAAGGATCTGAGCCAGACCCTAAAAACATCCTGCACAGAGCCGCGGGACTTAAGAAAGGAACGGAAGCGTGCCATCTCTTTAGCACCGATAAAGCCCAAGATTGGCCCCAGCGAATAGTAGATGGCCAAGCTGTTGGAAATTGCGTTGTCCTGCGTAGGCACCGAGTTAGCGTTGAGTGTAATGCTCAGCAATCCAAGCACAGAAGCCGCGAGCACCAAAGCAACGTTGATCGCATTAATCCTCGCCATGGCCACCGGTCCTGGAAAATGCTTCCGCAAGGTTTCTCACAGTGTCGGAATAGCGATGTGACTCCCTCGGCTCTAGCGAACCGCGCCCAACTCGCAGAAAATCGCTCAACGGCCCCTGGAACTCAACTTTTCCTCTATGCAACACGAGTACATGCTCGAACGGCTTCTCCACTTCCAAGGGCTGATGACTAGAAACCCAAAGGCCAACGCCCGCTTTCGCAATGGATCGATAGAGCCCTTGCAGATCCCGCTTCGCCAGTGGGTCGAGTGCGGCGCTGGGTTCGTCCAGCAGTATGTGCTCCGCGTTAGAGTTCAGGGCTGTAGCTATTTGCACGCGAGCTTGCTGCCCACCGGACAGCTTGCTGCATTGCTTATGTGCGTGTTCCTTCAAACCCACGAATTCAATCCAATAGGCCGCGGTCCTCTTGCTCTCCGTCCAACCGGCACCATTAAGCCAGGCGACGTAGGAAACATAGTCAACAACACGCGCACCATTGATGCTTTCGAAATGCTGCGGGACGTACACCGCTCGGCCCAACTTCGGCACAGCGCCTTTGGACGGTTTTAGCTGACCGACCAGCAACTTCATAAGCGTAGTCTTACCGGCACCGTTGACACCCAGTATGACCGTCGGGCTAGTGGGAACCTCGAGCGAGTGGACCTCGACCCCTTCATTAGAGCGCGGGTAGCTAAAAGAAAATGAGTAGCTATTCGACAAGGAAGTTTCAGACCTTTAGTGCGCAGAGATTCTGTGTGATGGAACAAACCTACGAAGACATAAAAGGATTGTCAATAGCTAGTTCTGCGCCTGCCATACAACCGCTGTCGCCACAGCCGCCACACCCTCGCCACGGCCGGTGAAACCCATGTGGTCGGTCGTGGTCGCAGAGACGGAGACCGGCGCGCCGATCAGCTCGCCCATCACCTTCTCGGCCTCTTCGCGCCGGGTGCCCATTTTCGGGCGGTTTCCCACCATCTGCACCGCCGCGTTGCCGATTACGAAGCCCTTGGATTCCAGCAGCTCCCGGCACTCGCGCAGTAGGCGCTCACCGGAAACGTTGTCGTATTCTTGGCGCCCCACCCCGACGAAGCTGCCCAGATCCCCCAGGCCTGCGGCGGAGAGCAGCGCATCCACTACCGCGTGCGCCACCACGTCGCCGTCGGAGTGTCCTTCGCAGCCATCCTGCCCCTCCCACAGAAGGCAAGCCATCCAGCAGTCCTTACCTGGCTGCACCTGGTGAGCATCCGTCGCAATGCCTACGCGGGGAATAATGTGTGGGGTGTTCAATTGCGGTCTGCCTCTCGCCTCTGGTTACGTTCTACCTGTCTGCTGCAGGCTTTCTAACTTTCGCTGCCATTCAAAATCATCTGCGCCACGCGGTAGTCCTGGGGCGTGGTGATCTTCATAGCCAGCGGGTCCGCATCCACCGCCACCACCGGGAAGCCTGCCATCTCCATCAGTGAGGCATCGTCCGTCACCAGCGGCAACGGCGAAACACCCACCCGATCCACTGCGTGCGCGGAACTGATCTCCGTGGTGCGCAGGTACTGCTCGTTGGCCTCGATCAGCTTCTCCAGGTCGAACAGCTGTGGCGTGGCGGCCGCCCGCAGGCTAGCGCGGTCTGGGGTCTGCTCCACGACCGTCTGCCCTGCGCGCGGGCCGGAGGTGGGGGCGTCAATAACTTTAATAGTGTCTACCACCGGCAACACCGGGATCGCCCCGCACCAGGAACCGTCTGCAACACCACGGCGCGCGCGGTCCACAACCTCGGCGATCATGGCGGGCGGGGTGAGGCAGCGGGCGGCGTCGTGGACAGCCACAAAACGCCCCGCGGTGGCCTCGCCCGCAGCGCTTAGCCGTCGTTGGATCGCAACCAAGCCCGCGTACACAGAGTCGAATCGCTCGCCGCCGCCGAGCTCCACGCTGACGGTCATGGGCGCCCACTCCGCGACGTTGATGGGATCGTCGACGATGCGTTCGGCGTGGTCGCGCATGTTCTCGCTGACCAGCACGATCGCTTCTTCGACGCTTTGGGACGCCACCAGGCCGTCCAGCGACCTTTCCAGCAACGACCGACCGTTGAGCTCGACGAAAGCCTTCGGGGTATCGAAACCCAGGCGAGTGCCGCTACCGGCGGCGGCGACGAGTGCGTAGACGTTCGCTGTCACAGCGCCTGCCCGGCTTAGTCTTCGCCGTCCAGCTCGTCGTCCAGATCAATGGAGCCACCGGACTTGGAATCCTCGTCCACGCCTGCGGCACGGGCTGCAGCGGCGGCCTCGCGGTGACGCTTGATGGCGGCCTGCATCTCGGCCAGCAGTGCGTCGGTCTTCTTGTCGTCCACTCCCTCGGCGAGAGCGAGCTCGCCCACGAGGATCTGGCGGGCCTTGGCCAGCATGCGCTTCTCACCGGCGGACAGGCCGCGATCCTGGTCACGGCGCCACAGGTCACGCACAACCTCGGCAACCTTGTTCACGTCGCCACTGGTCAGGCGCTCCTGGTTCGCCTTGTAGCGGCGGGACCAGTTGCCGGCCTCTTCCACGTCGGTCTCGCGTAGTACGGAGAAGACCTTACGCAGGCCTTCCTCGCCCACCACGTCGCGCACGCCAACCTTCTCGGCATTCGCGGCCGGGACACGAACGGAAAGATCGCCCTGGTTGATGCGCAGCACCAGGTAGTCGACGGTTTCCCCCTTGAACTCCCGCTGCTCGATGCCCTCGATGACGGCGGCGCCGTGGTGCGGGTAAACGACCGTATCTCCGACTGCGAACTCCATAAGTGTTCCTCTAACGTCCTTCCGAAAGACTGTGACAGGCACTGCGTAAATACCCGATAGATTCTACCGCAATCAGCCGCACTACCCGCATTTGGGGCATAGAATCCCCTGCAAGCGCGCACTAGGGGGCACTAATTAACCCTAAAGGCTTCCTTGGCTAGGTGTACCGGCCCCCTACAGGCTAGGCTGGGTGCAGACGTTTTTATTCAACTGCTTTTAAGACATGCCTCAGATGGAGGAACGCATCGTGAAGACCCTCAAGGCCCAGCCGCTGAAGACGACCTTTGCCCGTGGTGCGCTGGCGCTGGTCGCAGCAGGTTCCGCACTCGCGCTGTCCGCGTGTGGTGCAGGTCAGATTTCCCAGACTTCCAGCCAGGTTGCCGCAGTCAACGGTGCTAGCGGCACCGCTGAGCACGCTGACGTGCAGGACGTCACCGTGGTTGTCGGCCCGGATAACGCTCTGGCTCTGAAGTTCACTATCACCAACGAAGACACCCAGGGTAAGCCAGTCAAGGTTGAGTCCGTGAAGGTGGAGGGCAAGGAGATCTCCGGCCTAGAAAAGACCGAGATTCCGGCTGGCGGCTCCCTGATTGCCGATGGCAAGTTCGCTATGGAAGACATCGAGGCCAAGGAACAGAAGCAGCTGCAGTACGCCACCACCTCCATCAAGGGTCTGGATGACGTTTACGTCGGCGGCCACAAGAAGGTCACCTTCAAGCTGGATGTCGGCGAGGTTGAGCTGAGCGCACCGGTTTCCGCTTACGTTCCGGAAGCAGGCCAGCTGCACCGTGACGAGGACGGCAGCCTGACCGACAAGTAAGCCCCAAGAAGTAAGCTTCAGCTTAGACTTCCTCGAAATCGAACAAACGCCGCCGCCGGACCTTGGTTGTCCGGGGCGGCGTTTATTGTTGTGGGCATGGCAAGTAAGTCGAACAAAGCAAGCCGGGTTTTCGTCTGTACCTCCTGCGACCACCAGCTGTCGAAGTGGATGGGGCGCTGCCCGCAGTGTGGGGAATGGGGATCTCTGGAGGAGCGGGACACGCGCTCCTTGGGCTTAGGCGCAATGGGGCTCGCCGGTGTTGCGGGTCCTGGCGGTAGTGCGGCGCGCCGCGGTGGGGGACGCAGATCCGGCGGCCTAGTCCCAGGGGCCAGCGCCCAACCGGTCACCCAGGTGGATCCAACCATCGCCAAGCACCGCCCCACGGGCATCGGGGAGCTAGACCGCGTATTGGGCGGCGGCATTGTCCCGGGCAGCGCTGTGCTGCTGGCGGGCGAACCCGGCGTGGGTAAGTCCACCTTGCTGCTAGAGGTTGCTGCGGCGTGGGCCAAGAAGGGGCATACGGTGCTGATCCTCACCGCGGAGGAATCCGTGGGGCAGGTGCGCCACCGCGCGGAACGCACCGGCGCGCTGCACGACAAGCTCTATCTGGCCAGCGAAAACGACCTGGAGAATGGCCTGGCTCAAGTCGATGCACTGAACCCGGAGCTGATCATCGTGGATTCCCTGCAGACCATGCAGGCCACTGGAGTGGAAGGCGTTGCCGGTGGCGTGGCTCAAACCCGCGCGGTCACCAGTACACTGACAACCCTGGCGAAGATGTCGGGCACGCCCGTCATCGCGGTGGGACATGTGACGAAGGAGGGCACCGTCGCAGGCCCCCGCACCATCGAGCACCTGGTGGATGTCGTGTTGAACTTCGAGGGCGACAAGCACTCCTCCATGCGCTTTCTGCGCGGTATCAAGAATCGCTTCGGTGCCACGGACGAAGTCGGCTGCTTCGAGCAGACCGCCCACGGCATCCAGGAGGTCGCGGACCCCAGCGGTTTGTTCCTGCACCATCGCACCGAATCCGTGACCGGCACGGCAGTAACCGTCGTGATGGACGGGCGCCGCGCCATGGTCGGCGAGCTGCAAACTTTGGCCCTTAACAGCGAGTTTAAGAACCCGAAGCGCTACATGACGGGCATGGATGCCTCGCGTGTATCGATGGTGCTGGCTGTGCTCTCCGAACGCTGCGGATTGCCACTGGCAGATAAGGAAGTCTACGCCGCCACGGTCGGCGGGATGAAGATCTTAGAACCCTCCGCAGACCTCGCCACCGGGCTTGCGCTGGCCTCCACCGCAAAACGTACCCCGCTCCCCCTGGGCTTAGTCGCTCTCGGTGAGGTGGGCTTAGGCGGAGAGGTGCGCCGCATTCCGCAGCTCACCCAAAGGCTGGCGGAGGCCCACCGGCTGGGATTCCACACCGCACTGGTGCCAAAGAACTGCCACTACGAGGCCCCGAAGGGCATGAAAGTAAAGGAGGTTTCCACGCTCTGCCAGGCCGTCAACTACTGCCTATCTACTGACTAGGCCATTACTGGCTACTGCAGGTTAAACGAGGCCGGCTGAGAAGTATTGTCGCCCACGTGGGCGTACAGCAGGTAGCTGCCCGGATCGACCGGCTTGCGATCCTCGCACTTGCCCGGCGCGGAGGTGGTACGGGACCAGGCGGCCATCTCGTAGTTCACGGACTCGCCAGCCTTGATCTTCGTATCGCCGACAACCTCCGGCTCGTTACAGTCGATGTCGCCCCACACGCGCTCATAGTTGCCCATGGTGAAGACCTCGAACTTCAGCGGGGAATCATCGAAGTTGATGTCGCAATCCGCATTCGTCGGGTTCTCGATCTTCACGAAGAAGTTAGGCTGCTGCTCCGCATTGAACGTCGGAGCACCCGGTCGAGCAATTACCCGCAGGTCGGCGAGCGAGCAAGAATCTTTCTTCTCGCCCTTGTTCTCGTCGCCCTCGTCGTCCTTGTCTTTATCTCTGTCCTTTTCTTCGGACGCCTTCTCGTCCTCCGAGTCGCTCGGTTCCGAGCCCTTCGGCGGCTCCGGCGAGCTGGTCATATCCTGCTGCTCGGAAGTAGTGATGGCAGTCTCGGTGGACGCCGTGTTCTCGGAGTCCCCTCCCCCACTGACCAGGCTGATCAAAGCCCAGATCACACCGATAACAACGACCAAGATCACCACCGCAGCGATGCGGCGGCGGATATACACTTCGCGTGGCAACGGGCGCCTGTTGTCTTCATCAGTCACGTAACTAATGCTAGAGGCTGCCCTCTAAAAGACGGCGCATAGACACGGGGTGTGCCCCGCAAACCTCCTAGTGAACGCGCTGTGCACCCTCAATATCCAGGCCGTAACTGACCAGCGGCTCAGCCAGACCATCGGACAGGCGATAGCGCAGGCCCACAACGGCACAACGGTTGTCGGCCAGACGCGCCTGAATCTCCGGTGATCGATCCACTATATGGTCGGCGATCTCCGCCACGTGGTTGCGTTCGAAGGCGTCACTACTTTCCATGCCGCGCTTCTTCGCGGACAGCAACGAGGGTGTGACCTTTTCCACGAGCACTCGCTGGAATCCCGCGGGCATGTCGCCGCCGTTCAACGCCTGGGAGGCAGCCGCAACCGCGCCGCACTTCTCGTGTCCCAGCACCACAACCAGCGGTACTTCCAGGGAGTCCACCGCGAATTCCAGGGAGGCCAGCACGGACAGGTCGGTGATCTCGCCGGCGGTGCGGATAACGAAGACATCGCCGAGGCCCTGGTCGAAGAGGATCTCCACCGGCGCGCGGGAATCGGAACACGCCAATACCACGGCCTGGGGTTTCTGCCCCTCCTGAAGGGAAATCCGGCGGCTCAGATCCTGGTGTGGGTGGTCGGAATCGCCGCGCATGAAACGTTCATTGCCTTCGCGCAGGCTATCCCAAGCCTGCTGCGGGGTCTGATGTTGGCTGGAAGTCATGGTTCCATTGTGCACCGCGCTACAGTGATTCGTGCAATGAACTCCCCCTCCGCTCCCTCCCCCAACC